>CAWHZB010000001.1:0-80032 GCA_963833715.1 uncultured Alphaproteobacteria bacterium
GACCTGCAATCCACGCTCATGAATGGACGTGTTCTCCACCGCAAGCTTGCCATGCTCGCTCGAATTGGCGGGCGTCTTCCTCTGAGCGCGATTTCACACCCATCAGCATGCCGCCGTCGCGGAGGCCCACTTCGTACTGTTCGATGATTTCATTCGGGATACCCCAATCCGCAAGCGCTGCGAGCAGGCCGGCTGCCAAGCCGACAGCGCCGGCGGCCGCGACCGCCGCGGCGACCGGACCAGCGATAACGATCCCCAGGCCGGGCAGGAGCGTGAGAACCCCGGCCGCGGCGACCGCCGGGGCGATCGTACCGACCATTCCACCGACAGGGCCGCCGAGTGCGTCGCCTCCTATTACCTTGTCGGCGCCTTCGGCCACCTTGGCGGTCAGATCCGTTTCGGTTTGATGTTCAACCGGGAACCATTGATCACGCGTCTTGTCTGACATGATCAGGTTGATGTCGGCACGTTGGTAGCCGCGCTCGATCACGGATTGATAGGCGCACTCGGCGTCATGCCGGGTCTGAATAAGCCCGTTACCGTTGTCATCGGCGGGCTCCTGACGCGCTGTCCTGGTAGGCCCTCCCTGATTTGGGTATCAGCAACCGGCAAGACTTTAAGCGTCCGAACCGCGCATTCTAAGTCGTCTTAGTTGACAACCGGATGTGTCAGCTCGCTATTCCGCGTGTGTGCGTACTGCACTCTCAGGCTGGGTGAGTGTGGCAACGTCGGAAACGTGACCCCGAAGCCGTACTGGCGCAGATCGAACGGTTCTAATGGGGCGGATGAATACACCATCGGCACATTCAAATCCTTGACTGCATTGCAGAAGTCGAGAGTGGCTTTGTCTGCATCGAACTCGACAACGACTGTGTCGATTTTCTTCCGCTGAAGCATGGACAAGGCCGGTACATAAGCATCGAAGACGTGAGCCGTTGTGTGGCTTTTCAGCAGGCAGTCCCGAAGTCGGCAACCGGATGTGCGGGAACGATCGACAATGAGGATGCATTTAGGGGCATCGGCCGGCATGGGGCACACCTCACGCTCCACTAACGAACTGATTGAACTACAATGGAACAAACTGACTGACCTACAATGGTCGGAACATGCTTTTTGTTCCACGTACGATCGGAACCGTAGCCTCCGGTGCAGGCAATTGCCGTCATTGCGGGATAGGCGACGGGGCAGTGACGAACTGCTGTCAGACGTGCCCGTGGCCGTGTTCGTTGCCGACGGCGAACCATCGCCTGTAAGAAAGCACGCGCTTTTGATTTGAACCGGCGCTCACCTTGTTTTTTCCTCGCGTAGGTCTGGTGGCCCCGATGTCACCCGACGCCAAGCGGTCGGGTCGCTAAACGCCGTCCCTTTCAACGAAGGTCGCCGCCAGAGGCAAAACGGCACTTGGAGCGCTCGTAAAGTCGAACAGCCCAAAAAACCGAACGTGTTGCTGAGATCACAGGTCACTTGAAGCTGCTCGGTTCGTCGGGCGCGTCAATCTCTATGACAAAGATGTCCTTAAATCTGAGTTCACTTCTCATGGTCCAGGGAGTCTCCGATGAGTATAAAACTGGCAGCTGGGCTACTTACCATGACGCTAAGCGCCGGCTTTGCGGTTCCGGCCGCCGCCCAGGAGATTTTGCCCTTTCCGCCTAAACCTTCGGGCAGCACAGCCGGGCGGACCATGCAGGAGTCGAATTTACAATCCGCTCCCTTCTGCGAGCTATCTGCCGAAGGATGCGCCGAACATTCTCATCGTACTTATCGACGATGTCGGGCCTGCGCAAACCGACAGTTACGGCGGTGATATCCATACCCCGACGCTGACAAAGATCGCCAACGAGGGGATCTCCTACAACCGGTTTCATACCACCGCGATGTGTTCGCCCACTCGCGCGGCTTTGCTGACCGGACGTAATCCCCATCGTGTCGGCAACGGTCAGATCGGGGAGCTGGCGAACGATTGGGAGGGATACTCGGGCGCCATCCCCAAGAGCAGCGCCACGGTCGCCGAGGTACTCAAAGACTACGGCTACAGCACCGCTGCTTGGGGGAAGTGGCACAACACGCCTGCCGAAGAAACCACTACCGCCGGTCCATTCGATAGGTGGCCGGCCGGCTACGGCTTTCAGTATTTCTACGGCTTTCTGGGCGGGGAAGCATCGCAGTGGGAACCGCAACTCGTCCGGAATACAGCCTACGTCGAACATCCTCGCACGTCCGGCGGCCACAACTATTATCATCTGAGCGAAGACATTGCCGACGACGCGATCGGCTGGTTGCGTGAGCACAAAGCGTTTGCGGCCGGACAAGCCGTTCTTCATGTATTGGGCATCCGGGGCCTCTCATGGCCCGCATCACGTACCGAAAGAATGGATAGACAAGTACAAGGGCAAGTTCGACGATGGTTGGGATAAATACCGCGAGCGTGCCTTTCAGCGCGCCAAGCAGATGGGCTGGATACCGCCGGATGCGCAACTGACCCCGAGGCCCGCCACCCTGGCTTCCTGGGATTCGATCCCCGACGACGAGAAGCCTTTCCAGCGCCGTCTCATGGAGGCCTTCGCCGGCTTTACCGAGCACGTCGACGTACAGGTCGGTCGTGTCGTCGACGAAATTGATCGACTTGGCTACGGCGAGAACACCCTGATCCTTTACATCTGGGGTGACAACGGCGCTTCGGCTGAAGGGCAAGACGGCACGATCAGCGAGCTTCTTGCGCAGAATGGTATTCCCACCACTACCAAACAGCAGATCGCGGCGCTCAACACGCTTGGCGGCCTCGACGTGCTCGGCTCGCCGAAAACCGACAACATGTATCACGCCGGCTGGGCATGGGCGGGCAGTACGCCTTATCAGGCGACCAAGCTCATCGCCTCGCATTTCGGCGGCACGCGCAATCCGCTGGCCATCCGCTGGCCTGCAAAGATCAAGCCGGATGCCACACCTCGCGGGCAATTCCTGCACGTCAATGACGTCGTCGCGACCATCTATGACCTTTTAGTCATCACACCGCCGCGCGTGGTCAACGGCGTTCCGCAAGATCAGTTTGACGGCGTCAGCTTTGCGAGCACCTTCAACGATGCGAGGGCCGCGGAGCCGAAACATACGCAGTATTTTGAAGTCATGGGGAGCCGGGCCATTTATCACGACGGGTGGATGGCGTCAGCGTTTGGTCCACGCATACCATGGGTCACGGGCTTGCCCCCAGGCGTCAAGGAATGGACGCCGGACAAGGACAAATGGGAACTCTACGACCTAAACAAAGATTGGACGCAGGCCGACGACCTCGCCGGCAATATGGCCGCCAAGCTCACCGACTTGAAGGAGCTGTTTCTAATTGAGTTCACCAAGAACAAAGGCTTGCCGGTCGGCGGCGGCCTGTGGATCCCGGTGCTCCATCCTGAACTCCGCCTGGTACCCCCATACACATCATGGACGTTCCCGGGCCCAATCACGAGGATGCCTGAAGTCGTCGCGCCCGCGCTCGGTAACAAGGAGAACCTGGTCAGCATGGATGTCGACGTGCCGGTCATTGCCAACGGCGTGCTCTATGCGCTCGGCGGCTTTTCCGGTGGGCTCGCGTTGTACATCAAGGATGGCGTGCTGTCGTATGAATATAACCTGTTCGAGATTCAACGCACCGGCATTAAGGCCAAGGGCAAGCTACCAACCGGCAAGGTGAATATCGAAGTCCAGACGACTTATGTCGAGCGCAGGCCGGCCGGTCCTCTCAATGTGGTATTAAAAGTAAATGGCAACGAAGTCGCGTCCGGCATCGTGCCGGTCAGCGCCCCGCTGATTTTTACCGCCAACGATTGCCTCGACTTCGGCATTGATCTCGGCTCTCCCGTCGGCATTGAGTACTACGATCAGGCCCCCTTCAAATTCAATGGCAAGATTGACGGGGCGCGCGTGGAATACCTGAGCAGTGCGCCCGCTCAGCTGCAACAGGAGAAGTTGCAAACACACGGAGAGATTCCGTCACAGGACTAAACCGGCTGCCTTTTTCTTTTCAGGCGGGTCGAGGCTCAGGCGGGTCGAGGCACGCAAGTGCAACTCGCCACGCGCTCAAATGACGAGCGACTGAGAACTTGTGCACGATCTCTTGGTCGCGCGCGGTTTATGCAATTAGGAGCACGCGGGCTGGCATTTCCAAACGCGCGGGTAAGCCGCGCAGTTCCCCCACCACAACCCATCAGCCTTTTCTTGCTTTTTTGCAGTCGCTGCTGGTTGGCGCCGCGTTTTGGTTCGGGCATGCTCGTTTTTGGGAAGGCTAGTGTCGTCCTTGCCGGAATCAGGCTTGAGGCCTTTAGACGGGACGGGCACATCCTGTCCGAGCGCTCGGTCGAAGTCGCTGGCCTTCCGCCCTTCACCCGTGGTGCTAACTTTTCTTCAACAAGTCGGACAATTTTGCGATGTTCGAGGCGACCCTCCACGCTTCATCGATCGTCAGCCGGTTCACGAGGCCACGACGCACGGGCTCGTCTTCGAAATACACGTAAGCCAGCGGCCGACCGTTTGCATCTTCGACAACGAAGCTTTCGCCGTGCTCAACAAAACACACCAGGGCGCGGGAAGCCGACGGGGTTCGGCAGGCTCAGTCACCAGTCCACCTTATTTGGGCCGGATCTTTTCTGATCGTCGGCTATTCAGCGGTGCGTCACGCCCGACTAATGCGGGTTGTCCCCTTGCGGGAGATTTGAATTACTTTCGCAAAATCCACGGATCAGCCACGACAGCAGCAACCAAACCGATACCCAATGCGCTGACTATTCCGAGCGGAATGAGAAAGGGCGCCGCGCCGTAAATAGTTGCAAGAAAGATAGTGAGGCCGACGCCCATGGCAGACACTGCACCCACCGCGACGAGCACCGCGAGAGCGATCCGGTTGATCCCGTTATCGGCTTCGGTCTGGGTCCTGCCGCTGCCTAGAGCTGTCTCTCAGAACCTTTGAGACAGAGTCCCATCGCTTCGGCCCTTGGTCAGCGCATCGCCTCCAAGGTCGGCGCCCAATGTCATTAGCGGGGATGCCCCGTCGAGTTAGGTCGTGGCGCCTTTCTCTAGAAGAGAAGGTCCCTGCAAGACTTCTATCCCGACTGGAACACAAAACTCCTGCAGCCGAACTGAGGGATGGTTGGCAGGAGGCGGCCATTCCCATCTCTCGACCCGACCGCAACATTGATTAGGGCGGATGATAGGGCGGTCTAAATGGCTGCCCCCGAATGGGTTCACATGCAAGGTCCATCACATGGAGGCGAAGGTGGGCGGCACATTCAAGATGTCGTTCGCCAACTTCACCACCGGCAGGGGTCATTCGTTTGGTGGCGAATACCTCGAGCTCACGCCGCACGAGCGGATTTGCTATACGGACAAGTTCGATGATCCGGGCCTGCCGGGTGAGATGCGCGTGACCGTGACCTTGAAAAAAGTTTCGGTCGGCACCGAGCTCCCTATCGAGCAAGCGGGCATTCCGCCAGCCATTCCCTTGGAGGCCTGTTATCTGGGATGGCAGCAATCACTTGCGCAGCTCGCGGTGCTGGTCGAACCGGAGATATTGTAGCAAGCTTGATGAAAGCGAGGTAGTTGACTGTCCTTCAACGCTCCAGCAAAGCCGAAGCCATGCAGAAGCCCGAAGGCGAAGGCGACCACCCACGGATAACTCTCAGTCAACCGCCGTTTGCCGGGCTCGGCCTTCGCGAGCGCTTGCCACGAATGCGATGCTGAGCGCGATTGTCGCTTCCACGGGTTTCTGCGGCAGGCTCGCAGTCATCGATCATCCGCTCGATCTTTCGCGTAGTCGATGCGCCACTGTTGAACCGTTCATTCTTCTGATTTCTCGTGGACAGCGGTGCTTCTGAAATCGGCAAGGCCGTGCACTTTACCTTGCAGCCGAATAACCGTAACGATCCGTCCATGTTTGGCACTGGAGTATGGGCCCCTGTATGGGCCGGTTCCACTAGGATCTGAGTAATAGCATATAGATCAAGGTGTTAATTGTGCAGTATCGCGGACGTGGTGGAACCGGTAGACACACAGGACTTAAAATCCTGAGAGGGTGACCTCGTGAGGGTTCGAGTCCCTCCGTCCGCACCAGTAATTCCAGAACAGCTTCCAAGCATGCCGCGGATGCTTCGCGCAGGTAAAAAAAGACCGGCGGCCTTGTGGGTCACCGGTCTCAAGTTGCCTGCTCGCCGGTCGGACGAGCAGGTCCAGGGAGTAGGTGGGCGGTGTGCAATCAGAATTCGGAAGACGGACCGATCGGAGCCCGAAAGAAGCGTGACCCCGATTCGAGCGTCTGAACATCGGACTCGCCCGGCTGCGACCGGGGAGGCGGAGCACCCTGTGTTGGCTTCGAATTCGAAAGCTTCTGCCGAGGCTTTAGCCGGACGAAGTCCCTATAAACTCGTGTCATAGCCGCGCCTCCGAGGGACCATTCTGCGTGCGACGGCGATTTTTGCGGCTCGCCGCGTGGGCGATGGCAGCCCGCTCCGCCAGAAGGGCGTTCGCAAAACGACGGCCCTCGAGTGCATTGTATTCATCAAGCGCTGCATGAAAGCGATAGTCGCGCTCGCCGTCTTCGCGGATGATCACGCCGGCCTGGTCGTCGCCGACTTCAATGACGTAGGATTTGGACATGGTTTTTCGTTTTGCCGGTCGAAACCGGCATCCTCTCGTGAATGAATTGTGCTTTGGTTGTTGTGCGGCTCATGCCGCTCGGCTGCGCCTCAACGACAACAGGCGAACAGCATCCGGGTTCCCGGAAGCATGCCGGGCATCAATTCTTTTTCAGGATAGGGAAAAGCTTTAACTTTGCTCATAGCGGTCTCCTTGAACCGGAGCCCACGCTTGACGTGGACCTTAGCGTTTTTTGACGCGGCGCAAGACATCTCAAAATCACCGCGGTCGGCGCGGTCACGCGACGACGCCCCGATAGTCCGTTACGTAGGAGGTCCTGGTCAAATAACAAGTTCGGCAAAGCATTGCTGAATTCCAGATAAAACGGCCGCACGCGCGGTTGGCAGTTTGGCGATTTTCTGTTTAGAAGCAGTTCTCATCACATGGCTGGGTCAAGCCCGGGGACTTTTTGCAAACATGAAACTTGTTCGGTTCGGCGCGGCCGGCGCTGAAAAGCCCGGTATCATTGATCGGGACGGCACGATCCGTGATCTCTCTTCGCTCATCGCGGACTTGGAAGGCGAGCACCTCGCGCCGCACGCACTTGCGAAACTCCGCGACGTCGACGTTACAGTTCTGCCGAAAGTGCCTGAGGCGACGCGCCTTGGCCCGCCGGTCGCAGGAACGCGGAATTTCATCGCGATCGGACTGAATTACGCCGATCATGCCAAGGAAACGGGTCAGGAAATCCCGTCCGAGCCAATTTTGTTCAACAAGGCACCGACCGCGATCTCGGGTCCGCACGATGATGTGATTTACCCGAAAAATTCAAATCGCATGGATTGGGAATGCGAGATCGCGTTTGTGGTTGGCGCGCGGGCACGCTACGTCGAAGCCAAGGACTGGGCGAAATACATCGCAGGCTACTGCATCTGCAATGATGTCTCAGAGCGGCGCTTTCAAAGCAAACGCGGCGGACAGTGGGTGAAAGGCAAGTCAGCGGAAACGTTCGGTCCCCTGGGCCCCTGGCTCGTCACGCCCGATGAGATCCCCGACCCGCACAACTTGGCAATGTCGCTCGACGTCAACGGCGTCCGCAAGCAGACCGGCACGACCGCGACGATGATTTTCAAGATCCCCAACCTGCTCGCCTATGTCACCGAGTTCATGGTTCTCGAGCCCGGCGACATCGTAACGACGGGCACGCCGCCGGGCGTCGGCTGCGCGATGAAGCCGCCCGAGTACTTGAAGGTGGGTGACGTGATGGAGCTGACGGTCGAGGGCCTAGGCATGCAGCGCCAGAAGGTCCTTGCATTCACCGCATAAGTTGCCCTAACGGCGCCCTCTCGCGAATTAGACGTCGCTGTCATCCGGAAAATCGTCACTGCGCGGCGGGTGCTTATTTAGAAAATTAGGCATTTCCTTGCCGGGCCGAATTGCGAGCCTTTCGCGGATCTCATTCCAAGACCGCGGGCTCGACAGGTTGAGTTCGCCGAGCCCCTGGCGCACGTATTTAAGCTGATCTTTCAACGCCTGCTCGCTGTGCTGCAGGCCGTCGTCGAACTGCGCCGCGTTTTCGAGTTCTTCGATCAAATAATCGATAAGACGAATTTCCGGAAACAGCATGTAGAGAATGAGATCGTCGCGTACCCTGCTGTCGACGCCGACCAGTAGCGAGCGCTTCCGCTCGTCTCCGTCAATTTCGCCGAGCAGGCGCGAGAATACTTCGCTGAGATCGCGATCCTGCGTATTCTGAAATTCGCGAAGCAGCGAGTTCGAGCAAATGGTTTTTCTTGCTGTGCGCGCCGAGTGCTCTCCAGGCCTCTCGCATTCCTTCGCGTGACTCGGCAGATTTTAGTCGCTGGTCGACGAGTTCCGAAGTCAGGCCGACGGCCGAGAGCAAAGCTTCGCGGTAATGGGCAATGAGGCGTGTGCGCTCATCTTCCGAAAGCGGCTGCAGGTGAGGCAGAGCCGGCGGCCGCGGTTTTTCGATTTCTGGTGCGCGCCGTTCCTTAGGAAGCTCGGTGCGCGCGGTTCTAAGTGCTCCGCCATCGAGCGCCGGGCGGGCCTGGACACCTTCGAACCGGGCGCGATCGTACCCGTACCCCGCTAACTCGGGCGCCGTAGCACGGATCATTAGGAGCGTTTCATATAGCGCAGGGCGAATGTAATAGCGGTCTTCGATCTTGACGTCCGGCGCCACGGCCTTGACGGCCGCACCCGCGTTCATCACGCGGCGTACAACTCGCGAAGTCATAATCGTTGTCGATTTCGTTCAGCGTCACCATTGATGTGAAGCCTTCCGTCTCGCGGATCGGCTCCAGCGTGTGCAGCACGATTTCGGCGTGCTCGCGCGGATGCGGAGCCAGCGCGGCAGAAACGAGTTGGTCGAGGCGCGCCCGTTCTTTTGCTGTCGTGTCGGTCTTGAACTGCTTGTCGCAGACGCTCGAGAGATATTCGCGAAGTTCACTCCGAACCTTGTAGCACTCGGGCTCGTGGCTCACGTTCTCGACGGCACCGATGTCGGCGCCGGCCGTCAAGACCATGCGCACCCGATCCGCCTGCGAGCGCTCCATGCCGCTTAAATTCGCGAGCGCAGAAAATCCATCCTGATTGGTGATTGGTCTTAGCGACGTCAGCGTCAGCCAAGCATTCTCGTAAGGATGGGCTCCAAGCGCGGCGTTGATCGTCGCCTCGAGTTGGGCGCCTGACCGTGATTTGAAGCTCGGAATGTCGGAGAGCGGCGAACGCACGGCGTTGGCGCCGAACAGACCCGACATGAAGATCAGCCCATCCAACCCGATCGCGATGGCGAGCGCCAGGTAGGCGAGTCGGTTGCCGTCCTGGAACGCGTTCAGCGTCACGACGAAGCGATGCGCCTTGTCATCGCGCGAAAGCTCGATGCGATTAATTTTCGTGCGCAGCGCGTCGGTGTCGTTGCTCGGCAGCGCGCTGTCGGAAAGGCACTTGCGCGCGAAGCCGAAGAGAGCGTCTGTCGACTTATTGGCATTGAGCTTGTCGCCGCCGGTGCACGTCTCGTTAAAGACCTTTGTGCCGGCCTGGAGCGCGAAAAGACCGGATGCTGCATCGGCCGTCGTCTTCGGATCGCAGTCGATACCGGAGAGCAGCGGCTTCGTCTCAGGCGTTGCGGCAAGTGCGCCATAAATGTCGTTGCAGGTTTGATGCACGCTGGCGAGGTGTTCGGCGGTCGGCTCAGTGCGGAACTCCGCTTTGAGGCGCTCAAACATCGGCAGAATTCGCGATGGATCGATCGCCGGACCGGCGCCATCTTTCGCCGTGTCTTCGGTCAGCTTGATCCGCTGTTGGGCCGTATCCGCCTCGCCTTTGTATCTTGCAAGGTCGCCATCGACATTTGCCAGTTCTGTGTCGATCGCGGTGAGGCGGGATTCTACGGCGCCCAGGCGCTTTTGCGCGTCTTTCATGCGCTCCTGAGCGATCTGCGCGGCGCTTTGGAGCAGCGCAAGTTCGCTCATGCGCTGGCGGTACATGGGCCCGCGACCGACCTTGCCCGAGCCCTCTACGCCTTTGTCTTCGGCGAGGGCTTCGACGCGCTTGGCGTCGACCTCTCTCAGTTTGGCGTCGTAGTCCGACTTTTTCGTTGCGAATTCCGCGGCGAGTTCAGGCCGCTGACCCGCGAGCCGGGTTTTTTCATCTGTCAGAGAGGTCTTGCGGCCGGCAAGACCGGCCTGGCCAGCCTGCGCCGAAGACATACGCTCTTGCTGTTCCTTGACGGCTCGGCGGCGGTTTTCGAGCAGCTCGTTGACATAGCGTTCGATAGCCCCTTCCGACTGGGCCGAAACCTTGCTGATGTTGTTGAGCTGTTGCTCGTAGTCCTTCCAGGCCTGCGTCGCGAATAGGTCTTCGGCGAGATTGGCGCGGCGGCTTTCAATCGAATGTTCGATGTCCGAAATAATACCGGAGACTTGATTTTGGGCACGGAGCTCGGAGGCGCGAACGCGCTCCGACTGCGGGAAGATCGCCGTGAAGAAGCTGTCGAACGAGAAGAAGACGCTGGTCGCCATGCAGGCCAGAAACATGACCCACAGCATCGAATTGCGGATGATGACGCGAACGACCTGCACGTAGGGCTGAACGAGGTCGCTGGCGGCGTAGAGCGCGAACAGCGCCACAAGCAGCACGCCCGCACCGAACATCACATACTTATTGCCGGCCCGAGACCAGTTTAAATCCTCGACACTGGCGTGATTGACGTCCGCCTGTCCGGTCCACTGCAGAAACATGACGAAGCCGGCGATGAACAGCAAAAGGCCAATTACGCTACCGAGCCATGGCTGTGCAGCCGCGCTGACAAACCCCGAGCGCCCCGAGCGCTTTTGCGCGTTCATTCCCGTCGCAAAGCTTTCGCCGATCAACCACGCGACGATCAGCATGATGCCCTGGATGCCGAACGTCACCATCCCGGAGAGCAACGGCTCGCCGGTGAAATTGTACATGCCTTCCCAGGTTCGCCAACCTGCCGCCAACGAAAGCACGATGCCGGTCGTACCGAGCAGTGCCAGGCGCCAGTTTGAAAATACCGTATCTTCGATTGTTGCGATCAAACGCCGGGCGACGCGCGTCCTGAGCAATAGGATGAAGATGCAGGCGAAAAAAATTGTGATACCGATCGGCCTGGCGTTCTCAGCCAGCTTGTCGATCAAGAGCTTGACGTCCATCCCGATTTCATTCCCGGTTGACGCTATTGGTCAAAGTCAAGGCAAGCAACTGTCGACACTGAGCAGACGAACTGACCGATTCACGGCGAGATTAAAGACGAAATGCGCTCGCGAGATGAAATTCTTTTCAGAATCTCAGTAAAGCTGCATGTGGTTGCCGGCTGCCCAAGATCAAGCTGCAGTGCACAAAAAACAGGATTCAACCTTTTAGACAATAGCTGCCCATGCCGAGATGTTATACCGTCCGACTTGCCGCGGAAGCCGTGATGCCTCAAGCACCTGGCGCGCGGACCACTTAAAGGACCGTCATGGTAGCGAACGCAGGCGAAGACCAGCGCAACAAAGAACGGGTCAAAATCTCACTCGACCGCGCCACGGCGATCTTCGCGGAAAGGAATATCCGGTTCACGGACCTGCGTCGCAAGGTGTTCGAGGAAATCGCCTCGACTCAAGCCAGCGTCGGGGCGTACGAGGTCCTGGATCGCCTTGCCAAGAAGGGCACGCGGCTGGCTCCCATTTCCGTATACCGGGCTCTTGATGCCCTTCTCGACGCTGGTGTAGTGCATCGCCTCGAGAGTAAAAACGCCTACTTCGCCTGCCGTCGCCTGCATCAGGCCCCCACCGGCCGGCGGCCTATATTTCTCAGTTGCGAGAAATGCGGGACGGTCCAGGAAATCGACGGGGACCACATTTTTCAGGCGATCGACGAGGCTGTTCATGGCGCTAAGTTCGAGCCTCGCGTGCGGTCTGTCGAAGTGTCGGGCACATGCCAGGAATGCGCGGCTCTGCATAAGATGTAGACGGCTTGGGCATAACAAGCACACCAGCATTCGCTCAGTGCATCGCGTCGATATCGCTGCTGGCGGGAAGCTGCAGAGAACGCTAGAACGTCGCCGTCCAGCTACGAAGAGACCTTTGATCGATGGCGCTTGGCGACAGTATCGCAATGAAAACCCGTCATCAAACCGTCGCGGTGAAGGTTGGCGGCGTCACGGTCGGTGGCGGGGCACCGGTCGTTGTCCAGTCGATGACCAACACCGACACTGCCGACATTCAATCGACGGTCAATCAGGTTGCTGATCTCGCACGTGCCGGATCGGAGCTGGTGCGCATTACGGTCGATCGCGACGAGGCCGCAAAAGCTGTGCCTTTTATCCGTGACGAGCTGCGCAAGCGCGGCGTAGGAGTGCCGCTGATCGGCGATTTCCATTACATCGGGCACAAGCTTTTGGGCGACAACCCGGCCTGCGCTGAAGCGCTCGACAAGTATCGTATCAACCCCGGCAACGTCGGGTTCAAAGACAAGAAAGACCGCCAGTTCGGCGCCATCATCGAAACGGCGCTGCGCCATGGCAAGCCCGTCCGGATCGGCGTCAATTGGGGTTCGCTCGATAGCGAGCTGTTGACCTATCTGATGGATGAGAATGCCAAGTCGGCTGCCCCCAAGCCGGCACGCAGCGTCATGCACGAAGCGATGGTGCAGTCGGCGCTTCTTTCCGCCGGGCGTGCTGAAGAGATGGGGCTCGGCGCCGACCGGATCATTGTCTCCGGCAAGGTGTCGTCCGTGCAGGATCTGATCGCCGTCTATGCGATGATCGCCGAGCGCAGCCGCTACGCGTTGCATCTCGGGCTGACTGAGGCGGGGATGGGTTCCAAGGGCATCGTCGCGTCGTCGGCGGCCATCGGCATTCTGCTGCAGCAGGGCATCGGCGACACAATCCGCTTTTCACTGACGCCGGAGCCCGGCGGCGACCGCACCCAGGAAGTGCGCACCGCGCAGGAACTCTTGCAGACGATGGGGCTCAGATCGTTCGTGCCCGTCGTCGCGGCGTGCCCCGGATGCGGTCGAACGACCTCGACCGTCTTCCAGGAGCTAGCGCGCGACATCCAGGACATGATCCGCGACCGGATGCCGGACTGGAAGACACGCTATCCGGGCGTCGAAACGCTAAACTTCGCGGTCATGGGGTGCATCGTGAATGGCCCGGGAGAAAGCAAGCACGCCGACGTCGGCATTTCTTTGCCGGGAACTGGCGAGCAGCCGGCAGCCCCGGTCTTCATCGATGGCAAAAAGGCGATGACGCTACGCGGCCCGAATATCGCGGCAGATTTTAAGGTGATCGTCGAAGATTATATTGCGCGGCGCTTTGCCGTTTCGACAATGGCGGACAGCAGCGCCGCCGAATAAAGCGCCGGCATCGGCATTGCAGAATTTGCTTTTCACCCGAAATGGTTAATTGGCCACTACGGCACGGTTGCCGCGACTTTGCGACGATCCGTAGCTCGCACGCTTTCGCCCAATAATGTATCGAAGTGGCCGATTACCACGTGGCAAAGTTTTGGGCACTCTTTGCCGTGAGCTTGTTAGACGCTGAAAAGGTCCAATAGCGAAGGAAGCTCATTGATGAGCGACAGAGCCCGCCACAATCGCCATCTGATCATCGGCGGAGGGCCCATTGGGCTCGCGACTGCAGCGGCCCTCAAACGGCGCGGTATTTCCTTTGAAATCGTCGATGCCGCGGCAGGGGTCGGTGGCAACTGGCTGCATGGCGTCTATCGGACGGCACATATCGTGTCGTCGAAGAAGGCGACCGAATATGCAGACTATCCAATGCCGGCTGATTACCCTGATTTTCCGTCGGCCGATCAGATGCTCGCTTATCTCCAGAATTTTGCGCAGGACCGTGACCTTCTCAGGCATTGCGAATTCAACAAAGAAGTTAAGCTCGCGGCGCCCGACGATTCCGGCCGCTGGGTTGTAAAGTTCGCCGATGGCGGAGAGCGAATTTACAAAGGTGTCATCGTTTGCAACGGCCATCACTGGGACAAACGCTATCCAGACTTCCGCGGCACGTTCACCGGTGAAATGCTGCACTCGAAGGACTACCGCGAACCGGCCCAGCTCGAGGGCAAGCGCGTCCTCGTCATCGGCGGCGGGAATTCAGGCGTTGACATGGCGTGCGACGCGGGCCGCTTCGGCCGGTCCTGCGATATCAGTCTGAAGACCGGCTATTGGTACATGCCGAAAACTTTCCTCGGCCGTCCGCTGACCGATATCCCGCTCTGGGGCCTGCCGATCTTCGTGCAGCGCGCCATACTCAAATCGATAATCCGATTGAGCATCGGCGATTATCGCCGCTACGGACTGCAGTGGCCGAACCATAAAATGTTCGAGCGCCATCCCGCCTTCGGCACGGATCTGTTGAACTCTATTCGCCTCGGTCGCGTGAAAGCGCGGCCCGCAATCGAGAAGGCCGACGGAAAGACCGTGACCTTTGTAGATGGTTCGACGGCAACCTACGACCTAATCGTCGCGGCGACGGGATTTCATACTTCCTTCCCGTTTTTGCCGGATGGTCTGGTCAGAATCGAAGATGGAATTGTCCAGGTTTACGGCGGCGCCTTTCCGCCCGGCGTTCGCGGTCTCTACATCGTCGGATGGGCGCAAGCTCGCAACGGCTTCGGCCGCCTGATCACGCCGCTCGCCGATCTATACGCGCGGATGATCGCGCTGCAGGACGAACTCGAATTTCCGCTCGGGTCGGTGATGGAGCAATGTTTCACTCCGCGCTTGCCGACGACACACCTTGTGGACCCCGAGAAGACACGCAGAGCAATCCGCATGGCCCACTGGATTCTCCCGGTGCTCAAAGCTCGCGACCGTCGCATGGCGCGAAAACAAAAACTCGAGGCGGAGAAAAGTCGCGAGCCGATCCGCGCCTAGATCCCGCAATCACCTGCAATTCCAAAAATGCTCGTTGAATAGCAATTTCGCAGATGCATGGCAGCTGGTCGGGAAGCGCCACTCTGCTGCCGAAAAGGGAACCGAAATTCGCATTATACGTTGTCGCCGTCAGGGCCAATGGCCGAAACGACGGGGTTTTCAAAATGAAATTTCAGCGAGCTAAAACCGTTACGTTTGGCGGCATCCTGCTCTGTGTGACTGCAACTATGAGCGCGTGGGCCGCCGATCTCGGCCCTTATCGGCCCTATACTCCGCCGCCGCCAGCACCAATTCAGTCCTACGCCGTGATTAGGCTAAGCCGGCTGGAAGATTTCGAGCGGCGGTCAGTTGGATATAATTGGCAGCGCGATCGCTTTGTCTTCGGCGTTGAGGGCGATCTTCAGGCGTCGGATATCAATGCAAGTAAAGACGTCGCCTTCGGCAATGCCACGACTGACATCGATTGGTTTTCTACGGTTCGCGGGCGCGTCGGTATCGCGGCCGGACCGTGGCTGCTCTATGGCACGGGCGGCGTTGCGTTTGCTGACATTTCAAATCGCGTAGATATTGGACTAGATACGCTGCGGAATTCGGAGACTCAAGTCGGATATGCAGTTGGCGGTGGTCTTGAATGGGCCTTCGCGAGAAACTGGAGCGCCAGGGCCGAGTATCTTTACCTCGGTTTTGGAGACACCACCCTTTCCGGCGGCGGCAACGAAGTTAAGGTCAACAACGACGTTCAAACCGTTCGCCTCGGTGCGAACTACAAGTTCTAGCGATGCGCGGTTCTTGAGTGAGCGTTCGCGAGCCCTTTGCTAGCTGCCGCGTTGGCCCATCAGCCGCGCGGCGTCGGCAAGGGGCTCGGCTTTTGTGCCGAACGCACTGAGTGCCGTAATTGCAGCCGTTATCGAACGGTCGAGATGATCTCGCGCCGCGTCGATGCCGAGCAAACCGACGAACGTTGCCTTGCCCGCCGCAGCGTCTTTCCCCGTTGCCTTGCCGACACTGGTGGTCGTGCCTTCGACGTCGAGCAGGTCATCGCTAATCTGGAAAGCCATGCCGAGGTGCTCGCCGTACGTGCGGACCGCTGCGCGTTCGCCCTGCGTGGCCTTGCCGAGAATTGCTCCCATCTCGCAGGCAGCCGTGATGAGGCGCCCCGTCTTCATCGACTGAAGTCTCGTGACATCGGCAATCGTCGGTACCGCGCTTGACGGCAGCTTGCCCGCCTCGAGATCGAGTACCTGGCCGCCGACCATCCCCGCCGCTCCGGAAGCCTTCGCGAGCGTTTCGACAAGCGCCGCACGCACTTCAGGGTGCTCGTGGCATTGCGGCCCACTGATGAGTTCAAAGGCGATAGCCTGTAACGCATCGCCGGCTAGAATCGCCGTCCACTCGTCATATGCCTTCCACACCGTCGGCTGGCCGCGCCGCAATTCATCGTTGTCCATCGAGGGCAGATCGTCGTGCACCAGCGAGTAGCAGTGGATGCATTCGACGGCGCCGGCGGCCGGCAGCGCCGCATCGCGTTCGACCCCGAAAAGTGCGGCACAGTTGAAAACGAGATAGGGACGGAAGCGCTTACCCCCGGCAAGAACCGCATGGCGCAAGGCCTTAGCCAGCCTCCGAGGCGTGCCTGCGGCTTCCTGCTTCGTCAGAATGTCTGAGAGATAAGCCTCGACAGTTGTTGCGGCAATGCCAAGCTGCACAAGAAACTGTGACACTACCTAAACCCCTCCGTCTCATGGCTGAGCGGGCACGTAACATGGCCATCGTTCGGTGTTACCGCCGACGCGGTATCACATGGCAATCGACGTAAGCAAAGCATGGATCGGGCGGACGACACATCAGAACCAACGACCGCGCCGAATACGGCATCGCGGGCCCACGTTCGCGCCGTCATTACGCAGCTGGGCGGCTTCGCTGCCGGTCCGGTCGCGCCGTCCCTGGCGGCATCAGAACAATGTGTCGCACCTGATTCGGCAATTGCCGAAGCTGTCGATCAGAGGCCAGGCCTTTTCAATGTGCCGTGGCCTTTACCGCCGCGGGCATTTTCACAATCGCGAGTAGAAGCGCCGTCGCCCGAGTTGATCGTTCCTCTTCCATTGCATGCTGCGGCTTATGTGAGCGATGTCGGGTTGACCACTGCCGCGCCGTCAAGGTCCTATTTGCCGGCGTCAGTCGGCGCCACGCTCCAGGGTGCGGAGGGCTCCGCAAATCGGCCGCTGAGCGTCGATGCTGCCCTGTCGGAGATCGAGGCCGAGGTCTGTGCCCGCACGACGACCGTCGAAGCCGCAATCGCTCAAGTACGTCTCGATCGTCAGACCGAGCGGCTGCAGGGCACGGCACGCGCGCAGACCGCCACGCCGCGCATAATGTCGGCCGTTTCCGCGCTCCGGCCGCAGTTACCGCTTGGACCGCTGGTCGCCGATCCGGCTTCGCGGCCTGCCATGCCGGGATACGAAATCTGGGCCCCCGGGCGCCGAGACTATCGGGGCATCGCCAAGCGCGCCCTTACGATCGCAGGCGCCATTGCTGCCGGTTGGTTGGCGCTCGTGCTGCTGCTGATCATTGTCTACCGATTTATCAATCCGCCGATTTCGGCCTTGATGCTGCAGCGCTGGGTTTCTGGCCAGGGGAGTCTCCACGAGTGGGTAAACTTTGAGGACATGTCGCCGAACGTGATTCGTGCCGTGCTGGTGAGCGAAGACGCCCGCTTCTGCGAACACAATGGCATCGACTACGAGGCCATCGAGGATGCGGTCGAGGACGCTGGAAGCGGCAGACTGCGAGGCGCCAGTACGATCTCGATGCAGGTCGTCAAAAACCTGTTCCTCTGGCCGTCGAAGAGTTATCTGCGCAAGGCAATCGAGCTGCCGTTGACGTACATGTTGGAGTTGATCTGGCCGAAGCGGCGGATCATGGAGGTTTACCTCAACATCGCCGAATGGGGTCCAGGCATTTTCGGGGTCGGGACCGCGTCGAAATTTTACTTAAGTAAGCCCGCAAAGAGCTTGAGCGCGCGGGAGGCGGCACGATTGGCCGTTGCGCTGCCTAATCCGCTGACCCGGAATGCCGGAAAGCCGGGGCCCGGAACGCGGCGGTTGGCCGGTGCGGTTCAGGTGCGCATGCGGTTTATCCCTTCGAGCCAGATGGCTTGCCTATGGCCGAAACGACGCATGTAAGACTGGGTTTTGCGGGACGAGCAGCCCGCGCAGGGACTGGCGTTCCTTTTCTAGTTTGCGTATAAGCCCGGCCGAGGCTCGCAAGCCGCGCCAAAAAGGCGACGCTGCCGGGTCGATTTAAGCAATAAGACGTTCGGCGTCCTCGCCGCATGTTCTGCGGCGCCTCGCCCTTTGGCGGTTGGCGCGAACTTTGGAGCAAGACTATGGCAGTACCGCGCAAAAAGACGTCACCGATGAAGCGTAACCAGCGCCGTTCCCACGATGCGCTGAAGGCACCGGCCTACGTCGAGGATAAGGATAGCGGCGAGCGCCGCCGCCCGCATCACATCGATTTGAAATCCGGCAAATACCGCGGCCGGCAGATCCTGACCCCCAAGGCCGACTAGCAGCTGCGTCAGGCTCGACTGGCGCCATTGGCGACGTCAGGCCTTGGCTTTCGCCGCTGTCTGTTGCTTGGCAAATCGGGTATGGCGTGTAAAAAAGTCCGGCGCGCCCGGCCGCTGTCGAAATGTCAGGAGAAGCCTCATGTCTATTAGAGCCCTTCCGCTCTTGGTCTTCGCCTTTGTTCTCTACAACGCGATTGTCCTGTTGGTGGGAGAAGATGCTCTGGGGCGCGAAATTTTCGAGCTCAGGCTCTTGAGCGGCGGTCTTTGGAAGTTCACTTGGGGCGATCTCGTTCTGCTCGTGACGCTCGTTCTGCTCTTTGTCGAAATCGTCAAGTCGACTACGACGACGACATCGACATTGATAGATCATGGGCTTTCGATGGTCGTGTTCATGGCTGTCGGTGCAGAATTCCTGATCGTTCCACAAGCGGCAACGTCGGTATTTTTTCTGATCCTCGTCGCAACGCTGATCGACGTGATCGGCGGTTACACGATCGGCATTCGCGTCGCGCGCCGCGATCTCAACATCGGCGCGGACCAATAAAGCGGCGTCCGCGCAATTTCATGCTAGTTAATGCCAAACGACGCGCATTCAATTCTATTGCAGGCCTAATCTTTAACCGTTGTTAGCATTTTCGCATTAAAGTCGTGCTCGACATTCAGATACAACGTCCCCGTTCCATTTTACATGGGGCGTGTGCGGGGCCATCTCGAGGTTAAACCTTGTTTCCGCCGGCGAGCTTCCAGGGACCAGATACTGAATCTGATGGCGATGCGCCGGCAGAGAGCGCCCCGGCGCGTGACATCGATCCTCTGACGGAAACAGAGGGTCTTGACCTCGTTGGCATTCTCTCGTCGGTCGACGCCACAGCCTACGTATGGGACATCAAGACCGGTCGTATCGACTGGGAGCGCAATGCTTGCGCTATTCTAAACATTCCCGAACCCGATCAAATTGCGACTGGCGCGGGCTATCACGCGCTGATCGCTGCAGAACATCTCAATCGGCGGCTCGAAGCTTTCTCTCGGAGCGTCGGTAGCGACCGTGTGCGCGGCGTTCCATACCGCGTACAATATCGTCTACTCACTGGCGGCCGCAGCGGCAACGCCATGCGGGTCGAAGATCAGGGTCGCTGGTGGCCAGGTTCCGATGGTCATCCGGAACGCGCCCGCGGCGTCATTCGAATTCTGCATGAGCAGTATCTCGAGGAGCAACGGCTCCTCGTGCGCAACGATCTCGACGAGCTGACGGGGCAACTCAACCGCATTCGCTTAACCGAGGCGTTGAGCACTGTTCTGTCGCGCACCGAACGCGATCGCCAGTCGTGCGCTTTTCTGATGGTCGCGGTTAACAACCTTGCCGTTATCAATGACACGTTCGGCTTCGAGGTCGGCGACGAAACGATCGCAGAAGTCGCGCGGCGCATTCGCGAAAAGCAGCGCGGCGGCGATATCATCGGCCGATATTCCTCAAACAAGTTCGGCATCGTCTTGATGGACTGTGGCTCAGGTGCTGCGCGCATCGCCGCAGAACGCTTCATGAAGGCCGTCCGGGAGACGACGATCAAGACGTCGGCCTGCCAGCTGTCGGCGACCATTTCGCTTGGTGGGGTGATTATGCCTGATCAAGCCATCGCAGTTCAGGACACTTTGAATTTTGCCCTGCGCGCTGTCGATCTCGCCAAGTCGAAGCGCTCCGATTGCTTCGTACTCTACGAGCCGACCGCTGCGAGCGATAACACCCGCGCGCGCAGCAAGAAGATCGCCGACAACGTCATCAGTGCGATCGAGGAGCGTCGTATGCGGCTGGCGCTGCAACCGATGGTCAGCGCGAAGACGGGAAAGCCTGAGATTTACGAGTGCCTGCTGCGCATGGAGCGGCCCGACGGCAGTCTCGTATCGGCCGGCGAGTTCGTTCCGGTCGCGGAGCAGTTGGGTCTTTCGCGCCTCATCGACCGGCGCACGCTCGAGCTTACCGTCGATCTGCTGGTGCGGCATCCGGATATCGTGCTTTCGCTCAACGTGTCCGGCTTGACGTGCTCGGATAACGAGTGGCTTGCAACGCTAAGACGGCTGACTGGCGGGCGCAAAGAGCTGCTGAAACGCATTGTCGTCGAAATTACCGAGACGGTCGCGATCGATGATCTCGATCAGTCCATCAACTTTGTCGACACGCTGAAAGAACTCGGCTGCCGCGTCGCCATTGACGATTTTGGAGCCGGGTACACCTCGTTTAAGAATTTGAAGCTGTTGAACGTCGACATCGTCAAAATCGACGGCGCATTCGTCAAAAATCTTGCCCACGACACAAGCGATCAGATTTTCATCAAGACAATGATCGAACTCGCGCAGACCTTCGGCATGGAGACGGTCGCCGAATGGGTGGGCGATGAGCCCACAGTGAAGCATCTGGTCGATGCAGGCATCACGTATATGCAGGGGTTTTATTACGGCATGCCGTTTGATGCCGCCGATTTCGGTACGGCTGCGATCGCAATTGTTGTCGCTTCCGATCGTCCGAAGGACGCATGACGGCAGTCATGCGCGCAGCTCCGGCAAAACGTTCAGCCATCGACGCCCTACGGCCGCGACTGTGACAGCTTCTCGATCTTCTGCTGCATCGCTGAAAGCTGCGACTTGAGCTCGCTCAATTCGTCGCGCTCCGTAGCCGCTGGTGTTGTGGTCCCCGGCGTTGCTGCAGGCTGACCTTCGGCTCCCTTCGCGGGGCGCGGCCCGCTGGCGGCGGCACCGAACGAAGCCCACATCGACATCGCTTGCTCGAACATTGCCATGTTCTGGCGCGCCTGCTGCTGGTAAAAGTCAAACGCGGCGGCGGGATTGGCGAACGCCGAAGCGAACTGCTCGCGAAAACGAACCTGCTCCTTCGCCAAATGCTCGAGGCTGAATTGCAGATAGCTTGGCACCATGCGCGCAATGCTATCATCATAGAAACGGATGAGCTGGCGTAGGAACGGAATAGGCAGCAATGCCTGTCCGCCTTCGCGGCTTTCCTGCTCGACAATGATTTGCGTCAATACGGCGTGCGTGAGATCGTCGCCATTCTTTGCGTCATAAACAACGAAGTCACGATCGCCACGCACCATCTTCGCCAAGTCATCGAGCGTTACGTAAGTACTCGTCTCGGTGTTATAGAGACGCCGGTTCGCGTATTTTTTGACGACCACCGTTTCGCGTTTCGGGGCCTGAGTTTCGGCGTTGTTCAACATCGCTTTCGCGTTCTCGCTAAACGGCTGCCCTGGAATTTTATGTTGCACTGCGGCAGCGTATCACACCGTTAGGGTAGGCCGCCAGACGTTTCTGGAGGTCTTTTAACCCGAAATAGCCAAGAGGTCGCAATTGCTGAAAATCACCGCGCGCTGCAAAGTAGCTCAGCATTAAAAATGGCGCCGCAGCGGCGCACTCTATAAACCCTCAGACAGGATAGTGCCCAGGGAGGGGCGCCCCAAATGAGCCAAGATGCTTCGACGATTGTCATCGCGAGTGCTGCACGTACACCGGTCGGCTCATTCAACGGCTCGTTGGCGTCGTTACCCGCTTCAAAACTTGGTGAAATTGCAATCAAGGCAGCGCTTGAGCGCGCCAAAGTCCAGCCTAGTGAGGTCTCGGAGGTCATCCTCGGCCAGGTTCTGACAGCCGCCCAGGGGCAAGGACCGGCGCGGCAGGCGTCGGTTGGAGCCGGAATACCCGTCGATGCTCCGGCATGGGGCATCAATCAAATTTGCGGCTCGGGGTTGCGCGCCGTCGCAATCGGCATGCAGCAGATCCAGACCGGGGCGGCCTCGATCGTCGTCGCCGGCGGACAGGAAAGCATGAGCCGCGCTGTGCACGGCGCGCACATGCGCGACGGAACCAAGATGGGCGACGTCAAGTTCGTCGATACAATGGTCAAGGACGGTCTCTGGGACGCGTTCAACGACTATCACATGGGCGCGACGGCAGAAAATGTGGCGCGCCAGTGGCAGATCACGCGCGAGGAACAGGACAAGTTTGCCGTCGCCTCGCAGAACAAAGCCGAAGCGGCCAAGAAGGCCGGCAAGTTCAAGGACGAGATCACGCCGGTCACCATCAAAGGCAAGAAGGGCGATACCGTCGTCGATCAGGACGAGTTCATCAAGGATGGCGTGACGCTCGACAGTATCGCCAAGCTTCGTCCGGCATTCGATCCGAAAGAAGGTACCGTCACGGCCGCTAATGCCTCCGGCATCAACGACGGCGCCGCCGTGGTTGTGCTGATGACGGCAGCCGAGGCCGCAAAGCGTGGGATCGAACCGCTCGCCCGTATCGTTTCGTGGGCAACGACCGGCGTCGATCCGTCGATCATGGGCACTGGACCCATTTCAGCTTCGAAGAAAGCGCTTGAGAAAGCCGGTTGGTCGATCAACGACCTGGATTTGATTGAGGCTAATGAAGCCTTCGCTTCGCAGGCGATCGCTGTGAACAAAGGCCTCGGCTGGGACACCGATAAGGTCAACGTCAACGGCGGCGCTATCGCCATCGGGCACCCGATCGGAGCATCGGGCGCTCGCATCCTTAATACGCTTCTGCACGAAATGAAGCGTCGCGATGCCAAGAAGGGCCTTGCCACGCTGTGCATCGGCGGCGGCATGGGCGTGGCTATGTGCATCGCCCGCGACTAAGCTGAACGACACTTCACGCAGCCGTTTGCGAAACGGACGGCTGCGCGCCTCGTCAAACTTCGCAAGTTTACACAAAAAATCCAGGGAGAAAGTACTATGGCACGGGTTGCCCTCGTCACCGGAGGCACGCGCGGCATTGGCCACGCGATTTCGACTGCACTCAAGAACAGCGGCTATCGCGTCGCGGCGAGTTACGCCGGAAACGATGCGGCCGCTCAAGCCTTCCAGGTCGAAACGGGCATTCCGGTCTACAAGTTTGACGTTTCAAGTTACGAGGCGACTGAAAAGGCGGTTCAGCAAATCGCCAAGGACCTCGGCCCTATCGACGTGCTCGTGAATAATGCCGGCATCACGCGCGACGGCATGTTTCACAAGATGACGAAGCAGCAGTGGGACGAAGTCATCGGCACGAACCTCAACGGCCTTTTCAATGTCACGCGTCAGGTCTGGGAAGGTATGCGGGCCCGCAAGTTCGGCCGCGTCATCAATATTTCCTCGATCAACGGCCAGAAGGGCCAGATGGGCCAAGTCAACTATTCTGCATCGAAGGCCGGCGACCTCGGCTTCACGAAAGCCCTGGCGCAGGAAGGTGCGCGTGCCGGTATCACCGTCAACGCCATCTGCCCGGGATACATCGCAACCGAGATGGTCAAGGCCGTGCCGAAGGACGTACTTGAGAAGAGCATTCTTCCGCAGATCCCGGTCGGTCGCCTTGGTGAACCAAGCGAAATCGCGCGCTGTGTCGTTTTCCTCGCCTCTGACGATGCCGGCTTCGTCACTGGCGCGACGCTGACCGCAAACGGCGGCCAATACCTCGCAAGTTGACGATTGACCTCGAATGCCGGCGGCGAGGCTGCAACTAGAAACGCGACCACCTTTGAGTTGGTCGCGTTTTTGCTGTAGTCATCACTGGCGATCTCCATCTCGTTGACTGCAATCCGTCCGCTCGAACTCTTCGCGATGAGCGTTGACGTTGGCGTCCGTTGCTGGCTTAGCGTGGGCGGCGGCGACGGGCGAACGTCGCCACGTCTATTGGCCGCGGCCGTGCTGGTGACTCTCCGCGGGGCAGAGCTTCGGCGGCAGCAATCAGCGGAACAAGCACAGCCCCGCTGACATCGAGCACGCTCCAATCGGTGATCGCATCCGCGGGCGCTTGCTAGCCGCGGAACCTCGACCTGACGATGCGCGGAAACTCGTCTTCGCTCTCGTTTTGGTTCTGACGGTAAGCGCTGGCGCTGCGCTGCTCGGCCTCGCGCTGCTCGACAATATGTTGCCGCCCCTCTTCGAGGCTCCACCACTGCTCACCCTTCGGCGCCGCGGCGGCCGCGGTCATGGTGGGGGATTGCGCAGCAGGCAGAGACGGACTGCCGCGGCCTTGCTGCGGTTGGCGCGAGGCCTGTTGCGGAGCTGAGAACCAAGCTTCGATCAGGTCGAGTTCGTCAACCGAAAGGCTGAGGCCTTGGCTGCGGCAGCGCGCGACCACGAAATTGCGGAAACGGCTGGCGAACAAACCAGCCGACGTTCCCTGCTCGAACCAGGGGTCGGATTCGCTGATGACGTCATAGATGAACCGTAGGTCGTCGCGCTTGATGTCGAGCCCGAATTCGCGTGCGCGCTGGGTAATGTTGGTGAGCGTTTGCGCACCGTGCAGTCCGTTTGCCTTGATCTCCTTCGCCACAGCATCGAACAGGACGCGGTATTCGGCAGGAGCCAGGGCGGGAGCCTGACAGGCTTCGTGAATGCGCGCGATCGACTGCTGAATCTGTGTCGCCTGATCGGCACTGCGTGGCTGAGCCGTCATCGGCGGCGGCGGCGTCTGCTGTGCCTGCGTTCTTGGTAGGTCGCGACGCGGATCAGCTGGGTAGCCAGGCTGTTGCGGGGGAGGGGCAATCGGGCTGCGGCGCAGCGAGAGTTCGAAGGCTGTGCCGGTGCGTTGCTGGTAATGCGTGATGCGGTGATTGGCGGCGCCGGCACAGCGACGGCGTTTGGCGTCTCGCTGTAACGCTGCTGGTTCGAAGGCTGGAAAGTGTTCTGAAACGGCTGCTGCGGCCCCGTCGGCGGTACCTGCATTTGCATGCGCGGTAGCGTCGGCCGCGATTCGGGCTGCGGTTGCGCGTTGGGCGCTTCCATCAGGGCCTCGCGCCGCCGAGGTTCTGCCGCAGGAGGCGCCAGTTGTGGCGCAATCAATCCGGTGGCCGAAATATGCCGGTTGCCGTCGAAAACCGTATAGGGCGCCGTATCGCTGAGATGGATATCCTCCGGAAGATCGGCGAGCAGCAGCTCGCGAAACGACCCGTAACCTCCCCAATTTGTGCCGACCGTCTTTTCGCGACCGACGATGCGCACCGCGCGGTCCGCCAGCGTTTCGAGCGGCACAGCCTGCGGCGCGTTACGGACGAAATCGATGACTTCTGACAGGACGGCTTTGCGGGCCGCCTCGACGTCAATCGCAGGGACAGCGGGCTGCGTGGTGATCTCGCGTGTCGTCGCCCCGGAAAGGGTTCTGCTGCTGGTCAACAAAGCGATGAGATTCGACTCGCGTATCTCGCCGTCACTCAGCGCTGTGTAGGGCTGCACCGTATGATCATTCGCGAACACGACGGTACGTCGAGCATGAGCCCTGAGCCGGTGTAGCACCGGCGTGAAATCCGCATCGCCGGACAAAATGATGAACTCGTCGAAATATGTGTCATGTGTGAGGATGTCACAGATATCTATCACGATGCGGATGTCGGCGGAGTTCTTCAGCTGCGCGGTCAGCGGCGGGCAATCGATGACTTCAAAGCCCGCGCGCAGGAAATGATGTCGGATGAAGGGAAACGAATTCATGTCGGTGGAATTGTCGTGCGCGTTCCGCCGCGGCACGGGATTGCCATAGCAGCGGTTCATCGCGACACGTCGCTCGGCCGTCGCCACGTAAGGCGATGTCGGTGTAATAAGTTCGCCGGACACGATGCCTTGCAACCACACACCGCTGTCCTTAGCGAAGCGCTTCGCGGCGTCCTCGTTCTTGCGCTTCAGCGATAGGTAGATGTTGTCGTAATCGACAAACACCGTGGATAGGACGGGTCCTGAGGACTCGCGTTTCATAGACGGCAACCCCCGTGAATCGCACTCTTGATTCGCAGCCACTGTTGACGAGTCGGATGCCGCCAGCAAGAAGCGCGGCCACGCCTATGAACCAAAGCGGCAATTATCCCGTGGATTGAATGCCATTGCGCCACGTGCGCAAAAATTGAGTATGGGGACGACCGGTGGATAGCGTTCGAAAGACGTTGCGCTGTTGCTTCTCCGCCGCTCAACCCCTCCGCGACGGCAGATCAGGAGAGAAATCCGGAGCGGCG
The DNA here is from genome assembly GCA_963833715.1 of uncultured Alphaproteobacteria bacterium. Lineage (GTDB taxonomy): Bacteria > Pseudomonadota > Alphaproteobacteria > Rhizobiales > Hyphomicrobiaceae > Hyphomicrobium_B. Next base: position 26,607 of record CAWHZB010000001.1, read on the forward strand.
AGCGTGAAGCCATCGAATGTGAAACCGGGCGCGACCGTGCAGCCGACGAGCGTCCATGCGCCAAGGCTTCGGGCTCGCTGCCAATGCCCCTTTGGAACGATAGCCTGTGGCCTCTCTCCGTGATCGAGACGAGGCCCTAAGCGAAGGGTTTCGATTGGACCGCCCGGCGGCGAGGTCTCGAGCAGCAGCGCATCGCCGGCGTAGAAATGCCAGGCTTCTGCGGCATCGACTACGTGCCAGTGCGACTGCTCGCCGGCTTCGAGCAGAAAATAGATGGCGCTGGAAGCGGCGCGCTGATCGGCTTCGGCAGTGTCGCGAAAGGTTTCCCGAAAATGACCGCCTTCGGGATGCGGCGCGAGATCGAGAATATGGATTACGTCGTCCGCGGTGAGGCCCTTGTTGCCGTGCGGGCCATCGTTGCTCACGAACGTTACGCCTTGTTTTTCAGTTGCCGCAGGCGCGCGAAGATTTGCCAGTCGAGCGCGCCCTCGAGCCCGAGCCGTGCGCGAATGGCGTGCGAGTGCGGTCTGAGAAACGGATTCGTGGCCCGCTCCCTTTCGACGGTGGTCGGTAGCGTCGGTTTTCCGGCGGCCCGCAGCGCTTCGACCTCCGCAACACGGGCTTTTAGCGCATCGTTTTCGGGCTCGATCGTCATCGCGAACCGGGCGTTGTTGAGCGTGTACTCATGCCCGCAATAGATGTTCGTATGACCGGGCAGCGCAGCGATTTTCGAAACCGAGTTCCACATCATCTGCGGATCGCCTTCGAAGACACGCCCGCAACCGAGCGAAAACAACGTGTCGCCGGTAAATGCGATGGTGTCGTCGGGGAAGAAGTATGTAACATGGCCCAGGGTATGGCCCGGAGTTTCGATCACGTTTATCGGGTGCCCGGCGAAAGCGAGGTTTGTCGACGCCGTGACGCCTCGCGTCAGCCCCGGTATGCGGTCGGCCTCGACCTCGGGCCCTGTGACAGTGGCGACGTAGTAAGCCCTAAGATCGGCAACACCGGCAGTGTGATCGGTATGATGGTGCGTGATGAAAATGTGGTTTAGCCGCCAGCCGCGCTCGGTCAGGGCAGCCTTGATGCGGGGCGCGTGAGACGCGTCGATAACAGCAGTTTCGCCGCTGTCCGGCTCATGTAGCAGGACGCAGTAGTTGTCCGTCAGGCACGGAACAAGAACGATATCGAGGGCTCCCATGGGCGAAGTCTGATCAAGCTCTCATGGACTGTCAAACGTAACGAAACGCCGCAGCAGATAACTGGTTCCTGTGTGGCTGCTGTCTCTGGCGGTCCGGATCGTTTACAGAGATGCGGGCAAGTCCTACCGCCGCCCAGGTTTGCAAGTGCCGCCATGTCGCTCGACGTTAAAAATCTTAGAGATTTCTACCGAACGCCATTGGGCCGGATGGTGCGGCGGCAGCTTGCTCCGGTCATCCGCAAACGATGGAACAGCCTCTCCGGCTTGACAGTTGCCGGGGCTGGGTTCGCAGCACCGTTTCTCGGCCCGTTCCGTGCCGAAGCCACTAGTCTTGCTTGCCTCATGCCGGCGCGCCAAGGGGCTCTGGTCTGGCCGCACACAGGCCATTGCCATACCGTCCTCGTCGGGGAAAACCATTGGCCGCTGCCCGATAATTCCGTTGATCGGCTGCTTGCCGTCCACTGCCTCGAGCAAGCCGAGCGCGTCGGGCCACTGCTTCGTGAGATGTGGCGTGTCCTGAAGCCGGACGGGCTCATATTGATCATAGTGCCGAACCGCCGTGGGCTCTGGTCGCGGATGGACAAGACTCCGTTCGGCCACGGACTACCGTTCAGTCGCGGCCAGCTCGAGGCGCAATTGACGGACGCGCTGTTCACACCTGTCGATTGGGGTGAGGCACTCCACTTCCCGCCGTCCAACAGGAGGCTGCTGTTGCGCATGGTTCCGGCGATCGAACGTTTCGGCGCCGGCATGCCGATCGGCGTTGCGGGCGTCATTTTGGTCGAGGCACGCAAAGAGGTAATGGCGGCCGTCGGCGGAGGCTTGAAAGTCGCACAGCCTGCGATTTTCAAACCAGCTGATGTGAGCAAGCCCGCCGGCGCGCGCCGCCGCGAGAGCATTTTCAGGCGAAGTGACACCGGTTCGCCGTAGAAACTGCGACCAATAAAAAACTCTAGCCGGCTTTGCGTGCCGAGCTGCGCAGAAGAAAGACGGCCTTCTCACCGAACAGGTTCTGCATCGACAGCGACCACTTGATCGGCAGACGTCTGCCATGGGCATTGAATGCGACGGCCTGCTCGACCTCGGCGTTGGCGCGTGCGCAAAGATCGGCAAAATCACGGATCGTGCACAGGTGCGCGTTCGGTGTCAGGTACCACAGGTCCGGCAAGTTGGTGGTTATCGGCATGCGCCCGCCCAAGAGCAGCCCGGTGCGTACCTGCCAGTGACCGAAATTCGGAAACGAGACGATGACCCGGCGGCCAATCCGCAAAAGGTTCTCGAGCACGGTCTTCGGCTGCCGCGTCGCCTGAACAGTGAGCGAAAGGATGGCATAGTCGAAGGCCTGGTCGGGGTAATTGTCGAGATCGTGGTCGGCGTCGCCCTGAATGACTGAGAGCCCGTGAGCCACGCAGGCATTGACTTTGTCGCGCTGAATCTCGACCCCGCGGCCGTCGACGCCTTTGCGTTCGGCCAAGAGATGCAGCAACTCTCCGTCGCCGCAACCGACGTCAAGCACGCGGGCGCCGGCTTCGACCATCTCGGTGATCAGCACGTGGTCGACGCGCGGCGGTTTTCCGCCGCCGATCAATTGCAGTTCTTCGGACGCGCTCATCCCGCGGCCTCGTCGCGGGCACCGAGGCCGCGCTTCACTGCCGCGGCATTGAGAAAGCCGCGTATAGTCGCGAAGAACGTCGGCTCTTCGAGCAGGAAGGCATCGTGGCCCTTGTCAGTCTCGATCTCGACGAACGATACATTCGCGGCGACGGCATTTAGTGCCTGAACGATTAGCCGGCTGCCGCGCGTCGGATAGAGCCAGTCCGACGTAAACGAGACGACACAAAAGCGAGTCCGCGTTCCGCGAAAGGCGTTAGCGAGAACATTGCCGTTCCCCTCGCGCAAATCGAAGTAATCCATAGCGCGGGTGATGTAGAGATAGCTGTTGGCATCAAAGCGATCGACGAACGTCGAGCCTTGATAACGCAAATAGCTTTCGACCTGGAAATCGGCATTGAACGAGAACGTCAGAGCCGACAGATCTTGCAGACTGCGACCGAACTTCTGATGCAGTGCCTCTTCCGAGAGATAGGTGATGTGGGCCGCCATGCGTGCAACGGCGAGGCCGTTTCGCGGCACCTTGCTGGTAGCGTAGTAATTGCCGCCCGCCCAATCCGGATCGGCCATCACAGCCTGTCGTCCGACCTCATGAAAGGCGATGTTTTGCGATGAGTGCCAGGCGGTCGCCGCGATCGGCACAGCCGCGAACACGCGATCCTTGAAGCGCGATGCCCATTCGAGCACCTGCATGCCGCCCATCGAACCACCGATGACCGCAAACAGCTGGTCGATGCCGAGGTGATCCATCAGGTGCGCTTGCGCTTCGACCATGTCGCCGATGGTGATGACGGGAAAATCGAGACCGTAAGGCGCTCCTGTTTTCGGATTGATCGACGCAGGTCCGGTTGAGCCCATGCAGCCGCCTAGAACGTTTGTGCAAATGACGTAGAACCGGTCCGTATCGACGGGCTTGCCCGGGCCGACGAGCGCATTCCACCAACCGGGCTTCCCCGTAATGGGATGCGTGCTTGCGACATACTGGTCGCCGGTCAGCGCATGGCAAACGAGGATGGCGTTGGACTTCGCGGCATTGAGCTCACCATAGGTCTGGTAGGCTACGGAGAACGGCGCCAGATCCTGCTGGCAGGCGAGTCGCAAAGGGGCCGCGGCGTCGAAATGCACGACGGGGCTCGAAGGCTTGTACACCTCGGAATGTCGCCGCGCGGCCGAGGCTTTGAGATCAGGCGTTGCGACGGTCATCGGCTTAGTCGGCATCCGGGAGGTTAAGGGCTTGGCGGGTTGCTAGTCCCGTCGTCGATAAAGTCAACTTTAATCTTTGATTTCAACTGGTGAAGCACCTATCAATGCGCCCGCACACGATAAATTCGATCAACAGTTCGAGACACGACATGGCGGCACCGGGACCAATCGCGCGTCCAGGCATCCTCGATATCGAGGCCTATGTGCCAGGCGAAAGCAAGGCGCCGGGCGGCATGAAGCCTGCGAAGCTGTCGTCCAATGAAACGCCGCTGGGCCCGAGCCCTCGGGCGGTCGAGGCGTTCCAGGCGGCAGCTACCGAACTCGAACGTTACCCTGACGGGCAGGCCACGCTGCTGCGTAATGCTATCGCGCGGCAATATGGTCTGGACCCTCACCGGATCGTCTGCGGCTCGGGTTCCGATGAATTACTGGGCCTGCTCGCGCGCGGCTATCTCGGCCCCGGCGACGAGGCGATCTACACGACGCACGGCTTCCTCGTCTACCGGATCGCCATTTTAACGAATGGGGCGACCCCCGTCGTTGCGCCTGAGCGCGACCTCAGAACCGACGTCGATGCAATCCTTGCCCGAGTCACGCCACGGACGCGCGTCGTGTTCATCGCCAATCCGAACAATCCGACCGGGACCTACATTCCGATCGATGACGTCCACCGTCTGCGCGCTGGGCTAAGAGACGACATTCTGCTCGTGCTCGACGCGGCTTATGCCGAATACGTCAGCAACAACGACTATGAAGCCGGTATCGAACTCGTTGCGACGACGGCCAACACGGTGATGACGCGGACGTTCTCGAAGATTTATGGTCTCGCGGGGTTGCGGGTCGGTTGGGCCTATTGCCCCGAGGCCGTGGCCGATGTGCTCAATCGCATTCGCGGACCCTTCAATCTGTCGTCTCCCGCGATCGCCAGCGCAGCCGCCGCGATCGAGGACACCGCGCACATGGAGCGCGCCAAGCTTCACAATGACGAATGGTTGCCGTGGGTTACAGGCGAATTGCAGAAGCTTGGACTGACTGTAACGCCGAGCGTCGCGAATTTCGTTCTTTTCCATTTCAAGAACGACGGCGGCAAGACAGCAGCCGATGTCGACACCTATCTCAAATCGCAGGGCATCATCCTGCGCAAGGTCGGCGCCTATGGCTTTCCGAGCGCGCTGCGCATGACGATCGGGTCGGAGAACGACAACAGGCGGACAATCGCGGCGCTCGCCAAATATCTCAAAGGCGCTGCCTGATGGGTGAGAATTCAGGAACCGTCACATCGGGCGAACGCATGTTCAAGCGAATGGCGCTGATCGGCGTCGGCCTTATCGGGTCGTCGATCAGCCATTCGGCGCGCCGCGCAGGCCTCGTCGGCGAAATCGTCGGCTGCTCGTCGACCGCGGAGACGCGAGACAAGGCCGAAGCGCTTGGGCTCGTGACGACAGCCTACGCTGATCCCGCCGAGGCCGTTCGCGGCGCCGACCTGGTCATTCTGTGCACGCCCGTTGGCGCTTACGGCAAAATCGCGGAGGCCATCGGACCGCATCTCGAAAAAGGTGCGATCGTGTCGGACGTCGGCTCGGTCAAAGCCGCTGCCGTGCGCGACATCGCTCCGCATATTCCCGATGGCGTGCACTTCATCGCCGGACATCCGGTCGCCGGCACCGAGCAGTCAGGCCCTGAAGCGGGCTTCGCCGAACTCTTTGACGGTCGATGGTGCATCCTGACGCCGGAGGCGGAAGCGGACAGCGCGGCACTCGCCAAGCTCGAGACGTTTTGGCATCGGCTTGGGTCGCACGTCGAGATCATGACACCAGAACATCATGACCTCGTGCTCGCGATCACGAGCCATATCCCGCATCTCATCGCCTACAACATCGTCAATACGGCAGCCCACCTCGGGCGCGTGACGGACAGCGAAGTGATCAAGTTTTCGGCCGGCGGATTTCGCGATTTCACGCGCATTGCCGCGTCCGACCCTGTGATGTGGCGCGACGTATTCCTGAACAACAAGGAGGCGGTGCTTGAGATGCTCGGCCGATTTTCCGAGGATCTCGTGTCGTTGCAGCGCGCCATCCGCTTCTCCGACGCCGCAACGCTGGAGAAACTATTTGCGGAGGCGCGCGCAATACGGCGCGGCATCATTCAGGCCGGCCAAGATACGCCACAGCCGGACTTCGGCCGCCGGACGGAGCGCGTGACGCCGTCCGAGTCCTGACCCTCGTTTTAAGGACTAGGCCGACTGCGGTCCGCTCGTGAATTGAGCGGTGATAAGATCAGCTTCAACGGCCTGCGCTTCCTGCGATGACGCAGCGAGAAGATGCACGTGGACCTCGTCGGCTCCGAGAGCCGAAGCGTGATGGCGGATCTCGGCAAGGTTGAGCATAGCGCACTGGTTGAACAGGCGGCCAATCGCAAGCACGGTCCGCGTCGTACTGTCGGCGCGGCGCACCAAAATGTAGTTCGCGTCCTCGATCGGCGGGCAATCGAACAAGCTGTAGACTGTATGGACGTAACGCTTTCCCGACGCGCCGCTCCAGAAGTGGAAGCGAGGCGGTGTTTCTGACGCGCTGGCCGGCGCGACAGCAAACGGCGGTACAGCTTTGCCGCGGCGCATACGAACGTCGGCAAGCCGGATGATCTCGGCACTCATAACGCAAACCCCTGATCGGCGAACTTCGCCGTACACTGCTTTTGAGACCGTCATATCCCGCTAGCGTGTGAGGAATCGTGAACTTTTGATCGAAAATTTGACCGGCTCGTTGAGGCTATGCCGCCGTGGTCAAAGAACTGTTGAGAACACCCTGAAATAAGAACACTCCGCCTGAGTAGAGGCGCGAGTTTCGGTTGCAAATCTCAACGCGCACTAACGATTGGCATTAACCGCAGCGGGAATAGGTGCAGGTCGCGCACGTCCAACAGCCCTCGATGCGGCGAAGAGCGCGCTCGCCGCAACGCGGACAAATTCGCGCTCCGGCGATCGGTGTGGAACGCGACAAAGGCTCTTCGGCTGTGGCCTCTGCAACTTGAGGATCGTTTCGCCCGAGCGCGGCGCGTTGCACTATCGTAACCGGCTCACGATCGGCGCTGTCCAAGTCGGTTTGGCCGGACTCTCCCGGTGTCAAGAAACCGGTTCGAAGCATGTGCTGCTCGATGACGTCGCCGATCGCCGCCAGCAGGCTCGGAACATACCGCCCGTCCATCCAGCGGCCGCCTTCCGGGTCGAAGACAGCCTTTAACTCCTCGGCAACGAATGCAACGTCGCCGCCGCGGCGGAAGACGGCACTGATCATGCGCGTCAGGGCGACCGTCCAGGCGTAGTGCTCGAGATTCTTCGTATTGATGAAGATCTCGAAGGGCCGCCGCCGCCCGTCGCGAACGATGTCGTTGATCGTGACGTAGAGCGCGTGTGCGCTCGCCGGCCACTTGATTTTATACGTAATGCCTTCGAGTGCCGCGTCGCGCTCGAGGGGTTTCGTCATGTAGACGATGCCACCCGACCTGGCAGCTTCCTCCGGCACGGATTTAGGCGCTGGCGTCTTTTGCGGCGTTAAAACTCCGGCCTTGGCTGACGGCTCTGCGTCTTCGACGGCCGGCGTCTCGCGCGACAGCACGGCTCCCGTGACGGGGTTTGGCCGGTACGTCGTGCAGCCTTTGAGCCCGCGTTCGTAAGCCTCAACATAGATGTCACGAAAACTCTCGAAGCTGATGCCTTCCGGGCAATTGATCGTCTTTGAAATGGCGCTGTCGACGAACGGCTGCATCGCCGCCTGCATCGCGACATGCTGAGACGGCGTCAGGGCCTCGGCCGTTACGAAGGCGTCCGGCAACGGCGCGTCTGCCCCGAACCTCTCGCGGAAATTCCGATAGGCGAAATCTTCGACCGTTTGTTCTTCCGCCGCCTGATCGTCGCCGAGAACGCGCCGGCGGTAGACGAAATCGAACACCGGCTCGATGCCGCTCGATACGTTCGCCGCGAGTAGCGAAATCGTGCCCGTCGGTGCGATCGACGTCAGGCAGCCGTTGCGGATGCCATTGGCCGCGATTGCATCGCGGACATCTGCGTCGAGCCGCGCGACGTTCGGCCGAGCCAAAAACGCCTTGGCATCGTAGAGCGGAAATGCGCCTTTCTCGGCAGCAAGGGCGGCGCTGGCCCGGTAGGCGGCGTTCTGGATGATCGCCATCCAGCTTGCAGCCTTTTCGCGCGACGCGGCGCTGCCATAAGAAGCCCCGAGAAAAATCAGCGCATCGGCGAGGCCGGTGACGCCAAGTCCGATACGCCGCTTGCCGCGGGCTTCGCGCGCTTGCGCGGCAAGAGGGTAGCGCGAAATGTCGATGACGTTGTCGAGGAACCGGACAGCGGTCGCAACGTGCGCCTCGAGTTTGGCCGTGTCGATCCGCGCCCTCGGTGTGAACGGCTCTTCGACGAGATGCGCGAGATTGATCGATCCCAAGAGGCAGGCGCCATACGGCGGCAACGGCTGCTCACCGCAAGGGTTCGTCGCCGAGATCGTCTCGCAATAGGAGAGATTGTTGGCGGCGTTGATGCGATCGATGAAGATGACTCCCGGCTCGGCGTAATCATACGTCGCGCGCATGATGCGGTCCCACAGTGCCCGCGCTTCGACTGTTTTATAGACCTTGCCGTCGAACACGAGGTCCCAAGGGGCATTCCGGCGCACGGCATCCATGAAGGCATTGGTCACCAGAACCGACAGATTGAAATTCCTGAGCCGCAGCGAATCCGCCTTCGCCGCAATGAAGGCCTCGATATCTGGGTGATCGCATCTAAGCGTAGCCATCATGGCGCCGCGCCGCTGCCCGGCCGACATGATCGTCCGGCACATTGCGTCCCACACGTCCATGAAGCTCACAGGGCCGGACGCGTCGGCGCCGATGCTTTTGACAGGCGCACCGCGAGGCCGAAGGGTTGAAAAATCATGGCCGATGCCGCCGCCGGCCTGCATCGTCAGTGCCGCTTCTTTGACGCTATCGAAAATGCCTGAAAGGTCGTCGGCGATCTCGCCCAGCACAAAGCAGTTGAACAGCGTGACGTTACGGTCGGTGCCGGCCCCGGCCAGAATCCGGCCGGCAGGTTGAAAACCGAAATCGGCCATCGCGTTGTAAAACGCGTTTTCCCACTTCTGCTGCTGGCGTTTGCCACCTTTTTCAACCGAAGCCGCCGCCCGGGCTACGCGGCGGAAAGTGTCCTCCAGAGTGTGATCGGCGGGTGCACTGACGGAGCCGGAAAACAGGTATTTCCGCCGCCAAATGGCATCGGAAATTGGTGGCAGAGTTGGTGATTTCGAGGTCATCCGAGGCGACAGTCCCGTAGGAAAATTATCGAATGAATATAAGCCGCCAACGTTCCCGCGTCAATAAATGTTCCCATTATGTTCTAATTTCGTTTTAGCTCAGGTCCTGCCTGTCGCCGGTCCTAGCGAGCGGCGGCGGATCGGCTGACGCGGCAGCTTCCGCGATCAGCCCTGAGCTTGCGTCTTCGATCGCTGCCTCGATGCGCGCCCGGAATTCGGCGCGCGGCAGGCCGGGGGGCAGCGGCGGAAGGAACTCGACGACGATCGTTCCGGGGTATCGCCACGGGCTCCGCCGCGGCCAGAAGAGGCCGGAGTTCAAGGCCAGCGGCACCGTCGCAACGCCGAGGGCCTCATAGAGTGCCACATAGCCGGATTTGTAGTCCGGCGGCGCGCCCGGAACGGTGCGCGTCCCTTCCGGAAAGATAACAACCTCGCGACTGATGCTGATGCGCTGCTTTGCGTCGCGGATCATCGTCTTCAATGCTGCGGAGGCTTTTTCGCGCTTGACCAGGATGTGCTCGAACTTGACGCAGAACCAGCCGTAGAAGGGGATCCATTTGAGCTCGTCCTTCAGCACGATTGCCGGATCGCGGAAGAGCGGAACGAGGCCGAAGGAATCCCAAGCCGACTGGTGCTTCGAGACGACGAGGCAACCGGTTTTCGGAAGATTTTCACGTCCGCGCACCTCGAGCTTCGTTCCGCAGATGATGCGAAGCAGAGCGACACAGGTGCGGCCGTGCAGCTCAAGGCCTTTCATCGCCCAGCGGCGCGGCCCGAAAAGCAGCCACGATCCAAGGACCAGATAAAGCGCGGTGACGATGTAGAAGGTCGCGAAGTAAACGAGTGACCGAATGATGACCAAGGGACCCGGTCTCGGCTTCGACGCATCAGCCATCGACACGCTTCGGGGATGCGACGGCGACCCACGGCCCGTCTCGCCAATTGATAACGCGCTGTGCCGTCAGGCGGCCAATGGCCGGCAGGAACTTCAGATATTCCGAGAGCAGAACCCGCGTCGTTGCCGTATGCAACCACCAGGCTTCCTCAGGAAAACGCCTCGGCGTCACGGCGAACGGGAGCAGTTGAACGCCTGGCATCGCAAGCGCCAGTTCTGCCAGGCTGCGCGGCATGTGGTAACGGGACGTTACGACGATGAGCTTCGTGTAGCCATTGCTGTTGGCCCACGTTCGCGTTTCATCGGCATTGCCGACGGTATCGAGAGCCTCATATCCGAGATCGACACAGCAGTTGAACGTCTGCGCATCGAGGCCGAGCAAGCGTTGCATTTCCTCGCGCCGGACCTTGCGGTTCACACCGGAAATCAACATTCGTTTGGCGCGATGCTCGCTCAGAAGTTTGGCGCCGGCCTCGAGGCGGTTGTCGCCACCGGTCAGCACGACGATGCCGTCGGCTTTGTCCCAGCCGCTCACCTCATCGCGCGTGACGTTTGCTGCGAAAAGCACGAAGCCGAACACCAGCGCCCCGGCGCCGAGGGCTAGCAAGACGACGATCGCACGCGAGATCTTTTTCATGACGGGTCGCGTCTCAAGGGACGCATCAAATTCGAGCCGATGCTTCGCTAAGGTTTAGCCGATTCCACCGGCTCGGCCACTCTTCCCAACGACGCTCAAATATCTGCATATTTCGCTCCGAGGTTGCGGCTGAGGCTTAGCTCGCGCCCATTTACCTTTCATTCCGTTTAATGCCGGCCATGAAGAATGCGGTAAACGCCGACCCGCGACGTGACCATGCAAAGCCCTGCAATGATGACGACGACGAGGCCGAGAATAATATAGCCCAACGCGTCGAGCGCCCCAGTGCCGATCAGCCGTTGCATCTCGACGGCGCTGACGGCTCCTCCGCCCAGAAGCTCCATGATGGCCGGCATGCTCATGAAGACCAGCATGGCAAGTGTAGCGCCGACAATGCCTGCCTTGATGCCGAGTCGTAGAAAGTGTTTCTCGAATTCGCGTGAGATGAACTTGTCGGTCGCGCCGACGAAATGCAGGACCTCGACGATCTCCCGGTTCGATGCCATTGCACTGCGCGTCGCCGAGACGATGATAGCAGTCGTGGCGGCAGCGACCAGTGCCAGTATTGCAATTCCGCCCAAGGCAAAGGACCGCGTCACGGCACGAATTTGATTTTGCCAGCGGCGATGATCGTCGAGCGAGACGCCTTTGAAATCCCGGCCGAGCGCCGTTCCGATTTCGGTTAGGTCGGGCGGGTCATTGCGATTGACTTCAACGGCAATCAATCGCGGAACCGGAAGCGATTTGAGGGCATCGGCGGTGCCAAGCCAAGGCTCTAGTAGGCTGGCGGATTCATCAAGGCTCAGCGCTTTCGCGTTGGCGATGCCGCGCTGCTTTTCGAGGTAGCTCACGACGTCCGCAATCGACTTTTCGATGTCGCTGTTTTCCTGCGGGGTGATCTGAACGGTGACCTCGCTGGCGATGTCCCTCGTCCAAGCGTCGGACGATTCTTTGATCATCCAGACGGCACCGGCCGTCAGGCAAGCGAGAAAACACATGATTGCGATGACCAGGGTCAGCGATCGTCCGGTCACGGATGCCGGCGGCACGACCGGAGCGGTGACCTTCATTTTGCGTCCACGATCGCTGCTGCGCGCCGGCGCACGTAATTCGCGGGTTGGCTCAATCGTGTGGGTGGCGTCCGTATAGACCGGCGCATGGGTCGCTGGTCCCGTCGGTCTCCCGGTGACAGGTTCGTCGAATTGATCATAGGCCGAAGCCGGCATCGCGGGCTCGTGGTGCCCTGGGAAGCGGCTAGATGATGCGGACATGGCCCCTATGCACCTCGATGCGCGGCGCCTTGAATTGCCGCATCAGCTGATGGTCGTGTGTCGCGATCACGACGGAGGTTCCGAGCCGGTTCAGCTCGACGAACAAGCGTAGAAGGCGACGTGCCATCTGCGGATCAACGTTGCCGGTCGGCTCGTCCGCAAGCAGCACCTCGGGCTTGCCGATGACGGCGCGCGCGATGGCTGCCCGCTGCTTTTCCCCACCCGACAGCACCGAAGGATTAACATACATTCGATCGCCAAGACCAACCCACTGCAGAAGGTCTGTAACGTCCTCGCGGTAATCGCCGGGCTTTTTGCCGATGACCTGAAGTGGCAGGGCGACGTTTTCCCAAACGGTCAGGTGATCCAAAAGGCGGAAATCCTGGAACACGATGCCGATGCGCCGGCGCATCTGGGCTCGTTTCTGTGGGGTGACCTTTGTGATGTCATCGCTGAACATCTGGATTTGCCCGTGGGTCGGCTGCAGCGACATGAACATCAGGCGCAGCAGCGACGTTTTACCCGCACCGGATTCTCCGTGCAGAAAATGGAATGACCCCGGGCGAAGGTGAAAAGTCACATCGGACAGCACCTCGGGGCCCCTGTCGTACTTCAGTCCGACATTCGTCAAGCGAATCACGAGGGTTTACCTTGACCTACACAGTTCGGGACTCGTTTTGCGGCTCAAGCGCGTATAGACACGTCAATGCCGGGTGATCAATCGATTACGATTGTGGCGCAGTCGTGTACACAAGAACCTTGAAAAGTTTAACCGTGAGTAATGGCTTTGCCGCGGGTTCACAGGGACATTGCATGGCCGATTTGAGTGCCGGACAACGCATTGAGACGATCTTCTCCGCGGACGAAATTCATGACCGCCTACAGTCGCTTGCAGCCGAGATCGCCGCACGGGCGCCCAAAAATCTGCTCATCGTACCGGTCCTGAAGGGCAGCTTCGTGTTTGCCGCCGACCTGATGCGTGCGCTCTACGCCGCAGGTCTTGCGCCCGAGGTCGATTTTCTGACGCTGTCGAGCTACAGAAAAAGCCGCTCGTCAACGGGGCAGGTTTCGATATTGCGCGATCTCGACCTCGACGTGCTGCACCGCCACGTCATCCTGATCGACGATGTTCTCGATTCCGGCCGCACGCTCGTGTTCGCCAAGGATCTGATTGCAGCGCGCGGCGCGGCGCGCATCGAAACGTGCGTTCTGTTGGACAAGAAGGCACCGCGCGCGGTGTCGATCGAAGCCGACTATTGTGCGTTCGCATGTCCGAACGTCTATGTGGTGGGCTACGGTATGGACGTCGCGCATCGCTACAGGGAGTTGCCCTTCGTCGGGCGTCTCGTCGATTAGACTAGGAGTGCGGATGAGGGAGGTGCGGTGACATGGCGACGATCCTGCTCGCAGACGATGATGCCGCCGTGCGCGACCTCGTCCGGCGGGCTCTGAGCACGGAGGGCCACACGGTGCACGTGACGCAGGACGGCCTGGAGGCGCTCGACTGCCTCGGCACCAACCTGGCGTCGATTGACGTGCTGGTAACCGATGTTGACATGCCCCAACTCGACGGTATTTCTCTCGCCGAAAAAGCTCTTCATATGAAGCCGGCGATTGCAGTCGTTCTGATGTCCGGCTTTTCCGATCAGCTCGATCGCGCCGGCCGCCTCAGAGTGCGCAAGCTGTTGTCGGTTTCAAAACCGTTCACGCTCGAACAGATAAAACAGGTCGTGAGAACGGTGCTGGCGTGACGCGCCGAGCATGAATTAGCCTCCTCCCGTTTGCCGGAAGTACGCCTTACCACTCCATGGCCGGGCTTGACCCGGCCATCAGAATCCCGCTGAGGTCAAAGAAGTTGCCCTGGATGGCCGCTCCTCGGAGGGCGGCCATGACGTGGTGAGTGTGCTTCATCCTCTACCCTCCATGGCCGGGCTTGACCCGACCATCCAGGGCCACACGGAGCATGGTGACATGTGGCTTTGGAGGCGGCCATCACGTGATCGGGTGAATCCTATGGAGCCGAAAAACGTTAACCGCCGGTAACGCTCATATGGCGCGTGACTGCCGGCCTCTTCGTGCGCCGGTCGATGACGAAGTCGTGGCCCTTGGGCTTTCTTGCGATGGCTTCGACGATCGCGGCGTCGAGTGCCGCGTCGTCCGGGGAAGAGCGGAGTGGCGCTCGCAAATCCGCGGCATCTTCTTGGCCGAGACACATGTAAAGCGTGCCGGTGCACGTCACGCGCACGCGGTTGCAGCTTTCGCAGAAGTTGTGCGTCAGCGGCGTGATGAAGCCGAGGCGGCCGCCGGTTTCCTTGACCCTCACATAGCGTGCCGGGCCACCCGTGCGGTGCGGGCTCTCTTCGAGCGTAAAGCGATCGAGCAGCCGGGCACGGACGAGCGACAGCGGCAGATACTGGCTGGTGCGGTCACCTTCGATGTCGCCGAGCGGCATTGTCTCGATGAGGGTCATGTCAGCACCGCGGCCGTGCGCGAACCGCAGCAGCGCTTCGATCTCGTCCTCGTTGACGCCCTTTAGCGCCACGGTATTGATCTTAACGCTGAGCCCGGCTTTTTCAGCCGCATCGATCCCGCGAAGAACGGTTTCGATGTTGCCCCACCGCGTGATCGCCTTGAATTTTGCTGGGTCGAGCGTGTCGAGCGAGACGTTTATCCGCTTGACGCCTGCCGCCTTGAGATCGGCCGCGAACTTGTCGAGCTGGCTGCCGTTCGTCGTCAGCGTCAGTTCTTCGAGCGCACCCGTCTCAAGATGCCGGCCGAGGCTCCGAAAAAGCCACATGATGTTCTTGCGTACGAGCGGCTCGCCGCCCGTCACCCGCAATTTCTTGACGCCGCGGCGAACGAAGGCGGTGCACAGTCGGTCAAGCTCTTCGAGCGACAGGAGATCGCGCTTCGGCAGAAACGTCATATGCTCCGACATGCAGTAGACGCAGCGGAAATCGCAACGATCCGTCACGGACACGCGCAAATACTCGATGCCTCGACCAAAGGGATCGACCAAATGCGACGCTGTCGGTTGGGCGGTTTTGCCCGGCATGCATGCTTCTCCTGAGCCCTCCTGCTGTCGTTTCATATCGGAGGGCAGGCGGTCAAGGGCAAGGCCGGCTTTGCCAAGGTTTGCGGGTCATTTGAGCGTCAGGCACGCTGCCGCAGCCTGGTAAAAGGACCACAAGTTTCCTCGATGATGGAAGCGATGCCGTCTATATCGTCGAGGTTAAAGACTGGCTTGCCGTGGGCATCGACTTCGTAGTCGGCCGCGATGGCGAGAACGAGCGGATCGCTCGCGGCCAAGAGCTTCTCGCTTGCGACCGCGGCGCGCCGTACCTCGATTTTCGGAATGGCGGCGGCCTTATAGCCCTCGACCAGGATAACGTCGGCCGGATTGAGCCGCGCCGCCACGCTCTCGAGCGCCGGTTCTCCCGCCGCCTCGATTTCTTCGACGACGGCAACGCGAGAGCCCGACACGATCGCTGTCTCGGCGGCGCCGGCCGCACGATGGCGCGCGGTATCGCTTCCCGGCGCGTCGATATCGAACTTGTGGTGCGTATGTTTGATCGTCGCGACGCGAAGCCCGCGCTCCGCGAAATGGCGCGTCAGCTTTTCGATCAGAGTCGTCTTGCCGGCGTTCGACCACCCGGCAATTCCGAATAGCGGCATCGAAATCGCGCGGGGTTGAACGTTTCCGGGCATGTTTTTTTCCTTCTCAGGATTTGGGGAGCAACGTGCGTGCCCTCACGAGATCTTCGGGCCTGTTGACGTTGAAGAATGGGTCTATCACCACGCCTTCAATCTCGCGCATCGCGAACGGTACCGCAACAGCCTTGAGGCTGGCCGCGAGGGCATTGACGCTCAGCGCGCCGCTCTGAAGGGCATCGGCGACCGCTTCGCGCGACGTCAACGGCCATATCGCGATAGTCGGATGCCGCCGGCCGGCTGACGTCGCGATCGCGACTCCGCCTCCACGCTCCGCTTCGAGGCGCTGGATCAAGTCCGGTGCAAGAAATGGAACATCGGTTGAGACCGTCGCGACTGCAGTACAATCCGGAGCATGACGTTTCGCCCAGTCCAGCGCCGCTAGAATACCGCTGAGCGGGCCGAGCCCCGGAGTTTGCTCATCAGGCACTATTTCTAGCCCGAAGCTCGCGAAGCGGCTAAGATCGCCATTCGCGTTCAGGATGAGCCGGCCGACCTGCGGGCGAAAGCGCTCGATGACGTGGGACAACACCGGCCGGCCATCGAGTTCGGAGAAGCCCTTGTCGCCGCCACCGAAGCGGCGCGATTGGCCACCGGCAAGGATGACTCCAAGGATGTGGTTGGGAGACGCCATGCGTCACGCTTAAGCGGCCTCTCGCAGCGCCGCAAGCCGCTGGCACAGTTGTCAGCCAACGAGTGTCCTTAAGCTACGCAGCCTTCTGGCGCATTGGCCGCGCTTCGATGGCTTCCAACCGGCCAAGCCGAGATTTATATCCATCGCAACAGCTGGCGGCTGACCGTCGCGACGATGAGCCAGGAGACCTTCAAAGAGATGCCAGTTGAAAAATCAGAGGTGCTCACGTCGTTGCGCCGGGTTAAGGGCCCCGATCTCGAAAGCAACATTGTCGATCTCGGTCTCGTCTCCGAAATCTTCATCAAGGATGATCGCGTCTACTTCTCGATCACGATACCGGCGTCGCGCGCAGAAGAGCTCGAGCAACTTCGAAAGGCTGCCGAGAAAGTCGTTTCCGAAATCAAGGGTGTTGCCGGTGTGAGCGCAGTGTTGACAGCGGAGGCGAGCTCCGGCGCACCGCGGGCTTCAGCCTCGCGAGCCACCATTCCTGAGCATCCACGTGTGCAGGCAGCACGGGCCAAAGGCGCGACGGGCGACGCCGCAGGGCCGCGTCAGGCCGCAGCGGCCGGAGCGCATGGCGGCACGAGAATGCAGGGCATACCGGGCGTCAAGCATGTGATTGCCGTTGCCTCCGGCAAAGGCGGCGTAGGCAAATCGACCGTAGCCGCCAACCTGGCGCTGGGGCTGCAGTCAATCGGATTGAAAGTCGGCGTCGTCGATGCCGACATCTACGGACCGTCGCAACCGCGTCTCCTCGGCATTACAGGCAAACCACGCGTGGCGAACGGCAAGGTCATCCAGCCGCTCGAAGGCTGGGGCCTCAAAGTCATGTCGATGGGTTTTCTTGTCGATGAAGAAACGCCCGTCGTCTGGCGCGGACCGATGGTCGTCTCGGCTCTTGGTCAGATGCTGCGCGAAACCGATTGGGCGGGCAGCACGGGCGATCTCGACGTCCTCGTGATCGACATGCCGCCAGGTACGGGTGATGTTCAGCTCAGCATTTCGCAAAGCGTGCCGCTTTCGGGCGCCGTGATCGTCTCCACGCCACAGGATCTCGCGTTGATCGATGCGCGCAAGGGCATCGCGATGTTCAAGCGCGTCGAGGTCCCGATCCTCGGCATCGTCGAGAACATGAGCTACTTCCTCTGCCCTAAGTGTGGCGAGCGGTCCGATGTCTTCGGCCACGGCGGCGCGCGTGAAGAGGCGAGGAAGCTCGGCGTCCCGTTCCTTGGCGAAGTGCCGCTTCACATGGACATCCGCGAAACGTCCGATAGCGGTAAGCCGGTCACCGTCGCGGCGTCCGATGGCGCCCATGCCGGGATTTTCCGTGAGCTCGCAGCCCGCGCCTGGACTGAAGTTGAGCGCGCCAAGGGGACGCTGACGCCGCCGCCGGTTCTCGACCTCACGGACGGGGGCAAGGTTTTGAAGGCCGCCTTTCCAGACGGCCGCACATTCGAGTTGCCAGCCGAATTCCTGCGCGTCGTGAGCCCGTCGGCTGAAGTCCAGGGCCACTCGGCCTCGCAACGCATCACCGTACCGCGCAAGAAGCACGTCAAGATCACGGGGATGACGCCGGTCGGAAATTACGCGACGCGGCTCGCCTTCGACGACGGTCACAACACCGGTCTCTATACGTGGGGCTATCTGCATCTCCTCGGTCGCGAGAAGGACAGCCGCTGGGGCAAATATCTCGAGGAGCTGGCCGCCAAAGGTCTCACGCGGGAATAGCAATCAATCGCTGGCGCGCGACGCAAAGTCGGGCATGAGCGAATATTGCGTCCTTGACAGGCAACCAAAAGGTTGCATATTAGTTTTCATGAGCACCGATGCGGTTTTCAAGGCACTCGCCGATCCGGTGCGCCGGCAGCTCCTCGACAGGCTGCACGCTCGCAGCGGACAGACATTGAGCGAGCTTTGCAAAGGGCAAGACATGACTCGTCAGGCGGTGACGAAGCATCTCGGTATTCTGGAAGAGGCAAACCTCGTCGCCACACGGAAGGAAGGCCGGGAAAAGCTGCATTTCCTCAATCCCGTGCCAATTTTCGAGATCGCCGATCGATGGATCGAGAAATTCGAACGATCGCGGTTGCGTGCGTTGGATGAGCTTAAGAAAAATCTGGAAGGGAAGCGTGATGGCAAATGATGGTTTCGTATACGTCACCTATATCCGCACAACTCCGGAGAAACTCTGGGACGCGCTGCTGAAGTCGGAATTCACGCGCCTCTACTGGTTTGGTGTGACGCAAGAGAGCGAGTGGAAGAAGGGCGCATCGTGGAAAATTGTTCTCTCCGATGGCCGGGTCGCCGACGCCGGTGAGATCCTCGAGATCGATAAGCCGCGGCGCCTTGGGATCAAGTGGAGAAACGAATTCCGGCCGGACCTTAAGGCGGAAGGCTATTCTCAGTGCACGATTGAGATTGAGCCGCATCGAGGCGGTTTCCGGCGGCTGGCCGAAAATCCTATCGAGCTTAAAGAGCATGCTGGAAACTGGCAGGGCGCTTGAAGAAGTTGCGGCGGCAGGGTCATAAGGTCCGAGTTATCAAGCCCTGCCGTCAAGCTCAGTTCCGCTCTTCCGGCACGAGCGTGAACTCGAGCTTCTCGCCGCCGCGCAGAACGTGAGCCGTTACCTTCTGGTTGATGCGCTTGGCGTCGAGAATCCGCGACACGTCGTCGACACCCGCAACAGGCGCCCCGTCAAGCGATATGAGGATATCGGCCGCAATCATGCCAGCGGTCTCCGCGGGTCCCTTCTGCTGAACGCTGCGCACGCCGATAGCCCCGGGCTGGGTCAGTCCGAACTTGTGCCTCAGACTCTGCGGCAGCACCACATGCTCGGCAACGATGCCGATCACGCCGCGGCGAACGCGGCCGTGCCCCAGGATTTGCGTCAGCACGTACTCAGCCGTGTTCGAGGCGACCGCGAAGCACAGACCCTGCGCACCCATGATGGTTGCCGTGTTGATGCCGATCACATGGCCGCCGGAATTCACGAGCGGGCCGCCCGAGTTGCCGGGATTGAGAGCGGCGTCGGTTTGGATGACATCGTCGATCAGACGGCCATTCTCGGCTCTGAGCGATCGGCCGACGGCGCTGATGATGCCCGCCGTGACAGACGACTGGAAGCCGAGCGGATTGCCGATCGCGATAGCGATCTGCCCGGGTCGCAGCTTCTTCGAGTTGGCGAGATGCGCATAGTTCAAGCGCTCCGAGGTTTCGGCGCGCAGCACCGCAAGATCGGTATCTGGGTCTTTGCCGACGAGGCGCGCACCAAAGCGCTGGCCATCGCCCTGCGAAAGGCTGATCGACTGCGAGCCGTCAATGACGTGGTTGTTGGTGAGCACGAGCCCGTCGGGCGATACGATGACGCCGCTACCCGATCCTTGTCCGATTCGGCCGCCGCGTGCACTCCGCACCTGGAC
Source organism: uncultured Alphaproteobacteria bacterium (assembly GCA_963833715.1). GTDB lineage: Bacteria > Pseudomonadota > Alphaproteobacteria > Rhizobiales > Hyphomicrobiaceae > Hyphomicrobium_B. The sequence continues at coordinate 46,505 of CAWHZB010000001.1, forward strand.
GTGCACGACCGCCGGTGAAACCGCCTCGACGACGTCGACGACGGCCCGGCTGTAGGCATCCATCAGGCGCGAGTCATCGCGCGCATCCGGGTTCGGCACGGCGCCGGCGGTTGCACGGACGCTCTCGCCTTGAAGTAGGGCAATGTTGATCATGGGAAACGCTCAAAAAATACGTTCTATGTTGATGCTAAATGGCAATAGCCGCAAGGCATCAAGTCTTGCCGGGAGCCCGGACGCGCGGCGCTACCGCATAGCAGACCGGCATTTCGCCCAAGCATCGCGGCCAGCTTTTGGCAGCGTACCGCGCCCGTCGCGCCGCGACGGTCCTAACGGAAACGCGAATTGGAAATGCGCGGGCCGAGTATTGGCCGCCTATTCGGCGGCCTGTTGCTCGATGATCGCGTGCGCTTCCTCGGGCCGCTCATAAATATGTGGCTTCAGACCGCGCTTCTTCAATGCTTCCTGCATTTTCTTCCGCATGAACGTGCTCGTCGTATAGCGTGTCGTCGTCGCGTAGTAATGCTTGGTCAAGTACTCGATCAGGCGGGCATACTCGTCGTAGAGATCGTCTGCGAGCCGGAAGCCGTCGTGATTGACGACAGAATTCACGCGCCTGCCGGCTTTGGTGCAGACGTCGACGAGCACATTCTGCAGATCTGTAATGTCGCTCTTCTTGCGTACGCTCCAGCCTTCGAGGTTCAAGAACAGGATGTTGCGCTGCGCGTCGTAGCTGACGCGCTCAGAGAGCTTGAGGTTCAGCAGATCGGAAAGCAGCTCCATCGGCTCGTCGATGAAGATGCGCCGGTCCATTGGCACCGGCTTGTTGATGATCGGTTTGAAATCCATGTGCGCAAGAATATCGCGCGCGATATCGATGCCAGGTGCCACTTCGATGAGTTCGAGGCCGCCGGGTGTCAGTTGGAACACGCAGCGCTCCGTCACATAAATGACGGGCTGATTGCGGCTCTGCGCATAGTGACCGCTGAACGTCACCTGCTCGACTTTCTTGACGAACTTGCGCGACCGGCCTTCGCGGACGATCTTCAATTCACCGTTCTCTACAGCGACTTCGAGACCACCGACGGTGAATGTACCGGCGTAGACGACGGCGCGGGCGTTCTGGCTAATGTTGATGAAACCGCCGCAGCCATTGAGACGTCCGCCGAAGCGGCTCGTGTTGACATTGCCTTCCTCGTCGCATTCGGCCATGCCGAGGCACGTCATGTCGAGGCCGCCGCCGTCGTAGAAATCGAACATCTGGTTTTGATCGATGACCGAGTGGGCATTGGCCGACGAGCCGAAGCTCGAACCGCCGGCGAGCACACCGCCAACGGCGCCGGCTTCCGTCGTCATCGTGATGTAAGGCGTGACCTTCTCTTCGTTCGCCACGGCCGCAACTCCGTCGGGAGCCCCAACGCCGAGGTTGATGACGCCGTTCGGCGGAAGTTCGAAGGCAGCGCGGCGCGCAATGATCTTGCGCGCATCGAGCGCCATTTTCGGCATATTCTCGACCGGAATGCGAACCTCGCCGGCTAATGCCGGGTCGTACATCACGCCGTAGTTCATGCGGTGATGCTCGGGCTCGCTAGCCACCACGACGCAATCGACGAGGACGCCCGGAATTTTCACGTCCTTTGGTGGAATGGATCCCTCGGCTACGATGCGCTCGACCTGCGCAATAACGATGCCGCCGTTGTTGTGGGCGGCCATCGCCTGCGCCAGGTTATCGAGCAGCAGGGATTCACGCTCCATGCTGACGTTGCCGAACGGGTCGGCGCTCGTGCCGCGGATGAACGCGACGTTGATCGGCGTCGCCTTGTAGAACAGCCACTCCTCGCCTTCGACTTCGACGAGCTTGACGATGTCGTCCGTCGTGACGTCGTTGACCTTGCCGCCGCCAAATCGCGGATCGACGTACGTGTGGAGGCCGACCTTGGAAAAGAGGCCGGGCTGACCTGATGCACAGGCGCGATAGAGCTGGGAAATGACCCCTTGGGGCAGATTGTAGCCGAGGATCTTGTTGGCTTGCGCCGCCGCGGCGACTTTCGGCATGCGTCCGAAGTTGGCGGCGATGACGCGGTTCAAGAGCCCTTCATGATGCAGGCGGCCGGTGCCAAGACCTTTGCTGTCTCCGGCGCCGGCGCACATGATGAGCGTCAGGTTGCGCGGCGCGCCTGTTTCGACGTAGCGCTTCTCCAGCGCGGCGTGCAGAGCTTCCGGAATACAACTCTGGACAAACCCGGTCGTCGTGACGACATCACCTTCACCGATGAGCGCGATCGCTTCGTCGGCTGAAATGACCTTGTTCGTGAGCATCTTTGGCGTCCCCGAGTAGCCCGCTCTCAACTTCGCCGGACCCGGCAGAATTCGGACGGTTCTTGTTTTGTGATGTCGGAGATCAGGTTGCCGGTCAGCCGACCTCAGGGCAATAGCTTAGCACGGGTGTCATTGCCCCACTCGATTGGGTAAATGCATCCTATCCGATGCCGTAACTTTTGCCGCACCCCAGTTCTTCGGAAAGCGCACGCCGGAACGCTGGGGTTTGCGAGCCCTATACGTGCTAGACACCCCCGGAAATGAACGAACTGCTGCGCCGCAACCTCATCCCGCTGATCGTCGCCACGGCTCTCTTCATGGAGAACCTCGACGCGACGGTGCTTGCCACGTCTTTGCCGGCGATCGCTAAGGATATTGGCGCCAACCCGATTAACCTAAAGCTCGCGCTGACCACTTATCTTCTGGCGCTTGCTATTTTCATCCCGGCGTCTGGCTGGATGGCCGACCGGTTCGGCGCCAAGAACATATTTCGCGCTGCGATGGTCGTCTTTGCGGCGGGCTCGATTGCCTGCGCGCTGTCGACAGGCCTCGGATCGCTGGTCGCTGCCCGCGTCCTGCAGGGCATGGGCGGAGCAATGATGACGCCGGTCGGCCGGCTGATCGTGCTCCGCACCGTACCGAGAACCGAAATCATCGGCGCAATTGCCTGGCTGTCGATACCGGCGCTGGTCGGGCCAGTGCTCGGGCCGCCGCTCGGCGGCTTCATCACCACCTACTTCAATTGGCGCTGGATCTTCTGGATCAACATTCCGGTTGCCCTCGCAGGTATCGCGCTCATCACGCGCTACATCCCGGACGTGCGTGAGGAAGCGCCGAAAGGCTTCGATCTCAGAGGCTTTTTGATGATCGGTCCGGGACTGTCGATGTTCCTTACCGGCGTCACGCTGTTGGGGCTGGGTTTGGTGACGCAGGAGACGGTCGTTGCCGTAATATTTGCGGGCGCTGCCTTGCTCGCAGCCTACGTCTGGCATGCGCTGCGCACTCCTGAGCCCATCATCGATCTGAAGCTGCTCGCGATTCCGACGTTCCGCGCCGGTGTCGTCGGCGGCTTCCTGTTCCGCACCGGACTCGGAGCCGGGCCCTTTCTGCTTCCGCTACTATTTCAGGCGGGGTTCGGCATGACGGCGTTTCAATCAGGCATGCTGACGTTTGCAACGGGTGTCGGTTCGCTGTTCATGAAAACGCAGGTTTCGACGATCCTGCGCAGTTATGGATTCCGCCGGGTTTTGGTCTTCAACGCGCTCATCGCGGCGCTGTTCGCCGTGGCACCGGCACTGTTTACCGCGGCAACGTCGCCGCTGCTGATTATTGGTTTGTTTCTGGCCGGTGGTTTGTCGCGCTCGCTGCAGTTCACCAGCATCAATACGCTGGCTTATGCCGACGTGCCGATGGAACGGCTGAGCCGCGCGACGAGCTTTGCGGCAGTCGGTCAGAACTTGGCGGGCTCGGTCGGCGTCACGATCGCGGCGCTCGGCCTCGAGGCCGCCGAAAGGACAATGGGCGGCGGAAGTCTTGCACTCACGCATTTTCCGCCGGTGTTCATTCTTGTCGCGGCTATCTCGGCATCATCGGTATTGCTGTTCATGCAACTTCCAAACTCGGCCGGCGCCTCGCTTCTGCCGACGGACGCGATAAAGCCTGAGCCTGCCAAAGACGTGGCGCGCGTCGGCGAAGGTGAACTCTAGGGCATCCAGGCATGCGAAAAGCCGCGGCCGGGGAAATCCCGATCGCGGCATCTGTTCCTGGCCGTAAAAAAGTGCAAGCAGCCGTTTAGGCCGCTTTCGCCTGTGCCTTCTGGCGCTGAGCCTTTCGCGGTGCTCTTGGCACCACGCGTAGGGCCGGCACGGTTAGGTCGGAGACCGTGCGTTTGCGCCGAATAATGGCCTCGCGCGCCTCGAAGGCGTTGGCGAGAGCCATCAGCGCCACCTCGGGCTTCAGCCCTGCACATCCGCGCGCGTCGACGGCCGCGAAGCCGGTACGCGAGCATGCTTGCAACGACAAGTGCCCTGAGCCCAGAACCGCGACGCCCGACACGCCGCCACCGGCGACGCGATCGAGGTGGAGACTCTTGAGCTTCAAGCCGAGGGTTTCGACGGCGCGTCTCGTCGCGCGCTCGGCCGACTTGACGTCGTCGAGGTGCTTGGCGCCGTGGAGATCAATAAAGATCGTAGTCCCTGCAGTACTTGTACTTTGCTCGACCGGACTCGTTACCGGGTCCTGAACTTCCGCGCTGAACTCAGCACGCGAGTGATCTTCCTTTTGGGCGGTGCTTGAACGAGTTAAGTCCATCCCCAATTGGAAGAGGGTGTCATTAAAGGCCATATGACCCTCCCCAACCAGCAGATAGGTTTGACTCGCCCGCTCCTTACCTCATTGGTTCTGGAAAACCTCGACCATGTTGGCAGGTGGACAGACGAGAAAGGTGCATATGAGGCCAAGGCCCTTCTCGCGCAAGATTTTTTTTTGCCCTCAGCGCCATTTTTTTTCGTCGCGACTTTACCGCGACTTAATGGAACTATTTTTGCTGCGTGACGAGCGCGTCATGCGCGGCGAGCCGGAGGGCGTTTGAAGGCGCGCAGAACGCCGTAGGCGATTACGAAACCGCCGTCAGTTTGCTTCCTGCTCTTTGCCGAGAAACTTGTTGAGCAGCTCCTTGGCCTTCTCTTTGGTTTTCGCATTCGAGCCGTCGTCGTCCTTCTTTCCGAAAAGCTGATCGACGATCTGGCTGGCATTCTTGCCTTTGAACTTCTTGCCGATTTCCTTGAACGTTTCGACCGTCTTGTGCGGGTCCGCAAGCACGCCTTTGAGGTCCGCCTGGTACTTCGGCTTATCCCAGGAACCGCTGATCCGCACCGGCACCTCGATGCCCGAGAGCTTGTCGTCGCCCTGCTGTCCTTCAGGCGAGGCAACGAGCTTCGGCTTCACCGTATAGTCGACCGTGCGCTCCGGCATATGAGCCGTGCCGGTCCCCGTCACCCGCAGCATTGGGCTGACGAGCTGAAGATCATGGTTCTGGGCGACGCCATTGGCGATCTCGAATGTCGCAGAAAGCTCGCTGAAGTCGGTCTTTTCCGATGGAGCTTTCCTGAGGCCCGAGAGGTCGCCGTTGGCGATGCCGCGTATGGCGCCGGGCAAATTGAAGCCGACGATGGTCCCATTCGCAAATCGGAAGTTGGCCTTGCCGTTGAGCGTTTTGACGAGCTGGAGTTGGCTCGCTCCGTTGGCGGTGAGTTGCAGGCCGACCGTCGTTTTGCCTGCGATCCACTCGAATTTCGCGGCATCCTTCAGGAACGGCAGCGCGGAAACGCTGTCGAGATCAAAGTTTGCGCCGATATTGGCGGTGCTTGCGGACCCGTCGACGGACAGAACGCCTTTGCCGTGTCCCTGATAAAGCTGAACGTCATGGAAAGTCGCCGTCATCGCTTTGTTCTGCACCGCCACAGAGACGGACGATTGGCCGATCGAAATGTCGTTGAAGCGAAGCTTGCCGACGTGAAGCTGGGCATTCCCGTCGGCGATGCCCAGCAGCGTGAGGTTCAGCCGCTCGCTCGACCATCCGGCGCGTTGGATGGCACCGTAGACTTTGGAGCCGGGCGAATTCAGGAGCTTCTCGATTTCATCGGGCGCTGATTGCGTGCCGTCTCCGGTGCCGGGTTTCAGGGCCGGCGCGGCGTTGCCGTCTTGCGGCTCGCCCTCGGGGGCGAGATTGCCCGTTACCGCGCTCGTCAGATATTTGTTGAGATCGAGTTCGGCGATATCGAGGCTCGCCTCGACGCGGGGCCGCACCCCGCCGGTCGTCACCTTGACTGAACCCTTCGCGGTGGCGCCATCGAGGCCAAACTCGGCATTCGAAAAATCCGTGACGTTGCCGCTCGTTTTGAGCATCCCCTGGATGGACAGCGGACCGAACCCTGAGACCGGAGGCAGCGTTGTTCCGAACCAGTTGGCAAGAGCACGCGCCGACTCGGATTTCGCCGTGACCTGGCCTTCGAGATAGGCCTGGTCAGTTAAGAGTATGCCGCCATCATAAGAGGCGACGATCAGCGGATTCCGAGCGTTGAACGCGAGCTGACCCGGCTTATGGTTGAAGATGCTTTGAACGTCCGACAGCTTGCCGTCGAAGTCGATGCGCTGATCGCGCCAGATGAGATTGCCGCTACCGGTGAGCGGGCTCTGCAACGAATCGAGACCGAGCTTGACGTTGACGGCGGACACTTGCTGCACCTTGCCGTTGCGCTCGTCAGTGAAGCGCAGCGTTCCGTCTTCGACCCTCACGTCATCAAGCTGCAAATCGCTTAAGCCGCGCAATCTTGACGGCGCCGGACTCGAGGACTCTGGGACTTGTCGATGCGGGGTCGCCATCGGCGGCGGCAACGTCGACCGGTTCGGTGTCGCGCTTCGATCCTGCGAGATGCACCTCGGCGAACCGTACCGGCACATCGCGCGCCGCAAAATCCCAGTTGTTGTGACCGCTCTTGTCGACGCGGAACTCGAATATCGGCCTCCTCAGAACAATCGAATTGATTTCGACTTGGCGCGAGAGAAGCGTCATCGCCTCCACGCTGACATCGAGCGCCTGTATGTCAACGAGCTTGCCGTCCTTGCCGGGTGGGCCCGACAGCGAGACGTCTTTGAACGAAACACCGAGAACCGGAAAAAACGTGAAATTGGCGGGACCGGCGACGATGAGATCTCGACCGGTCCTGGCCTTGACCTGCTCGCTGATTTTCTGACGGATCAGAGCGCTCGGCGGATTGACGAGAAGATACGCAACGCCTCCGCCGGCGACGAGAATGACGAAGAGAAAGAAATAGACGACGCCAAGCAGCAGACCGCCGCGACGACGAGGCGGTCGAGGACGCGGACCCTTTCGCGGCCCCGAACCGAGCGGTGCGCGTTCAAAGCTTGGCCGGTAAGTCGAGAGCGGAGGCGGCGGTGGCACGGGATTCTGCGGAGCCATTAGATCCCTCGTCAGCGCGGCGACTCGGCCGCGCATGGAATGTCAGGCATCATATCATGCGCGGATTGTGTCACTTCGGCGTTCACAGTAGCCGCATGATGCAAAGGGCCCAAGCGCCTTGGACATGGCGGGTATCCGTGTTCAATTGCGGCGCTGGCAAAGAGGCGAACATCGCTGTGATAAAAGTCTGCACACGCCTGATTTCCTGTGGATTTGCGCTCGGTTTAGCGCTTTCCGCGTCCGCGTCTGATGCGGCCGATATGACCGCTCGGCAAGTAACAAAACTTTTGTTTGCTACGGCGGCGAATAGCCCTCCAGACCTCTCGAACAAAGATCTCTCGGGTCTCGATCTCAGCGGTCTCGACTTCAAGAAGGCCAGACTCGACGGCGTGAACTTCTATAGCGCGGATTTGTCGGGCGCCAATCTATCAGGCGCGAGCTTGAAGTCGGCGCGGCTGGATCGCGCGACGCTGATCGGCGCGAATTTCTCAAGCGCGGATCTATCCGGCGCCAGCCTGCTGCGGCCGAATGTGTTTGCCGACATGGCAGCCCCGGAGAGGCGATCGGGCCTGACCTTTGCCGGCGCGCGACTTGTCGGAGCCAATTTCAACGGCAGATTTGATGGTGTCGATTTCGAGCGCGCCGATTTGACGGACGCATTCTTCGGGCCGCGCGATCCGCGCGAGGAAGTCTTGATTACGCCGATGATGAGTTTGGCGGGCGCGGATTTTACCGGCGCGATTCTCGCGGGCGCCGATTTCAGTGGCGATACTCTCGAAAATGCGAAGTTCGTCGGCGCCGATCTCACGGGTGCAAATCTACGGGATGCACGTCTCGGCGGAGCCGACTTCTCAAATGCCAACCTCGCCGGCGCCGATCTGACAGGTGCCGACATGCGCGGCGCCTTCCTGAAAGACGCACTCGGCGTCAGCACAGCGATCGGCCTCGCCGCCGCTCCTTAAGAACCTAGTCCGCATCTCCGCGGTTCGTTTGATCGGACAAGCCGTCAGCTTGCGCGAGTTGCAGTTGCACAACTAGGTTGCGCATTCATGACACGACCCCGCCTAGGTTGTGACACACGACTCAGTGACGGCTTCTGTAGCCATGAAAGTCACGACCTTCCTATTCGACAAACTTGGGCGCACCGGTCTGACAGCTGGTGCGTTTCTTTTCCGCAATCCTTTTGCCGCCGGTGGCCATTGCACGTACAACTCCCGAGTCCGGCGAACCAGCCGTGATCGCCGGACTTGGACATGTAATTGATGGTGACACGCTCGAGGTTGGGCAAACGCGGATCAGGCTCGAAGGTATCGACGCGCCGGAGATGGCTCAGACATGCAAACCGCGACCGGCGAAAGCTGGGATTGCGGGCGTAAGGCTGCAGCTCTCCTCAGAACGCTCGCCGGGCAGAGGGATCTCGCCTGCGATCGCACCGGCATCGACAAATACGGGCGGACCCTGGCCGTCTGCTACGAGGACGGCGTCAACGTCAACGAGGCGATGGTGCGCGCCGGGTTAGCCTGGGCTTTCGTGAAATATTCAACGGAATTCGTCGCGGTAGAGGCCGAGGCGAAAAGCCGGAAGATCGGCGTCTGGCAAGGTGCGGCCGAGGCGCCTTGGGACTTCAGGCACGGCGAATTGCGGGTCGCCGAAAAGGCGGCGCCGAAAGACTGCGCGATCAAAGGAAATATCTCGTCCAGGGGGCACATCTATCATCTGCCGTGGAGCCCCTGGTACGACAGAGTAAACATCGACGAAGCGCGCGGCGAGCGCTGGTTCTGCTCTGAAGCCGAGGCGCAGGCCGCCGGCTGGCGTCCAGCGTCATCGAATTAAACCGCCCTTGTCTTGACGGGGTGCGCCTGCGCACGGGATAAGTTTCAGCAACGTCCGGTAGACGCGCGGACCTGGGGCTTCCGATGAGGCAAGACATGAGATCAGCGGTCAGGCTGGTGGCCCCGTTTGTCACGGCCGCATCTCTTTTCTTCTCACATTCAGCCGCTGATGCGAGCGCTTGGGACGAAATTCGCGGCAGTGTCTATGGCACCAAAACCATAGCCGACGGTCGCGGCATCGTTAAGCTGAGGGTGTGCCGATTGGGATCACCGCCGCATTCAAGGACGGCCGTACCGTAAAAACCATTACATTCCTGATCGATGAGAATCCGACCTCGGTCGTTGCCGTGTTCCACACGCTGGCCGTGACAGCGTGGCGATCACGTCGAACTTCCGCGTCGATCGCCAATCGGACGTGCGCGTCGTCGTGGAGGCGAGCGATGGCCAGCTCTACATGGTCAGCCAGCTTGTGAAATTTGCGGGCGGACAAGCTTCGTGTTCGGCGCCGCCGCAGGGCGACCCCGCCGAAATAGTCGCCAACATGGGCAAGATGCAAATGGCGCAGCTTCCGGCGGATGGCGTCGCCTCACCTATGCTCGGACATGCCAAGCTCGACCTTAGCCACCCGAACCATACCGGCATGGTTATGGTTCAGCAGACGCTGCTCTACACGCCGATAAAAATGGTGTCGGAGATCACCGTAAAGCACGGCGGCGATCTGGTGTTTCGCACCGAAGGCTCGATCGCGCTGTCGCAGGACCCCTCGATCGTTTTCGATTTCCAACGCCGCAACGTCCAGGATCTCACCGTCACGATAAAAGATACCGGCGGCGGTCGCTGGGTTCGCACCTTCCCCATTGGCCCGCAGAGCTGACCGGCGCGCATCAGACGCGTGCCGCCTCAGCGCATTGCCTCGCCCGCCCACACGACCGGTCCATCGCCGTCGTGGAATGCCGCGATTGCGCTGGGGAGAGCGCGATAGCCCTCGACGCCGCACGCGCACTCAAACAGGCTGCAGTCGTCAGCCTCGATCGCGGCGCGCGTAATTTTGAGCGCAGGCGCCGGCATTTCGGCTTCGATGGCTTGGAGCGGCAGCCGGGCGATGCCTGCGCCAGGCTCAACGTCGCCGCGGATCAGCGCGCGTGTCAAAGCCACCGCCGGAAGCACCGGCACGTTCGGGCCTTCGCCGCGCTCGGCGATCAGACACCAGCGCGACCAGATGTGGCGGCCCTCCGCATCCAGCCCTGTGCAATCGACCGTCATGGCACCGCGATCGGAGGCAAAGAGCCCCGTAAGGCGGCGCCTGGCTTCAAGCACCGGTGCCAGTCGGCTGCGAGGTTCTTAACAAAACCGTGCTGCCTCAGTTTGGCGAGGAGCAGCAGACCGAATTGCTCGACACGCGACTCGAGCCCAGCGTAAAATGCAACTCGCGATGTGACGGCGAAGCGCTCCGGCAGCAGCACGGCGTCGGCGGTCGCAACCGGCGAGAGATAGCGCACGCCAAGTCCCGGCACGCACATGCGCCGTACGCTGCCCCATCCCGTGACATCGGCTCGTGCACCCTCTCGGTACGTTTCGATCGTTGTTCCGGCGTAGGAAAGAATGGCGCGGATGACGGCGATGCCGACGCGTCCGGCACCGCCCGGCATGACGGCGATATCGACGCTGTCGAGGCGCTGCCATCGTCGCGTCAGGTCTTCGACCACCGCCGTCGACAGGGCGGGCGTCGAACTGGCACCGGCGCGCGCCACGAGACCTTTACGGCGTGCGAGTCGGATCGAGCGTCGCTTCAAAGCCCATCAGGTAATCGCGCGCGTCGGCGAGGTCGATCCAGTGCGCGCCGAGTTCCAAGTGTGGCTCGTGCCAGATCGTAGCTGGCGGATTGAAACGGACCAGACGCGTCAATGACAAGCCACGGCGACAAGCAACTGCAACCGCTCGATGTCCGCAGGCCGGTCTCGATCAAAGGCAATGGCGCTGATCCTCGCGTTCGGATGCGAATCGACGAGCTCGCGCGCAATCGCGTTCGCACGCTGTTGGCTGCGCGACGTGGCGATAAGCTCGACGCCTCCGATGGCCGCTAGCCGTTCCGCGAGACGGCGGCCGAAAAACCCTGTCGCGCCGATCAGGACTATTCGCCGGAGCACGCTTGCACCTCCGTGTAGAGAGCTTCCTGATGGATGAGCGTTCCGAGCCACGGGTGGGCAAGATCGAGCGTAAAGAGAAACTCGTCCCCAGCCGTTTCGCGGTGCGTGACGACCGTCTGACCCGGCGCTAGCCAGCGCGGCATGCGGAAGCGGAGCCGGCCCAAGTCGATGAAATATCCGGCGCTCGTGAATACGAGCGTGCCGTTTTCGACGCTCAGCGCCAGCGCCATTCGGATGCCGTGGCCGATGTATTCCTCGAGCCCCGTCGGACCCGAAAATCGCTTTGTCGAGTGGATGACCTGCGGGAAGCCGCTCTTGCGCGCATAAACGCGCGTCCAGTTCTGGCCGCCTGAGACATCTCTCCCGTGACGGTCACGATCGTCGGTAGTCCGGTCTGACGCGCCAGCGGCAACGGCGCTCCGATGATGCGAAGCGCTTGCGCAAGCAGCCACCCGGCGCGGCTCATGGCGCAGATCGTGACATGGCCGGTGTAGATGGTCGTTGTTCCGCCGGCGAGCCGCTTCGAGAAGCGATGACGTACGGCCGGCGGCAGTGCCGCCCAGTCCGCAGGCGAAAGAAGGCCGCGAAAGCGAAAATCCTGGATCTGCTCTGCAACGGCTGCATCAGCGTCGAGCGTCTTTGGCCGAACTTCGCGAAGAACCGCCGGGGCGGACATGACATGCCTCGCTCACCGCTTCGCCGACGGCAGGATCTTTGCGACCTTGGCGCCGAGCTTCATCAGCGTTTTGAGTTTTCCGCGCGGCAAGCTCAGCATTTGCTGAAACCAGCGATCCGCCGCGCTGGTGAACTCCAACATTTCGGACAGCCGCTTTTTGGCTAAGACGTCGACGCGAGGGTCGCTTTGTGCCTCGCTCGAGACAGGCGCGCAGGGTTTCCACAACGGGATCGATCTCGCGCGCCTTGCGCCCGATTGCGATGCGCGTCACCAGTTCCCAGATGTCGCCTTCGGCTTCGAAGTGATCGCGCCGGTCGCCGCGAATGGGAACGCGGCGGATAAGACCCCACCCCATGAGCTCCTTCAGCGAATTCGAAACATTGGATCGCGCGATGCCGAGCGAGTCAGCGATGTCTTCCGCGGTGAGCGGGCGGCCTGCCAGATAAAGCAGGGCGTGAATTTGCGAGACCGAGCGGTTGACGCCCCAGGCGCTGCCCATGTCTCCCCATTTGAGAACGAAGCGTTCGACTGCGAAAGGGAGGCGATCAGAATTTTTAGTAATTTCTGTCATTACAGAAATATAGGACAAGCGGTAGTCGCGAGCAAGGGGGCGAGCAATCACATTGCCCAAATAAAAAAGGCGCGCCTGCCATAGGCGCGCCTTTGAATTGTCTGTTACGGCAAGACGTCAGTCCGGGTTGGTGCCGTTGTAAGGCCTGTATTCATAACCGCGGCCGTCGCCTTGATCGCTAGGCCCCTGGTCATCCTGTGGGCCGTCGGCGTTGTCCGGACCATCCCCTCGGTCATCGTAACCACCGTCGCGACTGTCGCTACGGGCGCTGGGCGGCGGCGGGCCGTCGCCACGCGCCAGCAGCGGCGTGATGCGTCTGACGGCAACACGACGATTGAGCCGCTCAGGCCCATTCGTCGGCACCTTCAGATAATCCTCGCCATAGCCTTGCGTGGTCAGGTTCTCGAACGGGACTTGGAACTGTTGGCTCAACACCTCGGCGACGGACTCGGCGCGCCGGTCGGAAAGCGACAGGTTGTCCTCGTTCGAGCCGACCGCGTCCGTATAGCCTTCAATCAGGAACACCTCGTTGGGGTTGCGACGGACCACGCGCATCATGGCGCGCGCGATGCGTTCGAGCTTGTGATATTCGCTGGGATCGACGTCCCACGAGCCGAATTCGAAGTTGATGTCGTCGAGATCGACGCGGCGCATGCGGTCGCGCAACCGCGCTGTCGCACGGATCTCGTCGAGTGTGTAACGATCTCTGAAATCTTCGATCGGCGGGGCACTCAGCGCGTCATACACATCGTCCTCGCTCGCGTTGTCGTACTCGACGATGTACTTCTCGCGAGGAATTCTGACGCGAGGTTCCGGGACATCGACGAAGGAGTTTAAGATCGCAGCCCCGGCAACAACGCCGAGACCTATTCCGGCCCCGATTGCGATATCCCTGCCGACGCCGTGTCCGCGCCTCCGGCGATTATCGATAATGATCACATCGCGTCCGTCCGGTCCGCGGCGATAGCGCCTCAGAAGCTGGCCGTTGGCATCCGTCTCGGAATAGATCTTTACGTTTCCGGGCCGGTCGATGATCGAAACGGTTGTGCCGCCGGCGCCCTTCTGGAAATGCGCATTCGGCGCGACTTTTCGCAGACGTTCGGTCTCGTCATGCTGAATGACCAGCCGATTATTCTGCTTGAACATGCGCCGGCCTGGCTCCTCGATGACGACGCTGCCGCCGGCCTCGACCTTCTCCTTCCTGGCGCTGCGAAGATTTTCGAATCGCTTGCGGGCATCGCCGGCGGAGAGAGCCTTCGGGGGTGTCGTCGCTAAGCCTGGCGTAGCCGGGTTGGTCGATGGCGCCGGGTTGACGACGACGGGCTTGTCCGTCGGTCCCTGATTTTTGTCCTTGTCTCCGAAATGCTTTTGAGAGTCGGGCTGGTTTTTGTCTTCCGCTTTGAATTTGTCGTCAGGAGGCGGCGTCTTAGAGAAAGTGGTGGCAGGCGGCTTCTTCGCATTATCGTCTTTGTCTCTGTCCCCATAGTGCTTGCGGAAGCCCGGCTTGTTTTGGTCTTCAGCCTTGGACTTGCCATCGGGTCCTTGCGTCTTCGGGAGATCGCCTGGCGGCGTCTGCGTGGTCTCGTTCACGACCGGTGGCTTCCTCGTATTATCGTCTCTGTCTCCATAGTGCTTACGCAAGCCGGGCTTGTTTTGGTCTTCGGCCTTGAACTTGCCATCGGGACCTTGCGTCTTCGGGAAATTGCCGGGCGGCGTCTGCGTGGACTCGTTCACGACCGGCGGTTTTGGCGGCATCGTGTTGACGGCCGGTCTGCGCTTGTCCCAGGAATTCGGTCCGCCGTTCGGCGGCTGGTTGCCGAATTTCTTCGGTTCGATCTCGGGTGTTTGCCTATCGTCGGACTTGAACCCTGAGGGCTTTTCACCCTTCGAGTTCTGTCCGGCGTGTGGCTGGCGCTTCTCTCCACGCTGCTCGTCAGAACGGCCTTTCAACTCGTGACGCTTCTTGTCTTTGTCCTTATCCTTATCGGTGTCTTGTACCGAATTATTTGCTGGCGCCTTATCTTCTGCCCGGACGACGGAAGGCATTGCGGCGATGGCCGTAAAGATCGAGGCGGCTGCAACAACCACCTGTCGAGAAGGAATCATGAGAGGTCCTCGTTCTTGTTGGCTCCAAAGCCATGCCGCTGTTCAAACCGATGGCGGCGTCAGTCTCGTAGCAGAAGAGGGGTGCTTACTGGCATTTGTGCGGCAGGCCCCCAAAACTTCGGAAGCACGCATGGCATATCTTCGCGCCGATGAAGCGCGGATGAATGAGCAACCGCTGCAAAGCGTGTGCGACGAACGCTGGCCGCTCTGTCATTGCAATGCGTTTTGGCAATTTGCGGACATCATTGTCTGAAGCTTAAAACCGCCCTTCGAAGGCAGAATTGCAGGTTCGGCGTAGCTTTTATCAGTTGGCGTTCAATTCGCGTGTGGAGCTAGTTGCTCAGCCGGGCATTTTGGATGTTGTCGCAATACCGGGCATACGTCTTCCTGAGGCCTTCCTTCAGGCCGTACTTTGGGGGACGACGGAAATCGCGCTGTTGGCACGATTCTCGATCCCAAAGGCAAGGCCATTGAATCTATAAGAAGAACCAAGCTTTCTATGGAGACGTGGATATTCTCGGAAAGCCATATAGCGGTGGATACGAGCCGATCCGCGACGCCGGGCAGAACGTGATCGGCAGCTATTTTGTTGGCTACCCAAAGTAGGTCGGCAATTGAAACAAGAAAAGGTTCGCAAGGGCTCAGGATTGGGCCTTTCGTTGTGCATCCGGGATGAGGTGCTGCCGGAACCACTCGCGGGCCAGACGCGCCACTTCGTCAAGCGCACCTGGCTCTTCGAAGAGGTGCGACGCGCCTGGGATGATCACGAGTTGCTTTTCACATCGCAGTAGCGCGAGTGCTGCCCGATTGAGCTCAATGACTTGGACATCGTCGCCACCGACGATGAGCAGTGTGGGCGCGCGGACGCGAGGCAATGCCGCGCCGGCCAGGTCAGGACGTCCGCCGCGCGAGACGACCGCGTGTACCACCTCAGGACGCTCGGCCGCCGCTACCAATGCCGCAGCGGCGCCGGTGCTCGCGCCGAAATAGCCGATCGAAAGGTGCCTCGTATCGACGTTCTGTGTGAGCCAGTCTGTTGCGGAGACGAGACGTCCGGCGAGCAGACGGATATCGAAGCGCAGGTGCGCGGTACGCTGATCGATGGCCTCTTCTTCTGACGTTAGCAAATCGATCAACAGCGTCGCCAGCTTTGCTTCGTTCAGCACGCGCGCCACATAGCGATTGCGGGAACTGAAACGACTACTTCCGCTGCCGTGAGCAAACAGCACAACTGCGCGGGCGCCTTCCGGCAGATTCAAATTGCCCTCGATCGTTGCCGAGCCAGCCTTCACACGGACCAGGCGCTCTTCAACCGATTGTTCCGTTGCACTCATTTGTGAGCTCCCCTGTTGAAGGGATCGCGAGCGAGGGTGACCTTCAGCCATAATGCGAGCTGGCTCCGGGCTCGCCGCGTCATCCGCTGTTGATGCTTCCTCCTATACCGCGAACGGGAACGTCTCAGGCACTTCGCCTGCTTCCCATTCCGCCGTGGTCTCGAGCGGTTCGACCGCCCGCGTCTCATCGAAATGGAGCACGGCGTCGAACTGATCCGATAGTCGCGCGTAGAAGTAGTGGCTCTGCCGCTCGGTTTCAGGTCGATAGATCACGCCGATCGCCCGCTCGAGCCGAGGGTTGCACAATTGCTCCGCCACCGTATCGCTCTCATTCAGGATCAGCAGGAATCGAGCACGCCCTGTGGCATGGAATAGTGCTTCATAGCTACCGGCCAATGCAGGACGGACGCGCTTGCGCTCGGCCGGATCGCCCCAAATCAGAGGCGGCCGTAACGGTGCCGTGGTGCGTGGTAAAGCCAATCAGAATTGCCTCCTGGCCGTATTTCTCGCGCACCAGCTGGCCGACATTCAGCTCGCCACGCCGCCCCATGTCCGTCGCGCGCGCGTCGCCGAGATGAGAATTGTGCTCCCAGACGGCCACCTTCGCGTTGTGGCCTGTCCGACTGAGATGCGAAACCAGCGCATCAAGCGTTTCCGCCATATGGCGGTCGCGAAGGTTCCACGACGACACCTCTTCGAGAAACATGGAGCGGTAGTACGCCTCCGCATTCTTCACCAAGCGGGCATTCTGCTCCGCATAGAACAGTTCATCTTCCGCCAAACGACCGTCGCGCCGCACGTAATCGGCCGCCCGGCGCTGCAGTTCGACCAGTTGGCTAATGACCTCGTCTTCACACGATTTGGAGAGGTTCAGTCGTGTCATGAGGCCGTAGGCCTGGGTGTCCTCGCCAACGTGATCGAAGCAGGAATAACGCTCGCGCGCCCGCTTGGCCGCCTCGGAGTCGACCTTCTCTAGAAAACGCAACAAGACTTTTATCGACGCGTGCAGGCTGTACAGGTCAAGGCCGTAAAACCCCACCTTTTCAGCATTCGGCGGAAGCGCCTCGTTGTGTGCCCGCAGCCACGCGATGAACTCGAGCACCACCGTGCTGCGCCACATCCAAGTCGGAAAGCGACGAAAATCGGAGAGCGCTTCCTCAGCATCGATGTCATCGCTCACTCCGCGAACATAACGGTTGACCCGATAGGCGTCGGGCCAATCTGCCTTCACCGCCACGGCCGTGAAGTTTTCTTCGATTATGAGCCGCTTCGTAATCTCGGCCCGCTCGCTGTAGAACTCGTGCGTCCCGTGGGAGGCTTCACCTAAAAGCGCAAAACGTGCGTCGCCGATCGAGCCTATGAGCGGATCGTAGTCTCTGGCGGATCCAGCCAACGGGTAGGCATTCGGGCGCACCATTTCGATGAGCCCGATGTCTCTCGAGCTTTGCACTGCCTCGCTCTACTCGGGTGCGTTGCGCTGCGCGAGCAGATCGCGAACCTCCTGGTCCGTCGTCTGCGAGAAGTCCTGATACCACAGCCCGACGGCCTGGAATGGCTCGGGCGTAATGGCGCAAATGACGTCGTCAACCTCCGCTTTCATCTCCTCGCAGACTTCGGGAGACGCGGTCGGAACAGCGACGACAATGCGCGCGGGCTGTCGTAGCGCCTCGATCGCGGCGTGCATGGTGGCTCCAGTTGCCAGACCATCGTCCACCAAAATCACAGTACGACCGCGAACGTCGGGGGGCGGGCGACCATCCCAGTAGAGGCGTTCGCGCCGCGCTAGCTCCTGCTGCTCACGTGCCGCAAACGCATCGATCAGACGCTCGGGGATGCCGAGGCGATTTACAGCTGATCGTTCAGCACGCGCACGCCGCCCGTCGCGACTGCACCCATCGCCAGCTCCTCGTATCCGGGGACGCCCAACTTGCGCACGACGAACACGTCCAGAGGTGCCCCTAGAGCGCGTGCCACTCCATACGCGACGGGCACACCGCCACGCGGTAATGCCAGTACAATGACGTCCGGCCGACCAGCGTATTTCGCGAGCTTTGCTGCGAGTTGCCGGCCAGCTTCGCGACGATCGCGAAAGAGCCCCGGCCTAAGGAGTTCTGGGCTCGTGCTCATGTCCTAATCTCCCAATGCGGCGGCCATTGAGCAGATTTCTCATTACAGTTTGCCGAGCGATCCGTTGGCCAATGACCTTTGCACCGCGCCAGCGATCAAAGGCGCGATGGAAATCACGCTCAA
This sequence comes from uncultured Alphaproteobacteria bacterium, assembly GCA_963833715.1. Classification (GTDB taxonomy): domain Bacteria; phylum Pseudomonadota; class Alphaproteobacteria; order Rhizobiales; family Hyphomicrobiaceae; genus Hyphomicrobium_B. The sequence goes on from CAWHZB010000001.1 coordinate 64,718, forward strand.
TTGCGGCCAGTCCTTTTCTGTCTGGCTGACCGTCTCGGTCACAATCACCTCACGCACTGCGGGGTGACTTAGTTTTTTACGTGCGTCGAGAACAAATAGGCCGTGCGTGGCCGCCACGATGATCTCGGGCCCCGCGCCCGCGGCGAGGACCGCCCTGATGCTCTCGGCTATGGTACCTCCGGTCGAAATCATGTCGTCGACGATCAGGCATGCTCGTCCTGCCACATCTCCGACGACATGCGTCACCTTGGTTTCTGAACCGCTCACGCGCCGCTTGTGGAGCACGACGAGGGAGGCACCTAGGCACTGCTCCGCGTAACGTGTTGCCATCCCCATGCGCCCGACGTCCGGCGACACGACGACGAGATTATCGGGGCGATCGAGCACAGCGCGGCAGAGAGTTGGCACGGCAGTTAAGTTGTCCACGGGAGCATGAAAGAAGCCCTCGATCTGTGGCGAGTGCAAATCCACTGTGACGATGTGGCGAATACCGACGACCTGCAGCAGATCGGCAACCACGCGCGCCATGATTGGTTCCCGTTTGCCATTCCGCTTATCCGCCCGTCCGCAGCCGAAGAAGGGGGCACGATCGCTGAAACGCGCGAGGCCCCAGAGCGGCGGCAGGCATCGGCGAGAGCCAGAAGTTCGACCAGATGATCGTTGACTGGCGGCGAGGTCGGCTGCACGAGGAAGACCTCCTTGCGGCGAACCGAGTCGAGAAACTGCACCGCAACGTCACCGTCAGGATAACGATCGACGACGCAGGCGCCGACTTACGAGCCTAACTCACGCGCAATCGTCGCGGCCAAAGTCGGGTTGGCGCTGCCGCTGAAAATCGTGAACTCGTTTCTCACGTCACGCTCCGGCCGTCCGGAAATCATCCGGCGGCGATCGCAAGGCTTTAAGATGCCGCGGCCCCGAGGTGATCGCCTTGATAGCCATCAATTTGCAGGCATTGGAACTTATGGCCGCCATCAAGTTCCGGACGGTGTCGAGCCATTTGGGCAAGGAGGAGACATACTGTCCAATCGACGCCCCCCAAATTGGGCGCGATGCGACCGCCGATCGAGCGGATCTGCTCTGCGGTTGGCATCTGGTCTTCAAAGCCTTGCTGGCAACTGTTGCACCACTTTTGTTCCCTCCCAGATCGCAAGGACGAAAAAATAGGCCCAGGGAACGGGCTCCCCTTGAAGGAATCGATGCTCGCCTTTTTAGAAGCAGCGCTGTTATTGATCTAAATCAGTAGAGGTGGCCCGAGTTGCGATGATGTCAGGTTGGCGGATATGGATCGCGCCCAAACCTCCGCTTTGTTCGAAACATATAAGGAAAAGAAGAGGGCATACCATTCAATTGCGGGCATACCCTCATGCTGTTCTTATTGATCGCAGCACGTTATTGGATTGCCACTTCACGCTCTTTCAATTGTTCTTTGGATAATGCCCTCAACTCTGCGGGCAAACGACCCCTGCCCATATAAATGTAGTCGCTTCCATCATTGAGTTTGTATGTGATCTGCTTTGGCCGTTTCGCGGTTTCCTCCCTGTATGTATAAATCTCACGAAGCGTAACGCCGCTGCCCTCCAATAGATCAAGGACATCTTTGCGCATTTTCTTGATTGCGTCCCACTTGCTCACTTGAATCTTAGCGAGTTGCGCCTTGTAGAAAGCCTCCAATTCCTCACGCGTTTTGAACTTATGTTCATTGGTATTATTAACGGTATCTACCCCGGCGGGGGCATGACGTAAGAGCATGTCGATATCCATTTCGAGTCGCTAAGTTATTGGCTAAACGCAATTTACTAACTCAAATTAATATCACAGTCGAATCGGTCTACCAGAATTGAAGTTCCATAAAAAATTAACTCTTTCTGCTAGTCGAATAATTGAATAACGACTGTCGCTGATTTGCCCGCCAGTTGTATCCGGCTTGAATAATTGGTGGATGAAGTCTTGCTGGTCAAGCATGATAACTCGCAGCCAGATTGCCGAGCTGCAGAAGCGCATCGCCTGCGGCGAACCGAGCATCACACCTCAGAAGATTGAGCAGATGGCGATCCTGCTTCGAGACAAGCTTCACAACGGCCCGGCAGAGCTGAAGCAAGCCAATGCGCGGCTGGCGATGCGGAAGGTCAGCATCAAGGACAAAGAAATACGGATCACCGGCTCGAAAGCCGTACTTGCCAAGGCCGCTTCCCGGGTCCTCGGAAAAACCGCGCCTGCAGTTCTCTCTTTTGGTCGAGAATGGCGCACCCGACAGGATTCGAACCTGTGACCTCTGCCTTCGGAGGGCAGCGCTCTATCCAGCTGAGCTACGGGTGCTGAAGGCGAGACTGATAGCCCATCCGGCTTTCACCCGCAATTGCAGGCGGTTGCACCGAAACGTGGCAGGGTGAGGTTGTGCCTCACCCGTTATTTGCTCGACAGCGTCCGCCGTCAGTAGCGGCAGGGCTTGGCAACGACGACGCATTTTGCAAGAAGGATCGCGTTTTTTTCTTGCAGTCCCACTCCTTGCCCTGCGCATTCCAGAAGCTCGCGTAACCAGGGCCATAGAGGCTCCTTGCTGTCGCCTGCCAATTAGCCCGCGCCTGGACGCGTGCTTTCGCGGACCCGGCACCCAGAATGCCGGTTGCTGTTGCGGCACCTTCGACCGGCGCGCGGCAGCGTGTTGCGGCATCGGCGGCTGCAGAGCTGAAGTCGATCGCCCCAGCCGCGGCGACAACGGCCGCAATTTTCGTCGTTGTGCGCATGACAAAACCCCCCGGTGAATGCAATTGAGTATACTGACATCGGCGGCTCATCGGCCATGCGGGCGAGAGCCTGTCATCGGACGCCACACGCAACACGCGGAATACTGCGATACTGTGCGAATACGGCCTCAATTTCGGGGTTCCGGCGGTTTTTCGGACGCGCTGGTCACGGCGCCTGTTCTCCCTATATTGCGGCACCATGACGAACCTGGAAAAAATGCAGCAATCGAAATCTTCCTCGACCTCAACCGTGCCTGACGGTGAGATTTTGCCCATTATCAAGGGCAGCCACGTCTATCTCATTGATGGGTCGGGTTACATCTTCCGCGCCTTCCACGCGTTGCCGCCGCTGACCCGGCCGTCGGACGGGCTGCCGGTCGGGGCCGTGCACGGCTTCTGCCAGATGCTGTGGAAGCTTTTGCGCGAGAGCAAGGTCTCGGAAGCGCCGACGCACATCGCCGTTATTTTCGATGCTGGACGGGATACCTTCCGCAACGACATCTATCCGAAATACAAGGCGCAGCGGCCGCCGCCGCCGGAAGAGCTCATCCCTCAATTCCCGCTCATTCGTGACGCCGTGAAGGCCTTCAACGTGGCGTGCATCGAGCTCGATCGGTATGAGGCCGACGACCTGATCGCGACGTATGCCAAGACGGTGGTCGATGCCGGCGGTGACGTCACCATCGTCTCGTCCGACAAAGACCTGATGCAGCTCGTGCGCCCCGGCGTCACGATGCTGGACGGCATGAAAGCCAAGCGCATTGGCCGCGATGATGTGATCGAGAAGTTCGGCGTGCCGCCTGAAAAGGTCATCGATGTGCAGGCTCTCGCGGGGGATTCGATCGACAATGTGCCGGGCGTGCCGGGCATCGGCATCAAGACTGCTGCCGAGCTCATCACCACCTACGGTGATCTTGATGCGCTGTTGGCCCGCACCGGCGAGATCAAGCAACCCAAGCGTCGTGAAAAGCTCATCGAGTTTGCCGAGCAGGCACGCATCTCGCGTCAGCTCGTGACGCTGAAGGACGATGTTCCGCTGGAAATCGCCATCGAGACGCTCGGCGTGCAAGACCCCAATGCCGAGGCACTGTTGAGCTACCTCAGAGCGTTGGAATTCAATACGCTGACGAAGCGCATCGCAGAAGCCTTAGGTGTCGAGGCGCCGCCACCGCTCGCCGTTTCGGTCGGCGCAACGCTGAAGCCACAGTCACAACCGGATGCAAAGAGCATCGACACGCTGGAGGCACGAGCACTGGAGGCCGCGACGCCCGCGGCGGCGGTTGCGACTGGCGCCGCTCTGGTCCGCGCCATTGTGATCAATCGCGGCAATTACGAAACTGTGACGACACGCGCTCAGCTTGACGATTGGGCGCGCCGGGCGCGCCAGGCAGGCCGCGTCGCGTTTGATACCGAGACCACGAGTTCTCAACGCCATGCACGCCAGCCTCGTTGGCATTTCCCTCGCAGTTGCGCCTGGCGAAGCCTGCTACGTGCCGTTGGGACATACGGGCCCTGGAAACGATTTGTTCGGCGGCGCCGATACTCGTCCGCAGCAGCTTACGACCGCCGAAGCGCTCGAAGTGATCGGCCCGCTGCTCGAAGACGCGTCCGTGCTGAAGATCGGACACAACATCAAGTACGACGCGTTGGTGATGAAGCACCACGGTATCGAGATCGCGCCCTTCGACGATACGATGCTGCTCTCTTATGTGCTCGACGGTGGCCGCAACGGGCACGGAATGGATGTTCTCGCCGAGCGCCACCTCGGCCACACGTGCATGTCGTTCGCGCAGGCGATGGAGCATGCGCCGGGCGCCAAAAAGTCCGAGAAGACGTTTGCCGCCATGCCGCTCGACAAGGCGACCGAATACGCGGCGGAAGACGCCGACGTGACGCTCCGTCTGTGGCTCGCGCTGAAGCCGCGTCTTGCCGCTGAGCGGTTGACGACGGTCTACGAGACGCTCGAACGGGCGCTTGTTCCGTCCATCCTGGCGATGGAGCACGCCGGCATCAAGGTCGATCGCGCCATCCTTTCGCGCCTCTCCAGTACCTTTGCGCAGCGTGCCGTGCGGCTCGAAGAGGAAATATACGGGCTTGCCGGACACAAGTTCAATCTCGGGTCTCCGAAGCAACTCGGCGAATTCTTGTTCGACAATCTGAAACTTTCCGGCGGCAAGCGCACGAAATCGGGGCAGTGGGAGACGCGCGCCAACCTTCTCGATGACCTCGCTGGCAACGAGGAGCTGCACGGCGATGCCCGTCGCCTCATCAACACGATGCTCGAATGGCGGCAGATGACGAAGCTCCGGTCCACCTACACCGATGCGCTGCCGGACTTCATCGATTCAGTGACGGGGCGCATCCACACGAGCTATGCACTGGCCGCGACGTCAACGGGACGCCTCGCCTCGTCCGATCCGAATTTGCAGAACATTCCCATCCGCACCAACGAAGGTCGCGAAATCCGCACCGCCTTCATCGCCGACGAAGGCATGAAGTTGATCTCGGCCGACTATTCGCAAATCGAGCTGCGCGTACTCGCCCATGTGGCAGATATTCCGCAGCTGAAGAAGGCCTTCGCCGAAGGTCTCGACATCCACGCGATGACGGCTTCGGAAATGTTCGGCGTGCCGGTGAAGGATATGCCGAGCGAGGTGCGCCGTCGTGCCAAGGCAATCAACTTCGGCATCATTTATGGAATTTCGGCATTCGGGCTCGCAAACCAGCTCGGCATCAGCCGCGAAGAGGCGGGCGATTACATCAGGACCTACTTTCAGCGGTTTCCCGGCATCCGCGACTACATGGACGCAACGAAGAAGGCCGCGCACACGCGCGGCTTTGTCGAAACGATATTCGGACGCCGCATGCATTTCCCCGAGATCAACACCAAGAACCCGTCGATGCGCGGCTTTCTCGAGCGCGCCGCGATCAATGCGCCGATCCAGGGTTCGGCCGCCGACATCATCAGGCGTGCGATGATCCGCATGCCCGCAGCCATCGAGCGCGCCAATCTCGCCTCGGCGCGCATGTTGCTGCAGGTGCACGACGAGCTTGTGTTCGAGGTGGCGGACGCTGAGGCTGCGACGCTTATCGAAGTTGCACGAAGAGTCATGGAAACCGCTGCCGAGCCTGCCATCAAGCTCTCAGTTCCGATCCACGTCGACGCCAAAGCTGCCGGAAACTGGGACGAGGCGCACTGATCGCGCTTTAAAGACTGGGGAGTTGCCGAACTCAGTCATTGTCGCGTGTGCGCAAGACGTCTTCCGTTTCGTCGGGCGCCTTTTTCGGCTGCTTTGGCCAAATCTTATTGCCGATGTAATCGAGAAGCAGCACGACGATGGCAAGCCCCGTCGCGATGGCCGCAAGTTTCAACTCGCGAGCCCGCACATCAGCCCGATTGCCGCCGTCAGCCAGACCGTAGTCGCCGTCGTCAGCGAGACCGATGGCCGCACAGGATAGCCGTTATCAGGCGCAGAATGACATCAAGATCGGAAGGCGCAACCATGGCGGGCGCAGTCTAGCAAATCGTCGCCCGCTGCAACATGCAATCGAAGCGCTATTCGACGGCCGGGGCCGGCGGGTGCTTGCCGTTGGCGCCGTTAAGGGACCCGTTCGATTTCGGCCGCCACTCGGGGGCGACATCTATAGCGCCTTCTAAGACGCGATAGGCCTGCTGCATACGGGTGGCTTTTTCGCCATTGGCTAGCCGCCTGTAATTGATCGTTTGAATGAACTCGCGGATGCGCGGCTGGATTTCGGTGCGCCAGCGCGTACCGTTGAACACGCCGAAATGGCCGACGCCCTGCTGCACATAATGTACCTTTTTGTGGTCGGGAACCGACGTGCAGAGATCGTGTGCAGCCTCCGTTTGGCCTAGCCCACAAATGTCGTCACGCTCGCCCTCGACCGTCATCAGCGCCGTATTCTTGATGGCGCCGCAGTCGATGTACTCGTCGCGGTGCATCAGTCTCTTGTCGGGGAGCAGATGATCCTGAAAGACGGTCTGCACGGTCTGCAGGTAGAATTCCGCAGTCAGATCCATGACCGCGAGATATTCCTCGTAGAACAGCTGGTGCTGTTTGACGCTGTCGCAGTCGCCCTTGACGAGGTTGTGAAAGAGATCGACGTGGGCGTTCATGTGGCGCTCGAGGTTCATGGTCATGGACCCGGTGAGCTGCATGAAGCCCGGATAGACGGGCCGGTCTGAATCCTGCGTCGAGGGAAAGGCACGGTCAAGATCACGTTTCTCTCGAACCAAGCCGTGATTCGCGGGCGGCGAGATCGTTGACCTTCGTCGGATTGCGGCGCGTGTCGATCGGGCCGCCAGTTCAGGGACGAGCGTGGCAGGCTGGTAATCGTCGTTGCGTGTCTCGCCGTCGGCGCCGTTGCGACGGCGCCGGCACGACCGGCTGGCGTACCGCCATCACGTGTGTGTTCGGGCCGATGAAGCAGAATGAAGTCGATGAGATAGTCGACGAAGTCGTCAAAGTCGAAGCGGCCGGCAGCGAGCGGCACGTTGCGCGCGTCGGCCCAATCCGTGATGTAAACGTCGTGATCCGGCAGCATCGCCTCGACGGTGCCGCGCAGCAGCGTCGCGTAATGTCCCGACATCGGTGCGATCGCAGAACCTTCGGGTCGTTGCGGGGGCCGCTCTCAATCGTCGCGGCCAAAATGAATAAGGTCGCAGAAGGGCTTCGATGCAACCACCTCTTCCTGGATCGCAACCTCGATACCGCCGATCGCCACGCTCTTGATGCCGAACTCCGGCTTGCCGTAGCGCCGCGTGATATTTTCGAAGACCTCGCAGGCCGCGATCATGTTCTTGCCGACCGTGGTGTAGCCCATCGGGTTCAGCGGCCATCCAACGGTTTGGCGGAGGGCCTGAACACCAATCGGACAGGAGACATGAACGCGTGAGCCATTTCATAGGCATAGTAGTTCATCTCACTGCAAATCCTTGTTTTTTTGCCGTTTTTTTCAGCCGTCCCCAGATCGCAAAGCAGTATGTTCTTGCTGCGTTGCGATTAGTATAGGCCGTTCGACTTATGTCACAATCCAGAAAACGTTTGCGTACCTAATGATAACGCGCACACATGCAGGAAAGGTACAGTCCCCCCGGGGAACATCTGTCACAGTCAATCCTCGCTGCGTCGCAACATCGCGTCCTTGGCTGCCCCATCGAGATAATGTGAGCCCGTCGAGGCCGTGACGACCGCCGAAGTCCTGTACCAGAACCTGTGGCAACGCAGAACCCCACCAGCAGGTTACGAAAGTCTCGGTTGCGGCGCATTGTCAGCGTGGGCCCGCGAGGTTGCGGCCCTCGTTGCCTCGTTCGCGATGTTCTTCGCGCTTCTGTCTGCCGCCTACTACATCGTCCGCCCGGTGAGGGACGAGATTGGCGTGACGCTCGGCGAAGATGCGCAGCATCAGCTTTTCACCGTCGTCTCTTTCAGGCGATGATCGCTTTGGGTGCCGCTGTTCATCGCCTCGCGATTTCCGAGGCGGCTTGTGCTACCGGCCATCTACATTTTCTTCCACATGAGTCTCGTCATATTTTGGTTTGCGATGAAGGCGGCTCCCGACAATCTTTGGGCCGCCGGCTCGTTCTTCGTATGGGCCAGCGTCTTCAATCTTTTCGTTGTGTCGCTCTTCTGGAGCTTGATGTCCGAGCTCTGGTTGGCAGGAAGAAGAGGAGGCGAAGCGACTTTCGGATTCATTTCGGCAGGTGGCACCGGGGCGCTCTCGCCGGACCGTTGCTGACGCAGGGGCTCGTCAGGGTCATGGCACTCCCTTGCTACTCGTGTCGGCCGCCCTTCTGCTCGGCATCGATGAGTGCGGGTCTTGCTGTGCGGTCTCTGCGGCCGGAAAAAGCCGGAAGCGAAACGGAGCCTGCCGGCGGCGGCATCCTTGACGGCGCCACGAAGGTTTTTACGACGCCGCTATTTGCGCGCATCGCGCTGTTTCTGGCGAATGTCGTCGGTACTCTTTTCTATTTGGAGCAAGCCCGTCTCGTCGCCCTTTTGATTCCGGACAGTGCCACGCGCATCGAGTTTTTTTTCAGCGATCTGACCGTTATAACGATTCACATTCTTGATTGAGGTCTTCGGCACGGCAAGAGTTTTGCGCCACTTCGGACTTCGGCGTTGCTCACGCTCCTGCAACAGCGGCGCTTGGCGTGCTCGCTCTCAGTTTCGATGCAGCACTGTGGGTCGTATGCGGACAGCACAGCGTTCGAGAACCCTGCACCAACGAGGGTCACAGTCGGCTGCTAGCCGCGGTGATGGTCGCCGAGCGCGCGTACAGCGCACTCGCAAACCCCGCCATCAAAGTGATCTATACGCACGCGACGCTCGATGAAAAGTACAAGGTCCAAAACTTCGTCGACACCGTCGTTTTTCGCGGCGGCGACGCGACGTCGGGTTGGCTCTATACCTACTTAGGAGGAGGTGCGGGCTTCGCTGCGAGCACCACCGCAGCGGTCGCGATGCCGATGGTGCTCGTATGGCTGTGGGTGGCCCAGCGCCTCGGCACTAGTCAACGGCAGCATTTGCAAACTGAACTTCGTTGAACGTCCTTGCGGAGCGAGCGGCCTTGGCCCGCCGCGACAAGGTGGTGGGCCGCCGCTCGACACGCCGTACCCGCGGCTGCGCCATAGCCGCCGCTGCTCTCCGGGACGGCCGTCTTTGTGGCGAAAGTTGATGCGGCCTTTGGTGAGATCAGTTCAGGCGTCTGTTCGACGGTCACACGGTCACCGGCGAGAATGCGGATGCGGTTTTTCTTCATCCGTCCCGAGGTGTACACGATCACCTACGCCATACCATATAGAGTTTCACGCGGCATCGGGCGTCCGGCGACACCTCGGCCACAACACCCTCGAACTCGAGCATTTCTTCTTTCGCCATCCGGTCTACTGAACCCTCTTTGTTTGATAATATGAAAAGCGGGGAGCAGACGAGCTGCTCCCCGCATGCGTGATGCCATCTCAAATCCCTAGAGTGGACGGAGGTTCACCGCAGCGATCTTGCCGTTACGTCCACGCTGGGTTTCGAAGTAGATCTTTTGGCCTTCGCGCAGCGACTGAAGGCCGGCCCGCTCAACGGCGAGAAATGTGTACGAAAACGTCGTTGCCACCTTCCTCCGGTTGAATAAAGCCGTATAACCCTTCTGGCCATTGAACAGCTTCACAGTCCGGTTCAACATAATTGCCTCCAAAGAAACAGGCGTCCGGCAGAATGACGGAGGCCGTGAATGCGCGCGATGGAGACGTCTTAGAGGCAGGCGGTAGCGCTGTCAAAAAGTAAGCCAAGGCGTGTTCGATGGCGACCTGCCTCCGCAGAAACGCGGTCGCAGGGTCGTTCCGGCTCGAACGGCCGGGCTCAAGTTCTTTGAAATTCCAGCTGTTTCACGCCGGCGACCCCGTTGACGCTGTTGAAGGAACGTAATGGTTCCGGGGGCACCCGCCACTGCGGCTCTGGTGCAGCCCGCTCGGGACGAAGCCACGAAGCGCGGACCAGACGTGACGGTGATGTTCATGTCGCTGTCGTCGTAGACGCCACCGTGGTGGTTGGCGATTAACCGTGGCAGCTCTCCTCGGCCTTTTTGCCCGGTACGCGGAAATCGATGGCAGGAAGCATGCTCGAAGGTGTTCTGGTGCCCTCGATGACAGCGCCGGGACGGCGGGTCGAAGACGTTGCCGAATTGGTTGCGGATCCGGCCAAGCAGGTTGCGGGCGGCCGACGTCAGACACGTCGTGGAGGTACCGGCGGAGCCGCCGGCATGTCGGTGGCTGGTCCTGGCATGACGTGAGTAGCGATAGCCGCCGTCGGAGTACGACCTGGCATTGACGGCGGTGGCTGCAACAGCAGCAACCAATAGAGAAAGCACAGCAATAGATCCCTTACGCATGGGAAGTCCTCGTGAAAAAATCCCAAATCGTCCGGCCACGCCCCCAGGTGGCGAAGCCAGAGCTTTGCAACAGCGCGTCGTTGGGGTGAGGGAAGCCGCGGCGCCAACTGCCCTGCCGATCTACTGGTGAGGGTTGGCTGGAGCTCACATGGCGACGGTTGACCCCCTTGTGCGGCGCACTTGAAGGCTGTCAATGGGCGAAAAATGAGGCGGGGCGCACCCCCTGCGCGCAAATGGCAATCATGGCGAAATCGGAAGATCCGGGCTCGATTTTCCCAAATCGCGCGTCGGAGTTGTTGGACGGGTCGGAGAGCGAGGATTACGGCCGCGCTAGAACGGCGAGCAGGGACCAGTCGAGGGAAATTATTATCAGAAATACCTGAATTCTCGTGGTAGGGGATTCACGTTTGCCGGCGCGATAGGCGGCGGTTACGGTGCTCGCGAGTTAGTAAGCTGGCTTTTTGTGCACTATTGGACGGGTTGGAACGAAATTCCGTGGAGCACGGAGCCCGTGCCGAGCCTCGTCTATCCGGACATCGTTATGCCGTGGATTCCACGCGCATGACAGGATCTCTGGGGCGCTCTTTTCGGTTTGATACTTGGATGGAAGCCGGAAGGCATGATGACGGTCCGGGGCGCAATCCTCGGCTTGGTTGGCCCGGTCTGATCAGCATCCTCACCATGCCCTATCTTGCTCATAGTCGGTCGCCTTGCTCGATGGCAACGTCAGATCGTACGATACTTTGCATCGCAGCCGCTTTCGGGGCTGTTATGACTGGCTCTACGGTCTCGATCAGCTTCCGGCGTCTGCCGCCCACGTAGGCCAGCGGCAGCCGGCTCGCTGCAGCAGCTTCGGACGGGTGATGTCGCCCGGCGCTGGCAACAGGCGCCGGTGCACTTATGTGCCCGTAGTGCGCGCATGAGCGTACATCGTTGGGTATAAACTTCGAATGCGTTCGTAAGCGAGCCCGACAGGTACGGCGACGGCGAAAGGGCCACGCGATAATCCAGTTGCTCTATTTGTATTGGCTGTAGCCGGTTTTTTCGCTTTTGGCTGGGCTTCAGCGGCCCGGCGGTGGATCAGGCGAAGCGGCGGCACACGGAACGCATCGTCCAATTGCACGCCGCTCAACGGCCGCTACGGCTACTACGGCAATCCATGGTGCGATACGGGTTCATCTCGCCCGCCCGACGTCATTGAATTCCGCGGCACGCCAGCCGATGCTCATGGAAGGTTTCATGTCGACCAACTTATTTCCGAGCTTCATCTCTTTCCCCCATCGCCGCCGTAGCAGCCCTCCGAGGCGGGACCTGCAGCGACTCCATCCAGTCAATCGGGATCACAGATTTGGAAATTGCTCAAGCGAAGCTCAGCGCGCTTATCGATTCTCGTCCATCTTGAGCGCGGCGATGAAGGCTTCCTGCGGAATCTCGACCTTGCCGAATTCCCGCATCTTCTTGCCGGCCTTTTGCTTGTCGAGAAGCTGGCTGGCGGTGTCGTAACACTTCGCCAGCACGTCCTTCCGCAACGCACGGCCGGATCGTACGCGCGCAATGACCTTGTGCACGATGGCCGCTTGATCAAGGAATTGAATACGGTGGAATCAGATCCTTCAGCTTCTCGCACACATGGCCGCGGCTCTCGGCGCGCGTCCTGTGAACGATAATGGAGAGCGCGTCGACCGGCTCGCTGTTGACCAGAATTGACAATTTGACGAGGTCGCCTTCCTCGGCATCCCGCGATGTGATCATCGAAGAGGCGTAGCCGCGCGACACGCTTTTCAGGCGGTCGTAGAAATCAAACCAGTTCAACGGCAACTCGTAGATCACCCTGTCGCGCACCATCGTCAGCTGCTTCTGGCGGCCGCGGCGATCCCTCGGCAAAGCTTCAGTACGGCGCCGAGATGATCCATTGGCACCAGGATCATAGCTTGATCCATTGTTTGTCGGATGTGATGATCTTTGACGACATCCGGCATGTCGGCCGGGTTGTGCATTACGATCATCGTCCCTTCATTCATATGCAAATGATAAATGACGCTTGGCGCGGTGGTGATGAGATAGAGATTGAATTCACGCTGGAGTTCGCTCGGTGATGATCTCGCAATCCGTAGCCCGAGGAAGCCGCAGCGGAAGCCGAAGCCCAGTGCGGCGGAGCTTTCCGAATGAAGGCTTCGCATCGTTGAGGCGCAAGCGCCCCCATCGCGTCGCGCAGATCTTTCGGTTAGGCGCGTCAACCGGAAGAACAGGCCGAAGACGACGGGCTGCGCCGGCTGGAAACGCGGCAGCGCTTCCGCGGTCGGATTTTTTTCCGTCGTGACAGTACGCCGACGCGCGTATCGTCGTCGCCGCGGTGAAGAACCCGACTTCGCCCCCCAGCCGATCGACGGTTTCCTGTTTTGGTCTAAAAACGCGACGCAGTAGTAGATTTGGTACTGCGCGTCGGCGTTGAGTCTTCCGACGCTCGCCCCTCTTCGTGGCCGTCGATAACGCGCACGAGCACGATGACGCCATAAGCGTCATACCAGCTGTCGATCAATATATTCAACAGCTTCAGCCATCACCCTTGGCGGTGGTAGGCGTTCGACGATAGCCTGGCGCGGCTTGACGTCGAGGCCGGTCTTGGCCGAAACGCCGATCAGGCATCCGACGTTGTCAATGCCGATCACGTCCTCGATCTGCTGCTTGACGCGGTCACGTCACCGATCTTGTTCAGGACGGGCAGAGGTCGAGTCTGTTCGAGGGCCTGGTAGACGTTGGCGAGCGTTCGCCTCGACGCCCTGGGATGCGTCCACGATCAGGATCGCGCCTTCGCAGGCGGGGCTGCGCAGACCTCGTAGCCAAAGTCCACATGGCCGGGTGTGTCGATCAGGTTCGCTGATAGGTCTTCCCGCCGTCCGCGTGATAGTTCAGGCGGACAGTCTGCGCCTTGATCGTGATGCCACGCTCGCGTTCGAGATCCATGTCATCGAGCACCTGTGCGGACATCTCACGCTTCGTGAGGGCGCCGGTCGATTTCGAGCAACCTGTCGGCGAGCGTAGATTTTCCGTGGTCGATGTGAGCGATGATCGAAAAATTTCGAATGCGGGGAATCTCGGTCATGGGCGGGCTCATAGCACCCGGAACCACAGGGCAAAAGGGGCGTTAGCGGAGGACGTCCGCACGCCGGCCGCATCGCCGCATCGCAGTAAAGACCAGTAAAGACCCAGTAAAGACCTGTTACGCTAAGGCTGGCCAGTTTGGCGCCTGTGTGCGACAGAACAATCTGAACAGAATGCACAGAACGCCGGGAGAGAACGATATGGCGAATTCACCGTTCGATGCCGATCCCGCCTTCACCAAGCTTGGCGAGGATAGCCGTAAAGCCGTAATTCAGGCCTTCGACGCGATGTCCAACTGGCGCTCGGAGCTTGCCAAAATAAGCAAAAACAGCGACGCCGTTTTCGACAAGATGTCCGAAGCCGCAAAGGCGCTTGGTTGGCCGACTGAATTCGTCGAACTCAGCCGCAAGCAGATGCAGAACGCTTCGAGAATGCAGCTTCAGGCCGTCGATCAGGTCATGGGGCTTTGGGAAAATCAGGCAAGATCTCGCTGGAACGCCAGGGACAATTTTCGAGCTTCCCGAATACCATCAGAGGGAGCATCGGCATCTCGAAGGCGCAGGTGCTGGTTCCAGCATGTTCCCTGGAATGCCGGATCTCGGATCACGATTCCAGTTGATGCAGGCCGCCGAGGATGTTGGCGGTTGCAGCAAGCAATATAGACTGGATGGATGCACAACAAAGTGCCATGAGCAAGACGCATCTCCGAGCAACAAGCGCCACTCGAAGTAAGAAGCCAACAAGGTTCTTAGTTCGCACGGGCCGGTGCCTTTGATTTGCACGTCTCCAATCCACGCAGCGCAAATCTTGAGTACGTTTATCACCGGTTGCCGTCGGCGCCGCTCATTGGGGCGAGGCAGACAGGGTTCCCGCAGCAGCAAAGCTTGGGATGCTGCTTCGTGCGCGGCTTTCCTCCTCTCCGAACCGAACGTTCGTCAGGTCGGCAACATTTTCTTCGTCAGGTAACCTCGTCATGTCCGACACGCAAACGCGCTGACGCGTGCGGCGCGCGCGCGCCGACAACAGCGCGAGCGGAAACCCGCCGCGGCTTCGCCCGATTGCCCGGCCCGCATTGCGAGGATTACCCAGGGTCCGTGATGCGGGATATAGATTAGAACTGTTCTAATCTATTTTGGCACGAACCGCGTGTCTCTTGAAAAGGCCTTCGATGCGGCGGCAATTCAGCAATCTCTTTGATCGCTAACTGTTCACATAGCCATTTCCCTGGAGGAGGAGCATGGCCGCATCTACGCGGACTATGCCGCCGGTCTGCAGGTACACCATCCGCCAAAGTCTTCCAAATGGCAGAAGAGGAAAATCTACACCGCCGCTGGCTGATCGATCTCTTTCGTCGAGAAATTTCAAAGTGCGTGAGTATTCCGCTTCTGATCCGGCGCCAGGATCGTCTCCGGCCTTGTGCGTCACGATCCGATTTGGACCGTTCGCCCGCTGGGCCTCGAGAAGTCCGGAAGCAAGCCGAAGCCATCGAGACCGAGACGCGCAATTGTACCCGATCCCGCCCTTGAGCGCGCATCCGATGCGGAAATTCGCAAGCTGCTCG
>CAWHZB010000002.1:0-152042 GCA_963833715.1 uncultured Alphaproteobacteria bacterium
TTGACTCCGTTGTCGCCTCTACAGGGGCGAGCAATTTGCACTTTCGATTTATTCATATGATCGAACGCGATGTGGTGGCGACGCCGGGCCATGGCAAAGGTATCGACGACGCCGATCAAAACTCAGCGGTCTTTCGTTTGAATTCCTGAAATCGGCGCGCACCGCGGCCTCACCGCGGTTCATCGCCTCGGAATGCTGTTGCACTGGCCTCGAACTTCTCCGGATCGATGTGAATACCAGCCGCACGATCCTTCTCGATCCATGCGCGAGTTAAGGAGACAGCCGTGCGGAGCAAACACACGGGCGGGACATCCGTGTCAGCGCAAGGGCCTTGGCCGCGGCGGGCGATGTCCAAACCATGGCGGCGCCAGCGCAGGACCAAGAACTCCCGAGGGTCGCCAGCGGATTGCTGAGGCGCAGCGCCGGCGTTGGGCCCGCTAGGTTGGCCTACTCGAGTCATATTCGAACGCTACGTCGAAGCGAACTAGCGGGTTCGTCGCCTCAATTCTCTAAGCAACTGCGCAACATCTGAACGGTTCGGTTCAAGTTGACTTAAGAGTTCGGCCTGGCCGAGTGCTGACGTATAGTCACCTGCCTCGATTTCGTATGTTGCCAAACCCTACAGCTCTAAAGAGAGGCTGACATGCCAGCAAAAACCTATCCCCCCGGTGCCGTTCTTATGCGCCCCATGCTCGATGGCCTGGCGCGCAACTGGTGGCTCATACTACTGCGCGGCATCTGCGCCATCATTTTTGGCCTGCTGACGATCCTCTGGCCGGGCCTGACGCTCTTCACTCTTATCATTCTGTATGGCGTCTTTGCTCTGTTTGATGGCGGGCTTGCTATCGGCGCGGCGATCATGGGGGATACGCCAGCCCCGCGTTGGTGGCTGGCACTGGTCGGGGTGTGCGGCATCGCCGCCGGTGCCGTGACGCTGGCATGGCCCGGGATTACCGGCCTCGTCCTTCTGTTCTTCATTGCCGGGTGGGCTATCGTGGCGGGCGTGTTCGAGATCGTTGGCGCGATTAGGTTGCGCAAGGAGATCGAGAACGAGTGGCTCCTGATCGCGAGCGGTGTGTTGTCGCTTCTGTTCGGGTTCCTGATCCTGGCGTTCCCTGGCGCTGGCGCGCTCAGTCTTGCCTTTCTCATCGCGTGGTTTGCAATTCTCTACGGCATCCTGCTCGTTGGTTTTGCGCTGCGCTTACGAAAGCACGCCGAGGTCAAGATCTAAGCCAGGTCCATCATCCGCTCACCGGCTTTCGGGCTCGCCCGTCGCAGCCGCTTCGCTTTAGACACCACGTCGGGATGCAGCTCAGAGCGTGCCTTGCGCCCCGAGCTTGTCGCCTGTGATGACGCCGGCTTGCCGAGCTTCCGCACGCTGATGGAGCTTGGCAATAAGACGCCGGTGCTCTGTCTTTGGTGCTTCGACCTTCTGCACCTCGGCAACGACAGTCTCCTGCTCCTGCCGCTCGATCAGCGTAAGCACATGTTGAGCGACGTTGTGAGCCAGGCCGACGACGAGCACCTACAGTTCTCTAGGCTCTTTCGACGATCCGATCCGATTGCTTGAGACGTGCCAGAAAATGGGTTTCGAGGGCATTGTCTCGAAGCGGCGCGAGTTCGCCACCGCTCTGGTCCGACGTGCGACTGGCTGAAGATCAAAACCACCGCCTGGCGCGCAGCGAACCGTGGACGCTGGGAACTATTTGAGAAGCGGCGCTAGCCGAGCCTGAGCCGATCATCAAGACTTGAGGATCAGTCATTAATAGGAACTTAAAGAACAAATGGCAGGGTGACCGCGGCAACCGTCGGGGCATGATCATGGTTAGAAATTGGGCCGTTATAGGCACCGCATTGGGGGCAGCATTACTCGCGACCGCAGCCGATGCCAGCTCTGCGAGATATCACGATCGGGTTCCGGCGCCGGCTACCATCCCGGATACTACATCGGATATTGGGCAGGCTCCGGACACTGGGCACGCTCTCAGCGGCTTTCAAGGCCGGGGCCACGCTACGGCTATAAGTTCGGCTGGGCCACCTATCGCGGCGACCCCTTCGCTGGCCAAGACTATTTCGATGGCCGCAATTGCTATTACACTTACAAGCACGACTATTGCTTGGGTCCTCGCTGGCGTGGCGGCTTCCGGTGGTAGTGGCCCATACCGGATCGGTTTGATTTCAAATCCGGCCGAAGATGAATTCAAATCGCGGCGTTGGCGACGTCGATGAACCGCAGCGGATGTGAGCCGCGAGACTGGTCAATAAGATCCTGAAACTTTGCGGCGATAACATTGTGTCATAGGCATCCATCGCGTCGGCGATTGCCTCGAAGCTCAGCCTCTTCCTGGGAATTCTCGCAACCTTCGGGTTTTCCTGGACGCCCCCGCACCAGCGTCACTCTGCCGGGGCCCCATGGAGGAAGTCATGATACGTAATCTCGCATTCGTCGTCGGTTATGCCGTGATCCAGGTGCTTTCCAATGCATTGCGTTCGACGGCGCGCTGACTTGGAAACCTTCAGGGCTCGGCAGGTTTCATCGAGAACCCCATAAGATCACCCCCAGTTTACCCATCCTTTGCAGATCATACACAAACGCACAGCGCGGGGGGGGTGTGGGTCGGGTGGGATTGCCCTGAGCGTCTCCTCTCCAAGCATCCTTTCCGACCCCTCTCGCATTCACAGTAGGGGGCGCGCCTTAGAGCGCTACTTCGCCTTGTAAGCGGCCACGTTTCTCAGCATCCGGACGGTCATGGCCATGGCGCCAGCCTTGCAGCTAAACTCGAGGGACTCGCCCTCCGTCGTGTCGACGCGCGCCGTGTTATTCGGCGCAATCGTCTGCACGATGCGTGTGGGTGTACTCGTCGGAACCTCATCGCCCTCGATGGAATCGCCCATCGTGAGCGTCAGGTTGCATACCTGTGCGTCGCCGACGAAATAGCCCACTATCCTCTTTGAGCCCAGGCCGATGCTGATGCCGGTGAGGGGCTTCAGTGTCTTGCCGAGCGTAGCGTCCTCGGCGCGAGATGGGGTCGTCGCTACGCAGTTGACTGCGGCAGCGCAGAGCGCAACCGCAGTCTTAGAAGGCTGCTTCGAACAATTCATCTTCGTCTCCTTGTGCTACTAAATCCGCCAGCCACTCCGCTGCCGATCAGGAAAGCTTGCGGAGAGGCGACCGTAGCGTAATTAATGCATTGAATTGTGACAGTTATTTTGTTTTTGCTGCAAAGCAGTATTGCGCTTACCGCAGCGCGACAATGCCACGTGGCGTGGCCCGACTTTGTCACGCCCCTTCGCCAGGAGGCGGCAACACACGGAGGTTCAGAATGCCAAAACAGACTTCTCCTCCCGGCACCGTTTTGATGCGTCCGATGCTTGATGATCTTGCGCGAAACTGGTGGCTCATTCTGCTGCGCGGGGTCTGCGCCATCATCTTCGGCGTCTTGACCTTCCTCTGGCCCGGATTGACGCTGTTCACCCTGATCCTGCTCTACGGCGTCTTTGCGCTTTTTGACGGCGAACTCGCCGTCGGCGCCGCGATCATGGGCGGTACGCCCGCGCCGAGATGGTGGCTCGCTCTCGTCGGCGTGCTCGGCATTGTCGCCGGCGCTGTGACGCTGGCGTGGCCCGGCCTCACGGGGCTTGTGCTTCTGTTCTTTATTGCCGGCTGGGCGATTGCATCCGGCGTGTTCGAAATCGTGGGCGCGATCAAACTGCGCAAGGAGATCGACGATGAGTGGCTGCTCATTGCGAGCGGCGTCCTATCAGTGCTCTTCGGCATTCTCATCTTGATGTTTCCAGGCGCCGGCGCACTCGGGCTCGCGTTCGCAATCGGCACCTTCGCAGTCCTGTATGGAATCCTCCTCACGGGATTCTCCTTGCGCCTGCGCAAACATGCGGAGGTCAAGATCTAATGACTTGCTCAAGGTGAAAACGTGAGGCGCTCGTCAGTGGCTAGCGATCGTCCTCGGGGTGTGTTCGAAACACGTTACCGCCAGTAGAAGAGCGAAGGGCAATATCCGATCCGCTGGGTCGCACCGCGAGGGTCATATTCGACGGACACTGATTGGTAGAGCACGGCTTAAACCAGGAAGGATGGTAGGCGCGAACTATGACAAGCCAACGTCTGCTAACCTCATGAGCCGACGAACTTTAGCGGCGCAGTGCCGCCCAACGCCGGCTGCCACACTGTGACTATTGCCAGCAGTTCTACCGCGGCGCATTCCTGACCGATCAGAGTTTTCGTTATTGCAGCAGTCCTTGCAAACTCACCAGCCCTACGAAGGACCCGCGAAACAGTGCTGGTTCACAAGAATAGGTCTGAAACTTTACGGAAATCGCTCTTCTTTTCCCAGACACAGCGAGGCTATTGGGATTTTCAGGAGGAAGGGTTGTGCGACCGTCCTTGGTTTTTTCTCTGTTGATCGCGCTTGGGATGAGTTCCTCCGCGGGCGCGCAGGACGATCCTTTGCAGAAGGTTGGCCAAATCCTCGTTGTCATCGAGGAGAACCATTCCTTCGACAACATCTTCGGGCTTTTCCCCGGCGCTAATGGGATTTTCAATGCCGGAGAGACGGCCATTCAAGTCGATGAGCACGACAAGCCCTTCGAGACCTTGCCGCATGCGATCGATACGCGCGAGAAGTCTCCCGACAATACCCCCCGTCGTGGACCACCGATTTCCCCAGATCATGGCCAACGCGCCATTCCCGATCGACCCTTACGCTTCACGCGGGGACTTTACCGGTGATCTGGTTCACCGGCTTTATCAGGAACAGGAGGAGATCAACGGCGGCAAAATGAACCGCTATGCTGGCGAAAAGGGCGCCGGAGGCCTCGCCATGGGTTACTACGATATGTCCGATTCCTTTGTGTGGGCGTTGGCGAAAGAATACACACTGGCGGATAACATGTTCCACTCCGCCTTCGGAGGGTCGTTTCTCAATCATCAATTTCTGATCTGTTCCCGTGCGCCCCATTGGGACGATGCGCCGATTGAGGCTCGGGCGAAACTCATCGCCGCCGAGGTCATGCGGGAAGATGGCTCGCTCATCAATACGATCTATTCCGAGCAGTTCCACAAGGAAGACGCGAGCGGCCCATTTTTGCCGCCACTGAGTTCACCAGCGACGATCGGCGATCGAATGGACGCCAAGAGCATCATGTGGAAATGGTATGCCGGCGGCTTCGACGATGCGCTCGCCGGCCATGCCGATAAGACATTCCAATACCACCACCAGCCCTTCATGTATTACGCAAGATTCAAGCCCGGCAGCGAGGATCAAAAAAAGCACCTTCAGGATTACACCGACCTCGTCTCCGATATCCGCAGCGGCCTGCTGCCTCCCGTGTCATTTTACAAGCCACTCGGCAGCAACAATTGGCACCCGGAATACGCCAGCTTGAGTGCGGGCGAACATGACCTTGAAGAGTTGATCAAGTTGCTGAAAGCCGGTCCCCAGTGGAAAGATACGCTCGTCCTCATTACCACCGACGAACATGGCGGCTTCTGGGATCACGTCCCGCCACCCAAGCGGGACGAGTTCGGACCTGGAACGCGCATTCCCCTAATTGCCGTCGGCCTGATGGTCAAGCGCGGCTATATCGATCACACCCAATATGACTTCGAATCGATTTTGAGAACGATCGAAGAGCGTTTCGGCGTCGATCCGGTTGTCAGGTCCATCGATGGGCAAGCGACCGCGATGCGGAATATGATTCAGGGTTCCGGAACTCAGCCTTGAATTTTTTTGGAGCGTGGCATCGGTTTCTGGTGCTCGTCTCACTCTTTCGGGGGCCTTTTTCGTCTTTGCACCCGGCCATCCCTCTCCTTCTCTACCCGCAAGCTATTGCGACTGCGTCCACCAGTTCCCACAGTTGTGGCAGTCGCATTCAATTTTGACGTTCGAAGACTTCGCTCGCGTTTTCATACAGCCAGAGCCAGGAGCAGACCGTCCCGCCGAACGTTTAGCTTCGATGCTTTAGCAGGCGAACATCAGGCCGTTAGGCTATCTCGCCCTTTGAGGTAGGCAGCTTGTCTCATGCAAACGAGGAATGATGGCACGCCGCAACACATTCCCGCCCAAGAAATTATTGATAGCCGCCAATTCAAGTCGGAGCGTAGACCGGCTTATTGTCGGGGCCGGCGATATCAGCCCAGCTCTTCTTGACGAGGGCCACGACGTTGTCGGGCAGCGGAACATAGTCGAGATCCTCGGCCATCTTGTCGCCCTTGGCATAAGCCCAGTCGAAGAACTTGAGAGCCTCCTGCACGGCCGCGGGATTCTTTGGCTTCTTGTGGATCAGAATGAAGGTCGGGCTTGTGATCGGCCACGACTCTGCACCTGCCTCGTCGGTCAGGATGACGCCCATGCCCGGCGTAGAGGCCCAGTCGGCGCTGGCCGCAGCGGCCTGGAAGGCTTCCTTGACTGGCGCGACCGTCTTGCCGTCCTTGTTGACGAGCTTGGTATAGGCAAGCTTGTTCTGCTTGGCATAGGCAGATTCGACGTACCCGATCGAGCCCTTCGTCTGCATGACGTTGTTGGCGACGCCTTCGTTGCCCTTGGCGCCGATGCCGGCCGGGAACTGGACCGACGTGTTCGAGCCGATCTTCGACTTGAAGTCGGCGCTGACCTTCGAGAGATAGTTCGTCCAGACAAACGTCGTGCCCGAGCCGTCCGAGCGGTAGACAACGGCGATAGCATCTGACGGAAGCTTCACGCCGGGGTTGAGCTTGGCGATTGCTGGATCGTCCCACGTCTTGATTTCGCCAAGGTAGATTTTAGCGATCGTCGGGCCGTCCAAAATGATGTCGCCCGGCTTGACGCCTTCGAGGTTTACAACCGGAACGATGCCGCCCATCACGGTCGGAAATTGAACGAGGCCACTCTTTTCCAGCTCTTCACCCGGGAGCGGTTTGTCGGACGCACCGAAGGTCACGGTATCGGCTTTGATCTGCTTGATACCGCCGCCGGAGCCGATCGACTGGTAGTTCAGCCCGAAGCCCGTCTCCTTCTTGTAGGTGTCGGCCCACTTCGCATAAAGGGGATAGGGGAACGTAGCCCCGGCGCCGGAAATATCTGCTGCCTTAACAGGTGCGACCACGGCGGCGGTTGCCGCCAACGCCGCAAAAAGCGTCACCAAAAACTGTTTCATTTGCACTCTCTCCGTGTTCCGCGGGGCTGCCTCGGCCGTTTGCTGGAAGGACTGCGGCGCGGCTGGCTCACGCACAGTTTTCAGACCCCGCGGCCGTTTTAGGCTGATGATTATAACTATTTGTGACAGGCGGATTGAAGGTTTCGCGTCGTGGGCGCGATGCTCCGAGTTGACGGACATCAAAGGAAATCAAAGCAGGATCATCCGGTCTGCTATTTCTGCACGGAGAGTTGTCGATAATCGCGACTAGACTAAACTTGCGGAGCCTCTTGGCTAACGGTCCGAGACGTTGAAGTCACCTGTCCGACACTGCGGTTGCGTTTGCAGCAAGGGATCAGGTCAGAGCGATGAAAATGGTTCTGCTTGCCGTCTGCATCTTGGTCATCGGCATTATGGGGCTCCTCTCGGTTAGGCTAAATCCCAACCAATATGATGATGACTAACGCCAAGCCTATCAGCCGACGGTCGAATGAGCAAAAAAATGGTGTCGAGTTAGAAATATCTCGCGGCGAAGGCTGTTCGACGCGGCGTGTTGGCCGCCCGCATGCGAGATCGAAGAGATCACTGCCAAGGTTCCGTGGAGTAATTTTGTATGACAGCGGGCTACTATAATATTTTATATCTATCCAATCGGAACACGACCCGGAGCATCTTTGCCGAAGCTGTTGCCAACGGCAAAGGTCGCGGGCGCTTCAAAGGCTACAGCGCAGGCCTTAATCCGGCCAGCGCAGTCGATCCGATGGCACTCGATATTCTGAGGCTTTCGGATTACCCAACGGAGGGCTTGCATCCCAAGCACTGGAGCGAATTTGCAGGAGCGGACGCTCCTCCCTTCGACTTTGTATTCACTCTTTGCGATCCCGGTGCTGGCGAGCCGCTACCGCATTGGCCGGGGCGCCCCGTCACAGCGGATTGGCGTTACCCTGATCCGGAGAAGCTGGGCGGAGAGGACTGGACCAGGCGCAAAGCGTTGAGTGAGATCCTTGCTGGGATGGAGCGACAATTCGGAGCCTTTATACAGTTGCCATTCGAGTCGCTTGACGAAATGACGCGCGACAACCCAACGCGGCGTGGTACTGCCGAGCGTGCCAATAGTCGGAGGTATGGCTCTGGGCTGGATGCGGCTGTCTGATCATATGAAGCCGCGCGCCGATAGTTCGCACCCGATGCCGTCCGCATCTATCGCCAAATAGCCAAATCAGAAGATGGCTTGTGTATTCGCAAGCCCGGCGGCGCTTGAGCTTCGCGGACTCGGCGGAGCACCGACCGCTCTAACCCAATTCGGGCGAGAAACGGTATGGTTGGGTCGGGCTCAGGACTTCCCTTGCTGTTCCTTCAGCACTTCACCGGCCTCGATAACTGGGATCGGGCGAGAGGTCTTCTGTTCGACGCAGGCATCGGGCGTCCGATTCGGCGATCCCAAGCTTCGGTTACGAAGTTCTGCAGAAGATCTTCTTTGCCCCGACGGAGTTGAGCCAAACGGCCGGTAAGGCCTTTCTCGAGAGGCTGGCTGAACGCAGGGAGGATCGGGAGCCTGCCTCAGGGCCACAAGTTGCCCAAGCTCAAATGGCAGCCTTTCGAGACTGGGAGACATTTACCGGCGAGCGATTTGCGAACCTCAAGAGCATCTCGCATCCAACCCTCGTGGTGAACGGCATTTTTGACGAGATGATTCCGGTCCAGAACTCCTATTGTCTGAGTGCGAACCTGCCGAACGCGGTCCTTCTGACTTATCCCAATTCAGGCCACGGCTCCTTGTTTCAATTTCACGAGTCCTTCACGCGGCAAGCGGCGGCATTCTTAGCTTCAAACTCAAAGTTCGCGCCCTATTGAACTCGAACTGTCTTTTCCGAGTAAGCAAACGATAACCCTAGCTCGCGAACGAGCGCGCAACAATACGCCCGCCTGGTTGGGTGAGGCAGGCGAGTGATACTCGCGTAGCGTTGTCATTTCAAACTATTCGCGCGGCCCTTATATTACGAAACGTCAGATTGCCCTCGCGGGTGAGTTAGATTGAACTATTACAACGACCGGGAAGGTAAAGCCGTGTACCGTTTCATTTTCTTCGTTGCACTTGCCTTGGCCATCGCCTCTCCAGCTTCGTCGATTACCTGTCATGGCGACTACCAGGTGGTGAATGGTCAAGAAATCTCAACTCCATTTTGCCGTGACAACGCACTCGCCAGTGTTGCGCGACAGGCCGGATTTCACGTCTCTTAACTCGGCGATCAGGAACAATCCCGCAAAGAAGGAGGAGGTTTGCCGCTATTTGAGGAGTGACATAAGAGTGTACACCGCATGCGAAGAAGTTTTGCCAGACGATGGCGGCCATAACTGACTGCGCCAGCGCCGTCTAAGGTCAATGGGTCTTGAGTCTCAGGTCAGACCCATGAAGGCAATTGTGCTTGCCGTCTGCGTCTTGGTCATCGGCCTTATGGGGCTCCTCTCGGTTAGGCTAAATCCCAACCAACATGATGATGACTAGCGCCAAGCCTATCAGCCGACGGTCGAATGAGCAAAAATGGAGTCGAGTTAGAAATATCTCGCGGCGAAGGCTGTTCGACGCGGCGTGTCCGAGTTTGACCCAAAGCCGAACTTCGTCATGCAAAAATTGAAGTGCGCTTTCGGGGACTAAAGGAGACCACCGTCTAACCAGATCGAAGACGATAGTGCCGAAGAATCGCGCCGATACCTCCGCATCCGTTCGCCGGCTTCAAAATCAGATAGAAGGTTTTTATTCGCAGGATCGGCGTCGCTTGATCGGTTTCGATCACCAGGGCTTGTTGATCATCACACCGGCAGAGGTTGACCCAAGCCGGACGTGCAATTGCGCGCCGGTAGCGCTTAAGAAGCGCGGGGCTTGCTCCGGCGCAGACGGTCTAGCAGCCACCACAGAAGCCTGTTAGCTAGCCTTTTTGAGCCCCAGCTTCCAGTTGGGGCGAACGTAGTGGCAGGTGTACCCGTCGGGGAATTTTTCCAGGTAATCCTGGTGTTCGGGCTCCGCCTCCCAGAACTCGCCGGCCGCAGCGACCCCGGTGACGACCTTTCCCGGCCACGCGCCTGAGGCGTTGACATCGGCGATCGTTTCTTCCGCGATGCGCTTTTGCTCCTCGCTTGTATAGAAGATGGCGGACCGATAGCTCAGTCCTACGTCATTGCCTTGGCGGTTCAACGTCGTTGGATCATGGATCTGGAAAAAGAACTCAAGAATTTCTCGATAACTCAGCCTGGCGGGATCGAAGGTGATCTCTATAGCTTCGGCGTGTGTTCCGTGATTGCGATACGTCGCGTTCGGCACGTCTCCGCCGGTGTAGCCGACGCGTGTTGAAATCACGCCTTCGTACCGACGAATGAGATCCTGCATGCCCCAGAAGCAGCCACCCGCGAGAATTGCGCGTTCTTAACTCATCCGATGTCCTCCACTTGGCTAAGGTAGGCGCCATAACCCTCCGCTTCCATGTTGTCGCGGTGAATGAAGCGCAAAGACGCTGAGTTGATACAGTAACGCAGCCCGCCACGGTCTTGTGGGCCATCCGGAAACACATGCCCGAGGTGGCTATCGCCATGCCTTGACCGGACTTCCGTGCGGATCATCCCGAGTGAAGCATCACTGCAGCTCGTTCACATTGGCCGGTTCGATCGGCTTCGTGAAGCTCGGCCAGCCGCAACCCGATTCATACTTGTCGGATGAGGCAAACAGAGGTTCTCCCGAAACGATATCGACGTAGATACCCGGCTCCTTGTTATCTAGGTACGCGCCTGTACCAGGGCGCTCCGTGCCGCTTTGCTGCGTGACGCGGTACTGCTCCGGGGTGAGCTTGGAGATAACCTCAGGATTTTTTCTGTACTGCTGCATTTGTTACCACCTTTGGGCACCGTTCTGCCGCCGGATCAGACGGTGTCTGGTCAGCGCTTTACTCGCCCTGTGATATGCTAAAAGCGGCGCTTTTGTTACACATAGTGGGTATTGTGGTCGGCGACGATCGATCCCTCGAGGGACGAACCGAAATCCACCTGCCGATGGCTGCCGCGCGGCAGGTGGCACTCTCAATAAGGAAATCTCGAAACTTAGTGCTCACCCAGGCTGGCACGAATCTGAGCCATGATTTGATCGCGGGTCCCTTCAAAGGATGTGCGAAGGTCTCCCAATGTCTTCGCCATTAGGCGGATTTACTGCGCCCCTTTGGTACCTTCGCCTTTGTCGGTGGCTTCTTGCCTTCAATGCTGGCACGTAACGCGGCCATCAGATCGACGACGTTCCCACCCTTGATGCGGGGCTGCTCGGGCGCGGCAATGACCTTGTGGCCCTTGAGCTTCTCCTGAACGAGTTCCTTGAGTGCCGTCTGGTAGTGATCCTCGAACTTCTCGGGTCGAAACGGACCCGATTTCTGCGTGATGAGCTGCACCGCAAGGTCGACCATTTCTTTGGCCGGCTTCTCAGGTGGAACCTCATCAAAGAAGTCTTCGGACTTTCGCAGTTCGTCGGCGTAGCGCAGCATCTCCATAATCAAGCCGTCTTCGAGGGCCGCGATGGCGACGAGCCATTCGCGCCCGGCGATCGTCACCTGAGCCAAGCCGACCTTGTTTGTCTTCCGAAGGGCATCACGGATGACGACGTAACCCTCGCCCGCGAGCTTGTCGGCTGGCGTGATGAAGTAGGGACGCTCGAAGTAGCGATAATCGATCTCCTTCGCGTCGATGAACTGCACGAGGTCAATGGTCTTCTTGCTTTCGAGCTTGACCGCATCAATCTCCTCGGGCTCAAGCGTGACGTAGGTGTCGGGTTCGACCTCGTAACCTTTGACGATGTCAGAGCTGTCGATCTTGCCAATACCCCCCGGTACGACCTTCTCGTAATTGACGCGGCGGCCGGACGGCTTGTGGATCTGGCGGAAGGAGATTTCGGCTTTGGATTCCACCGCGTTGAAGATTTCAATCGGGATGGACACGAGGGAAAGGCGCAGGTGGCCCTTCCAATAGCTGCGGGCGCGCTTGGGCATTGTGGGTACTCGATACTAGGCTGCCCACAATATGTTGCGTGTTGGGAGCTTCTACAACGCGAACAGTGGAGGAACGTTCAAGATTTCGGCGATCTGTCGATTTGCGTGGCCTCTCAATTGCCCTCCTTTTCGAGCATCGTGCTTCGATTGGACATAAAGCTTGAGCCGACACATGCCAGCCATCCTTCCCGACATCACTGCCACCGAAGCATTAGTCATCGATTACACGAATAAGATTCGCCAACGTGAGAAGCTCGGGGCGGTCCATCAGGACAAGGCCCTCGCGATAGCAGCGCGAGCCTTTGCGCAGTATTTGGCCAAGACCAAAACCTTCTCGCACACAGCGGACGGCAGGCAGCCTGCCATGAGAGCAAGCGCAGCCGGATACAAATATTGCCGTATCGGGGAGAACCTAGCGCTGTCGAAAAGTGCCGTGGGATTTGAAGCAAAGGCACTGGCGACCGGCACTATCGAGGGCTGGCTGAAATCGCTGGAGCACCGCGCGAACTTGCTTGCTCCATATGTCAC
Source organism: uncultured Alphaproteobacteria bacterium (assembly GCA_963833715.1). Classification (GTDB taxonomy): domain Bacteria; phylum Pseudomonadota; class Alphaproteobacteria; order Rhizobiales; family Hyphomicrobiaceae; genus Hyphomicrobium_B. The sequence goes on from CAWHZB010000002.1 coordinate 12,681, forward strand.
CGACATCGGCGTCGCGGTAACGAGAGTTGACGACAAGGAGCCGAAGTACGTCGTCGTGCAGATGGTAGGCAGACCGCAGGCGCTTTCGACCGAGTTCAAAATCGCGAACCGCACTAGCGAGAAAGTTCGCTACTCACTCTCCGGCACAGTACACACGATCGATCCCGGCATGAGCGTACGTCACACGGTGTGCGAGCCTAAAATGCTCGCGTTCCTCTCCGAAGGAAGCGTTGCGATCTCTGGCCAATATGCGGCGGAGAACGGCAAAATTTATACGGTCTCGCAAAAGGCGGGTGCCGTAACGATCGAAGCGAAAGTGAGCGAGAAAGAGAAGTGAGGAGCACTTATGCGGCGAGGGCGATGTGCCACGGGAGTCGGATGAGGCATGTTTCGAAACTTACAGATGGTCGCTTCTCAGCGGATTGAGGACCCAGGTGGTGCTGAACCCGTGCCGTCTGCGCAGACGGTAAAATCAATTGATCTTCCTCAAGCTAGCCTTGTCGGCGACCTTGTAGGGTCGGAGATGTGACCGACCCCAATCTCAAGCAATGCTGACGCGTCCCAGGGTTGAACCACAGGGTCGGCAGGCAGAGGCCGCTGACCCAAAGTAAGATTTTTACGCTGCGGGGCTGCGCTGCATCTCAGGAGGTTCTCATGGCAACCTACATCGTGCTCGCAAATTTCACGGACAAGGGCATTCATGAAGCCAAGGACACGATCAAGCGTGCTGACAAATTCAAGGAAATGGCCAAGGCCGCCGGTGTCACCGTCAAAGAGATGTATTGGACGATCGGCACGTGCGATATCGTCACGATCTGCGAGGCTCCCGATGACGAAACCGCAACGGCTCTATCGCTGAGCGTTGCTGCCCGAGGCTATATCAGAACGCAAACGCTACGTGCCTTCTCAGCGGCTGAAATCTCGAAAGTTCTCGACAAGATGGTTTGAACGCGGCCGCTGCCGTGATGATACGATCGCGCGCATGGCGATGTGCAGCCGATCGAGGACTACTTGGCCAGCAAGTGCGTCAGACGAGCAATGCGTATGCGCTGCGCTTCCCAAAAGGATTGGGTGCGCTCGCCGTCAACACGTCTTTTTAGCTTTTCCCCCGAGTGTCACAACTCAACTCCATCAGACTCAAACAGTGAAGTGAAGAAGGGTTTTCAGGGAAGTGGGTTCGATCTGGGGCTGAATTTCGCTCTCGGGCGCCTCGGCGCGTCGCTAGCAGGCGTTTCGTCCTCGAGATAGACGCTCCCGGATACTCGAAATAGAACGCCAGCCAACGGACAATCGCGGCCCAAATCCGTGATTGTGCAGGCAACCTAAGTCTTCGGAGTCGTGTTCGATCAGGCGGCCGCTGTGAAAGGCCGCCCCCGTGGGATGCCGCTAGAAGCGAGCTCCGACTTCCCGGGCGGTAGCCCATTGGTAGCCGGCAGCCTGATGGGGAGGGTCCTTATCATGCTAAATGGCTGTTTTACTTGGTGCCGGCTGTAGGATTTGAACCTACGACCCCCTGATTACAAATCAGGTGCACTACCGCTGTGCTAAGCCGGCGAAGCGCATGAAAACAACGAGTTACGACCTGCGCTTTTTTGGTCGTACATTTTTTCAGGTTGTCACGTCCTGAAGCGCCTCATACGCTTGAGCGCTTGATACAAGATGCAGCGCTCACTGCGCAAGATGCGCAACGCGCCTGAGGACAACGAGCGCGCAATTCAGTCTGGCATGCCTAACACCATCTCTCGCAGGAGAAGCTTCGCCAAGGACTCGGGATACTGCTCGTGTCCACCAAGCTGGGTGCATTTCTGGCGGCAGCGATAGTAGACGTCGATCATCCCGTCGCTGATGGAGTATTCGCCGTGATGCGTCTCTCCATCGACATCAATCGATACTTCAGAGCTTGTCGAGCGACCGGAAATATACAGATCGGGAGATTGAGCTCGTGAAAGCCATCGCTGGTAAATTGCAACTTGTCGAGTTGGGCAATAAAGCGGTGGGAAAGGCTCTTGGCATAACAATACAAACAAGGCCGGACAGCGTCGGTATTTGGGTTGTCGACAGCACGCGGCCATCGACGGAGAAGAAACTGCCGTGGTGGGTTAAGCCGGAAAACGAGTGATGTTCACCCCTTGAAGGTTCAATTGGCGTCAGAAAGATCATTGCAGTTCTTGGAGACGGGGATAAAGGGCAAGGACGGCGACGTTAATACGGGATGCGACGCTGTAAAGCGCATTGTTAAAATCCTTGCCGATGCGGGGTGTAGCTCCATTTACGGTCTGATAGATTGCGACGGTGAGAACCAGCCGTCACAGCGTATTGCTGTCTTAGAGGTAGACCGGCGCGACGGCCTCGAGAATATCGTCTTCGATCCGCTTTTGGTTGCGGCTCTCCTTGCTCGAGACGTGCACGACTACCTTGCTCTCACGTTGTAGAAAATATCATACACGACAAGCCGGGATTTATTCCGACTGAAGCTTTCAACCAGATTTCTAGGATTGGAAAAGGGTGCCGTCGTTCTATGCGAACCGTCCCTTCGCCACTTTCGATTTTCGCAGCCTTGCGAGGAGCTCGTTGCAATTGATTGAGATGCCGAACGCGCCCGGCTTTACTTCTATGAGTTTGTTCGCCGCTTCGACGATATCCTCCTTTTGTTGGAAGCGTAGAAGAAACTCGTCGCTCTCGCCGCGAGCGAACCGCGCCAGCTGTTCGAAAAACTCTCGCCAATCTCCGAACGTTCTTGTGCGTGTCTCAAAGGGACAAGCAAGCGTAGCGAATTCTTTGCCAGTTTTTTCGGGTGGGCGTCAGTCAACAAAAGCGCTGGAAACATCCTCATGTAGTCTTCAGGTTTCTCTCCCAAGTATAGGCGCGCAACCTCATCGGTCCATGCCTCTGGTTCGAGGCCACGTGCGATCACCGCGCGCTTTCCGATGTCCTCGGCGATCTTAGCGAAGTTGTTTTCCACCATCTTGAAATGTTGCTCGACCCATTTCCATTGATCACGAAAATATAAAAATTATGTTCTCGTGGACGGGGCAATTTCCAAGGCTGTTGGGATGATACCCCATGTTGTCCCACCTTTCTCGACCGTGATTAAATTGAGCGAGGAATTGTGTCGTTAATTGTGCGACCAATGCCACAGAGATCGCCAAGATGACGAATGGGCAAGTACTTTTAATCTGATGTCCGATCAATCCACAGTTTAGTATGCAAAGCCTACGTGCTCACTGAGGCCTTGGGCGATGGTGACGGGTAGGATGATGCTAAGCACGGCGTCCGAGCGCCTCAGCGCTTCAAAAAAGGCGACCCACGGCAGGCCTTCCAGGTGACCTGAGGCCGCCTCACGCGCGCATACGCGCGTGAGGGATTGGTGCATCCTCAACCCCAAGGACTGAAATGACACGTAACCGCGAGGCGATCCTTCGACTCTTTCGCGTGTCTGACAATCGAGCAGCGACCATCGATCCTCAGCCATCGATATTCCCTGCATACACCGCACAGTGGTCCGAAAGGCTGCTGACGGTGAACGTGAACTCGTCACGATGTCGTGAGGCTTCGTCTTGTTACAGGCAGGCAAGGCACCACGTCGCGTCACGAATGTCCGCGACGACAAAATTCTGACGAACAAGTTCTGGAAGCACTCATTCGAGGCGCGCCGTTGCCTCGTGCCAGCGTCAAGCTATTGCGAACCGAACGGACAAACCCCTGCGACTTGGTATTGGTTCGCTGTGAATGGTGAGGGCGATCGACCGCTGTTCGCTTTTCCTGGCATCTGGCAACGATGGAAGGGACCGATCAAGAAGGACGGGCCCAACGTCGACTTGGATGTCTACTCGTTCATGACGACGGCACCCAATGCGCTGACCGACAGCATCAATCACGAGCGCATGCCGGTGCTCCTGACCAACGAGTTTGACTACGAGACGTGGCTATCAGGCTCGCCGTCAGAGGCGTTTGCGCTCGCGCGAAGTTACGACCCGAATGCAATGCGCATTGTGCAAAGCGGCAATACAAAAGAGGACCTGTTGGGCCGAAGCGACGAGTTGTCTGGGGTGTCTGAGCAGTTCCGATTTTGACCGGCGTCACGAAGCCTTGGGGTACCTGAAATGGTAGACCGCATAGGCTTCACTTGCTACCTGACCAACTCCGCGGCGCCACCGACACAGATGAAGCGATGCGGCGGGAGGGTCGATCACGACCTCTATTACATCGATAACTGCTCGGTCGGATTCGACCTTCACATCCTGCATTTGACGCTGATCTCGCCGAAAGCCAGTCGTAATGCTTACTAGGTTCGGGGTGCTTTGAAGCCAAGATGCTACGGCGTTGCGGAATTGCGCAGCGTCATGGCGAACTTGTATGGCCTTTCATCGATCTTTAGCTAATCTACGCAACGATTCGAGGCAACGATTACCGAATCGTCAGTGGAGCACCATTGCATGCTCCGTCGCCTCCAGCCGGGAGCTTTCGTCATGCGTGTCAAATCCTTGATGGCACTGGCCGCGATCACGGCGGCTTTCGTGACAGTCAGCCAGTCTGCCTCTGCATTCGATTTGTACAGCCCCGACAAGCGTGGCGGCACTGGCTGGTTACGTGAAAACGGTCACTGGGTCTACTCGTCTCGCTATCCTCGCGGATACCTCAACGACCGTTACTCGTACTTCTACGATCCTCGCGGCTATTATCCCTATTACAATTCGGGCCAGTGGGGTCCGCCGCGGATCAGCCGGTTCAACGGAACCCTGCCGCCCTATTACGCTTCGTGGGGCTCGTGGAAAAAGAACTACTATCATGTGGAGTGGCACCGGCGGCATTACGGCGGTCACCGCCGCGGCGACTGGTGATTAGTCTCAACATCTGAAAACCGAAGCTACCCACTGCGTCGCGCATTTTCGCGTTCACACCACATTCATGTGGTTTGTGAGACGCTTAGGCTCTGACCTCGGGGAGATCAATGTGCAGCCGCTCGAAAGGCGGCCGCAAGCTTGGGGAGAAATCCATGATCAATAAATTCGCAAACGCGCTGATGGCGCTGACGATGGCGGCTGGCATGACGTTCGCCGCTGCACCACAGGCCGAGGCCCGCGGTGGTGGTGTCGCCCTCGGTATTGCGGCGGGTGTCGGCCTCGGCGTGCTGGGTGCGGCTGCTGCCCACGACTACTACGGTCCGCGCTACTATTCGCGCTACGATGATGGCTGCTTCCGTGGCTCGCGCGAATGCCATTGGTCGAATTCGGCGTTGTTTCGAGAACGAGTACGGCGACACAGTTTGCCGCGGCGGCCGCTACATTTGCGATCGTCCGTTGATCTGTGACTGACCCGGCGGCCTCGCCGCAGAGGAACATCAGCCGGTGCGGCTTCACGCGCCGGCTGAATTCATTTTTGCCGCGCCAGCATGGCCGTATGAAGCGCGACTGCTGCCGCATTCGAGACGTTAAGGCTGGCAACGGGACCATCAGTCGTGATGCGGGCGAGGCTGTCGCACGTCTTCCGCGTCAGTTCACGCAAGCCCTTGCCTTCCGAGCCCATCACCAGCGCAGTCGGACGCGACCAATCAATGTCTTCGATGCGTTGCTCGGCGTCGCCGTCGAGCCCCAAGATCGTGAAGCCCGCAGACTTTAATTCATTTAACGCCCGCGAGAGATTCGATACCAGTGCCACCGGAACAAGCTCGAGTGCGCCGGATGCCGATTTGGCGAGCACGCCATTCAACGGGGGGCTGTGCCGTCGCGTCATCACGAGACCGCTGGAGCCGAATACGGCTGACGATCGCAAGATGGCACCGACGTTGTGCGGGTCGGTCACCTGATCGAGGACAATCAGCGGCCGCCCGCTCGCGGTATCGGCCAGGTCGCTCCATTCCGGCTCGGGCAGTGGCTCGGTTTCGAGCATCGCGCCTTGGTGCACCGTGTCGGGACCGAGGAGGCAATCTAGATCGCGCGGCGTTACGCGGTCGATCTCAGGCTTGATGGGGCCGATCGCTTCGATCAGGCGGCGCTCGGCATTTTCGGTTAGCAACAGGCGCTTCACGCGCCGGGTGGGATTTTTGAGCGCCGCCTCGACCGCGTGCAGGCCGAACAGCCGCAGCGGACCGTCTTCCTCGGTTATGCCCGCAGTATTGTGCTCCCGCCGTGCAGGTTTGGCGTACGCGGGTGCGCCATGCCGAGCACCCGAAAAGCCGGCGGGGCGCTTCTTGTCGCGCCACGGTTTCTTAAAGCGTTCGTTTGGCAGGATCGGCCTCGGTCTTTAACTTAGAGTTGCGATCGTCGATCGGGCGGCGGGCAGGGGGCAACGCGCTTGGCGGACCTTGCCGCTTTTCCGATTGACAGGGAAGGGCCCCATGAAGATAACGCGGACGTAGGCCCTGCCCGCACCGGCAGGGCGCTTTCATTTGGATCGCGGATATTCCGCGTCCCATGGAGAGGTGCCCGAGTGGCTAAAGGGGACGGACTGTAAATCCGTTGGCTTCGCCTACGCTGGTTCGAATCCAGCCCTCTCCACCAACTCTTTAGCAAAACAAAATAGTTAGTCGTTCACGTGTTGGCAGGCCCCAACATCGGTCCCAACGTTTGACGTGGATTGAGCCGGACGGCTGCGAGCGCCTATTCTGATTTTATTACCGCGTCTGCCCGCGCTGGACGTCCGTTTTAGTAAGCACGAGCGGACATCGATTTCGCCACTACGAAGTTCCGCTTTGAGCCAGAAACAGACGCCCACGTGAAGCCTCTAAATCATACGACGCCCCGATGGTGCGTTGCGAAGTGCAATGACCGCTTCGGGTCGGTAACAGACGTCGCATACCGTCGTCGCGACGTCTGCTCTTCTCGTGAAAGAGGACGCATGCTCGCATATCCGATTGAGTCCGCTAAGAGCCAGGAGCAGACTTCGCCGGTGCGCGTTGTTCAGCTCAACAACAACACCTGCAAGCTGACGTACGACCGCGGCTCGCGGCTGACCGCTTCGGGCCAAAAGGCGACATCCCGCCTGGTACAGACACAGCGGTATTTGCTCCTCGTCAATGACGTGACCGATTTTTCGCGCGACGATCTCAACTGACTGATGTGTACCAGCGCATCGATTTTTAGGCACGTGCGCCAGGCCATTAGGGGTTGTCCCGCCCATGATAGAGCCGCGCAACCGGGTCGTTCGCGTGAGGCGCTTTGGTGGTCCCGACGAGTTGGAGGTGGTCGACGCACCCCTACCGGCGGCGGCCCGGGACGAGGTGCGGCTCCGCGTGCTCGCGTCTGGCATCGAGTACACCGATGTGGTGATCCGGCGCCATCTCTACCCGCAAACGATGTTCCGACGGCCGCCGTTCGTACTGGGCTACGACATTGTCGGGGAAATCGATCAGCTCGGTGATGGCGTAGGCAGCTTTCAGCTTGGCGACCGAGCGGCCCTGTCAAGGTCGAGACCAATGTTGCCGAGTTGGAGCTGGCGCGCTGTGCGTCTGTCGAGCGAAGTTCTGGCTCCCGCGATGCACGCCGAAAACCCTTTACACGCTGGTATCGACGGCAAAGGTGCGGCGGTTGACGACAAAACGGATCCAGATCGTCAGTAAGAATTCGGAGACGCCCGCGACAAGCAGCGCAGCAAGCGCAATCATTTGAAACGAAGAAAGTTGAAGATGGCCCAACATCCATTCGACTACGGTCACGGCTCCGGCGACTACCGGCACAATCGAAACTATCGAGTTGAGAACGCCAAGCGCCCGGATCTGCGTCGCCGACACGAGAAGACAGACAAGCTGGAGGAGAAGGTAGGCGAGCGCCAAGCCACACCGGGATCGTCCAGGCGGGACCACTCGCTGGCTCAAATACAGGCGCTGACCAGATGAACCAGGTTGCTGCCGCCGTCCCGATCAGGCAAATCAGAATGCTGAGCCATTCTTCGGTATGGGCAGTTTTGGCGTGTCTGGCCTGTGATAGGCTTTCGGCGTGTATCATGGGTTCGCACGATCAAGTTGACCCAGCTACTTGACCGTCGCTCAACGCCAAGGTCGAGGTCACGAACCCGTCGCCTTTGACTTCCACCTTGGCGTTGACCCGAATAGATTACGCGTTTTCTCGAAAGCGCCAAGAAAGACCGGACACATCATGGCAAGAACTGACAAGAGCCGCGCGCCAGCTCTGGCCTATCTACGCACCTCATCGGCGGTCAACGTCGGCACGGACAAGGACAGCGAGAAACGCTTGGACCGTAGAGACGGAAGATGGTGAACCAGCCTTTGCCGGGGATCGTGGCCAGGCGTCGCGTCGGGAGCGCGCGCGGACATTGCTGAAGTTCCTTCTCGACAGAGGACGGCGAGAGGCGCTAACGCGCGCGAGTTATTCGTGAACGGCATTGATTTCCGTCCGCTCATTGCCGCGCATCACCTTCCATTCGCAGAGGCGAAGCGACTTCGCAGGGCTAGTCCTAAGACAGGCGAGCGTCTCAGCGCCAGGCTAGCGGAAGCCGGGTTTCTCAACGAACGGGGCCGAGCTCTCGAATTCGCAGAAGCGTGTCCACCGTTACTTCTGTCGCTCCTTAGCTTGAAGCCTCGACAATGTTCTGGACGAGCGTGCGTAGTCCGCTGACATGCGGTCCTGTGCCAATGCCATCGCGAAGCGAAATAGCAAGCTCGTTGATGTGCGCTAGCCTCGCCTCGTATCTCTTGTCAAGTTCGTGATGTTCTTCCTCTAATGCGGCGACGTATTCGACCGCAAAGGCGTGATCGCGAAGGCGCTCATTGAGGTTCAAATCAATTTCATTCCGCACTATCACCGCAGTCTCCTTTAGCTTTTCCGATAGGCCGGGCCAACGTACTCAACCCCAACCGTACGCTGGCGTTCGGTAAAGTCCGCTTGTCGGGGCAAAAGCGACAATGTGAAAAGTTGGGTCTGAAGTCTCACTCTGACCCACAGCTAAATCTCAGCTCGGCGTTACACCGCTGATGGGTGCGGCTAGGGCCGTGTTCATGAACGTAGCATATGCCGCCGAAAATACTTTGAAATTATAGCGTCAGCATTTGATGTGCGGAAGCCGGAACCCAATGCTGATTAGATGACAACAGAGAGGCGAACACCGGGGGACAGGCATGCCGGCGCGATTATCGCTGACCAAGGCACAGCGGGATGCACTGCTCGTGTTGCCTGACACTGAAGAGGCTTTCATCCGGCACTACTCCCTCAACGGCGAGGATGTCGAGATCATCGGCCGCTATCGCACGCCGGAGACGCGGCTCGCGTTCGCGTTGCAGCTTTGCGTGCTTCGATATCCCGGCCGCGTCTTGCGCCAGGGCGAGGTCATGCCTCTCCGCTTGCTGGCCTTCATTGCCGATCAGGTTCGTGTGTCGCCCGACGCGATCACCGGCTTCGCGCGCCGGCTCCAAACTCGATACGAGCGAAGGGACGGCCCTACCACCCGAAGAGCATCAAAAGCTGGTTCCTAAAGTCGCGATAGGGGCCGAGCTTGGCGTTAACGTCTTCCGCCGAGGATTTCTTCAGTGAGAGCATGAAAATCAATTGATATGCGCGTTAAATGGGACATCAGTAAATCAATCATCCCCGACCGAGCCAAAAGACTTTGTCTCGGCAGATACGAGCGCCGCCCTCGCCGATAGTCCCTCACTCAAAGCCCGGCGTGCCGAATTGACGGCGCAGAAACACCGACCAGGCTAGCCGCCACCGCGCTCGCCCAAGCAACGTACTCCCGCCGACGCTGGTCCGGCCAGTGCGACGGAGGACTAAGCGCAACCGAGCGCAGGTTCGACACCTTGTCGGCCAGCTTCAACAACTTCGCATCGCGCGACTTCTTCGGAGCCGTCTCGATCTGAAACTTGGTGGGGACGACCGCACCCGGCTTAGCACCGGCAGGCCTTACTCGCCGGCGGCCACGTGCTTGCCACCTGCGGTCCATTGCCCCGGACCGTCTCTGGACGGCATAAACGTGCGTAACAGGGGGCAATGCGGCCCCCACCTCTTCGAGCACGTGCACCTTCAGCCCTTCCCTCCAACCACCCGACGACTAGCCGATCCCTTCTGTAATGATGCCTGTTCCGTCACAGCGCTCGCACGGCTCGTCCGTCGGCTTGCCAGTTTTCTTGTCCATCTGTTTGCCTGTTCCATGGCATTCAGGGCATATGTCCTCGCCGGTCCCTGGCGTGTTGGGCTCCGGATCATCGTCGGGCGTGTGGTGCCGGGTTGGGTTCTTCGCTTGCATCGATGTATCCTTCTCCAGTATCGGCCTCTTCGCAGCATGGTGCACTGGCTGGAAGGGCCATCGTTTCAACTCAATAATCTTTCCGAGCTTGATCGCGTAATAATGGCTCCACCGTTCGCATCCCAAGTATTAGCATTTCTGGAGCGTCTGGAAGAGAGCCGCACCTGAACAGGATTGCATCGTACTCCCGCCCTTCGAGTTCTCGACTTCCAGTAGTTGGTGAGATCCAGAAACTCATACGACTTCTTTCCTTCTAAAATCTTCGCGAAATACTCGTGTTTGAGCATCAGTTGCAGAACCCTTTGCTCCCCATGATTTTGCGCTTTGATTCGCTTCATTCCCCCCGCATTGACCCAGCGGCGCCTTAATCTCGGATCTTGCCGGTCCCTCAATACTAGAGCGCTCCTGACGCCGTCTCACCAGATGCATTCTGCCAAGTGTACTTCTTCGTCCAATCTATCAATTTCTATCCCCGTGAAGTCGCCGCGTGAAACGACACCAGAGATCCTTCCGTTCTCGACGACGGGAAGATGGCGGAAGCCGCCATCGCTCATGGCCCGCAGGGCGTCGATGGCGTGGCCATCCGGCGTAATCGTCACAGGATTTCGCTTCATCGCAAGCCCCAGACTTTCGGCAGCATCCTTTGCATTGGCCAGTAGCCTCACCGCATCGCGGCCTGTGAATATGCCGGTCAGGTGCTGCTGCTTATCTACGACGAGAACTGAACCGCACCTGCTTTCCGACATTGACTGGCAGGCCCGCTGAACGGTTTCATCGGCGCCAAGCACGAGCGGCTTTTGATTTTTGATTAAAGAGGCGATCTCTCGATTGGCCGTCATCCCCGTTGCTTTGTAGACAGAAGTTTACAGGGCTGCCGTCGAACAAGGTCGTCGGCATGGCCGGCGTGCTCGATAGCGCCCGCTTTTCGTGTTTTCTGGCCCAGGAAGCCGGCGTCTCTGTCGAAGATGTCCGGGCCTTGACGCTCGGCGGCCACGGCGACGACATGGTACCGCTCGTCCGTTATTCCACGATTGGCGGCGTCCCGCGCCCGCCCACGCTTGGCTACATCCGATTTAGGCGACCTGTCTGCGGAACACTTCGCACCAGCTGTTCCGCGCATCAAGTTCAGTTAGCGCTCTCGAACCGAAAGGCAGGAGAGAATATGCGCGTCATTTCCTGTCTTTCTCTTCGGAAAGCAAAAGCCTTATGGCCATCACTCGATTGCTGACTTCGAGTTTGTCGTAAAGATTCTTCAGATGAAATTTGACCGTATTCCGCGAGATGCCGAAGCGGTCAGCGATCTGTAGGTTCGTCAAACCGCCGGCAATCGCTAACAAGAGTTCGCGCTCCCGTTGGCTGATGTCATCCAAGGGGCTTTTAGCGAATGTTCGCAAATCTACGTAAGGTAATGATAAGTGGCCGTGTGCGACCGTCGCGATGACATTGAGCAGGTCCGCTGGCTCTTTTCTTTTGGATACGAACGCCCACGCCCCAAGTAGAATCGCCTGGCGTAAAATGCCAGCGCCCGTTTCTCCGGAATAGATGACAACCCGGGTCTTTGATTTGCGCCGTTTTAGTTCGGAAAGCAAATCTCCACCAGTTACGTCCGGGAGCGACCACCCGACTATCCCGATGTCGACCAGCGATTCGTCGAGAAGCTTCAAAAAGTCCTCGCCGCTCTCGACAGCCCCAGCGACATTGAAGCGCCCATCCCGCGCGATGCAGTTCGTGAGGCCCTCACGCACGATCGGGCTCTTGTCGGCGATTGCGATTAGAGGAGGGGCCTTTGTCCCGCTTAACTGATACGGGCGAATGTCCGACATTATATGGACCCAGCATGGGAAAATATTCCAGCGAAGCTGCACGTCATTTCGGCGCACGTTTGGCGAGCATGCGCTGCAACGTGCGGCGGTGCATTTCAAGCCGCCGGGCCGTATCCGATACGTTATGGTCGCAAAGTTCGAAGACCCGCTGAATGTGTTCCCATCTCACGCGCGTCGCGGTCATGAATTCCATAGACGATGGAGCGGATGGCACACGTGGTCCGAGAAGGACATTGCTCAACTCGTCCGCGTTGACGGGCTTAGCCAAGTAATCGACTGCACCCAGCTTGATAGCCATTACGGCGGTCGTAAGATTGTCAAATGCGGTAAGAACGACCGCCCGCGCAGTTGGATGGCGGCGGGACAATTCCGCAATCACACTAAGTCCATTGTCTCTTCCGAGCCGCAGCTCGACGACGGCGAATGAGGGCGGCTTATTGCGGATAAGTCTGATAGCGTCGGAAACCGATCTGGTACCACTCACATCGAAGCCGCGAATCTGCATGGCTTGCATAAGGCGCCGCAAATAGGCCTGCTCATCTTCAACGATCAAGAGCGACCGATCTACTGGAAGACTTCCATCCAGAGTGAGAGGGAGATCCTCGTGCATCGTGCTTCTTCCGAACGAGGTGCTAACACGCCCGCCTAGTAAGTGAATTCCTCTTCAAGACCGGATTCAAGAGCGTTTTGGTGCAGTGCACGCTGGACAGCTCAGGAACTGACCCTCTGCAGTTGACAAATGCGTCTCGAGAAACGGGCGCACGAATGCAGTAGCCGCTTGCAAACGGGCAGCCGTTAGTGCGTCGCCGGCTCACACCATCTTATTGGTGTCGTGGTGTTCGCGGCTTCGAAGTACGCATGAAGCTGTTGGGGCGTTCACTCCTGTTCATGACCTTAACCAGCCAAACACGCCCTCCGGAATGTCGCGCTTCTTCGGTCCGACATAGATTTGACGCGGGCGCCCGATGCGCTGGTCGGGATCCTCGATCATCTCGTTCCACTGTGCGATCCAGCCGACGGTGCGCGCCACCGCGAACAGCACGGTGAACATCGAGATCGGGAAGCCCAAAGCCCGGAGCGTGATGCCGGAATAGAAGTCGACGTTAGGATAGAGCTTCTTTTCGATGAAGTAATCGTCCTCCAGCGCGATGTGCTCGAGTTCCAACGCGACTTTGAGCAGTGGATCGTCGCGGTGGCCGAGCGCGTCGAGGACCTCGTGACAGGTCTTCTGCATGACTTTGGCGCGCGGGTCATAGTTCTTATAGACGCGATGGCCGAATCCCATCAGGCGGAAGCCCGACGATTTGTCCTTGGCCTTCTTGATGAATTCCGGAATGCGATCGACCGTGCCGATTTCCTGCAACATATTGAGAGCGGCTTCGTTGGCGCCGCCGTGCGCGGGCCCCCAAAGGCAGGCGATGCCCGAGGAGATGCACGCGAACGGATTGGCGCCTGATGATCCGGCGAGGCGGACCGTCGAGGTCGATGCGTTCTGCTCGTGGTCGGCGTGCAGGATGAAGATGCGATCGAGTGCGCGCGAAATGACCGGATTGACTATGTAGGGCTCGCAGGGCACCGCGAAGCACATCTGCAGGAAATTCGACGTGTAGTCGAGATCGTTTCTCGGATAGATGAAGGGCTGTCCGATCGAGTACTTGTAGGCCATTGCCGCGATCGTCGGCATCTTGGCAATCATGCGGTGGCTTGCTATCTCGCGCTGCCGAGGATCGCTGATGTCAGTCGAGTCGTGATAGAAGGCGGACAGCGCGCCGACCGTGCCGACCATGACCGCCATCGGGTGCGCATCGCGCCGGTAACCGGTGTAGAATCGCGTCACCTGCTCATTCACCATCGTGTGGTGCGTGATGATGTGGCGGAACCCTCGGAATCCTCGTTGCTCGGAAGCTCGCCATGGAGGAGCAGATAGCAGGTGGCGAGGAAGTTGGAGTTCTTCGCGAGCTGATCGATGGGGTAGCCACGGTAGAGCAGCTCACCCTTGTCGCCGTCGATGTAGGTGATGGAACTCGTGCAGTTGGCCGTCGACGTGAAGCCCGGATCGTAGGTGAAGTAACCGGCGTCGCGGTAGAGATTACCGATGTCGATCACGTCGGGCCCGATGGAGCCGCGGCGAATCGGCAACTCGGTTAGAGCGTCATTGAAAGCCAGCGTCGCAGCTTGGGGTATACCAGTTTCGCCCATGGAACTACCGAGAACCTTTGTGGCTGTTTTCTCGATTATCCCTGATAATCATTCTTTTTTTTCCGGGCCGTAGGTTTTTCGCCGGATGCTGTTTTAGATAGCTCGATCGTCGCCTTTAGGGCTCGGAACCGGGGTGTGTAGTCGGTGCCGTTCTTGCTGTAGAGCGCCGCGTGGTCGCCCTCGACGTGGAGCTGCATGCGCCAGCCGTGCGTTAATTGCGCAGATGTCTCCCCCGCGTGACCTGGGTCGTCCCACACTTCATCCCACACCTTAAAGAAGGATGGCTACAATGCAGGTGCTTCTCGCCGCACGTTTGTAAACGCCGCGCATTCCCCCGCTTGAAGGTGCTGAAGAAGCCTTCGACGCGGTTCGCGCTGTACTCGCCCCGCTCCTGCGGGATGAGAGCCGCCGTCCGATAGACCGCGCCGTATTTCGAGGAATTGCAGATGGCATGGTGCGGTCCAGAGCCGGGACCTGAGCCGACTTTACCTACGGATGCGGCTGAGCAGTTGCAGTCTCAAAAATACGGCACCGGGATCTTCAGAGGCGCCAAACCAGCCCAGCTACGCTACTGGCTCAAGCAACTAGACCGGGACAAGTGCCTTGTACGTCCGCGTTTCAAATTGCTGGAGAATAGTAATTCGGAATTTCTGAAGAAATACGACAATTGACGGTGCGCGCACCTTGTCGATGTCGTTGTTTCTACGGTAAAGCGCGGCAACACTACCATCATCATCGCCCCGTCCCGAGCGCCTGCAAGGGGCTGCAGCGGACTTTTCAACTCCGTGTGGGCCGCGTCCGCTTTCACGAGAAGAGCAGACGCCCCGACGGCGGTATGCGGATGTCTGCTTCTGACCCTTAGCGGACACGCCTTGCCAACGGGAAAACGTCAGCTTTTGGGCCATAAGCAGGCAGTTAACTTCTCGCAAATTCCGCCGCGCGCAGGTCACGGTTCAATGAAATGCTCGAAACGAACAGGCAAATTAGTGCGATGAGCCAGATGACGCCTTTGCCAACGATAGCGCCGACTTCGGCCGGGTCATTGTCGCAGAGAATCCGGCTATTACGCCGTTGCCGCAGTCTGGCCGAACTTCTACTACACCCCGATTACTGCGGGAAAGGTGACATGGCTCGGACTGCCCGGATAACCCGCTCACGTGACGAACGCTGACATGCCGCGCAGGGAACCGGAACCGCTGGCTATGCCGCAACTACCTGAAGTCCGAAACCGGACCGATTGTCGTTCCGGTTTTTTTTCCGCTGGAGCTACAAGAGCGTTGGATAGCGCTGCGGCGGCGAGAGAAAATTGCCCTACTGCTTCAAGCAATCCACAATGGAGATCCCGACCAACAAAGGTTGGGTGCCGAGCTGGCCTTTCGACTCGCTGTGGCTTTTCATCCCGCATTCCAGATCGCCGAGCCTGCTCAGCCGACTCTCAAGCGCGGCCGACCAAGAGGAAGCAGAGGGATCGATCACATGAGGCTATTTGGAGAGATTGAGAAACGCCGCCTCAAAGCCGAACTTGATGGCAAGGAGTTCAGCGTTCGGCGTACGTGCGTCGACCTTGCGAGACAGCGTCGAGGATCCTTCAGCGGTCAGAATCCAGACAGCCTCGAGACGATTTACCGGAGTGCTGGTAAAGAGCTTGCGGCGAGCATAGCGAGCGTGGGTTACGCGCCGGAAGAGGTCAAGCGCATCGGCGGATATCTGGGGCAGTTGCTGACAAAGAAAAATCGGCGCTGACTCGCTGGCTTTTTTCTTCGCACTCGAACTGTTTTCCTGTGTCCATCATGATTTGCTGATGGAGACAGGAGAAATGCAAGAGTTGCTAACGCCCAAGCCAAAAGTTCGCGCGCAACCGCTTGAACCTCCCTACGCCTACCGCATTAACGATGCCTGCCGATTGCTCGGTATTTGCAGAACGAGCGCCTATGGCATGGTCCACCGCGGCGAACTGAAATTGATCCGTATCGCCGGCCGTACACTTGTGCCGCGTTCCGAACTCGAGCGTTTGACGCGAGTGGATAACGCGATCTGAAACGGCACCGCCGCCCCGGGGGCAAACCGGCAGCGGCGGCAAATCTCACATCGGCAATCACCAATCACCGACTGCAGAAGAGATACTTGATTTTGTGCGCGCGTACAAGGTGATCAACTTCAGTCGGTCCCTTTCGGAGGATCGACATGAAACACGTAAAACCCTCAGTTGATTTCGAGACGATCAATCGCGCGGCCCTTCAGCGGCTGCCGGACCTCTGTGTCCGTTGGCTGCCGAACGGCCGGCGCCGTGGGCACGAATACGTTGCGCTTAATCCACGCCGAGCCGATCGGCGAGCGGGCTCTTTCTGCATCAATCTGCACTCCGGCCGCTGGAGCGATTTCGCAATCGGTGCGCGTGGTGGAGATGTCGTGTCACTGGCGGCCTATCTATCCGGCCTCGGCCAGGCTGATGCTGCCCGGCGACTCGCAGAGATGCTCGGAGTGCGCACCCATGAGTGAACCTTTCGCCGGCATGTTCGATCTCACTGCCCAAGAACGGGCTCAATGGACCCTTTCCCGCTTCTCTTGCACCGATCCTTGAGTACGTTTCGCCAGTGCCCGATGATGCACCGGAACCGCCGCCGCGCGGCTCTGGTCGGTGGCGTTACCGTGACGAGCGAGACCACTTGATTTTTGTGGTGGATCGAATTGATCCCCGCCGCGAGGGTGAACGCAAACAATTCGTACCTCAGACGCTTTGGCGAAATGAAGCCGGCGTGCTGACCTGGAAGTCGAAGCACCCGCCGATCCCGCGACCGCTGTACGGGCTCAATCAACTCGCCCGGCGCCGGGACGCTCCCGTGCTTGTGGTCGAAGGGGAAAAAGCTGCCGACGCTGCGGCCCGGCTGTTTCCCGACTATGTGGTTCTCACGTCGTCCGGCGGAGCAAATGCGGCCGCGAAATCAGACTGGTTCGCGTCTGCCGGTCGGGCACTTACCATCTGGCCGGACAATGACCAGCCGGGCCGCAACTATGCTGCCGAGGTGAGGCGGTTGGCACTGGTAGCTGGCGCCGCTTCAATTCGCATCGTCAATGTGCCGCGCGATTGGCCGGACGGCTGGGATTTGGCCGACCTCCTGCCCGAGGGCGTCGCGATCGAGACATTACAAGGGATGCTCGTCAATGCCGAGAAGCGCGCCGCGGCCCCCGAGATGCCGGAAACACCCACCGAGCCTTTACCCCTGGTACGGCCGGTGCCGGCAGCCGACGCCTATCCCGTCGATGGACTGGGTCCCGAGCTCGCGGCTGTCGTCAGAGCGATAAACGATGTGGTGCAGTCCCCGCTTGCGATGTGTGCCAACAGCGCTCTTGCGACGGTCACGCTGGCTGCGCAGAGTCAGATTAACGTTAGAGCTACCAATTGGCGCCGGCTCGATACGTCCTGTATGCGGTTTCTTCATTACGATCGGGCGCTCCGGTGAACGGAAGTCGGCGAGTGACGAGCAGATCGCCAAGGCGCTGAAGGCGCGCGAGGGGGATCTCCGGCAGCTTTACGACGCTGAGATGAAGAACTGGCGCAACGAGCATGACGCCTGGGAAGCCTCACGCAAGGCGATCCTAGGCACGAAACAAGACAAGGTAGCCAAGGAAGTCGATTTGCGCGCGCTGGGCGATGAGCCCGCGAAGCCTCTTGAGCCGATCATCGTCATGGAGGAGCCAACAGTCGAAGGGCTCGCCAAGCTGCTCTTGGCCGGCCAGCCTTCCGTTGGCGTGTTCTCGACGGAAGGCGGTCAATTCGTCGGCGGGCACGCGATGAGCGACGATGCCAAGCTCCGGAGCGCTGGAGCGCTGTCGCGGCTTTGGGATGGCGATCCGTGGAAGCGGGTCCGGTCGGTCGACGGCGCCCACGCAATCGTCGACAAGCGCCTTACCATGCACCTGATGGTGCAGCCTGCGGCGGCTACCCAGTTCATCAACGATCCCGTACTGCGAGACCAGGGGCTTGTCTCGCGCATGCTCGTGACGTTCCCTGAGACGACCATGGGAACGCGACTGCATCACGATCCCACAGCCGAGTCACTAATTGAGATTGCACGCTTCAATGCGCGCCTGACCACTGCGCTTGCGCTGCCCTATCCCCTTCTCGATAAGAGTCGGAACGACCTCGCGCCCCGTACACTGAGGTTGTCCGCCGGGGCAAGACAACGCTGGGTCGCTTTTGGCGACCACATCGAGAGAATGATCGGGCCAGGCGGGGAACTCGAGCCCATCAGCGGGTTCGCTGCGAAGATGGCCGAACACGCTGTGAGGATCGCAGCCGTATTAGCATGGTGGTCCGATCACAACGTGTGCGAGATCGACACCAATACCTTGGACGGCGCCATCCGGCTCGCCGAGCACTACGCCGATGAGGCACTGCGACTTTGGCAGGCAAGCGTGGTCCCGGCCCACATCGTCGATGCTCAGCGGTTACTTGATTGGATCAATGATCGCTGGACGGAATCGCACATCTCGATAGCAGATATCTCCCGCGTCGGTCCGAATGCAATCCGTGTTGCCGAGCGCGCCCGGCGGCTCGTGAAGGTGCTCGAGGAGCACCATCAGCTCGCGAAGGCCCGTGGCCCAGTGACGATTTGCGGCCTAAGGCGACGTGAGGCGTGGCAGATCGCGGGGAGGGTTTAGCTATGGCGCTGTTTCCTCGATTTAGCACCTTGCCCCCTGCGAAAGTTGCAAATCTTGCGAAAGTTGAAATGGGAACACCGGGAAGAGACCAAAACTTTACGCAACTTTCGCAGCTTTAGCAACCCTACCACCGCAGCTAGCAACGACCGTCTGATCGATATCCTTGAACGTGCGGCAGTGCTCGAATTTTGCAGTGGGCTGCAGCGTGCTAATGCAGATGAGCAGGCGCTCCGTGAATTTGGCTTTGCGTCCTGGGAGGCCGTTTTGGCCGCTCGACGAGGCCCGTTGTTCAAGGACCACAGGTCATAGGCAGAAGCGGTATCATGACCAAAAACACGAAGTCCCTCCCCGCCCCAGACACCGGGATGCCGGCGATGCGCGAGACACTCCGAACTCCTGTTGGTGACCTGATCCTCGGGGCGGCACGCATTCGGGCCGAGGCTGAAGCGTACAATGGCTTGCACCCAGTCACAGGAGACTTGCGCCGCGCCGATCAATTGGAGGGGAGGGCGCGAGAGCACCTTCCTGAACGTTTGACCGAACTCGGTGCTGGCGGCGAGCTGATACCAACCCGAGCTTCTGGAGAACCTGCAGAGTATCGCAACACGATGCGCAATCCTGACTATGTTGCGGCGGCAGCCAGTCGGGACCGCATGGACCTGCTTCAGGAGGTCGGCGCCTTGGAGGCTGGTTTAGATCTCGCAGACACAGTGAGCGCAACAAATAGTATGGAGAGGATGCTTGTTCATCAGCAAGCTATTGCCCATCGCAGCGCGCTCAAGATGGCTAAGCAATTGGATCGGGCGATCGAGCGCATGAACAGCATATCTGACGGTCCAAGACAGACTGCGAACGTGGAGACGGCTAGGCTCGCAGGCTCGATGTCCAAACTCATGCTGACGTTTCAGCAGGGCGCTTTAACACTAGAGCGGATGCGCTCGGGGGGGCACCAGATTGTGACGGTACAACGTGTGAGCGTCGGCGCTGGTGGACAAGCAGTCATTGCGGGGAGCGTCAGCCCGGGCGGGGGGCAAGAGAAAGAAGGGGGGAATGGTCGCGAAAATGAACAATAAACCGCTTGTACCCACCATCCTTGAACGTCTTGCGCTTGCCAATGCCGCTCCACGTTGCGGGGCGCGCTGCAAACGGAGCGGACTGCCCTGCCGGCGTCCGGCAATGAAGAATGGACGATGCCGCGCACATGGTGGCGCTAGCACGGGTCCACGAACGGTGGCAGGCTTAGAACGAAGCCGAAAAGCCAGGTGGAAGCATGGGCACTATTCAGCAGAGGCGAAGGCGACAAGGCGCGAGGCGACCGCCGCCCGTCGGGATTTGGGATTTCTCATCAAGCTAAGCTGTAAAATCATAAACCGACAGTGAGTGGCCGATGCGCCTCCGGCCAAACCCGGAAAGGTTCCCCTCAGGTCCAAAACCTGAAGTTACCTGAGCACTAAGCTCGACTGCCCACGACCACGGTGTACCGCCGCCCGCCATGTTTCACGATTTTTCTTTGCGTTAGGTGTTTCGCTCGCGCGGGGGAAACTTAGACAGCATGTAATCGACATAAACGATGTCGGGTCGATCCCCGCTCGCGCGGGGGAAGCCACAAGCTGTTGAGATAGTTCGCAACGCTGCAGCACGGTCGATCCCCGCTCGCGCGGGGGAAGCCGAACGAAAATCTCGCGGTCTTAGTCATAGGGTCGATCCCCGCTCGCGCGGGGGAAGCGGCGCAGCGCAATTAAGCCGGATAGCTATTTCGCGAGCGCAATAGGCACGATGGATTTGGTTAACTCCGAGCCAAAAACGTTATCGCTGATAGCGGATTGCTTCGATTTCGGCATCGATGGCCCTTAGGCCCGAAAGGCGTGCGTATGCGTTCATGACGCGCGTTCTCACTTGAACGCTTGCTGAAATTTTTAAATGCGCTTGGCCAGGATGTAGAAATCACCGTCAAGAAACCAGCGGGGAAGCGAGAGCACGGCAGAATGTCGGTTGCCGCGTGATAGCCGGCGCTGGCGGGTGGGTGCTCAGATTCCCCAAAGGCCTCGGAGCTCTCGCCGCCAACGCCTTTCGTTTGGCGGCCCCCAGTGGCAACAACTGCAATCCATAGAATTGAAGAAGGGTTTTCAGGGAAGTGGGTTCGATCTGGGGCTCACAGCGGCGCTCGGGCGGCTCAAATTTAGCGTAGAACGGCGATCTGAAGCTTAGATCATTCCGAGGTAGCCAAGGAAAGAACGCCAGCCATGGGCGCTCTACGAGTCAACGCGACCGATGTTATTGGCAACTAATATATTTGTTGAGGGCGTGTGTACAACCTCGTCTCGGCCATTGTCTCGTTGGTCAACTCCACAACTACTCCCCCAGTGGCAACTTGAGGGTTGGGCTATGGTTGATTGGGCGAACGAACAACTATCGATGCTCCAAGGGCAACTGACGTTCTTGAAGCTAGGATCGGCTCGCATCTTCTATCGTCATATCTGCTCTGATGAAAACGATGTCACTGACGTATACGTCGAGTTGATGGAGCGGTGCATCGAGCAATGGACCGACCTCATGGTCCAGCACAACATTCCGGTTCACTCTCTGATGTTGCACGAGCGGCGACATTTCAAACGCGCTGCATGAACGTCCGCAAATGAACGCCCGCGGAGCTCGTCGTCGAGCGCGATTTCGGCTAACGCGAGATGAAAACGGTTTCTTCTTCTTTTTTTGGCTGCGTGAACGCGCGCGAGGAGAGACCCCGACCTCTACCTCACGTAGCTTTAGGGGTGCGCTGTATTTCGAACGCTACGCAAAGGCACTAGCGGAACTGTTAACGCGCATGATCAACATCCGGTTAACAGAAACCAGAGTGAAAGAATGGTTGCTTACTGGTCGTACCAAGTGGCGCTTCCGGCTCAGGCATGCACGGGCGCAGTGCGATGTCGTTCACAACTTCTGCCGGGGCTTATCTCTTTGCGCACGCGGCCACGCGGAGATTTTTTGCGAGAAGTTCGGTGGCGAGGTGATCCAACCGAAACGCTGGTCCTGTGATGGATGGGCGTCAGCTCGGGGGGAGAACTGACGCCCTGGGACTCGGAGTGCTGCAGCACGGGGGGAGTGCAGCATCCATCCCCTCAGGGAATAATACGCTCCCGGCCTACCAACGCTGGCGCGGGAGGGCGAAACGAAAGTCTACCGAGAGCGTGCCGTACTCCTGTAATACGGCATTTTGCGTGGATATAACGAGGTACACGGACCTCCACGCGGGTACGAAACCGTACACAATCGAAGTATTACACAATCGGTTACCGCTTGAGGGATTGTGCGGTTTTTGGTGGGGCAGCCTCCCGCAGTAATGAATGCCTGCATGTAGCAGGCTACCTGCGGATCGCTGCTACCTGATAGTCCCCCATATGGGGGAAAACGCATTGGACGATGCGGTGTTTGCGATTTAAACGATCACCATTGACCGAACGCTTTTCGGGTTGAAGGGCCGCCCGCTGTCGTTCAGGTGCCCGGCCTTCGCTATTTGGCGGTAGCTTAGTCGCTCGCCGGTCTTGGGACTCGCATCCGCTTTGCTTCCGCAAGGGCGAATATCGGCGTGGGGCTTCCGTCCCTCGCACTTGCCACGCTCCTTCCGTCGTCGCTCTCGAGCGTGACGAAGCTTATGAACGAGGCGGGCCTTCTCATACTCGAAGGCGCCGGCGATTTGCCGCATCATCTTGCGGCTCGGAGCGTCGCTCGCCGTCAGATCATCAGTGCCGGCGGTCAGCAGGCGCCGCGATTACCTGGTGGTCGCACGGGGAGCGCGTAGCCACGAGCGTTGTGTAGCCCGGGTACGCCAACCGTCCCCCATTCGGGGGATGGCTTCCGCCTCTTGTTCCCCGTAGATCGCCGACTAAGTTCTACACCGTAGAAAACGGAGGCCAGAGGAATGGACGAAGCAGAACCCATAGAGCTTGCCTGGATTGAGGCGACTGACCCTGTGATGCGCGAATGGGGCCTGCTCTTATTTTTCGAGATGGATCCAATTGCGGCTGCCGGGTTGGTGCTCAAGATCGAGAGCATGCTGGGCCGTGGTGCGGGCGAGCGGTTCCTCCTCGATGCGAACCTATACCGACACGAGCCGGACATTTGGCGTCGCACGTCGCGGCCTTGGCGCGGCTTCGCTGAGCTACCGAACTGAGCGAGGGCAAGGAATGGACGTTCTTGTTATACTTTTCGTCGTCCTTGCTTCCAGGCACTCGCTGAGGTCTCGAGACTGATCCAGGAGGGCAGCGGAAGGTCGTCCAGACCCTTTGTTGCCGAAATGCCTTCGGCCAGGTCACCCGCTCGCGGATAGCGTTGCGGCGTGTCGAGCATCGAGCGCGTCTGATTATCGTAGAGCGTGAACGACCAGAAGTTCGCCTCCGGGATCTCCTTGGGCAGCGTCACCTTGTAGGTCTTGGAGCCGTCGCGGTAATTCTTGTCGGCATCCAGCATGTTGAGCAGATATTGCGAGCCGATGCCGGTCACGCGCTAGACTGCCTACAAGACCAGCCGCGTGATAGGTTACGGTGCTCAGGGCGATCGCGTGGCTGGCCTTGTATGGCTTCGTAGAAAAGCTCAGACGCATCGTGCGCCTCATTCGTGCGGGGCACTACAAGCACTGCCGGTCGGAACGTGGCCAAGCGGTCTCATACAACTATCGGCAAGTGTTGGGCGTGCTGCTGAGTTTCGCCGTCAAACGCGGTCGCGTGTTCCCCTCGCTCGATACGATCGCGCGCATGGCGATGTGCAGCCGATCGAGGACTACTTGGCCAGCGCGTGCGTCAGACGAACAATGCGTAATGCGCTGCGCTTCCCGAAAGGATTGGGTGCGCTCGCCGTCAACGTCTTTAGCTTTTCCCCCGAGTGTCACAACTCAACTCC
This sequence comes from uncultured Alphaproteobacteria bacterium, assembly GCA_963833715.1. Classification (GTDB taxonomy): domain Bacteria; phylum Pseudomonadota; class Alphaproteobacteria; order Rhizobiales; family Hyphomicrobiaceae; genus Hyphomicrobium_B. The sequence continues at coordinate 36,455 of CAWHZB010000002.1, forward strand.
ATCAGACTCAAACAGTGAAGTGAAGAAGGGTTTTCAGGGAAGTGGGTTCGATCTGGGGCTCACAGCGGCGCTCGGACGGCTCAAATTTAGCGTAGGACGGCGATCTGAAGCCTAGACCACACCGAGATAGCCAAGGAAAGAACGCCAGCCATCGGCGCTCTACGAGTCAACGCGACCGATGTATTGGCAACTATCTTTTTCAGCGCCTTGCGCCCTGCCGACGCCGGACGATGGATCGGGCCAACGATTTAAATGGCAGACCACAAGGGTATGTGCGCCTACTCGAACTCGTAGCCAGCACTTAAACGAAGGATGGCATCTTCGCTCTCCTGTGTGAGCCCAAATGCGCCGCCCAGGATGACGTGCAGGTGATTTTCAAAATCCGCCCGTAGATTGATCCCAGCGTACTGCTGCGTTTTGTCGGCATCGATAGTTAGGCCTCGGACGGAGTCACCCAAACCGCCGTAGAATTCTAGACCGAGCGTCACCCTCTCGAGGTCCCAAGCATCCGACCTCGTGCCTTCCGAACCCCGCTTTTCATCTTTCTCTTCATCTACATCTTCGCCGCCCGATTTAAATACTAGGTAATTTAATCCTGCCGCATAGCCAAATGACCAGACGCCGTTATCAAACTTCAGTTCGTTGATCCAATTGAAAGCGACGTTGAGGCGATTGGAAATATCCTGTCCAAGAATGAGTTTTGTTTCGAGTTCATGTTCCGTCTCTTCCTCTTCCTCGCCGCCACCTTCGTCGTCAACGCGGCCAACGACGGATCGGATGTACCGGCTTTCGGGCTGCTTCTGTTCATATTCCGCATAAAGCACCGGATTGAGAAACGTGGGTTGGCTGAAAAGGCGGGCGCGATTCTCGAACCGGAAACTTCCGAAATCGTAGTCTTCTCCGTTCGTCCTGACGCCTTCTAGGTAAAGCGCCGTTGTCCATAAATCGGTGACGCCGTATTCGACTTCGACAAGCTGTGCCGTGTAGTTTTTTTCATCTCCACCGACGCTCGATAAATCGGAAAATAGCTCAATTTCGGTCTCGCCCTTTTCCTCGGTGTGTTGATTGTAAAGGACGAAATTCGCGTCGTTGCCTGCTTTCGAACTGGCAGGCGCAAATCCGACCGCGACCAAGGCCAAAGCTCCGACCGTCGCCCTGCAGCGCGATTTCGCTGTGATCACCATTGTTCCCCCGTTCCAGTTTGCAGGAATGCGTTTCCGCTGGCCCACCTTCCGGACACTGCAGGTGTGCAGAAACTATACGAAGCTTGTCAACAACGGAATTTTAAAACTGCTCTAAGTGCCACACGTGGCAATCAATGAGCAGCCACAGGAAGAACTTGAACTTCAGCCAGTCGCGTGTAGGTCCGGACCGCGAGGCCGATTGCCGCCGCTTCGAAACGATGATGCCCTCGAGGTTCATTCTCTGGCAGGTGTGCAGCAACGCGGTAGGATCGTCGAAATCACCCGAGACGGGCCAGTTCACAGACGGGTCGCGCCCCGCTCCTCTTAAGAACCTGCAAAGTATAGAGGCCTCAGGCATCACCGCCGAACAAAAAGGGGCGCTCTAGCGCCCCCATGAGGTTGGGAGGAGGAAGGCCAGGAACTTGAGTTACTTCGCGTCGGTTCCGGCAAGCTGAATGTCCTGATTGATCAGCATGGACTGGGCATCGGAAGCGCAGGTGAAGTCCACCGATCCGTCATAGCGCGTCGTCTTCCCGGCAGAGATTGAGGACTCGAAGCGGGTCACGGTGAGGCTGCTGTCTTGATCCCAGTTCGGTTCTCCAGCGCGGGAGACGACGAGATTGCAGCGACCGTTTTCACTCGTGAAGTAGCCGACGGCGTGCTCGGAGCCGATCGTTAAGCTCGCAGCTTGAAGCGGCTTGAGCGAGGTAGTTTCTGCAAGAGCGGGGGCGGCGGCGAGGGCGATAAGGCTCGTTAGCGAGGCCGTGGCGGCGATGATCTTCGTGTAGGTCATAGGTGTTCTCCTTGGTGATCCTGATCTCATGTGCATCGCGGTATCTCGATGCGATGGGAGGATCATGAAGGATCGCCGGAATGGGTGCTGTGGGAATTGCCACAGGCTGAAAAATTCGCATCGGCGGCCTTGTGCGTTCCGCCGCGCAAGACCGCTATTGGCCCAATGCGGACGCAGTCAAATGCTCACGCGGATGTCAGGTTTGGAGGGAATAGCAAACTCGCAGGAGCGCGAAGGATGCTGTCCGCATTTGACCCGAAGTAATTCTACTGCATTGCAGCACGCGGGGGAACCGAAGCAAGGCACCAGTGTCGGACTGGCCTAGAGGCTCGCTCGATGGCGGCGGTCTTCCCAGCAGAAGTGGCCTCAATAGCAGATGCGCAAAGTCCGTGATCGGCCTAAGTTCCTACTGCAATGGCACGCTACCTATCGCTAGGCGGGAGGGCGTAACGCAAGGAGCAATGCCATGAAAAGCATGAGAAGAATATTTCTAATCCTGGCCGCGTTGTTGCCCGTCACGGTGCTTGTCAGCAGCGCTTCATGGGCAGAAACCAAACTCGAAGCGAGTATCCTTTCTTTTGACGGTAAGGACTTTGTTCGAACCAACACGACCTTGATGGACAAAGGGCAATCCGCCACCAATACAAAACTTGACCCTAGTAGCGCGGCTTACAAAGCCTTGATCGAAAAACGCTCCTATACCGGGCCAGCGACTGTCTTTGGTCAAAACTATGAAACCAACTACGCACCGCTTATCGGTGAAGACGGCAAATTGATTGGCGCGCTGTTTGTCGGGATACCAAAGTAGCTGACGCTGACAGCGCAATAGTTGCGCCGTTAATGCGATCTAAGCGCGGTGATACCGAGTAATGGCTGGCGCGAACGCCGGTCCAAAACCTCTGAGCCATGCCCCGGCGCTCTTCACCCTGCGGCGGGGCTTTCGTGGCGGAACTTCCGCTCCTGGCCCTTCTCGGACTTGGCTCGATGTCCGACTTGAGTCCGCAAGGCGTGCCGAAGCGGACACGACCAACCGTTGCTAAGCCATCTCGATTGAGTTCACGGCCTAGCTGATACTGCGACTGGGATCGTCACGTGTATGTCTTTTGCGCCACCATCGCGACGATGCTTTTAGGATTGAATGGCTGCCCGCGCTCGTTGAGATGACCAGCCTCGGCGAGGGCGGCTGCGATCTTGCGTAGGCTCATGCGCTTGCCGGTCTTGGGGCTTGCCCGGTGGAGGCGCTTGGCCAAGGCGACGGAGCGAGGTGGACATCCTTAGCCGGTTGCGTGATCTCCACAAGCAGGCAACCGCAGAGCAACGCTACTACGACAGCCTATGCGTAATGGATGCAATCAAAGAGATCGAACGCCTGCGTCGCTCTAAATAGCTCGCTGGTTTTTTAACTCTCGCTTAAGCAAGAACTGGCATCAACCGGGGCATGGCATGGCAGATCGATTTTACGATGACACAATCAACTATTCGGCCTTGGAAAGTTCCCGCCATCGTAACGATTGTGGCTATTGCCGCACTGACGGCGATGACCGCCGACGTCAAGGCGAGACAGTCGGCCCTGCCCGCCGAGGCGATGGCGCCGCGAGATGCCGGCGAGCCAATCATGGCGATCGTGTCGATCAAGTCCCAGCGGGTCACTTTTTATGACGCCGACGGTTGGATTCTAAGCGCGCCGGTGTCGACTGGCACCACGGGACGCGAAACGCCAGCCGGCGTCTTCGCCGTTATCGAGAAGGACGTGGACCACCACTCGACCCTCTATGACGATGCCTCGATGCCGCACATGCAGCGCCTCACCTGGAACGGGATCGCGCTGCATGGTGGCCCACTGCCGGGGTATGCTGCCTCGCACGGCTGCGTACGGATGCCGTACGGCTTTGCGGAGAAGCTGTTCGACAAGACGCGGATCGGGATGCGGGTGATCATTTCCCCGAACGACGCAACTACCGTCGAGTTTTCTCACGCAGCGCTGCTGGTGCCGAACACGGAGGCCGTCGCTGCTGCTCCGGAGCGTGCCGAGAGGCTCGCTCGCGAGGCTGCCGAGGCCGCCAAAATGGCCAACGAGGCGAAGAAATCCGCCGCGACGGCGGCGCGCGAGGCGACATCTTCAAAGGCGTCGCTACGCAAGCTGGAAGGGCTCAAGTCCGCAGCCGACGCCAATCTCGCTTACGCCGAAAAGGCCGTCGCCGCCGCAAAGACAGACCAGGCCAAGGCGCGTGCCGAGGAACAGAAGCTCAAGGCCGCTGCCAAAGCCACCGAAGCGGGCACGAAACTCGACACCGCCAAAGCCGATGCGACGTCGAAGATTGATGCCGCAGCCAAAGCAGCGGATGCCGCCAAGGAGGCCGCAACAAGGAAGACTGACACGGCCACAGCGGCGAACGATGCAAAGCTCGCGCTTGAGCCGGTATCGATCTACATCAGCCGCGCGACGCAGAAGCTCTACGTGCGGCGGAACACGCATAAGCCGTGGCCGGACGGAGGCGAGGTCTTCGATGCGAGCATTGAGGTTCCAGTCGTGATCCGCGACACTGACAGGCCGATCGGCACTCATGTGTTCACGGCGATGGCTCGCAACGACGCGGGCCTTCGCTGGACCGCGGTCACGATCGACAACGGGGATGATGCCAAGGACGCGCTCGACCGAATCAGCATCCCGAAGGAAGTTCTCGATCGCATCGCGCCGACCGCGCTACCGCGATCCTCGATCATCGTCTCGGACGAGCCGCTGAGCCGCGAGACCAACTATCGCACCGAGTTTATTGCGGTGCTGAGCAACCAGCCCCAGGGCGGCTTCATAACGCGACGGCCTACGATTTCTTTCCCGCCAGCAAGCAGCAAATCCTGGAACGACGGCTTCTTCTTCAGCTTCTTTGACGCGCCGAGCCCAAGTCCGCAACTTGGCAATAGCCAGCGGCGCGGCCGCAACTATCAGGTGCAACGGGGCTGGTGGGAGTAAGCGGCGCCACGCCGATCGTTGGCCGCCTGGTCCCGTCACGGGTTCCACCGTAGCGCTTTCAGCAGGGGAAGTCGTCGGCCGGGCAAGGCTACCGCGTCGACGTCAAGTCCGAGCATGTCTGGAGGCTCTGCCTCGCGACGATGCACCATGTTGGTCGCTAAAGTCGCTTACTGTCCGAGTTGCGTGATCAGGGCCGATTTCCAACACAGCAGGGATGTCTGCTCTCCACCCCACACGCGAAATCCGACGCGCCATCTTCGGGCAGTCGAGCGACTTAGGACCAGACGTCGGCTTTTGGGATGAAGCGCTTTCGTCCGTGATCACCGGTGAGCAGACACTCGCTTTCCATTGCTGATCATGGCCGGCTCGGTCCGTAACAATGTTCGCCAATGTATACGAGCGCAGTTCGACCAGCTGACCGACCGCATCGTTAACGCGGTGCTATTTTATTTTTGATTTTTTGGTTGAGATTTTTTTGAGGGTACGTGTTGGGTGGGTCTCTCGCCGCCGCCAGCCAGGGGGGTACCCCTCGAAAACTCGACTTGCCCGTTACAAGAGAGATGGGGTGCAGGATACCTCCACCCTAATCGCGTTATGACCGGCCCAACGCAGGCGCCATTCCCGGCGTGTTGGCCTAGGACGCTAAGGCCCGCGCGCTGTCATGCTGCTCAAGACAAACGAAAACCGGCGCCGCAATGAAGCAGCACCGGCTTGGATAGGTCAGCAGCCGCGTCGCTTATCGCCTGGCCTTAGCGATCGCGATCGCGTCCTCGATGTCAACCTGCCGGTCGTACAGTGGTGGAGCATCATCAGTCGGCAAGGCGTGGTTGCGCTTGGCATCCTTGAGACGTGCCATAGCCTCGATGCGCTGGCGTGTGCGCTGCGGTGGTGTCGCTGGCAGGAAGGATTGCTGCTCGGGCTCTACGCCCGTCAAGAATGATACCTGTCGCACGGGCCTATTCCTCCAACATAACTTTGATGCTGTTCGGATTGTAGGGCTTGCCGCGCTCGTTGAGGAACCCAGCAGCGGTGCCATCTTTCCGCTCGCGCGTCTTTTGGATGTCGTCGTCTATCCATTCCCGCGACAAGTCCGCGCCATGTCCGATTTACCCCCAATAACGGACGTTGGGCGGCGCATCCAAGTCAGCATTTGGCTGTCGGTTTATGAGTACACGCCCTAGCTGATACTGCGACTGGGATCGTCACGTTTATGTCTTTTGCGCCACCATCGCGACGATGCTTTTAGGATTGAATGGCTGCCCACACGCTCATTGAGATGACCAGCCTCGGCGAGGGTGGCTGCGATCTTGCGTAGGCTCATGCGCTTGCCGGTCTTGGGGCTCGCCCGGTGGAGGCGTTTCGCCAAGGCGACGGCCTCGGGTCGCAGCTCCCCATGCGGCTTGCGCCCTTCACACTTCCCCTTCTCTTGGCGGACGCGCTCGCGGGCGTGGCGCAACTTGGAGACCAGACGGGCCTTCTCATACTCGGCGAAGGCACCGGCGATCTGACGCGTCATCTTGCGGCTGGGATCGTTGCTTGCCGTCAGATCATCGCCGGATATTCCGCACAGATCGCGGAGCTAGCATCACGGGTGACTGCGAGTGCGTTCTGCAATGCGACTGCAGGTGAAAGCTCAGGCGATCACACCTCGAAGGGGCGACCGGGGGGATCGCCCCACTTTCTTGTTCGATTGTCCCGTCTCACATTTTTCCGGCAAATTATTCCTGGGTGGCTTCTCAATAGCCCGCAGGTGTGGGCGATGGTCTGGAGGTGTGATGCCGAATGTCCCTGCGGGCTGCTCGGCGGACATGGCGTCTGGTGGTTCTTGCCACGCAGATACCATTAATTCGTACCCTACCCACCCCGCATGCTTCGCGGACTTGCGTGATCATGCCGTCCGGCTGATGAAGCGGCGCGGGCGACATGGCATGCGCAGATGTTGCGGCGACCAAGGCAAAGGCAACAGCGATTAACTTAATCATTTTCGTTTTCTCCGTGTAGCCGTTCGCTCGCCTAGCCAACTTAGTCATGTAGCAATCTTTGACTCATATCAATACGGACGGGATGAGTTTTAATCGAGTATACTTTTTTGTATTAAGCGGTTGGCCCTGTCGTCTTCGTCATCGCGTTGTCACCTCGCGAGACTTGGAGGCGCACTTCTCAATCATCTTCCGCCCCCAGTCGCCTGCCAAACGACTAGGCGACGGAAGAGTTCCTGACCTGCGGGCGCTCCGTCAAAATAGGGCGCTCGCAGTCGCTATCATTCGGGCACCTGGTCGCGCGCCAGGGACTTGTCGCGCCTGGGAATCAGGGAACCGAGATTGGCCATCGTTACCTCCGGTATGGTTGGTTCCCGCGCTCTCGATGATCGCGTGCGTCTATCTCACACTTCCTTGGTTTCGGTTCTAACTGGGCGCGATTTCCGAATTGGGTCATTTTTCACCGATTTGATGATGTCGACGACACGGTCGGTCTACCCCAATGAGCTGACGTGATGGCAGCCCGTCGCTATCGGCACTTCTGGTCAAGCATGCTGCGCACGCTCTTCGGATTGAATGGCTGCCCACGCTCGTTGAGATGACCAGCCTCGGTGAGGGCGGCTGCGATCTTGCGTAGGCTCATGCGCCTGCCGGTCTTGGGGCTTGCCCGGTGGAGGCGTTTCGCCAAGGCGACGGCCTCGGGTCGCAGCTCGACGTGCGGCTTGCGCCCTTCACACTTCCCCTTCTCTTGGCGGACGCGCTCGCGGGCGTGGCGCAGCTTGGAGACCAGACGGGCTTTCTCGTATTCGGCGAAGGCACCGGCGATCTGGCGCATCATCTTCCGCGTCGGGTCGTCGCTTGCGGTCAGATCATCGCCCGAGGCCGTCAGCAACTGTACCCCTCGGCTGATCAGGAGGGTGATGCCCAGTTCCTGGGCCATCAGCTCACGAGCGAAGCGACTGGCGTCCTCGACGATGACGGTACGCACGCCGTTGCCCTCGATCCGATCCAGAAGGGCGGCGAAGCCCGCCCGTGTCTCGATAGGGTCCGCACCGGATACCGCCGCATCATAGAACTCATCGACGATTCCGAACCCGGCGCGCTTGGCGAAGCCATGCAACTCGAAGTAAGGGGCGTTGGCCTTGATTCCAAAACCAACCGAGCCACGCTACAAAGTCATGGTCGATGATAACTTCCATTGCGAAAGCGAGCGTTATGAACACGGCAAGGGTTCACTACCGCGGAGGAAGCAATCGCAGCCTATCTGGATTAGTTCGTATACGGCATACTTGTGAGCGCGCGAACCATGGGAGACTACCAATGTTGACGAAACGCGATTTCCTTCTCTCCGTTTCGCTGGCTGCGATCACCGCCGCCACGGCGAAATCCGGCCCGCTGCAAGCGGAGACAAGCACCGATCGCCCGGGTTTCTTCAAGGCAAAAGACATTGCCGAGGCAGGTTTCATCTATGGCCTGCCGATCGTGATGAACTACGGCGTCATGTACGAGTATGCCGTCGATCGCAGTTCGGGGCAGTTCAAGGCCCCGTTCAATCAGATCAAGAACGAACCCAACGTCTATACGTATAAAGACACTGCCATTCCCACGCCGAACAGCGACACGCCCTATTCGTTCGTATGGATGGATTTGCGGGCAGAGCCCGTCGTCCTTTCGGTCCCGGCGGTGGACCCGAAGCGCTACTACTCGGTCATGCTTTGCGACGGCAATACCTACAACTACGGCTATATCGGCAGCCGTGCCACCGGGAGCGAACCAGGCGACTACATGGTGGTCGGGCCGGACTGGAAGGGCGCGCGACCGACCCCACCCGGGATCAAGAAGGTGTTCCAGTCGAGCACACAGTTTTCCGTGGCGGGATATCGCACCCAGCTTTTCAACCCTGATGATCTCGACAACGTCAAGAAGGTCCAAGCTGGCTACAAGGTGCAGACGCTCTCTGCCTATCTGAAACAGCCGGCTACGACTGCCGCGGCGACCATTGACTTTCCGAAAATCGACAAGGAACTCGTGAAGACGAATTTCTTCGAATACCTCGACTTCGCGCTGCAGTTTGCACCCGCGCAAGAGAACGAGAAGGAGATACGCGCCCAGCTTGCGCGCATCGGCGTCGGGCCGGGCAAGACCCTCAACTTCAAGGACCTCTCGCTGGAGGACAAGCTGGAGATCGGCTTGGGCATGAAAGAAGGCGATCGAAAGGTTGACGAGGCTATCGCCCACGCCGGCAAGGCGATCAACGGCTGGCGAGTAAGTGGACTACCGGGCGACAGCGCCCATTACAACGGCGACTGGTTGATGCGCGCTGCCGCAGCGAAGGCCGGGATCTACGGCAACGATCCGGCGGAAGCGACGTACCCAATCACGCGCATCGACAGCGATGGCCAGACGCTCGACGGCAGCAAGAACAACTACACGCTGACATTCCCACCTGGTCAGCTTCCGCCTGTAAATGCCTTTTGGTCGTTGACCATGTATGACGGAAAAACGCAGCTCCTGATCGAGAACCCGATCAATCGCTATCTGATCAATTCGCCGATGCTGCCGGGCATGAAGAAGAACGCGGACGGGTCGCTGACCCTTTACATCCAGAACAAATCGCCGGCCGCCGACAAGGAAGCCAACTGGCTACCTGCTCCAAACGACACGATCTATCTTGTCATGCGGCTCTACTGGCCGAAGACCGAAGCACCTTCGATCTTGCCTCCGGGCGAAGGGACATGGCAGCCGCCCGGCATAAAGCGGATCTCATAAAACGACACGGGATAACGGGAGCGAAGGGGATGCGGCGTTGCGGCACGGTTGCATTGCCGGCTTTTCGGCGCGTCGCTTTTGCATAGCGTGAGCCAACGAACATCCCTACGAACATCCTACGGGCTACTGTTGGAGGCCGGGTGGTGGAGGTGACACCGGGGCCCATGGCAGGTCCTTAGTCGCGGTGAGATCGAAACACTCAGAACCGAGTACCGGCAGGCACTCGCGCGTGACGGCTTTATCATCGTCGAGCAGTCGGTCGGGATGTTTTCTCCCGCATGTCGCTAGCGCCCGATCGCGGTTCGCGGTGCGCCAGGACGCCGTCTTGATCTTCAGCCAGTCCCGCGTCGGACCTGATTGACAATCGCTTGTGTAGGGAGCTGGACGTTGGCGCGGGTGGTGGACGCGCGAGGGCACTCTCCCGAACGCTGCTACAATCAGCGTTCCTTGGTGGTGCGCTGTATTTCGAACGTTACGCAAAGGCACTAGCGGAACGGTTAACGCGCATGGTCAACATCCGGTTAACAGAAAACAAAGTGAGAGAATGGTTGTTTACTGGTGAGGACCTCTAATATTGTTTGACCTATTTAGATCAGAAGATATAGCGGTCGAAAGCGGTGTACGGATTCATGCGCGTATCGGGGGATCGGGCCCTCCGCTGCTGTTGCTGCATGGATTTCCCCAGACCCACTTCTGCTGGCACAAGATCGCTCCCAGGTTGGCCGAGAGTTTCACCGTCGTTGCAACAGACTTGAGGGGGTACGGTGCATCCAGCAAAGTCGAAGGCGGCCCCAACCACATCAATTACTCGAAACGCGCCATGGCTCTTGATCAAGTGCGCGTCAATGCGGGCGCTTGGCTTCGAACGCTTTCATCTCGCTGGTCACGATCGTGGTGGCCGTGTCGCGCACCGGCTGGTGCTGGATCATCCAAGTAGCGTGACGCGGTTGGCCATCTTGGACGTTGCTCCCACGAAGACCATGTACGCTCGCACGGACCGCGCGTTCGCCGAGGCTTACTACCACTGGTTTTTTCTGATCCAGCCATTCGACCTGCCGGAGCGCCTCATTGGATCGGAGGCCGACTACTTCCTGCAGCAAATATTGAAGAGCTGGTGCAAACGGGAGGGTGCGATATCGGAGGCCGCGATGGCCGCTTATGTCACGGCATTCAAAGCTTCCGGTGCCATCCACGCCGCTTGCGAAGACTATCGCGCCGCCGCGACAATCGATCTTGAACACGACCGCGCGGACGACCTGATCTCACACCGTGTGGCCGTCCCGATGCTCGTGTTGTGGGGCGGTCGGGGTACCGTCGGCCGGCAATTCGATGTGCTCTCGTGTTGGCGCGAGAAATCGGATGACACGGTCGACGGCAGGGCTATCAACTGCGGACACTTCCTGCCCGAAGAAGCGCCTGTCGAAACGCTTGCGGAGTTCCAGCGGTTCTTCTCACAAGCGGATTGAGAACAGTCCACCTCTTAGTTCGCTTTTCACGCGAGCGGTGGCTATTTGCAAAGTCTGCTTTGGGTCAAAAGCGGCAATTGCGTGCTGCAGGTAGCAGCCCAATTTTATGGCCTAGTCATCTAGCCTAGTGGACTATCGGGAAGAGGGCTTCTAAGAAGCCGAATTGCCTGTGCCAAAGTCAATCGACTTGGTGATGAGGGTGGTTTATGCGGGCGGCAAAATGCAATGACAGCAAGTGCGGCAAGGCCCTCTTATTCGAGCATGACGCCCTAAATTGAAGCGAACGACGGATATGAAAATGGGTCGCGTTTAGTTGTGACAACGGTGTTAAAGGAGACCCTCAATGAAAAACGTGTTGGCAGTAAGCGTGCTCCTAGCTGTCTTTGCGACAACTCCCGCCTTTGCCCAGACATCACCGAACGATTCAAGCTCTGAGAACTCGGCAGGCAGTGATAACGGAATCAATTCAGAGCCAAGCAACAGCGCCACTAGCCCGGACCCGGCCGATGCCGGGGCTACCAGCAACCAAGATGATACGAACAGCGCCAGCGATCAGCAGTTAGCGCCACCTTCCACCGGTAGTGATAAGTCCGACAGTGCACCGGACACTGCCCCTGCTTCCGGCCAATCCGACCCTGATTAATGCGAAGGCGGTGCTAAGCGGGAGGGCGGAGTGCGCTAACATCTGATCGACGTGTTCTGACGGCGGTTCTGCGATAAGCGCGCAACAACTGTCGCTTTGCTCCAAACGTTGGACTCGCAGTCGAAATCGCTGCTAGCCGTGACCTACAAACAAACTTTCGGAGTGACGCTACGTTTGTTGCTTTCGAATTTGATTTCTGGACCAGCACTTCTGCTTTGGGTCATAGGCGACAATGGGCAATGTCATTGCCAACGTCCGCTAACATCACAGGAGCCGACGAACTTTACCTACAAGGACTGGAGGGTCGAGCCGTTTTACAACTTCGCCGCCCAACGCCGGCGCTGCGCCTCGGCAACCCGCTGGCGACCTTCCGGGGTCTTCGGCCCTGTGCTGGCGCCGCCATGGTTTAGGCATCGGCCGCCGCGTCCGAGGCCCTTGCGCTGATCATCGTCGGTAATTGCCGCGACCGTCCCGGCTGTTTTCCCGGTGTATTATCACGCGAAGATGGGGCGCTAATTCGGGGTCTCGGCCTGTGGCCGCGTCCACTGTTCTTCTCTGTATTAACCGTGGAAGATGTCTGCACCTGGCGGTCGATAGTTGATCTCGCAACCCTGATGTCGTTTCCTCCCGGCGCGAGCACACAAATCACCGGCGTTCGACTGGCTCTAGCAATAGCTGATCCTTCACCATGAACTGAAGTTCTCCTCGCCCAAGCCCGCGGGCAGGTGCCAGTCTTGTGGTCCCTGTCGAGATCTCGTTGAGGCTCCCAATGACCCACAAGTCTCTGCTGGCAGCTGCGGCTGCTGTTTCTCTTCTTGCCGTCTCCTCCGGCGCCCAGGCCTGCTGGACCGACCATGCGCGCTGGCACGTTGGCGATGGCATCGCGCGCACTGGTGACTGCTTGTTCGGCTGGATGTTCCACAAGCGCATCTAGAGTTGTGTCGCCACGTTAAGAATGACCACGCCGTGTCAGCCCCTGGGCCGGGCTGACGCGGAGCCTTCCTTTTGCCATTGGCCATCCCCTTCCGCATCTGCCGATTGATTTGCGGTAAAGCGAGCACGCACGATGACGCCAAGCGCAACACATCGGATTCAGTCTTCGCAACTGAATTGCTTCCGCGCATGTTCAGCCAGTCTGATCGACCGCCAGCTCTGCGGATAGGTCTGGATGTCCCGGCTGCCGCAAGCTGAACACGCAAGTTTGGTGCGCGCTTCGACCACTGTGAGATCTGGCGGCAGCTTGGGATTAGTGGCCATCAGTGTGGAGCGATGGCCGCATTCGTTACAGGCAGCAACAAGTGCCCGTCCCGATCGGCGTAGATCGATGATCGTCAGTGCAGACATGATCGCTTTCCCTCGTCACTCCCCGGCCCTCTGAAGCATAGGGTTTCGGCGGAATGTAGGCGCAGAGCTGGCCCAACTGCGACCGACACGAGATGTTCGAGAAGAAGCGGCGTTGCGAGCTTGTGCAAAGGCGGGCTCTACTTTATCGCGACAAATTTGAGGCATCCCAAGGGGGCCGAAAGCGGCTTCCGAAAGCTGCTAGGAAGTTTACCCAGCACTGACTCCAAATATATGAACGGCCCGATTGGTATAAGGAACGGGAGTACGAACGAGCGGTAGGTAATCAACAGTCGGAAGCTGCGAAAACCAACTTGCGCAAACAGAGCGGCCAGATCACCGTTAGTGTACTCTCTCAGGTGAAAGCCTTGCGGTTCATCATCATCAAACATTGACGAAATATCGTGCGGGCCACTCAAGCGATTTGGTGTGACACAAATATAGCTTCCAGCCGTTTTTAGTGCCTTGTAGCACTCCTCAAGTTGCGATCTTGCGTCGTCGGGATGGAGATGTTCGATTAATTGATTGCTATAAACGACGTCAACGCTTTCGGAGGGAATTGGTATCGAAATGCCGTCAGAAATTATGAGTTGAAAGTTTGTGGGCGACGCATTTGGATCGGCGATCTCGGCTGACACGTCGACTGCGTAAACTTTAGCTACCCGATGTGCGACAGCGACGGCTAGTGAGCAATCGCCCGCTCCAATCTCGGCATAGGTGCTCTCTGTTTTTAAAAAGCGACTGATCATTCTGAGTTGTCGCTGCGTCTCCTCTTGTTTTGCCTTGCTGCTCAATTTGCGCGTGATCTGAGGATGATCTGGCACACGTCGGAAAAGCTCGTCATAAACGGCTGAATACAATACTTTTCGATCGGTACGGCTTGCGTGCCGAAGACGGTTGGCCAATTCGCGCTCGATGTTATACTGGCTACGCAAACCTTCAGGGGAGCGCATTTGCCATCCTCGCAACCGTTGAGCTGACGCCTATTGAGGCGTACACGCTAGCATCTTAACAATTTGTGAATTCTCGGGAGTGATGAACTTCGAGCAGATGTCACGCTCGGAAAGCTGTTTCTTGTGTCGACCTCCAGCATCTGGCTGTTCCTGCTCGGCGGCCTCATCGTCCAGGCCTGTCTCTGCGCGGTGTACGGGCCGCAGTCGGCCTACTTCGCCGAGCAGTTCTCCACCAGAATGCGCTACAGCGGCAGCTCGCTGACCTTCCAGTTCGCCGCGATCCTCGGCGGCATGGCGCCGCTGATCCGCACCGCGCTCGTTGCCGCGACGGGAAGCGTGTACTCAGTCGCCGCGTTCGTCATCGTCTTGGCCTTGATCTCGTTTGCCTGCTCGTATCTGATGACCGAGACCTTCAACACCGGGCTACGCAACGACGATCCCATCCCGGTGGGCCGGTATTGCGTTCAAGCAGCCGATTGACGATGGCGATTGCTTCCCGTGTAGTGGCAAAACAGGTGCGCTCAAGATCGTCGGCTTTGGCCCTAGTGATGCCTGCCGGTTCGACCGTTAAGCCGGTCAGGCGTGCCAGCATGATTTCGAGGCCCAGATAGCCCGCCGACTTGTTCTCCTCAGCCACTGGTCTTGCCCCCCTTCAACCAGTTTGTCGCTCTTGCGAATGGTCTGCACGAAGGATCCCGACCCCGATTAAGGCCGTTTCACTGGTTATCAACATATTTTCCCGTCAATCAAAGTATCCCCCTTATCGGGGATGGCTATGTTTGGCGGCCACGGCTACATCGTTGGCCATCGACGGTGACTGACATGATGCACAAGGGAGACGACTTAAGTGTTTGCTCTGCTTATTTATTTGGAAGGCATCGTGTCAGTTTCCATCATTGGTTACGTGATCGTCCGCGAATGGCAAACATGAACACGGCGCGGGGGAAGACTAGCTAGGCTAGCCTAAGGGGACGGCGGCGATGGGTGAGGGAGTGGACCCATCGCCGCCGTTGTCCCGGATTAGGAGGCGACGGCTGTTGCTGCTGCTGATGCAGTGGCGACCGCGACTGCTGGCCGAATGGCGTGCGCGCCAGTTGGGACCATGTTGGTTTTCTATCAGCCATTGGACCACCGCGTCCCTGGGCGCACTCTGTCCTTTGCTGCTACGGCCTTCCGATGCTGCCGAGTGGCGGCACGGAGCCGTTGAGCTTCGCGCACTTTGAACCCTCTATTGTTTGTAGGGCTAGGCACGACCACTGAAGGGGGGATCAAGGGACCTACGCGCACACGCGACCGGACGCGGCCCCGAGGCAATGGCAGGGGCTCCGTGATCATCTCCTAGCTGTGGCGGTCGGTGCGCGCTCCCGGGCCGACAAGTTCGGTGCAGGGGTATGGGGCGAGGCCGCTGGGCTACTGCACGACCTCGGCAAATATAGCGCCGAGTTCCAGGCACGACTTGCTGGCGACCCGACCTCGGTCGATCACTCGACGGCAGGGGCTCAGGTCGCTCGCCAACGCTACGGCATCGCGGGACATCTAATCGCCGCTGGGGTAGCAGGCCACCACGCGGGCCTATCCAACGGCACGGGCACGGGCGAGCGCACGCCGCTCACCGTGCGCCTTGCCGCGTCTGTTCCCGACTATGCCGCATGGCAATGCGAGATTGCTTTGCCAGCGACACTCACACCTCCGCGTCTGACTCCACATCCAACTGCGGGCCGCAGCAGGGCGGGGCTTCAACTCGCGACACTCTCGCGCATGATCTTCGGCGCTCTCGTTGATGCCGATTGGGCGGATACAACGGCATTTTACAACGGCGGCTATGTCGAGCCCGACGCGCCATCGCTGGAAACGCTTCGCGATGCCCTCGATGGGTTTCTCGCAGAGCTTCAAAAGACCGCCGCGCCGTCGCGTCTCAATGATATCCGCGCCCGCATCCTCGCGACTGCACGCAAGCGCGCTAGCAAGCCGCGTGGCGTGTTTACGATGACGGTCCCCACGGGCGGCGGCAAGACGCTGGCGGGCCTTGCGTTCGCTCTTGACCATGCTCTAGAGCACGGCCTTGATCGCGTTGCGACGTCCTGGCGCGTTGGGAAGCGCATCTGCTCAGCTTCGTGAGCTAGGCCTACTGAGCCACGTTGGCCGATGTCCGTTTGGGAACGCTGGCAGACATAGTTCAGACGTCGTCACTACGTCCTGGATGGGCCATGAGAGGACATCGCGTCGTCACCCGGCTCCCTGCCGGGAGGAGGACAGCCGCCGAACGGGAATATCTGCGAGGTCGTCCAGGCGCCTCCCGAAAGAGCCCGCCCTGCTCCACGTATCGGTGGGCCCTTGCCGTTGACCTTCATGCCTTCGCAGCTAGAATCGTCGCGCCATAAAGGGGCCGCCACATGAACGGTGCGGAAGCGCTGGTCGCCACCGCCATAAGCCAAGGCATCGAGGTCTGTTTTGCCAATCCAGGCACTACCGAGTTGCCTCTGGTGGTGGCGCTAGATTCAGTACCCGGCCTGCGCAGCATCCTTTGCCTGCACGAGAACGTGGCGACAGGCGCGGCCGACGGTTATGGCAGGATGGCCGGGAAGCCGGCTATGTGCCTGTTGCATCTGGGGCCGGGTCTCGCCAACGGCCTGACCAATCTGCACAACGCCCGGCGCGCTTTCACGCCAGCGCTGAACGTGATTGGCCAACATGCCACGTGGCACCTGCCTGCCGATCCACTGTTGGCGACTGACATCCCTTGGGTGGCCCGCACGGTCAGCGACTATGTGAAAGAAAATCTAGGGGCGCACACGGTCGCCGTGGACCTGGCCGAAGCGATCGGTGGCGCGATGCAGAACGGCGGCCGCATTGCCACGCTGATTGTGCCGCACGATTCCCAGATCGGCGAGGCGGGTGGCAGTATTCCGGTTCGCAGAGCCAGCCCGAAGAAGACCTATTCGTCAGGTCATGTCAGCCAGGCGGCCAAGGTGTTGAAGTCAGGCAAGTCAGCCATACTACTCGGCGGAGAGGCGTTGTCGGAAGCTGGCATGATCGTCGCGGGGCGGATCGCTGCCATTGCCGGCGCCGATCTACTCTGCGATACCTTCTTCGCTCGCATGGAGCGTGGCGGCGGTCTGCCGATCGCGACGAGGCTGCCCTATTTCCCCGATCAGGCGCGAGAGCTAACCTCTCGTTATGACCATGTCATCGTAATCGGCACGCGACGGCCTGTCGCCTTCTTCGGTTATCCGGGCCTGCCGAGCTATCTCACTGAGGAGGGACAAACGGTCATGCTGGCCGGGCCTCAGGAGGACGCTCTTGGCGCGCTCTCGGCACTGGCGGCCCAGCTGCATGCGCCGGACGCCATCGGACCGGTGTCCGGTGCGCCGCCAGGCATGCCAACAGGCGCCCTCGACGCTCAATCCGTTAGTGCGGTCATCGCGCGGTTGCAGCCGCCGAACTGCATCGTCATGGACGAGGTGCTGACGGTTGGTGTGCCCTATTTCGACGCGTCGAAGCACGCGCCGCGCTTCACCCACCTGATGCAGACCGGTGGCGCCATCGGCGAAGGCCCGGGCGCTGCGACCGGCGCCGCAATCGCCTGTCCCGAACGCAAGGTGATCAACTTCGAGTCAGATGGATGTGGAGCCTATTCCGTACAGGCGTTCTGGACCCAGGCGCGCGAGAATTTGGATGTCGTGACGATCATCGGTTCCAACCGAAGCTATAACATTCTGAACGTCGAGTTGCTGCGGGCGGGCGTGACTCAACTGGGGGCAGTTAGCCGCTCCATGACGGGCTTGGACAAACCATATCTCGATTGGGTGAAGATCGGCGAAGGCTTCGGCGTACCGTCCGTTGCCGTCGATACCGCCGAGGCACTCGCGCGGGAATTGGAAATGGCTCTGGTGCAGAAGGGGCCCCGCCTGATTGAAGCGATCATGGCGTAGAGAGAAATGATGTCCGCTCCTGGGGCGACGAATTTTGCTCCGGCGATGTCCGAGTCGGGTTAGACTCAGCCATCGCGCTAGCACGCGGGCATTTCAGCTTTTGATCTGAAAGCAGTCGTCACCTACACGCCTGGGATGGTCCGACCGTCGGTTATGGTGCGTTGCTCAGCGATCGAATGTGGCTCGGTGAGCACTAGTCCCCTGACTCGTGACCGGCGGTTTGTATCAAACCAAGGCTGAGGTTTGAGGCGTTTGATCGCGATAAAGTTTACGCGGCTGTCGTGGACATAATCCGTCAGCTTCGTCAGATCGACGCCTTTGGTTCCGGCCTCGATGACAAAGGTATTTGAAATGCCAAAATCGTATGGAGGAGCCGTATAGACGAGCGCCGCATGGGAAAACTGTGAATTAGTCGCCCAGCGGATAACCCACGCAGCGACGTCGCCTGACCACCGCTGCTCAAGCATGACGTCCGCCTTTTGTAGGTATTCGCCCGCGAGAAACGCATCGACCTTTTTCGGCCATACGTCGCTCCGCGCTGCATTAAGAGCCGGTGCGTTCGATTGGTCACTCATGCCGCCTGTGCCGGTCAGCGCGGTGGCTAAGTGAGTGTTGACGCTGCTTGCGGCTAATACTGCAAGCACGAGCCCGAAGATTGAAAGGAACCACCGCCTAAATTGTAAGCGCCCCACTGCCCGCCCATCGGCGTCTCGCCGCTCGTCCCGACGGCGTTGCGGGTGATGGTCTGGCCTTCGTTGGCCCACATCAGCCGTTCAGCGATCTGCGACGCCGTCATCCCCTCCTGCCAGTAGCGGCGAAGGAGGACTAGCGTCCTGAGGCACATCTTGACCGGGCACGGGCGTTTCTGGGTGCGGGGCTTGGGCTTATGTTTCTTCAATGCCAGCCCCCTGCATGATCTCGCGTTAAGCGGGCGCCGCTGACGGCTGCGGGCAGGGGCATTACACCGTCCTCGATGCGCCGACCTGCCTCCTGGCCGCCGATCTGATCGAATTGCAGGCCAAGCGCATTGCCGAGCTTGAGGCTGAGAACGACGAAGTTCAGACCGAATTAACGTCGGCACGTCGCCCGCTCACACGCGGGCGTGGATTGAAACTTCGGGTGGTCGGCTTGAAGTTCCTTGTAGGACTGTCGCGCGCTCGGGGGCGCGCGTGGATTGAAAATTGAAACGATACCGGATGGTCGGCGCAGTAGGTCCAGATCGAAGCGTTCGTGGATTGAAACCGGGTCGGCTGCTCCACCGATGCGACGCTGACGGGTCGCGCGCTTACAAAACACCAAGTATGATTTCCTGCCCTCTGACGGCTTTTAGTCGCGCGCTTACGGGCTCAAGCGTTCCAACCCAGCGTGATCTTTGAGAACGGCCGCGCTCAATTCTTTGGCTCCGTCCACCCGCTTGATCTCCGAAATCGTCGCGTCCGTTAGGCCTGCCGGCTCATGCGCACTACGTTGCCCGAGCGCTGCTCGCAGAAGGCGGCCCATGCATCCATAAGCCTACGGCGCTTTTCGAGTGCATCAGCGCGACGGTAAGCCCGCTCGACCGCGTTACCTATTGTGTGGGCGAGGGCCGCCTCGCAAACCTCACGCGGAAAGTTCGTGCACTCGCCCGCCCAATCGCGGAAAGAGCTGCGGAAGCCGTGTGAGGTCAGGCCGTCAATTTTCATTCGGAGGCTAAGCCGCTTCATCACCATGTTCGAAAGTGTCTTGCCTCCCTCTTTGCCTGGAAAGACTAGGGAATCAGCTGGTCCGGGCCCCATGCCGATGAGAATTGCGATAGCCCGGTCAGAAAGTGGGACGCGATGTTTTTTGCGAGCCTTCATTCGTCCGGCGGGGCATTCCCACACACGAGCCCCGAAATCGATCTCGCCCCACCGCATCCCCAGTACTTCGTTGAGGCGTGCGGCTGTTAAAATGATGAATTCGAGCGCTCGAGGTGAAACGCCTTCACGCTGCCGCAATTGGGCAACGAAGGCGGGCACGTCCTTCCACGGCATCGCCGCATGATGGCCGCGCGTTAGCTTTGCAGGCGTCGGCAAGATGTGATCGAGGTGCCCTTTCCAACGGGCCGGGTTCGCCTCGTGTGCCGGGATCAAACCGCGCGCGCGGGCAGCGTCGAGAACGGCCTCAATCCGGCCCCTTGTCCTGCTCGCCGTCTCGGGCTTTACCAGCCAGATCGGTTGCAGCGTCGATAGAATGTGCTCAGTGTTGATCTCGGCCACGGGCAGCGCTCGCAATGGTGCGGCGTAAACTTCGAGGCTTTGGCGCCATTGGTAAGCGTGCTTTGCGTTCGTCCAGGCGGTGCCCTTGGCCGCCAGCAAAGTATCCGCTACGTCGCCAAAAGTCGTGGCGTGGCGGACATTGCGTCGGGCCTGATCGGCTTCCCGTTCGGCCTCTTGTGCGGCCCGGCGGACATCGAGAGGGTTGCGTCGTTCCGCCAAATCGAGGCGGCAGGCGGCGGCCATCTCGCGAGCGCGGGCGAGGGGAACGCCGCTCAATCCGCCGAGTCCCATTTCCTTTAACTTGCCTTCCCAGCGGAACAGGAAGACCCAGCGTCGACGTGTCGAGCTCCCGTTTTGGGAGATGCTGAGATACAGGCCGCCGCCGTCCGAGTGACGGCCCGGCTTCGCGAGTGTCGCAACCGCCCTCGCGCTCAATTTATTGAGTCCCCGCGCCATGTCCCCTCGATCCCCACCGACTGACCGGCCCCAACATCGGCCCCAATAAGCTGCACGGATTTTTGTAAACAAGGAAGTACAAGGACGGTCAAGTTAGCATTAAATCTGTGAGTAACCATCGCGGTATCAGCTAGTTGGACAGATGCTTGCGAACAGACGAGGACGGGGGCAATCAAGTGGTTTGGTGGTAGCCCTCTCCACCAACTTACTGTTGACCGATGTCGATCGATATCTGCTGGCGAGTCAAAGAGCCCAACATACTCGAGGAATAAATCCAACCGACGTCTTTGGGCGTCGGCGTATCGCTTAGCGTCGCTCTCAAATTTGTGGACCGAGGCATGCCGAAGACGACGCATCTTCGTTTGTCGACGGGCCGTCACAAACGTGCCTCTTCAGAGGCAGGTTCCCGGGCCAGGCGCTGCGCCGACGTCGATCCGTATTCCCGAAGCTGCACGCACGCCACACGTATCTGCCCGCCCAAGAAAAAGGCTTGTCATCCGTCAACGCAAATGGCCGAGGCGGGAAGAACGTTTAGCGATGGTTAGCCGTCGGCGAGCAAACGGAGGACGGCAAGAAAATTGACAGCAGTCAATGCGACCGGCGGATGTCCGGGCCCATAGTAGGTTTCCAAAATGCACGGATCGATCTGCGTATGCGACGGGCCAACATTTGATCAATCGAATCGAGAGGTGCGAATATGAGCTTGACCGGCCTCGACGTGTTCGACGAACCCGTTCACAAGACAAACACATGGCTCAAAGAAATCGCCAAGGCCTTAGGGCTCGATAGACACGGCGCCTACCAGGTGCTGCGCGCAGTCCTTCACGTCCTCCCGGGATCGTCTGACAATCGACGAGGCAGCCCAACTGGGTGACCAACTCCCGATGCTGGTCCGGGGGATCTATTACGAAGCTCGGCGTCCGGCCGGAAAACCGGAGAAGATACGCTCGCGCGATGAATTCCTCAGTGCGATAGCTGCGCACATGGCGATGAAACAATCGATCGATCCCGAGAATGAGGCGCGCGCAGTTTTTCGTACGCTGGAGAACCATGTCTCTGCGGGCGAAATTCGTGATTTGATGCAGATCCTGCCTGAGGACATCCGTGCGCTGTGGCCGCCGTTGGAAGAAGCCCGGCTAAGTGATCGATAACACTTCGCGACTTTCCGACCGGCAAGGCAATTGCACCCGATCAGCCCTCGGGAGCTGATCAGCCCATCGCCTAAGCCGGTTGAGCGTGTCATTCATCCCTTGCGGGACCTCGCAATGCCCACGACAACTTCGCCGTCTTCCTTGGTGAAGGTTCCGATATCGGGGTTCGGCAGGATATCGAGCACGGCCTCGGAAGGCCGGCACAACTTCACGCCCAACGGCGTCACGACGATCGGTCGATTGATCAGCAGCGGATATCGAACCATCAGGTCGACGAGTTGCTCTTCGGTGCCTTCCGCCACGTCGAGGTTCAAGTCACGGTATGGCGGCACGTTCTGGCGCAGCAACTCGCGAGCGGAGATGCCCATCGCTTGAAGCAATTCGAAGAGGCAGTCGCGGGTGGGCGGCGTCTTCAGGTATTCGATGATCTGGGGCTCCTCGCCGCTGGCGCGAATCATCGCCAATGTGTTGCGCGACGTACCGCAGTCGGGGTTGTGATAGATCGTGATGGTCATTGCATTACTCCGCCGCCGACCTCATTGAAGCCAGAGAGCCTTCCACGGTCTCCGAATGAAACAGCAGCCACCGGCATAATGCCGGTGCGCAAAACGCGCCGTCAAATTGCGCGATAACGAATGGAGCAACGTCTGCAAGACGTATACCCGCAAACGTATCGGAGAACGCCCTTGCCAGCGTGACTGCGGGATTGGCAAAGGATGTCGAAGCCGTAAACCAATACGCGGCGATGATGTAGAGCCCGACCGATAGCGGCACGGCAG
Source organism: uncultured Alphaproteobacteria bacterium (assembly GCA_963833715.1). Taxonomy (GTDB): domain Bacteria; phylum Pseudomonadota; class Alphaproteobacteria; order Rhizobiales; family Hyphomicrobiaceae; genus Hyphomicrobium_B. Next base: position 59,109 of record CAWHZB010000002.1, read on the forward strand.
CGGGCTTGGCCTTGAGGGTCGCGAGGATCGTCAGGACCAGTCCAAACGTCGCTACGTACTCGGCAAACCACTGCGCGTGACCACCACTCCGGATCTTGGTTGAGAGTTGAAGCAGTGGAAGGTCAAACATCAAGTGCGCGGCCAGAACACCTGCGATACCGCCCGCCAACTGAGCAAAGATGTAACCCAACGCGAGACCTGACTTGATTTCGCTCTTCAGCCAAAACACGCCCCGTCACCGCCGGATTCAAGTGGGCACCTGAGATCGGGCTCAACATCGTGATCAGCACGAAGAGCATGGCCCCGGTCGGCAACGTGTTTTCTAAAAGGGCGAGCCCCTCGTTGCCGCCGGACAGCTTCGCTCCCATGATGCCGGAACCGATGACGGTTGCCAGCAGGAAAGCCGATCCTAAGAATTCGACGCCTACGCGTTGGCCGTGCAAAAAGTCCGCGGGCATCGCTTACGCTTTCTCACGGGTACAAACAGCGCGGGCCTTCTTGATGTCGGCACCGCAAAGCTCGGGCTGGCCACGACAGCAATCTTCTGTCAGATATCTCAGTAGTTGCCGCATACCCTCGACGCGCACGGCATACCGCACGAAGCGGCCATCGCGCGTGGACGTGACGAGCCCCGCGTGATCGAGTTCCTTCAGATGAAACGACATGGCCGTCAGGCTGATGCTAACCTGTTCGGCGATCTCCCCGGCGGGGACGCCGGATGGCCCTGCGCGGACAAGCAACCGGAAGATACGAAGCCGGTGCTGATGAGCGAGGGCAGCGAGGGCGGAGACGATCTGGGTTTCATCCATGCTTCTACTATTCAATAAATGTTGAATTATGCAAGTAGGATTGTTGAGGGCGATGGAAATAGTGTCTACTACGTCGTTTGATCTGGCGGCGCTGCACCGTTGGCCTTCCTTGTCTCCGGCATCGCCAAGGCGAAGGTGACGAATGCGAGAAGGCCGACGCACGCGAGTGTCAGCAGGGACGTTGCCGTTCCGAACCGATCGGCGATGATGCCGGCCGCGGTCGTGCTGATTGTGGCGCCGATGCCCATTGCAATGCCGACGAAGCCGAGGGCGAGGTTAAAATTGCCGGTGTGCCGCGTGAGGTCGGCGACGCAACCCGACACGAGAACGCCGAGCGCCGCCGCCGACAGGCCGTCCAACAACTGGATCGCGACCAAGATCGTCGGATTTGAGCTCGATGCCAACAGCGCTGCTCGAACCGGCAGCGCGCCGAAGCCCACGAGCAGCAGGGGACGCCGGCCGCGGTGGTCTGCGTATCGTCCGACCCACGGCGAAACAAGCGCGACCACGAGCTGCGGAACGATAATAAAAAGTGCGACGAGCACAGTCGCGTTGTCGGCCGATCGCAACGTGATGACGTTCGCCACAAGCGGCAGGATAGCAGCGTTCGCTAGATGAAAAAGACACGCGGTGGCGGCCAGGATCAACAGCGTTCGGTTACCGGCCAGTTCAGTCAGTGCTTCACCGAAGTTGTACTCTGGGCGCGGCTTTTCCGGCTCAAGTTCTTCGCGATGAAACTCTTTCTCGCAGATCAGCCGCAACGCCATGATGGCCGGAATGGCCATTGCGGCCGTTACAAAGAATACGGCGCGACTTGAAAAGTAATGTCCGACTGCGCCCATGACGGCGGCCGCGACCAAACTGCCGCTCGACGCAAAGCGGGCATTCCGGCCGAGCCTCTCTCCAATGAGGCGATGACCTACCAGTTCCAAGCTGATTGCTGCCAAAGCCGGTCCAACGATGACGCTCGCGGCGGAGTGGAGCACCTGCGAGAGCAGCACGCTCGAAAAATGTGGCGAGACGGCAATCCAAAGTGCACTCGTGCCGATGGCGAACATTGAAACGCCAGCCAGCAGGCGCTCACGCTTCAACGCGTCAACCAACGCTCCGCCCGGCAATTGGCCTAAAAGCGCGACGATGCTGCCGACGGTCAATACGAAACCGATATCTCCGTTGGTCCATTTTTCCGTCGTCAGATAGACGGCCAGGAATGGACCGAACCCCGTCTGGACATCAGCCAGGAAGAAGGCAAACCAGTCGACGCCGACCTGGCTTTTTTTCGACGCAACTGGGACCGCAGTCTCCGGTGGCACCTTCAAGCCCGCCATGATCTAACGGGTCGAAAAAGGGTGGCGCATTATGATCTCATTTTTGAGCTGGAGGATGTGCAGCGGCTGCTGGGCCGGATGGTTGAGCTGCAGTCGGACCGACGATCACAATGGGCTCCCCTTCGCGGTATTCTGGCGTCACGCGTAATTCATCCCGTGTCATGTTCAGCGCGATCGCACCGGGTGAGAATTGCAATGCCGACCATGCCACGGCGACCTTGCGCGTGCCCACCCCCAAAAATCCGCCGAAGTCGATCACAGCGGCTCGAACGTCGCCCGAATGTCCGACAAGGATATCGGTTATTGGCCCCAGCTTCTCTCCTGACGCGCTGGTTACAACCTTTCCAAGCAGAACTCTCGACCTTATTATCGTCGACGACGACGGCCGGCGTTCCTTCGGATGAATGTTCCCCGTTGCCGGCTTTTTTCGAAGTAGCGGCAGCCTGGTCTGTGGGCGAAACGGCTTGACTACGTTCGGCTCGAGCGATGCTGGGGATCATCACTCCGGTGATCAATAGACCGAAACAAAGTGCACGTATTGTTCGCATTGATTGATCCCATTGCCATTTGCGAAAGAGGGGCTCGACGGTTGCGTGATGAATGCCGAGCTTCTAGGCGCGCTTTTTCGCAGCGTTGCTCAAGACACACCTCGATTAACTAAGAACCAGCACGGCAGCTTTAGGTTCCCGCCAACTTTCGCGGCCTGAAAACTTTCCGCGGAGCGCACTTGTTACAGTTCGGGAATCGCCAAGTTAACCGGCGGAGCCACGGGCCAGCCGGCGTCGGCGTACTTAACGAACCAGGCGCTGAAGCAGTGCGGTACAGCCCTGATCTGGTTGCGGATCGCCTCGGGTGCCGACCAGCTGAACCCGTCGCATTCATTGGGATTGGGAGCGACAGCGCCATCGTAGATACCGCGAAAGAGGTGCACGAGTTCGTGCTCGATCAATCCGGCGTCGAGTTCGGCGCGATAGGTAAATGTGCCGATCGGCGTGAGCGGGCAGGATATGCCCATCTCTTCCCGAAGGCGGCGCGATGCTGCCTCGCGCGCGTTTTCGCCGGGGCGAGGATGTCCGCAACACGAGTTCGTCCAGAGACCCCCCGAATGATACTTGTTGATCTGGCGCCGCTGCAGCAGCAAGCGGCCTCGGCCGTCCCAGATCATGACCGAGAAGGCACGATGCAGGTGGCCGCGCTGATGCGCTTTCAGCTTTTCCTCAGTTCCGATTTCATTGTCAGCAGCATCGACGAGGATGACGTCTTCGCGGGTCATCGGATGATCAGTTCCCTCCACATGCCTCCCGGCGGCCGCACCATAGCATAGCGGTTTCGGAAGTCGCCCCCCGTCCAGTTTATCGGCGAAATGTCCTATGTGTCAGATCTTTGCTTCAGCGGCCGTATTCAGCGGCGGTAGAAGAGCATCATCCGCGAAAAATTGGCGTGGATTTCGTCCGCGGGGTGGTCAAGAACGTCGAGCGGTATGCGTATGACGTCTTTGGCGGCCATCGACCACGGTAGCCGCATCAGGAAGCGGTGGATCGGCCGCTTGCGCCAGTCCGCGAGCAGCGCCCGCTCGAGCGGTTCTAGAAGAGTAATGCGAAGCTCGTTGCTTGTTGAGCCGCGCATATCGACCGCCACCATGTCGAGCTCCTTGATCGCTCGCCACGCAATGATGCCGAGACCTTCGGCAAAAATTCCGTACTGGCCTGCCCCAAGCCGCGGCCGCCCCGTTTCGAGAAGAGGATAGTTGTAATAAGCAAAACCGAAGGCGCAGAGAGCCACGCCAAACAGGAAGATATTGTCGAACGCGATTGCGGCAGCGGTAAAGCCAGCACCGATCAATGCCACCACATAGACCGGAAACTGAAGCTCGTCCCGCTCATAGGCCAGCGTATAGCCATGGGTATGGTTTTGGCTCACTGGCTACGTGCTCTGCATGTTCAAGGCTATCGGCGCTTTGATCAAATTCTGTGCCATTCGGCCCCATAATCGGTAAGGGCCTGATGAGCTTTATGCAATTCCGCAGGATGCGAGCATGCAGGAAGAAAAAACCGTTCGGGCTGCTTAAGACATAGACTGTCGTCGCGCCGGTTGCCAATATAGCAGGCAGCCGCTTTGTGTTCTTGCGAGCAGGCTGGCCAGCCGCCTGCCGGACATGCGGGCGGCGAGCCAATTCGCCACGTGGTCTAGAACGAAATTGACCGCGTCCGTGACACTTCTGCTACGACATCGTCCCTCGGCCCCGTACTAAACATGCATCCGCGATGCCGGATTAGACCGGCAGAGTGGAATCGGCGTTTTATCGGCAATTGCTCATCATCGGCTGACAAGAAGCTTCAATGCGTGGCTTGCTAAATCTGCTGGTAGGATTTGGGTTCGTGGTGCGCAGCCTTCTGCCTGTCGGTTTCATGCTTGCCGTGCCGCCCGCGCCCGCCGCCGCTGTTGAAATCGTGATTTGCACGGGTCACGGGCCACAAAGCCTGACATTGGATGATCAGGGCGTTCCGGTCCCGGCAAAAGCGCCGATTGCCATGTCGCCTTTGCTTCCTCCGCTATCGCCTTGATCATCGTCGCTGACGACGGCACCCTCGCCGAGGAGGCAGGCTCAGCCAATGCGATAAAACTGCCAGACGTTACCGTTCAGCAAGCACCTGAACAGATCGCCGAGGCCAAAGCGACCGAGAAGCCAAAGTCCAAGGCCAAAGCGAAATCCAAATTGGTCGCCGAGAAACCATTCGTCACGCATCCAGGCGCGGCGCCCACTGCGGTCTCGCAGCCTTTCTGAAACGGGTTGTGTCTGAACTGTTTAAGGGACATGCAAATCGGCAACTCCGTATCGAGTTCGTTGTCGATCGCCTTGACGGTAATCTTGTCGGACGCGGTCGGCCGATAGGAGAGCAGCATGTTGATCGTCTGCGTGTCGAAGGTGCTGTAGCCGTAGTAGCCATCGCCGCGCACATCACTGATGAAAACCGACCCTTCGAAGTTCCAGGTTTTTGTGCCGGCACTCACGTAATTGTTCAAATAATTGAAGCTGCCGACATCGACGCCGTATTCGACGCCGTTGATTTCGCCGCCCGGCCGAGTGCGGAAGTTGAAGGCTCCTACCGTCGTATAGTTTCCGAACAGCGCCGACGATGGCCCCCGCCACACATCAATGCCGCTATAGGCGTGCGGGTCGATAAGGTCGCTGCGCGACAGTCCGTCCGGCTGCGTGACGGGAAAACCTCTTCCAGGATAACGATGTTGCGAACGCCAAAGCCGTTGCGGGCATTCGAACCGCGAATGGAAATGCCCATGTCGCGCGGGCCGTTACCTTGCTTCAGCGAAACACCGGGGCTTTCGCGCAGAACGTCGGCCACCGAGAATACGGGCGCATCGGCAAACTGCTTCATGTCAATGGCGGTCGCCGTTTGTGCTCCGGCATTCGCAGCCCCAGGGACGGCGGCGACGGCCGTTGACGGCGCTCCAGGGTTCCCCGTTGCGGGTGCCACTCTCGGGCCGGTGCCTAATCAGTTGCTGAGTTCAGCATCGTATCGGCAGATCGCGGCATCACCAACGTCGCGCCGGAGGTTGGCCTCGTCTACACGCCAAGCCGAGATTGGCAATTCCACGCCCGCGTCGGAACGGGTTACGGCACGCCGCAGTTCACGAACTTGTTCGTCACACCGCAGGGCCAGCCGGGAAACAATACGCGGCTCCAGTCGCAGACGAACGTCGGCTACGATGTTGGTGCCGATTGGACGCCTGTTCGCGGTGTTTTGCTGAGCGTCACCGGATTTTATGAGTTCTTCGAAAACGAACTCGTTTCCCAATCGCCGGGGCCGGGCCTGCCAAACTTCACGTTTAATGCTCCGGCCTCCGAACATCGCGGTATGGAGGCCGCGGCAGACATCGCGCTAGGCGCGGGGTTCCGGCTTACGGCGGCTTATATCTACAACAATCAGATCTACACGGACTGTACGGAGCAGCTGCCAAACAACGCTCCGCCGCCCATTCCGCCCGATGACCATAAATTCTTTTCCTTTAATCGCGCCGGCAACAAAATCCCCGGCGTTTCGCCGAACGCGCTGACGGCGCGGCTGAGCTACGACGTGCGGGACGGGATCTACAAAGGTTGGGGCGCTTATGCCGAATATCAGTGGCACGACGGCTTCTATATGGAAAACGCCAATCTGCTTGAAGCGCCGGGTTACGACACCGTCGACCTCAATGTGCATTACGCCACCGAGTTTAGCAGCGGGCCGGTGCGGTCGTTCTTGGCCTATTTCGAGATCAGGAACGTTCTCGACGAGACGTACATCGCCTCGGCAAACAACATCACGGACACAGTGACTTCGACGCCGGCAACGCTCGCGAATGCCTCGGGCTCGATCTACGCCCGCGCTCCGCAAACCTACTACGGCGGAATGAAAGTGAGATTTTGACCCTATGCGTACACAACTCATAAGCTCGCTGCTCGCTCTGCCGGCGTTATACTTCGGAACGAGCGCAGCGCTCTCCCACGATCAACATATGCATCATCATGCGCCGCCACCGGCCGCATGTCAGACGACGGCGCTCGCCTACGCCAGCGTCGCGACGGGGCGTTTGCGCCCGACGTGAAGCTTTGGCTGATCTGGGCTGCAGGCGGTCGCGTTTCGGTCGCAAGCACCATGCCGGCAAAGCCGGTCAATTAGGGCAAAATTTTTTTGGAGACCGCTGTCGGTCTTGCGCTTACTCATTCGTCCTTGGGACAATGCGCAAGGGCAGCCAGCATGCAATACGCGATACTTTGCTACCATTCCGAGGACGTCGTCTGTTCGTGGTCCAAGGAGGAAGACGATGCGGTCATGGCCAATCTCAAGGTCGTGCAGGACGATCTTGCTCGCGCCGGAAAGCTCGGGCCCGTCGCCCGCCTGATGCCGACAACGGCTGCGACGACACTCCGAAAGGCCACGGACCCGCCGCTCGTCATCGACGGGCCTTTCGCTGAAACCAAGGAGCAGCTTCTCGGGTTTTATGTCGTCGACGCTCAGTCGCTCGACGAAGTCCTCGAAATTGCGCGCGAACTCGGTCGGGCCAACCCGGGAGGAAGCTACGAGATACGGCCGATTGCCTTTTTCCAATCCGGGTCCGTCACAACGTAATGGACGTTTCTGACATCGACAGAGTTCTGACGGCTGCCAGACCGCAAGCGGTGGCGGCATTGTTGCGGAACTTTCGCGACCTCGACATGGCCGAGGAGGCGTTTCAGGAGGCGTGCCTCAGAGCGCTGAAGACATGGCCCAGCAATGGTCCTCCGCGAGATCCGGCTGCGTGGCTTATCTTTGTCGGTCGCAACGTTGCGCTCGATGCGGTGCGCCGGAAGCGCAGGGAAGATGTGCTTCCCTCCGAAGACGTGCTGTCAAACCTCGACGATGCCGTAGGCGAAATGGTTCAGTACCTCGATGCCGTACATTACCGGGATGATATTTTACGTTTGCTGTTTGTCTGCTGCGATCCGGTGCTGCCGTCGAACCAGCAAATTGCGCTGGCGCTTCGTATCGTCTCCGGATTGACCGTCAAAGAGATCGCGCGGGCTTTTTTTGTCGGCGAAGCGGCGATGGAACAGCGCATCACGCGCGCCAAACGCAAGATCGCCGAATCTCAGGTTCCCTTCGAAGCCCCGGGCGCCGTCGAGCGCTCCGAGCGGCTGGCAGCCGTCGCGACTGTGATCTACCTCTTATTCAACGAGGGCTACTCAGCGACCGGCGGCACGGCTCACATTCGAGCGACGCTATGCGACGAGGCGATCAGGCTGGCGCGGCTTTTGCTGCGGCTCTTTCCGAGCGAACCCGAGATCATGGGTTTGACGGCGCTGCTTCTGCTGCAGCACGCCCGCCAGGCAGCACGGCTCGATTCCGACGGAGCCATCGTGGTGCTCGAAGAGCAAGATCGCAGCATGTGGAACGCGCCGATGATCGCCGAAGGCCTGACGCTCATCGATAAGGCGATACGGCATCGGCGACCCGGCGTCTATCAGGTGCAAGCGGCGATTGCGGCGCTCCACGCCCAGGCCAAGCGCCCCGAAGATACGGACTGGGCGCAAATCGACCGGCTTTACGAAACGCTCGAGCGGCTGCAACCGTCGCCGGTCGTGACGCTGAACAGGGCCGTCGCTACCGGCAAAGTCCAAGGGCCTGCCGCGGCGCTTGCGATGATCGAGCCGCTGGCCGAGCAATTGTCCGGCTACTTTTACTTTCATGGAGTTAAAGGCGCCTTCCTGATGCAGCTGGGGCGGGATGCGGAGGCGCGCGTCGCCTTCGACCAAGCCATTGCGCGCGCCAATACGGCGGTAGAAGCCGCGCATATTCGCGCCCAGATCGATCGTTTGATCAAGGATAGCGCAAGCAGCGGGACCGCACCGGCACGGTCTTAAAAAAATCTTTGCGCCGTTGTCGGATCGCCGCCGGTCAAAGCGTCCTTGGGCCATCAATGCGAAGTAAGTGCAACTGAAAACGAGGAGAAGTCTCATGGCTACCGCTCAAAAGCGCGCGTCCGCACCGGCTGTCGAAGACAAGCCAGCCGTTCTCGGTGGCGTCGTTCCATATCTCAACGTCAGCAACGCCGGCGCCGCTGCCGATTTTTACGTGCGGGCGTTCGGGGCGCGCGAAGTCTTCCGCCATCCGCCAGATGAGCAGGGCCGCACGATGCATATTCATCTGCATGTGAACGGCGGCTCGCTGATGCTGAGCGACCCGTTTCCGGAGCACGGCTGCGGGCTGAAAGAACCGCAAGGGTACAGCCTTCTCATGCGGGTCGACGACATCGATAGTGCATTCCAGCGTGCTGTCGAGGGGGGCGCGACGGTGCTGATGCCGGTGCAGAAAATGTTCTGGGGTGACCGCTACGGGCAGCTCCGCGACCCGTTTGGCGTCATATGGGCCATGAGCACACCCGACCAAACAACCTGACGTCAGTGCGAAGCTTGCGTGGTGGGCGCGGACTCGCAATCCACCTCGCAAGCGCGACGGATTTAGGGAAATAGGAGATCATCTTGCAAAAGATCACACCGTGCCTCTGGTTCGACGGCAACGCCGAAGAGGCTGCCAACTTCTACGCCTCCGTGTTCAAGAATGCGAAGATCAAAAAGACACTGCGCTGCGGAGATTCGGGGCCCGGTCCGAAAGGCAGCGTCTTGACGGTGTCGTTCGAACTTGAGGGTTTGGAATTCACGGCGTTGAACGGCGGACCGAAATACAAGTTTACGGAAGCAATATCACTCCATGTCGATTGCAAGTCGCAAGAGGAAGTTGACTATTACTGGGACAAGCTCTCGGAAGGCGGTGAGATTATTCAATGCGGCTGGCTGAAGGATAAGTTTGGTCTGTCTTGGCAGATCGTCCCCACAGCTTTAATCGAGATGTTGAATGACAGCGATCCCGCCAAGGCAAGCAGAGTCATGCAGGCGATGATGCAAATGAAGAAGCTCGACATTGCGGAGCTGCAAAAAGCCTACGCCGGTTACCAGAATTTAGTCGCGCCGAATTGTCGGCGTTCCAGCCTCTCGATCGTCTTCAGAACAGAGCCGGTGCTAGATCGCGCCCGCGCACATTGGTAGGAGAGACGCATGAAAGTCATGGTTCTTGTAAAAGCATCCAAGAGTTCCGAAGCCGGCGTTATGCCGAGCACGGAACTGCTGACCGAGATGGGAAAATTCAACGAGGAACTTGTAAAGGCCGGCGTAATGTTGGCGGGCGAAGGTCTGCAGCCCACGTCCAAGGGCGCGCGGGTCAGATTCTCCGGCAAGAAGCGTGACGTGATCGACGGGCCCTTCACGGAGACGAAAGAGCTGATTGCCGGTTTCTGGCTGTGGAAAGTCAATTCGCTGCAGGAAGCGATCGATTGGCTGAAGCGTTGCCCCAATCCTCATGACGAGGAAACCGAGGTTGAGATCCGCCCCCTATTCGAGGCTGACGATTTTGGCGAGGCGCTGACGCCGGAACTCCGCGAGCAGGAAGCCAAACTCCGCGCGGAGACGGCGAGCAGACTTTAAGCCGGGCAGGCGCATTTTAGTCACAACGCCCCAATCCTGAACGTCGCTCGGGCGATCGGCTTTGCGGCAACACTTGGCGATCCGGTCACCATTCCGGCGCCGTCTCCCCTATACTTCGCGGGGCCCAATCGCCATTCTTTTGGGCCGTCGCGTCTGCAGCCGTACTGGCGTAATATTTTGTACACGCGCCAAGCGCCATGAGTTTTGGAAACAGGGGTGTTTGTAGACCTGGCTTTGCCTTTACGGGATCGCTGCTATTAAGCAGCGCGTTCCGCGGGCCGGGGGGAGGGGGGAATATGGCGACCATCATTACGGTGCATGGCACGTTCGCGCACGCAAACGCGCCTGATCCGAACTCGACAGCGGCAGCTGAGCCGCAATGGTGGCAGTCACCCAGCACCTTCGAGCACGACCTCCGCGAGCTTATCGATGCACGCGAAGGCCAGCTCGAGGTCAAGCCGTTCGAGTGGGGCGGCAATAACAGCGAAGTCGAGCGGCGAGACGCCGGCTTGAGCCTCAGCAAGGAATTGCGAGAGCTGGAGGCGCGAGGCGAGCCCTATTGCGTCATCGGCCATAGTCATGGTGGGTCGGTCATTGCGACGGCCTTGCTGTCGAGCGCCGCGCGCAAGCGGCCGCTGGAAAATCTCAAGCGCTGGATCACCGTCGGCACGCCGTTCGTCAATTTCAAGAAAGAACTTTGGCTGCTCACACGGCTCAGCCTGATACGCAAGGTGATCTTCGTTGCATCGATGATGCTACTGCTGATGTTCCTGGTCTATCAACTCTCGACGAGTTCTCAGCGGCGAGCGAATGCTGTTTGGAGGTACCTTCCCGCGCATTCTCGTTGTTACCGCCGTCATGACGAGTCTTCCCGCGATCTTCTTTTATTTGGTGCTCCGCTTCCTCGATAACCGAACCTTGCTCCTTTATCACCGCAGGATCATTCGGCGTGCTCGCGAGAAATTCGGTGCTCGATGGCTCTCTCTTGCCCATCCCGACGATGAGGCGATCCAGGGATTAGGCTACCTACCGGAAGCGAAGCTGGCTTTCTTCGACAAGTCTTTCGCGGTTTCGGCGATCACGCTGATTTCGGTCATCACGGTGCCGCTGCTCTACTTCGCCACTTTGATGTCGCCCCCAACGATGGTCGGCCTGGCGGAATGGCTGAAGACCGAAATTTATGATTCAAATTCGAAGCCGGAGGCTGAAGCGGCTTTGATGGCGCTGCGCCGGCAACTTTTCGCCGCGCGCAAAGGTGACGGGGATGCTGTCGCCACGCAAAGCAGCGGCGGGACCGCGCAGCCTGCTCAAGACCGGCAGAGCGCTTGGCGAGATTATAGAGCGAAGCGGGAAGCATTAGAGGTGCAGTATCCCAATCTCGACGGGATCGAGCGGGGCATGCGGTTCAAACAGCGCTTCTTCGAAAAGGACGGAAAACCTTGTGAAGGCGAAACGCTATGCGGTGGCGGCCACGATCTCAGCGTCAATAGCGGCCTCTTGCTTCACCTTGCGACGGACGAACTCTCGTGGGCTTTGGGCGCCGCGGACCTCGGCGATCGACGTCAGCGCTGGTTTTGGTCACTTCTTGTGCCGGCCGTGCTCGTCCCGGTCATCGTCGGCTTGTTGGCGCTGGTTCTGATGCTGCTGATCCAGGCGGTCGCCACGGTCATCAGCCGCGTCTCGAGCCAATTTCTCAACTGGATCACGAACGCGGAAGTGAAACGCGCGGCATTTGGCAACGATACGGAAGGCGAGATTGCCATTGGCGCGACCGACCGGCCGACCTGGATCGACAAGTCGCCGCCACGCCTTCCGACGGCTGTGGCAAATCTTGTGACGGACTACAGCAATCTTGCTGCGAGCCAATCAATTGCTAAATTCCGCCACGCGATCGGCCAGATCGCCTACGCCGATCCGAAGCACACGGCCGATACGGCGATCAGCACCTATTTCACCTGGAAAGAATTGGTGCACGCCTCCTACTTCGATGTGCCTGAATTCCGCAAGCTCATCGCTCAGGCGGTGAGCCGCGCCGAGGGCTTTGCTCCAAGCGCGAAATTCAAAGCCGATCCGGATTTTCAGCGCACCGCGCAATGGCTCGCCGAGATCGAGGGAACGCCGGGCACGACCGAGGTTCCCGGAAGTTGAAAGCCTGATTCCAAAGATGCTGAGCCGTTTCCGCGGTCGTTGCGTCGGCCGTGAAAGCCGAACCACTGAAACGGCCGTTCGCGCCTGCATATAAGAGACTAGACGAGAATGCCTTCGGGCATCCCGTCATAACAAGGATGCTAGGGGCCTGTTGCGTCTTTGACGCACTTCTTGGTGAAGCTTGTTTCCGCTGCGCCGTGCAGGTTTTTCGCCTTGGCATCGGCTTCGCACTTCGTCGTCGCGTCGCTCTCGCATTTCTTCATGAAGCTTGTGAGAGCGGCACCGTGGAGTTTTTTATCTTTTGCAGTCGCATCGCAGGTGGCGTCGGCTGCAAAGGCGGATGTGGAAAGGAGTAAGCTCATCACGACGAGGATTGTTTTCATAAGTTCCTCCATTGAAGTTGCCCGCGCTCGATCCGTATGTGTGGACTGTGGCGCCTCTTTGCCGGAACCATCATCGGTGTCGATAGCGCAGGCGGCGGCGCACAATCCTGCCACGTCCTGATGCGGGCGAAAAGTTAACCCGCGCGATGTTCGGTGACGTTCGCCTTGTGAATTTTGCCGCGCTACGAGCTGGATCTCCGGCACCGAAAAATTTGCGACAGTGTTGCAGGCGTGTTAGGGATGTTATATTATATTCAAAAGCTGAGGCGGCTTCTATCAATGGTTCGAGTTTGATGGCATCCGGCGATCCCTTTCAATCATCGGTGATGGCGCGCTCCTCTATTGTGCGGCTCGGCCTTGTCAGCGGCGTGCTCGTTTGTCTTTGGCTTGCCATTCTCTGGGCCGTGGTGCTGCCATGAGCGAACCTGCTATCAAACTCAATGACGTTACCGTTGCGTACGCTCGTCATCCCGCGGTTCATCACGTTTCCGGGTCGTTCGAACGGGGCAGCATGACGGCGATTGCCGGGCCGAACGGCGCCGGCAAGTCCACGCTTCTCAAAGCCATCATGGGCGACCTCCGGTTGGCCGAAGGATCGATTGATCGGGGCGGACTGGCCATCAGCGACTTCGGATATTTGCCGCAAGCGGCCGAGATAGACCGGCAGTTTCCGATGACCGTCGCGGATACCGTGATGCTTGGAACGTGGCGGCAGAGTGGTGCCTTCCGAGGAGTTCAGCCTGCTGCCGCGGTTCGCGCGCGGGAAGCGTTGATGGCCGTCGGACTCGATGGGTTTGGATACCGCCAGATCGGATCTCTTTCAGCGGGTCAATTCCAGCGAGTACTTTTTGCAAGGCTGTTGATGCAGGACGCGAAGGTCATCGTCTTGGATGAGCCCTTCGCGGCGATCGACGCCCGCACGACGCGCGACCTTCTCGAAATCGTTTGCCGCTGGCATCACGACGGGCGCACCATTATCGCGGTGCTGCACGATTTCGAGCAAGTTCGAGCCCATTTCCCGCGCACGCTGTTGCTCGCCAGGGAAGCGATCGATTGGGGCCCGACCGAAGTTGCGATGTCGCCGCACAATCTGCTTCGCGTCCGGGCGATGGCGGAAAGCTGGGATGAGAACGCGCCCGTTTGTGAACATGAACGCGCGATCGCCTGATGACAACGTATTCGGTATTCATCGCGCCGTTCGTCGACTACGGCTTCATGCGCCGGGCGCTTGTCGCTTGTTTCGCGCTCGGCCTTGGATCGGCGCCGATCGGCGTTCTGCTGATGCTTCGCAGGATGAGCCTCGTCGGCGACGCCATGAGCCACGCGATTTTGCCCGGCGCGGCGGTCGGGTTTCTCGTCGCCGGAGGATTGTCGCTGCCGGCCATGGGTTTGGGCGGTCTTATCGCCGGGCTTAGCGTGGCATTGCTATCGGGATGGATCAGCCGAACGACGGCGCTCAGAGAAGATGCCAGCTTCGCGAGTTTCTATCTGACGTCTCTTGCGCTCGGCGTTCTCATTGTTTCATTGCGCGGCTCGAACATCGATCTCTTGCACGTATTGTTCGGCACTATCCTCGCCATCGACGACAAGGCGCTTTATCTAGTTGGCGGCATAGCTTCGCTCACTCTTGTTCTGTTGGCGTTGGTCTATAGGCCGCTCGTCGCGGAGTGCTTCGATCCGGGCTTCCTTCGTGCCGTCGGCGGACATGGCTCAGCGTACCACTTTCTGTTCCTGTTCCTTGTCGTGCTCAACCTCGTCGCCGGCTTCCAGGCGCTGGGCACGTTGATGGCCGTAGGGTTGATGATGCTGCCCGCAGCAGTCGCTCGGTTGTGGGCGCAAAGCCTGCCGGCGATGTTCCTCACCGCGGCGGGCACAGCCATCATTTCAGGCTATCTGGGGCTGGTGGCGTCGTTCCATTACGGAGTGGCTTCGGGGCCAGCGATCATTCTCACTGCAAGTATAATTTACGGCATGTCGCTGCTCTTCTCGCCTACTGGAGCGCTTCGACGGCTGTTCCCGCGCCCGCACTATGGGGCGTAGCAGGAGAACACGTATGCGACGTTCGAGCATTCTGATGGGGCTCTTGGTGTCCGCTGCATTGGGAGTGGGCACGTCGATGCCCGCATCCGCGAAGACGCTGAATGCGGTTGCGAGTTTCACCGTGCTGGCCGACGTCGTAAAGCAAGTCGGCGGCGAGCATGTGAGCGTAACGAGTTTGGTTGGACCGAACGGCGATCCTCACGATTTCGAGCCGTCGCCGGATGACGCGAAGAAACTCAAGGAAGCCGATGTTACGTTTATCAGCGGCGAGGGGCTCGAAAGCTGGTTCGAGAGATTGGTCAAGGCATCGGGCTACGGCGGCAAGCCGGTCGTTGCCTCCGAAGGCGTCAAAACGCGGACGATGGACGAGTTCGGCAAGACCATCATCGATCCGCACGTGTGGAACAGTCCGGTCAACATCGAGGTGTGGGTAGAAAACATTGAGAAAGCCCTGGCCGCTGCCGATCCCGAGGACGCTGCGGTCTTCAAGGCGAATGCGGCTCGATATACGAACGTCCTGAAGGAGCTGGACGCATACGCGAAATCCAGATTCGAAACCGTATCTCAAGACCGGCGCAAAATTCTGACGAGCCACAATGCATTCGGCTACTTCAGTGGAGAATATGGCATTACGCTTCTATCGCCTGTCGGACTTTCGACTGAGACCGAGGCTTCGGCCGCCGATGTTGGAAAACTGATCGACCAGATCAAGAAGGAAAATGTGAAGACGTACTTCTTCGAGAACTCCAACGACTCCCGTCTTGTGGTGCAGATCTCGAAAGCGACGGGCGCAGAGCCCGGCGGCGAACTCTACGTGGAAGCGTTGTCGAAGGAGGATGGACCGGCGCCCACGTACGCGAAGATGTTCCGTTACAACGTCGATCTCATTTCAAAGGCCATCGCCGGATCCTGACCGCCCGTTCGTTTTTGGCGGGCTTCCACCTCTCAAGTCTTTGCGACGACGTACTTGGGCGCCGACTGCAATAGCAGACTGGCCTCTCGCACCATGCGTTGAATGATTTCGGCAGTAGGCTCGATCTCTCGGATGAGACCGACGACTTCTCCGACGAATGTGTTGCTTTTTTCCGGATCGCCTTCAGCCCACGCCTTGCGGTATTTGGCAGCCTCTTCGTCTGCAACTGTCATCAATTCCGCTTCGCGGCCATGCCAGCGTTCGATGAACTGGTTTTTCAGAACCCTGGCGCTGTAGCGCGCCCGCCAGGGAAGCTTGCGCGCCAAATCCATGACCTGCGAACGTATCGTATCGTCGCCGCTGGCTTTGAGCGCTGCTTGGTGCATACCCTCGCTGACGTTGGCTTCGTGAGAGGCCCACAGACGCGAGCCGACCATCACGCCGTCCGCACCGAGCATCAGCGCCGCTGCAAGTCCCCGTCCGTCGCCGATGCCGCCTGCCGCGCAGAGCATCGTGTCGGGAGACGTCTGTGCGATCAGATCCGCAATCTCGGGCACAAGAGTGAATGTCGCGCGCTTCTCGCCGTGGCCGCCCGCTTCGCTGCCTTGCGCAACGATCACATCGGCGCCGCAGTGCAGGGCTCTTTCGGCATCGCGCCGGGTCTGGACCTGGCACATCAGCGTCACGCCGCCCCGTCTGACGCGTTCGGCGAGGGGTGCGGGATCGTCGAAAGACAACAAAATCGCCTTCGGATGCTTCGAAAGCGCCAAGTCGAGCAGCGCCGGCTGTTTGCGTAGCGACCAAGTGATGAAGCCGCAGCCGACCGGTTGACTTCCGGCTGCGCGAAACTCGCCTTCGAGCCACTCGGCATCCCCGTATCCGCCGCCGATCAGGCCGAGGCCGCCCGCCGCTGACACTGCTGCCGCGAGGCGACCGCCGGCGGCAAAGGCCATTGGCGCTGAGACGATGGGATGGCGCAGACCCAGGCGTTCCGTCAGTCGTGTCTTCAACACGTCGCTTCCCTTTCCGGCAATTGTCGAGACGCTAGGGAATGATCGGACAGGTGTGTTATAGGCATTGCTAGTCCGAACGGGCCATCAAGCCCATTGCTCCCTGGCGCGAGCGACATTAAGATGTAGATGTTATGCATCTTATCGCAGCGGTCTACAACGGTCCACGCCCATGCAGCAGCAGCAGCCCCGTCCCAGCTCTCCAGGTACTGATGCCGGGATCGACGAAGACCTGATTGCCAAGCTTGTCGATCGCTTTTACGCGGCCGTGCGTCAGGATACGCTGATAGGTCCCGTCTTTGAGGCGCGGGTCGACGATTGGGACGCGCATCTCACGAAGCTTACGGCGTTCTGGTCGTCGGTGGTGGTGAAAAGCGGGCGCTACCGCGGCAGTCCGATGCCGGTGCACGTTGCTATCGACGAGATTTCCAGCAACCATTTTGCTCGGTGGCTGCAATTGTTCGCTGAAACAGCACGCGATGTGTGTCCGCCCGCTGCGGCGGCGCTCTTCATCGACCGGTCGCAACGGATCGCCGAATTGCTGCAGCTGGGCATCAGTTTGCATCGCGGTGACGGTGTCGCGTTCCAAAGTCCGCGCCGGATACCGCGACCAGCCTAAGCACTTTGGAACCTGCGGCGTGTGGCCACCTGCAAATCTTCCCGTGCTCCTGGCATCAGCAATAATTAACTGATGTATTACCTCACCCCCACGTCAACGCCGCCGCGTCCGACAGGATTTTGGCTCGCTCGTGCAGCGCGCTAGCACTGTCGCGTTGCTGTCGTGGAGGCATCGTTTAGCATCGTAAGCTGAGGGTATTGTGCGCCAGACGCAGACATCGGTTCGGCCAAAAGCGAGAAAGGTTGAGATCCATGACTAAAACTGCTCTCCGCACGGCGCCGTCGTCTCCTGTTGAAAAATCCGGCCAGTTCAAGATCTGCGGCGAAACCGAGGTCAATCGCCTCGGGTTTGGCGCCATGCGCGTTACGGGCGACGGAGTTTGGGGAGAGCCCGCTGATCGCGACGAGGTCATCCGGACGCTGAAGCGTGTCCCGGAACTAGGCATCAACTTGATCGATACTGCCGACGCTTATGGGCCGGACGTATCGGAAAAGCTCATTCGCGCAGCATTGAGCCCCTACAAGGGTCTTGTTATCGCCACCAAAGGCGGGCTGACGCGGCCGGGGCCGGGTAAGTGGGTGCCGCTCGGGCGGCCGGAGTACTTAATCTCGCAAGCGGAAAAAAGCTTGGAGAAACTCGGCGTGGCGCAGATCGATCTTTGGCAATTGCATCGCATCGACCCGAATGTTCCGCGCAGCGAGCAATTCGATGCGATCAGAACGCTACTCGATCGCAAGATCATCCGTTACGCGGGCTTGAGCGAAGTCAGCATTGAAGACATCGAAGCGGCTTCGAAGGTGTTCAGGGTCGCAACCGTTCAGAACCGCTACAATATCATCAACCGCAGTAGCGAAGACGTTCTGGGATACTGTGAGAAGCATGCAATCGGCTTCATCCCTTGGTTCCCACTCGGGGCCGGCGAGTTAGCCAAACCAGGCTCGAGCCTATCGAAGGCCGTAAAGCGCCATCGCGCCACTCCTGGTCAGATTGCGCTCGCATGGTTGCTGAAGCGAAGCCCGGTGATGTTGCCGATTCCCGGAACCTCGAAGGTCGCGCATCTTGAAGAGAATGTGGCAGCCGTGGATCTGAGGCTGTCGGACGACGAGTATTCCGAACTCGACCGCGCCGCGCGGCCTGGCTAGGACCGACGGTCCTGTCGCCGCGTGCGGCTCCTCATGGCCGTCGCGACTGGAATACCTGGACCAGCAAAGCCAATGCGATGGCAAGCGGCAAGCCGAACAGGACGAGCGTAAACAGCGTCAACGCAATTCCCAGCGTCAAACAGAGCACCACAACCAGCATGACGGCAGCGGCCAGCGTGAGCAGCCACTCGCGCCAGCCCGTGATGACGGTACGAACACCGTTTCGGTAGATGACGATCATGGCGATGGCCTCCGCACGTCGCCCGGTGCCCTTCCATGGAAAGCCGGATACTAGACCGTCATCGAGCCGGGCGGGAACCTCGCGTGGTTCGGACGAGTTTCGCAGGTGGTTAGCAAAAGGCGAATGATGAGATATCGTGGCTAACTCCGATCCAAGTGGAGCTCGATTCCAAATGTCCGAGTTTAAATCATTCGAAAATTTTTGGCGGCACTATTTGCGCGAGCACAGCCGGCCGGAAACGAGGGCCTTACATATTGCCGGCACGGCTATCGCGGCCGCAAGCTTGGCGGCTTGGCTGGCAACGGGCCGTACCAGGTATCTGGGGCTTGCGTTGGTGGGCTCATACGGGCCCGCGTGGCTTGGCCACTACCTGTATGAACGTAACAAGCCAGCGTCCTTCAATAACCCTCTATGGTCACTTCGTGCGGACCTCTTGATGTTTAAAAAGTGGCTCGACGGGGACCTCGATTCCGAATTGAAGCGCGCCGACGCGGAGCCCCAAGATGCAATGAAGGAGCCCCAAGAGGCAACGAAGGTGACTTCAAAGCGAGCGTCCGCGTAGAACAGCGCCTTCGAATACTTGCCCCGTGCGCGGGCTTGCCGCGACGCGAAGGCTCGGCCGGAAAAGGAACTGGCGATGCGTTGAGCCGTTGCCATAGGGAAGCCGAGGTCCCTTCGCCATGAGCCGGGTGTCCTCTATCAAAACTAATGTTTTTGAGCTGTCGATTTCGAAGTGCGTAGCCCGGTTCGCTGCGAACTACTCGCGCAATTTGGAGCCGCTAGTCGACGACGGACAGAAATTCCTGCCTCGACACCGGATTGTTTTGAAAGCATCCGAGCATGCGGCTCGTCACGAGCTCCGTGCCGGGCTTGTGCACGCCGCGCGTCGTCATGCAGTGATGCGTCGCCTTGATGATGACTCCGACGCCCTGGGGCTGCAGAACCTTTTCGATCGTGTCGGCGATCTGGGCCGTCATCTTTTCCTGGATCTGCAGGCGCTTCGCATAGGCGTCCACGACACGTGCAAGTTTGCTGATGCCGACGACGCGCCCGCGCGGAACGTATGCAACCCAGGCACGGCCGATGATGGGCGCCAAGTGATGTTCGCAATGGCTCTCGAGGGGGATGCCTCCGAGTACGATCATTTCGTCGTATCCTTCGATCTCTTCGAAGGTCTTCTGCAGGAGCAGGGCGGGGTCCTGAGCGTAGCCGGCAAAGTACTCTTCGAAGGCGCGAGTGACGCGGGCCGGAGTTTCGAGCAGGCCGGGGCGATCCGGATCGTCGCCGGTCCAGCGGATGATCGTCCGCAACGCCGCTTCGACTTCCGACCTGTCGGGTCTGTTATCGTCGTGCTCGGAATTCGGGTCTCGAGCCAACGGTTTTACGAATGCGTCCACCGGTATCTCCCGTCTCAGTGCTTGGTTTTACTTACTAACGACATGGATCGTGCCGGTCATGTCGGGGTGGACGCGGCAAAAGTATTTGATCGTGCCGGTCTTGGTCATTTGCTGCCGAGCGGGTTGCCCGGCAGCGATCATGACGTCCCAATCGCCGCCAGTTGCGGTGGCCGTGTGATCGATGAAGTCGTTATTCACCCATTCGACCGTATCGCCGGCGTTGACCGTGATCTCGGCCGGCGAGAAGGCGAGGTCGGTGATCTTGACTTGTACGACCTCGCCCGCGATCCCGACGTGAGCGCTTGCGATTTGCAGCAGCAGAACCAAGGCCGAGCAACGCATTGCCCTTCGCATCGGGACGTCTCCTTTACTTCAGCGTGCTTGCCAAATGCTCGGCGTGCTTCAGGTGGCCTTCAAAGATCTTGAGGCCGGTTTTGAGCAGGCTCTTCAGTTCGCCGTTCGATGAAGATGGGATCAACGTTGCCGAAAGTGCACCGTCGACAGTCTTATGGTAGGCGACCTCGTTATCGACATAGGCCTTGTCGAAAGCCGCACCCGAAAGCTTGGCAAGCTCGGCTTGCTTTTCGTCGGCTTGCTTGGTCAGCGCCTTACTCGTGTCGTTGTCCTCGGGCGTCACGTTGAGCTTCTTGACTAGCGCCAGCGCCTTGTCATTCACGGCGGTGTGGTCGCGCACCATGTCGTTGGCGAAGGCGCGCACATCGGCGTTCTTCGATATCTGCAGAGCCTGCTGCGCGGCTTTGACGTCGATGGCGCCTGCCGTATAGGCGATGTGGGCGATCTGCGGATCTGTTGTGCCATCTGCGGCGAATGCGGGCGCGGTTACGCCCGCCAGCACAAGTGCTGCGGCCAATCCAAGTGAACGGCCGCATGAGTGGATGTTGAGCATCCTCGATGTTTCCCCTGATTGTGAGCCGCGAGCGGCTCATTGCCTTATCGGGGGATTGGATGCGGGCTCGGCTGCGAAGGTTCCCGCCTTTTTCAGCCGGATATTTGGAGACGCTTCAGGACAGCATCGGTCATGCGGTTGCAACGCGCGCCGTCGAAGGGAAATACGTCGCTGAAGAGCGGCCCGATGTGATCGGCGAGCGCCGCCTTCAGAAGCCGTCGCGCGCGGTGCAGTCGCGTCTTGACGGTTTCAAGCCTTAGACCCAACAGATCGGCCGTCTCTTCGATGCTCATGTCCTCGAGGACGCGTGCGACGAGGACCGTGCGAAAATCCTCCGGCAGGCCGTCGATGGCGCGCTCCATCAGCCGGAAAATTTCGCGTTGGGCAATCGCGCTCTCTGGGTCCACGGCTTTATTTCCGGCGAATGGGAAGGGTATGACCTGTGACGGGCTCTCTTGCGGACGAGTGGGCTCGATGGGCTGTTCGACACGCCGGCGCCGTCTCTGTAGCGCTTCGTTGAACACGATTCGAGTGAGCCACGTCGCGAGACTCAACTCGCCACGAAATTCGGGAAGTGCTGAGAAGGCGCGGAGATATGCCTCCTGCACCACATCCTCAGCTTCGCTGTCATCGCGCACGATGCTACGGGCCACACGGTAGAGGCGGCGGTTGTTTGCCTGGATGATCGCGCGAATGGCGGACTCATCCTTGCTGACCGCTCTGCGGACGAGTTCGGCCTCGGCCAATCTTGGTTGCGAGTTCAACTGCGGCTGAGCCATGCTCGTCACCTTTGCCTTGACGTATCACCAGATGACTGATGCGGCGGCGACGAAAACGTTCCCGGGAAAGTTGCGGCCCGGGCATTACGATTGGTGAATGCCCGCCGGAAAGCTGGCGCCGGCACCGTGTCCGGCCATTAACCGGGATAGATCATGCGGTCCGTGACGATGAAATCCATCGGGATGTCGTGCGGCAACGGTGTGAAACCCGGAAGCCGGCAAAGCTCATAGCCGATACCGATGGCAATGGGCTTCGGTACGCGCGCGGCGAGAGTGCGGTCGAAGTAGCCGCCGCCATAGCCGAGCCGATAGTTATTGTGGAATCCGATCAATGGTATGATAACGGCGGCCGGATTGAAGGGGATGCGGCTGGCAGGAACGGGAATGTTCCAGAAGCCGCGCGTCAGCGGCTCGCCCATGCGCCACTGCCAATATTCCAGCGGGCTATTCTTGGTGACGACGACGGGGAGGGCGGTCTGCATCCCCCGGGCGGCAGCAAAGCGTGAGGCCCAGCGGCAAATTTCTATTTCGCCCTTGATCGGCCAGTAGAGACCAAGCGTCTCGCCCTTGAGGCTCTCGCAGACGCTGGCAAGGTTTGCCAAAAGCGTCGTCGTCGCATGAGCGCGTGCGTCGGCGCAGTAGGTCCGGCGCATGGCGAGCAAGCGCTTCCGCTCCATACGGCGCCACTCTTTGATATCCGATGGCACCGCGGCCTCAATCGAGTTCGCAGCTTCGATGTTTACGACAGGTGAATTGTCCGGCTGCCCGATTGTCGCCGGTTGCTTCCAGTCCCGAATTTCACCGTCTAGCATCGTTGCCTCATATGGTTTGCGAAGGCTGAGTTCAGGTAACCGAGTGCCGTAATCGCGCTGTTACGTTTCAAACTGCCGTAGCAACTTCCGCAGCGTTGGGCGGATGTTTTTCAATTCTGCGACGTGGATCGCCGAAAGTCCATGCAGCGTCGAATGGCCGGTCTTCGTTAGCGAGACAAGTATTCGGCGGCGATCCGTCGAATCAATCGTGCGCGCAACCATGCCAAGATCAACCAGCCGGTCGATGAGCCCGACAGCCGTATGGTGACGGACGAGCAGGCGCTCGGCGATGTCATCAATAACGAGTGGGGCTTTACAATAAATCCCGTCGTTCCCGGCCACGAAGTCATCGGGCGCGTCTCCGCCCTCGGCTCATCGGCCAAAGGGCTGGAAATCGGCCAAAGGGTTGGCGTCGGCTGGACGGCCGGCACGTGCATGCATTGCGAGTGGTGCATCGGCGGCGACGCCAACCTCTGTCCACAAAGCGTGCCAACCATCGTCGGCCATTACGGGGGCTTCGCCGAACGCGTGCGCGCGCCGGGGCCGTGGGTCATTCCGATTCCAGAGGGAGTCGATGCGACAGACGCGGGACCGCTTTTGTGCGGCGGGGTGACCGTATTCACGCCGCTCAGAGTTTTCGAAGTCAAGTCGACCGACAAAGTCGGTGTCGTCGGCATCGGCGGCCTCAGACACCTGGCGGTGAAATTCGCCAACGCGTGGGGATGTGAGGTCACTGCTTTCACATCGACCGACTCGAAGGCGAACGAAGCTCGCGGTTTCGGAGCTCACCGCGTCGTCAACAGCCGGAATTCCGCTGAAGTCAAAAATATTGCCGGGTCACTCGATCTGCTGATCGTGACCGTGACCGTGCCATTGGATTGGCCGGCGATGCTCGCAACGCTGCGCCCGAAGGGCCGCCTGCACGTCGTGGGCGCGGCGCCTGAGCCGATCCCGGTCGCCGCGTTCGATTTCATTCCGACGCAGCGAAAGCGTGTCCGGTTCGCCAAACGGCGCTCCGATTACCTCACGAAAAATGTTCGATTTCGCCGCGCGCCACAAAATCCTGCCGAAGACCGAGCATTTCCCGATCACCCGCGTCAACGAAGCGATCGAGCATTTGTTGGCGGGCAAGGCCCGGTATCGGGTGGTGCTCGATATGTAAGCGCCGATAATTTTAGTTTGAAAGCAAGGTTCAGGGTGCGGGCTTGGCGGGCCGTGCCTATTTTACGGGTCAAGATGATCGCTAAGGTGAGATCAATGACCCGCACGATGACCAAACCCAGGGCGAGCTACGACCTCGACGCCGATCGTTGCTGGGCGGCCGTTGCGGCACGCGACAAGGGTTCGGACGGACAGTTCTATTATTCGGTTGCGACAACCGGCGTCTATTGCCGGCCGTCGTGCGCGGCGCGGCTCGCAAACCGCAAGAATGTCGCGTTTCATAAATCCTGCGAAGACGCCGAGGCGGCCGGTTTCCGTCCCTGCAAGAGATGCAAGCCGAACGAGCCGTCACTCACAGCGCAATACGCGCAGAAGGTGGCGGGGGCCTGCAGGCTGATTGAAACGGCCGAGGAAGCGCCGACCCTAGAGGAACTCGCCGCTAAGGTTGGCGTCAGTCCCTATTACTTTCATCGCATCTTCAAGGCAATCACCGGCGTCACCCCGAAGGCCTACGCCGTCGCGCATCGGCAGCAGCGCGTGCGCGCCAATCTCAAAAGGAGCAAATCGGTGACCGAAGCCATTCATAAGTCCGGTTTCAATTCCAGCGGCCGCTTTTACGCCAACTCCGCAGCGGTACTCGGCATGACGCCCAGTGATTTTCGCAACGGCGGCGCCAATGCCGACATGCGTTTTGCCATCGGAAAATGTTCTCTCGGATCGATCCTGGTGGCCGCTAGCGACAAAGGCATCTCGGCTATCTTTCTCGGCGACGATCCGGATTACCTCGTTCGCTATCTTCAAGATCGCTTCCCGAAAGCCAATCTCATCGGCGGCGACCGCGCCTTCGAGGACGTGATCGCCAAGATCGTCGGACTGGTCGAAGAGCCGGCAAGCAGCCTTGATCTTCCCCTCGACGTCAGAGGAACGGCATTCCAGCACCGCGTGTGGCAAGCCTTGCGCGACATCCCGGCCGGCTCGACCGCCACGTATTCGGAAATTGCCGAACGTATCGGCATGCCGAAAGCCGTTCGCGCCGTCGCAGGTGCTTGCGCCGCCAATAAGATCGCGGTCGCCATTCCGTGCCATCGCGTCGTGCGCAATGACGGCTCGCTGTCGGGCTATCGTTGGGGTGTTGCGAGGAAACGGGCCCTGATCGCGCGGGAGGCAAAAAAATGAGCCGCGCGAGTGCGCTCGAGAAGCCCGACGCTCAGCCTCGCAGGAAGGTGCTTGCACTCGATTGGAAGCAGGCGGCCCATTACCTGGATGCGAAGGGCTTCGCCGTTCTCCCGAAGCTTTTGACGCAGGCCGAGTGCACGGCTCTTACGGCGCTCTATTCGGATGACTCCCAGTTTCGCAGCCGTATCGATATGACCAGGCACGGGTTTGGACGCGGCGAATACAAGTATTTTTCCTACCCGCTTCCCGCGCTCATTGCCGATTTGCGGACTGCTCTCTATCCGCCGCTGGCGGACGTGGCCAACCGGTGGAATGCGGCGATGGGCATGGACGTGCGCTATCCGGACGAGCATGCGGAATTTCTCCAAGGCTGCCACCAGTCGGGTCAAACGCGGCCGACGCCGCTGCTGCTGAAGTACGTCGCCGGCGACTACAATTGCCTGCATCAGGACGTTTACGGCGAGCACGTCTTTCCATTGCAGGTCGCCATACTCCTTGCGGAGCCCGACCGCGATTTCACCGGCGGCGAGTTCGTGCTGTCCGAACAGCGCCCGCGCATGCAATCGCGGGCTTCAGTCGTACCGTTAGGGCAGGGCGACGCTGTTGCCTTTGCCGTGCATCACCGTCCCGTTCAGGGGACGCGTGGGACGTATCGCGTCAACCTTCGCCACGGGGTGAGCGAAATTCGCACAGGGCTACGCCACACGGCCGGCATCATTTTTCACGACGCTGCCTGATCGCGGCGATTAGGCTACTGACCGGCCCATCGGATGGGACTTCACAGGCTCAGCAAAACCGACTAGTCGTCGAGCGCGAATTCCTCTCGACCAATGCGGGTGTAGCTCAATGGTAGAGCAGCAGCCTTCCAAGCTGAATACGTGGGTTCGATTCCCATCACCCGCTCCATTCTTTTGACGTCGAGCTGATCCGAGCCAAGCCACGACGGGCCGCTTATTGATCTCGTCAGTCGCCATTTCTCGGTCTAGCCTTAGCCGGCAACTGAGGAGCACCGGCGGGATGCCGGGGCCGATAGCGGGGATCCATCATGCTCGTAGTGACGACGAACGACATCCAGGGTTATCGCATCGTGCGCCACCTCGGCATGGTTCGCGGTCTGACCGTGCGCTCGCGCAGCGTCGTCGGCAATCTCGGCGCCGCCATCCAGATTTTTTTCGGTGGCAACATCACTGTTTATACGAAGCTCGCCGAGCACGCGCGGCAGGAGGCGTTCGATCTTCTCGTCCAGCACGCCCATGACATGGGTGCCAATGCCGTCATCGCGATGCGCTATGACGCCAACGAGATTGCAGCCGCCGTCACCGAGGTTCTGGCTTATGGCTCGGCGGTCATCATTGAGCCCGTTTCGGGCCAATCGAGCCAGCGCAGCGACGAAGGGGCGGGGCCGTGGACGGCGTCCGGAACGGGCCGCTAGCAAAAAAGGCATTGCTCGGGGCTGACAAGCCGGGCAACATCAGTTAAGGAAGCTCGCCCCGAAAGAGGCTGTTCGCCGCTTGGGCGTATGCTCGTGCGAGTTCTAGGGGTGTAGCTCAATTGGTAGAGCGTCGGTCTCCAAAACCGAAGGTCGGGGGTTCGAGACCCTCCGCCCCTGCCAGCCTCGCTTAGGTTTGATTTGCCGACCGGCCCGGTTGCACACCGAGGTCGGCGCGGCATGTTGTCGCATTTTGCGACCAGAAAGCAATTAGATGGCGAAGTTCAATCCCATAACCTTTATCCAGGAAGTTCGGCAGGAAACCGCAAAGGTGACTTGGCCGAGTTGGAAAGAGGTGTGGATCACGACTTTGATGGTGCTCATCATGGTCGCGATCACGTCTGTTTTCTTTTTGCTCGTTGATCAGACGTTGAGCCATGTGGTGCGCTTCGTCCTGGGGGTCGGGAGCTGAGATTAGCTCGCACATTTCCACTTGAGTGACGCGCAAGAGGGCCTTTGAGAATGGTTGTCGCGCAAGAACGCGAAGAGAAAAAGTCGGTCGCCGGTACGCGCTGGTACATCGTCCACGCCTACACGAATTTCGAACGCAAGGTCGCAGACGCCATCCGTGAGCGCGCGAAGGCCGGCGGACTCGAAAATCTGTTTGAAGAGATCGTCGTGCCGACCGAAGAGGTCGTCGAGGTCAAGCGCGGGCGCAAGATTCCGACCGAGAGGAAGTTTCTTCCGGGCTACGTGTTGGTCAAGATGAAGATGACCGACGCGGCGTTCGTGATGATCAAGAACACCCCGAAGGTGACGGGCTTCCTCGGTGCCGACAACAAGCCGATGCCTATCCCTGAGGATGAGGCAATGCGCATCCTCAAGCAGGTTACGGAGGGTGTTGAGCGTCCGAAGCCGACGATCACTTTCGAGATCGGGGAGAATGTGAAGGTGGCCGACGGGCCGTTCGCATCGTTCACGGGTGTCGTCGAAGACGTCGACGAGGAGCGTTCGCGTGTGAAGGTCGCCGTTTCTATCTTCGGCCGGCCGACACCTGTCGAACTCGAATTTGGGCAAGTCGAGAAGGTTGCGAGCTGAGGGCGTTCCTCGCTGGAGCGTTGCTGGTGCGTAAATAAGTAATGAGAGTTCCGACGCGATAAAGCGCCGGAGATGTGCGGGAGGGCAAGTCTCGATTGCGATGATGCATTCGCAAAGGACCGGCCCGCTGGACCGCTAACCCTGAGCCTCACGCTAACGGCGTTGCGGCTCTAACGCTGAAGGGGAACCAATGGCGAAGAAAGTCGACGGCTTTATCAACCTCCAGGTGCCGGCAGGCGCGGCGAATCCGTCGCCGCCGATCGGTCCCGCGCTCGGCCAGCGCGGTGTCAACATCATGGAGTTCTGCAAATCCTTCAACGCCAAGACGAAGGATCTCGAGCAGGGCACGCCCATTCCGGTGAAGATCACGGTCTACTCAGACCGCTCCTTCACATTTGAAATGCGCCAGCCGCCCGCAACGTATCTGATCAAGAAGGCCGCCGGACTGAAGCCGACCGGAAAGGGCGGATCGGGCTCGAAAGAGCCGGGCCGTCTTGTCGCCGGACAAGTCACGATCGCGCAGCTGAAGGAGATCGCGAAAGGCAAGCTGAAGGACATGAACACCGACGACCTCGATGCTGCCGCCCGCACACTCGCAGGCAGCGCGCGCTCGATGGGTCTCAAGGTGGTGGAGTAATCCGATGGCTGACAAAAAAGCTCAAATCAGCGCCGACACGATCAAGGCAACGCGCGAAGCCGGTGGCAAGCGTATGCTCGCGGTCAAGCAGGATCTTCCGGCAGGTAAATCCTACCCGCTCGACGAGGCGGTGAAGATCATCAAGTCGCGCGCCAAGGCGAAGTTCGACGAAACGATCGAAGTCGCCGTCAATCTCGGCGTCGATCCGAAGCACGCAGACCAGATGGTTCGCGGCGTTTGCAATCTGCCGAACGGCTCGGGCCGTACGGCGCGTGTTGCGGTTTTCGCCAAAGGCGCAAAGGCTGAGGAAGCGAAGGCTGCCGGTGCCGACATCGTCGGCGCTGAAGATCTCGTCGAAATCGTCTCGAAAGGCACGATCAACTTCGACCGCTGCATCGCGACGCCGGACATGATGGGTCTCGTCGGACGACTTGGTAAGGTTTTGGGTCCTCGCGGCCTGATGCCGAACCCGCGCGTCGGCACCGTCACGATGGACGTCACGAGCGCCGTCAAAGGTGCAAAGGGCGGTTCGGTCGAATTTCGTGTCGAGAAGGCCGGCATCGTTCATGCGGGCGTCGGCAAAGCCAGCTTTACCGCTGAAGCGCTGGTTCAAAACGTCAAGGCATTCGTCGACGCGGTCATCAAGGCCAAGCCGACAGGATCGAAGGGCACGTATTTGAAGAAGGTATCGTTGTCGTCGACGATGGGGCCGGGCCTCAAGCTCGATACGGCGAGCGTTGCAACAGGGCCCGTGACTTAAAGATTCTCAAGAATTCCGGGGAAACTCGGAAAACCCTGAACCGGGGCTTTCGGGCTTCGGTTCAGCACTGTCCGAGATTGCGGGTGTCTTTCCGAAGCGCTGGGCCGGTTCGCCGGGCCGGATTCGACGGTCAGACCTAAGTCTCTCTTGCGAGAGCCTGCATGAGACAGAAGTGGATCGGATTTGAGGCGAGAGCCTTGTGATCCGGTTTGAACCTTCTGGGTCAGCACCGTGCCGCGGTTCAAAGCCGTCCACGGGAACGAGGACAGACCAAGTGTCGCCCGATCCGCAACGGAGACGGCGGCAAGGTGCAACCCGCGGGGACTTCGTAAATGAAGTCTCGCAGCAAGGAGACGAGACGTGGATAGAGCCGCGAAACGTGAGCTCATCGACCATCTCCACGGCGTGTTGAAAGACACCGGCGTGGTCGTGGTCGCCCACAACACCGGCTTGGTGGCTGCTCAATCGGCAGAATTTCGCAGGCGTGTCAAAGACGCCGGCGGTTCTGTGAAGGTGGCCAAGAACAAGCTGGCGCAGCTCGCTTTCAAGGATACCGACGCCGAGCAGCTTTCGGGACTGATGACGGGGCCGACGATTTTGGCCTTCTCGAAGGATCCGATCGCCGCGGCGAAGGCAGCCGTCACGTATGCCAAGGCTAACGACAAGCTCGTGATCCTCGGCGGCGCGATGGGCAAGACCATCCTTGATGCGAACGGCGTGAAAGCGCTCGCCGATTTGCCGTCGCTTGATGAACTGCGTGCCAAGCTCATCGGCCTTCTCAATGCTCCGGCGACTAAAATCGCCCGGACCATCAAGGAGCCGGGAGCCAAGCTGGCCCGCGTCATTCAGGCCAAGGCAGCGAAAGGCGAGGCTGCATAGCGCGCCAAAGCCAAGTTGTGGGGTTCTGACCGAGCCCTCGAACGCAAACGTCGCAGCACAAAATAGTGGGTGCTGCAACTCAACCCCTAGGTTCAAATCGGAAGGACACTATATATGTCAAAGATCGACAAGATCGTCGAAGATCTCTCGGGCCTGACGGTGCTCGAAGCTGCTGAACTCGCAAAAGCTCTGGAAGAGAAGTGGGGCGTCTCGGCTGCGGCCGCGGTCGCCGCCGCGGCTCCTGCCGGTGGCGCTGCCGCTGCGCCCGTTGAAGAGCAGACCGAGTTCACCGTCATCCTCAAGTCGGGTGGCGACAAAAAGATCAATGTTATCAAAGAAGTCCGCGCCATTACCGGACTCGGCCTGAAAGAAGCCAAGGACCTCGTTGAGGCCGGCGGCAAGGCCGTGAAGGAAGGCGTCACGAAGGACGAAGCCGCGAAACTCAAGAAGCAGCTCGAGGATCAGGGCGCAGTCGTGGAGGTGAAGTAACTGGTGGGCGCGCTGCGGTCAGCTCCGCGGCGCGGAGTCGCAGCGCGCCACCCAAACTAAGCCGGCTCGTGGCGGCGGCTCGCGGAACGCGAGTTGCCACCGAGCAGGCAAAAACGGTTTTCCGGAGGGTCCTTGGGGTTCGAGCGAACCTCAATGGGACCTTCCGGTAAACCGTTTCAAGAGGCCCTCATTCGATCTGGGGCCCGAAACGCATCGAATTTGGATCGCGGGCCGCACCCGCAAATGATGAAGGGACCGAAATGGCTCAAGCCCTCACAAGCCGCAAACGCCTACGCAAGCAATTTGGTTCGATCGGCGAGGTCGCCGAGATGCCGAACCTCATCGAGGTTCAAAAGGCATCATACGATGACTTCCTGATGGTGAAAGAGCCGCCCGGTGGGCGGCCCGACGACTTCGGCTTGCAGTCTGTCTTCAAGAGCGTGTTCCCGATCTCCGATTTCGCCGGAAAGTCGACGCTCGAGTTCGTCAGTTACGAGTTCGAGCCGCCGAAGTTCGACGTTGACGAGTGCATGCAGCGCGACATGACGTATGCCGCGCCGCTGAAGGTGAAGCTGCGCCTGATCGTGTTCGATGTGAACGAGGAAACGGGCTCGAAGTCGATCAAAGACGTCAAAGAGCAGGACGTCTACATGGGCGACATGCCGCTGATGACGTTGAACGGCACGTTCATCATCAACGGCACGGAGCGCGTGATCGTTTCGCAGATGCATCGTTCGCCGGGCGTCTTCTTCGATCATGACCGCGGCAAGACGCATTCATCGGGCAAGCTGTTGTTCGCTGCCCGCATTATTCCCTATCGCGGTTCGTGGCTCGATTTCGAATTCGACGCCAAGGACAACGTCTACGTGCGTATCGACCGGCGCCGCAAGCTGCCGGTGACGACCATGCTTTATGCGCTGGGCCTCGACGACGAGGAGATCCTTGCGCATTTCTACAAGCACATCCCGATCAAGGAATTGAAGCGCGGCTGGAAGATGCCGTACTTCGCCGACAAGTTCCGCGGCGTCACACCGCAATCGGATATCGCCGATGCCAAAACCGGCGAAGTGATCGCGCGTCAGGGCGAGAAAATCACGGCGCGGCGCGCGCGAGAGATCGCGGAAAGCGGCGTCAAGGAAATCCTGATCTCGGCGGAAGATCTCGCCGGTCGCTTCATCGCGGAAGACATCGTCGATCTCGAAACGGGTAAGATCTTCGCCGAAGCCGGCGATGAGCTCGACGCTGAACTGCTGACCGAGCTGAAGGGACAGAAGGTCAAGGAATTCCACATCCTCGACATTGACTACATCAATGTCGGCGCGTTCATCCGCAATACGCTCAACATCGACAAGAATGCCAATCAGCAGGAAGCGCTGATGGACATCTACCGGGTGATGCGTCCCGGGCGAACCGCCGACGATCGAGGCGGCGACGGCGCTGTTCCAGGGCCTGTTCTTCGATCCGGAGCGGTTCGATCTTTCGGCGGTTGGTCGCGTCAAGATGAACATGCGTCTCGAGCTCGACGCGCCCGATACGATGCGCGTGCTTCGCCGCGAGGACATCCTCGCGGTCGTGAAGACGCTTGTCGATTTGCGGGACGGCAAGGGCGAGATCGACGACATCGATCATCTCGGCAACCGTCGCGTTCGCTCGGTGGGCGAACTGATGGAGAACCAGTATCGCGTCGGTCTGCTGCGCATGGAGCGCGCCATCAAGGAGCGCATGTCGTCGGTCGAGATCGACACAGTGATGCCGCAAGATTTGATCAATGCCAAACCGGCAGCAGCGGCGGTCCGCGAGTTCTTCGGATCATCGCAGCTCTCGCAGTTCATGGACCAGACGAACCCGTTGTCCGAGATCACCCACAAGCGCCGCCTTTCGGCGCTTGGCCCGGGCGGCTTGACGCGCGAGCGTGCCGGTTTCGAGGTGCGCGACGTGCATCCGACGCACTACGGCCGCATCTGTCCGATCGAGACGCCTGAAGGTCCGAACATCGGCCTCATCAACTCGCTCGCGACGTTCGCGCGCGTCAACAAGTACGGATTCATCGAGAGCCCGTATCGCAAGGTCGTGAACTGCCGGGTGACGGACGAGGTCGCTTACCTCTCCGCAATGGAGGAAATGCGCCACCACGTCGCCCAGGCGAACGCGGTCGTCGATGCCAAAGGGAAGCTCACCGAAGATCTCGTTACCGTCCGTCATAACGGCGACGTGATGCTCGTGCCGACCGACAAGGTCGATTACATCGACGTGTCGCCGAAGCAGCTCGTTTCGGTGGCGGCGGCTCTGATCCCGTTCCTCGAAAACGACGACGCCAACCGCGCGCTTATGGGCTCGAACATGCAGCGCCAGGCGGTGCCGCTGATCAAGGCGGAAGCTCCGCTTGTCGGCACCGGCATGGAAGAACGCGTTGCGCAGGACTCGGGCGCGGCTATCGCCGCGCGCCGCACCGGCATCGTCGATCAGGTGGATGCAACCCGTATCGTTATCCGCGCAACGGAAGAGCAGGATCCGTCTAAGCCGGGCGTTGATATTTATCGCCTACGCAAGTTCCAGCGCTCGAACCAGAACACCTGCATCAACCAGCGGCCGCTGATCAACGTCGGCGACATCGTGCGCGCCGGTGACATCATTGCTGACGGTCCGTCGACGGAGTTCGGCGAACTGGCGCTCGGCAAGAACGTGCTCGTCGCGTTCATGCCGTGGATGGGCTACAACTTCGAAGACTTGATCCTGATGAACGAACGCGTCGTTTCCGAAGACGTGTTCACCTCCATCCACATCGAGGAATTCGAGGTGATGGCGCGGGATACCAAGCTCGGGCCGGAGGAAATCACGCGCGACATTCCGAACGTTTCGGAAGAGGCGCTGAAGAACCTCGACGAAGCCGGCATCGTCTACATCGGCGCCGAAGTGCATCCAGGTGACATTCTCGTCGGCAAGATCACGCCGAAGGGCGAAAGCCCGATGACGCCGGAAGAGAAGCTTCTGCGCGCCATCTTCGGCGAGAAGGCGTCGGACGTGCGTGATACATCGCTCCGGCTGCCGCCGGGCGTCTCGGGCACCATCGTCGAAGTGCGCGTATTCAATCGTCACGGCGTCGAGAAAGACGAGCGTGCAATGGCGATCGAGCGCGAGGAAATCGAGCGTTTGGCGAAGGACCGCGACGACGAATTGCAGATCCTCGATCGCAACGTTTATGCGCGCTTGAAGGATGCGCTTCTCGGCAAGGAAGTTGCCAAGGGACCGAAGGCAGCGCGCAAGGGCACGAAGATCGACGAGGCGATCCTCGACGATATCCCGCGCAGTCAGTGGTGGGAGATCGGGCTGGCCAACGAAAAGGCGCAGGCCGAACTCGAAGCCATCCAAAAGCAGTACGAGGATGCAAAGAAGGGCCTCGGGCTGCGCTTCGCCGACAAGGTCGACAAGCTGCAGCGCGGTGACGAGCTGCCTCCCGGCGTCATGAAGATGGTCAAGGTCTTCGTCGCCGTGAAGCGCAAGATTCAGCCCGGCGATAAGATGGCCGGCCGCCATGGCAACAAGGGCGTCGTTTCGATGATCGTGCCGTCGGAGGACATGCCGTTCCTCGAGGACGGTACGCCTGTCGACGTCGTGCTCAATCCTCTCGGCGTGCCGAGCCGAATGAACGTCGGGCAGATTCTCGAGACCCATATGGGATGGGCTTGCCGAGGTCTAGGGCGGTTGATCGACGATGCGCTGCATCAGTTCCACGAAAGCGGCCAGGCGAAGGCGCTGCGTGATCAGATGACGCGTGTCTACGGTGGAGGCGAGATCAAGTCCTCGATGAAGGATGACGAGCTTGCCGGGATCGCCGAAAATCTGCGCTCGGGCGTGCCGATCGCGACGCCGGTGTTCGATGGCGCCCGCGAAAAGGACATCGTCGAAATGCTGCAGCTTGCAGGTTTCGATACGTCTGGACAGGTGACGCTGTTCGACGGCCGCACTGGCGAGCCGTTCGATCGCAAGGTCACCGTCGGCTACAAGTACATCCTGAAGCTGCACCATCTTGTCGACGACAAGATCCATGCTCGGTCGATCGGTCCTTACTCGCTCGTTACGCAGCAGCCGCTCGGTGGCAAGGCGCAGTTCGGGGGTCAGCGCTTCGGTGAAATGGAAGTGTGGGCGCTCGAAGCTTATGGCGCGGCATACACGCTGCAGGAAATGTTGACCGTCAAGTCGGACGACGTTGCCGGGCGTACCAAGGTCTATGAAGCCATCGTGCGCGGCGACGACGCGTTCGAAGCCGGCGTGCCGGAGAGCTTCAACGTTCTCGTCAAGGAAATGCGAGCACTTGGTCTCAACGTTGAGCTTTTGAACAGCGAGGTGGCGCCCGCCGAGGCTGAAACCGAGCAGCCGGCACCACCGCAGGCGCAGCTACCACCAGCTGCCGAGTAACAAACAAAAGTAACCTCCGCCCTCTGAACAGAGGCGGAGGTCATGCTGACGCGAGCACTATTTTTCCACGGGAACGGCTACCCCGGCCGGACCCTCGAGGAGACAGCTGATGAACGAAATTACCAACATCTTCAAACCGCAGGCTCCGATACCGACCTTCGACCAGATCCGCATTTCGATCGCTTCGCCGGAGGACATCCTGTCGTGGTCCTATGGCGAGATCAAGAAGCCGGAGACGATCAACTATCGCACCTTCAAGCCGGAGCGCGATGGGCTGTTCTGCGCGCGCATCTTCGGGCCGATCAAGGACTACGAGTGCTTGTGCGGCAAGTACAAGCGCATGAAGTACAAGGGCCTGATCTGCGAAAAGTGCGGCGTTGAAGTGACGCTCGCAAAGGTTCGCCGCGAGCGCATGGGCCACATCGAGCTTGCGGCGCCGGTCGCGCACATCTGGTTCCTGAAGTCGCTGCCGTCGCGCATCGGCCTTTTGATGGATATGCCGCTCAAGGATCTCGAGCGTGTTCTCTATTTCGAGAACTACGTCGTGATCGAGCCCGGCACGACGCCGTTCGCCGAGAAGCAGCTTCTGAGCGAAGAGCAATACAATCAGGCGATCGAGGAGTACGGCGCCGACACCTTCACCACCGGCATCGGCGCTGAGGCGATCCGCGAGCTTTTGTCGGCAATGGATCTGCCGAAGATTGCCGCCGACCTGCGCCAGGAGATCTCCGAGGCGACGACTGAGCTGAAGCCCAAGAAGCTCGGCAAGCGGCTGAAAGTGATCGAAGCCTTCATGGAATCGGGCAACCGTCCGGAGTGGATGATCCTGACGCAGGTTCCGGTCATCCCGCCGGAGCTGCGTCCGCTCGTGCCGCTCGACGGCGGCCGCTTTGCGACGTCGGACCTGAACGATCTTTATCGCCGCGTCATCAACCGCAACAATCGCCTGAAGCGGCTGATGGAGCTGCGCGCGCCGGACATCATCATTCGCAACGAAAAGCGGATGCTGCAGGAAGCCGTCGACGCGCTGTTTGACAACGGCCGGCGAGGCCGCGTCATCACAGGTGCCAACAAGCGTCCGCTGAAGTCCTTGGCAGATATGCTGAAGGGCAAGCAGGGCCGCTTCCGGCAGAACCTGTTGGGCAAGCGCGTCGATTATTCGGGCCGCTCCGTCATCGTGGTCGGCCCCGAGCTCAAGCTGCATCAGTGCGGGTTGCCGAAGAAGATGGCACTCGAGCTGTTCAAGCCGTTCATCTATTCGCGGCTGCAGACGCTCGGACAGGCTGCGACGGTCAAGCAGGCGAAGAAGCTGGTCGAGAAAGAAAAGCCGGAAGTTTGGGACGTCCTCGATGAGGTCATCCGCGAACATCCGGTGATGCTGAACCGCGCGCCGACGTTGCACCGGCTTGGCATTCAAGCATTCGAGCCACAACTGATCGAGGGTAAGGCGATCCAGCTTCACCCGCTGGTTTGTGCTGCCTTCAACGCCGACTTCGATGGCGACCAGATGGCCGTTCACGTGCCGCTGTCGCTCGAAGCTCAGCTCGAGGCGCGCGTGCTGATGATGTCGACGAACAACATCCTGCATCCCGCGAACGGTCAGCCGATCATCGTGCCGTCGCAGGACATCGTGCTCGGCCTCTACTATCTGTCGATGATGCGTAGCGGCGAACCGGGCGAAGGAATGATGCTCGGATCGATCAACGAGGTTCTACACGCGCTCGAAGCCAAGGCCGTGACGCTGCACGCCAAGGTCAAGGGCCGTTTCGTCACGACGAACGAGGCGGGTGAAACGGTTACCGAGGTGCACGAGACGACACCGGGCCGTCTGCTGCTCGCCGAGCATCTGCCGAAAATGCAGGGTGTCAAGTTCTCGCTGATCAACCAGCTTCTGACGAAGAAGAACATCTCCGGCCTGATCGATGCGGTCTACCGCAACTGCGGTCAGAAGGAGACGGTGATCTTCTGCGATCGGATCATGGCGCTTGGATTCCATCATGCCTTCAAGGCCGGCATCTCGTTCGGCAAGGACGACATGCTTATCCCGGAGACGAAAGAGGCGATAGTCGACAAGACGAACGTGGAAGTGCGCGACTTCGAACAGCAGTATCAGGACGGCCTGATCACGCAGCTCGAAAAATACAATAAGGTGGTCGACGCCTGGTCCCGCTGCACCGATCAGATCGCGAAAGAGATGATGGACCGTATCTCGGCCGTTCATCGGGACTCGACATCGGGTCGCGAGCTGCCGATCAATTCGGTTTACATGATGAGCCATTCAGGTGCGCGCGGCTCGCCGGCGCAGATGAAGCAGCTCGCCGGTATGCGCGGATTGATGACGAAGCCTTCAGGCGAGATCATCGAGACGCCGATCATCTCGAACTTCAAGGAAGGGCTGTCGGTTCTAGAGTACTTCAACTCGACTCACGGTGCCCGCAAGGGTCTCGCCGATACTGCCTTGAAGACCGCGAACTCGGGCTATCTGACGCGCCGTCTCGTCGACGTCGCACAGGATGCGATCATTTCCGAGACCGATTGCGGCACAGACGCCGGCATCAACGTCCAGGCGGTCGTCGATGCAGGCCAGGTTATCGTGTCGCTGGCGGCACGTGTTCTCGGCCGCACGGCTCAGGAAGACATCAAGCATCCGGTCACGGGTGAGGTCGTCGTCCCGCAAGGCACACTGATCGAGGAGAAGGAAGCCGAAGCCATCAGCAAGGCGGAGATCCAGGAAGTTCGAATCCGCTCGGTCTTGACTTGCGAAACGCTCAACGGCGTGTGCGCGAAGTGCTACGGTCGCGACCTCGCGCGCGGTACGCCGGTAAACATCGGAGAGGCTGTCGGCGTCATCGCTGCACAGTCGATCGGTGAACCCGGTACGCAGTTGACGATGCGAACCTTCCACATCGGCGGCACGGCAAACCTTGTCGATAGCTCGTTCATCGAGAGTAACTTCAACGGTACGGTGAAGCTCAAGAACCGCGCCATCGCGAAGGACTCGAAAGGCCAGAACGTCGCGACAACACGGACCATGTCGGTTGTCATCGTCGATCCGTCCGGCAAGGAGCTGGCGACGCACAAGATCAGCTACGGCGCCCGCATGTTCGTCGATGAAGGTGATACCGTGAAGCGCGGCACGAAGATCGCGCAGTGGGATCCCTACACGCGTCCGATCCTGTCGGAAGCCAGCGGTACGGTCGACTTCGAGGACCTGATCGAAGGTGCTTCGGTTCGCGAGAAGACGGACGAAATGAAGGGTACGTCGAACCGCGTCATCGTCGACTGGCGGGCATCTCCGCGCGGCGCCGAACTGAAGCCGGCGATCGTCATCAAGGACAGCAAGGGCAAGCCGATCAAGGTCGCGCGCGGCGGCGATGCGCGCTACCTGCTTTCGGTCGATGCCGTGCTCTCCGTCGATCGTGGTACGGCCGTGAAGGCCGGCGACGTGCTGGCGCGTATTCCGTCGGCGTCGGCGAAGTCCGGCGACATCACCGGCGGTCTGCCGCGCGTTGCTGAACTCTTCGAGGCGCGTCGTCCGAAAGATCACGCGATCCTTGCGGAGATTTCGGGCACCGTCGAGTTCGGTAAGGACTACAAGAACAAGCAGCGCATCCACATCAAACCGGATGACGAAACCCAGGAGCCGGCCGAGTACCTGATCCCGCGTGGGAAAAGCCTCGCCGTCCAGAATGGCGACCGTGTCGAGCGCGGCGATTTTGTCTACGACGGCAATCCCGCACCGCACGACATCCTGGCCATCAAGGGCGTTGAGGAACTCGCGAACTACCTGATCAACGAGATCCAGGACGTCTATCGACTGCAGGGCGTGACGATCAATGACAAGCACATCGAAGTCATCGTTCGTCAGATGCTGCAGAAGGTCGAGATCACGGATACTGGCGAGACGGAGCTGATTAAGGGCGAGCAGCTCGACAGGATCGAGTTCGATGAGGTCAATGCAGCTGCGGAAAAGGCTGGCAAGCGCCCGGCGTCGGCAAGTCCGGTTCTCCTTGGCATCACCAAGGCGTCGCTGCAGACTCGCTCGTTCATCTCGGCGGCGTCGTTCCAGGAAACAACGCGCGTGCTGACGGATGCAGCTGTCAACGGCAAGTCCGACACGCTCGAAGGTCTCAAGGAGAACGTCATCGTCGGCCGTCTGATCCCGGCCGGCACCGGCGGCATGCTGCGGTCGCTCCGCAAGGTCGCGACGCAGCGTGATGAGCTGATTGCGAAAGAGAAGGCGAAAGCCGGCAATCTGCCACCGCCCGAGGGCGCAACAGGTCCGGCAGCGCGGCGTCGCCGCCGCCCGGCGGAGGAGGCGGCCGAATAACTCGGCCGGCTCATCGCAGAAACTTCGAGAAGAAATGAGAACGGTCGTCCAAACGGGCGACCGTTCTTCTTAAAATGGAATCACTCGTTAAGGCGAAATCACTTGCTCGCCGCGTCACGGCCCTTCGTACGAGCCGCTAATCGCGAGAGCCGACAACGCGTCGCAGTTTGATTTTGCCCGATCGCACCTATTTTCGTGAAAATAATTTCGCAGTGCGGGGAAGGCCCTGTTGACCATTATGGCGGGTGTGTATATAGCTCCGCCCACTCTCACGGAAGGTGGTAGGCTATCGGCGCTCTGGAAGCGCCAATTAAGGGCCTAAACGCTTCCGTCCATAAAGCAGAGCACATCGACGGGCCAAGATCTGCTACCTTCAAGGGCGGCACGATCCTCTGGTTTTTTCGTGTTGGGGGCGCAATTTGCGCACCTGGCAGGTTTGCTTGGCGCATTTCCGCTTTGGATGTGTGTCGTGAAGTCAGGATTGAGCGAATGCCGACGATACAACAGCTGATCCGGAACCCGCGGGTAAAGCCAGTCTACCGCGAGAAATCGCGCCACATGGAAGCTTGCCCGCAGAAGCGCGGCGTGTGCACCCGCGTCTACACGACGACGCCGAAGAAGCCGAACTCGGCGCTTCGTAAGGTCGCCAAGATCAGGCTGACGAATGGTTTCGAAGTGATCGGCTACATTCCGGGTGAAGGTCACAACCTTCAGGAACACTCGGTCGTGCTGATCCGCGGCGGCCGCGTCAAGGATTTGCCGGGCGTGCGCTATCATATCGTCCGCGGCGTTCTCGATACGCAGGGCGTCTCGGCGCGCCGTCAGCGCCGCTCGAAATACGGTGCGAAACGGCCGAAGTAACCGGCGCGATTTCGGGCCGGACAATCTGGCCCGTCATACGAACAGATTTGAAGCGAAGGGCCAGCCAGGATGTCTCGTCGTCACGCGGCGCAAAAGCGGGAAGTGATCCCGGATCCGAAGTTCAACGATCTCGTCGTCACCAAGTTCATGAACGCGGTGATGGAAGACGGTAAGAAGTCGGTCGCAGAACGTATGGTCTACGGCGCCTTCGATAAGATGGAGCAGAAGGGCAAGGCGAGCCCGCTCGAACTTTTCAAACAGGCGCTCGAGAACGTCATGCCAGCAGTTGAGGTTCGCTCTCGCCGCGTCGGCGGTGCGACCTATCAGGTGCCGGTTGAAGTCAGGAATGAGCGCCGGCAGGCGCTTGCGATCCGCTGGCTGATTGCCGCTGCACGCGCGCGCAACGAGTCGACGTTGATCGATAAACTTTCAGGCGAGCTTCTGGACGCTGCCAACAATCGTGGCACAGCGGTCAAGAAGCGCGAAGACACGCATAAGATGGCGGAAGCCAATCGCGCCTTCTCGCATTACCGCTGGTAAGGCTGGCGCGGGTAAACACGTTACAGGGATTTCGAGGCAGATAATGGCCCGGCAGTACGCAATCGAGGATTACCGCAATTTCGGCATCATGGCCCATATCGATGCCGGGAAAACCACGACTACGGAGCGCGTCCTCTATTATACCGGCAAGTCCTACAAGATCGGCGAAGTCCATGACGGCGCCGCGACGATGGACTTTATGGAGCAGGAAGCCGAGCGCGGCATCACGATCACGTCGGCCGCGACGACCTGTTTCTGGCCCGGCCGTGACGGCCGGAAGCGCCGCCTGAACATCATCGACACCCCAGGCCACGTCGATTTCACGATTGAAGTCGAGCGTTCGCTGCGCGTGCTCGATGGCGCGGTGTGCGTGCTCGATTCGAACCAGGGCGTCGAACCGCAGACGGAAACCGTCTGGCGGCAGGGCGACAAGTACAACGTTCCGCGCATCATCTTTTCCAACAAGATGGATAAGACCGGTGCGGACTTCTACATGTGCCTCGACGACATCAAGGAGAAGCTCGGCGCTAGGGCCATTCCGCTGCAGATTCCGATCGGCGCCGAAGGCAATTTCAAAGGCGTCGTCGACCTCATCCGCATGGTTGGGATCACCTGGGATGGCGACGGCAAAGACGCGAAGATGATCGAAGGGCCGATCCCTGCCGACCTCGCCGAGAAGGCCGCCGAATACCGCGCCAGCATGATCGAAGCCGCCGTCGAGATGGACGATGCGGCGCTGGAAGCCTTCCTTGATGGCAAAGAGCCGGACGAGGACACGCTGCGCAAGCTCATCCGCAAGGCGACCGTTACGCGCACCTTCTATCCGATGATGTGCGGCTCGGCATTCAAGAACAAAGGCGTGCAGCCGCTGCTCGACGCCGTCGTCGACTTTCTGCCTTCGCCCCTCGATCGCGAAGCCTATACCGGCATCGATCCGAAAACCGGCGGCGAAATTCTCCGTCATCCGAGCGATTCCGATCCCCTCGCGATGATCGCCTTCAAGATCATGAGCTTCGAGCATGTCGGCTCGATCACGTTCTGCCGCATCTACTCGGGTAAGCTCGAGCAGGGCATGTCGCTGGCCAACACGACACGCGACAAGAAAGAGCGCGCTGGCCGCATGTATTTGATGCATGCCGCCGACCGCGAAGAAATCAAGGAAGGATACGCCGGCGACATCGTGGCGCTGCAGGGTCTCAAGGACACGCGCACGGGCGAAACGCTTTGCGATCCATCGAAGCCGGTCATTCTCGAGAAGATGGACTTCCCGGACCCGGTCATCGAAATGAAGATCGAGCCGAAAACGAAGGCCGATCAGGAAAAGATGGCGATCGCGCTGCACACGCTCGCTCTCGAAGATCCGTCGTTCCGCGTTTCGGTCGATCCGGAGTCGGGCGAGACGATCCTGAAAGGAATGGGCGAGCTTCATCTCGACATCAAGGTCGACATTCTGAAGCGCACGTACAACGTCGAAGCCAATAC
The DNA here is from genome assembly GCA_963833715.1 of uncultured Alphaproteobacteria bacterium. Taxonomy (GTDB): domain Bacteria; phylum Pseudomonadota; class Alphaproteobacteria; order Rhizobiales; family Hyphomicrobiaceae; genus Hyphomicrobium_B. The sequence continues at coordinate 100,912 of CAWHZB010000002.1, forward strand.
CGGCGCGCCGCAGGTTGCCTATCGCGAGACGCTCGCGCGTCCGACCGAAATCGACTACACGCACAAGAAGCAGACCGGCGGTACAGGCCAGTTTGCACGCGTCAAGCTGAAGCTCGAGCCGAATGAAACGGGCAAGGGCAACGAGTTCGAGACGTCGATCGTCGGCGGCGCTATCCCGAAGGAATACATCCCGGGTGTCGAGAAGGGCGTTCAGTCGGTCTGGGACAACGGCATCCTGATCGGCTTCCCGATGGTCGACATGAAGGTCACCCTTTACGACGGTGCGTTCCACGAAGTTGACTCTTCGGCCATCGCCTTCGAGATCGCGAGCCGGTCAGCCATGAAGGAAGGGAGCGAGAAGGCCGGCGTCAAGTTGCTCGAGCCGATTATGGACGTCGAAGTGGTATCCCCCGGCGAGTTCGTCGGTGGTGTTATCGGCGACATCAACTCGCGGCGCGGTCAGATCCGCGATCAGCAGATGCGCGGCAACGCAACGGTGATCCGGGCATTCGTGCCGCTCGCCAATATGTTCGGCTACATCAATACGCTGCGCTCGATGTCGACTGGGCGCGCGCAGTATACGATGCAGTTTGCGCACTACGCGGACGTGCCGCGCAACGTGGCGGACGAGGTCAAGGCGAAGTACGCTTAAGGAATGCGGTCAGTTGTCAGCCGATGGACTGACTGCCTGTAAGAAAAGACGAGTGAGATCCCTGGCGAGGAGCTGGGGGCGAGTAAGGAAGACTGAGGAGAGCCAACGATGGCCAAGGCAAAATTTGAGCGGAACAAGCCGCACTGCAACGTCGGTACGATTGGACACGTGGACCACGGCAAGACGACGTTGACCGCGGCGTTGACGAAGGTTTCGACCGATCGCGGTTGGAGCAACTCCGCAATCTCGTACGATCAGGTCGCCAAGGCGTCCGAGTTGCAGGGTCGCCGCGACCCGACGAAGATTTTGACGATCGCCACTTCGCACGTCGAGTACGCGACGCCGAACCGTCACTATGCTCACGTCGATTGCCCCGGCCACGCCGACTACGTGAAGAACATGATCACCGGCGCCGCGCAGATGGACGGCGCGATCTTGGTCGTCTCGGCCGTCGATGGCCCGATGCCGCAGACGCGCGAGCACATCCTGCTCGCCCGCCAGGTCGGCGTGCCGCGCATCGTCGTGTTCCTGAACAAGTGCGACATCGTCGAAGATCAGGAGCTTCTCGATCTCGTCGAAATGGAAGTTCGCGAGCTTCTCTCGAAGTACAATTTCCCCGGCGACGACACACCCGTCATCCGCGGCGCTGCCGTCAAGGCGCTGAATGGCGAGAAGGGCCCGCTGGCCGATGAAGCGATCCTGAAACTCTACGAGGCGATGGACACATTCATCCCGATCCCGGATCGCCCGAAGGATCAGCCGTTCCTGATGCCGATCGAAGACGTGTTCTCGATCTCGGGCCGCGGCACGGTTGTCACGGGCCGTATCGAACGCGGTGTCATCAAGGTCGGCGAAGAAGTCGAGATCGTCGGCATCCGCGACACGCAGAAGTCGGTCGTCACAGGCGTCGAAATGTTCCGTAAGCTCTTGGACTCCGGCGAAGCCGGCGACAACGTCGGCTGCCTGCTTCGTGGCATTGACAAGGAAGCCGTCGAGCGCGGCCAGGTGCTGTGCAAGCCCGGCTCCGTCAAGCCGCACAAGAAGTTTGCTGCCGAAGCCTACATCCTGAACAAGGAAGAGGGCGGCCGTCACACGCCGTTCTTCACGAACTACCGTCCGCAGTTCTATTTCCGCACGACCGACGTTACGGGCACGGTTAAGCTCGCCGAAGGCACGGAGATGGTGATGCCGGGCGACAACGTCTCGGTCACGGTCGAACTCGTGTCGCCGATCGCGATGGAAGAGAAGGTTCGCTTCGCCATTCGCGAAGGCGGCCGCACGGTCGGCGCCGGTGTCGTGACGAAGATTATCGAATAGCAGGTATTACCGGGGTAGCACCCGAAAGGCGGGCTTCCCCAAACTTTTTCCGCGAGAAGTGAAAGCGACAGCTATGCACGGCCAAAATATCCGCATCCGGCTCAAGGCGTTCGATCATCGAATTCTCGATGCCTCGACGCGTGAGATCGTGAATACCGCGAAACGCACCGGTGCAGAAGTGCGCGGGCCGATTCCGTTGCCGACGCGTATCGAGCGCTTCACGGTCAACCGTTCGCCGCACATCGACAAGAAAAGCCGCGAGCAGTTCGAGATGCGCACGCACAAGCGCCTCTTGGACATCGTCGATCCGACGCCGCAGACCGTCGATGCCCTAATGAAACTTGATCTCGCCGCCGGTGTCGACGTCGAAATCAAACTCTGAGCCAAAGCTAAAGGGCCCTCTGGCGGTAACGCGAATGGCCCCAACGATAGATAGGAAGGAATGCAAATGCGTTCCGGAGTGATTGCACAGAAGGTGGGCATGACCCGCATTTTCACAGAGGCGGGCGAACACGTGCCCGTGACTGTGTTGCGGCTCGAGAACCTGCAGGTTCTCGCTCATCGCACCCCAGAGAAGAACGGCTACACGGCCATCCAGGTCGGCGGCGGTACGCGCAAGCCATCGCGGCTGACGAAGTCGGAACGCGGTACTTTCGCCAAGGCCGAGGTCGAGCCGAAGCGTAAGCTCGCCGAGTTTCGGGTCAGCCCCGAAAACCTGATCGAGATCGGTGCCGAGATCACAGCCGATCACTTCGTGCCGGGCCAGTTCGTCGACGTCACGGGCACGACCCAGGGCAAGGGTTTCCAGGGCGCGATGAAGCGCTGGAACTTCGGCGGTTTGCGCGCGACGCACGGCGTCTCGGTCACGCATCGCGCCCACGGCTCGACCGGTCAGCGCCAGGACCCCGGCAAGGTGTTCAAGGGCAAGAAGATGGCCGGACACATGGGCGACGAGCGCGTCACGACGCAGAACCTCGTCGTTGCCAAAATCGATAAAGCGCGCGGTCTCGTGATGGTCCGCGGTGCTGTTCCAGGATCGAAGGGTGGCTGGGTCGTGGTTCGCGACGCCGTGAAGAAGGCGGCACCTGCCGACCTGCCGAAGCCCGGTGCATTCAAGCCGCGTGGCGAAGCCAAGAAAGAGGGCGCGTGATGAAAACGCAAGTCACCAGCCTCGATTCGAAGGCCGCCGGCGATATCGAACTCGTCGACGAGATTTTCGGGCTCGAAGTCCGCAATGATCTCATCCATCGCATGGTGCGCTATCAGACGCTGAAGCGCATGGCAGGGACGCATCACGCCCAGGATCGCTCGGAAGTCGCGGTCACGGGCAAGAAGATGTACAAACAGAAAGGCACCGGCGGCGCGCGTCATGGCGACAAGTCGGCACCGCAGTTCCGCGGCGGCGGCAAAGCATTCGGACCGAAGCCGCGCTCGCACGCAATCGAGCTGCCGAAGAAGGTGCGGGCTCTGGCGCTTCGCCATGCTCTCTCTTCCAAGGCCAAGGCCGGCGAAATCGTCATACTCGACAAGGCGACGTCGGAAGCCGGCAAGACGGCCGCGCTCAAGGCGCAGTTCGCAAAGCTCGAGTGGAACAACGTACTGATCATCGACGGCGCCGAGCTCGAGCCGACGTTTGCGCGTGCCGCTCGCAACATTCCGAATATCGACGTGCTCCCCATTCAGGGCATCAACGTCTACGACATTCTGCGTCGTAAGAAGCTGGTGCTGACTAGGGCAGCCGTCGCAGCGCTGGAGGCGCGGTTCAAATGACGACGAAACGCTCCGCTTACGACGTCATCGTTGCGCCGGTCATCACGGAAAAGGCGACGCTCGCCTCCGAGGCCAACCAAGTGATCTTCAAGGTCAACCGGCAGGCGACGAAGACGGAAATAAAGGCCGCGATCGAAAGTCTGTTCAAGGTCAAGGTCAAGGCCGTGAACACGATTGTCCGCAAGGGCAAGAAGAAGGCGTTCCGCGGCATCACCGCCGTGTTGAGCGATACGAAAAGGGCCGTCGTGACGCTCGAAGACGGGCAGTCGATCGACGTGACGACAGGGCTCTAAGGGATAACGCATCATGGCGCTTAAGACATACAACCCGACGTCGCCCGGACGCCGCCACCTGATCCAGGTCGACAAGTCGACGCTGTGGAAGGGCAAGCCTCTCAAGACGCTCGTCGAGGGCAAGACCAAGACCGGCGGGCGCAACAGCGATGGCCGCATCACGTCACGCCACATCGGCGGCGGCGCGAAGCAGGCCTACCGCAAAGTCGATTTCCGCCGTCGCAAATTCGATGCGCCGGCAGCGGTCGAGCGTCTCGAATACGATCCGAACCGGACCGCGTTCATCGCGCTCATCAAGTACAAGGACGGCACGCAGGCTTACATCCTGGCGCCGCAGCGGCTGGGGGTCGGCGATATGGTCGTCTCGGGTCCGAAGGTCGACGTGAAGCCGGGCAATGCCATGCCGCTCTCGTCGATGCCGATCGGGACGATCGTGCACAACGTCGAAATGAAGCCCGGCAAGGGTGGCCAGATCGCGCGCTCGGCAGGTTCGTTCGTGCAGCTCGTCGGTCGCGACGCCGGTTTCGCGGTGCTTCGCCTGAACTCGGGCGAGACGCGCAAAGTCAACGCTGAATGCATGGCGACCGTGGGTGCGGTATCGAACCCAGATCACATGAATACTGTCGTCGGCAAGGCAGGCCGTACACGCTGGAATGGTCGCCGTCCGACGGTGCGCTCGATTGCGATGAACCCCGTCGATCACCCCAACGGTGGTCGTACGAAGGGCGGCAAGCATTGGGCGACGCCATGGGGCAAACCGACGAAGGGCTTCAAGACGCGTAAGAACAAGACGACCACCAAATACATCGTTCGCTCGCGCCAGAAGGCGAAGTAAGCGGCGCATCTAAGGCGCATCTAAGGAGACGCACTTTGACACGTTCAGTATGGAAAGGCCCGTTCGTCGACGGCTACCTTCTGAAGAAGGCAGAGAAGTCGCGCGCGTCGGGACGGAACGAGGTGATCAAGATGTGGAGCCGTCGCTCTACGATCCTGCCTCAGTTCGTCGGCCTGACCTTCGGCGTGCACAACGGCCAGAAGCACATTCCGGTCGTCGTGACGGAAGACATGATCGGCCACAAATTCGGTGAGTTCTCGCCGACCCGTATTTTTCACGGGCACGGCGGTGACAGGAAAGCGGTGAAGAAATAATGGGCAAGCCAAGCCACGAGCGGCGCCTCAGCGACACCGAGGCCCAAGCGGTCGCAAGATCGTTGCGCATCTCGCCGCAGAAGCTGAACTTGGTCGCGGGTATGATCCGCGGCAAGAAGGTCGACCAGGCCTTGGCCGAGCTCGAGTTCAGCCAGAAGCGCATTGCGGGCGATGTCCGCAAGTGCGTGATGAGTGCTGTCGCCAACGCCGAGAACAATCACAGCCTCGACGTCAATGATCTGGTGGTCGCCGAAGCTTACGTCGGCAAGAATCTGATCATGAAGCGCTTCCACGCGCGCGGCCGCGGCCGCGGCTCGTCGATCATCAAGCCCTTCTCGCAGCTGACCGTCGTCGTCCGTCAGGTCGAGCAGGAGAAGGCCGAGAAGAAGTCTGCAAAGAAGCCGGATCAAGGGGCTGCAAAGAAGCCTGCAGCCAAGACCGCCGCTAAGTCCAAGGGGACCAAGTAATATGGGTCAAAAAGTCAATCCCATCGGCCTTCGCTTAGGCGTCAACCGAACGTGGGACAGCCGTTGGTTCGCCGGACGCGGCGAGTACGGCCGGCTGCTCCACGAGGACCGCGCCATCCGCGCTCACATCATGAAAGAGCAGCGCGAGGCCGGCATTTCGAAGGTCGTAATCGAGCGTCCGCACAAGAAGTGCCGCGTTACGGTTCAGACTGCACGCCCCGGCATCCTGATTGGCAAGAAAGGCGAAAAGATCGAGCGCCTGCGTTCCGATCTCGCGCGGCTGACGTCGTCGGAAGTTCACCTGAACATCCTCGAAATCAGAAAGCCCGAGATTGATGCGACGCTGATCGCCGAAGGCATTGCGCAGCAGCTCGAGCGCCGCGTCGCGTTCCGCCGGGCCATGAAGCGTGCCGTGCAGTCGGCGCTGCGCCTTGGCGCGGTCGGCATCCGGATCAACGTCGCGGGCCGTTTGGGCGGCGCCGAAATCGCGCGCACGGAATGGTACCGCGAAGGCCGCGTGCCGCTGCACACGCTCAGAGCCGACATCGACTTCGGCTACGGCGTTGCGCGTACGGCGTACGGCATCATCGGCATCAAGGTCTGGGTGTTCAAAGGCGAGATCATCGAGCACGACCCGATGGCTGCCGACAAGAAGCTCGCAGAAATGCAAGAGAGCGGCTCACCGCGTCCGCGCCGCGACGACGGCGAACGCAATGAGCGCAACCGTCGGCCAGGACGTGGCGGACGGGGCGGCGGACGTCCGGGCGGTGGTGGCGGCAGTACTCCGGCTGCCGGAGACGCCGGCGCATCCACGCCGGAATCGTGAGGACCCGAAAGGCACTAGATCATGCTGCAACCAAAACGGACAAAGTTCCGCAAAGCCTTCAAGGGCCGCATCCACGGCAACGCCAAGAGCGGCACGACACTCGCTTACGGCGAGGTCGGTCTCAAGGCGATGGAGCCCGAGCGCTTGACTGCCCGCCAGATCGAAGCGGCGCGCCGTGCCATCGCGCGTCATACGAAGCGTGCGGGCCGTATGTGGCTCAGGATTTTTCCGGACATTCCGGTGTCGAAGAAGCCTGCCGAAGTCCGCATGGGATCCGGCAAGGGTTCGCCGGAGCTCTGGGTGGCGCGCGTCAAGCCGGGCCGCATCATTTTCGAGATCGGTGGTGTGAATCATCAGATCGCAAAGGAGGCGCTGTTGCTCGGCGCCGCCAAGCTGCCGATCAAGACGCGCGTTGTAATGCGGCTCGAATAGGCAATGGACCGGCGCGAAAAGAACGAAGTGAGGAACAGTCATGGCTAGCGACTTCAAAGACCTGTCGCTCGATCAGCTCGACGATCAGCTGATGAAGCTCAAGAAGGAGCAGTTCAATCTGCGCTTTCAGCGGGCTTCCGGTCAGCTCGAGAATACGTCGCGCATCCGGCTTATCCGCCGCGATATTGCGCGCGTCAAAACCGTGGCGAGCGCCAAGCGCGCTGGCAGCGTCAAAAAAGGCGCGTGAGGGAGAACGAGATTATGCCGAAGCGCGTGTTACAGGGCGTCGTGGTGTCCGACAAGAATGACAAGACCATCGTCGTTCAGGTCGAACGCCGTTACACACATCCGCTGCTGAAGAAGACCGTGCGCCGCACGAAGAAGTATCACGCGCACGACGAAAAGAATTCGTTCAAGGTTGGCGACCAGGTTTCGATCGAAGAAACCCGACCGATTTCCAAGAACAAACGTTGGATCGCAGTTACGCAGTGAGGCGCACGCCTCGCTTTTCCGCGATTTGACGACACGACTTGAAGACCGGGCGCCTTTGAAGCCGTCGGAGCGTTGGGATTTTCCCAAGACCCCGCGAGCCCAAAGGCAAGTGAGAATAGAGCTTCTCCGAAGCTATGAGAGAAGGAACGACGCGATGATCCAGATGGAGAGCAATCTCGACGTCGCCGACAACTCGGGCGCGCGCCGCGTTCAGTGCATCAAGGTGCTCGGCGGCTCGAAGCGCAAATACGCGACTGTCGGCGACACCATCGTCGTCTCCGTCAAGGAGGCGATCCCGAGAGGCCGCGTCAAGAAGGGCCAAGTGATGAAGGCCGTCATCGTCCGGGTTGCAAAGGGCATCCGGCGCGCCGACGGCTCGCTGATCCGCTTCGACCGCAACGCCGCTGTGCTGATCAACGCCAACGGCGAGCCGGTCGGTACGCGCATCTTCGGACCCGTCACGCGTGAACTGAGGTCGAAGAACCATATGAAGATTGTTTCGCTGGCTCCGGAGGTCCTTTGATGTCGGCTCTGAAGATCAAGAAAGGCGACAACGTCGTCGTTCTCGCGGGCCGCGACAAGGGCAAGCGGGGCGAAGTGATCGAGGTGCGCCCGAAGGAGAACCGCGCGCTCGTTCGCGGCGTCAACATGATACGCCGGCACCAGCGCCAGACCGCCAGCCAGGAAGGCGGCATCATCTCGAAGGAAGGCCCGATCCACATTTCGAACATTGCGCTCGAGGATCCCAAGGACGGCAAGCCGACCCGCGTCGCTTTCAAGTTCCTGAACGACGGCAGGAAAGTCCGCGTCGCGAAGCGCTCGGGCGAGCAGATCCCGGAGAAGAAGTAGGTCATGGCTGAGAAAGACAAAGCGAAAGGCGCCAAGCCGCAAGGCGGCTCTCCGCAAGGTGCTGGCGAGACCAGGAAGGCACGGGCCGAGAAGAAGGCCGCGGCGGCAGCGCCGCGCGGTCCGGCGACCCCGCGCCCGAAGGATTACAAACCGCGCCTGAAGCAGCACTACGAAAAAGTGGTGCGCGAAGCGCTGAAGAAGAAGTTTGGCTACTCGAACGTGATGCAGATCCCGCGCCTCGAGAAGATCGTGGTCAACATGGGCGTCGGCGAAGCCGTCAACGACCGCAAGAAGGTCGATACTGCCGCGTCGGATCTTGCATTGATCGCCGGCCAGAAGCCGATCATCACGCGGGCGCGCAAGGCGATCGCAACCTACAAGCTCCGCGAAGGCATGGCGATCGGCGCCAAGGTCACGTTGCGTGGCGATCGCATGTACGAGTTTCTCGACCGCTTCATTACGATCGCGCTGCCGCGCGTCAAAGACTTCCGGGGCCTCAACCCCAAGAGCTTCGACGGCCGCGGCAACTTCGCGACAGGCCTCAAAGAGCACCTGGTGTTCCCCGAGATCGACTATGACAAGGTCGACAATGTTCTGGGTCTCGACGTGATCGTCTGCACGTCAGCCCGCACCGATGACGAAGCCCGCGAATTGCTCAAAGGCTTCAACTTCCCGTTCCGCAGCTAGAGGACCTCGGCCCCGCTTCAAGAGTGAAGTCGCCCGAAAGGCCTTTGGAGGAGATGAAATGGCAAAGACCAGTTCGATTGAGAAGAACAACAAGCGGCGCAGAATGGCGCTCGCGCAGGCACCCAAACGCAAGCGTCTGAAGGCTCTTGCGAAGGATCGCACGAAGACGCCGGAAGAGCGTTTCGCGGCGCGGCTGAAGCTCGCCGAAATGCCCCGTAACGGCGCCATGGTTCGCGTGCGCAACCGCTGCGAAATCACAGGCCGTCCGCGCGGCAACTACCGTAAGCTCAAGATGTGCCGTAACCAGCTGCGCGAACTCGCGAGCCAGGGGCGCATCCCGGGCATGGTCAAGGCGAGCTGGTAAGAGGGAAGCACGATGTCCATGAATGATCCGTTGGGCGATATGCTGACCCGCATTCGGAATGCCCAGATGCGGCGCCGGCCGAAGGTCGCGACGCCTGCTTCGACTTTAAGAGGCCGCGTCCTCGACGTGCTCGCCGAAGAGGGCTACATCCGCGGCTATAGCCGGGTTGAACTGAAGGGTGAGCAACCCCAGTTCGAGATCGAGCTGAAGTACTACAATGGCCAACCGGCTATTCGCGAGATCGAGCGCATCTCGAAGCCGGGGCGCCGCGTCTACTCGCCGGTCAAGGGCATTCCCACGGTCGCCAACGGTCTCGGCGTCGCTATTCTGTCGACACCAAAAGGCGTGATGTCGGACTCGAAGGCTCGTGAAGCCAACGTCGGCGGCGAAGTCATCTGCAACATATTCTAAGGCTTGGGCCGGCCCTCGGGCCGGAACGAAACAAGGTTCGAGAAGCAATGTCGCGCATCGGTAAAAAGCCCGTAGCAGTCCCGTCGAATGTGACGGCGACCGTCAGCGGGCAGACAGTGAAGGTGAAAGGCCCGAAGGGCGAGCTGGCATTCGATGTGCCGGATGCTCTGAAGGTCGAGAAAACCTCGGACGGCGTCGAAATCGCGCTCACCGAAGACACGAAACTCGCACGCTCGATGTGGGGCATGTCGCGCACCCAGGTCGCGAACCTCATCAAGGGCGTAACGCAAGGCTACAGCCAGGATCTCGAGATCCACGGCGTCGGCTTCAAGGCGTCGATGAAGGGCAAGGACACGCTCACCCTGTCGGTCGGTTACAGCCACGACGTCGTGCTGAAGATCCCGGCCGGCGTCGAGGTCAAGGTCGGCGGCGCCAAGCAGGAACTCGTATCGGTGTCCGGCATCGACAAGCAGGCGGTCGGGCAGATCGCCTCCGAGATTCGCGCCTCCCGCAAGCCGGAGCCCTACCAGGGCAAAGGCGTGCGCTATAAGGGTGAATATATCTTCCGCAAGGAAGGCAAGAAGAAGTAGGAACGGCAGCGATGGCCAACACCAACGAAAAGTTTTCGAACCGCCAGGCGCGCGTGCGCCGCCGCTTGAAGAGCACTGCGAACGCTCGCCCGCGGCTTTCCGTACATCGCTCGTCGGCGCACATCTATGCGCAGGTGATCGACGATACGAAGGGCGTGACGCTCGCGGCCGCCTCGACGCTCGAAAAGGCGGTGAAGGGCGGGCTAAAAACCGGCGCCGACAAGGCTGCCGCCGCGGCCATCGGCAAGCTCGTCGCCGAGCGTGCCATCAAGGCCGGCGTCAGCGAGGTCGTATTTGATCGCGGCGGATTTCTGTTTCATGGGCGCATCAAGGCACTCGCCGATGCTGCCCGCGAAGGCGGATTGAAGTTTTAAGAGACACACGAGAGGACACAAATCGTGGCACGTGGACCCCAGAGAGACCGTGGCAGAGATCGTGAGGATCGCGACAGCGAGTTTACCGACAAGCTCGTGCACATCAATCGCGTCGCCAAGGTCGTCAAAGGCGGTAAGCGCTTCGGCTTCGCGGCGCTCGTTGTCGTTGGTGACCTCAAGGGCCGGGTCGGCTTCGGCCACGGCAAGGCGCGTGAAGTGCCGGAAGCCATCCGCAAGGCGACGGAAGCTGCCAAGCGCGGTCTGGTGCGTGTACCGCTTCGTGATGCGCGCACGCTGCATCATGACAGCGTCGGGCGGCATGGCTCAGGCAAGGTCATTCTGCGCTCGGCGCCTGCCGGTACGGGCATCATCGCGGGCGGCGCCATGCGCGCTGTATTCGAGATGGTCGGCGTGCACGACATCGTCGCAAAGTCGATGGGTTCGACAAACCCTTACAACGTCGTCCGGGCCACGTTCGACGCTCTCAAAGCGCAGGAAAACCCGCGCTCGGTTGCGGCACGTCGGAACAAGAAGGTTTCCGATATCGTGTCGCGGCGCCGTGACGGCTCGGCTGCCGAGGCGAGCACCGAAGGCTAAAGCAATTTTTGAAAGTTTCGAGGCGCCGTCACAAGGCGCTTCACAAGTGACCTCGAGGTAACGATATGGCGGCGAAGAAGACGATTGCAGTGGAGCAGGTTCGTAGCGCGAACCGCCGGCCAGAACGGCAGACTCAAACGCTGATCGGCCTTGGTCTCAACAAGCTCGGCCGCAGGGTGACGCTTGAAGATACGCCGGCCGTGCGCGGTATGCTGAAAAAAGTTCAGCATCTCGTGCAGGTCGTGGACGGGAAATAACGTGCGGCGACCGGCTCCCTCGGAGGGGGTCGCCGGGCGCAAATGAAGTACTCAACGCGCACGGCGGCCGGCTCCCCGGAGGGGAGTCGCCGGGCGCAAATGAAAGAGGAGCTTGGGTCCATGCGGCTCAATGGCATCAAAGACAATCCCGGGGCTCGCAAATTTCGCGTGCGCATCGGACGGGGCATCGGTTCGGGCCTCGGCAAAACGGGCGGACGCGGCGGCAAAGGCCAGACAGCTCGCTCGGGCGTCGCGATCGGCGGCTTCGAAGGTGGCCAGATGCCGTTGCATCGCCGGCTCCCGAAGCGCGGCTTCAACAAGTGGCGTCCGCAATCATTTAACGAAATCAACGTCGGCGCGCTGCAGAAGGCAATCGATGAGAAGCACCTCGATGCTTCAAAGGCGCATGATGTTGCGACGCTGATCGAGGCCGGTGTCCTACGCCGCGCAAAGGATGGCCTGCGCCTTCTGGGCGAGGGCGACCTAAAAGCCAAGATTTCGATCACGGTTAATCATGCGAGCGCCAAGGCCAAGGCGGCGGTCGAGAAGGCCGGCGGCAGCGTGACGGTGATCGAGACGAAGATACTAGCTGCCGACGAAGCCAAGCGGAAGAAATCCGCGGCCAAGAAGGCGGCGTCGGGCAAGAAGCCTGCCGCTGCAAAGACCGAGGGATAACGCGGTCCGCGTGATCAGGCTGAAAGCTCGCCTGTCGCACGCACTGTCATCCGGTCCTGCCGGGAGGCGTGAACCGGATCCAAGTTGCGGCATTGCCTTAACGGTGATCTGCGATGGTTAGGAGAAGACACGAATGGTTTCCGCTGCCGAGCAGCTTGCTTCCAACCTCAATCTTGGCGCTTTTGCCAAGGCCGAGGATTTGAAGCGTCGCCTGTGGTTCACTGTCGGCGCGTTCATCGTCTATCGCCTCGGCACGTTCATTCCGTTGCCGGGCATCAACCCGGCGGCATTTGCCGAGACGTTCAAGTCGCAGTCCGGCGGCATCCTCGGCATGTTCAACATGTTCTCGGGCGGCGCGCTGGAACGGCTCGCGATCTTCTCGCTCAACATCATGCCCTACATCTCGGCCTCGATCATCATGCAGTTGATGACGTCGATCTCGCCGAAGCTCGAGGCATTGAAGAAGGAAGGCGAGGCGGGCCGAAAGCAGATCAACCAGTATACGCGCTACATGACGGTGATCCTCGCGGCACTGCAGGGCTACGGCATCGCCGTCGGCCTTGAGGGATCGCGGAACGCCGCAGGCAGCGTCGTTCTCGATCCGGGATTCTTCTTCCGCGCGACGACGGTGATCACGCTCGTCGGCGGTACGGTTTTCCTGATGTGGCTCGGCGAGCAGATTACGCAGCGAGGCGTCGGCAACGGCACGTCGCTGATCATCTTTGCGGGCATTGTGGCCGGTCTTCCGGGCGCGCTGGTGCAGCTGTTCGAGCTATCGCGCACTGGGTCGATCTCTCCCGGCGTGCTTGTTTTCTTCCTGGCCCTGGCGCTCGCCGTCGTCGCCGCGATCGTATTCTTCGAGCGAGCGCAGAGACGACTGCTTGTGCAATATCCGAAACGCCAGGTAGGCAATAAAATGTTTCAGGGCGAGGCGTCACACCTGCCGTTGAAGCTGAACTCGTCGGGCGTCATCCCGCCGATCTTCGCTTCCTCGCTGTTGCTGCTGCCGATAACGGTCGCACAGTTTACCGCGGGGCAAGGGCCGGAATGGCTGAATACGGCCGTTGCGATGCTGGGAAGCGGTCAGCCGCTTCATCTCCTCGTCTATGCACTGCTGATCATTTTCTTCGCGTTCTTCTACACGGCCGTCGTCATCAATCCGAAAGAGACCGCGGACAATCTTCGCAAGTACGGCGGGTTCCTTCCCGGTATCCGGCCAGGTGACAAGACCGCCGAATACATCGACTACGTCCTGACGCGCATCACGGTCATCGGCGCCCTCTATCTGGCAGCGGTATGCGTACTGCCTGAGATTCTTACGTCGTATGCAGGCATCCCGCTTTATTTCGGCGGCACCTCGTTGCTGATCGCCGTCAGCGTCACGATGGATACGGTTTCGCAGATTCAGAGCCACCTCGTGGCGCAGCAGTATGAAGGCCTGATCAAAAAGGCAAAGCTTCGCGGAACGCGCCGATGATCCTGATGCTGCTTGGACCGCCTGGCGCTGGAAAAGGAACTCAGTCACAGCTGATTTCCAACAAGCTCGGCATCCCGCAGCTTTCGACCGGCGACATGCTTCGCGCCGCGGCGAAGGCCGGCACGCCAGTCGGACTCAAGGCGAAGAAAATCATGGCCGAAGGCGGTCTCGTGCACGACGAGATCGTCATCGGGATTATTGCCGATCGCATTTCAGAGCCTGATTGCCTTCGCGGCTTCATTCTCGACGGCTTCCCGCGCACATTGCCGCAGGCAGCGGCACTCGACACGCTACTGAAGTCCAAGGGCCGCAAGATCGACTGCGTCATCGAGCTCAAAGTCGACGATACGGCTATGGCCGATCGGATCGAATGCCGGGCCCGCGACACGGTTTCCGCAGGCGGCACCGCCCGGGTCGACGACAATGCCCAGGCGCTAAAGACCCGGCTTATGGCCTACTACCGCGAGACGGCACCGCTGATCGGGTACTATTTTGCTCACAACTTGTTGAAGCAGATTAATGGCATGGCACCGATCGAAGAGGTCAGCAAAGAAATCGACGAACTCTTGAAGGAATTCCAGGTTGCTTGAAGTAAAAGCGCGCATTGACGGAAGGAAACCACCGAGCTAAAACACCCCACTTTTCTATTAAGGCTCAACTTGATCCGGACCCTGGGCCACAGCCCCGGTGCCGTGATCGTTGCGCCTTTTGGTACCTGAGGCACGGGTTCAGGGCGGCTCCAAGCTCCGCTCTCCAGGGCCGATACATCGATCGACGGTAAGATGACCCCAATACGACGAGACAGAGGCAGGAGACTACAGTGGCCCGCATCGCAGGCGTCAACATTCCAACCGGCAAGCGCGTCGAAATCGCGCTCCGCTACATTCACGGTATCGGGCCGAACTTCGCGAAGCAGATCTGCGCGAAGTGCAACATTCCGGCCGAGCGCCGCGTCAGCCAGCTGACGGACGCAGAGGTGCTGCAGATCCGCGAAGCAATCGACCGCGACTATACAGTCGAGGGCGACCTGCGCCGTGAGGTGCAGACCAACATCAAACGGCTGATGGATCTCGGTTGCTATCGCGGCCTGCGTCACCGCAAGGGTCTTCCGGTCCGTGGCCAGCGCACCCACACCAACGCTCGTACTCGCAAGGGCAAGGCCGTTGCGATCGCCGGTAAGAAGAAGGCGACGAAGTAGTACGGCGCACAACCAATTCACGCGTGCGGACATCGCACACGCAACTCGAATATCGCCTCCGGATTGCGGGGGCCAGGAGCACCACTTGTAATGGCCAAGGAAGCAACGGCAGCTGGGCGCGGCAAAGTCAAAAAGCGCGAAAAGAAGAACATCTCGTCGGGCGTCGCGCACGTCAACGCGTCGTTCAACAATACGATGATCACGATAACGGATGCGCAGGGCAACACGATCGCTTGGTCGTCGTCGGGCACTAAGGGTTTCAAGGGGTCGAGAAAGTCGACGCCTTACGCAGCCCAGGTTGCTGCCGAGGATGCCGGCAAGAAGGCGCAGGAACATGGCGTGAAGGTTCTCGAGGTCGAGGTTTGCGGTCCGGGTTCCGGGCGCGAGTCGGCGCTTCGCGCACTGCAGTCGGTCGGCTTTCAGATCACGTCCATTCGCGACGTGACGCCGATCCCGCACAATGGTTGCCGGCCGCGCAAGCGCCGCCGCGTCTAAGAACACATATTTTGCGCCGCGCATTGTTGCGGCGCCCGGAAGCGTAAAAAGTTCAAGTCCACCGATGTCGCGCGGGTTGTTCCCCCGCCCGCGCCAGAACCGAGACGAGGTCCTTCGTGAACGTTCTCCAGAAGAACTGGCAAGACCTGATCAAGCCGTCGAAGCTTGAAATTCAGAGCGGGCGTGACCGCTCGCGTACCGCGACCGTCGTCGCCGAGCCGCTCGAGCGTGGCTTTGGCATGACGCTCGGCAACGCGCTGCGCCGCGTGCTTCTGTCATCGCTGCAAGGCGCGGCCATCAAAACCGTGCAGATCGACGGCGTGCTGCACGAGTTTTCTTCCGTGCCTGGCGTCCGCGAGGACGTGACGAATATCATTCTCAATATCAAGGAAATCGCGCTGCGCATCCATTCGGATGGCGTCAAGCGCATGGTCCTGAAAAAGGAAGGCGCAGGGCCGGTCAAGGCGGGGGACATCGAGGCCTCGTCCGAGGTCGAGTTGCTGAACCCCGACCACGTGATCTGCCATCTCGACCAGGGCGCGTCGATCCGCATGGAATTCACCGCTGACATCGGCAAGGGCTACGTTGCGTCCGACCGCAACCGTCCCGAGGACGCGCCGATCGGTCTTATTCCGGTCGACAGCCTCTATTCGCCGGTCAAGAAGGTTTCCTACAAGGTCGAGAATACGCGCGAGGGCCAGATCCTCGATTACGACAAGCTGACGATGGTCGTTGAAACCGACGGCTCGATCCGCCCTGAGGATGCCGTGGCGCTCGCAGCGCGCATTCTGCAGGATCAGCTCGCCGTCTTCATCAACTTCGAAGAACCGAAGAAGGCGCAGGAAGAGCAGCGCCATCCGGAGCTGGCGTTCAACGCAGCGCTCTTGAAGAAGGTTGACGAGCTCGAGCTTTCGGTGCGTTCGGCCAACTGCCTGAAGAACGACAACATCGTCTACATCGGCGACCTGATCCAGAAGACGGAAGCGGAAATGCTGCGCACGCCGAACTTCGGGCGCAAGTCGCTGAACGAGATCAAGGAAGTGCTGGCGACGATGGGTCTGCATCTCGGCATGGAAGTGCCGAACTGGCCGCCGGATAACATCGACGAACTGGCGAAGCGGTTCGAAGATCAGTACTGAGATCGAATTTCTTCTTCCCGTTATGCGGGAAGAGGCGGAGGCGAAGGTGAGGCCATAGAACCTCCCGCGCCGAACCGAAGGTGAAAGCCAACGGTGACTTCAAGCCCTCCGCGCTCGCGGCGGGCCAACAATGTAAGGATAAGACACGATGCGACACAAGAAACTCGGCCGTCGTTTCGGCCGCCACGTCGGCCATCGCCAGGCGATGTTTTCGAATATGGCCGCGGCCCTCATCAAGCACGAGCAAATCATCACGACGCTGCCGAAGGCGAAAGACCTGAAGCGCGTCGTCGACAAGTACATCACACTCGCCAAGCGGGGTGATCTCAATTCGCGCCGTCTCGCTGCCGCCCGGTTGCGCGACGAGGACATGGTCAAGAAGCTCTTCGATGTGCTCGGCCCCCGCTATAAAGCGCGCGCCGGTGGCTACACGCGCGTGCTGAAGGCGGGCTTCCGCTACGGCGATGCCTCTCCGCGCGCCGTCATCGAACTCGTCGATCGCGACACAAATGTAAAAGGCGCCGAAGATAGAGCCCGCCACGAAGCGAAGGTCGCCGAGCAGGGGAGCGCCGACTGAGGCTTCGGCATCCCAACACTGTAGGAATTGAAAGCCCCGGCACCGAGAACGCCGGGGTTTTGCTTTGAAGGTCCGCGACGCATCAATTCAACGCCGTTGCCTTTTGCCCGCATTTAGCATGACTATCCCGGCTGAACGCGCGCCCTCAAGGGCGCAAGCCGGGGCCAGAGCACCATGTCTTCGAACCCACAAGTCGTCATAACGGGCGCTACGGGGCTCATCGCCAAGCACACAATTGCCGAGCTTTTGAAGCGGGGCCATCCGGTGCTGGGTACAGTTCGGAATATGAACCGCACGGATGATGTGCGCCGCGCCGTCTCCCGCGCAGGTGCCGATCCCGCAAGCCTAAATTTCGCCCGTGCCGACTTGCTCTCTGATGACGATTGGGACGTCACACTTGAGGGCGCCGAGGTCGTCCTGCATATGGCATCGCCGTTTCCGATAGCTCAGCCCGATGACCCAGATGATGTCATCCGGCCGGCACGTGACGGAACGCTTCGCGTTCTAAAAGCGGCGACGCGAGTCAAAGTGAAGCGTGTCGTCCTCACGTCGTCGAGCGTTGCAATCTTTTACGGCAGCGGATTACCCGCCAGGCACATCTATTCGGAAGCCGATTTCACCGATGAGACGCGCAACGACCTCACGCCCTATATCAAGTCGAAGACGATTGCCGAGAAAGCGGCCTGGCATTTTATCAAGTCGACGCCGGGCGCCCCGGAACTCGCCGTCATCAACCCATGTTTCGTGCAGGGCCCCGCGCTCGACGCCGATCTTTCGACTTCGCACGAGCTTTATCGCCTGATGGCACGCGGTGTTTACCCCGCCGTTCCTAGCATACGCTTTCAGGTCGTCGACGTGCGCGACGTTGCCGCAGCTCACATCGAGGCAGCCTTTCGTCCCGAGGCCGCAGGCAACCGATATCTGATCGGTGAGGGCCAGCTCGGACTTTATGACCTCGGCCGCATCCTGGTGCGCGAGTTGCCCGACCTCAAATCCAAAGCACCGAAGTTCCAGCTTCCGGACGTGGTCGTCAGGGCACTTGCGATCTTTGACAAACGAATGCGGACGATCCTGCCGGAGCTTGGCGAGATGAAGGATTACACGAATGCGCGGGCGAAGGCGGGCCTGGGGCTAAGCCTCAGAAGCGCCGACGAGGCAGCAACGGCCGCCATCCGATCATTACGAGACCTTAGGTTGATCTAGCCCGCGCTCCCACCTTACTTTTCTCCCGAATCGGCCTGATCGATGCGGCCGTTGCTAGCCAAACGTCGCCCGAACGCGGGCTTATCGACGAGCACCCATGACGATGAAAAAGACCTGGATTTACGTCCTCGCTGCTGTTGCCTGTGCCGGCGCCTTTGCGCCCAGTCTCCTGCGATCGACGAGTCTGACGTGGGCTCAAGAAAGGTTGCCGTCGCCCGAGAAAGTGCCGCCGCCTTCGCGAGCGGCCGTGCAATATTCGTATGCACCGATTGTGCGGAAGGTGGCGCCCGCGGTCGTCAACGTCTATGTGCGAACCCGCGTCCAGACGTTCAATTCGCCGTTCGCGAAGGACCCGTGGTTCCAGCAGTTCTTCGGCAATGCGTTAGGCCAGCCGACCGAGCGCGTCATGAATTCCCTCGGCTCCGGCGTTATCATAAATCCGGAAGGGCTCATCGTAACAAACAATCACGTCGTCAAGGCTCGCGGTGCAACGGAAATCAGGGTCGCGCTGTCGGATAAGCGCGAGTACGACGCCAAGCTGATTGCGCAGGACGAAAAGGCGGATATCGCCGTTCTGAAGATCGAGGGCGGCGACGGGAAATTTCCGTATCTGCAATTTGATGATTCCGACAGCCTCGAGGTCGGCGACCTGGTGCTGGCTATCGGCAACCCGTTCGGTGTCGGCCAGACGGTGACAAGCGGCATCGTCTCGGCGCTGTCGCGCTCGGAAGTTGCAGAATCCGACAGCCAGGTTTTCATCCAAACCGATGCCGCCATCAATCCGGGCAATTCCGGCGGCGCGCTGGTCGACATGGCCGGGCGGCTCGTCGGAATCAACACGATGATCTATTCGCAATCGGGGGGCTCGGTCGGCATCGGGTTTGCGATCCCGTCGAACCTGGTCCGCGTCTACGCCGAAAGTGCTTTGAACGGGCGCAAGGTCGAGCGGCCATGGATCGGCGCAAAACTCGAGGCGATGACTCACGACATCGCCGAGGGTCTGGGTCTCAATCGCATCACCGGTGCCGTTGTGACCCGCCTTTATGACAAAGGCCCGGCGGCGAGCGCGGGGCTCAAGGAGGGAGACGTCATTACACACGTCGACGAGGTCGAGGTTGCCGACGCGCGGGCCGTCTACTACCGGCTGACGACAAAAGGCATCGGCCAGACGGCGCGCCTAACCGCGATACGCAAGGGGCGGCCGGTCGAAATTTATCTTCCGCTCATCGGCGCTCCAAAGCCTGGCAGCAACGACGCGAGAAATATTTCCGGCAACAATCCGCTCGATGGGGCGAGGCTATCCAACATTCTGCCATCTGTCGCCGACGAGCTGGGGATCGATGATACCCAGGGCGTGGCCGTGACATCGGTCAGAAGCGGTTCCGCCGCCCAGACCCTCGGGTTCCAGCCGGGTGACATCATCGTCGCAATCGAAGGCAAGAAAATCGACAGCGTGACCGACGCTGAGAAACTGCTTTCCGAGCGCCAGAGGCTCTGGCAGATCTCTGTCAAGCGCGGCAGCCGCGTGGTTCAGCTCCAGGTGCCGGGATAAGCCATGCGAAATAAGGTTAACCTCGAGCGTTCGACGAAAGTTGGTTGACCGTCGAGAAGCTGACAAAATCGTGGCTGACGCTACTCGCAGTAATGTTTCCGTTACGGGAGTTTGCCGATGTCCGACAATCGAGGTTTGCTGATCATCGGCGAAGGCGCCGTGCTTAAAGGTGACGTCAAGAGCGGTCGCAGGGTCGAAATCTGGGGCTACGTCGAAGGCGGCGTTACCGCCTCCGAAGTCGTCGTTCAGGAAGGCGGCAAGCTTTTCGGCCAGGTCAAATCCGAAAGCGCCGAAGTTCGCGGTATGTTGCAGGGCGACGTGCGGGTTCAGCAGCTGATTGCGATCAAGAGCACGGGCACCGCTTCCGGCCATATCAAGTACGGCCGCATGTCGATGGAAGAGGGCGGCGAGCTGATCGCCAACGTTCGCAACATTCCGCCTTCAATCGGCGGCGATCTCGATCTCACCGTTTCGAAGGGCCGGGCGGTGCGCATCACGCTCGCCGATCTCAACGCACTCGATCCCGACGACAAGCCTGAAGATCTGACCTTCGAAATCTCGAATGCAGCTAACGGGTTCGTGACACTCGACACGATGCCCAAACAGCCGGTCAGCACCTTCTCGCAGGCCGATCTCGAGAGCGGGCGCGTCTATTTCGCCCACGACGGCTCGGAAGCCGCGACGGCGAAATTCGACGTGACGGTTACCGATCTCTCGGGCGCGTCGTCGGGCGTCGCGAAAACGGTGAACGTCGCCGTGCGCGACTAAACTGAAGTGAGCTGAATCCCGGACTGCGACGCGCTTCAAAGCGCGTCTGGCCGACGTCGCTATTGTCACATGCTGGCCGCGGCCCCGGCTTGCCATTGGATCGGCGCGGTGGGCCCTCTATATTGGCCGCCTATGGCCAATCTTTTTGAAGCAGCGGGATTAGAAAAAGGCGCACCGCGTCCGCTGGCCGACCGGCTGCGGCCGAAGTCGCTCGCAGAGGTCGTGGGCCAGGATCACATCGTCGGGCCGGACGGAACGCTGACGCGGATGCTCAACAGCGGCCGCGTACCGAGCCTTATTTTCTGGGGCCCGCCCGGCTCCGGTAAAACGACGATTGCCCGGCTCTTGGCGGGCGAGACGAACCTGGCGTTCGAGCAGCTATCGGCAATTTTCTCCGGCGTCGCGGAACTCAGGAAAGCCTTCGACCGCGCCAAGGTGCTACGCGAGCAAGGCAGAGGCACGCTGCTTTTCATCGATGAAATTCATCGCTTCAATCGCTCGCAACAGGATTCCTTCCTGCAGCACATGGAAGACGGCACGATAACGCTCGTCGGAGCGACGACCGAGAACCCGTCCTTCGAACTCAATGCGGCGCTCCTTTCGCGCGCCAACGTTCTGACGCTCAATCGGCTCGATGACGCGACGCTCGAAACTTTGCTGAAGCGCGCCGAAGAGGAGATGGGGCGGCCGGTGCCGCTCGATGCTGATGCCCGCGAAGCTCTCAAAGGCATGGCCGACGGCGATGGCCGCGCCATATTTAATCTCGCCGAGGATGTGTATGCGGCGGTGCCGGTAAAGAGCAAGCCGCTAGACCGCGAGGCGCTTGTCCGGCTCGTGCAGCGGCGCGCGCCTCTCTACGACAAATCACGCGAAGGGCACTACAACCTGATCTCGGCACTGCATAAGTCGGTGCGCGGCTCCGATCCAGATGCGGCGCTTTATTATTTATGCCGCATGCTCGACGGCGGCGAAGATCGCCTGTTCATCGCGCGGCGCCTCGTCAGGATGGCGGTCGAGGACATCGGACTTGCCGATCCGCAGGCGCTTGTCATCGCCAACGCGGCTAAGGAGGCATTTGATTTCCTAGGCAGCCCGGAAGGCGAACTCGCACTCGCCGAGGCCGCGATCTACATGGCGACCTCGCCGAAATCGAACGCCAACTATGTCGCCTACAAAGCGGCGATGCGTGCTGCGAAGGAACATGGATCGCTGTCGCCGCCGAAGACGATCCTCAACGCCCCGACCAAGCTGATGGAAGACGAAGGCTACGGTTCGGATTACCTCTACGACCACGACCAGCCGGACGCGTTTTCGGGGCAGAACTATTTCCCCGACGAATTCAAAAAGCGTCCGAGCTTCTACGATCCGCCCGAGCGCGGCTTCGAACGTGAGATCAAGAAGCGACTTGATTACTGGGCGAAGCTTCGCGCTGAACGCAAGCGCGAACGCGGTTGATGGGGTTTCGAGATGGCAGATGGGCATTCACAATCGCAACCAATCTCTCCGATATTGCATCCAGTCACCGTCGCCGATTTGAGGCCGACGCAAATAACGGTCGGCATGCGCGAGGTCGAGATCAAGAGGCATGAGTGGCGGGCGCTGGCGCCGTCGAAGGGGCCCGAGTTTCTCGGCCGGCATTTGGTCCCGGTGGTTCGCGGTCCCAAGGATCGTCCATACGTGATCGACCACCACCATCTGGCGCGGGCTCTTCACGAAAAAGCGTGAAGGACGTGCTGGTGTCATTCGTCGCCGACTTGAGGAAGCTGGACAAAGATGCGTTCTGGAGCTTTCTCGACACCCGCGGCTGGATTCATCCGTTCGATAGCGAAGGGAAGCGGCAGCCGCGCACGGCAATTCCGAAAAGCGTTGCGGACCTCGAAGACGATCCCTATCGCAGCCTCGCCGGCGAGTTGCGGTTCAGCGGCGGCTACGCGAAGGACGTGACCCCTTACAGCGAATTCCTGTGGGCCGAGGCCTTGCGCCGGCGCATTGCCAAAAAGGTGGCGCGCGACGACTTTGACGAGGCGCTGCGCGTGGCTCTCGAATTCGCCAAAAGCGGCGAAGCGTCTTTCCTTGGCTGGTGTGGGCTGCATGAGAGCCGGATGGTGGCCGCTTCCTTTGTCGGTGCGCGGGCGCTATAGGAACGCGTGTCGTGAATTCAGGGACTTTATATGAAGTTGTTCATGCTCGCTTCGGGGGGCGGCGCTATCGGTGCCGGAATTCGATTTCTGGTCAACAGGGCATTTGCACATCATGGCTTCATCGAATTCCCGTGGGCGACGCTGACGATCAACGTAACCGGTTCTTTCCTGATGGGTGTCTTGATCGAGGTGCTGGCGCTGCGATTCAACGCCTCCAATGAGGTCCGCACATTCTTGGTGACCGGCATCCTCAGCGGCTACACGACGTTCTCTGCCTTCTCGCTTGAGTTCGCGACGCTTTACGAGCGGGGTGAGATGAGCGCCGCATTCAGCTACGTTGTAGCCTCTGTCGTCCTGAGCCTCTTCGCGGTCTTCGTCGGGCTCTGGGTATCGCGCTGGGCACTGGCATGACCGTATCCGGCAAAGTCGAAACGATCCGGGTCGGTGACGGCGAGGTGGACATGCGCCTCGACCGCTGGTTCCGCGTGCACTTTCCCGAGGTCGGCTACACCTATCTGCAGAAGCTCCTGCGCTCCGGTCAGATCCGCATCGATTCCAAACGCGCTCAGGCCAACGACCGTTTGAGCGCTGGGTCGGAAATCCGCGTCCCGTCTGTCGTGCGTCAGCCAAAAAAAACCGGTGGCGGATTACAGGCCCCGCCCGGCATTTCGAAAGGCGATCGCGACGCCGTCGAAAAAATGATCCTCTATGAAGACGAACAGGTTCTTGTTCTGAACAAGCCGTTCGGCCTCGCTGTGCAAGGTGGAACGGGGACGAAGAAACACCTCGACGGCATGCTCGAAGGCATGAGTGATCGTTTCGGCGGTGAGCGCCCGCGTCTCGTCCATCGTCTCGACCGCGATACGTCCGGCGTGCTTCTCGTCGCGAAGACGCGCGAAGCCGCCGCCAAGCTTGGCCGGACATTTCAAACGCGCTCGGCGGCAAAAACGTATTGGGCTCTTGTCAAAGGCGTGCCGAAGCCGCCGCAGGGAAAGGTCGAGGCGGCGCTCGTCAAAGCTTCCGGCCCGGACGGCGATAAGGTGCGCAAAGCGCAACCGGGCGAGCAGGACCGCGCCATGCACGCGACGACGCATTATTCCGTCATCGACCGGGCGGGGCGCAAAGCGTCATGGGTGTCGCTGAAGCCCGTGACCGGCCGCCAACACCAGCTGCGCGCCCATATGCATCTCATCGGTCACCCGATCGTCGGCGACAACAAATACGAAGGCGACGTCGACATGCCGGCCGAGAACATGGACAAGAAACTTCATCTGCACGCCAGGCGCCTGGTCATTCCGCATCCCAAAACCGGCCGCCCGATCGACGTCACGGCGCCGCTGTCGCTGCATATGGCGGCAACGTGGGAACTGCTCGGTTTCGACATCGGGAAGTTCGACTAAGCTATCAGGGTTGCAGGAATAGCACTTGCAGGCATTGCAAATGTCATCCTCGGCTTTAGGTCGAGGATCCATCGTTGGACAAACGCTTGCGGTGAAATGGATCCTCGGGCCGAGCCCGAGGATGGCAATGGTGATTGGTCTACCCGCAAGGAGTGCCCAACTCAAATTTGCATCGTGCCGGTCGCGTGGTAGAAACGCTCCATGAGATTGATCGTTTTTGATTGCGACGGGACCATCGTCGACAGTCAGGCGGGGATCGTTCTGTCGATGCAGCATGCGTTCAAGTCGCTGCGCATGATACCGCCGACGCGCGAGCGGACACTCGCCGTCGTCGGTTTGTCCCTACCCGAGGCTTTTTCGGCTTTGGCGCCGGAGGCTGAGTACGCGACACGCGTGGAGCTTGGCGAGCGCTACAAGTCCGCCTTCCGCGAATTGAAACACGATCCGTCGGAGATGGATATTCTGTTTCCGCAGGCCAAGGAAACGATCGCGCATCTGGCCGGCCGCGAAGAATATCTTCTCGGTATAGCGACCGGCAAATCGCGGCGCGGCATCGATCGGCTGTTCGATCGCGAAGGCTGGCACAGTAGCTTCGCAACCATCCAGACGGCGGACGATCATCCTTCAAAACCGCATCCATCGATGCTGCTCGAAGCAATGCGGGAAACCGGCGCTTCGCCCGCTGCTACGGCCATGGTCGGCGATACATCGTACGATATCAAAATGGCTCGGGCGGCCGGCGCCTGCGCCATCGGCGTCGCCTGGGGTTACCACACCGTTGCCGAGCTTGCCGGCGCGGGTGCTGACGTCGTGGTCGAACGTTTCGAGGATCTGCCTGCAGCGCTCGACATTGTGCTGAGTGCGGGCCGCGGCGCATGAGAGATAAGAAGTCCAAGGACGGTCCCGGCAGCCCCGGGTCGAAACGCGCGTCAGGCGCTCCGCCGCGCGTCATCAAAGATACATTGGCAAAGCCGCTCGCCCGCCGCTTCTACAAAGACGCAAGCGTCAGCGATGGTCCGCCGTTTCGAATTTTGCTCGACGGCAGGCCGGTGAAGACGCCGAAGAAGCGCACACTAGAGGTGCCGACGCGGCCGTTGGCCGAGGCCATCGCCGAGGAGTGGCGGGCGCAAGAAGAGAGGGTCAATCCAACGCGAATGCCGCTGACGCGCTTCGCGAATACGGCCATCGACGCGGTCGACGATGCACGCGGAGCCGTCGCCGCCGATATCGCGGCGTATGCAAGCCGCGATCTTCTCTGCTACCGGGCCGAGGCGCCGGAAAAGCTCACGCGACTGCAGGCGAAGCATTGGGACCCCGTCATCGCCGCATCCGAAGCCACACTCGGCGCACCATTGAAGGTTGTTTCCGGAGTGATGCCCATCGAGCAACCGGACGAGACACTCGCCGCCGTTGCGGCTGCTCTTACACCGCACGATGCCTTTCGCCTTGCCGGCCTCCATGTGCTGACGACACTGATGGGTTCGGCGTTTTTGACTCTCGCGCTGGCGCGCGGCGATCTCGATGCCGACGCGGCATGGGCGGCGGCACACGTGGACGAGGATTACCAGATCGACCTTTGGGGCGAGGACTCCGAAGCCGCCGCCCGGCGCCGGGCGCGCCGTGCCGAGTTCGACGCAGCGTGGCGGTTTCTGGTCCTGCTTGGCCCGTGAAGTATGCGGCTTGCCCGCGAACCCGGTTCCGAGAGAGACTTCCGCAAACTGATTCGGCTCGGGACTGCTTCCCATGCTGCACACGCCGCGCATCCCGGAACTTGCGCAACGCGACCGGTTCGTCCGCCGCGCCGTCAGCGAAGGGCGCGTGCTGACCCTCGCAGACGAAGAGAACGCCTCCGTCGCCTCGCAGAAAGTTGCCGGGCGCACCGTGCAGCTCTTCTGGTCAAGCCCGATCGAAGCCGGGCGCTGGGCCGAGGCGCTGGCCGGCAACACCGACCTTCAGGACATTCCGCTCACCACCTTCGCCGCCAACATTCTGCCCAGCATAGCCACCGCAAAGGGCCTTGTCGGCACCGACTGGCTCTCCGATCCCATCGAGGCTGAGGTCGATCCGCGCGATCTGCAAATCCGGCTCAAGGTCGAGGCCGTGCAAGCCTATGCGGATGCGGCGCGCGGGCGGGGCGAAGTCTTTCTCGTCGGAAGCGACGAAGGGCCTATGCTCACACCCGCCAGCCCGAAGACGGGTTCGAGCAATGTGCTGCACGTGTTCGCCAGCCGCGCCGAAGCCGAGCGGCACATGAAGACCATCGGCGCCAAGCGGGTCATTGTAGATCCGATTGCGGACTTCATCGCCACGACGCTGGCTGGCGCGTGCACCCGGTCGGCGCTGATCGAGCCGATCACTGGTGCCGGCTTCATCGAGGTTAAGATCGCCGATCTCAATCAGCGCCTCACGTCGCCGCCGCCGGCCCCATGAGCGCCAAGCCACATCGGCCAAGGGCTGCAGAGGCGCGGCGGTCCGCGTCGCGACATCTGAGCGTTTGCGCTGTACCTGTGCCATGCTAGAGAGCCCTTTCAGCATCAGATTCAGCAGGGTGGCAGCTCCATGAAGGACATCATCGCCGAGCTCGAAAAACGTCGCGACAACGCCCGTCTCGGCGGCGGCCCGGCTCGCATAAAGGTGCAGCACACCAAAGGCAAGCTGACGGCGCGCGAGCGCATCGAACTGCTGATGGACGAAGGGTCGTTCGAAGAATTCGATATGTACGTCGAGCATCGCTGCACCGACTTCGGCATGGAAAAGACGAAGGTTCCGGGCGACGGCGTCGTAACCGGGTGGGGGACGATCAACGGCCGAGTCGTCTACGTGTTCGCCAAGGACTTCACCGTGATGGGCGGCTCGCTGTCCGAAACGCACGCCAAGAAGATCATGAAGATCCAGGACATGGCGCTGAAGAACCGTTCGCCCATCGTCGGTCTCTTCGATGCGGGCGGAGCGCGCATTCAGGAAGGTGTCGACGCGCTCGGCGGCTACGGCGAAGTGTTCCAGCGCAACGTGCTGGCGTCCGGCGTCATTCCGCAGATTTCCGTCATCATGGGACCGTGCGCCGGCGGCGACGTCTATTCGCCCGCCATGACCGATTTCATCTTCATGGTCAAAGACACGAGCTACATGTTCGTGACCGGCCCCGACGTCGTCAAGACGGTGACGAACGAGAACGTCACGGCCGAAGAACTCGGCGGCGCACGGGTGCATACGACGAAGTCGTCGATCGCCGACCGGGCCTACGAGAACGATCTCGAGGCGCTGCTGCAGATGCGCCGTCTGATGGATTTTCTACCCACCAGCAACAAGGGCGGCGTGCCGACGATCCAGACCGAGGACGATCCGGAGCGCGTCGATACCTCGCTCGACACGCTGATCCCGGACAATCCGAACAAGCCCTACGACATCAAGGAGCTGATCCTGAAAGTCGTCGACGAGGCCGACTTCTTCGAAATCCAGGAAGCCTTCGCGAAGAACATCGTGATGGGCTTCGCGCGCATGGAAGGCCGCACCGTCGGCATCATCGCCAACCAGCCAATGGTATTGGCGGGCGTGCTCGATTCCGACGCGTCGCGGAAGGCGGCGCGGTTCGTGCGCTTCTGCGACTGCTTCGAGATTCCGATCATAACGTTCGTCGACGTGCCGGGCTTCCTGCCGGGCACGGCGCAGGAGTACGGCGGCCTCATCAAGCACGGCGCCAAACTGCTCTTTGCTTTCGCCGAGGCGACGGTGCCGAAAGTCACTGTCATCACGCGAAAAGCCTATGGCGGCGCCTATGACGTGATGAGCTCTAAGCACATCCGCGGCGATGTGAACTACGCCTGGCCAACTGCCGAGATCGCGGTCATGGGCGCCAAGGGCGCGGTCGAAATTCTGTATCGCGCCGAGCTTGGCGATCCCGCCAAGATCCAAGCACGCATCGATGAATACAAGGAGCGGTTCGCGAACCCGTTCGTTGCCGCCGAGCGGGGCTACATCGACGAAGTCATCAAGCCGTCAACGACGCGCAAGCGCCTCTGCCGCGCGCTCAACATGCTGCGCAACAAGACGCTCGAAAACCCATGGAAAAAGCACGATAATATTCCACTTTAACCTTGCGGGCGATTCGCGTTCCGCGACCCGGCCGCCCGCGCCGGCGTTGCGGCGGGCTTGTGGCGGCCTTTGCTTGCAAATCGAGATAAGCGAGCGAGCAGCCATCCACCTGTAAGGCGAGTGCATTCGCCTGCAGGGCCTTTGTCTTGCCCCGACTCGTGCAGTACGGATGCCGGACGGAATACCGTCCGCGCTGCCACAATTGACGAGGGGACACATGCTACGCCATCGCGACCGCCGAATGGCGAGTATGCGGGTCACCCGTGGACCGTGGCTGGCATCGATTGTCTCAAAAACGTCTCTGAGTAGAATCAAGAGGACGGCGCTCGCATCATTGACGAGCGTTTTTTTGTTGCCTGCGGACTGTGGTCTGGCTCAGCAATCGACAAAAACCGACGTCGGATCTGCAGCGGCAGCAGACCAAATTGCCGACATCTTCAGCAAGGTCGGCGATCAGATCTACGAAGATTGCATATTCGAACTCTCGCAGGAACAGATCGAAGTTCAGCTCGCCCTCATACAAGCGTACATGCGGCAGGGAGCCAGCGGTGCCGTAGCGAGGCGGCTCGCCGCAACACAAATTCAACCTCCCAAATTGTCGGCCAGATGCGAACAGGTCAGACGTTCGCCGGAGGCTTCTTCGTCGAGCTGGGTTACGAAGCTCGCGATTCCGAAGCAGCCGGCCGTCAAGACCGCGCCCAAACTGCCGCCCGCACCGACGGCGCCGGTCATTTCTCTCGCAAGCAAGAAAGGCGTGCCTCAGTGGGACTGTGCGCCGAACGTCGACTTCGTCACCATTCACCTCAATGGCTATGAGAGAAAGCTGACCGGCGGCGAAATCTGCAACCCGTTCGAGGATGTCGTGAGCGAGGTGCCTGCATCCGTGCGGAACTTCAAGCTCGGCTATACGATCAAGACCGGGCGCCTGTTTATCGTCTCCGACAATCCGCAAGCGAGCGGCAAGACGATCGCCTGGGGGATCTCCGGCAGAGACGTCTGCAGAAACAACCCCGACCCAGACTGCCTCGCTGCAAGAGCCGTTGGTCCATTGCCTCCGGGAGAATACTCCTTCGCGGCGGAGCAGGATCGGCGGGTGAGCTGGGGACCGAGGACCAAACGGAACGTCGCCGGTATCTACTTGCGGAAACTATGGAGCAAGGACCGGTTCAGCGCTCAGCAAACCGCTGCCATCCTGGCGCGAGGAAATATTGCCATCCATGTGCGCCTGAAGGGCGAAATGTCCGAGGCCTGCATTGGATTGGAGCCAAAGGGCTGGGCCTATGTCGCTTCGCTGATCAAGGAAACGCGCGCTACGGGTATCAACGTCTATATCGACGAGCCCTATCCGCAAATCGCCGAAAACCCGCCTGTTGTCGTCGCCTCTTCGTTCTCGCTGTCCTCTTTATTCAAGTAAAAGACGTCCGCGTTCAGGGTAGCTCATCCGCCATTGTCATCCTCGGGCTTGTCCCGAGGATCCATTTAACAGCAAGCGCTCGTCTAACATAAACGTAGGTCCGCGGATTACGTTTCATTTCTTCGCCGCTTGTGACTGGCGAGCTACGGCACGCTATCCAACCGCTACCCGTTCCTTTGCCAAGCCACTTAGGCTGATTATGCGGATCGAGTCATAACCGTCGCAACGGCTCAATGACGGCCGTACATTGGATCCCCAAATACAACCGCTATTCTGCCGTCGCCCCAGACGGTGCGCAGTCTCCCGGCGATATTCGCACGTTCATTTCCGGCCGACGCCATGCGCATAGTGCAGTCCGCAGCGGAGGGGATAGATCTTCTGGCCGCCTAGCCCGCCGCTTCACGTCTCTTCGCCATCTGCTGTCCTGTCACGTTCGCGACAGTCCCCGCGCTCCTTGTGAAGTAAGTCCGTGTCTACGGACCTACAAACCCCTCGGAGTGACGCTGGCGATGACACTGGAAGAATACACCGCTGCGATCCGCTCAATAGCCAGCAACGACGGCATCGTGACTCACGAGACTTATTGGTCTCCACAATCGTGGCAACGCGCGTTCGAGAATGGGCTCACGCCGTCGGACGCTTGGGACCACGAACGAAATCCCGCGCTAAACGCGATGTGAACGACACGGCCTGACTGTTAATAATCGACTTCAATTGCGGCCCTCTCACCCGTTTTGGGCGACCAATCCAGAAACGCGAGGCGCCGATGAGCATCAGGCTACCGAACAACAGCCGGATCTATCCGAAGACGATTGAAGGCTTCGAGGCAATCGAGAAGTGTTTGCGGGAGAAGACGCCGATCGTCGTCACGTCGGTAGATTTCGACGGCACTGAAACAACAACCGTCCTTTGGCATCCCGACGATCAGGACGTGCCTATCGAAATCCCCGCGGCTTGGGTGCCACCACGTGGACCGATTCCGGGATTGTGGCGCAGCTTCAAGATTTGGCGCAATTCAAGAAAGCGATGACGGAGCCGGCCGAACCCCGCAGGTTTCCCGCGCCGTGGCGCGTCATTGAGCATAGCGAGAGCTTCGTTGTCGAACATGCAAACAGCCGGCCGCTGGCTTACGTGTATTTTGAGGACTTTCAAACGATCCGAGATACCGGGACAGGGCTCTATATCCACACTCAGGCTCTCGATACGACGACGCCAGCAGTCCGGGCCTGTTCGGGATGCTCGCCGTGTTCGGGGGGTTCGAGCGGGAAATGATTGTCGCGCGCGTCAATGCTGGCATCGCCAGGGCGAAAACGCACGGTACGAAATCCGGCCGGGCCATTAGGGCGACCGATGGTCAGCAAAGCCACTGAGGCGGCCATACGCGACGAGCTAGCCAAGGGAACGGGCATCGTCAAGACGGGGCGTCTCGTCGGAGTCGGGTCTAGCGTCGTGCAGCGGATCGCAAGGGAGGCTCGGCCGTGAGCGAGTTTGAGCCCGGCGACGATGCCGGCGAGGCAACCACGCCAGCGTAAGCAACTGTTCCCCGGCAACGGGGATTTCACTCACCAAAAATCAGGGGGACCACACCGCCCTCAAACGCAACTGACGTGGACCGACAGAGATGATCCGAAGGCCAGAAACACCAAGCCGGCTCGCAAATCGCGGTGGCTACGGTTGCGCGTGGATGAGACTTTTGAAGCTCAGTTGGCCGCCCTTCAAAAGGCCGAGCCGGGGGCCGTCCTGTCGAAGGGGGCCACTCCTCTGGCAGTCCCGGACTACGTGGTCAGCCGTCAAAACATGCCCAGAGGCAGAAACGAAAAATCCAGTTCCGACGACGGGTAGTTCACCCTCCGATTGCGCCAGGGACGGTTGGACGAGATGATCCCTATACCAACAATGAGCCGTCTCATTGGAGCCTCGCCTTATATACCTTAGATTATCCTTTAGGCTGACCCCATACATCGGCGTTGATGTTCCTCAAGCGTATGATTAACTGCGCGCGACGCGGAGGCTATGGCCTGAATACTTAGCGCCTTCGACCTTCGCCTTGACCTCGGGCACTCCTTGAACCTCAAGGTGCTCTCCAATCCTGGCCTTGATGATCTTCGACACGCTCTGCGAGTGCAGCCGGCCGCCAATCTCCCCGCCCTTGGTGATGCTGCGGAGCGGCTCGCTGGGGGCGATGCCCGCGAGTTCAATCCAAGCCTCGACGGCGCGCACCGCTTCGGTGTTCTCGGCGCGTGGCACGGCGACGACTTTCGCTTCTTGCCCTCGCATTCCAGCCCTCCTCTGCGCCATCCCACAGTTCATCCCACACTAATTCGCGGATGGGGCAAACTGATTTGGACTTGTCCACGCCTATGCGGACGTCAGAAAAGGCAGTATTTGTTCGCGTTATAGCGCGATCTGCGGGCTGGGTTTGGACGGGATCGGACAGTATCGGATTAAACCAGGTGGCGGAGGGGATGTCTGCCGGCCGCGACATGCCCTTAGGGGCAAATCGCGGTTCAACGCCCGATCGGAAATCGGAATGCGCGGGCGGATGGCGGTATCATCGAAATGGAGGCCCACCTCCGTTGCGTGTCGCGGATCGGTGAACGCTGCATCCCGAATCCAAAAAGTAAAAACGCGAGGCGTCGCCGACCCGCCCCTTTCTCCACTTGCGCCTCCGACTCGCGTTCCGCGAGCCGGCCGGAGGTGCTGGAGCAGAACTGTTTTTGCGCAGCGACTTTCTTCGCAGAGCCGGAGCTTTGTTTGGCGCCTCCGACTCTGCTTCGCAGAGCCGGCCGGAGGCGCAGGAGCGCCAGGAAAACGCCAGCGCGTGCTTCACTTCTCCTTACGGAGCGAAAGGATATATCCCGAGAGGTCGCGGATCTCGAGGCGTGTCAGATGCACATTGGGCATTGGCGCATGCGGTTCGATCAGCCAGTTCGTTAGTCGCTGGGTCGACTGATCGGGACGATTGGCGATGCTTTCGAAGCTCGGTACGTCCGCGGGCACGGTCGCATTCGGCGGCTCGCCGATCAGATGGCATGTCGCGCATAGCGCCCGGGCGACTCTCAGGCCGTTTTCAAGATCGGGGGCTTTCGATTCCATCTTGCCCGGCTCGTTACGGATGATCGGCGCGTCGGATGGTTCCTGGGCGTTGGCGCTCGATGCGAGCACGAAAGCGCCTACGGCGGCCGCCAATGCCGTAAAGAAAAATTGCTTTTTAGCGGTTGCTGGAGTTGCCATTTTCAATCGATCGGTCCTGGTTCAACACGGCATCGGTACGTAAAAATCGAAGGAAACCTAATGCCGAGTCGATAGGGCGGAATTGATCAAGCGCAACTGCCGTAGGCGTCGCGACGTGATGCAGTCCTATGCTCAAAGAACCAAGCCGCGCAATATTACCGATGCAATCGTGAAGTAGATAATGAGGCCCGTGACGTCGACGAGCGTCGCGACGAACGGCGCGGAACTTGTGGCGGGGTCGAAACCGATCCTCCGCAATGCGAACGGCAGCATGCTGCCGATCGTTGCGCCGAAGCCGACGACGCCGATGAGGCTCGCCCAGACCGTCGTCGCCAGCGCCAGATAGTGCGGCCCGTAATCGGCCCAACCGAAGCGTTGCCAAAGTACGATGCGCGCGAACCCGACGGCGCCGAGCAGGGTGCCGAGCACGAGTCCCGAGAAAATCTCGCGGCGCAGAACCCAAATCCAGTCGCGCAGCGCCAGCTCGTGCAGCGCTAATGCGCGAATGATTAGCGACGTTCCTTGCGAACCGGAGTTGCCTCCGGAGCTGATGATCAACGGCACGAACAGCGCCAAAACGACGGCGCGCTGGATTTGATCCTCAAAGTGGCCCATCGCCGACGCCGTCAGCATCTCGCCGAGGAACAAGACCGAAAGCCAGCCGGCGCGCTTGCGGATCATCTGCCAGAGCGGCGCGTCGGTGTAGGGCGCGTCGAGCGCTTCCATGCCGCCCATTCGCTGCATGTCTTCGGTCGTCTGCTGAACGAGATCGGTCGTGTGGCGAAGCCGCGCCGCGAGATCGGCCATGACGCGCATCCCGGCGTCGGGGTCGCGGTGGATGAATTCGACGAAGTCCGGCCTGTCGAGGACGAGCACGCGAACGGGGCTTGTGGCGGTGACGGTCGCGGAGCGCGGCGAACCGTCGATCAGCGCCAACTCGCCGAAGTACTGCCCGGGGCCCAACGTAGCGAGCAGCACGCGGCTCTTGTCCTTGCCGCGGGAAACTTCGACCTCGCCCTCGTTGATGAGGAAAAGCGACGTCGACTCGGCGTCTCCCTCTTTGACGATCGTGCAGCACGGCTCGTAGCGCTCTTCGCCCAATCTTTTTGCCAGCGCCGCGAGGTCGTCGGCAGCGAGAGACGCGAACGCAGGAATGCTGGCAAGGAGCTCCGTGCGGTTCATGGCAACTCACTCCTTCTCATCTCATCGCGTCGTGATGGCGACCGGCTAAGTCATCGTCACGCCGGTACGCCGCTCGCCGGCAGTTTCGCTTGAAGTTCGGCGATGACGCTGCGCAGCTGTTCGTTCTCGAGCCGCGCGTAGGCGTCGGCGGCGTTGCTGCCAAGGTTCCTCAGCATCTCGCGTTCGTTGGCGTGGAGATCGGTTCCGGCCTCGTGCGGTCCGTAGAGCGCTACTGCGTAGCAGTAAACGCGGCTGGCGGCGGGAATGGCGAGTATCGGCTTCTCGAGGTCGGGCGGAAACGCCGCCTTGTTGGCCTCAGCATCATCGATCCTGCAGGGCAGACCTTTCGACAACAGTGCGAGCTCCGCTTCGTCGAGCCGGAGATCACGCGGCGCGGTGTCGCCCCAGCCGGCGCCGTTCTCATAGCGGTGGAAGACCGTTTCGTTGCGCCGGAATGTTATGGCCGAGACGAGCTTCAGTGCGCCGAGCACGCCATCGGAAAGCAGATTATCGATCGTTGCCGGATCTTTCGCCGTCCGAATGGCTTCTCCCAAATCGCGCTCGGCTTTGTCGATGCCGCGATTGAAGTAGCGGTCCGCCAGCTCGACCGCCCAATGATGCAGTTGACCGATGACAAAGACGAAGACCGCAGCGATGATGAACCAAGCCCACTCCGGAACTTCGAGTCTGTCCTGGAAGTGTTCGGCCTCACGATGCAGCAGCAGCGCCGGCACGCTCATCGTCAACGCCAGCACCGTCACGCGCCGAAGCGGGATTGCCACGTTTACGACGCGCGGCCGGCGGATCGCCTCGAACACGAACAGGCAGAGGATGCCATTGACGAGATAGAGCAGGCCGATGAGATCTTCCGGAGGCGAGAAGTCCCAGACCGACGTGAACAGTGCCGTGTACTGCGCAAGGTCGGCGATGACGACAGCAGGCAGGCCAATCAGGCATCCCCAGATAACCCACCGGAGGCGCTGATTGTCCTTCGACGTCAAAGTGTGTCGGCGCAGCAGCAAAATGACGATTGCACAAACGGTGATCACGAGCCCGAACAGGATTGTGGCGCGCGTCAGCGTTTCGGTCTTGAAGCCGAACGCGCTGGCATAGGAGGCCATCAGCGCCAAGGCGATGATTGTGGCCAGTGCCGGAAGCGCACGCTCGAACGGCGCCCACTCCGGCTGCATCTTGTCGGTTGGCGCGCGCATGACGAAGAGTAGCAGGCCCGCATATCCGGCGGCCTGCGACAGGCAACCTGCAACGTCCTGCGCCAGCAACAGCAACGGCCAGCGTTGCAAGTTCGCGTAGAGCTCGAAGCTCTGCCCGGGATTGAACCAGATGACGTAGAGAAAGAACCCCCAGCTCATCGGGCCCGGCCGTACCCACACCAGCCAGGCGGCGGCCAGCACTACTAGAATTCCGGCGATCTGATCTAGGAAAAGCACGCCGCGCACGAGCCAGTTCGGCGTACGGGGTTCGGCGACAATCGTGACCTGTCTAGCGGCTTGGCCCGGTGCTGCCGCGAGGTCGAGCCTGATGGTGCTGCCGGGCAGGACGTTCTGGATACCGCCGACCACAGTCAGGATGCTGGCGCATCGGTCTCTGTCGAAAGGCAGGCAGTGCATGAGCGAGAGGTCGAGTTGATCGCCCTCGCGAATTCCAGCTCGCCACGCGGGCGAAGCTGTCTTGTCGGCGAACGGACCGGTCGTGTCATAGACCATGCCGTTGTTGTCGGCGTAAAAACCAAACGACGACAAAGGACGCACGACGCGCGCCAAATCGGGCACGATCATCAACAGCGCCCAGATCAGCAGGCCGATGAGCAGCGGTCGTCCACGTGCCATATGCTTTGCTCGACTTGATTGGCTGGGCGATGCGTCCACTTGCAGTGGTGCCGAGTAAGCCGCTGTCGAAGGGTCTAGACGTATCGATATCCGGCGCTGTGGCCAAGTGGAGGATCGTAAGAATGAGCCGACATTGGCGGCAAGGACGGCCGAGGAGATTGGGTAATCGCGAGACCTTCGGCCGTTCATCGGCGCGAGGAGGGCAGGCTTTCTGGGTTAATCGACGAGTTCCGCTTCCGCTCCATCGGGGCTCCGTGCCACTATGCTGCCATGGTCGTAACGACATCCCGCGGCAATCTCGACCGACGGAACCGATCACCGGCCTGCGTTGTTTGCGCCGCAGTACGGGTCATCAAGTTTGCGGGTTTCCATGAAGAGCATATCGATAGCGGTTGCCGCATTTTGCGCGCTGGCAGGCCAGTCAACGCTGGCGTACGCGCAAAGTGCAGACTGGACTCCGTGGGACGGACCTCGCCGTCCGCCGTCGCAATGGGATGATGGCCGCTACGACAGTCGATATACCGACCGTTACGATCAGGACGATCCGCGCCGCTATGACGACCGGCAAAACGGCGACCGCGATTACAGCGACCGCGACGATGACGAGTACCGCGCGCCCGATGATCGCCGTGTGCGCACTTGGCGCAATGAAGACCTCGACGACTATGGGCAATGGGACGCGGCGCCGTCGGCAGCCGAAGAGGCGCAACGGAGCAAAGTTCCCGGCGTCAGCGGAGGGCCGAGGCCTTACATTCGCGCCGTGGCGCCTCCGCAGATCCCCTTCAGCGGTCCCTACGCTCCAGGATCGATCGTCATCGACACCGGCGGGCGCAAACTCTACTACGTGACAAGCCCCACGACGGCGTTTGCGTATCCGATCGGCGTCGGACGACAAGGCTTCGCCTGGACCGGCATGGAGAAAGTTGCGCGCATCGCGGACTGGCCGGACTGGTATCCGCCTGCAGACATGCGCGAGCGCAAGCCCGAGCTTCCGGAGCGCATGCTCGGTGGCATTGGCAATCCGCTCGGAGCGAAAGCCATCTATCTCGGGAATACACTCTACCGCATACACGGAACCAATGACCCCAAGTCGATCGGCAAGGCCGAGTCGTCGGGATGTTTCCGGATGATGAACGAGAATGTGCTGCATTTGGCGTCGCTCGTCAAAATCGGAACGGAGGTGACCATCGTTCGCTCGCTCCACGGTAAAGTCGTCGCGTCGACCAAGGCGCCGCCGCGAACATCAAGCGATCGTGCATCGAACAACCGGACCTGGAGCGACCGCACGATGATCAAAAGAGAACGGCGGCCGCGCTGGGACGATCGGGACTACTACGAGCCTGGCCGTGATCCTTATGCCGACGATTGGCGCTGAGCGGCGCGACAGGCACAGGCCCCGCTAATCGCAAGTTGCTCCGTGGTTACTGCCAGAGGTAGCAGAATACCTCTCCTCGATGGCGTACGTTTCCGAAGGCTGCGTGTCGTGGCCGCTTCGACACTCTCCGCCCCGATTTTCCGAGCTGACGCGTGCTAAACTGCCGCTATGGCTTTCTGCCCCGACGACTGGGGCTTGAGACGTCCGGTAACGCGCGCTACGTCGGGCCATGACGACAAAACCGATTCTACCGGGCAACGGCCCGATCGAGCCCGTTGAGCTTAGAACTGCGCTCGAAGAGCGCTATCTTGCTTACGCGCTCTCCACAATCATGCATCGGGCGCTGCCCGACGTGCGCGACGGCCTGAAGCCCGTTCACCGGCGCATTCTTTATGCGATGCGCGAGCTGCGGCTCAATCCGGAGAGCGGTTACGTCAAGTGCGCGAAGATTGTTGGTGACGTGATGGGCAATTTGCACCCTCACGGCGACCAGGCGATTTACGATGCGCTGGCGCGTTTGGCTCAAGATTTCGCCGTGCGGTACCCGCTGGTCGACGGCCAGGGCAATTTCGGCAATATCGACGGCGATAACCCGGCTGCGCCGCGCTACACGGAAGCGCGCCTGACCGAGACCGCAAACGCTATTCTGGAAGGCATCGATGAAGACACCGTCGCGTTTCGCCCGAACTATGATGGCCGCGTCGAAGAACCGGTCGTCCTACCGGCGGCGTTTCCCAATCTGCTGGCCAACGGCTCGTCCGGCATCGCGGTCGGCATGGCGACGAATATCCCGCCGCACAGCGTCGATGAGCTCTGCGCGGCGTTGCTGCATCTGATCAAGCACCCGAACGCCACGATTGAAAAACTTGTCGAACTGGTCCCGGGTCCGGACTTTCCAACGGGTGGCATCATCGTCGAGCCGCGCGAGGCTATGATCGAAGCCTACAAGACTGGCCGCGGAGGATTCCGCGTCAGGGCCCGCTGGTCGCATGAAGAAACATGCCGCGGTGGCTACCAAATCGTCGTCACGGAAATTCCGTACCAAGTTCAGAAGGCCAAGCTGGTTGAAAAACTCGCTGAACTGATGAGCGAGAAGAAACTGCCGCTGCTCGGCGACGTGCGCGACGAAAGTGCTGAAGAAATCCGGCTCATCTTGGAGCCGAAGAGCCGCACCGTCGATCCTGTACTGCTGATGGAGAGTTTGTTCAGGCTGACGGAACTCGAGGTTCGCGTCGGCCTCAACATGAACGTGCTGTCGGCGGGGCAAATTCCCAACGTCCTGTCGCTGCGCGACGTGCTTTCGCAATGGCTCGAGCATCGCATCGAGGTACTCGTCCGCCGCTCGACGTTCCGGTTGAAGAAAATCGAGCATCGGCTCGAAGTGCTCGACGGCTATCTCATCGCTTACCTGAATATCGATGAGGTCATCCGCATCGTTCGCCGCGAGGACGACCCGAAAGCGAAGCTGATCGCGAAATTCAAACTCAGCGACGTGCAGGCCGAGGCAATCCTGAACCTTCGCCTCAGGTCGTTGTCGAGGCTCGAAGAAATCGAAATCCGCGGCGAGCACGATAAGCTATCGAAAGAGCTGCGCGCGCTGAAGCAGCTTTTGAAATCGGAAGAGCTGCAGTGGGAGCGCATCTCCGAGGAAGTGAAAGCGACGCGTGAGCGCTATTCGAAAAAGACCGCGATCGGTCGCCGGCGTTCATCGTTTTCCGATGCACCTGAGGTCGAGATCGACCTTGCGGCGGCGCTCGTCGAAAAAGAACCGATTACCGTCATCCTGTCCAAGAAGGGCTGGCTGAGGACGCTGAAGGGTCACCCGGAAGACCTCTCGAAGCTCGAGTTCAAGCAGGGCGACGAACTCAAGCGGGTGATCAAGGCGTCGACCACGGATAAGCTTGTTCTGCTGACAACGAACGGTAAGTTCTTCACGCTCGAAGCGGGCGCATTGCCTGGGGGGCGCGGTCACGGCGAACCGGTGCGCCTGATGATCGACCTGGAGGAGAACCACGACATCGTCGAGATGTTCGTGCTCGATCCAACGCGCAAATTGCTTATCGCATCGACCGCCGGCTACGGCTTTATCGTTTCGGAAGAAGAAGTCATCGCCTCGACGCGCAAGGGCAAGCAGATCCTGAACGTGACTGAGCCGGACGAAGCACGTGTCTGCGTAGTGGCCGAAGGCGATCACATTGCGACGATCGGCGAAAACCGCAAGCTGCTCGTCTTCAAGCTGGACGAGGTCAACGAGATGACGCGCGGCAAGGGCGTCATCCTGCAGCGCTTCAAGGATGGTGGCCTGTCGGACGCTCGCATATTCAAAAAGTCGGAGGGGCTGACGTGGCTCGATAGCGCCGGCCGCGAGTTCACGCTTTCCTGGTCGGAATTGCGCGAGTGGGTCGGCGAACGGGCGCAAGCCGGACGGGTTGCTCCGAAAGGGTTTCCACGGTCGAATTCGTTCGGGCCGCGATTTTGAATCGTGTGTTGACTGCCTGCGCTTGCCGCCACGATATCGCATCGATACGACTTGAAGCATGGGCAGTTTTATTCAGATTGGGGCAGCCATTGTGGCGGTGTTTGCCGTCACGATCGCGGACAGCGGCGAGCTTCGTGCCGACGCTGCGCCGGCGACGTGCGCCAAGCAGGATTTCGAATCCGTCGTCGAGGAGGCTGCCGGGATTCTGCGCGATCTAAACGCCAAGAACAGGCCGGCTTTTCAGGAGAAGCTTCGCGAACTAAAGCAAAAACGGAAGTGGACTCACGATGAGTTCATCGAACGGGCCAAACCGTTCGTGCGCGATGACAAAACAGCGGTCTTCGATCAATCGACCGACGAGTTGCTGTCCGCGATTGCGTCCATGGGGCAGGAGGGAGCGACGTCGGCGAAGCCCGATTGCGCCGTTCTTCTAGAATTGCGGGCGCGCATGAAGGTTCTCGTCGATACGCAGACCGCGAAGTGGGCTTACATGTTCCAGAAAATAGACGCCGAACTCGCGAGCGGCGGGCCAAATGATAGGCCTAAGGAAATTCACTGAAGCAAGCTTTGCGCGAGCAACCCGGCCTTTAGCGCTCAGCCTTTAGCCTTGGTCGCGGTCGGATGTAACACGTTCCCAACGATCGGGGCCAAGCCGTTCCTGCGGTTTGAAGCGCGTCTTGTAGGCCATCTTCCGCGAGCCCTCGATCCAGTATCCGAGATAGACGTAGGGCAGGCCGATACGACGCGCGAAGGTTACGTGCTCAAGGATCATGTACGTGCCTAAACCGGCATCGGCTTCGTCCGGATCGTAAAAGCTGTAGACCATCGAGATGCCGTCGGTCAGCCGATCGCACAACGCGACCGCCTTTAGCGGCCAGCAGTCGAAATCGAGATCGCTCGCATCCTTCGGCTTCTCGCGATATTCCGTCACGAACGTTTCGATCACCGTATCCTCGACCATCATGCGGTAATCGAGCATCGTCATGTCCGCCATGCCGCCATCGCTATGGCGTGCGTCGATATACGCGCGGAAAAGGCTAAACTGATCAGTCGTCGGGGTCGGTGAACTACGCCGCGCGACGAGCATGGAATTTTTTGCCAAGGCTCGTCGCATCGAACGGTCCGGCTGGAATTCGTCGACAAGCACGCGCACGGAGACGCAAGCTTGGCAGCCTTCGCAGTAAGGAACGTAGGCGATGTTTTGACTGCGTCGAAAACCGGTCGTCAGCAAGCGGTCGACCAGTTCAGGCGGCTTGTCGTGCGTTAAATGCGTGAAGAGTTTTCGTTCAAGACGGCCGGGCAAATAGGGACAGGGTTGCGGAGCCGTGACATAGAACTCTGGAAACTTCTTTTGTTGCTCCGTCATTCCGACGCGGTCCTCAGCTCAAGCCGGTCGTGATGATAGAGGGATGCGACCGTTCGGATCAAGGGATCGTAATTTTCTGCGCCGCACGAATAAATGAATGAGCAGCAAAATTATCAATGATCAGATCGGCAGCCGCGGGTCGACTTTTGTGAGACCGTTGAATATCGCATACAACGCTGGTGGCTCTGGCGGTATTTTGCCGACTACCTTGGGAACCGAAGGCGCGGATGCGCAGCGGGCGTGTGCTCAAAAATTTGACATCGGTCAACTCGTGTCTCCCGAGTGGCCGCGACGGAAGGCTTGGCCGCTACGCTGCGCTGCGGAAGAGTGGCCGTCTTTGGTTGGGAACGACGCAGCTATGTTTTGATGGACGGCGCAGTGGTTTTGGCCGAGGCGCGCGGGTGGCTTGTCCCCGCCTTGCTGACGACCGCATAGAGACCGCACGCCAACATCACGGCGATAGCAACGATGCCGACCCAAAGCGCTGACCGGCGCACGAACCAGCCAACTGTCGGCACCCAGGGTATATTTTCGTTTTCCCACGCCGATGGATTCGAAGGCGCTTCGTGAACTGTCATCGTCCGAACTGGAATTCCCATTTGCCCCCGAACAACAGTTCAACATCGCCTGAAGCCGCGCGGCGGCACAATCCGCCACTGCCGTGCTCGGGCAGAAATCGAATCGGTTGTTGCTTTCCTGCTGCTGAGTTTCTGCGGAAGGAACGGCGTCTACTTACGCGAGTGTGTCTGCAATGTAACGCTTTTGGTGGGTCACATGGGGGATTTTGGGCAACAGATGTCTACAAACCGTTATGGCGGGGCGCTTGCAGGTGCTACCTGCGACAGCCAGTTCCTTGTGCCGCGTTATTTTTCCGACATACTTTGGCAAATGCTCTCGTAGAGTCAAAAAGCCGTTTTGAGGAACCGCCCAGGGTAAACCGGATCACTCCAACAAGTGGTCCACAGACCTGCACCTGGGGGTCCTATGATAGAGCTTGTCGTTGCTGTCTGCATGATAGACCAGCCGTCGCGTTGCAAGGACGTGACGTTGAATTTCGAGGGCGAAAGCGTCAACGCCCAACAATGCATGATGAACGGCCAAATTGAGATGGCCAAATGGGCGGGTGAACACCCGAACTGGGTCATCCGGAAGTGGCGCTGCGGTATAGCGGGCCAGTTCGCCAAACTCTGACCGGCAGTTGACGGCCAGGCGGGTTGAAAAACCGGCCGGGCCTCGGCTAGCCTCTGGATCCCCTGGCGACTTTCGGCCGCCGACGGCCGTTCACAATCGCCGCCTAGTGGCCTGGGCTTATCGGTCTGCACATTTGTCTGGTGCCGCCAGATTCCGGCGGCCCAACGGGCTCACCCCCCTTCCTTAAAAGGACCTGTCGGCAAGTGCCATGCCTCCCTCATTTGGCCTCGAGAGAGGCTATGGAGTGGCGCGGAAGTCGTTTCGGGCTTGAAGCTTTTCGGCATACTCGCCAACATTCATTGATGCGAGCTGCGTTGAATTCCTGCTTCGGCAGGTGCCGCGAGTTCCAAGACAATGGCGTCGAGCCGGAAAAGCCTGGCCACGTGCGGTGCGGCTACCGGTCATAGGATCAGACGCAAGGCATCGGCGCCGGTCTCGGCTACACGTTCGCCGCAAATTTCAGATTTGCCGCCAGGAAGGGGCCATGAACCATCAACTCGTATTGCAGTTCCAGGGTGACGACGACGATACGCTCGAAAAGGTTATCGAGCTCGAGGATCGACTGATCGATGCTCTTGCGGGATCGACCGCCGTCGAGGTCGACGGACACGAGCCTGGGGACGGTGTGACCAATCTCATCCTGCTCGCCAAGAATGCGGCCAAGGTCTGGGAAAAGATCGAGCCCATCGTCGAGGACGCCTCGGACGAACTTGATGTCAACGCAGTGGCGTTTCGCACGCTCAACAGCGAGGAATTCACCGTTCTATGGCCCGTCGACTACGAAGGCGAATTCGAGTTGGCATGAAGGCCAAAGCTTCGGGCGGCACGTTCGCAACGATCAGCGGGCTTTGACGAATGAGCCGGGCGCATCCTCGATAACGCCGAGCGTGGCGCCGGGCACCCGCTTGGGGATCCAGCCGCCACCCTGTTGCGAAAGCCATTCGATCCAGTATGGCCACCACGAGCCCTGAAATTCCGCCGCCGATGCTTGCCAATCGGCAATGCTCGTCATGGCGGTGCCTTTCGTCCAATACTGATACTTCACTTTGTCGGGCGGATTGATGATGCCTGCGATGTGGCCGGAACCCGCAAGCACAATCTCTACGGGACCGCCGAACATCTGCGCGCCGCGGAAAACCGACGCCGCCGGAGCGATGTGATCTTCGCGGGTGGCAACTGAAAAGATCGGCAGCGTAATCTTCTTGAGATCGAGCTTCACGCCGCCAATCGTCATCTCGCCGCGTGCGAGCCGGTTTTCGTTGTAGAATTCGCGCAGATAAAATCCGTGGTTGGCGGCCGCCATCCGTGTCGAATCCTGGTTCCAGAACAAGAGATCGAACGGGAAGGGCTTCTTGCCGAGCAAGTAGTTGTTGACGACGTAAGGCCAGATGAGGTCGCGCGGCCGCATCATGTTGAAGACGTTGGCCATGCGGGAGCCGTCCAGGAAGCCGCGCTGTGTCATCAGCGTTTCGAGACTATCGAGCTGCGTATCGTCGGTGAACAGCAGAAGATCGCCGGCGAGCGAGAAATCGACTTGCGTTGCGAGCAGCGTGCAGCACTTGAAGGGTTCTTCACCGCGCTGGGCGAGATAAGCAAGGCCGGTCGAAAGTGCGGTGCCGCCGACGCAATAGCCGAGCACGTTGATCTTCTCGACGCCGGTTTCCTCTTGAACGGCACGCACGGCCTCAAGAATGCCCTCGAGGATATAGTCTTCGAAAGTCTTCGCCGCGAGACGCTCGTCCGGGTTGACCCACGATACCACAAAGACTGTGAAGCCCTGATCGACGGCGTATTTGATGAAGCTTTTAGGGCCGGTCAGATCGAGGATGTAATATTTGTTGATCCACGGCGGCACCATCAGCAGCGGCCGCTCGCGAACTTTGTCCGTCGTCGGAGTATATTGAATGAGCTGCATAAGGTCGTTCTGAAAGACGACCTTGCCGGGCGTTGTCGCGAGGTTGCGTCCGAGTTCGAAGGCGTTGGCATCGGTCTGGCTGATTTTCATCAGGTCGCCCGATTGTTTGAGATCGTCGGCAAGCAGATTGGCGCCGTT
Source organism: uncultured Alphaproteobacteria bacterium (assembly GCA_963833715.1). Taxonomy (GTDB): domain Bacteria; phylum Pseudomonadota; class Alphaproteobacteria; order Rhizobiales; family Hyphomicrobiaceae; genus Hyphomicrobium_B. The sequence goes on from CAWHZB010000002.1 coordinate 145,297, forward strand.
GAGCAGATTGCGGGCGTTGGACGCTAACGTCTCGCGCAGCACTTCTGGGTTGGTTGCCAGGAAGTTCGTCGGCGAGAAGGCGCTCGTCAATTGCCTCAGATAAAACTCGGCGCGGTGACGCTCTCGCTCATCGAGATCCGGCGTCTCCGCAAGCCGCTGTTCCGCCCATCGGCAAGCCAAGAGATAAGCCTGTTTGCAGAAGTCGAAAAATGGATTGTGACTCCACTCCGGGTCCTTGAATCGATTGTCGCCGGGCGCGGGCTCGATGAGTGGTGGAATACCCATGCCCATCATGCGTGTGAGAACGTTGTTCCAAAGCCCCGCGAACTGGCTGAAGAACAGTCCCTGCGCTTCGGACAGCTTGAGCGGATCGGAGAGCCAAGGCTGCAGCAGCGACGACAGCGTCTCGGTCGCGGCCGAAAACTCGCTGGCTGGGGTGTACGGTCCGAGTTTCGCGTCCGGCCGTGCCGCAAGCTGGGCAAGAGCGGCGCTGCCGCGTTCAAACGCTTTCAGAAAGTTCGATGCGAACTCTTCTGGATTGGGAATGATGTAGCTCGAAAGAAGCGGACGCGTTTCGTTGCTGTCTTGCGGCATGTCAGCGTCAAAAACTTTCCATAAACGGCGGCTTGGCGCAGAGACGGCGAATCCTGCGTTGTCTGCCAAAACATCGAGCTGACAGTGCCCGTTGGGGCCCCGCCGATCAAGCCGAATCGGTCAGGTGTTCCTTCGTTCAATAGTAGGTATTCGATGCCTCGAAACACCCGCGGCACGTTTACCCTCGCAATGCAAAAATTTTGCGAATGCCAGTTCTTCAACGCCGTTTCCGGACGTACTGCCCCGCGGCACTGGACGGGACGCGGCAGGCAGGCGTAAAGAGGGCGGCAGTCGGCGGCAAGCTCAACAGATACTGGCGTCCGATGCCCACGAATTGCCATGGGCTGCGAGCCGATGACGCCATGATGGCGCCGTCCCCGTTCCGGCGCCGAGGGGTAAAATTTTTGAGCGAAGACTTTCACCGCATCAAGCGCCTGCCGCCCTATGTATTCGCGGAAGTGAACCGCTTGAAGACTGCTGCGCGCGCTCGGGGTGCCGATATCGTCGATCTCGGTATGGGCAACCCCGATATGCCGACGCCGCGGCACATCGTCGACAAGCTGATCGAGACGATCAACAAACCGCGCACGCATCGTTATTCGGCGTCCAAGGGCATACCTGGTCTGCGTAAGGCGCAGGCGGCGTATTACGCACGCCGGTTCGGCGTGAAACTCGATCCTGAAACCGAGATCGTGGCGACGCTGGGGTCGAAGGAAGGCTTTGCCAACATGGCACAGGCCATCGCCGCGCCGGGCGATGTTGTGCTCGTTCCGAACCCGACCTATCCGATCCACGCATTTGGATTCATTATCGCCGGGGCGGCGATACGGCATCTGCCGGCGAGTAACGGTGACGATTTCCTGCGGGCCATCGAGCACGCAGTACAGCATTCAATTCCGAAGCCGCTGGCTGTCGTCATGTCATTTCCGTCCAACCCGACCGCAATGGTCGTCGGCCTGGACTTCTATAAGGAAGCGGTGGCGCTCGCTAAGAAGCTCGACATCATCATTCTCTCGGACATCGCCTACGCCGAACTCTACTTCGATGGCAATCCGCCGCCGTCGATCCTGCAGGTGCCGGGGGCCAAGGATATTGCCGTCGAGTTCACATCGCTTTCAAAAACCTACAATATGCCTGGCTGGCGCATGGGCTTCGCAGTCGGGAACGAGCGGCTGATCGGCGCCTTGGCGCGCGTCAAATCGTATCTCGATTACGGCGCCTTCACGCCTATTCAGGTGGCAGCCGCGGCGGCGCTGAACGGGCCTCAAGACTGCGTCGATGAGATTCGCGCCATGTACAAGAGCCGCCGCGATGCGCTCGTCGAGAGCTTCGGCCGGTCAGGATTTGCCATTCCGTCGCCCCCCGCGACGATGTTCGCGTGGGCACCGGTGCCAGAGCGCTTTCGCCATCTCAGTTCTGTCGCATTCGCAAAGCTTCTCATCGAGGAGGCTGACGTCGCCGTTTCTCCCGGCGCTGGGTTTGGCGAGCACGGCGAGGGCTTCATCCGCATCGCACTCGTCGAAAACGAACAGCGCATTCGTCAGGCAGCGCGCTCGATCAAGAAGCTTTTCTCCGAGTCGGCAGATCCTTCTCAGCCGGTGTCCCGCCCCCAGAAATCCGCAAGCCAATAACCGCCCCCATGGAACCCCTCACCCTCGGTATCGCCGGACTTGGTACGGTTGGCGCCGGCCTGTTGGAACTTCTGACGGCTAACGGCGCCCACTTCGCTAACATCGTCGGCCGGGAAATCCGCGTTACGGGCATTTCCGCACGCTCGCGCACCAAGGCGCGCGACGCGGCGACCGCCGGAATTGCCTGGTTCGATGATCCGGTCGCGCTGGCTCGCGATCCGTCGAACGCGGTGTTCGTCGAGTTGATGGGCGGCGAGGACGGCGTCGCCAAGGAAGCCGTCGTGGCGGCGCTCACGGCTAGAAAGCATGTCGTGACCGCCAACAAGGCACTGCTTGCAAAGCACGGCTTCGAACTGGCGCGACTGGCCGAAAAGAACGGAGTCGCCTTGAATTTCGAGGCCGCCGTGGCAGGCGGCATCCCGGTCATCAAAACGCTGCGCGAGGCGCTCGGCGCCAATCGCGTGAAGCGCGTGTACGGCATTCTGAACGGCACCTGCAACTACATCCTGACTCAGATGCAGTCCGAGAAGCGGCCTTTTGCGGAGGTGCTGAAGGAGGCGCAGCAGCTTGGCTACGCGGAGGCCGATCCGACTTTCGACGTCGGTGGCTTCGACACCGCGCACAAACTCGCCCTGCTGACGAGCCTTGCCTTCGGTACGAAGGTGGCTTTCGATCAAATTCACGTCGAGGGCATTCAGTCCATCACTGAAGCCGACATCGAAGCAGCCGACAGCCTCGGCTATCGGATCAAGCTTCTAGGCGTCGCGGCCGAGACAGAGAGCGGCATCGAGGCGCGCGTGTCGCCGGCGCTCGTCTATAAGGACTCGGCCATTGCCGAAGTATCGGGCGTGACGAATGCCGTTGCGATCGATGGAGATTTTTCCGGCAATATTCTGCTCGTTGGAGCCGGGGCCGGAGCCAAGCCAACGGCCTCAGCCGTCGCTGGAGATATCCTCGACATCGCGCGCGATCTCATCGTGCCGCCCTTCGTCACACCGACCGCCAAGCTCAAGCCGCATAAGCGTGCCAAGCTCGATCAACACTATGGGTCCTATTATGTGCGCTTAGCACTTTACGACAAACCCGGCGCGATGGCCGCCGTCGCCCGGTGCATGGGCGATCGCGGGATTTCGCTCGAGAGCATCGTTCAGCATCGCCCGCAGACGCTCCACGCGCCCGGCGCAGCATCTAAGCTCTCGAAGGACAAGGCTCAGCCGGTCATCATCATTACACATGAAACGACGGAAGAAGCGATGCGCAAGGCGCTCGAAACCATCGAGAAAGACGGCAACGTCACCGAGCGACCGCAGATGATACGCATCGAAGAGCTTTAAATTCGGAGCAATTGGGCGCTTTCTTTTGGCGCGGAAGGGTAAGATATGAACGGCATCGATAACAGTACGCACGGTCCGGGGCTTGAGCGCATTCTGGTGCTCGAAGTCGCGCGCGTGACGGAAGCGGCGGCGATCGCAGCCGCGCAATTACGCGGGCGAGGCAACGAAAAGGCTGCCGACAAGGCCGCCGTCGACGCAATGCGCCGGGAACTCGGGCGCGTCGAGATCAGGGGGACCGTCGTCATCGGCGAAGGCGAGATGGACGAGGCGCCGATGCTCTACATCGGCGAGAAGGTCGGCATCGGAGAAGGTCCAGAAGTCGATATTGCGGTCGATCCGCTGGAAGGCACGACAATCTGTGCGAAGGCCATGCCGAACGCCCTTGCGGTGCTTGCAATCTCCGAGCGGGGCGGACTGCTACACGCTCCCGACATGTACATGAACAAGATCGCGATCGGCCCTGGATATCCCGACGGAACCGTAGACCTCGACGCGACACCTCTCGAAAACCTCACGGCGCTCGCGAAGGCCAAGGGCGTGCCGATCGGCGAGATCATGGCCTGCATCCTCGATCGGCCCCGGCACGCGGAATTGATCAGGGCCGTGCGCGAAGCAGGTGCCGGTGTTCAGCTTATTCCAGACGGCGACATTGCTGGCGTCATCTGGACGACGGATCCGCGCGAAACCGGCATCGACATCTACATGGGTTCGGGCGGAGCGCCGGAAGGTGTTCTCGCCGCCGCGGCTCTCCGCTGCATTGGCGGTCAAATGCAGGGCCGGCTGATGCCGATGAAGGATGAGGAACGTGCCCGCGCCGAGAAGATGGGCATCACGGACATCAGAAAGAAATTCAGGCTCGAGGACATGGCGTCGGCCGACGTCGTGTTCTCGGCGACGGGCGTCACCGATGGATCGCTGCTCAAGGGCGTCCGTATCAGAGGCGATTTTGCCGAAACCGAAACCGTCGTCATGCGCTCGAAAACCGGCACGGTCCGGCGCATTAAATCGACGCTACGCAACGTCGGGGCGCGGTTCATTTAAGCGGCATACGTGGTGGGGCCGCGGTTGGCTGTGGGCGCCTGCGCATTCTCGGGACGCTTCGGAGGCGAATCGACATACAACTCTGAAGGTCGGCCGACTTTGAAGGCCGGCAGGGGGGCGGGCTCAATTGCGCACGGCAGGTCTGGCAAAAAGTGCGAGCGAAAGCGGCGCCGAGCGGCTTCCTTTTCTCGGCGTGACGGCCAGCGCACGCGGATTTGTCTGGCGTGAACGCCTCCTGTGGGACTCGAAGTCGCTCGCCACGGCGATAACCCAGCGCCACGGCCTGCCGGAGTTGATGGGTCGCGTGCTCGCCGCCCGCGGCGTCGGGCTCGACGATGTGGCGACGTTCCTCGATCCGACGCTCAAAGCGCTGATGCCGGATCCAAGCCATCTGCGTGACATGGACAAGGCCGCAGCGCGCCTCGCCGATGCGATTGAAGGCCGGCAGCCCGTTGCGATTTTTGGCGACTATGACGTTGACGGAGCCTGCTCGACGGCACTGATGGCGCGGTTTCTGGCGCACCACGAAACGCCGGCGAGGATTTACATCCCGGATCGCCTGTTTGAGGGCTATGGGCCGAACACCGGTGCCATCGAGACATTGGTCGCCGAGGGCGCCCGGCTGATCGTCACGGTCGATTGCGGTACGACAAGCCACGAACCTTTGGCGCTGGCGCGGCGTCTCGGCGCCGACGTCCTCGTCATCGATCACCACCAAGCTGACGAGCGCCTCCCCGAAGTCGAAGCGATCGTCAACCCGAACCGCCAGGACGACGTGTCGGGGCAGGGGGCACTGTGTGCGGCGGGCGTCGTGTTCCTGGTTCTTGTCGCAGTGACGCGCGAATTGAGGCGGCGCGGATTTTATAAGACGGTACGCGAGCCGGATCTTCTGGCACTTCTCGATCTCGTAGCTTTGGCAACAGTTGCCGATGTGGTGCCGCTCACAGGTCTCAATAGAGCCTACGTGAAAAAGGGCCTGGCCGTTATGCGGGCGCGCCAGAACGTTGGTCTCACCGCACTCGCCGATGCCGCGGGGCTCACCGCTCCGCCGACGCCTTATCACCTTGGTTTCATATTGGGGCCGCGTATCAATGCGGGTGGCCGCATCGGCAACGCAGCGCTGGGTGCGACGCTTCTTTCAACCTCTGATGCGGCGGAGGCGCAACGCATCGCCGAGCTACTCAATCGCCTGAACAAGGAACGCAAGGACATCGAGACGCTGGTGCTCGAGGAAGCGTTGGCAATCGCCGAGCGTCAGATCACCGACGATCCAACGCGTTCGATCGTCGTTGTCGCCTCTGAGGCCTGGCACAAAGGTGTCGTCGGTCTCGTTGCCAGTCGCTTGGTCGAGCGCTTTCGCCGCCCCGCCTGCGTCATCGCGTGGGAGGCGGGCGGCTCCGGGCCTCGCGATGGCACAGGCTCGTTGCGCTCTATTCCGGGTGTCGATCTCGGGTCCGCAATTCGCGCCGCGTTGGCGGAGGGGTTGCTCCTCAAGGGCGGCGGCCATGCGATGGCAGCAGGGTTGACGGTCAGTCAGCAGGGCCTTGCTGCACTGGAGCATTATCTGCTTGGAAATCTTCGCCCGACAACGGCCAGCGTCGCCGATGCGGCCGGGCTCGACATCGACGCGGCCCTCGTCGCCTCCGGTGCGACACCCGAGCTGATGGATCTGATCGAACGCGTCAGCCCCTTCGGGCAGGGCAACTCCGAAGCCCGCTTCGTGCTGCCGGCGCACCGCGTCAAATTCGGCAAAATTGTCGGCGACGCCCACATCCGCGTCCTGCTCGAAGGCGGCGACGGCGCTCGGCTCGATGCCATAGCGTTCCGCGCCGCCGGCCAGCCACTGGGCGATGTGCTCGTGTCTGCTGCGGGCATGCCGCTGCACGTCGCGGGACATCTGCGCCGCGACACCTGGGGCGGGCGTGATTGCATCGAGCTTCAGATCGAGGACGCGGCCGATCCGCGGCGGCAATCTTAACGCGCAAATCCTGACCGTTTGCGGCCCATCCGTCGCAGGATGGGTTTCGGTGCTGCGCTTGCCAAACGCGCCCGAAGCCGACTATAGGGTTGCCTCTTAAAGCCGACAGTCGGTCCCTTCGTCTATCGGTTAGGACGCGAGATTTTCATTCTTGAAAGACGGGTTCGA
>CAWHZB010000003.1:0-132112 GCA_963833715.1 uncultured Alphaproteobacteria bacterium
TCACTTGCCCCTACTTCAACACTCCCTGCATTCCGAGCACAAACACAGTGCAGAACACGAGCGGAGCCCAAACCACCGCGAGAATGCCGAGACCGCACAGCGAGGCCATGGCGTACTGGTGGAGGTGGTGGTAGTCGGTGAACATGTTGGCGAGGAAGATGAGAAGTAAAATGCTGATAACGAGTACCACAAGCGAAATCGCTGCTACGTTTCGCGATGCGAGCGCAGTGCCGCCGGTCGGGCACCCATTGACATTTGAGCATATCGGTTGAGCATATCGGTCGCCATGCGTTCCCGCATTGAAAGAGGCTATATATCAATTGCGGTTCGTCGATTGGAACGGCAATGAGCGAGCCTCGGCCTGACGGCCCCAAGAGTAGCGACAAGGCGCTTTATTCACCGTAGTCCTGGGCGCGACCGATTTGAGGTTTTCCGAGAGAATTTCTGGCAATACCTCTACCAGGCTGACGTCGAAAACCATTCGGACGGAATATTCGAGGGCAGCATCGACGTTCTCAAGGCCGGAAACGTCGGCATCTCGAGGATCGTCGCCCCGCCGTCGGCCTACGCGCGAACGCGGCGTCATATCTCCGATTCCGATGACGCGTTGACCTTGTTTGTGGGTCTGACCCGCGGTCTCGCGATCGAGCAAGCCGCCATCGTGCACGAATTCCGGGCCGGCAACGGCTTCCTCTATCACGGCTCGATCCCGGGAGTTTCCGAGGCTGTCTCACCGGTCGAGTTATGGGGCGTCAAAGTACCGGCTGGCCGTATCAGCAGCGTCTTGGTTCGGGGGCGCGGTCTAAAACCGATGGAGATTCCCGCCGAGCTGCCAGCGATGAAGCTCATCACGCAATACCTCAATTCATATTCCACCGTGGCGGGCAGTCTAGATCGGAACGTGCACGAGGCGTTCGGCACTCACCTAGCCGATCTTCTGATGCTGATCGTCGGCGCCCATCGTGATTTGCTCGAACTCATCAAGGGCCGCGGCCTCAAGGCTGCGCGAACTGAAGCGGTATTGAAGACCATCGAGCGTGATTTCGCCTCCGCGGATCTCTCAGCAGAGAGCATCGGGGTTACTCTCGGCATCACCGGGCGCCAAGTTCACCGTCTGCTCGAAGACACGACCTAGACGTTCTATGAGCACGTTCTCGAACGGCGTCTCCTTGAGTCGCACCGGCTGCTGACTGAGCCCGCGTGCGACGCGCTCAAGGTGGCCGACATCGCGCGCCGCGCGGGCTTCGTCGATCCCTCTTATTTCAATCGCGTCTTCCGCATCCGCTTCGGAGATACGCCGACAGGCGTGCGCGAAACCGCTGCTCGGGCAAGGCAGCTGATTTTCTGAGCGGGGTCGTTCATCCACACCACCCGCGCTCTCACGCGCATTGACTGACAGCGACATTCAATTGGACCAGCCCGACTCACGCTCGGGTACCTAAAGCTGTAGAAGCCCGGCGCGGCGGCACGCCCGGTGACGAGATTTTTCCGGTTGTCGACACCGTCATCATCCGCAACGACCCGGCGGAGGCAATCGCCGCTGCTTGAGATAGCGCCAGCCGATTCAATTTGATGGAGCAAACAATGACGCAGTTTCACGGCACGCTTACGCAAGAATCAAGTGAGCACTCAGCATTTGCCGGCGGGAGAGGTCTCTTTGGCCGGGCGATCGCTTTCCTCTACGGAATCGCGGCCTATGCCGTGTTCTTCATCACTTTTCTCTACGCTATAGGCTTCGTCGACGGACTCATAGTGCCAAAGACATACGGCTTCCGCGGCTATGGATGGCGCGTTGGAGGTTGGGGTTGGAGGGGCGCTGGCTTGGGTTGGCGAGGAGGTGTGGGCTGGAGACGCGGAGGCTTGGGTTGGCGAGGAGGTGTGGGGTGCGCGATCATCAGAAACCGCTTGATGTTCATTCGTCTCCCCCGTCGATCATCTCCCGATCTCACCAATTGCTGACGACGGACACGGACAAGAAGTCCAGACCGCATCAGCCTCAATCCCCCGACCATCAACAACACACATAAAAAGACTCGCAGCGATGCGGGCCTTTTTCAAATTGAGAACACGATCAATGTACAAATCAACAAACCGAAACATGGCCGCGAGGGCATTCAGGGAAGCAACTCTCGGGACGCCCAACGAGCACAGCAGAGACAACCCCGTGACGCTCACTCATGGTGTCTTCTGGAAACGCAGTGCTGGCGAAGGGGAGCTATTGCCTTCCATGCGAGACCACAAGGCCAAGAAGGAGAAACCCGCACCTGTTCGCGCAGAGCTGCGGGAACCCTACAAACGAAAGACGAAGAGGACGAAATAGACACATGCCACACGGACCAGCAATCCCACAACACTCACAGATCATCGCGGGGAAGCAACTGCATATCATGCGAGTGCTGGCTGACTACTACCACCTGATGCAACCCCATGAGCAAGACCTGTATCGGCAGATTGGGGCAAGTTTCAAAGCGACTGGCACCTTCCCGTTTGCGTCGGCAGGTGACTGGGGGCGGAAGATGATTGAGAAGTACGCCTCCAAGTCTCGCGAGGTGACAACGCGATGACGAAGACGACACGGCCAACCGCTTAATACAAAAAAGTATACTCGATTAAAACTCATCCCGTCCGTATTGATATGAGTCAAAGATTGCTACATGACTAGGTTGGCTAGGCGGGCGAACGGCTACACGGAGAAAACGAAAATGATTAAGTTAATCGCTGTTGCCTTTGCCTTGGTCGCCGCAACATCTGCGCATGCCATGTCGCCCGCGCCGCTTCATCAGCCGGACGGCATGATCACGCAAGTCCGCGAAGGATGCGGGGTGGGTAGGGTACGAATTAATGGTATCTGCGTGGCAAGAACCACCAGACGCCATGTCCGCCGAGAAGCCCGCAGGGACATTCGGCATCTCCGCCGAGAAGCCCGCAGATGTGCGCGATGGTCTGGAGGTACTTGCGCTCAGTACCAGTGAGACACCCCCAGGAATAATTTGCCGGAAAAATGTGAGACGGGACAATCGAACAAGAAAGTGGGGCGATCCCCCCGGTCGCCCCTTCGAGGTCCACACGTGATCGCCTGAGCTTTCACCTGCAGTCGCATTGCAGGACGCACTCGCAGTCACCCGTGATGCTAACTTTTCTTCAACAAGTCGGGCAATTTTGCGATGTCGGATGCCACGCGCCAGCTTCATCGCTTGCGCCGGCCGTGGGCCTCCTATCCCCCGGCCGGCGACGTTGGAATTGAGCCGCAGACACGGGCATTTTAGGTCTGGCTATCAGGAAAAAACCCCTACCAAGCTGCCGCTCTCGTCCCTGCTCATCGATCTCAGAGTTTGCGGATACGCTGGAACGTCGCGCGAACCACATCTCGAGCATTTCAGGAACCGGCAAACATCATCGATCAACGTGTCGCCGGGCAGGTTCAAGTCATCGCCTCGCAGGCTTCTCCGATTCGGGCACTTGTTGCAGCTAACGACAATCAAGCGACCACCTAGCCTCGCGATTGTCAGCGGGCCGTCGTCGGCCTGTTTGTTCCATTTCATGGCCAGTCTCTCGTCTGGCCGTCCCCAGCAACGAAGTTAGACCGAAACGCGATAAGCAATCTAGGTATGTGGCTGGACAGCCCTATTGCGATTTGAGAAAGCGGCTCGAGCTCTCATTCGGACGGGCGTGGGCGTAGACGCTCGTCGTCTTGAGGTCGGCATGCCCGAGAGTCTGTGAGACGAGCGTGATCGGCGCGCCGTTGCCGATCGCGTGCGAAGCGCACAGCGCCCGGTCTCCGGGGGAAAAGGACCGAGCGCTTTCTTCAATGGCCAGGATGTTGTGGTCGATGAGATCGGCCAGTTTTCGCTTCGACAATCCGATACGCGTGACGCCTGCCGACGTGATCGGCAACGCCAGTGATGAGCATCGACATCAGTTTGGGATCACCGGAACGTCGGACCCCAGGCACGTCCTCTCTCAGGCGACGCGCAACCACGCCGATGTGTTCGCCAGCGACCGCGCCAAACCAGAGATTGCATTGGGGCCGGTAATAGGGCCGCAGATCCACCGCGGCGCAAAAATATTCAAACTACAAGCGCTTAATCTAACACGCTGGCTCCGCGGGTAGGATTCGAACCTACGACCATCCGATTAACAGAATGAAGAATCGGTATCATCAGGATCGGTCACGAAATAGCGAGACCGGTCAAACCTCTTGCTTTTTCTCAGCAAATCACTCGAAAGCTCTCAGTCGGTGAAATCAGGATGAGCCACGAGGATGCAGGAAGCCAGTTCCGCTGGCGTTCCGCAAGAGGGATCGATGCCGAAGCTTTGCGAAGGATACGCCGCGCGCCTGCGTGTGCCGGCAGGTAAACGCGACATACAAGTCTTTGATGATGCTCTGCCGGGTTTCGGCATACGCAAGTTTGAAAGCGGAAAGGCCTCCTACTTCGTCAACTTCAACCTCGGCACTCAGCAGCGCCGGCTGACGTTGGGCGCCGTCCTTAGGGGTAATTTCGCCGAGATGCGCAAAGAGGCGTCCAAGGTCCTCGCTAAGGCCAGACTCGGGCGGGACGCTGTCGCGGAGAAGCGCACCTCGACCGGTGAGGGCAAAACGCTCGGCCAGCTCATCCCCGTTTATCTACTCGAGCGTCAAGTAGATTTGCGCCCGAGTAGTCACGTCGAAATTACACGGCACCTTGAGCAGCACTGGAAGCCCCTTCACTCAATGAAGGTCTGTTTGATCGGCCGACGAGATGTCGTGCGGGTCATTGATGACCTAGCTCAAGACAATGGCAAGGGCGCCGCCGACCGCGCGAGGTCTGCGCTTTCGACCTTCTTTGCCTGGGCGATAGATCGAAACTATCTCGACACAAACCCCACCCTGAACATCAAAGCTCGATTGAGTAATGGCGGCGCAGCCGCGTGCTCTCGGAGCCTGAACTCGTTGAGGTGTGGCGGGCATGCCTGGATGACGATTTCGGCCGCATCGTACGCCTACTCATCCTCACTCTGCAGCGCCGTTCTGAGATAGCAGACCTTGCAAATTCCGAGATCGATGCCGCCGAGCGTCAAATTAGGCTCCCTGGATATCGAACGAAGAACGGCCGCGAACACATCGTGCCCCTGAGCGATTTTGCCTGGGAGATCCTTGAAAGTGTCGACCGCCGCGAGGGCCGCGAATTTCTTTTTGGGCGTGGGGCACGCGGCTTCGGAGGATGGTCCAAATCGAAGGGCGAACTCGATGAGCACGAGCGACGGCTGGCGCTGGGTCTCTGGGCCTCCCCCCTCCTTTCCCTCATCGAGGGCAAGTCGAGCAACGTCATACCGTTGAAGGCCACGAAGCATGGCTGAAACGGTAGCGGGGCGGAGCTTCAAACGTGCAACTTCCTTGCCTCAGACGGTGGCCCTCTTGACGACGCTCGAGAGCTTGGCGGCTGATCTCGGCATCGCAGCGTGCAATCGCAGCCACTTCGTAAATGGCCTTGGCGAAGCCGTATTCCGTGCTTGGCGGCGGCACTCCGACGCCAAGTGCACCAGCAAACAAATCATGCGCGTGATCAAAGGTTGTCGGGAAATTGATGCCCGGTGTAGTCGGCTTCTTAAGAGTCTAGGCGGCGAGGCGGAGGAATGGTGCCGCAAACAGCAGGGCGACGGGTTTGAAGAATACAGAGCCAAGCTTGGAGAGCTAACATATCTGGTGGCCCACCTACGTGCAGGAGCCGATAAAGAAAAGCCGCGCCGAGGCGCGCAAGAAAGCAAAGCTCGTCCAACAGCGAATTTCGAGATGTTTTTGATTAATCTTTGCCATCGGGCGCATGCCGCAGGTCATCCGCTGACTGCTAACAAGAACAATATCGAAGAGGGATCGCTCCCACGGACAATTCGTGCACTTAAACCGCATCTACCTGCCGGATTGCTGCCGCCGCTCGAGAGTCTCAGACCAGGTATGCTTGACAGAGTTCGGCGCGGAGTTGCCGCCTACTATGAAAAGGGCGTGATGGCGGACGACAAATACAAAGAAAATATTTGATTGAGCGTCGTAGATCGCCACCGCGCGTCTGTGGTTCCTCTTGGGCGTACCGGTGCTCGCGTCTCCCAAGAAGGTATCAGCACATGTTTGCAGCGATCGAACATTCGGCGAAACGCGCCGTTTCTGAAGATCGTGTTGTTTCAGTTCATGAAGCCGCTCTTATAGGTGCGTCTCCGCGAGTACACTAAAGCGGCGCGCTTTGAATGGCGAACTTCGCATTATACGGATGAGCCCGCGGCGCATCGGTATTCGCTTGAGTGAATTGCAGCGCTGGCTCGATTCCCGCGGTCTCTTAGAACAGCATTCAGGCTGAAAAAGAAAAGACACCCCGGAACAGATCGGCATGTCCCCGATCCCATGAAGAGAGCGGGATATCGCAGACTGGATCGCGCGCCAGCCCGGAGCCTCATGAGAAAAAGCGCCCGTTGCGAGCGGGCGCCTCCAAATTTCAATTCCAACTTGCGGTGTCTGAGCGTATCGCGTCGGCCGCCAAAATTCAAGGCGGAAAGATGATATCGCCATACAGCGTCTTGGCGCAGCAGCTTTACGCGCAGGGGCTCAATCCCCTTCCGATCAAGCCCGGTACGAAGCGACCTGCTTTGGTAGGCTGGCAGCGATTTTGCTCCGAGGAAATGCCGAGTTCCCTCGTGGCAAAGTTCACTAAGTCTAACATCGCCTACGGCGTCGGACTCGCTCTCGGCTACCGGGGCGTCGTTGGGATCGATGTAGACACAGACGATACTGCCCAGATCCGGGCGGTGATTTCTGTATTGCCGCCAATCCGAGCAGCGAAGCGTGGTCGGCGAGGTTTCACCGCATTTTTTCAAGATCCGACGGGCAAGGTGCCGACCGCCCGCTTTGGGATCGTGGAAGTCCTGGCGCGCGGCACCCAGTCCGTTTTGCCCCCATCCATGCACCCTCACACGGGTCAGCCGTATCTATGGCTCGACCCAGAAGCCTTGAGCGAGTTTGAGTTTGCCGCTTTGAACCAAGCACCGCGGCTCCAAAATCTGCCTGCACTCGGCACAGATGATCTGGGGCGCTTACGTGCCATCGCTGAACGCTTCTCGGGGTGCACACAGCGCACAATCGCGCCGTTGCGTTTGTCGATCGAGGTCCCTGCCACCCTTTCCGAGCTCGAATGGGCACGTCATCGCCGCTATGCCGAGAAGATCCTGAGCCAAGAACTAATGATCCTCGGCGCTATGGCCCGCAACAGCGGGCGAAACGTTGCCACATTCCGTCTCGTCTGCCGTGTAGGCCGCTGGGTGCACCACGCCGTAATCCCAGAGGATCGGCTGGCCGCCGAAATACTTGAAGCCTGCGAGCGCAACGAGCTTGTACGTGATGACGGCCGACAGGCGGTGTTGGCTACGATTGCAAGTGCGCTCGCCAAGTCTGCCAGGGACATGCTGCCGTACTTGGGGCCCAGTCATGGATGAGACGCGCTCAGAAATCGCTCGGCTCTCCGAGTTAGGTCACATCGAGTATGCGCGCGAGCGTCAAAGCGCAGCCAAGCGCCTAGGAGTAAATCTCGGCGCCCTTGATGCGGCCGTCGACGAAGCTCGCGCGAAGCAACGAAAAAACGACGGAGAAACTACCACCGCTTTTCTGAGCGATCCCGTTCCCTGGCCTGAGCCCGTGGAAGGCGAGCAGCTCATCACAGAGATTCTGCAGCATTATAAAGCGCCACATGGTGCTTTCCGAGCATGCGTCGATCGCCATCGCGTTGCACGTTGTCTTCACGCATTGCCACGATGCGGCAGTACACTCGCCAATCCTAACTGTTGAAAGTCCAGAGAAGAGGTGCGGCAAGACCACCTTGGCGAGCCTTTTGGCTCAACTTGCGGCAAAACCCTTACTCGCGTCGAACATCAGCACCGCCGCCGTCTTCCGGACGATCGAAAAATATCGGCCGACACTGATCATTGATGAGGGCGACACTTTCCTGCGCGACAACGACGAAATGCGGGGTATTCTGAACTCTGGGCACAATCGGAGTGCGGCTTATGTCTTGCGCTGCGAGGGTGACGATCACGAGCCTCGTGTCTTCAGTACGTGGTGCCCCAAAGCAATCTTTATCATTGGCTCGCCGCCGGACACTTTGCGAGACCGCTCTGTAATAATACGCCTCCGCAGGAAGCACCGCGGAGAGACCGTGGTGCGTTTTCGCGCGGATCGCACCGAGGTTTTTGCCGAGATGCAATCCAAGGCCGCGCGTTGGGCGCTCGATCACCTCGCCAAGCTCAGGGCTGCCGATCCCCAAATCCCGAACGCGCTCAACGATCGAGCCGCTGACAACTGGCGCATCCTGCTCGTCATCGCCGACGAGGCGGGGGGTGATTGGCCGCGATTGGCCCGCGAGGCGGCGCAAGCCCTTTCCGGCGACGGTATCGTTGATGACGAAGCGGTCTCGGCTGGCGCGCTGATCTTGAGGGATACACGAGCTATCTTCGCGGCCCGCGGTGTGAGCGCAATCGGTTCGGCCGAATTGATTAAAGCGCTCTGCGAATTGCCTGAGGCCCCATGGGCCGAATGGCGTCACGGAAAGCCAATAACGGGACGCGGGCTCGCTATACTCCTCCGCTCGTTCGAAATAAGACCGCGTCACAGCCGGACAGGTAGCACCTATGAACGGCAGTCTTTCGAGGATGCCTGGCAGCGATATCTCGATGACGACGGTTCCGCTTCTTCCTCCTCTCTCGCACTCCCGGCTGCAAGTGTCACAAGCCTCACAAATGAAAAAAATGAGAGTCACTTCATCGAGTTAAGTGATGCTCACCAAAGCTCTCGTAAGCCTCACGGCCTCAACGGCGTGACACACCGAAAAACCGCCGAAAGCCCAATGTTTGCGGGCTTGGTGACACATGTGACGCTTGGAGACGGGATTAGCGAAGAAGGCAACGATGAGATCGAGAAGGGTCGCATCTAATGACGCCCGCCGCGATCATCCACGAGGCCGCTAGCCGAGGCGTCACTCTTCGCATTGAGGGAACCGACCTTCTATACCATGGCCCACGTGGTGCGCTTTGCCCGAAGCTTAAGGCTGCATTGAAGGCTCATAAGCCAGCAATCATTTGCGAGCTGATGGGCTCAGATACTTCATCGGCATTCTGTCCCGCCGACGTTACTGAGCGGGCCGCAATCATCGCTGAGGGCGACGGCTGTAGTCGTGCGGAAGCCGAAAGCTGGGCACTTGCCGAGCACGGCCAGCCGTCGTGGGAGGTCCTCGCCGAAGCCCACCGGGTCGAGATCTTCTCGGCTCTCGACCGGCTGTCGATAAGATGCACCTCTGAGGGAACCCGCCTGCTCGATGAGACGCGGAAGTTTGTGGCTTCCCCGCGCTTCGAGAAGGCTATCGCGCTAGGCTGGAGCCGGATCGAATTGTTTGGCATCGCCCCGCACGCCCCCAAAACCCATCTTGGAACGTGGGGGCTGATCGTCACGCAGGTGCTTCTGTTACGCGGCAGCCGGATCGAAGCTATTAGCGAAGAGCGCGCCATTTTGTGGACACGGGCAGGCACCGAGCTCCTTTGGCCCCGCTTCCGCTCAGAGATCAATGCGTGCGTCTTGTGGTGGGAGTGCCCGGAGTTTGTCCAATCCAATGAAAGTTGAGCAAGCCAATGCCAAATAGCAAGACTGTTGAACATGGCCCTTCGATGGGCGAGATGACGACGACGAGCAGTAACAGCTTACCTGCTAACAGGGCCGAAACAGGCCGATTTGTGCCCGGGCAGTCCGGCAACCCGTCTGGCCGGCCAAAACGTGACGAAAATCTTGCTGCGCTCGCTCGGATGCATACCGAAGATGCGATTGCTGTGCTGGTCAGCATCGCGAACGATCCGAAGGCGAACGCTAGCGCTCGAATATCGGCCGCTAACTCTCTCCTGGATCGCGGCCACGGCAAGCCGCCGCAAGCCGTCGCCGTCAAGACCGAAAGCAATAGCGATACCTTTCTGCGACTGTGGAGGTACCTTACGGTGGGAGAGATGGTGGCAGAGCCAAAGGATGTCACCGACTAGGTCGTCACCTGTCGGGCCGCGACAGCTTCAGCCCTGGTAGCTGAGCAACCTGTGCCCAGGCTTTGGCTTCAGCATCGGGCCGGGAGGAGACTTGCCAGCCCTTCATTCGACAGTGGCCTCGGATTCATTAGGCAGCCCCCAATAATCCTCGCTAGGTCTCTATATGGTCTCAGCTGCTGCGGTAGCCCGGTTGCGTTTTCATTTCCCGCGGCCACTTGGGTCATGAGGCGCTTGTATTTGGCGGTATCCATCCTTAGCTCATGGGGTCAGCACGTGGTTGCGAATGTGGCGCGTCAGCAGGGATCGACAGGTGCGGAGTACGGTCATGGGCGCGGATTGTGGTCAAGCTGCAGGACGCAGAGAGATCAATGGCATGCGCGTGCTGCTGGTCGAAGATACGTGGTTGGTGGCACTCGGGCTGCAGTCGATACTTGAAGACGTGGGGGTCGCTGTGTCGGGACCAGTGGCCACCGTAGCGGAGGCTGCACGGCTGGGCGAAACCGGACGGTTCGACGCAGCAGTGGTGGACATGAACCTTCGGGGCGAGATGGCTTACGACCTGGTTGACCGGCTCAATGAGCGCGGCATCCCGGTGGTGGTCATCACTGGCTACGAGGTCTTGCCGTCGCTAGCCGACAAGGCCGTCACGATCCTTCGGAAACCACTTCGCGCAGAAGCCCTGCTCAAGACACTACGCCGCCTCGCTCCTCTCCATTGAGCGGAGCGTATCGCGCCAAGCGGCTCGTTGTTATGCGCGCGCAGGGGGCATCGCACGCCTGCCGGCGCGCTCCAAGAGGCGCTCAGCCTTGCATTCGGCGCACTCATCGATGTCTCCCTTCTATTGCCAAGCCTTTCGAACGCGACAAGCTACTGCGTGGGGGTGCATTACCTGAAAGGAAGCACAAGCTCGATCGGCTTGCTGTCGGTTAGCGCAACTGACGGCGACGACCAAGAAACCGGTTTGCTCAATCTTGGCCGCGTGGCTTCTCAGAGATAAGCGCGCGCCGCCGCAGCTCAGCCCGAACGGGCGGTTGCACGAGCGAGAGGAATTACGATCTCGCACCGAACGCCTCCTCGGGCAAACTTCACGTCCACACGGGCGCCAAGGTCATAGGGGAGAATCTGGCGGATGACGTTCATGCCGAAGCCGTCGCGCTGCGGAGGTAGCACGGGCGGGCCGCCTGATTCGTGCCAGACAAGGCACACAGTAGAAGCGGCTTGGCTGTCACGCCTGATCTCCCAGTGCACCCAGACACGGCCTACCGGTGACGATAGCGCCCCATATTTCGCTGCGTTCGTGGTCAACTCGTGGATAACCATAGTCACCGATTGAGCGGCGTCCGGCGTCAGTACAAGGTCCGGCCCTTCGACGGCGACGCTCTCTACCAAACCATACGGCTGAAGCTCATCGTCTACGAGCTGTCTCAATCCGACGCCAGTCCACCTCGATCGGCTAAGACGCGAGTGCGCTCGGGACATTGATTGAATGCGCCCTTGGAGTGAATCCATAAATGCGTCGATCGATTGGGCGCCCGGGCGCGAGCGCTCCATGACCGCGACCACGCTGGCCAGCGTGTTCTTCACACGGTGATCGAGCTCTGCGGTCAATAACCGCTGTCGTTCTTCCTCGCGTTTCCGCTCGCTGATGTCACGCACAATGGCGATGAAGACCCCGCGGCCATCGAGCATCACCTCGCTGACCCCGAGGTCCACGGGGAAGGTCGTTCCATCCTTGCGCAGGCCCTGGACCTCGCGGCCGGTCCCGATGATCTTCGCATTGCCGGTTTCGAGTTCCGGCATCAACAGACTTACTTTGTGCCCGATCACCTCCTCTATCGCGCGATCGAACATTGCAACTGCGGCCGGATTGAGAGACAGCACGGTGCCCGCCTCGTCGATTGTGATGATCCCGTCGATTACCCCCTCGACCACTGCCTTGAGGCGCGCTTCGCTCTCTCTCAGAGTCGCCTTGGCCTGCTTGCGCGCCGCGACGTCGGCGCTGAGCGCCAGGCTCGGCAGAGCGGCGCCGATAACGAACATCGATACCACGAGGAACGAATCGTTGAGTGTTGAATTCACAAGCGATCCGACTTCTGCCGCCGTACCCAAATCGGCAAGAACTGAAAGGATCAACCCCACAGTCGCCGTGTCGCGCGGACCGCGGTGCAGTGCCGCCCAAATGAGAGGAGCAACCGCAAGGAAGCCCAGCGGCCCTTTGCGCGCGGTGGGTTCGAAAATTGGGCCGAATGCGACAAGACCGACGACGCAGGCCGCTACAAAGACCGCTGCGGACTTTGCCAGTTCCTCTCGACCGAGGCTCTTGGGGTGAGACACCGCCCACAGAACGATGACCGGAGTGACGAGGAGTGCACTTGCGAAATCCCCCATCCACCACGTCATCCATACAGCGCCAAAGTTGGAGGGCTCGACATACCCTGCAAGCCGCAGTGCTCCAACACCGACAGTGGCGCTAATCAGGGTCGCTGGTCCGACACTGATCATGGCGAACTTGGCAACGTCGACCGAATGATCGAATGCCTGACATCCACCACACCACCTCTTGATCAGGTAGCCGCCGACCAGCGCTTCCAGCATATTACCTGATGCGATCGCCGCCGAGGTATAGATGGTGCCTGCCGTCGTCAAATTGGCCAGCAAGGCCGCAACGAATAATGCCGGCCAGACGCGGTAATCCCGCAGCAGGATAGCCGCCAAAGCAAACCCAGTTGGCGGCCATATCGGGCTTGCGCTCGGATTGATGGAGGCCAGCTTCAAGCCGAGTTTCGCTAGGAGGAAATACGTAGCGCCTATGACGACGAGCTCAGCGAAGTACCAGGCAATCTTCGGCAACCGTCCGGATCGCAGGTAGCGCTGAATCGATTCATAATTCGGTTGCATGACGTAACCTCCGTCGCCCCCGTATTTGCTATTGATGGATCGCGAGCTGTTACGCCAAAGGCGTGCGGCCAGGAGGGATCTCATCGCCCACATCGCCCACATCCCCTGACATTTCAGCCCATTCAAGAAGCTTTTCCATCGAAGCTCAAGTCTATCTAGTTGATGTGAAATTGGCGTCCTAAGCGCGAGCGTCGAACAGAATGTAGCTGTCCGTTTCGGCGAACGCGTCGATAAGCAACACATGCTGCGCGCCACCCAGACGCGATTTCGGAGGTCGAAGGCGGTATCGACTGCCCAGGCGATGACAATTACGGACGCCGTGCCCACAGCCTAGGGGTAAGCGAAAAAATTGCGCTGCCCAAGATCGAGTTCGATCACCGCTTCATTTTGAATTTAGTCGGCAATTAAGTGAGAGATGATGCCACGGCTTTCTCAAAACATGACGCCTAGAAGCACGGCTCCTCGCAGACTGAAACGCGACGTGAGGTTGGTGGCCCAGCTATCGCCAAATTCGCATCCCAGACCCCTCAACTTCAAAACGGGGGATTGGGCAGATGGACTTCAGACAGAATACCTGTACGCATCGCCAGAGGGCTGACGCTAATTAGCAACGAGGCCACCAAGCTGGAGAGAGGAGGTCTTCACGCAAGCTCCTGGGAAACCCACATGGCGCTCAAGACCATCAAGGACGAGTGCGACCACCTCCGCCAGTTTGTAGCGTTGCTCGCGGAACGAGCGCGGCATCTTGTCGATTAGAAACCGCCTTCGGTTTGAGAGACGTGCGGGCTGTGATGGGATCAATACCGAGGGAAAACGGGGACGAAGTTTCCCCGACCGAAGCCCTGAGCGTAACAGTCGACCGTCTTCGCACGGAAACCAGGGTAGGGCCGCCGCGACGTGTCTCAGAGACGGCCCAAAATTCGCACTCAGCAATAATGGGAGAGATTATCACCCTCATCTATCGGACCAAATTCCTTTGAGAACTTTCGTCCGACGTGCAAAGCCATACGGGTTAGCTCGCGCGAGTCTTCAACGCCAGCCCTGACGAGACTACTAAGGGTCTCAGATACGCATCTGGTCAATGCGGGGCTGCGTTTGATCTCGCGATTCTCGATGACGTTGCGCCCACTTTTTAGCAGCCAATTCACGAAGGAGCTGCTCTGTTCGATCATCTGTCACCACGGATGCGCCCCCCTGTTCGTGCCTACCAATTCAGCGCGACTGACATGGCTGCCTGCAGCAAGCGCGTACAGCCGGCGCTCCAAGTCGTGGCGATCCGATCAAACAATCTGCGCATGATCAAGATCTTTGTGGGATGACGAGCTTCACGCAAGCTTCATGAGACTGATGTTAACCTGATGGAAATCCGCACAACGGCACAAGCGTGCACAGCATTTGATTCTAACGGAGCCCGCCGACCGATGAAACCCCATCCCACTGCGCGAGAGAAGATACAAGACGTTCTAGATGCTCTTAGCTCTAATAAGTTGTTCCCCGATCCGAACACCCGATACACAAAAGCCGAAATGATCGAGTGGTGCGAGAGCTGGATCAAGATTTACGACAAGCTGCCGCAAAACGCATCGTTTATGTGACCACTCGCTCAAACTCGGATAGCAGACAAATCAGCGCCTCGCGTCGACGGCCGTGAAGGGCCACAAGGCGACAATCAGCAATCCTAGCTGGAACCTTGAGACGGCCATGGCGGATGAGGCCATCCACTACATGAAGCAGCTCAAGGAGATCGCTCCCGGCAAGCCTTGGCTCGTCTACTACGTGCCGGGCGCCACCCATGCGCCGCATCGGCGTTCGGGGACATCCCAGACTCGCAGGACATCGCCGATTTGTGCTAGGCGGCGAGCGCAGTCATGAAACGTGCTCATTCAGTTTTCGCAGCCGTTACTCCCGAGTCCTTTTCGCCTGCGCCACAGCTGGCATGGCACAGGAGATCACCGGCGTTCCGGGATCGGCGATTGCGCATTCTTTTTATGCAACAATTCGAGGCTCCGGTGGTTAACGCTGCCGTGCGACCGAGCGATGATAAACGTGAATCCGACCGCCGAACTCGGGACTTGTTGCAAAGAAGGGCGTATGACGCAGGTCCGTGGGGTCAAACGCAATACCGCGTACTTCCGGCAGGAGGCGGCAGAATGGCCGTGTTTTCCACGCAAGCATCCCACACGCAAGCATCCCAGAAGGCTCCATCCGGAATTGTCGGCCTCGATGACGTGTTGGGCGGGGGATTTACGCGCGGCTGCCTGTTCCTCCTTGAAGGTATGCCGGGAACGGGCAAGACCACCATCGCGCTGCGCTTCCTCTTGCAGGGCGCCCGGGCGAATGAGCCCACTCTCTACATCACCCTGTCGGAAACCCGAGAGGAACTCCTGAACGGCGCGGCCTCTCACGGCTGGAGCGTTCCGGACAGCGTCGAGATCTTCGAGCTACAACCCCCGGAAACTCTCCTTAACCCCGACCAGCAGCAAAGCCTGCTTTATTCGTCCGATCTCGAGCTTGGCGAGACGACCAAGCTTATCTTTGACGCCGTCGAGCGTGCCAAACCTACGCGCATCGTCCTCGACAGCCTATCCGAGATCCGCTTACTGGCCCAGAGTTCCCTCCGCTACCGCCGCCAGCTGCTAGCGATCAAGCACGACCTCGTTCGCCGAGGCGCCACTGTACTCGCCCTTGACGATCTCACGACCGAGGCGCTCGACAAAACCGCACACAGCATCGCGCACGGCGTTCTACTTCTGGAGGAGCTGACACCTGATTACGGAGCAGAGCGTCGCCGACTGCGCGTCATGAAATACCGCGGCCAAGCCTTTCGCGGCGGTTTTCACGACTTCACCATCAGGACCGGCTCGGTGGAGGTGTTCCCGCGTCTCGTGTCGTCTGAGCATCGCAGCACATTCCCCGCTGAAACCATCTCCAGCGGCATCGCTGAGCTCGATGCCCTGCTCGGCGGCGGGCTTGAAAAAGGATCGAGCTGCCTTGTGCTAGGTCCTGCGGGAACTGGCAAATCACTCATGGTATTCCACTTTGCTAAGGCGGCGGTCGAGCGCGGCGAGAAAGTGGCGATGTTCATTTTTGACGAGGAACTCGGGCAGCTATTCCGCCGTTTGAAAGCCATGGGCATCGATCTGGAAGGAATGCGGGACGAGGGCAAGCTCATCATCACCCAGGTCGATGCCGCAGAGCTTTCGCCGGGCGCATTCTCCCACAGTGTGCGGATGACCGTCGACGCGCAAAAGGTGAGTACGGTCATCATCGACAGTCTCAATGGTTATCAGACTGCCATGCCCGAGGAACGGTCGCTCATTCTGCATATGCATGAGCTTCTTCAGTACCTTAACCGGAAGGGGGCGACCACATTCTTGACGGTCGCCCAACACGGGCTAGTTGGCGATATGAAGACCCCCGTAGATGTCACCTATCTCGCCGACACCGTCATCCTACTCCGCTATTTTGAGGCCAGAGGGCGCGTTCGCCGTGCCGTGTCGGTCATCAAGAAGCGTGCGGGTGCGCACGAAGACACAATCCGCGAATTTCAGATCAGCAACAGCGGCCTTGTGCTCGGCGCTCCGCTCGAGGGCTTCCAAGGCGTCCTCACCGGCGTTCCTGAATATAAAGGCCGCGACGAGCCTTTGTTGAAAGAGCCCAAGGACTGATGCCTACCGGCGGTGCAAACTCTGAAAGGGTCTTGGTGCTGGCTCCGCAAGGCCGTGATGCCAAAGTAGCTGCCGAGCTCCTTCGCGAGGGTCTACTATCACCGCACGTCTGTGCAGACATTGCAGATCTATGCGACCACCTCGAGATAGGCGCGGGGTTGGCCATCATCGCCGAGGAGTCTGTCCTTACTGCCGACCTCAGGGCGTTGCGACGGTGGCTCGAGAATCAGGCGGCCTGGTCCGACCTTCCAATCGTGCTTCTCATGCTACGTGGCAACGCCACTGAGCGCAATCCCATCGCGCAGCGCCTGTTGGAAATTCTCGGCAATGTCAGCTTCCTCGAACGTCCGTTCCATCCGACAACGTTGGTGAGCATGGCGCGCTCGGCATTGCGCGCGCGTCGTCGGCAGTATCAGGCTCGCGCGATGTTCGAAGAGTTGGAAGCGGGCGAAGAGCGACTGCGTCTATTTATCGAACAGGCGCCTGCGGCCATGGTTATGGTCGATCGCAACATGCACTATCTGGCGCTCAGTCAGCGCTGGATGCATGATTTCCATCTCTCCGGCCCAGTCATCGGACGCAGCCATTACGACGTTTTTCCCGAAATCCCCGAAGCTTGGCGCCAGGGGCATCAGCGCTGTCTCGCGGGTGCCACCGAGAAGACCGATGCCGATCGCTTTGCGCGCGCGGACGGAACCGTGCGGTGGCTGAAGCGTGAGGTGCGTCCCTGGCGTGACACCCAGGGGAACATCGGAGGCCTAATCATATCCTGGGAGGACATAACAGCGACTCGAGCCACGGCGGAGAACGAGAAGCTACTGACACGTGAGCTCCAGCATCGCACAAAGAATCTCATCGCGGTGATCCAATCCATCGCCAGGGGCAGCATTCCCGCCACCGATCCGCACCGCGATGTATTTTGTGGTCGATTGCAGGCCCTCGCGGACGCACAGAATTTGCTGACGACAGCGAATTGGAGTGGTGCTCTGTTGGAGGACGTCGTTCGGCGCGAGCTCGAGGGTTTCGGCGATCGCATTTCCATCAACGGGCCGCGCGTCTTCTTGAAGCCTAGTGCGGTTCAGGGTTTCGCGCTGGTCCTACATGAGTTGGCGACAAACGCCGCCAAGTACGGCGCCCTGAGTTTAGCCGGGGGGAAAATTTCCGTTAACTGGTCTGTTCAGAGAAATTCAACTGAGCCATCACTCGTCTTCGATTGGCAGGAACGGGGCGGGCCACCGGCCAAGCCGCCAGAACGTCGAGGTTTCGGCAGCATCCTCCTCGAGAATGCCCTAAGCACTGGCGGCCAGCCAAGTTTTGTTTATGCGTCGGAAGGCTTCTCCTACCAAGCTAACGTCGAGTTTGCGATCGAAACGGCCAACGCTGAATGACCGCTTTGGGTCATGAGCGGACGTGGACGACCTTCGCACCGAATGTCCGCTTCACTTCTGTCAGCGGAAGCTAATTGCTCGGTCGACGACAAGCAGTAACAGCTTACCTGCTAACAGGACCGAAACAGGCCGATTTGTGCCCGGGCAGTCCGGCAACTCGTCTGGCCGGCCCAGACGTGACGAAAATCTTGCTGCGCTCGCTCGGATGCATACCGAAGATGCGATTGCTGTGCTGGTGAGCATCGTGAACGATCCGAAAGCGAATGCGAGCGCTCGAATATCGGCCGCTAACTCTCTCCTGGATCGCGGCCACGGCAAGCCGCCGCAAGCCGTCGCCGTCAAGACCGAGAGCAATAGCGATACCTTTCTGCGACTGTGGAGGTACCTTACGGTGGGAGAGATGGTGGCAGAGCCAAAGGATGTCACCGACTAGGTCGTCACCGTGGGACCATACATTAGTGTCAGATGCGGACCTCATCCATCCCGCGAACGAAGTTGGCTAATACCTCATCAGCAAACTAAAACTCGCCCATCCCAAAGCTTCCGAGAAGGGCCACTTACGGAAGTGCTGGCCACTAAGAAGAAAACGTCTAGACGGGCGGTGACTTAGCGAAGCGTCTGGTATGGGCGCGTCGGTCAAAGAGCGGAGGATTTTCGGAATCTGGGCACTGGTCCGGACTTTGGCTGGTGTTCTAACTCGACAACTCCTGGAACGGCGGCGCGGATTGCGCCTTTATGCGAGGCTCGCCTCCCAAATGGCGGACCAGCACATAGAAAACTGGCGTAAAAATCAGACCAAAGAGCGTCACGCCGAGCATGCCTGAGAAGACCGCCGTGCCGAGAGATTGGCGCATCTCCGCGCCGGCGCCTTCCGCAAACACCAGTGGCACGACGCCGAGGATGAAAGCGAGGGAAGTCATCAAGATGGGCCTCAGACGCGTGCGGGCGGCTTCCACTGCGGCTTCATAGCGCGTCAGACCCTGATCCTCACCCTGCTTTGCAAATTCGACGATGAGAATGGCGTTTTTCGCCGCCAGACCAACAAGAACGATAAGGCCGATCTCGACGAGGATATTGCGGTCGAAGCCGCGGATGTTCACGCCGATCATGGCAGCGAGGATGCACATCGGCACGATTAGGATGACCGCCAGCGGCAACAGCCAGCTCTCATAGAGAGCGGACAGCAACAGAAACACGAAGACGACTGACAATCCGAACGCGAAGATCGCCGTGTTGCCGGCCAGTTTCTCCTGCAACGCGATCTCCGTCCATTCGAAACCGAAGCCCTGCGGAAGCACGGTCTCGGCAATCTTCTCCATTGTTTCGATGGCGGTGCCCGTCGAATAACCGCGCTGAAGCTGAACTTGCACTTCGGCCGCCGGATAGAGGTTGTAGCGTGGCACGCGGTAGGCGCCCGTCGTGTCGTTGAAGGTCGCGACGGAGCCGATCGGCACCATGTCGCCGTCGTTGTTCCGCGTTTTCAAGTTGGAGACATCGCGCAGCGACAGGCGGTAAGGATTGTCAGCCTGCGCCGTAACGCGGTAGGTGCGGCCGAGAATGTTGAAGTCGTTGACGAAGGCTGAGCCCATGTAGACGGACAGCGCCTCGAAGACGCGGCTGATCGGCACGCCGAGTTGTTCGGCCTTCGTGCGGTCGATGTCGGCATAGACTTCGGGTGTGCGCACGTTGAAAAGGGTGAATGCTTGTGCGAAACCCGGCCTCTGTCCGGTCGTACCGGCCATGGCCCAGGCTACAGCCTCAAGCGCCGGCAGCCCCCGGCCGGCCTTATCCTGTACGTAGCCCTTGAGTCCGCCGCCGGTGCCGATGCCGGGTACGGAAGGCGGTTCGAGGACGAAAACGAAAGCGTCCTTGAGCTTGCCCATCTGCTGGCGGAGATCGGCCAAGATACCGTCCTTCGTCAGTCCGGCTTTGATCCGATCCTCGAATGGCGCGAGGCGCACGAAGATGACGCCCGTGTTGGGAGCATTTGTGAAGGTTGCGCCGTCGAAGCCGACGAACGCGACGGCGGCTGTCACGCCGGGGCGCGTCAACATGATGTCGGAGGCATTGCGGATGACAGCATCCGTCCGGTTGAGAGTTGAGCCCGGCGGAAGCTGGAATGCCGCGATGAAGTATGTCCGATCGAGTTGCGGAATGAGGCCGGTCGGCGTGGACGCCAGCCGATCGTAGGTCAGATAGAGGAGGCCAGCGTAGACGAGGAGTAGGACGACGCCGATGCGGATCAACTTCCCGGTCAGCCAGGCGTAGGCATGCGAGAGAGCCCCGAAGGTCCAGTTGAAGCCGCGGAAGAACAAGCGCAACGGCGCACCGAGGATCCGTATGATTGGATTCTGCTTGTCGCCGTCTCGGTGGCGCGGCCTCAAAAGCAGCGCGGCCATCGCCGGCGAGAGTGTCAGGGACACGATCAGCGAAATCGCCGTCGAAGCTGCGATCGTGATGGCGAATTGCTTGAAGAACGTCCCTTGCAGTCCGGTGATGAAGGCGGTCGGTAGGAAGACGCCGATGAGAACGAGGGAAATCGCGATCAACGCGCCTCCCACTTCATCCATCGTCATGTGCGCTGCAGCCTTCGGGCTCAGACCGCGCTCAATATAGCGCTCGACGTTCTCGACAACGACGATGGCGTCGTCGACAACGATGCCAATCGCCAGCACGAGTCCAAATAGCGACAGCGTGTTGAACGTGATGCCGACCAAACTCATGATGAAAAACGTGCCTATCAGCGACACGGGGATCGCAAGGATCGGAATGATCGCGGCCCGCCACGTCTGCAAGAACATGATAACGACGAGGGCGACGAGGACGATGGCTTCAGCCAACGTGCGGATGACGGCGTCGACGGAGAACTGGATGAATTCGGTCGGGTTATAGACGACCGAATAGCCGACGCCCGGCGGGAAGTCCTTTTTCAGCTCTTCCATCTTCGCCTTGACGGCCGCCGCGGTTGCAAGCGCGTTCGAGCCGGGCTTCTGGAATATGACGAGGGCGGTCGCCGTCTTGTTGTTCAGGTAGGCGTTGACGGTGTAATCCTGGGCGCCGAGCTCGACACGCGCGATATCCCTGACCCGCACCACCTGGCCGCCCGGCTCGGCGTGCACGACTATGTCCTCAAACTGGTCCGTCGATACTAAGCGCCCTAGCGTCTTGACGTTGATCGTGAACGCGGCGTCGGAGGTTGCAGGCGGCTGGTTGATCGATCCGGCCGCGACTTGCAGATTGGCGGCCTGCAATGCCGCGACGACGTCGCCGGCCGTCAGGCCGCGGGCCGCCACCTCGTCCGGATCGAGCCAAACACGCATCGAGTAGTCGCGGGCGCCGAACACGTTGACGTCGCCGACTCCGTCGATGCGCGTCAGCACGTCCTTCACGTAGAGCGTCGCGTAGTTCGAAATGTACTGCTGATCGCGCGTGCCGTCCGGCGACGTCATGTGCACGACCATCATCAGGTCGGGCGATGCCTTGCGCACCGAAATGCCGAGCCGGCGCACATCTTCAGGCAGACGCGGCTCGGCAACTGCGACGCGGTTCTGCACCAGCACCTGCGCCTGATCGACGTTCGTACCCGGTTTGAAGACGACGCTGATCGTCACCTGCCCATCACCCGTCGACTGCGAGTTGATGTAGAGCATGTCGTCTACGCCGTTGACCTCCTGCTCGATCGGCGTCGCGACGGTCTCGGCTATCACCTGCGCCGAGGCGCCGGGATAGCTGGCGTGAATGCTAACGGTTGGCGGGGCAATCTCGGGATATTCGGCGATCGGGAGGAAGCGAAGCGAAATTAGTCCGAGGAGCGTGATGATCATCGAGACGACGGAGGCGAAGATCGGCCGGTCAATGAAGAAATGGGTGAGGCGCATCGGACTTTCGGCGTTCTGGCGTCGAGCTACTTCTCGGCGGTCTTGTCGGTTAGCTTGATGGTGCCGACGGTCGGCGCCACCTTCGTGCCCGGTCTGACGGCGGGGTTGGCCACGCCCTCGATGACGACAAGAACGTCCGCTTTGAGGCCGGTTTTGATCACGCGCAGGCCCTCGTACATCGGCCCGAGCGTGACCGACGCCGCGGCGATGACGTGATCGGCACCGACCGTGTAAACGATCTTGCGGGCCTGATCGGAGACGATTGCGGTGTCGGGGATCAGGAAGGCATCAACATCGCCGCCATAGAGCGCGATGCGGGCAAATATCCCGGGTGTCAGCAATCCGTCCTTGTTGTCGAAAATAGCGCGGCCGCGCACCGTTCCGGAACGCTCGTTGAAGGCGTTGTCGACGAAGTCCATCTTTCCGGCGTGGACGAAATCGTCTTCGTCCGCGAGCTTGACGCGCACCGGATTCGCCACGTCGCGCGATGAGGCGCGCTGTCCCGACAGGTTGAGACGCGCATACCGCATGTAGTCCGCTTCGGAAGCGTCAAAGATGAAGTGAATGGGATCGAGCGAGACGATCGTGGCCATCAGCGTCGCGTTGACTTGTCCGCCGACCACGAGATTGCCGACATCGATCTTCTTGTCCGAGATCCGGCCGGAAATAGGGGCGCGCACCTCAGCCCATTCGAGGTTGAGTTCGGCCTGTTTGAGCTGGGCATTGGCCGACATGACCTGCGCTTGGGCCACGCCCAGGCTCGACTTGCGCTGTTCGTATACCTGCTCGCTCATGACTTTCGATTCCGCGAGAGGCCCGGCGCGGGCAACGTCGGCCTGGGCAAATTCCACTTGTGCCTGGGCGCGCGCTATCTCTGCCTTGGCCGCCTCGACCGCAATTTCGAATGGACGCTTGTCGAGCGTAAAGAGCAGGTCGCCTTCTTTGACCATCGAGCCTTCTTTGAAGTTCACCTGCTCGATGAAGCCACTGACCCGGGGCCGAAGCTCGACGCGTGTAACGGCCTCGAAGCGGCCAGAGTATTCGTCCCACGTCTTGATGCGCTTGGAGATTGGCGCAGCGACGGTCACAGCAAATTCAGGCGGAGCGGCCTGCGCGTGAGCAGTGTCTCGTAAGAATTGAAGAGGGTCGCAAGCACCGATGAGCGCTGCGACAGCCACAATCAAACGAGGGCTAAATAGCTTGGTCGTGGTCATTTGCACCCATATGTGGATTTGCGAAACATGTTCCAGCGTTGTCCGCCGATCGGCATTGCCGCAGTTGACACTATATGGAGCAGGCTTAGTTGGGCCAAGGTTAGTTTTGCGGCAGGCTCTGTAATTGATTACGCGTCCGCCTGGGCAAATCGTTCGCGACAAAGCGAGCTGCGACCTGAACGCTGTCGCCCGCTTCACTTTTTCGGTGCGCCCGCTCGACGAATGCCAGTGCAATTGAGGTCGCCGCTGTTCCGCCGCCAGGAGCATAAGATCATGTCACATCGCTATTTCGAGGACTTTGTGCCCGCGAGTTCCGGGTTGGGTCAACCTCTTCCGTCGCGACTTCCGCGAGCCTCGACCGGTCTCCCTCAGACAGCGGAAAGTCTTGGCGAATTACGCCGGCCGTCAGCATTGCACTCAGCTGCGGACGCCACGGCAACGTGGCCGAACGGAAGAGTCGGGCCAAAAGCTGACGTACATCCTCGCGAGCCATTGAAGATCACTGGAGCTCTTTTGCGTGTTGCAACGTCACCAGTAACATCGCCTACGTCGATGCTTGATATCATGTGATGTCATGCCTGTTCACTCGCCTCGTTTCAGTGTTTTGGTAGCTGGTTTTTCTGGCGTCGTTCTATTCATGGCCGGGGCCATCTGGGTATCGAGTAGCGTCCCCCAGATAAATGCCGCACCCGAATACGACACGGAGAAAATATTCCAATATGAGGGCCAAGAGGTTCGCGTTCCCTATCGCGAGAAAATGCCGCCCGATACAACCGCCTGCATTTTTTGGCTGAAGAACCGGAAAAAGGCCGAGTGGCGAGACGGCGTAGGCGTGCAGCACGATGCGACCTCGGCCTTTTTGCAGGTGCTGGATTCCTTCGGGCACAAAGGCCGGCCCCGAACTCAGTGCGGAAACCCTGGCTAAACGTCACCCCGGACGGGACTGATCCAGCCGGAAATTGGCTTCACTCGCGCTCGAAAGGGACAGCTAGCTTAGCTGTCTTCAAAGGATGGCCTCGAAAGGCAGTCCACCGCCTAATTTTGAGGCACTTCTCGCAAAGGTTCTGTCTCAGGTCGGAAGCGATCCGCTCAATGGCTGCCGAGCTGGGCGCGCGGAAGAGCTATTCATTCGCTGCGCGGCGTACTCTCGCACAACCTCAAGACCTGGGTCACAGGTTCAATGTCGTCGCGATTAATTCATTGATAGCCTGCATGGATCTCTTAAGCATCGCGCGTTTGCTCGAAGCCATGCTGCCGACATGAACGCGCGTTGAGACGCGTATACCCTGATGGGCATCTTAAATCTGCTGAGCAAGAACCTCACGCATTATGAAGGCATACGCGGTCATTGCTCGTTCAATCATATCGCCATTGGCGAGCGCTCCTGCCTTTACCTCTTTAAGCCGGGCTAGGGTCGAAGTCGGGCGGATCAAATATCTCAACGCGAGTGTTCTTGCTGCCGTCACTATGGGCAGCAATCCATTTCGTTTGAGATCAAGCCGGCCGTCGCTTTCGAGCACGAGGCGCCCGAAAAATCCAGTTGGCGGATACCAACTCTTCGCAAACGAAGCCAATCCTTCGATGAACATCGGCGAGGCCTCCGCCCGTATAAACGCGAAGTCGAAGATGTCATTTGCCAGCTCAAGATCGCCATGCACTGGAACGCCATCGAAGAAGATATCCGCCGCCAGCAAATCCTCGACCTGGGCCCGGTTGACCCAATCGCCGATCACAAGCTTCCAGGTCCTCACATCATGGCGGCACCCCGGATTCTTCGCCATTACCCCGCCGGGGCAATAGGGAATGCCGACCTCATTCAGGATATCAGCGATGTGTGTGCCCACTTCGGCAAACCAAAGGTCCTCTGCCCCACCAAGCTCGCCCGAGGCATAGACAATGGCATTGTCCTGGTCTGCGCTCAAAAGGCTGTCGCCGCGCCCCGCTGAACCCAGGACTAGCACGGCATAGGGACACGGCGGGGACCCTTTGCCGGCCGACATCATCCGGTCTTCGGCCATAGATGCCGCTCTTGCAGTCAACGCGCGAATTTCCGCGCTAATGATCCCCGCGATGTTCGGGGGCTCGATCTCCTCGCTCAATGATGACATTACGACATTTGGAATCTTAGCCCAGGCGCGGCCAAGATCGGCCACAGTCTGGGCCGCGTCGATCTCGTCGCCGAGAACAAAAGCACTGGTCACGCGGTGTCGTAATAGATCGGACGCAGCCAAAGTGCCGATGAGGTGGCCACGACTATTTACGACGCCAAGATACGCTGCATTGTGGCGTTGGAGCCGAGCCAAGGCTCGATATAGGAACTCGTCTTCGCCGACGGTCGGAAGTGTTTGCAACTTGATGCCGCTGAGCCCCGGGGCGTGAGGGGCGTCAATAGCCGGTGTGTGCAAGGCTGACAGCAATTCAGCCGTGGTGACCAGGCCGCGAACGTCCTGGGCGTGGCCGACAATCGCCAGCCCGTTGGCGGATTCGGTCAACACAGCATGCACTGCTTCGTGAAGATCGGCCGACGGTGCTACGAACACAGCGGGGTGCAGCGTGAGATCGCATATTCGGTGCCGAAAGGGGTAGCTGTCTATCGCGGCAATTACGGATACGGGATCAGCGGACCGTATATGGGCAGAAACCCAGCCACCGATTTGGAACAGGCGTTCCTCTCCTGGCAGATGTCGGGTCGCGAGTTCGGCTTCAGCGAGCGTTCTGATCCCGCGGGCGCGCAGCAGAGGAATGAGGTGCTGAAAAACATGTGCCGCTCTGAGAGCATCCGGTAGCGCTCGGTGCCGTCCCTCGATCTTGATTCCCAGCAATTCGCTGAGCGCATCAAGCTCGTGGCTTGCGAGATCTGGCGCGGCAAGGCGTGCCAAAGCGCGCACATCCAGGAAGCGCGGGATCGTCCACCGGATTTCGGCCCGCGCGTATTCGCGATCCAGTACGGCAAGGTCGTAGCCAATGTTGTGTCCGATCACTACCGATCGGCTGATGCTCTTTTGGATGGCAGGTTCAATTGCGGCGAACCTTGGAGCCGTTTCCAGATCGCGGTTCGTTAAGCCGTGAATTCTCGTTGCGCTGGCGGGGATAGGGATGCCTGGGTCGATGAGCAGCTCAAGCGCCGCGCCCGCGTCGACCTTCGGGCCATCAATGCGAACAACCGCGATCTCGATCATCCGCGCGGTTCGCGCATCAAGACTCGTCGTCTCTATGTCGAGCGCAACCGCTTGTATCGAGATCAGTGGGGTTGCGCTTGCGTTCACTGCGTTCAGATTCCATTCCAGCTACCATCGGGCGACTTCCCGTCGCGGAGAGCAATTGATCTGGGCGCGAGCCGCACGATCGGCATCCCAGGCTAGCGTTTGCTTGAGAGAAAAGATGTGTTCCGATAAGCTATGCCACCACTACGGTCACGCCTGCTTCTTTTAACGCACTGGCAATTTCGCCGGGAGGTTCTGACTCTGTAACCACGCGAGCAACCGCAGAGAGCGGAGCGATCTTGATAAGACCGCCGCGACCAAACTTGGACCGGTCGGCGAGCACCGTGATTGAGCGAGCCTGAGCGATCATCGCGCGCGCTACCTCAGCTTCTTTCACGTCAAAGTCGAGGAAGCCGGACGTCTCAACCGAACCCACGGTTAGGACGGCGTGAATGGCATGAAATCGGCCGATCTGCTCAACGGCGAGCGGTCCGAGATTTTCATTGCCGTCCGCACGATACTCCCCGCCTATAAGGAAGGTCGAATTCGCATCGCCGCGCGTCGCGAGCGCTGCAATCGCCGCAGAGTTGGTGATGACGGTGAAGCCACTCGCCTGGGCAAGTTCCTCCGCAAACAGCAAGGTCGTCGTGCCGGTGTCGACGAACAGCGTATCGCCTGGCTCGAAAAGCCGGATGGCACACCGCGCGATCGCGCGTTTGGCTTCTGCATTCTCCAAGAGCCGAGCGGTAAAGAGGCCTTCGACGTTCGGCTCGAACGGCCGGGGCTCAATAAGAGTGGCCCCGCCGTGAAACTTCCGGACGAGGCCGCGCTCGGCGAGGTCCGTCAGGTCGCGGCGGATAGTTTCTTTCGAAGTTCCAAGCACATTGGCCAAGGCGTCGACAGTGATGCGCTCACGCTCGCGCACCATCTGCACGATCCGTTCGCGGCGCGCACGGGGTCGCCTAGCGTCTGTGGATTCGGTCATTCTATTTGACTATTCAGTCTGTTTGGCGGAAATATATCAGACATAATGCCCGTATGGGCAAGAATTTGCGTCTATACGCACAACCAGGGGTTAGTCATGGGCCACGATGAAGACACCAAGGTTCTGCACTCTATGGGCTACGCGCAAGAATTGTCGCGACGCATGGGTGGGTTCTCGAATTTCGCGATTTCCTTCTCGATCATCTGCATTCTGGCCGGTGGCATCACATCCTATCCCTTGGCGATGGGGACAGGCGGCGGCTTCCAGGCGACGATTGGCTGGATCGTCGGCGGCCTGTTTGCACTCGTGGTCGCGACCTCGCTTGGACAGATCGCTTCTGCCTACCCCACTGCAGGCGGCCTTTATCACTGGTCTTCGATCCTAGGTGGTCGCGGCTGGGGCTGGGCCACGGCTTGGATCAACCTGCTCGGCCTGATCTTCGTCGTTGCTTCAGTGAATGTCGGCGTGTGGCAATTGTTTCGCGATCTTGTCGTTTCCGGTGTTTTTCATATCGACGTCACAGCCTGGACCGTGCTGCCGACCGATCCGCTACCGGCTGGCATAACGGCTGACCAAGTCGCAGCGAACAACAGTCACGCCATATGGGTTCAGATCGCGGCGGTCAGCCTCATCGCAATTACACAGGCGCTCTTCAATCACTTTGGAATCAAAACCACCACCACGCTTACTGACTTTTCAGGCTACCTCATTTTCGTTGTTGCTGTGGTCTTGACCGCGGCGTTTCTGATTTGGGGTGCGAGTTGGGATTTCTCCCGTATCACAACGTTTGTGAACAACACCGGTGATGCGGGCGGTGGATATGTCCCGGCTCCACGCACCGCCATCGTAGCATTCCTCATCGGCTTGCTTTATCCGCTCTATACGATTACGGGTTTCGATGCCTCGGCGCACACGTCGGAGGAAACACGCGATGCGCGCCGTTCGGTGCCGCGCGGCATGATTCATTCGGTGTTTTGGTCGCTGGTGTTCGGCTTGGCGATGGCGGTATCGTTTGTGCTCGCCAGCCCGGATCCGGCCGCGACGGCCAAGGATGGTGCCAACGCCTGGTTCAATCTGTTCAACAACCTGCCGGCACCTACTCCCCTCAAGAATGTGCTCGCCATCTCCATCGTGCTTGCCAACTACATCTGTGCTCTGGCCGGATTGACATCGACTTCGCGGATGATCTTTGCCTTCGCCCGTGACGGCGGGCTGCCAGGATCGAGCGTGTGGAAGGGCGTAAGTCCAACTTGGCGCACGCCTGTCGCAGCCATCTGGCTCGGCGCTGTGCTCTCGGTCGCCGCGACGCTCTATTCACCGGCATTTGCGGCCCTGGCCGCCGGGTGCGCCTTGTTCCTTTATGTCTCGTACGCGATGCCAATCGCGGCTGGTCTGTTCGCCGAAGGCAAGTCCTGGACGGAGTTCGGACCCTTCCGTCTTGGCGTATGGTCGAAGCCGCTGGCTTTGATCACCATTGCCGGCGTCTTGGTGCTGATGTATGCGGGCATCCAGCCGCCGTTCGACATCCTGATCAACTACGCGATCGGCTTGATTGTGCTCTTGCTGGTGTTGTGGTTCGGCATTGAGTCCCGCCGCTTCAAGGGGCCGCCGATCGGAGCGGAAATTGCTAAGCGGCAGGCTGAGATCGCCGCAGCCGAGCGCGCCGTCGGCGAATCCGCGTAGAGGCAAACGATGAAAGCCGTGGGTGGCGAACCCACGGCTTTCTTGTTTCTCGTCTCAGCGCCTCTGCGAAGCAGCGCTGAATGGCAAAGGACAATGACAAAATGCCTGTCGCGGACGTCGCCGTCATTGGCGCTGGCGTCGTAGGCTGCGCCATTGCCAGACGCTTTACGCTGGAGGGAGCCAGGGTCGCTCTTCTGGAGCGGGGCGCGGATCTGCTTTCGGGCGCCAGCAAAGCAAATAGCGCCATACTGCACACGGGTTTCGACGCGCCGCCCGACAGTGTCGAGCTCGAGTGCATGCAGTCCGGCTATGCCGAATATCTCGCCATCCGTGAAAGCTTCAATCTTCCGCTCCTCGAAACCGGAGCCATGGTCGTTGCCTGGTCAGAAGCGGAAAGAACGGCGCTCGACGGCATTGAGGCTCAAGCGCGGCGAAACGGCGTCAACGACATCCGGCGTCTGACGGCAGCGGAAATCCGCGCGCGCGAGCCGGAGCTTTCGCCGCGGGCACTCGAAGCTCTGCTCATACCGGGCGAGCATATCATCGATCCCTGGTCGCCGTTTCTCGCCTATACGCTTCAGGCGATGACGCATGGAGCGGAAATTGCGTTTGCGACGGAGGTCGTTTCCGGAGCCTTCGATGGGGAGGTCTGGACGCTGCGGACGAACGGGGGGGCCTGGCGCGCCCGGACGGTTGTCAATTGCGCCGGGCTTTATGGCGACCTCGTGGACGCGCGCATTCTCGGAACCGCATCGTTTCAGATCCGGCCGCGAAAGGGTCAATTCGTCGTCTTCGACAAGGCGGCGGCAAAGCTTCTCGGCACGATCATCCTGCCGGTGCCATCGGAGCGCACGAAGGGTGTTGTCTTGAGCCGCACCATCTTCGGAAACGTGCTCGTCGGCCCGACGGCCGAGGAGCAGGACGACCGGGAACGCGCGACCGTCGAGGAAAACGTGCTGCGCGGTTTGATTGCGCGCGCAACCGACATGATGCCTGCATTGGCCAAGGTCGAGGTTACGGCTGTTTATGCCGGGCTTAGACCGGCAACCGAGGAAAAGGGCTACCGCATTTCCGCCCACCCCGATCGGCACTGGATCACGGTCGGTGGAATCCGCTCGACGGGCATGACAGCGTCGCTCGGCATCGCACGTCACGTCTACAAACTTTATGAGGGGATGGGGAACCGTCACACGCCCATAGCCGAGCCCGCATTGCCGCGCGTGCCCAACATCGCCGAACACCGCCCGCGAGACTGGCAATCGGCAGGTTACGGCGAGATCGTATGCCACTGCGAGTTCGTGACACTGCGAGAAATCGAGCAAGCCTTGTCCGGCCCATTGCCGGCAGGCGATTTCGGTGGCCTTAGGAGGCGCACGCGGTGCGGTATGGGCCGATGCCAAGGCTTCTATTGCCATGCGCATCTCGCTCGACTGACGGCGGGGCATTTCGCGTCACCTCTGGCGGTCGGAGGCGCGGCATGAATTCGGCAGTCTCGGAGGCCATCAGCGCAGATGCGCTCGTTATCGGTGCCGGTCCCGCCGGCCTTGCCGCGGCGACGCGGCTGAAAAGCCTCGGAATTGGACGCGTCATCGCCGTTGATCGCGAGCTGCAGGCGGGTGGTGTCCCTCGCCACTGCGGACACCCGCCGTTCGGCATGCGCGAATTCGGACGCGTGCTGACAGGTCCTGTTTATGCGCGTCGTCTCGCAGAGCGTGCGCAGCGCGCCGGCGTCGAACTGCTGCTCGGCCATAGCGTTGTCGCGATCAGTCGAGACGAGCGGATCGTTGTAACCTGCGCCAGCAGCCAAGGGAGTATCTGTATTCGCGCCCGGCGTGTGATACTAGCGACAGGCGTGCGCGAGACGCCGCGATCAGCGCGGCTAGTGTCGGGCGACAGGCCTCTTGGCGTTCTCACTACCGGAGCGCTGCAAGAGTACGTCTATCTGCACCATATCAAGCCATTCCTCCGGCCCGTCATTGTTGGTACGGAGCTGGTATCGCTCTCAAGCCTGCTGACGTGCCGAACGATCGGTGCGAGACCTGTCGCCATGGTCGAACATAGGAATAGGGCGACGGTTCGGCGGCTCTCGATGGCATTGCCGCGCTGGCTTGGCGTACCCGTGCGCTTTGATACGCGCATCGTCGACATCAAGGGAAGGCAGCGAGTCGAAGCGGTTACGCTATGTCGGCCGGACTGCACTTTGGAAGACGTGGAATGCGACGGCGTGCTTTTCACCGGTCGGTTCACGCCGGAAGCAAGCCTTGCACGCGCGGCAGGTCTGGAGATCGATGGCGGAACGGCCGGGCCGTTGATCGACCAATTTGCGCGAACGAGCGAGCCTCGGATTTTTGCCGCCGGAAATGTTCTGCATCCGGTCGAGACGGCCGGATGGTCGTGGCGGGAGGGACGACGCGTCGCCGAATTTGTCGTTGCCGATCTTGCTGGACGGCTGCCATCACATGCGCCGGCCATCAAGCTGGTGGCGGGTCGGGGAGTACGCTACGTCGTGCCGCAACGCCTTGTCCCCAAAAGCGGCGGGTTCGCGTGTCTGCAGTTGCGCGCCTGCGACGATGTATCGGGAGCGCTTATTGCGTTGTGCAGAGGTCAGCCGGTCCTAACGCAGGCATTGACGTCCGGACCGGAGCGGCAAATCCTGGCACCCGTCGCGCCGCTCTGCCAGGCCGACGCCGACATCACCTTGAGTTTCAGCGGCGCTCGATCAGCGGCGTCCCGGTATGGTGCGGCATGCGCGTAGCGGCGATCGATCAGGGGACGACGTCGACGCGGGTGCTGCTTGCCGATACGGACGGGGCGATGGAGGTCGTGTGCGCTCTCACGCACAGACAAGATCATCCTAAAGCCGGCTGGGTTGAGCATGATCCTGAAGAATTGCTGGCCAACATTCGCCGATGCATCGAGACTGCGGGTGCGGTCGACGCGATCGGGCTCGACAATCAGGGCGAGAGTTGTCTCGCTTGGGATGCGCGGACGGGCGCGGCGCTGTCTCCCGTCATCGTCTGGCAGGATAATCGCACCGCCGACGCCGTCGAGCGCCTGAAGGAGCAGGGAGCCGAAGCCTTGACGCTGGCGCGGGCCGGGTTGCCGCTCGACGCCTACTTCTCAGCATCAAAGCTCGCGTGGATCATCGAGAACGTGCCTGCGGCGAGGGACGCGCTGGATGCCGGGCACCTGCGTCTCGGCACTACGGATGCTTTTTTTCTCGATCGCCTGACCGGCAACTTCGCGACGGACGTGACAACAGCCTCACGGACGTCGCTCATGAACATTGAGACGGGGGAGTGGGACGTTGAACTCTGCAGATTGTTCGGCGTTCCGATCGCGTGTCTGCCGAAAATTCATCCAACCGTTGCCGCCTTCGGCAGCGTCAAGGGCATGCCCATCACCGCGGCGGTCGTCGATCAGCAGGCTGCTCTCTTCGGCCACGGGTGCCGGAAGCTGGGCGATGCGAAGATCACGTTCGGAACCGGGGCCTTCGCCTTGGCAGTAACGGGCGAAGACGTTGTGCGTGCGCCCGAAAAAGGTCTGTTGCCAACGGTGGCCTGGTCGATCGGTGGCCGCATGACCTATGCCGTCGACGGCGGTGTCTACGATGCCGGCTCGGCGGTCGAGTGGGCCCGCCGCATCGGGCTCGTTTCCGATCTCGCCACAGATCTCGATGGATTCGAAGCCCCGCCCGCGATCGAGCGGGGCGTCGCTTTCGTGCCGGCGCTTTCGGGCCTTGCATGTCCGCATTGGGATCGCACGGCCGCGGCTCTTTTCCTCGGAATGTCGGCCGCGACAACGAGGGCCGATCTTTGTCAGGCTCTTCTCGAAGGCATCGCGCTCAGCACGGCAGACGTGGTCGATGCGATGGACGCGCTTGTTGCAATTGGCACCTCGATTGCCATCGACGGCGGCCTCGCTCGCAGCCGATACTTCGCGCAGTTTCTTGCAGATGCCATTGGTCGCAACGTTCTTTCGACGGATTTCGGCGAACGCACCGCCTTTGGCGCGGCGGCGCTCGCCGCAATCGGCGCGGGCGCGGTACTTCCCGAGCCAAAGGTCGTTTCATTTGTATTCGAGCCGCGCGCCGGTGAGCGCGCCGCCGCGCGCCGTCACCGATTTGGTGAGGCTGTTTCACGCAGCAAAAATTGGCAGTACTAAACTCAGAGGAGGCGCGCTGCGACTAGGGCTAGTCGCAGCATTTGACGTGAGAGCCACTAAGCGGAGCAGCTGACCACAAGCGAACACTCATCGCACCTGATTGCCCCCGGTTTGCCCCGAGAGAAGAGTACAGCTCGCTAGCGCCTGGACAACTCATTGAATTCACTGGTGCCGGCTGCAGGATTTGAACCTACGACCCCCTGATTACAAATTCTATATTTTGGGGGATAGCAAGACATCAGCAGCTTCAAAAGTGCTGCAAAATCACGTGGACAAGCGATCAGGACGCGTCGCGTGACCTTCCCAAACCGCATTAGGGTGGTAGCCGGATGGTAGCCGGCGGGGGCATATGGGTTCGCGTGCGGGGAAGATAAGTCCGAGAGCGATTGCGGCTCTCAAGCCGGGTGACATGCTGTGGGATAAGGAGCTTCCGAGGTTCGGAGCACGCCGGCGGGCTGGTCATCACCTACGTTGTGAAGGCTCGGATAGATGGTCGCCAGAGATGGATCACTCTCGGCCGGCATGGCCCGTTGACGCCCTATGAGGCACGCGCTCGGGCCCGCAAGATGCTCGGGCAGATCGACAGCGGCGAAGACCCAACGCGGGAGCGAGACGGCCGACGCGGTATTCCCATCTTTTCTGAGTTTGCCGAGAGGTGGCTGCGCGAGCATATCGAGCTAAAGCGAAAGCCAGCCACGGCCGCCGAGTATCGACGCATCATCCACAGGACCCTCAATCCGGCGCTGGGAAGGGTCCGCGTCGATCGCATCGATCGGACGGACGCTATCGATCTTCATGCGAGCATGGCCGGCGCACCTTACGTGGCGAACCGGACGCTGGCGGTCCTATCGTCTCTTCTCTCTCACGCCGAGCGGCTGGGCTATCGACAACCTTTCAGCAATGCTGCGCGTGGCGTGGAGCGATATCGCGAACACCGGCGCAAGAGACCGTTGAGCCGGGAAGAATTGAGCCAGCTGTGGCAACACATGGCGGCGATCGAGACGACGGCGGATCCCTACGTTGTCGCCGCGCTCCGCTTGCTTTTGCTGACCGGAATGCGCCGCGGCGAGGTGCTTGGTCTTCGCTGGTGTGAATTGGATTTAGCCGCCGGTGTCATCCATCTCGCCGATTCCAAAACCGGACCACGCGATGTGTATCTGCCTCGGCAGGCCAGTGCCTTGCTCGAAGCCTTGCCGGTGATGGACGGCAACCCGTACATTTTTCTTGGCAGGAGGCCAGGTCAGCAACTTACTAATCTGACCGACGCTTGGCACCGCATACGCCGTGACCTGGGGTTTCTGGACGTCCGGCTCCACGACCTTCGGCATACGGTTGCTAGTTTGCTTGCCCGATCCGCCCCCATGATTGTTGTGCGTGATGCGCTGGGCCACCGGGAACTCGAGACGACAAATGGCTACAGCCACGCTGCGGCTGATGACGTCCGGAACGCCTTGGAAGCACTGGCAGAGACCGTTACAGGACAGTCTTAATGAACTACGGTTTCGAGACCCCGCACGGCTGGAAATCTATGGACGAATGGCTTGACGGCCGGTTTTTCGAAAAGCTCGAAAACGAAGGGGCTGTCTTGCTGAATTCCGACTATCGGAAACGAATCTCAGCGACGATCTTCCATTTCACGCAGCTAAGCATCTACTTTTCTGCCCCAGAACTGCGGGCGCGCGAACAAGAACGGAGCAAAATCGCAGAGTACGCAAAGGCGTTGACTGAGCTCCTCGATCTCAACCCTGACTTCGTTAAGTTCGCGAGAGAAGTGATGGGTCTTATTGATCTTGATGGTCCACTCAAACAGCTGGCAACAGCTGCTACTTTTGATGCCAATTGGATAAGGGAACAGCGGCGAGATGGCCGCCCAACAGACGTCTGGATGGACAATCTCGTCGTCGCACTCGGTAAGATATTTGCTGATGCGGGTGGTAACCCAGCACCCTTTGGTGGTCCGTTCCCCCGCTTTCTGTCCGTCGTCTGGGAAAAGCTTCCGGAAGAAAGGCGCCCAAAGAGCAAGGCTGCGTTTGTCAGACGGGCTCAAGCAGAGCGCGTAGCATCGGAAATCCCTGGACGGTTGAAGGCTGACAGCCAGAAGCCCCCAAAAACTAAGGCCAGGTGGCTCTAGTTTTCGTAGGTTAGACAGCCAAATCAAACAACGGCATCTCTACCTCTAGCAACGCATCTCGCTCGCTCAGAGGTACTCGATGAACCCCAGAGCTGAGATTGTAAGCCCCAAGCGGCTCGCAGAACTTCACCCCGATCTCTTCTCCGTTCCGACGCTTCAGCGCTGGCGCTCGGCCGGTATCGGTCCGAAATACGTCGTGCTCGGGCCACGTCGCATCGCCTACCGGCTGGCGGACATCGAGGCATGGATGTCGGCTCGCATCGCAACGTCGACTGCAGACGCACGTACGCGAAATCTGACCGCCGCCTGATGCAGTCCTAAGACGAGGGACTTGATGTCCGCGCAATGTCCGTGGACGTGAGCAGAGCTTGGGGGGAAATTATGTGGGGCTTCCGTTTCAGACGCAGGGACGAACTGTCAGCAAGACCGGAGCCGGTCGCGCAGCGCGTCGATCGAGTCAAACGGTCCATCGAGCATCCTGCCGACGTGCTGGCGCGACCTTACGAGGCTGACACACGACAATTCCACAACTGGGTTCTGCAGCTGGAAGACATTGATCCGGAGCGGATCAGCCGCCGCGTGCTTGTGAGCCTTTACACGGAGTTTTGTGACGTCTTGGAGTTGCGGCCGATGCCTTGGGGCCGGTTTGACCGATCGCTTCGAGGGGCAGGGTTTCAGCGCTATCGCGGAGGGGGTGATGGCCGACCATGGTTCTACCGCGCGACGCGGCCGGGTGCAGCGGTCGTTTGTCGTCCCCCAATGCGAGATCCGGGGCGCGGCATGAGAAACGGCAGCCTTGGGAGTGTCTCGGAGAATGTGCAGTGCGGCACTCTGGGTCGCGGTCCTCAGCACAGGGGGGGAGATCGTGACCTCTGAAATTGCAAAGCTAGGACGAGGCAACGAGCTGTCGTTTCAACGATCGCCGGACGATGAAGTGAACGGAGCGCTAGGCTTTTGGTTTGTGAGGGCCCTCGCTGTTGAGAAGGCAGCGCTTGATGCGAACTTGTTGCCAGCGGCTGTTCGCGTGCTCGCAGCCATTCTGTACTTCATGAACAACACGACGAAGCGCGCCTGGCCAAGCTACGAGCGCATTCACGAGATAACCGGGTACTCACGCGATACAATCGAAAGAGCCATCCGGCAGCTCATCGGTTCAGGTTACCTCTTCAGAGAGCGCAAGGCCCCCATTACGGGAGGGCGCGCACTGGTTCACTACGGTTTGCGTGCGCTTCACCCGTCTCGCATCGATCGCATGATCTCTGCGGCAGTTGAAGAGTTTCGACGGCAGCGCCCAGCACCGGAGGCTGACCCAGTAATAAACAGCGGGGTGGGGCTCACCAGGGAAAAACAGCGGGGTCAGCGGCTGACCCCGGCATTTTCGCCGCTTCTGACCCCGGTATTTTTGTCCGACAGGAACCCGACAAATATGAACCCGTTTTCTCTTTGTCCGAAACTCCCGTTTCGGACCACGGCGAGCCAGGGCCTCAACCGAAGAGTCGCCCGGTCTACACTGAGGAGTTTGAGACCTTCTGGCGGCAATACCCGGATATCCGGAACAACTCGAAGAGCTGTGCCTTTGACGAATGGCGCAAGCTGATGTCCGACGACCGTGCCGCAGCCGTGGCGGCATTGGTCGGCTTCGCCCGCTACTGCCGGACAAATCCAGATTATCGGTGTGTTCATGCCGAGAGGTTCATTAAGCAACGGCGGTTTGAGGGTTACGCGACATCCGCCCAAGACCCGGTGGACACAGCCGATGAAAATGCTTCGGCTAAAGTGCCCCGAATGCCATCGCGGTGGGGGCGCACATGAATTCCCATATCCACCTGTCGCTGCCCGGACCCGTGGTTTTGACGATCGGGGAGCGCATGGTCGACGAATGCCGCCAGCAAGGTGTTCGCGCCGTCCGAGACGCCAGCACTCCGCCTTCAGTGCTCGACAGCCGGGGCAGGCTACTGCCCGAACTCGAATACTACCGCGAGTTTGTAATCCTGATCCCCGAGGGCGGCGAGCAGCTGCGCGACACGCTCGCGATCAACATCGGGGACGAGCGCTGCCGCTGGGCATATGTCCCCGACGAGCCGGAAAACATTCCCTGCGTCATCGCTGGCGCCAAGCGCATGTGGACAGACGAGGTGGCCCGACTGTGCGACATCCCAGAGCCCGGCGCGCTCAAGGTCTACGAGACAGGCTTTGCCAAGCTGGATAGCTACGGGCTGCGCATCGTCACGCCGGCCTTTATGCCCATCGTCGGGCCATATGGCAGCGGAAAATCCATCTTCCTGCGGCAGCTCCTCATCAACCTGTGGCGGCTGCACGGTTGGAAGTTCGCACTGACTTCCTTCGAGGAAAAAGTCC
This sequence comes from uncultured Alphaproteobacteria bacterium, assembly GCA_963833715.1. GTDB lineage: Bacteria > Pseudomonadota > Alphaproteobacteria > Rhizobiales > Hyphomicrobiaceae > Hyphomicrobium_B. The sequence continues at coordinate 37,609 of CAWHZB010000003.1, forward strand.
GCCCGCGCTTCGAGCGCGACCTCTCGCGCCACCTAATCGCTTAGGCCGAGCAGACCTGGACCGATGCCGACCGGGCTCGTGCATTTGCCGAGTTGAATGACGCGGGGGTGTTCATCCTGCGCCCCCGCAATCAGGTGCTCGATCTCGACCGAACTCGTGGACCGGGTTGACTACGCCGCCCGCGTCTATGGCGTGCGCGTTGTAGCTATCGACCCATTCAACGAGATTGACCACCAAGTGCCGAAGGGTATGGCTAAGACCGATTACGTCGGCGGCGCCATCATGCGGCTGAAGCGACTCGCGGACGACCACAACCTGCTGATGATCGTCGCCCTACACCCGCCGAAAGATGGCGTTGAAAAGCGCCTCCAGAAGAACGGCCTTCTGACGCTCAACGACGGCGCGGACAGCGCCAACTGGGGCAACAAGGCCGACATTGGCTTTTGCATGTGGCGCGACTTCAAGGGCCCGACGTACCTCCATATCGACAAGGTGAAAGACCACGAGACGATGGGCCGCCCGAACGTATGCGAGATGATCCATGACCCGGTGTTCAACCGCTTCAGCGTCGGTCGCATCGGCTACGAGCACTTCTTCTAAGACCAAATCGAAATCCTTGAATTTCGGCCGATTAAAGTTTGATGCAAATTCGCGAGGGTTACATGGGACGCAAGAGCGGCGGGTACCTGAATGCCTATCATTGAACAGTCTGCGCCGAAACGTGATGGTTATGATCAGTGACCTCATCGCTAACCCATAAGATTTCGACAAAAACAGGCAATCACTAGAATGGCTGGCTTACGATGGCGAGATTCTAAAAGAGCGCCAAGGTGCGAGAGCGCTAACCCCATCGACCTTGCCTATTTGCGCCGGCATGGGTTGCTTCGGGCGGGCAGCGCTTCAACGCTCAGATGGACAGAGTACGGGCAGCCAACGGGCTCTGTGGGCGTCCTCGCTGAGTCTGACGGAATTCGCCTATGCTTTTCGATCCGCACCGACGGCGCGCCGCGTTCGCCCATCTCTCAGCTGATCCCATTTGCCTATACCCCGACGCGCTTCGGCGGCCGCAGACAATGGTTCGCATGTGGTTGCGGAAGACGATGTCGTGTCATTTACATTGGCGAGAGGCGCTTCGCATGCCGACATTGCCTTGGGCTGAGTTATTCCAGCCAATTGGAGCCCTATTATCAGCGGGCGCTTGATCAGGCGGATAGGATCCGCCGCAAGCTTGGTGACACGACCGGAATCAGCCTCGACCAGGACCCCTTTCCCGATAAGCCACCTCGAATGCGGTGGATGACCTATCGCAGATTGAAGGATCGATACGAACGCCTCGAAGAACAGGCGGGGGCCGGTGTGATCATGCGGTTCGAGGATGGCTAAGATCAGTATCGAGATCAGCTTCAAGCGCGAGGGTCGCTCGGGAACGCGAATTATTCACATCGTCGCCGGCAAACCGCCCGCAGTCAGAAAGTGAGGGATGCCATGCCAAAGTCGGCTGGGGCGAGCTTGACGACGGCGCGGGCGAGCTGCGCGTCAAACGAGCCACGGCGCAAGCTGCCGACGAGGATCGCAATATTCAATTGGTTCATTGAAAATTTCTCTGGCAACCAATGTTGTCATTTCGGCGCGATCACTACTCAAGCGGATTCACGTAACAGCGCACGAAGATCGAGCGCCTGAGTCGACGTAATTGTGCCATCCGCATTGCGCGGCCACTCGACTTCCGGCCTGTCACGGTAGACCTCGACACACGTGGTGATGCTCGGCGGATTACAGGAACTCGAGTTTGACTTTGTCGCCGACAATCCGGGCCTGACGCTCTTCCACTGTCACCAGCAGCTTCACATGGATTTCGGGTTCATGGCGCTCTTCAACTATGCGTAAGCGCGGGATCACATGGATAATGAAGAGGGAACTACCCGATGACGGTCAGATTTCGGCATCGGGCTCCTCGGATTTTGCTGCTTACGATCTGGCGCGCACCGCCTCTCGTCGTCGTCATCAGCGCGTTGGGCGGGATCGCGCTTACGCAAGCCGTGGCTTCGCCGAAGAAGTAGGCCACGCCATTGCAGCGTGGGGGGACGCGCTCAGCGCGTCCCCTTCGCATGTTGTCTGCTCGGGCAGGTCCACGATCGTTATCTACCGTGCGAGCAACGCCCGCCAACGACGGAACACGAAGCGCGCCACCCGAAACACCGAGGAAATCACGTAGACCGCAACGAACATGCGAAAGAGCAGCGTGTAGTAGACGAAGGCAGTGGCGCTCCGGTTGATCGTGATGGGCGATACCGAGCGCTGGGTGTGTTCCATGAAATCAAACAGCGCGCCTCTCAGCATCAGATCCAGCTGGTAGAGCAGCACGCTGGTGGTCGATACCCGTCCCTGGGTGAAGATGGTGTCGCTCACGCGCGACCAGGCCAGGATGCTGATAAAGAAGCACACGGCGGTGAGGGCGAACAGAGCGCCCAATTGCTCGACGAAGCGCACGACCAGTCGCCGATAGAGGCGAACCTTAACCTCCGGGGCGATGAACCTGAGGATCACTCGCGACAGCAGCGGCGCGGACAGGCTGCCGAGCGGGATGGCGGTGGCGACGTACTCGGCGAGAGGCGCGAGCAGATCGCGGCGCGGCCGGTCGATATGTTCCATGGCCGCAGCTATGTCTGGCTGCGGAAACGACAGCACGCCGCCCGCGTTGATGTCGTCCCAGTAGGACTTCTCGACCAGCGCGATCGATTTGGTCCTGACATTGCTTACAGCGGTGCCGACCTGCTCTCGGACGCTACCGAGTAGCGAGTCGCCCGCCTCTCCATTCCTGGTCGGTGCCTCGCCAAGCTGGGCATCGATCCTGTTCTCCAGCCGAAAGAACAGCCGGTCGATGTCCCACAGAAAGACGGTCCAGCCGCAGATGGCAATCATGGCAACGGTGAGCAAGCTGAAGACGGTGAGGAGAACTGCGTCGAAAGTCGTGCTCGGCGGCCCGATCCAGGCAACGTTGCCGACCAAGGCGAGGGCCGCCAGGCCTGGTGCGATGTATTGGGCCAGCATGCGGACAACCCGTAACCAATCGATGGAGCGCATGAATCCTGGGTCCCATTCAGGTGAGTAGCCAAGGTGATATTAGTGGCTACAAGACGGGGATCGAGGCATTTACCAATGATAATGGTGACACCGGCAGTGCCGGCATCGTCACGGTGACCAGTATTGGCGAATAGCCAGCGAAGATCGAAAGTGGATTTTGGCTCGATGCCTGCCCAAAGTGTACGGGGACCGCTTAGAGACAACGGTCAACGCCAAGGTGGAAGTTGACGCCCAAGTGGCCGTCACCGCCGCCGCCACGGCTGACGACAACATAGTTCTACTGCGCTGGGGCCAGATCCTAGCCAATGGCTATCTCGAAAAGGAAATAGACCGGCAAGTGGCTGCGGGGAAACTCATTCGGGTTGATACGCCCCCTCAGTACCGCCAGCGCCGCAGCCTGCCGTCCCCCTCGCACGCCCCCGGCTCCCCTATCATCGACCTTGTGGCAATCCCGCCCAAGCCAGAGCCAGCCAAGCCACTCACCGACAGCCACGGAGTTTGATCAAAAATGGAATTACGCGAGGTCCTGAAGCGCATCTGGTGTGGTATCAAGTGCCGGTTCAAGAAGCGAACGCCACGCGGAGCTGCGCCACAGCCGAGTCCTCCTCCAGATGCGACACGGGCGGACGATCCAAAAAGACGACAGTTGAGGACAGCTTGTGCCTCTCGATCTCTTCGCTCATAGAGAAGAAGGCGCTCGTGGCCGGGTCGTGGACGCGGGGCTCCTGGCAGTTGCTATTTCGCCCAATGGAACGGCGGCACGCTGAACCCCAACGGATTTGACGGCAAGTTTGCCGCGCCTGGGCCGGTTATCGATCTCACGGCATTACCGCCCAAGCCAGCGCTAGCGGTCAAACCCACGAGCGACAGCCAGAAGTATTTCTCTCAATGGCGGAACGGTGAGCTGCCCCCCAACGTCTACGACGGTAAGTGACTTCGCAGCGATACCTCCTCAGGTTGGCTGCGAACGTAGGACCGGGCGGCGGTTGGCCATCTGCCGTCCGGTCTATTAGTTTCCCCTGACTGTTAGTAAATCCGCGGTGAGCGCGGCAAGCCATACAATCCGCGTTCGATCAAAGCGATGCTGGAAGGAGAATAGGACAGCTCCCGGTCGACCCCCTGGTGCTTCACCTGGAGCGTTTTCACGGGTCCCCCGTGCGGCGATCTGGGTTCGGCCGACGAGCCTCGGCTGAGGTGTCGCTTGCGGACACCAGCTCGATCCCGTCGGCCAAGGTCAGCCGTCTCGGCGCTGCCTACCTACTCGATCGCGTGCGCTTCCCACAGCATGCTGTCGGGGCACACGACCTTGCCCTGGTTGAGGTCGTCCGATTTCGCGGCGGCAGAGTCATCCTGGTAGGCATCCCACATCTTTCCCCAGTCGGTGAACGAGGGCGAGTTCACCACGAAGTAGAAGTCGGTCTGGCCCGTGTTGTTGACGACCGTGGGGAAGAACACCCTCACCTTGGCCGCCGCACCTCCCGGCATCTGCCGGATCGCCTTGAGCCAGTCCTTGGCGATCGACTCCACCTGCTCCTCGGTCGTGCCGTCTTTCATATTGCAGGCCCAGATGTGCACGACTTCGTACGAAACCCCTGCCGGTGCGGCGGCCTCACCCGCCCGCGAGACCGGGGTCCCGACGATGATCAACATTGCGGTGACGAGCAGACCACGCAGCATCGTTTTCATGGACATCTCCCATCCTAGGGCTGACAAAGGTTATCCGCTAACTACGCGGCGCGCGCGCGAGCGGTTCCGTGGTATACTTGAGCCGTGGGCCAGACAGACAAACGAACCGACCACGACCCCGGCCACGACGAGTTCAATGACGCTCGCTGGTGGCTGACGCCGGAAGAAGAAGAGGCGGCGCAAATCAGAAGCTGGGAGCTAGGCAAGGCGCTGGCGGGGACGCTGAAACCCAGGCCGAAGGTCATCGACCTCAACGACGCCGATCTGGAGCCCAGCAGTTGGGTGGCGGCGGGGATTATCAGGCCGCGACCTCCGCCGCCTGATCCCCCGAAAGTCGCGCAAAAGTCCGAAAGGGACGAAGAGCTAGACAGTTGGAAGATCGGCCAGGGGTTAGCGGGAACGGTGAAGCCGAGGCCGAAGCTCTAGAGCCCGCCCGCGCCGCCAGGAGAAAGACAAATGACTGATTTTGCGGCCTGCCGTCTGGCTTCGGCCGCGCTGCCGTCGTCCATCACCAGAGCATGAACAAGTTTCCAATCGCCATCTTTGCCGCCCTGTGGGTGCCGTGCCTGATGATCGACGCCAACTACTTGGGCGGGACAGGGTTGTTCGCAATCGCCTCCCTAGTTGGATTGGGGATGGTGCTCTCCAAGTTTTTAGGGCCAAGCTAGCCGTCGATCCAATTGCAGACGGCAACGCCGCAAGCGCATCTTGGCAGACCCATTCCAGACTATGCAGAAGTGCGACGGTGGTGCATCGAGCAGCACACCCACTCGCGCGCGCCGTAAATGCGCAACATCTTCCGCGTCGGGTCGTCGCTCGCGGTCGAGTCATCTAGCGACATAAGCAAAAAAGGAATTGTCAACGATGCGGAAAATCTCAGGTGTGCTATTGGCGCTGGCCGCTAGTCTCGCGCTCGGTGCCACAACGGTCGCCGCTAAAGATGACGTCGGTTTCGGTGGGGGTGGTGGCGGTGAGAAGATGCAGAACGAGGGCAAGGGGGGCGGAGCCGAAAAGATGCAAAACGAGGGCAAGGGGGGCAAATGCTATCACTCGCGTCATGCATGCGCCCATCGCTGGGGCTGGGGCGGTCCGCGTTTCCGTCGCTGCCTCTGGCACCACGGCTGCTAAAAAGTCGGCTGTCTCATAGACTTAACGGCGGCTCCTCCTGCGAAGCTGCGGACATTGGGCTGCGCCGTCGTGGCGGGAAGGTGTGGTGAGTGGACGTGAGCTTCGATGCCGAGCAATTGAAGATCGCGCAGGTTAGGCCACGATGATCGAGATGCAGCCGCTCACGCAACGCCTTCGTGAAACTTTGGCCGAGCGATACTATCGTGGGGAGATCACATCATCGGCCCTGACCGAGCAGTTGAACCTTGAGCGGCAAGAGGCTGCCGACGAGATCGAACGGCTTGAGGCACGCAGAGAAGGAAACCCGACAATGACTAAGTACGCTTGGAGTCACAACCCTGAAGGCAAGAAACCCTCCCTTATGGCTTGGCGTGAAGAACACCCTGGCCAGCCCGACCCAGACGATGCAACGCTACAGAACTGGCTCGCCGCTCTTGAACGCGAAAGTATGCTTTACGAGTGGTGCGAAGCGCATCCTGGCAGACCCATTCCAGACTATGCAGAAGTGCGACGGTGGTGCATCGAGCAGCACACCCACTCGCCGTAAAGGTACTCTCGGCCCGCCACGTTCAGCACGGCCGTTGCCGCTCGAAAACCTTGATGAGAGAGCCCTGGACGGCAGAAGCGCGTATAGGGCGCCACCATAGTAGCCAGAACGCAAACTAACGCGGACAAAGCGGCCGCCGAGTAAAGAGCCTCTTTCCGATCCATCAGGTTCAGGGATCGCAATTGCTTGGTATTAAACAGCCATTGCCGGTTCCCGCTCCATCCAATGCAGATCGGCGAGCCGGTCGAGGATCATATCCGGTAGAACTTGTTCGACGATATCTGATTTCAAATAATCGCTGGCATTGATTGGAATTGGCGCTAAGCGCTCGCTTTCATCCCTATTGTTCTCATTGGCCGCCAGGAAACCCCGGCCCGAGAGGGAATTCTGCCAAGCTTGCGACATGGTCATCGACCACATCCAAACCGCCATCCAGGGATGCATCGTGCATACTCCAAGACCAAGAAACGCTAGCTCTAAACTAAATAGAGGCTCCTTCTGTTCCAAGCAGGCTGGCTGGATAACTAGGGCGTGCACTCATAAATTCATGAGCCGATGTCCGGGTTTAACGCGACAACGTCATATTAAAATTACGAGCCAAGGATTGCTGCGATGAAGATTTCCCGCCGGGCAGTGACTTTGGCAGGCGTTAGCCTGTTGGCTGAACGATCCATCGGTTCAGTTGCTAGAGCTGATGTAGTCAATCAGGACACTGTTCTGAGCGCGGCAGTTGACGCCTACATTTACGGTTATCCGCTGGCGATCATAGACATGACGCGCAGGCAACTCACCAACGTCGCGACTGCGGGACCGACACGCGCGCCGATGGGTCAACTGCGCCGATTTAGGACCTACCCGGCGGTCGATGACCATTCCGTCCCCGCTCCCAACGCCGATACGCTCTATACCGACGCTTGGCTCGACGTCTCAAAGGAGCCGATGGTTTTGACGACGCCAGATATGGGCGACCGTTACTTCCAGATGCCGATGCTGAGCGGCTGGACGAATGTCTTCCAGTCGCCCGGAACAAGGACCACGGGCCAAAGGGCGCAGACCTACGTGATCACAGGTCCCGGATGGTCCGGCGCGCTTCCTGCTGGCGTCACCGAATACAAAGCGCCAACCGGCATTGTCTGGCTGGTCGGCCGTATCTATTGCACCGGCACGGCAGAGGATTACGCGAAGGTTCACGCTTTGCAGGACCAGATTTCGTTGGTTCCGTTGAGCCAATACGGCAAGCCATACACGCCTCCGCCGACCAGCGTAGACCCTGCTCTCGATACGAAGACGCTGCCGCGCGAGCAAGTGAACGCGATGAGCGTCCACGACTACTTCAAGTACGTTGCGGAATTGATGAAGACCAACCCGCCCTTGCCACAAGACGCGCCCATGATCGCGCAAATGGCGAGCATCGGGTTGACGCCCGGTCGGGACTTTAACCCAAGCAAGCTCAGTTCGTTCGATAGGGCAGCCGTCGATGCGATCTCCCGCTTGGCGATGCAGAGGATGCTTGAGCGCTTTAGGGATCAACCGACTACCAACGGGTGGATTTATTTCGGACCAAGTGTGGGCAATTGGGGCACCGACTACTTGCTACGAGCCTTGTGCAACATGCTTGGGCCGGGCTGGAACATCCCGGCCGATGCGGTCTATCCGGTCTCCGAGAAAAGTGCCGATGGCAAGGACTATGACGGGAACAACAAATACGTCCTTCGTTTCGAGAAGGGCCAGATGCCGCCGGTCAATGATCGCGGGTTCTGGTCGCTCACCATGTATGACGGAAATCGCTTTTTCGTGCCCAACGCGCTCAACCGCTACACGCTCAGCCAGCGCGATCAATTCATCGCAAACGCTGACGGGTCAGTGAGCATTTTTCTTCAAGCGGACCCGCCCGGCAAGGACAAAGAGGCGAATTGGCTGCCCGCTCCGAAAGGGAAATTCAGCGTCATGCTCCGCCTGTACTTGCCCAAAGAAACCGCGCCTTCGATCCTTGACGGCACTTGGAAACCGCCGCCGGTAGTTGCTGCTCAGTAGTCCGTCTACATCGTCTCGCAGCCGAACGATTGGACCCAATCTATTGCTCATCGGACGGAACTCGGCCCGTTGAACTGAATGTGGCGCTTGGTGAGCGCAAAATTCTTCGCACGGATGGCCAACCCGTCTGAAATGTCGTCGGCGCAATAAGGTTTGGGCGGAGGCGGCCGTCGAGGCAGCCAAGCAAGGCGACTTTGAATACGCCCTGACGCTGTTGCGCGCGTAGCATGGTCAGAGCGCTGCGTAACGGGCAGCGCTTCGGACCGCCTGATTTGGTTGGGCAGTAAGCTGCTCGACCTTTCCCTTACCAAGGGAGTGCTAGAGCGCAAGAAAGAGAGGTGCGGAAGGCTCGCAACCCCGCCAGGGTCCAAGGGCGTTTTGCCGCTACCCCAACAAGGAGATTTGACATGCATCTTTGCGCACCTGCGTCCGTCAGAACGCTTACTGCCGCCACAGCTATGCTTGCCGTCTGCGCGATCGGAGTCTCCCAACACGCGACGGCCGAGGCCGAGGCGTCGGCTTCAATCGTTTCCGGTTCTGGGCAGACCATTATCGACTTGAACAAAGTGACGGACTGGCAACCCCTGGAACTAGAGGGCATGGCGAAAGGGGCGGAGATCGTCGTCCTTAAAGGCGACCTCAAAACAGCATCCGAGGTCCTTATCAGAACGCCCGCCAACTTTCGCGTTCCGATGCACACCCACACCAGCGACGAGACGTATGTGTGGATTCGGGGCGATTTTATCTATGAGAGTGAGAACGGAGCTTCTCGACCGATGAGCGGCCAGACCTTCATCAGTTTGCCGGGCAGCGCGCCCAAACATGCTCTGGTGTGCGGCAAAGATCCTTGTCTGCTCTACGTCCGCTATTCTCACCCGTTTGATTACATTCATTAGAGAGCTTTGGGAGACTGGTCGGACGTCGAGGATCGACAAGCGAATGCTGGCTCGTCTGGATGTTCTCGATCAGACTAAGAGATTGAGCGATCTGGCGTCCTTGCCGGGATTTGATTTCCACACGTTGAAGGGTTTTAAGCCCGACCGCCACACGGCTGCCGTCTCTACGTCAGCACCTACTTCGTGGCGCCAGTCGTGACTTGGCACGGCCACGCCTTCGCGAATGCTGTGAAGACAGTGTCTTCAGGGCTCTCATTCCACGACTGCGGGTTAGCGTTCGCCCACTGTAGAAACACGGCCGAGAGCTGGCGGCCTGACATGCGATTGGGAAAGCAGATCAGTTGTTGTGGCGATCGATCCCAAGCCTTGCGTTGCCTAAGCCGAAAATCCAAATGCAACTAAATGGGCCTAAACACATTGTTCGTATATGGCCAGTGCGACGACCCGCCTTGGCCTAACTGAGATTAGGTGTAGAGCGCTCGCGGCGTTTCTCACTCGCTTCGCGCCGCTGATGCGATCACCCTAATACCCCTGGGGCGGACTGCTTCCGCTGCAGTTCCCCCCAGGCGTTCTCCAGCCGGGCCGGGTTCTCGGTCCCCGCCCGGCTGCACCCTATGGCGTGGCGCCTCTCCAGGTTGCCAGAGGGTGCCGCTGCTGGGAGGAGAAGGAGATATGTCAGAGAAACCGTTAGTCCTGGTCGCCGACGATGGCTCGGGCCGGGTCTGGATTGTCGAGGACGCAGGCAAGGCTTGGTTCCGGCCGGGAGGCGCCGCAGATTGGGTCCCGCTCAAGGATGCCAAATTGCCGAGAGCTCAGGATCTCTACGACCACTTCGCCAGCACTGATCCCGAAGTGGCAGAGATGCTGCTGACGGTGCGCGCCTTAGCTCTGAAGTAAAGCAGCCGCCGCGCGCGGCGGTCCTTACCGCCCCAACCAACCCCATTTTCCCCGTGGTTCTCGGTCCCCCGGCCCTGGCTGCACTCCGAATAGCGCGGCGCCGACATCGGCTGCCAAGCTAGTATTCGCCGACCGTGGGCCTCAATCCCCCGGTCGGCGACGTTGGTCCCTGGCAAATCGTGGTACAATTTATCGGAGGCAGAAGATGCCCGAGATAGACCGCGACGAGACGAACGACGACAGGTGGTGGCTGACGCCGGAAGAAGCCGAAGCGGCGGAAATCCGCAGCTGGGAGCTCGGCAAGTACCTCGCCCGCCACCTCAAGCCCAGACAACCACCTCCCCCAGACCCCACGCCAACAGAACCGGCGAGGGAGCCATACCATTTCCTCACCATTCGATCGGCCAGCGCCCGGCCGAATGGAAGCGGCCGATCAATAGCCTGACGTTTTGCCGCCATTGCGCCGCAACGTCGCCTAGGATGCTTTTTCGCGGCGCGTCCACTTGCATTTTATAAACAATTCCCGGCTCAAGGATGAACTCAAACGGACGGAGTCGCCCTGGATCGTAGCGGCCGCCGCGTTGCTTTTCGATAATGCCCGAAAAGATGTAGTTCCTGCCCCACCGATCGGTGACACACTCATGTATCCTCCTGCCACGGAAGTACCCGACGACAGCACCCCAAGCCGTTGCGTCGCAAATAATGTGATATTCGACATTGTCGCGCGGATCGAGACGACGGATCATAGCCGCACTCCTTCGCCTGAGAGCTGACGCCGACCACGCCAGCGGCCATGACGGTCAGGCCCATGAAAACATGATGCTGCTCCGTAAGAAGTTCGCCACGGCAAACTCCTTTCAAGGCAATTAACCCGAGCTCCTAAGGCACTTTGTCTACCGCTGCAGAATGACGAAGGTCAGCACGCCGAAGATGGAGCAGGCGGTCGTGAACCCGGCAATGATCAGGATCAGCATGGGAGCTTTCCTCGCTAGGTAGAGGGTCGGGAAGGATGCTTGCGGAGGAACAATCCAACCCGACCCAGACGCCCCGCGCTGTGCGGTGCGGTGCGTTGTTTGTGTGTTATCTACAGTGTAGAAGATCGCCTTTGTATCCCCGATTTAGGGGAGACTTAGCCTGCTGTGCCAACAACAACCGAATGAGGCCTGAGATAGAAAGTTGACAGCCTTGCTGTATTCCTATAACATCTTTTATAGGAATAGTTGGCTAGGCTCACATGACCACCGGAACGGACCTTGAAGTCATAGACGACGACGCGGCTGATGGATCGATCACCCTGCGGACGGTACGCACGAACGCCACCAGCGATCGTGACCTTCTCGCGGTCTGGCTCAAGAGCCACGCCGATGGGTCGCCGCATACGGTCACGGCTTACGATCGTGTCGGCCATCGCTTCCTAGAGGCTCTGAGAGCTGCCGGGTCCGATCTCCGCCATGCCACCATCGACCATGTGCAAGAGGCCATAGAGGCCATGCGGGTCAATAGCGATGGCACTGCCGCCAGTCCTGCCACGCTCAACACCTACATCGCGGCCGTGAAGTCGCTCCTGGGGTTTGCGCATACGGTCGGGTTCACGCGGTTTAATGCTTCGCCGCTCATCAAGATCAAGAAAGCTCCTCGCCAGTTAGCGCAGCGCATCCTCAGCGATGTCGACGTGAAGCTCCTCCTCCGTTCCGCTCGAACGGAACGCGATAGGCTGCTTCTCGAAACTGCGTACTTCGGCGGCTTGCGGATCTCGGAGCTTGCCTCTCTGACCTGGGGGCAAGTGCTACCGCGTGAGACGGGCGAGGTGCAGCTTGCGATCGTCGGCAAGGGAGACAAACCGCGCCACGTCCTGCTACCGGCAGACATAGCGGCCAAGCTCGACGCCCTACGTGGTGACGCGAAAGCCAAGGTATTCCCGATCTCGACGCGCCGGATCAACCACATCATCAAGAGCACGGCCAAGCGCGCCGGTATCAACCCCGGCACGTCAGCCCACTGGCTCCGACATGCCCACGCCTCGCACGCGATCGACAACGGGGCGCCAATCACACTGGTATCGCAGACACTAGGCCATGCCGACCTCAAGACGACGAGCGTCTACGCCCACGCCAAGCCGAACGAGAGTTCAAGCCGGTACCTCAAGCGGTAAGCATACAGCAGACCTATCATCGCCGCTCGTTGCAGCAATGCAGCGGGCGGCTTTGTCATGTGCAGTGTGACAGCGCGGACCTTAGCGGCCTTAAGGTTGATGCCGGAAAGAGGGGCTGGCATGGCAGGCCACAGTGCGACACGGTCAAAGGGGGGATGGCAGCCGTGCCAGGTGCAGGCAAGTCGCTTTTTTATAGAGGGGTACACCCCGACTGGCGGCCCCCACCCCCGAGCCATGCAAAGCTCACATTCAAAAAAATCCCAACTCAAAAACCAAAAAAAATAATCTCTCCAATATGTTAGCTCTTTGTCGCCCTATACAACTCTAGCCTCTAGAAAGATCTTCTGATAAACTTCTAAAACAAAATCAGCAACTTACTGTTTTCCACGATCGCTCTCTCCCATAATGAACATTTTCAATGACTTACGCTGTCATACTCATGGCAACATTATGTCGGCCAAAATCACAACCAAAAATCACATTGAAATCATTGGAGAATTTGGCCTCCACGTCGATCGCAACGGCCTGGTGCCTCGAGCTCACGATCGTGTGGAATTCGGTGATCGAGGTGTGTCGACACTCCCCCCCCGCTAAGCGGCCTTCCATTCGAATGCCACGGGGCAAATCTGATAGCGCTCGATCTTTACTTCATGCCCTTCGCCCGCTTGTCCAGATCAGCGGTGAGGCGGTCCATGTCTTTGAGCAGCCGTTTGAGGCGTTGCGGTATCCCTGCGAGCTTGCGTTGTAACGCGCGTTGTTTGGTGGTGGTGATCCGATCCGGCGCAATGCGTTCGAGACGAGCCTGCGTCGCGCGATCTACGCCGTCCTTCTTGTCGATGATGGTCCGCACGCTGCGGACGCCGATGTTTATGTCCTCGGCAATCGAGCGTAGCGATTGGTCAGCCTTATGCAGATCAAGCACGCGCGCCGCCTGAGCGTTACTCGCCGCTGGTGGACGGCCGAAGTTGCGCTTCTTCTGAGCGACAACCTCGTTGTACTCGGGGACAAACGCGTTCCACTTCGCCAGCAGTGCTTCATACCTATCGGCGTATTCTTTACGGTTGGCCTCGGCGTCCTTGATTGCCTCCACCCAAAAGAAGACGTCGATCTGGTCACGCCAGTTCTGCAGAGCCTCTTCCTGTAGCGCCAGCGTCTCGCACTGTATGGAGACGAGGGCGACGGTTTCGTCATGCTCGCACCGTATGTCGTCGAGGCGCTTGGTGAGCCGCTTCACATCGTCCTCGAGCTCGCCGATCGTGGCCTTCGTCCGTCGCATGTCGCCTATGATTGCCCCCTTCTGAATGTTCACCTCGTGGTACTCAAGCCGACGCAAGCGCGCTCAATGGTAGGTCCGCTCCTCGGAGGAGACGATCACCGAACCAGCGGCACGCTCTTGAACCCGTACCTTGTCACGGTCGGCGCCGAAAGAGGCTGGTCGAATTCCCTCACCACTTTTCGCTCTCACAGTCGGCCCGATAAACGAATGCTGTAATCCAGCAACGCAAATACTGCATCGTGTTGGGTAGACGACCCCGGCAGTCGCCTACTCGTCTTGTTCTGGCGCTGAGCAGCACGCCGGTGCCCTCAATCCGATCCAGAAGGAGGCGAAGCCCGGTACCGGGTCAACGGTTCGGTGGATCATTGGCAACAGCATTTAGATGAAGAGACGTCGCCTTGATCCTGGTCAAAGAGGAGCACGTGTGTGTCACCGTAGAGGAAAGCAGATCCATCACGAATTATCCCTTTTTGTTACGCCGGCCGCAGCGTGTGCGCGCCTTCCGACACTTCGACGCCGGCTGGAATTGTCAGCTGCGGTGCCGAACTCGGCTTGATCCTGAACCACGCCACATAAAGCGCAGGCAGGAACACCAGAGTGAGCAGCGTTGCGACCACCAGTCCGCCCATCACCGCGTAAGCCATCGGTCCCCAGAACACCGTCGGTGCAATCGGGATCATGCCGAGAATGGCGGCGGCGGCCGTCAAAAGGATCGGGCGTAGCCGGTGCTGCGTCGCAACGATGACGGCGTCCCAAGGCTGCTGTCCGTGGGCGATCTCGGTTTCGATCTGGTCGATCAGGATCACCGAGTTGCGGATGACCATGCCGATCAGGGAGACCATGCCGAGGATGGCGACGAAACCCATTGGCGCGCCGGAGATCAGCAGCGCCGCGGACACACCGATCAGCGCCAGCGGCGCCGTGGCCAGCACCAGGAACAGGCGCTGGAAGCTCTGCAGCTGCACCATGAGAATCGTGACCATCAAGAGCAGCATGAGCGGGAACACGGCGAAGATACTGGCCTCGGCCTTGGCGCTGTCTTCGACCGTGCCGCCGGCAACGACGTCGTAGCCTGGCGGAAGCTTCGCTTTGAATGCTGCGATATCGCTGGCGAGCTCGCGCACGACGCGTCGCGGCCTCCAGCCCTGCCGCCGTTTCAGCTTGCACGGTGACGGTTGGTAGGCGGTGCCGGCGCCAGATCAAGGGCGGCTCGAGGTCGTAGGAGATGTTCGCGACCTGCTCAAGGGGCACCGAGCGGCCACTCGGTGTGTCGATCATCAAGCTGCGCAGCGTCTCGAGCTTGGCGCGCTCCTCGGTGACGGCTCGCGCAACGATGTCGACGAGATAGATGCTGTCGCGCACCTGCGTGACGTTCGTCCCCGATAACACCGCGTTGATGGTCTCGCTCAAGGATTGCGAGCTGAGCCCGAGAGAGCGCGCGCGATCCTGGTCCACCTCGACACGAACCACCTTCGACGGCTCGTTCCAGTCGAAGTGGATGTTGCGCGCATGAGGCGTTCTGCCGAGCAGCGAGGCGAAGCTGTGCGCCAGCTCGCGCACCTTCGTCGGATCCGGCCCGCTAACCCGGAACTTGAGCGGCCAGCCGACTGGGGGCCCTAGCTCGAGGGGACTGACGCGCGCCAGCACCTGTTCGAATTCCGGCCGCCGGAGCGCGGCAAGGATCCGCTGCTGAACGCCTGCGCGTGCTTTGAAGCCCTTGGTGACCACCACCGCCTGTGCAAAGAAATCATTGGCAAGCTGCTGGTCGAGCGGCAGGTAGAAGCGGATCGCACCGCTGCCGATATAGAACGACCACCGCTCGACGTCAGGATCGGTCTTCACCACTTTCTCGATCTCGTCGACCACCTTGCGGGTCGCATTGATCGAGGAGCCTTGCGGAAGCGTCAGATCGACCAGGAGCTCGGGCCGGTCCGAGCTCGGGAAGAACTGCTGCTGCACGAGTTGCATGCTGGCGAGCGCGGCGATGAACAGCGCGATAGTGCCGCCGATCACTGCGTATCTTACCCGCAGCACGCGATCGAGCAGGGTGCGGAAAGCGCGGGCAAAGCGTGACGGCTCGTGGCCGTGGCCCTTGAAAGAGTTCGGGAGAACGAAAACGCCGGTGAGCGGCGTGAACAGAACCGCGACCATCCAGGAGGCGACCAGCGCTACTCCGACGACCGCAAACAGCGTAAAACAATACTCGCCGGCGCCGCTCGCCGCAAAGCCGACGGGGATAAATCCGGCGATAGTGACCAGCGTGCCCGTCAGCATCGGGAAGGCCGTGGATGTGTAGGCGAAGGTCGCGGCGCTGATTTTGTCACAACCCTCCTCGAGCTTGGTGATCATCATCTCAACCGCGATCATCGCATCGTCGACAAGAAGTCCGAGCCCGATGATGAGTGCGCCGAGCGAGATGCGCTGGAGGCTGATGCCTGTCAACTTCATGGCCAGGAAGGTAATGGCGAGAACGAGCGGTATTGCGATGGCGACGACGATGCCGGGACGCCAGCCCAGCGACAGAAAGCTCACGCCGAGCACGATGGCGATGGCCTCGATCAGCGTCTTGATGAACTCGCCGACCGCTTCCTCGACGACCTGCGGCTGGTCCGCTACGAGATGCAACTCGATACCGGCCGGCAAGTTTGAGGTGAGCTGGGCGAGCCGTTCCTTGATGTGCTGGCCGAACTCCAGAACGTTGGCGTTCTTGGTCATCGAGATGGCGAGGCCGATGGCCGGAGTGCCGTCGTAGCGGAACATCGGCTGCTGCGGGTCGACGTAGGTACGGCGCACCTTGGCGATGTCACTCAAGCGGAAGAACCGGCCGTTGACGCGGAAGTTGACAGCCTTGAGGCTTTCTTCCGAGGTGAACTGCCCTGAAACACGGATGGCGATCTTCTCGTCGCCAGCATCGACGGTGCCGCTGGGCTGAATGGCATTCTGCGCCTGCAGCGTTTCGATCAGCTTGGAAATGTCGAGCCCCATGAGATCGGTGCGCTTGCCCACCTCTATCGAGGCGAGGTTTACCGAAGCACCACATGGCGTACGCGCCTGGACAACACGACGAATTGGGCCGTTGCAGCACTAGGCCTCGCGATGTCGGCATCGTTCTCCCATGCCGAGGCCTCGCCGCTGCCGCTTCTGCTGATCGGTATCCTGATTGTCGTCTTCATGACCTTCGAGGCACGGCGCTATCGCTACTTCAACGTCTGGCGGGCTCGAGCGCGCTGGCTCGAGACGAATTTCTACGCACCCATGCTGCGGGGACAGGGCTGCAATCCCGGCAGGGGTTGGGAGCAAGTCCTTGCAAAGGACTATATGGAGCCCCGCCATCACATCAGTATGGCGCGCGCTATCGGGCGCAGGCTGAGACGGACCTACTTCTGGCTCTTAACGATTCAGGGGTTGGCTTACCTCGGCAAGATTGCGATCCACCCGACTGCAGTGACCAGCGTTGCCGAGTTTGTGCAGCGCGCGTCTGTCGGACCGATTCCGGGCGAGGTGGTGCTCTTGAGTGGCGTGATTTTCAATGGGGCCTGGCTCGCATTCGCGCTTGTCACGTTCTATCTCGACCGTGTGGCCCACGGCAAGGGCAAGCGCGTCAGCATGGGATGACCCAAGTGAGTGCATCCACGTCGTCAGCCTGCCCTCATCCCTGTCACGACAGCGGCTGATAGGAGAAGGAAAAAAAGTGAGCGTTGCCCGAGGTCCTCGGTGATGGGCCCGAGGAGACCCGGTCTATTTCTCCATTTGCGCGTCGGACAGCGGGGAGAAGAGTGAACGCGATTAAGGGCGGTTCGGAGCAATCCGGCCGCCCTGTTGGCTCTCGGGGACATGTTAGCGCCATGTGAGGGAACGCACTACGACAAGGGCACGTTCTCCGGAGAACAGCCGAGCCCGCCATGGATGATGATGATTGGATTCGTAACTTTCAAAAACTGGCAGGAACCAGATTACAAGAAATTTTGCAACAGGGCCTCGGTCCCAATCCGCTGACGGTCGTTGAACGTCTGAAGAAATTACGCGAACAGGAAGGTAGTCCGCCGCAGCCGGATCGCCAGCAAAACGAAAAGTCGGACCCCAAAGAGTGAACGCGACATGCCTCCGCCCTTTCTTAAAATAAATCCCCGCGTTTGTTGTTCGTCAAAGGCAATCGTTTCCGCACTTGCGAAGTACTCGATCGAAGCAAAGTAGCGTTGCATCAAGCGGGCATCCAAGGACGCTGTCGAGGGCCGCGCACAAGCGAGGCGCAAACGCTTCAGGCTTGTGAAAGACTAGGTCCATAAACGAGCACCCCGGCCGGGGGAGCCAGGGTGTTCGAAATCACCACAGTCAGCGATGACGCTCGGGGGGCGAGCTGCTGTGGTACGAGCAATACGGATAGGAGCCGAAATAGTTCCGGCGACCGACCTCGCCAACGGGGTGAAAAGGAAGAGCCCCAGCGAGGGAAAGCGCCGAAGCTCAGGGATCTCCAGTCGTCCGCTCTTAGCGGCGGCTTCGACGGCGGCACGGGGGTGTGCCACTGTGCTATGAGCAATACGCGCATAAGCCTGATAAGTTCCGGGCCTTTTAAGCCTCAAGCAGCTTGTCGTGATCCCGCGCAGCCTTCCGCACCCGTAAGCGTCACGAGCTGTTCGAGCGGAAGCAAAGGAAGGCGAGCTATTAACGCCGCTTTGGCTTCTTTGCTGGGTCGTCGGTTCGAGCCAGCCGCGCGGCCCGCAAACGTGCCGTCTTGGCGAGAGTGGCTAGCTTAGCAGCTTCCTGCTCTTTCAGAGCCTGTGTAGATTCGGTCTCGCGACGCAGCTTCATCTGCGCGGCCATAGAACGGGCAACTTCGCGATCGTGTTCCGCCTTGATTTTATCGATTGCCGCTTGATGCTGCGGGCTCTTCGGATAATCCCACATAGACTTGATCTGGGGATACTACACACGTCGCGCAAGCCCCAAAGCGGGACATCACCGTTCCCGCCCCTGTCGCAAGCAACTCAGCTCAACTCGCGCTCTTAGGCAAAACTTTTGGGACAGGGGAACTCAGGCAGTGGATGCTGCTTCACGAGGAAAAAAAGCAACATCGAGGCTATGGAGGCGCCTCCGGGGTTTCTTAGATTGATCTAGATCAATTCGCCCGAAAGGCCGCAGAACATGAAGACACCTTCGAGTTTGGCTGCCAGGCTCACGCCGAAGCCAAGTCGGACCTGACCGCTGCCCATTATGTTTTCGATGGCCGTTCGCAACGAGAACCAGCGAAGGCAGAGCGAGAGCCCCCACCAACGCACGGAGTCGAGAGGTGACAATCAGTCCGCGCCGCCAAACGAAGCCCGAAGCCTGCATCCGAATGAACCCCGACGACGCTTGGCGCAATGCCCGCGTCGCGTCTTCACATGCGGCCGAAACCGCTTGTATCTCGTTACCCATGACACCTCCTTAGATGACGCCCAGTAGGTGTGCATACTTAACATGGGGCAGGCGGGAATTCGGGATTATCCTGTAGAGTCGGGTTTGCGCGCCTCAATAGCGAACGGGACACACTCCATAGCGACCCTGTGTGGCGCCATCCTGTTGAGCGCCGCAACCATGCGCCCATCGCGCCTTAGCACATCGTCGGCAAGGCTAACGAACAGTCGGTTCGGGACGGCTGTATCCGATGACTGCCGTAGTGCACGGGCGATACTGTCTTCGTGGAGGTGCGGGCTCAGAGCACACAGCGCAACGAATGCAGCCGCAGTTGAACGACTAATTCCCGCAAAGCAATGCATCAGGATCGGCGTCTGCCCATCCCAACTCTCTACGAAATCGAGCAACTTAGCGACGTGCTGGCTCGCGGGAAGTACCATGCCCGGCTGAGCTTCGGTGATATCGTGCATGTCAAGCTTCAGATGCCGGTCACGGCGAATAGCAGAAGGCGTGTGGGGCAGGAATTCTGCGTCGATGACGCTGACGAGATGGCGAGCGCCCGTACGTACAATCGTCTCGGGCACATGCCTCAGTCCGCAGACGTGGATGCGCACTGGCTGCTGGCTCGGCATAGTCAGGCTACCGGATCGCGTGCGTGGCCCCGCTGAATGCCAGGTATCGATAACAATTTCAAGAACGCCTAAGGCTGCAGTACCTTCGAATGCGGACGCAGATCAATTTAGTTCGGATTTTTGTTTTGGACTCGAGAAATAACGCATCAGTGTTCCAAGAGAAGACCGTAACATAATTGCCTGCTTGGCACGGAGTTGATGCGTATCAAAGCTCCTTTCACCCTTGCCCTCTAGGCTGTTTCAATTTGGTGGCTAAAGACGGATGAGTGCCATCGAAGATTTGATCCGTCTTAGCTGGAGGAGTCCGAGACGCAATCCCAATGCGTATTCAGATGGAGGAGATAATGTCAGAGCAGAGCAGCATGCATTCCTACCTGAGTTGGACGAAGGAGCGAATTGACGAGATGGACGCCACATTGGCGTCGCTCGAAGCCAGAGCGGGCCGGGTCAAAGCCGACTCGCAGGCAAAGGCCGATCAACTGATCGCCGATCTAAAGAAGCGGCGCGATGAGTTTCAAGCCAAGGTCAAGGCCGAGGCGGCCGCTGATAAGAAGCAGCTCGAGTCCCAATGGAACGGCTTTGAAGCGAATGTCAAAACCTATTTCGAGACTGTCGACAAGCAGATCGACCAGCAACAGGCCACATTCCGGGACGTCGCCGCTGCGCAACAGAAGGCCTGGCGCGAGGCTGGCGAACGGCTCCATAACGAAGCCGCCAAAATCGCAGCCGCGAAACGCCCCGATATCGATGCCGCCGTCAAACAGATGAAGGCGGATGCGTCCGAGGCCGAAGCGCGGTTGCAGAAGCTAAAGCAGGCGGGAAGCGAATCCTGGGCGGCGCTGAGTGCGGCCTTGGAGGAGTCACGCAAGGCCTTCGATCGCGCAAACCAGGCGGCGTGGGAGGCACTAAAGCGCGCCACTGCTCATTGAGGTGATTGCTTACCAGGCTTCGGCCGGAAGCAATTTGAACAGCCGGTTCATGAGGCCGCGACGCACGGGCTCGTCTTCGAAATACACGTAAGCCAGCGGCCGCCCGTTTGCATCTTCGACAACGAAGCTTTCGCTGTGCTCAACAACACGCCAGGGCGCGGGAGGCCGACGGGGTTCGGCAGGCTCAGTCACCAGTCCACCTATTTTTTGAAAAGCTCGCTGTGCGATCTGAGCCAGCGGCCTTGTTATGACCTACGCCGTCGGCGAATGATTAGCATTGATGCCTGGCGCCGATATAGAAATCGGCGATCAGCTAGCTGCAGTGCATTCAGGTCGCGCAGAACGCCTCAGCATTTGGGCAACGAGCGTCGCGCGTTTTCTCAGCGCCCTGGTGACGACGTGGTCGCGCGTTCCGCTGACGTTCCTCTTGGCAATTTCTGCGGAACGCCGTCAGCTGGTAATAGGTTGAAATCATTGGCTCCGCGGGTAGGATTCGAACCTACGACCATCCGATTAACAGTCGGACGCTCTACCACTGAGCTACCGCGGAATGCCGTGCAGAAAGCCGGGAAGCGCTCGCCATAGCAGAACGCGCCTGTCCTGGCGAGGGTCTTCAAGATTTTTCTTTAACCCCGCAGGTTTCGCATGAGTTCTTTTGAGAAAATCCGGTTGTGACGGCTACCGGCACCTTCAAGTTTGGAGGTCCGCGCCCGGAATTGAACGGGGGTACGCGGATTTGCAGCTCGTGTAAATCTTTCGGGTCCCATCGGTTATTAGGTTTTGCATCTTCGCAGCGTTTGAGATGTCCCAAGAGTTGTCCCGAGGCTGTGAGGCGCAAATGCAACTATGACTCGAGGTCGAGGCGCGGCGGCTAATCGCGCGCCCAACAGTCATCCCTTTCAATCGACGGTTGCACGAGTGCGCTCGCAAAAATGCGGATGCAACAATGCCGAGGCGCGGCGGCGGTGCGCTCGATCGTTGCCTGTCGACATCGCTGTAGGTTCGCGGCGATGAGGCTCTCTAGGTCAATCACCTGGACTCGCCGGGTGTGGTCGACGTACTCGGTCCATGGTTGCTCCCTAACTATTCTAGCTTCGCAGAAAAACGCTCCGTACGAACTCACGATAAAGCATCACCTGGCGAGGAAGCGCGTCGCGGTCCTTCAGAACCTTCGACAGGATAATTCCACCATCCGCGATCACCGACAGCATGTCGGCAAGATCATCGAGATCGACGACTAT
Organism: uncultured Alphaproteobacteria bacterium; assembly: GCA_963833715.1. GTDB lineage: Bacteria > Pseudomonadota > Alphaproteobacteria > Rhizobiales > Hyphomicrobiaceae > Hyphomicrobium_B. The sequence goes on from CAWHZB010000003.1 coordinate 59,505, forward strand.
CTTAGGCGGATATAGCGCCGCGATTTCATCTAGCCGTTGGCGAAACCGCTTGCGCCAGGCCAGTACTGCCGAGGTGTTGAGATCTCGCACTTGCTGGTCGAACAATCGGTCCTGATAACAATAGGCCGCAACCAGGCAACCGGGATGGCCGGTCGGCAAATCGCCCATCAACTCAGCAAGCATCTTGAGGCCGACGAGGAAGCCGTGCAGCGGGTCCTCGTTCAACTCGTCGGCACGACGAAAGAGGTCATCGAACAGTGCATCCTCCCGTTCGATGTAGCGGGTGAGCAGGATGCGGGCCAGTTCGGTTTTATCTTTGAAATGATAGAAGAAGCCGCTTTTGGTGATACCCGCCGCCGCAATCAATTCTTCGATCGACGTCGCGCCAAAGCCCTTTTCGAGGATCGCGGACTTTGCCAGCTGCAGGACGCGCTCGCGTACCTCACCGCGTTTCTTTGGCGCTCCCGTGTGCATCGTTAACTGCACCTAAGGTCAAGTTCGTCGCAATTTCTCACGCAGCCTGCGCCGTGTGAGGCGACCGTGCGTGATCATAAGCTACGGACAATTCTCCCCAAATTCTCGCTCGCGGCAACTGCACCGCGCGTTCACTGGTCGAAACCATCGCGTCATAGCAGGTTAAAGACACCTACTAACCGCGTCGCAGAGGGTTGATATATCTTAGCGCTATACGTCGGAGCTGATCACGATGACCAAGTACAGACGCCACCTGCCACAACTCGACGGCGGCGTGTTCCTCACCGACGGCGGCCTGGAGACAACGCTGATCTTTCATCAGGGCATTGATTTGCCCCACTTTGCTGCTTTCGATCTTCTGCGCGATGCCGCCGGCCGCAAGACGCTCAAAGACTATTATCTTCCCTATATCGCCGCTGCCAATCGCGACGGATACGGGTTCATTCTTGATAGTGCCACGTGGCGCGCCAGCGCTGATTGGGGCGCAAAGCTCGGTTATTCAAGCAGAGCGCTCGCGGCCGTAAACCGCGAAGCGATTGAAATGCTCGTCGAGCTGCGCGCAGAGCATGAAACCGCCTCCATGCCCATGGTGGTGTGCGGAGCGATCGGCCCCCGCGGCGATGGCTACGTTGCCGGCAGCTTGATGAGTGCTGACCAAGCCGAAGACTACCATAGTGATCAGATCCGCGTGTTCGTCGAAACTGATGCTGACATGGCGACGGCGTACACGATGACGAACATCTCAGAGGCTATCGGCATTGTGCGAGCCGCCGGGGCGCACGCGCTCCCGATCGTGATTTCATTTACGCTTGAGACGGACGGGCGGTTGCCTTCCGGCGATTCGCTGCAAGATGCCATCGAGGCTGTCGACGCGGCCACATCGAGCGCACCCGCCTACTACATGATCAACTGCGCTCATCCCACTCATTTTGACGATACTCTCGCCGAGGGCGGCTCGTGGCTCGAACGCTTGCAGGGCATTCGCGCCAATGCGTCGAAGCGCAGCCATGCGGAGCTCAACGAGGCACCAGACCTTGACGCCGGCGACCCCGTCGAACTCGGCTCGCAGTATTCAGCGCTACTCAGGCGCTATCCGCAAATCCGCGTCTTGGGCGGCTGTTGCGGCACGGATGACCGCCATGTCGCGTGCATCGGCTCAGCGTGCAGGCCGCTGCATTGATAACCGTTTGAAGTGACGCGGAGCTGCGCTCAGGCGACGGCTGTGGTACGACCGTAAAAAATATCTTCCGTCAGCCTATAGGGTAACCCTCGGGGAGGTCCTCAAAGTGTTTCTCCTCGACGACCCTGCTGCCATCATTGAGCGCAACCTCAGCAGCGCGTCCAATTGTGCCTGCGTTTCCGTCGAACACCGCATCGGCATCACTGAGCGTCGACTCGAGCGTGCCGCAGGGCACAAGACTCGCCATTGTCCAAGGAGGCTACAACGACTTGGCCAATGGAGTTCCACACGATCAAACCGTTGCCGACCTGCGTGGGATTCTAGCGAATCTCCGCGGGCGCCATATCAAAACGGTTCTGTGCGGTTTTTTCTACAAGCAATGGGATGGGATAGGGCGAAAACTAGCGGCTACCTACCACGCAACATTTGTTCCCGGCAGCACGTGTTACGATCCACGGCATCGGGGGCCTGATGGACTCCATATGTCCGAGGAGGGGCACCAGGTTGTCGCCGCACGATTAGCCCGGGTTTTGCAACCTGCCGCCTCCTCTCGGTCTAAGTCAACACGGTCGTCATGGACAGCGCGTCGGCATCGTTCAACCTCGGGAACTTCGATCGCCGCACCGCCATTGACTTATGCCGACGTCAAATAGCGCTGGCCACAGTCGCTGAGCGGCTGTGCGGAGCCCCGGCCAATCAAAAGCCGGTGAACAATGGTGATCACAGCGAAATCGCGCTGCAGGGCGACGGTCGGAGCTTTGGCCTTGGTCGCGGTCGGATTTGCGCCTGCCAGTTCGAAAGCAGGCAACGACGCGAATTTCGTCCTTTACAATCAACACACCGAGGAAAAGGGCGAGACCGAAATTGAGCTATTTTCCGATTTATCGAGCGTCGGTGGAGATGAAAAAAACTACACGGCACAGCTTGTCGAAGTCGAATACGGCGTCACCGATTTATGGACAACGGCGCTTTACCTAGAAGGCGTCAGGACGAACGGAGAAGACTACGATTTCGGAAGTTTCCGGTTCGAGAATCGCGCCCGCCTTTTCAGCCAACCCACGTTTCTCAATCCGGTGCTTTATGCGGAATATGAACAGAAGCAGCCCGAAAGCCGGTACATCCGATCCGTCGTTGGCCGCGTTGACGACGAAGGTGGCGGCGAGGAAGAGAAAGAGACGGAACATGAACTCGAAACAAAACTCATTCTTGGACAGGATATTTCCAATCGCTTCAACGTCGCTTTCAATTGGATCAACGAACTGAAGTTTGATAACGGCGTCTGGTCATTTGGCTATGCGGCAGGATTAAATTACCTAGTATTTAGATCGGGCGGCGAAGATGTAGATGAAGAGAAAGATGAAAAGCGGGGTTCGGAAGGCACGAGGTCGGATGCTTGGGACCTCGAGAAGGTGACGCTCGGTCTAGAATTTTACGGCGGTTTGGGTGACTCCGTCCGAGGCCTAACTGTCGATGCCGACAAAACGCAGCAGTACGCTGGGATCAATCTACGGGCGGATTTTGAAAATCACCTGCACGTCATCCTGGGCGGCGCGTTTGGGCTCACGCAGGAGAGCGAAGATGCCATCCTTCGTTTAACTGCTGGCTACGAGTTTGAGTAAGCGTGCGCCGATCACGCGTCAGTTTCTCGCTGTTCAGGCCACAACTTCGGACCGGGCGTCTCCAGAATTTGTAGGCACAAAGCCAGCAAAAAGCGGTTCCTCGCGGTCGGTTCAATCTTGGAACGACGTCATCGAGATTCGCCAAGGTCGTGCGGTGGGAAACTTGGGACGAGCTTTCACCGTGAGGAAATGGCTGCCCTAGTCGACGAACTCTCATTCTTGTGTGGGTAGGGGGCAATCTAGAACGCCGATGCATCATTGCGGCCGTATCCACCTCGCGCAATACTCCGCAATGCTCACCCTTTACTCCTATCCCGCCCTTTTCGGCGTCGCCGACAACAACGGCTATGGGCTCAAGGTCTACGTAAACTCGCGGGCGTGCCGTTCATTCACGAGCACGTCTTCGACGCCTCGGCGGCGCCGCGTGGGCAGCTTCCCTATATCGTTGACGATGGTGAGACGATCGGCGACAGCGAGGCCATCATCGCCCACCTCAAATACAAAAAGCGCCTGACCATCGACGCGGCGCTCACCCCCAAGCAGCGCGACACCGACCTTGGGTAATGTCCTATTCGCGTTGGAAGGACGATCGCTACTTTCCAGCGTTCCGTGACGCTCAAGCGTGAGCACCCGCACCTGACGGACGAGAGCCTGAACAAGGCGCGCGAGTTCAATTTCCAGCGCTACCACTTCCAGGGCATTGGCCGCTATCCGCCTGAGGATGCGTATGCGCGCGGGGTGACGGACCTGAGGGCGTTGGCGCGTCTCATCCCCGGCTATGTACACGGTGACAAGCCGTCGAGCATCGACAGCGGCATCTACGGTTTCATCGCCAACATCCACTTCTACGGCATCGACACGCCGCTCAAGCAATGCGTCGCGTCGTATCCGAATCTGGTGCGCCACTGCGAGGCGATTCACGCGGCAGTCAGCAGGTAGGAAAGTGTGATAACGCGTTGTGAACTCCGGATTTGGCCCGAGGCCAACCTTCGTTGTGCCGAAATCGAGGTCCGCTTTTCGGGCTGGAGCAGACTTCCAGCGCACCGCTCGCGCGCGCCTAGCGCGCCGTGCGCGTCTCGTACGTCACTAAGTTTTTGATTTTTCAGGTAAGTGCTGGAGGCCACGCCCGGAATTGAACCGGGGTACGCGGATTTGCAGTCCGCTGCGTCACCACTCCGCCACGTGGCCTCGATGCTCTGTTCCGGTAGGCCCGAAACCTGCCGATGTCGATAACGGCGATGTTTTCCGACCGGACCGGCCGTCTAACATAGGGCGGCAACCTCTTACAAGCCATTATGGTCTTTAGTGTCGCGGCGTGCGACGGCATTCCCGTCGCCTCTTCGGCGCCGCTCGCTTATAGGAAGGTCTTGGGGAATCGCGGGACCGGGCTTGTCGGGACCGCGGCTCGATAGCGGAGACGAGCGATGTCCGATACCGCCTTGCAACGCAAGAACATGGTCGAAAGCCAGGTCCGCCCGAGCGACGTGACTGACAGGCGCATCACTGCCGCGATGATGGCAATTCCTCGCGAGAAATTTGTGCCCCCACAACTCGCGAGCCTCGCTTACATCGACGAAACTCTGACGGTTGCGGCAAACCGGGCAATGCTTGCGCCGCGCCTGCTCGCCAAACTCGTGCAGCTCGCCGAAGTGGAAGCAAGCGACAAGGCTCTGGTCGTGGGCGGCTTCTGCAGCTACGCCGCGGCCATTGTTGCGCAACTCGCCGCAAACGTTGTGGCGCTGTTACCCGATGGCGAAACCGCTTCTGCGGCCGCCGCGGTGCTCAGTGCCATCGGAGTCGACAACGTCGAGACCGCAGCCGGAGCTCTTACTGCAGGGTGGTTCGCTAAGACGCCCTATGACGTGATCCTGGTCGAGGGAGGGGTCGAGACCGTTCCCGATGCGCTGCAGAACCAACTTGCGAACGGTGGGCGACTGGTTACGATTGGTGTCGATTGCAGTATCGGCCGCGCCTTTCTGTTGCACAAGAGTGACAGGCTCATAGCACGCCGCGACGCTTTCCAGGCTTCGGCTCCGTTGCTGCCGGGCTTCGAAGCGGTTCGATCCTCGTTCGTATTTTGAGTTCTCTCACTAGAGTGGAAACGAGGACTAGTCGAACGTCGACATCAGTACGAACAGGCCGGTGCAAGTCTTTGTCTATTTGCTCTCTTTACGCACTTTTGCATTCGTTGGTTCGTTTCTGACGTTATAACTCGAGACGACTTTCTGATTATCTGGTCTGCAGGAAATTGCCGTTCACGCGTGCGCCTCGATAGTGTATTTCGCGCAACGCTCTGAATGAAATGTGTCATTTCCGAGCGACGGATGGCTTGTGGTCCACAGTTATCCGCTAGTCTGTTGTCGATGGGAATCGGGTTTAGCCGAAGCGCTTCGAATCGGATAAACACTCGGTTAATAGGGGTCATAGCCGCTCGGTACGGTCGGGGTCGAGAGCGGCCAATCAGGTTTCATGCATTTGGCGAAATCAACGGTACCTAAGCCGTCAGGCAGGCGTGCGGCCATCTCAGCACGGTTTGCCCTTGCAATGATAGCTGTCCTCGTGGGCGCTGTCGTTGAGGCTCAGCCATCTGCTGCAGAAACGCTCCTGGACGCGCTGGCTGGGGCTTATCAATACAGTCCGACGATCGATGCAGAACGCGCCCGGCAGCGGGCGCGCGATGAAGATATCGCGCGTGCCGAATCCGGTTATCGGCCAGACATCAGCTCCACTTCCACGGTCGGACGAGAAAAGAATACAATACGGACGCAGTTTCCCAACGTCGGTGTCAAAAGCCTTACCTCGCCGCGCGGCTGGTCGGTTGATCTCGTGCAGCCTGTTTTTCGGGGCTTTCAAACAACGAACGCCGTAAACGCTACTGAAGCTTCGGATCGGGCAGGGCGCGAGACACTAAGGAACGTCGAACAGCAGGTATTGCTCGATGCTGTAACGGCATACGGCGATGTCGTGCGTGACCAAGCAATCGTTCGCCTCAACGAGAACAACCTGTCCTTTCTCGACGCCGAGCTGAAGGCTACGCGGGATCGCTTCAACGTCGGCGAAGTGACGAAGACGGACGTCGCCCAGGCTGAGGCCCGGCGCGCGACGGGGCAATCGGGCCTCGATCAGTCCCGCGCCAATTTGAAGTCGAGCCGGGCGATCTTCGAGCAGGTGATCGGCCATCCCCCGTCGCGTCTGGCTGAGCCCAGCCCAAATACGAAGCTGGTGCCCCGCAGCCTCGATGATGCCGTCGCGATCGGCACCAAGGAAAATCCGCTGGTTGTGCAGGCGCTGTATTCCGAGCAAGCCGCCCGCTATTCTGTTGATCAAATTCGCGGTGAGCTGCTTCCTCAGGCCCAGCTCGAAGCCAGCTATACGGACAACTTCGATCCTAACGAGGGTATCGATCGTCAGCAGACCGCCACGGTCCTCGGCCGGGTTGTTGTGCCGCTCTATCCGGGCGGCGGCGAGGTTTACGCCCGCGTTCGCCAAGCGAAGCATGTCCACGTTTCATTGTTGCAGGAGATTGAGGTTTCCCGGTCGACGGCTCAGTCGCAAGTCGTGCAGGCGTGGTCGCAACTAGTAGGCTTTAAGGCCCAAGCCGACTCCGACCGAGCTTCGATTGCTGCCAACACCACCGCGTTGAATGGGGTCCGCGAAGAAGAGCGGGTCGGTCAGCGCACGATCCTCGATGTCTTGAATGCACAGCAGGAATTGCTGCAGTCGGAGGTCAACCTCGAGACCGACAAGCGTAATATTCTCGTTGCCTCTTACACGGTGGTGGCGGCAATCGGACGGCTCAGCGTCGCGGAAGTAGGCGCGGCGAGCCAAGTCTATGATCCAGAGGTGAATTACGAGGAAACGCGCCGCCGATGGTGGGGCATTGATATCACCCACGATGATGGCCGTCAGGAGCATATGGACGTCCGGGAGCGCAGGGATCCGCCGATAAAATGACGGGCATCGGCATGTTCGTTCCTGGCCGGCATAACCTTCGTCTCGATTTGAGACGTATTTTCATTGTCCCGTCATCGCCATGAGAGTGCCTCTCTCCGGGGATAACAGGGTCGGGATCGTTGCCGGTTTTTTTGCAACCTGCCACCATATCGGCTATCGAGGCCATCGATTCACTCGGGATGAGGCCTAGGCTGCGATCGTTAGGCTTGCAGGGCCTTGCCCCGGGGACGAGAGCGTCTCTGTTGCGAGAAGGTGCGGTATGTCGAGACTTGAAATGAACGCCGAACCCAGCATGGAGGAGATCCTCGCCTCGATCCGCAAGATCATCGCGGAGGAGCCTCCGGGTTCCAGGGCGGTACCCTCCTCCGCCCGTATGGGCGCACTGTCGCCAGCTACCTCGGCGCGTGCGGGCGCACCGTCGCCGGCGCCTACTCCGCAGCGCGGGTTCATGTCGCGCGAAGCCTTCATGAGGTCTTCGGCGCCTCCCGAACCCGATGACAATGCACCCGTTTTCACTCCCCCGACGTCAGAGCCTTCGTCAGAGGCTAGTGGTGCGGTTGAGCCGTCGATCTCCGCGACCGGCCCCGAGCAGAAATCTTCTGAAACCTCTGCACTGTCAAAAAACGCAAACGGGCACGATACGTCGTCGGCAGACCGCAGTCTCAACTCCACAAACGCAATCGGACGTGCACGCGCCGCCGATCCGGAAGAAGATTCGAAAGCTGCTATTGCTCCAGAACCCGAGGCAAAAAGCATCGAGGCGCAACTCGCGGATCTGCTCGGTGACGAGCTTCAGGCGCTCAATGGGGCGCAGCACGGCGGCGCCGATGCCGGGATTGCGACGAGCTTTGACGTCGATGCCGGGTCAGTCGCGATCGAAGAGCCCGCCGCGCCCGAACCGCGCCCGGGCTTTACAGTATCGCGTATAGGCTTCACGAACGGCTCGGCCGAAACCGGTGAAGGCGGCGATCCGTTTGCATTCGACCTCGGCCCGTCGCCGTTTTTGTCTCATTCGCCTGAGGAATTTTCGGCGGAGCGTCAGAAGCCCGCGTTCGAGTCGTCGTCTAAGAAGCCGTTGCGCATTGAAAGCAAGCCTTCTGCAGGCGATGGCGAGTTTGCCTCTACGCCACCAGCAACCGACAAGACATCGGCGCCGGCGCCTGCCGCCCAAACCAGCGAACTTTTTGCGGTACCGAGCGTCGCGGCCACGCTTGGACCTCACCGAACGCTGGAGCCTTTGTCGGCGGCATTCCAGCCGGCACCATTTGAGCACCGGTCATCCGAGTATCGGCCGTCCGAGGAGACGTCATTCGAGCATCGGTCATCCGAGCAGCAGTCATTCGAAAATGGGTCTTTTGAAAATCGGCCATTCGGAAACCGGACATTCGGAGACCGGTTGTTTGAAAACGGGCCGTTCGAACACCAAGCAAATACACCGGCACCGGAAACCGCTTCCGAAAGCGAAAAGGCACGCAATTCAAGCGTGCGTGCCGAGTTTCGTGGCGAACGGCTAGAACGGATGTTGCAGCCTGCGCCCATTGAGGAAGCCGTTCCGGACCGTGTGATGGAGGACGCAATGGCTGATCTCTTGCGGCCGTTGCTTCGCACATGGCTTGCCGAGAATATGCCGAAGATCGTCGAACGCGCGCTTCGCCGCGAGATGACGGAACGTTTGCTGCCTGGGCAAAAAGGTCCCTTCGACTAATCGTCTCCGTGAGCCTACGAACTGCGAGCAAAAGCGGGGTCACTCCCCGCTTATATTTTTTTTACCGATTTTTTCTTGCGCGTGACTTTCGCCACACGGCTGCCTCGACTGCGCCTTACGCCTTACCTTCTGCGCGAGTGGTGAAGCGTCACGCGTCGATGTGACAAAGCCGCTAGCGACGTCACTGGTTGGGGGACCAGACGCATTGAGACATGCGGCCATTCCTCTTTCCAGAGTTGACGAACCGGAGGGGCAATAACGGGGTGCCGACGCGGTTCTGCGAGTTCGAAGTTTGTACGCAGAAGGGGAAGCGTCATGACAATGTTCAGTGGAGCGAAGCACGACGTCGAGGATATCCTCGCATCGATCCGCACGAGTATCGCAGATAGATCACCGGGGTATGAAATGGAGAGGCGAGAGGCACACGTCACGACGCTGCGCGGACGCAGCATCGTAGCGGATGAAGCGATGGAGTTTGAGTTGCCGGCTATATTCAAAACATCGGCACAACCCGCTGCGGAACGGCCCAATCTTCTCGGGCGCCTCAGCGAAGTTCTGTCGTCAAACGGGCAGCAAGACTGGGACCGCCCGCGCACCGTAATCCCGTTCGGTCCGGCACACGGCCGCATGATCGTGCCGCCGCCGGTCGCTCGCGAGCCCGTCATCGACGCGAAACCGGTAGCGACCGCCAAGGCCGTTATTGAAAGCGACGGCGTCAAGCGCGTCATGGCGTCATTTTACGATACGCGTCTCAATCGCATGGGTGGAATGTCAGGTTTCCAGGCGCAGGAGCACGTCGAGATTGAGGAGGTCGCCAAGCAGCCCGTCGTGGAGCCGCCGCAGCCGCCGAGGATTCCCGAAGTCGCAGCCAGCGTTCACACTGGCGGTCACTCGGGCGCTCACTCAGGGGTTCACAATGACGACGTCGAGGATGCCGCAGCGCAGTTGCTGCGCCCCATCCTGAAGCAGTGGCTGACTGAAAATATGCCGAAAATCGTCGAGAAGGCCTTGAGAAGCGAGTCCGGCGACGATGACTTCAACGGGTCGTCGCGCTACTGACCTCTACAATGATAAGCCCAGACGGCTAGGGCCCGCAGGTTGACAGCCGAGGAAGGTCAGCCTTACGACCGGGGTCGAACAACCCCGGTTGATAAGCGACGCCCTCTCCGATGCTCGAAAAGACGTTCCAGCCGGCCGAGATCGAGCCGCGCATCGATTCTGAATGGGAAAAGGCTGGCGCCTTCAAGGCTGGCCGTGCCGCCTCGGGCGGCAAGAACGCTCCCTATGCCATCGTAATCCCGCCACCTAACGTGACGGGCTCGCTGCATATGGGGCACGCACTCAACAACACGTTGCAGGATATTCTCGTGCGCTTCGAGCGCATGCGCGGGCGCGACGTGCTGTGGCAGCCGGGAACGGACCATGCCGGCATCGCGACACAGATGGTTGTCGAGCGCCAGCTTGCCGCCAACAAGCAACCGTCGCGGCGCGAACTCGGGCGAGAGGAGTTCTTGAGGCGCGTCTGGTCCTGGAAGGACGAATCCGGCGGCACGATCATCAATCAGCTGAAGCGCCTTGGCGCCTCGTGCGACTGGTCGCGCGAGCGCTTCACGATGGATGAAGGGCTGTCAAAGGCAGTCGTGAAGGTTTTTGTGCAGCTCTACAACGAAGGGCTGATCTACAAGGACAAACGTCTCGTCAACTGGGACCCGAAGTTCCAGACCGCGATTTCCGATCTCGAAGTCGTGCAGATCGAGAAGCACGGCACATTCAGGTGGGAGAAGGCGAGCGGCGAACCGTTCGATGCGGAGGCACTGGCCAAGGTGCTCGCCAAAGACCCTAGCGGGCACATGTACTATTTCCGCTATCCGCTGACGAAGAAAGTGCCCGGCTACGACAAGGACTACATCATCGTTGCAACGACGCGGCCGGAGACAATGCTGGGCGACACGGGCGTTGCAGTGCATCCCGAGGATGAGCGTTATGCGGCGCTCGTCGAAGCCGGCGCGAAGGTGAAGCTGCCGCTCGTCGGCCGCGAGATTCCGATCGTCGCGGACGAATATTCCGATCCCGAGAAGGGCACCGGCGCGGTCAAGATCACACCGGCGCACGACTTCAACGACTTCGAAGTCGGAAAGCGTCATGGTTTCGAAAAAATCAATGTGCTCGATGCCTTCGGCAAGCTGAACGACGCAGCTCCCGCGGCTTATCGCGGACTCGATCGCTTCGAAGCGCGCAAGAAGGTCGTCGCCGACATTGACGCGCTGGGCTTGCTCGAAAAGATCGAGCCGACCGGGCATACGGTTCCGCACGGCGACCGCTCCGGCGCCGTCCTCGAGCCGTGGCTAACCGACCAGTGGTACGTCAACGCCGCCGAAATGGCGAAGCCAGCCATCGAAGCGGGCAAGACGCAATTCGTGCCGAAAAACTGGGAAAAGACGTACTTCGAATGGATGCGTAACATTCAGCCGTGGTGCATCTCACGCCAGCTCTGGTGGGGTCATCAGATCCCGGCCTGGTACGGACCCGACGGCCACTATTTCGTTGCCGCCACTGAGACCGAAGCCAAGGCGCTGGCAAAGAAGCATTATAAAAAAGACGTTCCTCTCAAACGCGACGAAGACGTTCTTGATACGTGGTTCTCGTCGGCGCTGTGGCCGTTCTCGACGCTCGGCTGGCCCGACAAGACGCCGGAACTCGACCGCTATTACCCGACGAGCGTGCTCGTCACCGGCTTCGACATCATCTTCTTCTGGGTCGCCCGCATGATGATGATGGGCCTGCACTTCATGAAAGAGGTGCCATTCAAGGACGTCTACATCCACGCCCTCGTTCGCGACGAGAAAGGGCAGAAGATGTCGAAGTCCAAGGGCAACGTCATGGACCCGTTGGTGCTGATCGACGAGTTCGGCGCCGATCGCCCTGCGCTTCACGCTTGCTGCGATGGCCGCGCAAGGCCGCGACATCAAGCTCGCGAGATCGCGCGTTGAAGGCTATCGCAACTTCGCGACCAAGCTTTGGAACGCCTCGCGCTTCGCCGAAATGAACGAGTGCGTTCGACTTCGCGATTTCGATCCGAGGTCGGCATCTCAAACCCTCAACAAGTGGATCATCGGTGAAACCGAACTGACGGCGAAAGCAGTCACGAGCGCGCTCGAAGCGTATCGCTTCAACGAGGCGGCGCTGACGATCTACGAGTTCGTTTGGGGGCAGTTTTGCGACTGGTATCTCGAGCTAATCAAGCCGCTGCTTTCGGGCGACGACGATGCAGCCAAGGCCGAGACGCGGGCGGTGACGGCGTGGACGCTCGATCAGATTTTGAAAATACTGCATCCGTTCATGCCGTTCATTACGGAAGAGCTATGGGCGCACATGGTGGAACACGGAGTGAGACGTGACAGTCTGCTCTGTCTCAGCCAATGGCCGGTGCTCGAAGGTCTCGTTGATCAGGCGGCGGCCGAAGAAGTGAACTGGGTCGTCGGGTTAATCTCCGAAATTCGCTCTGTGCGGACGGAAATGAACGTACCGGCCGGTGCCAAAATTCCGCTCGTGATGGTCGGCGCCAGCGACGTCATCCGGGCACGTGTCCGTCGCAACGACGAAACCTTGAAGCGGCTTGCGCGTCTCGATGCTATCGACTTCGCCAAGAGTGCGCCGAAAGGTGCGGCCCTGGTCGTTGCCGGTGAGACGACGGCGGCGCTGCCGCTTGCCGGCATCATCGACATGGCCGCGGAAAAACGACGCCTCGCGAAGGAAATCGAGAGCGCGATGAGCGATCTGAAAAAAATGGACGCCAAACTCTCGAACCCGCAATTCATGGAGCGGGCTAAGGAAGAGGCCATCGAAGAAACGAAAGACCGGAAGACCGAGCTCGAGGCCGAAATCAAGCGCTTCTCGGCAGCGCTGAAAAGGCTCAGCGACGCGGCGTGACGATTGTGCAGTTGGATGGTAGCCACGTTCAACGGCTGTCATCCTCGGGCTCGTCCCGAGGATCCACATTCCATAAGCGTCCAAGTTCGTTGAACGATGGATCCTCGGCACAATGCCGAGGATGACATCGGGACGAACACGCCTCGCCTCGCGCTAACCCGGCTAAGGCCCGACCCAAGCCTTTTGCGCTAAGAGTGCATCGCCCTCGGTATCAGGAGTTTTCTCGATCGTGTTCTTCGCCGTCGTGAGGAACTTGATACGAAGTTCGGCAAGCTTCCAGCCTACCGGCGTCAATTTGAGCTTGCCGAGATAGATGCGTGCGGGATCGTGCTTGTCCCCCATATCGATCTCGAAAGTGGTGAAGCCGGTAAACTCGGCCCGCTTCACGCGCGCCCAGGTGCGCTCGATCCTTTCGAGAAGCGGCGTCGTTTTGGATTCGCCGGCATCGCTGGACGTATAATTGCGATAGGTTTTGCCCAGCGTGAACAGCTGCGGCAGGCCTTCCGGAGTGACATACGTGTCGACGATGCGATCGACGGCGCTTTGACCCACCGTCGTCTTCAGGCGCTGCCAGAATCCACTGCTCGCCGCCGGGTTCTGCTCGGGATCAGGCAGGTTCAAAGCAATACGCGCGATAGAAGGTTTCAACGTCTCGCGCACGCTCGGCCACTCGATGGCGTAAGCCAGATAATCGGAGTTGCCGTTGCGAACGGCCTCGCGAATGAACCAGGCCGAAACGAACGGCGAGGCGATGTAAAGCGTCACCACGATCACGCCGAGAGCGACTTTGATGAAAAGCGATTTCATGCGTGGGTATCCTGAAAATTGGGCGCATCATGTTGCGCTGCCGTGTGGCACAAAAATCCGACCATCGTCGGGCGTACCCACCTGCTCCATGGCCGGCCTCGATCCGACCATTCAGAGCCGCAAGCGGAGTCTTTCGTTCGATCCTGCATGGCCGCCTCGGTCGGCGGCCATGCCGTGGCTATTCTATCGTCGAATACTTAGTCGCCATCGCCCTTTCCCGGCTCGATCGTCGTCCGGCAGATTGATTGGAGATCCTGCCATGCCTGCGCGTCGAGCGCCGGCGTCGAAGGATAGTCGTGCTGATGCTTGACGAACTCGGCGCGTTCGGCTGCGGGTGGGTGGCTGCGCAGCCAACTAAGGGCGCCGGCCTTGGCTGTATACGAACTGTCTTCGGCCTCCATCTGACTGACGCGGGTGAAGAAATTGCCAAGGCCTTTCGGCGCGATGCCTGCTCCCTCGAGCAACTCGAGTGCGTGGCGGTCGGCTTGGCGCTCGGCGTCACGCGAATACTCGAGGTGCGCCAGAACCAACCCGGCGTTTGCAAGCGTTCCGCCGGAGCCGCCTAACATCACCTCGACTGCGGTAGCGAGACCGATGCTGCGGATGATTCCCGTTTCCGGGTGCAGCTCAATGCCGTGACCCATCTCGTGCGCCAGGACGCCCGCGACCTCGTCCGCCGTTTCGGCCTTATCGATGAGACCTTCGGTCAGAACGATCTGGCCGCCGGGCACAGCAAAGGCATTCATCAATGGCCAGTCGTAGACGCGGACCGTAAAAGGAGTGCCGGTTGGCGCGGCTTTCGACAGACGATCGGTCAGCTGGGCCAGAGCCGCTAGGCCAGCAGCATCGGCGCACTGCTTGTGGCCCTCCGTCATGGATGCGCGAGCTGCATCGCCGAGCCTTTGCCGCCAACTCTCGGGTAGCGCACCGGCGAAAGATTTGAGCGGATTCCAGCCGGCTACGTACGTGACGACGAACAAGCCGGCAATCAGCGCCAAAAGGAAAAGCCACGGCCGCGCACCGCGCCAACGCTCGGCGCGCGCAGTCAAATGCGGCGCATGCTCTTTTAGGCTGGTGGCGAACTCGCGGCCCTGGACGAAGAGCCGGGCGCCGGGCTCTTCGCTCGACGACAGCAGGACGTCGATAGCATTCGGGCGCAGGGGTTCCTGCGCCGTGAGCTTGGCGTATTGCCAGACGCGTCTCGGATGACCGGCATCGAGATCGATCTCAACGCCTTCCGGGCGAAGCGTCGCCGTCGCATCGACCGAACCGGACGATTGACTGGCGGTGAAGCGGCAATAGGTGCCGCTAGCTTGCGAAGTGTTGGTGTCGGGGGCATGGATCTGCAATATCAATGCATGGTCGGCGTCGCGAGTGGGTTCGCCGAAAGCTCATCTAATAGCTCGGTTTACGGAAAGGAATGTCTTCGGCCCGCCAAAGTCGGGCCCTCGTGATGACCAACTCTCTCGTCAGGGTATTCGGGTGAGGCTACCCAAAGGCCGCCCGCCCGAGCTAACAATGCGCGGCTATCGGCGCGAGACGCGCGTAATTTGCGGGCCTTGCATAAGCATCATTCTTCTGCGCATGTTGCCATTAAGCAACTTTTTCAGGCAGTTGCGCCACTTTCGAGCCACAAAGACCAGCGCACCTGCACAAGCCTGCACGCGGGTAGGTTGCGGCGCTTTTTCTATGAATTAGCCTTCCATAGAGGCCACACGACTGGCATCCCTGCATCATCCGGAAAACCGGATGGCAACAGACAAAATCAGGGCAGGGAGCCCAACGAGGAAATTAATGGACGCGAAGACGTTCGATAAATCGAAATTACCAAGCCGCCACGTGACGGTAGGACCGTCACGGGCGCCGCATCGATCGTATTACTACGCGATGGGCCTCGACGAGGAGGACATCAAACGTCCGTTCGTTGGCGTGGTGTCGTGCTGGAACGAGGCCGCTCCGTGCAACATTTCGCTGATGCGCCAGGCGCAGTCGGCGAAGGCCGGCGTCAAGGAAGCCGGCGGCACACCGCGAGAGTTTTGCACCATCACGGTCACCGACGGCATCGCGATGGGTCACCAGGGCATGAAATCCAGCCTCGTCTCGCGCGAGGTCATCGCCAATTCGATCGAACTGACGATGCGCGGTCACAGCTACGACGCACTCGTTGGCGTGGCCGGTTGCGACAAGAGTTTGCCCGGCATGATGATGGCAATGCTGCGCCTCAATGTTCCAAGCGTGTTCATGTACGGCGGCTCGATCCTGCCTGGAAAATTCAAGGGCCATGACGTGACGGTCGTCGACGTGTTCGAAGGCGTCGGCATGCATTCGGCAGGAAAAATGTCGGCGGCAGAGCTGCACGAGCTCGAGTGCGTCGCGTGTCCCTCCGCCGGTTCGTGCGGTGGCCAGTTCACGGCGAACACGATGGCCTGCGTTTCCGAAGCCATCGGCCTGGCATTGCCGGGTTCGGCCGGCGCGCCCGCACCCTACGAAAGTCGCGACGCCTACGCACTCGAAAGCGGTAGGGCCGTCATGCGGCTCATCGCCGACGGTATCCGTCCGCGCGACCTCTGCACGCGCAAAGCCTTCGAGAATGCCGCGATCGTCGTTGCGGCGACCGGTGGATCGACTAACGGAGCGTTGCACCTGCCGGCGATGGCCAACGAGGTCGGCATCGACTTCGATTTGTTCGACGTTGCCGAGATATTCAAGCGCACGCCTTACATCGCCGACTTGAAGCCCGGCGGCAAATACGTCGCCAAAGACGTCTACGACATCGGCGGCGTGCCGCAAATTTTGAAGGCATTGCTCGAGGGCGGCATCCTGCACGGGGATTGCCTGACCGTCACGGGCAAGACGCTGGCCCAAAACCTCGAGAAGGTCGAATTCAATCGCGACCAAAAGGTCGTCTATCCGGTTTCAAATCCGCTATCGCCGACGGGCGGCGTGGTTGGCCTCAAAGGAACGCTGGCTCCTGATGGGGCCATCGTCAAAGTCGCCGGCTCGAAGATGCTCAAGTTTCGCGGGCCGGCTCGATGCTACGATTGCGAGGAGGATGCTTTCCGCGCCGTCGACGCTCGCGAGTACAAGGACGGCGACGTTTTCATCATCCGGTACGAAGGCCCGAAGGGCGGTCCCGGCATGCGCGAGATGCTTTCGACGACGGCTGCCCTTTACGGCCAAGGATCCGGCGAAAAGGTTGCTCTCATCACGGACGGGCGCTTCTCCGGCGGAACGCGCGGGCTGTGCATCGGCCACGTCGGACCGGAGGCCGCAGTCGGCGGACCGATCGGACTTGTCAAAGACGGCGATATGATCTCGATTGATGCCGAGAAAGGCACGCTCGATCTCGAGGTCAGTTCGGAGGAACTCGAGCGGCGGCGCGCCGTCTGGAAAGCGCCGCCAAATATGTACCAGTCGGGGGCACTGCGGAAATTCGCGGACCAAGTCGGGCCTGCGAGATACGGGGCTGTAACCCACGCGGGAGGAAAGGCGGAAGTGCACTGCTATGCGGACATTTAAGCTTGTTCTAGCGGGAAGTATCGCGGCACTCTTCACGTTCGGCGCCGCGATGGCGGCAGAAGTGACATTCCGTTCGCCCGATGATGCCATGAAGCAGGGCATCTCGGCGTTCAATGGCGGGTATTACGAGTTGGCGTTGCCGGCGTTCGAAGCGCTGGAGCGGACAAAGCCGCAAGTTGCGCACTTCTATATGGCCCGCATTTACGGCGATAACGAAGGCGCCTACACGAACCATGGTGAAGCCTTCGCATTCTATAAGGCACTCGCCGATGAGCTGCAGAACGTCGATCCCGACGACGACGAGTTAGCGCCGATCGCCGCCAAATCATTGACGGCCGTCTCGATGTACTTACGCGAAGGCATTCGCGACGCCGAAATTCGTCCTGATCCGGAGGCTGCCGATCGCGCGCTGCAACGCGCTGCACTGACATTCAATGACGAGGACGCACAGTTCGAGCTCGCCAAGGTGCTGCTGCGCGGTGAGGGCCCGGAGATAAAAATCGCCGGGTTCGAGGATGCGTCCAGCAAAATCGAGAACGGCCGCCACTGGCTGTCCAGGTTGTCGCGAATTGGGCACGCAGGCGCTCAAGCGTTCCTTGCAGATCTTCTTTGGCGCGGCAAGTTTGTGGAGAAGGATCAGATCAGCGCCCTTAACCTGATCGACGTCGCTGTCGCGAATGCGCCGCCAAGCGAGCGTGTCTGGATCGAGGACATCTATCAGAACATCTTCTGCAACGCCGGCGAGGGCGTGCGTCACCAGGCAACGGGACGGGTGGCCCAATGGCACAATCTCTATGGTCGCCGGCCCGAGGTGCCCGACAACAAGAATGGGCTGGACCGTCTCTCGGCGGAGCCGGTTCGAACCTGCGCCAATGGCGAGCTGGTGCGTCCGATGGGCCTTGCAGCGCCGACGCCGCCGGCGACACAGATCAGCACCATCCCTCCGCCTGATCGCGCTCTCGGTATCAAGGCGGGGACGGCCTTCGCGCCGAGTTCCGGAGTTGTGAGTTCCGAAAGTGCGGTGCCGCCGATGGGTCTTGCTGGTTCGCCCAATACCACCCGCTGATCACTAGCGTCAGGCTGCGAGCTTGACCCACACGGGGACGTGGTCGGACGGCTTTTCAGCCGCGCGTGTCGCGCGATCGATGCCCGATGATGCGAGAAAATCGGCAGCCTGGCTCGACAGCAGGATGTGGTCGATCCGAATGCCGTCGTCCTTCTGAAACGCGCCGGCCTGATAATCCCAGAACGTGTAGACGCCAGGGCCCGGATGGCAGGCGCGTGTTGCATCCGTGAGGCCGAGATTGACGAGCGCCCGCCACGCCGCCCGGCTTTCGGGCTGAAACAGCGCGTCATTGACCCATGCTTGCGGACGCTTGGCGTCGACGGATTCCGGAATGACGTTGAAGTCGCCGGCGATGACGAGCGGCGTTTCCTGCTCGAGGAGATCGGCGACGCGGGCCCGCATCCGCTGCATCCAACCGAGTTTGTAAGCGAATTTATCCGAGCCGATCGGATTGCCGTTCGGCAGGTAGAGCGAGACGACGCGAATCATGCGGTCGCCGAATGGCACCAGAGCTTCGATCCAACGTGATTGCGCGTCCTGCGGGTCGCCGGGCAGGCCGCGCGTCACATCTTCGAGCGGGTGCTTGGATAGCAGCGCAACGCCGTGAAAACCTTTTTGCCCGTGTATCGCGACGTTGTAGCCGAGGTCCTGGAAGGCAGATGTCGGAAAGCCTTCGTCAACGGTTTTGATTTCCTGCAGGCAGACGACATCCGGTGCGTTCTGGCGCAGATAGGTTAGCGCCGGCTCGAGCCGTGCTTTGATGCCGTTGATGTTCCACGTTGTGATGATCATGGCATCCACATGCCATTCCCGGCCGCGCAAATCAAACCGTAAGGGATTAGATCGAGAAGCTGGTTCCGCAGCCGCACGATGCCGTCGCGACGGGATTTTTGACCTTGAAGGCCGCTCCGATCAGGTCGTCGACGAAATCGATTTCGGCGCCTTCCATGTATTGGAGAGAAACCGGATCGATGAGGACAACGGCTCCGTTACGCCGAATGACGAAATCATCCTCGGCCTGGCCGCCGACAAGGTCAAATTTGTACTGGAAGCCTGAGCAGCCGCCGCCCTCGACGGAGACGCGCAGCATCGGCGACGCCGGCTCGCTTCCGGCGATTTCTGCGATGCGCGTCGCGGCGCGGTCAGTAACGGTCACGGACATGGGTTGCAAAAGCGTTTGTATCCGGTTCTGCAGGCCAATTCACTGGCTTCGGCCGCGCTGAAAAGATAGGAATGCCCGGGACGAAGTCAAATACTAAAGCGTCAGAGGCAATGGCGATCCGGTTAAGAGCAGTCGGCGAGAACGAGGATTACGGGCTGAATCTGAAACCCGGCGAGCGGGCGCCCGGCCGCCATGCCGCGAGTGCAATTCCGTCGCGGGGGCGCTTTCATGACGAACCGCCGTGCGCGACGCGAAGCCCTTTCCAGCGCGACCGTGATCGCGTGCTCCACGCCACCGCCTTCCGGCGATTGACCTACAAGACGCAAGTCTTTCTGCCGCACGAGGGCGACCATTACCGCACTCGGCTGACCCACACGCTGGAGGTCGCGCAAATCGCTCGGACGATCGCCCGGCAGCTCCGCCTCGATGAAGATTTGGCCGAGACAATTGCGCTTGCTCACGACCTCGGGCATCCACCGTTCGGACATGCCGGCGAACGGGCGCTCGATATCGCGATGCGCACCGCCGGCGGCTTCGACCACAACGCGCAGTCGATCCGCCTCGTCACCGCACTCGAACGCAAGTACTTGGCGTTCGACGGTCTCAATCTCACGTGGGAGACGCTCGAGGGGCTGGCAAAGCATAATGGACCTATCGGCAAGTCAGACGCGCCGGTTGCCAAGGTGGTGCGCCGATTGGAAACGTGGCAACCGCTCAACCTCGATCAGTGGCCGTCGGCCGAGGCGCAGGTTGCAAGCCTTGCAGACGATATCGCTTATCTCTCGCACGACGTCGACGACGGGCTTCGTGCGGGTCTCATTTCGCTCGAAGTTCTTTTCGACGTACCTCTTGCAGGTCCGATCGCGCGGGAGGTTGGAGTGCAGGCGCGGGGCGCCGAGCCGGGGAGGGCCATCTATGAGGTCACCCGGCGGATGATCACGGCGATGGTGACGGGTATCGTCGACGAAAGCCGCAGGCGGCTGGACCGGCTTGCTCCGGCCTCGGCCGATGATATTCGCTGCGCCGGAGCAGCCACTGTCGCGTTCTCCGAGGTAATGACGCGCGACATGGCGCGTCTCAAATCGTTCCTGTTCGAGGCCGTCTATCACAATCGCCGAATCTTGAATGTGATGGCGGATGCCGAGCGGATCGTGCGCGATCTATTCGAAAGGTACAATTCCGAGGCGGGTGCCGCCCTGTTGCCGGATGACTGGCGCGAAGCATTTCAAAAGCTCGGAACACGCGGGCGGGCGCGGCTCGCCTGCGACTTCCTCGCCGGCCAGACCGATCGCTATGCGCTCGCCGAGCACCGGCGATTATTTGCGGCAACGCCTGATTTGCGCTAAGCGCGCTCCAAAGCTTGCTCCCCACTCCGCGCCGGTCGGCCGGCTCGACGGAGGAGAGTCGCCGGCGCAAACAAAGGACCTCCATGAACATCTTCGCCGAAGTCGAATCCCGGACGCGAACTGCGCTCGCGCGCTTGCAGTCAGAAGGCGTGCTGCCGCCCGACATACAGCTGCCGAAATTCGAAGCCGAGCCGCCGCGCGATCCGAGCCACGGCGACGTTGCCGTCAATGCTGCGCTGGTGCTTGCGAAGTCCGCGAAAATGAAACCGAGGGATATTGCCGAAGCGCTTAAGAAGCAGCTAGAAGCCTACCCCGATATCGCGAAGATCGAGGTCGCCGGACCGGGCTTCCTGAACATCACCTTCGATACCGGCGTCTGGCACGATCTGGTGCGCACGATCCTTGAGCTCGGCGCACAATATGGTGCAGGCTCGGGGAGCAACGGCGGCAAGCTCAACGTCGAATACGTGTCGGCGAACCCGACCGGTCCGATGCACGTCGGGCATTGTCGTGGTGCCGTGTTCGGCGACGCTCTCGCGAACCTTCTCACCTTCGCGGGCTATGACGTCACCCGCGAATACTACATCAACGATGCGGGCGGGCAGGTGAACGTGCTCGCGCGCTCGGTATTCCTGCGCTATCGCGAAGCGCTGGGCGAAGAGATCGCAATTCCGGACGGGTTCTACCCGGGCGATTACCTGAAGCCGGTCGGCGAGGCTCTGGCCCAGCAGCACGGCCGGGCTCTTCTCGACATGCCGGAAGAGAAATGGCTGCCGATTGTTCGCACCTTCGCAATCGGCGCGATGATGGAAATGATCAAGAATGACCTCGCGGCGCTCAACATCCGTCACGATGTTTTCTTTTCAGAAGCCTCTTTGACGGCGGGCGGCAGAGATCTGATCAAGACCGCTATCGAGGAACTCAGAAAAAAGGGGCTGATCTACGAGGGTAAGCTCGAGAAGCCCAAAGGCCACGACGATGCGGATTGGGAGGATCGCTCTCAGACGCTCTTCAAATCGACGGCCTACGGTGACGATGAAGATCGCGCGATCCAGAAGTCGGACGGCAGCTACACGTATTTTGCCGGCGACGTCGCCTATCACTACGACAAGTTGCAGCGCGGGTTCCGTCACCTGATCAACGTCTTCGGAGCCGACCACGTCGGCTACATTCCGCGCATGAATGCGGCCGTCGCAGCGCTTTCCGATGGCGCCGCGGATCTCGACGTCAAGGTTGTACAACTCGTGCGGCTCTTCAGAGCGGGCGAGCCCTACAAGATGTCGAAGCGCGCCGGCACGTTCGTGACGCTGCGCGACGTCGTAGATGAAGTCGGGCCCGATCCGGCCCGCTTCATGATGCTCTACCGCAAGAACCAGGAAACGCTCGACTTCGACTTCGCCAAGGTGACGGAGC
This sequence comes from uncultured Alphaproteobacteria bacterium, assembly GCA_963833715.1. Lineage (GTDB taxonomy): Bacteria > Pseudomonadota > Alphaproteobacteria > Rhizobiales > Hyphomicrobiaceae > Hyphomicrobium_B. Next base: position 81,680 of record CAWHZB010000003.1, read on the forward strand.
AGTCGAAAGACAACCCGGTGTTTTACGTACAATACGCCCACGCGCGTTCTGCGAGCGTCTTGCGCAACGCGGTCGATCAGATCGCGGGCCTCGACGTGTCGCCCGCGACGCTTGCAAACGCCGACCTTACAAAGCTCACGGACGCCGGCGAGATCGAACTCATCAAACGCCTCGCGGCCTTTCCACGTCTCATCGAAGGCGCCGCTTCCGCGCACGAACCACATCGGCTGGCGTTCTACCTCTATGATCTGGCAAGCAGCCTCCATGGGCAGTGGACGCGCGGCAATGATTCGCCACATTTGAGATTTATTCAATCAAATGACGGGGTTGTGACTTCCGCACGCCTAGCGCTGATTGCCGCGACAAAGACGGTGATAAAGGCGGGACTACAAATCCTCGGGGTCGAGGCGCCCGACGCGATGCGTTAAAGTCACGAATCAATCAAACGGACGCGGGCCGCGCCAGCGCCCGGTATTAGGGGGTTTTCGCGATGTCCTCGCAGAACGCTTTTCCAGGGCCAAACACGGGGAGGCCAGTTGCCCGCCCCGCAAACCCGGAGCGTCCGCGCCAGCCCTCCTGGGTTCACCCGCCGGCTCAAGCCGCGCAGGCGTCGCAAGCGAACGGCTGGCAGCAGCAGTCCGCACCGGCCCAGCAGGGTAGTTTTACTCAGCAGGGCTACAGCACGCCAACGCCTCATCAGCAGACCGACTACGGACAGTGGAGCGAATTGCAGACCGGTGGCTTGGCCGCTCGGCCGGATGCCGCGGGCCATGCGGACCCGTACGCGCCGCAATTCGAACCGTACGTCCCGACGCGGCAAGGCTATGGCAATCAGCAAGCCGCGCCCGGTTACGGGACCCAGCAATCGCCTCAATGGCCTGGACGCAGCGCCGACCCACGCGACTTCGATGCTTCGGCCGCTATGGCGCAGGCGCACGCCGGCCCTCAGGCCATGCAGCAGTTTGCCTATGGTGGGGCATCTTTCGATCGGCCGTACCAGGAGCCTGACCTCGGGCACGGAGATTGGCATTCTCAGCCTGAGCTGGGGGGCTTTGGACAAGATCCCTACAGCCAGGCACAGAGTGGAGCCGAGCTTGGCTTCGCGCAGCCTGAAGGCGGCGAACTCGACCCAGCCTGTGCCGAGGAAGACGTCGAGTATGAGGACGACTATGCGCCACGCGGCCGTCGTCCGCTAAAGATCGCGGCAGCCCTTATCGGCGCCATTCTCATTGGCGGAGGCATGGCCTACGGCTACAAAAAAATGGCCCCTAGCAGATCTCAGGGCGAGCCACCCGTGATCAAGAGCGAGGCGTCGCCCCCGAAAACCAAACCGGCCGACGCCGGCGGAAAGCAATTCCCTTACTCGGACACCAAGATCATGGGCCGGCTGGGTGACGGCACATCGCCGGCCGCGGCCGATGAAGCGCGCCCCGCCGCCAGTTCGGATTCCCCGTCGGATGACGCAGCTTCCGCGCCGGGTGACCCGAGCAGCGCCTCGACGGATGAGGGCGGCGCGCGCAAGGTTGCAACCTTAGTCGTCGGCCGCGACGGCACGATCCAGTCGCCGCCCGCCGAGCCGGTTTCGGATTCGCCGCCGACCGCGTCGCCAGGCGTTCCCGGCACGTCGCTCGTCGATGTCTTCGGGGCAGAGAAAGGGCCGGCACACGCAGGTGCACCGCCGGCCGCAGGGGACGATCACAAGGCCGCTCCCACGCGGCCGGCAGCACAGCCTGTTACGGCAGACGATACGCCCGCGACGTCGCGGAAGGTGACGCCTGTGAAGATCGCTAAAGTCAATTCTGCCAGCGCGAAGCCGGCCGCCACTTCGACGACCGGCGGCATGGAAGAACGCGACGATGCCGCAGCACCGCCTGCTGCGAAGAAGCCGAAGCGAGTAGCCCGAGCCGAGACGACGGCGACCGACGCCAACACCGATCCGGCACCTGTCACGTCATCGGGCGGCGGCGCCGGTTTTGTGGCTGTTCTGGCGTCCGTGCCGCAGTCCGCTACGAGCCGCATGGATGCGCTGAAACGCTTCGCCGATATGCAGCAGAAGTATGGCACCGCTCTTGCCGGCAAAACGCCCGACGTGGCTGAAGTCAATCTTGGCGCGAAAGGCAGCTATCACCGGCTGATCGTCGGTCCGCCCGGTTCGCGCGAGCAGGCGAGCGCGGTTTGCGTGCAGCTGAAGGCGGAGGGATACAACGGCTGTTGGGTCACGTCGTACTGATGCAATCCAGAGGCCTGCTAGGGTTCGGCCGGCGCACTGCGCTGGCCGGTTGTTTTTTGTGACGATTGCAACGAAATATCGTGCATGGTCGCGGCTCTGATCACCGGCCTTTCAGGCCAAGCTCTAACGGATGAAGAACGACGCTTTTTCCGTGAGGTCCAACCTACGGGGCTGATCCTCTTTCGCCGCAACGTCGCGGGGGCCGATCAGCTGAAGCGGCTCGTTGCCGGCGTTCGCGAAGCGGTCGGCCAAACGGATTTCCTCGTCTTGATCGATCAGGAAGGCGGGCGGGTGCAGCGCCTGAAGCCGCCAGTGGCGCGCAATCTTCCTGCCGCCGCCGCCTATGCGGGACTGTTTGCTAGCGACGCGGAAAAAGCCAAGCGCGCGGCGTTTGCTGTGGCGCGGCTGACCGCGGAGGAACTCCACGCGTTCGGAATAACCATGAACTGCGCGCCCGTCCTCGACCTGCCGGTCGAAGGCGCAGACGAGATCATCAGCGACCGGGCCTACGGGCGTGACGTCGGCCAAGTGGTCGCGCTCGCCGAAGCGGTTGCGGCGGGGCTGATGGCCGGCGGCGTCGCGCCCGTCATCAAGCACATTCCGGGTCATGGCCGCGCCACCGCCGACAGCCATCTCGCGCTTCCGGTCGTTACCACCCCGCGCGAGGAATTGTCGGCGACCGACTTCGCGCCGTTCAAAGCGCTGGCACATCTGCCGGCAGCGATGACGGCGCACGTCGTCTATTCAGCCATCGACGCCGAATGGCCGGCGAGCACCTCGGAAACGGTGACGCGGGAGGTCATCCGCGGCGAGATCGGGTTCGACGGCCTGCTTATGAGCGACGATCTCAGCATGAAGGCGTTGCGCGGGCCGATGCGGTCGCGGGCCGAAGCCGTCATTGCCGCAGGCTCCGACCTGGCGCTGCACTGCAATGGCGACCTCGCAGAGATGCGCGCCGCGGCGGCCGGTGTGCCCAGGCTGCAGGGGCGTGCTGCGGACCGTTTTGCCGTTGCCTGCGCCTGTGCGACGCGTCGCGAGCTTTACGACAAGGCAGAGGCGTTGCAACTTCTGGCGGGCCTCATGGGCAAGACGACTCCGATCGTCTGAATCAGTGTACTGTCGGGCTTCGGCTCCCGCGACGGGACGCCGCATACTCAATCAAGTCGAGACCCTATGATCGAGACCGCAGCGCAGGGCGAAACGGGAGCGCCGAATTGGGACGCTCCGAGCTTTGAAAACATGCCGGCGCCGGGTGAAGCCTTCGTCGTCGACATCGACGGCTTCGAGGGGCCGCTCGATCTGCTGTTGGCGCTGGCGCGCACGCAGAAGGTCGATATCGCCAAGATTTCGATCCTGGCGCTCGTCGAGCAGTATCTGGGCTTCATCTCGCAGGCGCAGCAGCTGAGGCTTGAGATCGCAGCCGATTATCTGGTGATGGCGGCGTGGCTCGCCTACCTCAAATCGCGCCTGCTGCTGCCCAAGGATAAGGACGCCGCCGATACGGCATCGGCGGAGGAACTGGCGCAGCGCTTGGCATTCCGCCTTATGCGTCTCGACGCGATGCGCGACAAGGCCGCAACGCTGATGACCCGGCGGCGGCTCGACAGAGACGTGTTCGCTCGCGGCCTGCCCGAGCAGGTCAAGGTCAATCGCGATACGACGTACACGGCGACGGTCTACGATTTGCTCAAGGCGTATGCGGAACAGCGCAAACGCACAGTCCGCATGGTGCACGTGGTTAAGGCGCGTCGCGTGTGGTCGATTAAAGAGGCGCGACAGCGTCTCGAAAGGCTGGTCGGGGCGACGGCCGGCGACTGGGCTCAGCTCGATCTTTTCCTCGAGCAATATTTACCCAGAGGCGAGGAGGAGCGGACCGCGCTCGCGAGTTCCTTCGGGGCGACGCTCGAAATGGCGCGCGAAGGGTTGATCGAGATCCGGCAAGACGAGCCGTTCGCGCCGATCTACATGCGCAAACGTGAAGCAGGGGCGGGGTGGGAAAAGATCGGCTAGCGCGGCCGAAAACGCCGTTATAAGGGGGCTCGAAAAGGTCATGGTTCCGCCGAGACTGACGCTGGTGTCGAATAATGCGCGCGAAAGAGATGCAACTGCTGAAAACAGCGATAGCGAAGCCGTGCACGATGCCGTGGCTTGCGCGTCGTTGAGCGATCCGGAGGCTGCCGTCGATCATCTGTCGAAGAGCGTCCTGCGCGAAAAGCTGCGGCGTCTCGAAGCGCTGCTGTTCGCATCGGCCGAGCCGCTCGATGCTAAGGCGCTTGCCAGTTGCCTCGAGCCGGAGGACGACGTCAACGCGCTGCTCGCCGAGCTGCAGTCCGACTACAAGGATCGTGGCGTGGTTCTCGTGCGTGTGGCCGGACGCTGGCAGTTCCGCACGGCGGAAGACCTCTCATACCTCCTCGAACGCCAGCAGAAGGACGAGCGGAAGCTCTCAAAGGCGGCGCACGAGACGTTGGCGATCATTGCCTATCACCAGCCCGTGACACGTGCCGAAATCGAGGAGATCCGCGGCGTCTCGACCTCGCCCGGTACGCTCGACGTTTTGATGGAGACCGGCTGGATTCGCCCGCGCGGTCGCCGCCGGGCGCCTGGCCGGCCGTTGACCTACGGCACCACGGAAGGCTTCCTCGTTCATTTCGGCCTCGACAATATCAAGGATTTGCCCGGTCTCACCGATCTCAAGGCAGCGGGACTTCTCGATCGCAATTTGCCGCCGAACTTTACCGTGCCTTCGCCAAACGATGTGGCCGCGCTGATGCCGGACGAATTGCCGTTGACCGACGACGGTGATGGCGAGGGCGAAGAAGCCGAGCAAGCGGACCTGCCATTGGATGACCAGAGCGAGGGCGCCGAGGCTTCAGAGGATGCGCCCCAGTCGCAAGAGAATGATCAGGGTTGAAGTGGGGCAATACCGCCCGATCCTAAGTCTCGTAAGCGAGCCAGGAGTTGCGTCGTGCGCCGCTTGCTTGCCGGCTGATGCAACCTGCCGCATTCGAAACGCCAGCAAAACCGGCGAATTAGGACGATAACGCTGCTGGCAGCTGAACTTGCCCGCCCCTGGCGGTTCTGTGTTAAAGTTCTTAAATACCGCGTAGCGGCAGCTGCCGCCGAGAGGTTTCAATGGGTCTTAGTGCGCAACACATACTTTTGCTTTTGGTCATTGCCTTGCTTCTCTTCGGCCGCGGCAAGATTTCCGAGCTGATGGGCGACGTCGCAAAGGGCATCAAGAGCTTCAAGAAGGGCATGGCCGAGGACGACGAGCCGGAGAAGCCCGCGCCGCCCACGATCGAGAACGAGGCGTCACGTCCGGACCGCACGAAGGTCGGCTGATAGGCTTCATCTCGCGCCGGCGTGTGCGCGGCTGATCTCGACAGGGTCACTCGATGTTTGAAATCAGCTGGAGCGAGCTTCTGATCCTTGGGATCGTGACGCTGGTTTTTGTCGGCCCGAAAGAGCTGCCTGTCTTCATGCGCACGCTTGGGCGCTACGCGTCGGTTGTGCGCCGCCATGCCAACGAGTTCAAGGCGCAGTTCGACGCCGCAATGCGCGAAGCCGAACTCGAACTCGATGCGCGAAGAGGTCGACAAGATGCAGACTTCGATCAACGCCGAGGTGATGCGCGCCAAAGCGCCATTCGAGGAGGCGGGGACGTCGACCAAAATCGAAAAGGAATTGGGCACTATTCCGTCTCACTCCATTCCGTCCCACTCCGAGACTGAGGCGGCTGCGATGCCGCCGATGCCTGCCCCGCCGCGCATGGAGCCCTGATCGATGCAGGAGCGGCTTCCGTCATCTAGAGCGGCCGGGGACGAGCCCGGTCGCGAAGGACAAGATGAAATCGATGCCACCAAGGCGCCGCTACTCGATCATCTGATCGAACTCAGATCGCGGCTCATCTGGGCGCTCGCATCATTCGTCCTGATGTTTTTCCTCTGCTTCTCCGTCGCGGGACACATCTACAACGTGCTGGTGTGGCCTTACATGTGGGCATCCGGCAACGACCATGTGCGGCTGATCGCGACGCACTTCCTCGAGCAGATCATGACGCAGGTGAAGCTGGCGATGTTCGGCGCGGCGTTCCTGTCTTTTCCCATCGTCGCGACGCAGATTTACAAGTTTGTCGCTCCCGGCCTCTATAAGAACGAGCGTCGCGCATTCCTGCCATATCTGATCGCGACGCCGATCCTTTTTTTCATCGGCGCGATGGTTGTCTATTTCATCGCGATGCCGGTCTTGATCCGCTTCTCGATCGGGCTGACGCAGATGAGCGGCGAAGGCGTGCCGACGATCGAGCTTCTGCCGAAGGTTTCCGAATATCTGTCGCTGATCATGACGCTGATCTTCGGCTTCGGCATCGTGTTCCAGCTGCCCGTCATATTAACGCTGTTGGCGCGCACCGGTTTTGTGACGTCGGAAAACTTGCGGCATGGGCGGCGCTACGCGATCGTCGCAATTTTCGCGTCCGCCGCCATTCTGACCCCGCCGGACGCGTTGAGCATGGTCATCATGGCGTTGCCGACGATCGCGCTTTATGAAGCGTCCATCTTGGCGGTGCGCTTCGTCGAGAAGAGGCAGGCGGGGGCGACCTCCTAAGTTTGAGCAATTCCGTTCGATCGCTGCCCACTGTTGATCGATTGGTACACTCGCGGCCCAGGTCTGCTGGACCACCGCGATTGGCCGTCCTATAGACGCGGGCAAAACCGCTCCAGCTCTTTCGAGGCCATGCACGTGTTCGATATCAAATGGATCAGAGACAATGCCGACGCCTTCGATAAGGGTTTGAAACGGCGCGGGCTTGAGGCGCAGGCGGCTGAGATCATAGCGCTCGACGACAAGCGCCGTGCCTGCCTGACGGCACTGCAGGACGCCCAATCGCGCCGCAACGCCGCCTCGAAAGAGATCGGCAAGGCGAAGGCGGCGAAAGACGACGCGACGGTGTCGAACCTGATGAGCGAAGTCGCGGAGCTGAAGGATCGGATCGCAAAGGGCGAGGACGAAGAGCGTAAGCTCGACGTGGAGATCAGGGAAACGCTGGAGGTCATCCCGAACCTGCCGCGCGCCGATGTGCCGGACGGCGCAGATGAAAAGAGCAACGTCGAGGTTCGCAGGATAGGCACGCCCGGAAAGTTTGATTTCGCGCCGAAACAGCATTTCGAAATCGGCGAAGCGCTGGGTCTGATGGACTTCGAGGCGGCGCAGAAGATTTCGGGCGCCCGCTTCGTCGTGCTGAAAGGGGCGCTGGCCCGCCTCGAACGCGCCATCGCGAGCTTCATGCTCGACCTGCACACGGGCGAATTCGGGTATACCGAAGTCAACCCGCCGCTACTCGTTAAAGATCAAGCGGCTTACGGCACCGGCAACCTACCGAAGTTTGCAGAAGATCTTTTCAAGACGACGAATGATTTTTGGCTCATCCCAACCGCCGAAGTGTCGCTGACGAACCTCGTGCGCGAGTCGATCATCGAAGAAGCGCACCTGCCGATGCGGCTGACGGCATGGACACCGTGCTTCCGTTCCGAAGCGGGTGCTGCCGGCAAGGACACACGCGGTATGATCCGTCAGCACCAGTTCTCGAAGGTCGAACTCGTGTCGATCACCACGCCGGATAAATCACTCGACGAGCACGAACGCATGACGTCGTGCGCCGAAGAGGTTTTGAAGCGCCTCGGCCTGCCGTTCCGCACGATGCTTCTCTCAACCGGCGACATGGGATTTGCGTCGCAGAAAACTTACGACATCGAGGTTTGGCTGCCGGGACAGAATGCCTATCGCGAGATTTCGAGCTGCTCCGTCTGCGGCGATTTCCAGGCACGGCGGATGGATGCGCGCTATCGTCCGAAGGACGGCGGCAAGCCTGTGCATGTTCATACGCTGAATGGCTCGGGCCTGGCGATCGGGCGGACGCTGATCGCGGTGCTCGAAAATTATCAGCAGGCGGATGGCACTGTCACAATTCCTGAGGCACTGCGACCGTACATGGCCGGTCTGACGGAAATCTCGAAGGCTTGAACGCGCGCCCGGCGGCCGGCTCTCCGCACGGAGAGTCGCCGGGCGCAATGGAAATATTTATGCGCATCCTGATCACCAACGACGACGGCATCAACGCCAAGGGTCTCGAAATCCTCAAAGCCATCGCGCTTGGCATATCGCCGGACGTGTGGACCGTGGCGCCCGAAACCAATCAGTCCGGCACGTCGCATTCGATGACACTGCACACGCCGCTCAGATTGCGCACGCTGGATGAACGCACACACGCCGTAACGGGCACGCCGACCGACAGCGTGATCATGGCCGTGCGCCACATCTTGAAAGATCACCCGCCCGACCTCGTCCTTTCCGGCGTCAATCATGGCTCGAACCTGGCCGAGGACATCACGTATTCCGGTACCGTCGCCGCCGCGATGGAGGGGGCGCTTCTCGGCATTCGCTCGATCGCGCTGTCGCTGATGATGGGATTCGAAGACGGCGAACGTCGCGCACTTTGGGACACGCCGCTTGCGCACGCTCCGACGCTGATAAAAAAAATACTCGAAGAAAAATGGGATCCGAACACGCTCATCAACGTGAACTTTCCCGATGCAGCGCCCGATGAAGTGAAGGGAATCGCAATCGCATCACAAGGCGTCAGGGACCAGGCGCTGCTCAACATCGACAGCCGCGAAGATCCGTGGGGCACGCCTTATTTCTGGTTCGGATTCGAGCGGCGCTTATCGACGCTCGTTCCAGGAACCGACCTTGCCGCAATTGCCGAAAATAAAATTTCCGTCACGCCCCTAAACCTCGATCTGACCGATCGAAGAGCCGCAAAGACACTCGCAAACCGGCTCGATTGAAGCCTTTCGCGCGGCCGCCTTAGCTACAACTCAAATCGAATAAAAGCCGCCGGAAAGTCGAAATACTTCCGCGAATAGAGCGCAATTCTCATCTAATGCAATAACTCTGGGCGACGCTGCCGGGTCGCCTCGGGCGAATTTTTTCGCTTCCTTCAAATCGCTGGCGGGGCGCAGCGAGCGGCATGTTTGAAGAAACGCAACTCGGGGCATCGGGGTCGATTCGCACGGAGCATTTACCCGCTGTTAACCGGTTAAGGGTTAATGGATGGTGCGAGTAGAGGTGCGTACCATGATGAGTTGTTTTAGCGTTGGCCGGCGCGGACGATTGAGCCTCAAGTCCGCCGGAGCCATTTCCCTCGCATATGCTGGCCTCGTTTTGGGGGGCTGCAGTGCTGACGTAACGCGCTTCGATAGCGCGTCGTTCAATCTTAACGATCCGCCCGAGACCGCCAGTGCGGCGCCGATACCTTCGGAGCCGGTGCGCTCGACATATAACGATCCCGTCGTCGGAGCGACGCCGCGTGGGCCGTACGGGGCCGGCGCCTCCTCGGTCGAGGTCGCAGCGCTTGAACGAGCCCGCCGGGCCAGCCGCCGCCTTCCTACGCTCGCCCGTCCTATGCCCCCCCGGCCTACACACCGCCAGCCGCCTCTGCTCCGTCGTATCGGGCGCCATCATCCCAGGCGAGGCCGTTCGAACGGGCACGTCGCGAGTCAGCGCCGTCCTATCGCCAGCAGTCGGCATTGCCGCAAACGCCGCCGGCCAAAGGCGAGGCGATCGAAGTGCAGCAAGGCGACACGCTCTATAGCCTCTCGAAGCGTCATAACGTTTCGGTCGCCGAACTTATGTCGGTCAATAACCTCAGCGCGCCGAGCCTGAAGTTAGGTCAGAAGCTTTATCTGCCCGGCGGCGAGAGCGCTCCATCGCGCAGTATTGCCGCCGAAAGAGCCGTCGAGTCCGCAACGCCGGTTGCTGTTCCTATGGCGCCCGCGTCACCCGAAATCGCCGCACGCTACACCGCCTCATACACGGTAAAACCGGGGGATTCGCTTTACAGCGTCGCCCGTGAACATCGTGTGTTGTTCTCCGAGCTTCAGCGCGTCAACGGCATTGCCGATCCGCGCAAGGTGAAGCCGGGTGTCGTGCTGAAGGTGCCGGGGGCACCCGCGTCGCCGAACATCGCCAGCAGTGAGCCGGCGCCGCCTCCCTCGCTGCCGAACTTCACTGCGTCCGGACCGCAAAAGTACGAACAGGCGACGACGACGCAGCCGACCGTCATCAACCGAGAGCAGCGCGTGGCATCGCTCTCCGACAAGGCGACCGATGTAGTGTCCGACGCACAGCCGTCCTCGCAGCCGGCCTCGCAACCGGCGCAGCCGAAAGAGAAGGTTGCGCTTGCTGCTCCGACAGGTACGCCGAATGCTGCCGACAGCGTCAAGTTGCGCTGGCCAGCTAGCGGCAAGATCATCGCCGGCTTTGGAGGTCGTCCCGATGGCACGCACAACGACGGTATCAACGTTTCCGTGCCACTCGGGACCGAAGTTCATGCCGCCGAAGATGGTGTCGTGGCCTACGCCGGAAGCGAGTTGAAGGGCTATGGCAATCTTGTGCTTCTGCGCCATGACAACGGCTGGGTCACCGCTTACGCGCACAACGACGAGTTGCTCGTGAAGCGCGGCGACAAGGTCAAACGCGGACAGGTCATCGCCAAGGCCGGTAAGACCGGCTCAGTCGACCAGCCGCAAGTTCACTTCGAATTGCGACAGGGCTCGAGGCCGGTGGATCCCACGCCTTACCTCGAAAATCTCTGACGCACTCCACTGGCGCGGGGGCAAATGATGCCGCGCTGGCAAAGAGGGAAGACTGGGGCCGGGTCGCAACGATCCGGCCCTTTTTCGTTGACCCAAGTGTCATCCTCGGGCTTGTCCCGAGGATCCATTCAAATGCTTGCACTGTCGTCGTCGAACGATGGATCCTCGGCATAAAGCCGAGGATGACATTGAAAGTGCGGCGTGGGACGGCGCCACGTCACTGTAAATGCCGTCAGAACTGATCCGTGGTTTTTTGCAGACGCCCCGCGAGATCTTGGGTGTACTGCCAGGCGACGCGTCCTGAACGGGCGCCGCGCGTCGTGGACCATTCGAGAGCGTCGCGCACCAGTTCGGCGTCGTCAATTTTCAATCCGAAGTGCTCGGCGTAGGCGCGCACCATCGCAAGATAGTCGTCTTGGCTGGCATTGTGGAAGCCGAGCCAGAGGCCAAAGCGATCGGATAGAGAGACCTTCTCTTCCGTGGCCTCGGCCGGATTGATCGCCGTCGAGCGCTCATTCTCGATCATTTCACGCGGCATCAGATGGCGCCGGTTCGATGTCGCGTAGAAGATGACGTTTTTCGGCCGGCCCTCGATGCCGCCCTCGAGCACGGCCTTCAAGGATTTGTAGCTCGTGTCGTCGTGATCGAACGACAGGTCGTCGCAAAAGACGATGAAGCGGAAGGGTGCTGACTTGAGATGCGCCAGACACTTCGGCAGAGACGAGATGTCCTCGCGGTGGATTTCGATCAGCTTCAGCCCCGCAGCTTTAGAATGTGCTTCGGCATGCGCCGCCTTCACGAGGCTCGATTTTCCCATCCCGCGCGCGCCCCAGAGCAGGGCGTTGTTGGCCGGGAGCCCGGAGGCGAACCGGCGCGTGTTGTCGAGCAGGATGGCTGCCGTCCTGTCGATCCCCTTCAGCAGCGCCAGCGGCACGCGGTTGACCTTCCGGACGGGTTCGAAGCTCTGACGCTCTGCCTGCCAGACGAAGGCCTCTGTCGACGTGAAATCGGGGGCTCGCGACGCGCGGGGGCTGATGCGGTCCAGGGCCTCGGCGATCCGCTCGAGAACCGGCTTCAACGCGTCGCTGTCGCTCATCTGAGAGGTCCGTATGGCTATCTATCGGGAACTGCGTGTTTAATCGGTGTGCCTTGCGATTCCAACGTCGAAGCACCAAGTTTTGCGTGGTTGCAAAAGGGCCACCGGACACTATAGTCCGCCCGAATTTAAGGGCGCTTCCTCTGAGGCCACGGGGCTCGGAGCGGGGGCGCTATTCCCATTCGCACATGAAGGATTCTCTTGTCCAATGTTCACGACTCCCGCCTTTGCGCAGACTGCCGCCAATCCGATGGACTCGCTCGGCGGCTTGCTCGTCCCCATGCTGCTGATGCTTGTGATCTTTTATTTCTTCCTCATCCGGCCGCAGTCGCAGCGCGCCAAGCAGCTGCGCGATCGGGTGAATGCCGTGCGCCGGGGAGATACGGTCATCACCTCGGGCGGCATGGTCGGCAAGGTGCTCAAGGCGTCCGACAACAGCGAGGATATCGAGGTCGAATTGGCCGATAACCTCAGGGTGCGGATCGTCAAAAGCACGCTGATGGACGTGCGTTCGAAAGGCGAACCTGTCAAAGACGCAACGTGATTTAGCCCTCGCCCGCGTGCGAGAATGACCGCGCTGTTCGCGCGGCATTCGCCGAACCCCGCCTCACCGAGACTCGAGACCCCGTACCAATGCTGCATTTCACCCGCCTCAAGATCATCGCTATTGTGCTGACCTGCCTCGCAGGCTTGCTTGTCGCGTTGCCGAACTTCTTCTCGAAGGAGACGGTCGCCTCGTGGCCGTCGTTCATGCCGAAGCAGCAGCTGCGGCTCGGTCTCGACCTTCAAGGCGGCGCGCATCTCCTTCTCGAAATGGACCAGGACGAGATCAAGAAGGACTGGATGAACAATCTGCGCGATGAATCGCGCAAGCTTTTGAGAGGCGCGAAGGTCGGTGTCACCGGTATCGGCGTGCAGGGGACGCAGCTCGTCATCAAGCTTGCCAAACCCGAGGAGCGCGAGGGTGCTCTGAAGGAGCTGCGCAAGATCAGGCAGCCGATCGGCAACGCCTTACTCGGCGGCGGAGGCTACGACGTCGACGTCGTCGAAGGCCCTGACGCGGGAACGATCATCGTCAAGCTGACCGACCAAGGTCTGAAGCAACGCATCGCCGGGGCCGCGGCATCGTCGATCGAAACGGTGAACCGGCGCGTCAATAACCTCGGCACCTCGGAATCGACGATCGTGCGACAGGGCACAGACCGCATCCTCATTCAGTTTCCCGGTCTTAAGGATACCAAGGAACTGAAGCAGCTCATCGGCGAAACCGCCAAGCTCACTTTCCATGAGGTCCACCCCTCGCTCACGGCCGAAGAAGCGAAGACCACGGCTATACCGCCGGGATACAAGATCTACCCTGGCGACAAGGGCGAGAACGCCGAATATGTGCTGCGCGAGACGCCCGTCGTGCAGGGCGCCGACCTTGCCGATGCGCAGCCGGGGTTCGACAGCCGCACGAACGAACCGGTCATCAATTTCCGCTTCAACCAGGCTGGCGCCCGAAGATTCGGAAACTTCACAAAAGATAACGTCGGCCGGCCGTTCGCGATCGTTCTGGATGACAAAGTGCTGTCGGCACCTGTCATTCGCGAGCCAATTCTTGGCGGATCTGGTCAGATCTCCGGAAGTTTCACGGTCGAAAGCACGAACAGGCTCGCGGTTCAGCTGCGTTCCGGCTCGTTGCCGACCAAGCTGACAATCGTCGAGGAGCGCACGGTTGGCCCGTCACTGGGGGCTGACTCGATTGCAGCCGGTAAGCTCGCCGGTATTATCGGCGGTATCGCCGTCGTTGTTCTGACGATTATCGCCTACGGCACGTTCGGCATTTTTGCCTGCGTCGGTCTCATCGTGCACTTGATGCTGACGCTCGCCTTGATGACGCTGATCGGCTCGACGCTGACGCTTCCCGGCATCGCCGGCCTCGTCCTCGGCGTCGCGATGGCAGTCGATGCGAACGTTCTGATCTACGAGCGCATTCGTGAAGAGCTGCGCGTCGGCAAGACCCCTGTCGCCGCTATCGATGCCGGGTTCCAGCGCGCCTTTGTCACCATTGCCGATAGCCAGCTCACGACGCTTGCCTGCGCGCTCATCATGTTCTGGCTGGGCTCCGGGCCGATCCGCGGGTTTGCCGTGACGCTGACGATCGGCATTCTGACTTCGATTTTCGCGTCCGTGACGGTCGTCAGGCTGTTGATCTGGTATTGGCTCAAAGCCCAGCCCAAGGGCCGCATTACGACCGTTCCGGTTTAGGAGACCACTTACGTGCTGATGAGATTAATTCCGGTCTTCAAGGGCGCCGACTTTTTCCCGCACGACCTGCGTCTGCCGTTCATGCGTTACAAGGGGATAGCGATCGGGGCGTCGCTTGTTGCGATGGCGATAGCGCTAGCCTTGTGCATGACGCTGGGGCTCAACTACGGCGTCGACTTCAAGGGCGGCTCGCTGGTCGAATTGCAGGCGAAAAGCGGCAATGCCGACGTCGGGGCGCTGCGCGACAAGCTCAACCGGCTCGGCGTTGGCAACGTTCAGATCCAGCAATTTGGTGGTCCAGCGAATGTTCTCGTTCGGCTGGAGGAGCAATCGGGCGGCGAGAAACCACAGCAGGCGGCGCTGAAGAAAGTCAGCGATGCGACGGAAGCCGACTTCACCCAGCGGCGCGTCGAGGTGGTCGGCCCGGCCGTATCGAGCGAATTGCGCATGACCGGCTTCATCGCGGTTGCCGCAGGCATTCTGGCGATCGTCGCTTACGTGTGGTTTCGCTTCGAGTGGCAGTTTGCCGTCGGTGCGGTCGTGGCGTTGACGCATGACGTACTTGTGACGGCCGGAATTTTTTCGCTGTTTCAGTTCGAATTCGACCTCTCGACCGTCGCCGCACTTCTGACGATCCTCGGCTATTCGGTGAACGACACGGTCGTCGTGTCCGACCGCATTCGCGAAAATTTGCGCAAGTTCAAGAGAATGGAGCTCAATGAGCTTCTCAATCTGTCGATCAACGAGACGCTGTCGCGTACGATCCTGACGGGCATGACGGCGATTGCAGTGCTCTTGTCGCTCTATATTTTCGGCGGCGAGGTGATCCGCAATTTCAACTTCGCGATGCTCTTGGGAGTGGTCATCGGCACGTACTCATCGATCTTCATCGCTGCGCCGCTCTTGGGCTACTTCGGCGTCAAGCGCGATTGGAGCGATACGGCTGCAAAGGGCATGATGCCGGCGAAGAGCAAAGCCAAGGCTTGATGCACCGTCGGGTGAGCCGCGATGGCGGAGTTGGACGGACACTATCCCTACGAAACGGCGATTGCGGCCTACGGCAATGGCGGCTTCCGGTTTGCCGATATGAGCCATAAGGGATCGATGCTCTGTCTGCCGAGCGGCATTTATGCTTGGAGTGCAGCATCCGCAGACGAACTCCGCCCGGAGGACTTCGATTTTCTTCTGAGTGCGGTCGAACCGCCGATCACCGTGCTTCTCGGGACGGGCGCCAGCCAAGTCTGGCCGAGCCCCGAGATTTACGCCGCCTTCGCCAAGGCCGGCATCGGACTTGAGCCGATGTCGACAGGTGCTGCTGCTCGCACCTACAACATCCTGATTGCGGAGAAGCGCCCGATCGCGGCCGCGCTGGTCGCCGTGTTGTGAAGCCTCGCGCACGGAGCAGCGCGTGACCGAGACCGAGCAAAAGATTGCCAATCTCGAAGCCGTTCGCGCCAGCGCCCGTCTCAACGCGCCCGACCGGTATTACGCCGCACTCTTCGCACCTGCCGCCGTTCGCGACGACTTGATTGCGTTAGCCGCTTTCTGCGGCGAGATCGCGCGCATCGGCAGGCAGGTCAGCGAGCCGGTGATGGGCGAAATCCGCATCACATGGTGGCGCGACGCACTGCTCGCTTCCGAACACGGCGCGTCGGGAAATCCCGTGCTCGATGTTTTTGCTCGATGTCGTAAGACGGCACGCATTGCCTTCTGCAGAAATTGAGGATTTTTTGAGCGCCCATGCGCGGGCTCTTTATGCCGATGCGCCTGTCGACGACGAGGCGCTAAGCAGCGAGCTGCGCGCTATCGACGGGATACCGTTGGTGCTCGCGGCTCAGATCCTCGGTGTCGTCGTCGATGAGGGTGCCGATAAGGTCTTTGACGCCGCAGCCCGGGCAGCCGGCATGACGCGCATCGCCACCGAATTGCCGTACGCGCTGATGCACGGGCGATCGCCGCTGCCCGAAGCGCGGTCTCCGAATCGGTTCGAATCTCTCCCAGACTGGCATCCGCAAATCGCCTGGCTCGCGGCGGAAGCGGCCGGAGCGATGGACGCCGTGCGTCGGCATCTCACGGACAAGCCACGGTCTTTTATGACAGCATTGTTGCCTCTCGCCCTTGTCGGGCCCTATTTTCGCGCTTTGCAGACACCTCGGCACGAGGCGACTCGCGATCTGGTGGAGATTGCGCCGCTCGTCCGTCTATGGCGTATCGCACGCGCGCATTGGACGGGGCGCCTCTGAAGACCAAAGCAAAGAGGGCAGATGAAATCTGGCTCGCCATCGGCGCCGCGCACAATTGCGGCAGGGATGCTATTTCTGCTGGCTTTGGCGTGCGCCTCTATTTTTGCGCCCGGCCATGCCAACGCCGCGGCGGCGATCGCGTGGCAAGTCGAAAATCCGTTCCGCTTCTTCACCGACCCGAGCGATACGGAAGTGCATCGCGCAACTTATCGGGCGCTCGGCCCTGAAGAACGCGCGACGCCGGTACTATCGCAAGAGCGCGCCCTGCAAAGCCGGCAGGAGTATGGTTGGGCGGCAACGATGTACCGCAAGACGTGCTGGTCCGACAATCGCTTCAAGTGCGATGCCTATGACGATTACATCAATCCGACCAGCCATGCGGTGTTTGCCGAAATCACAGGCGTCGATGATGCCGCGGCGCTGACGTGCACGTGGCTTACTGCACCGCGCAACTCCGAGCCGCCGCGCGGCGACGCCGTTACGCAGCCATGCAGCGAACGAGCCCGTTTCGTCGTTCCCTATCCGACCGGCATGACCATCAGCGTCGAGATTGGCGGACTCGAAGTTGCCAAGGCCGACGTCAAGGTGCGGGACATTCTGATTGCCGGCATGGGCGACAGTTTTGCATCGGGCGAGGGCAATCCGGACGTAGCGGTCAAGTTCTCGCGGGAACGATCCTCCGATTACAGCACGACTGGAATTTATAGCGATCTTGACGGCTATCCCGCCCGCATTGGTCCTTGGCGGAATATCGGCGACAAGCAGTTCATCAAGGAAAACGCCCGCTGGCTCGATCAGGCGTGTCATCGCTCGCTTTATTCAGAGCAGATGCGGACGGCGCTTCAGCTTGCGATCGAAGATCCGCACCGTGCCGTAACGTTCGTCGGCGTCTCGTGTGCGGGTGCCGAAGTTACAGACGGCCTATTCCTTCGCTACAAGGGAAACGAATGGGTGCCCAATCCGCCGCGGTTTTCGCAAATCTCGGCAGTGGCGGAAGCTCAATGTGGATCGAACAAGACGGACCCGTTGGATCTTCCCGAGGCCTATCACATCAACGGCCAGATACCTGAATTGAAGGGCGGCCTCGTGCTGCGCAAATGTCCGATCGAGGCGGCGCGCAAGATCGATCTTGTGCTGTTGTCGATCGGCGGAAATGATATCGGTTTTTCGCGACTACTCGCCAACGCCGTGCTGTCGAATGACTCGCTATTGCGCGAGCTCGGCGGCTGGTTTGGCGAAGTTCACGGGGAAGCAGAGGCTTCAGCAGAACTCGGGCGTCTCTCTGCCCGCTACAAGTCGCTCAATCGCGCGTTGCACAACATCCTCTACATGCCCTGGGAGCAGAGCGATCGCATACTTCTCGTCGCCTATCCGGGCCTGGCCCTCGAGGGCGACGGCAGCCAGACGTGCTCGGATGGCAAGGCCGGCATGGAAGTCGTGCCCGATTTCCAGTTGAGCGGAAGCAAGGTGCGGCTCGGCGTTTGGTTCGCCGACAAGCTGCACCGGTTGATGCGCAATAGCGCCGAGGAATTCGGCTGGACCTTTGTCGAGACGCATCGGCGGGCTTTCATCGGACGCGGTATTTGCGCCGGCGTGAGTGTTGCGGGCGTCAGCCAAGTCGACGAGCTTCGCCTGCCGCGCAAGATCGATGGGGCGTGGAAGCCCTACAATCCGGCCGACTTTCAGCCCTATGCGTCGCGCCAGCGCTGGTTTCGGACTCCCAACGATGCCTTTATGACGGCGAACTTCCATGTCGCGGCGGGATTCATAACGAAAGTCTTGAAGATCGAGCCGTTCGCGCCATTCCAGCTCGTTTTGGCAGCGACTTATTCCGGAGCTTTTCACCCGACGGCGGAGGGCCAAGCCGCGATCGCCGATGCGGTCGTGAGCAAGGCGCGTGCGGTGCTCGCGAAATACGGCGACGGCCCGGATGTCGATCCTGCAACCGCCAATACGTCGAGCTTCGATGAGAATCCGCCGCCACCGGTCGCCGAGCCAGACCGACAAATTCCTGACGTGAAATCGGTCCTGACGGTGCCCCACGACGCGACGAGCCCGGCTGTTTCTCCGTTTGCGCCTGCAGCGGATCAGGCGCCCGCGCCTTCGCAACCGGCTACCGAGGCGAGCCGCCAAACACCTCCAAACCCAAATTCAGTTTTGACAGTGCCGCACGATGCGGCGAGCCCGCCTGTTTCTCCGCTCGCGCCCGCTGCGGAACCGGCGGCC
Organism: uncultured Alphaproteobacteria bacterium; assembly: GCA_963833715.1. Lineage (GTDB taxonomy): Bacteria > Pseudomonadota > Alphaproteobacteria > Rhizobiales > Hyphomicrobiaceae > Hyphomicrobium_B. Next base: position 100,382 of record CAWHZB010000003.1, read on the forward strand.
GCCGCCGCTTCGCAACCGCCCGCCCAATCAGGTCGACAAGCTCCTGACGCGAAGTCAGTTCTGACAGTGCCGCACAATGACGGTGACGTTAGCGTTTCGCCGCTCGCGCCTGTGGCGGGACAGACGTCCGAGCCTTCGCCACAAGTCGCCCAGCCGCCACCCGACGGCGAGGATAATGAAGTCGTCTTGCCGTTTGCGCCTGCAACTGGGCAAGCGTCTGAGCCTTCAAAATCTGAGGTTCGCTAAGCCGACCGCTTTTTGACGGGCACGGCGTCGTCGCCGAGCCAGGTTGCGAGATCGGCAAGTGCGCGGCGCGACATGATGCGCTTTTTTTCTCGACCGCGTTCTGGTCCTTTGAGCCGCTGACCGAACTTGTCGTGCGTCGGCGCAACGTCGAGATCAGGAATCAATCCGTAGTTGATGTTCATCGGTTGGAATGACCGCGCGCTGGCTCGCTCGCCGTCGTCGGCGACGAGATGCCCGCCGGTGATGTGATTGAGAAGCGCGCCGAGTGCCGTCGTTGCTGGCGGCGGCAAGCCTGCGCGACCTAGAGCATCGGCCGAAGCGAAACGACCTGCCAAGAGGCCGATCGCGGCGCTTTCGACATAGCCTTCGACACCGGTGATCTGACCTGCAAAGCGCAGGCGCGGCATGACTTTCAGACGGAGCGAAGCGTCGAGAAGCTTCGGCGAATTGATGTACGTGTTTCTATGAAGGCCCCCGAGGCGCGCGAACTCGGCGTTTTCGAGCCCGGGAATTGTCCGGAAAATGCGGACCTGCTCGGCGTGCTTCAGTTTCGTTTGGAAGCCGACCATATTCCAAAGCGTGCCGAGCGCATTGTCCTGACGCAGTTGCACGACGGCGTATGGCCAACGGCCCGTGCGCGGATCGTCGAGGCCGACCGGTTTCATTGGACCAAAGCGCAGTGTTTCGCGACCGCGCTCGGCCATCACCTCAATCGGCAGACAGCCGTCGAAGTAGGGCGTCGATGCTTCCCACTCCTTGAAAGACGTCTTGTCGCCCGTCAGAAGAGCGTCGACGAAGGCTTCGTATTCGGGCCTGGACATCGGGCAATTCAGATAGTCGGCGCCCGTGCCGGCAGGGCCGGACTTATCGTAGCGTGATTGAAACCAGGCAATCGACGTGTCGATGCTGTCGCGATGCACGACGGGCGCGATTGCGTCGAAGAAGGCGAGAGAATCTTCGCCAGTAAGCCCGGCAAGTGCGGCGCTTAATGCCGGCGACGTCAGCGGACCTGTCGCAACTATGACGTTGTTCCAGCCATCGGGCGGCAGACCGTCGAGTTCGCCACGCTCGATCGTTACAAGGGGATTCGCGGAAAGACGCGCCGTAACTTCGGCCGAGAACGCATCGCGGTCGACGGCAAGTGCGCCGCCGGCAGGAAGCTTATGTGCATAGCCTGCAGAGATGATCAGTGACCCGGCGCGGCGCATCTCCTCGTGCAGAAGTCCGACGGCATTGTTCTCCCAGTCGTCGGAACGGAACGAGTTCGAGCAAACAAGCTCGGCAAAGCCATCGGTTTTGTGGGCTTCGGTGCCTCGTATCGGGCGCATCTCGTGCAGCACCACCGGCACGCCGGCCGACGCGATCTGGTGCGCGGCCTCGGAACCGGCGAGACCGGCGCCGATGAGATGAACGGGTGACGGTCGGGTCATTTGTACAGAGGGTCCGTAATTCGAGAATTCCTTTGCATGTCAGTTTGTGCCGAAGCGACAACGTGCGAGGAGCGCGCCGAGGCGCGCTCATGTCGTTCTGGGTTCTAGAGCGGAGCGGCAGGGATTGGCAACGGGTGTTGATTTTCGTGTGGCCTCAGATGAGGCTAAGCCCTTATCCCGTGATAAAATCGAAGATCAATTTGGCGTTCAGGGCGATGATCGTGACCGCGATGACGGTTGCGACAACTGTCAGCCACCGGGGCGCGACGAGATCCCCCATTTTCCTGCGGTTGGCCGTGAACTGAACCAGCGGCACAATCGCGAACGGCAGCTGCAGGCTGAGGATGACCTGCGTCAGGATCAGCAGCTTAGAGGTTTCTCCCTCGCCATAGAGCAGCGTGACGCCGGCGGCGGGAATTAACGCGACTGACCGCGTCAGGAGACGGCGCATCCACGCCGGCAAGCGAATGTTCAGGAAACCTTCCATCACCGCCTGACCGGCAAGAGTCGCTGTGACGGTCGAATTCAAGCCGCAACAAAGGAGCGCGATGCCAAACAGCGTCGGCGCGATTGCCGAGCCGAGGAGCGGGTGGAGCAGCGACTGGGCTTCGGCAAGTTCGGCTACGCCGGTCCTTCCAACCTTGTAGAAGGTGGCGGCTGCGAGGATCAGGATCGAAGCATTGATCAAGAGTGCCAGCATCAGGGCGACGGTCGAGTCGATGGTCGCGAATTTTAGGGCCTCGCGCTTTTCCTTCGTCGACGTGCCATAGTCTCGGGTCTGTACGATTGCCGAATGCAGATAGAGATTGTGCGGCATGACTGTCGCGCCGAGAATACCGAGCGCGAGATAGAGCATCTCCGGATTTCTGACGATGTCGATTGTCGGAGCGAAGCCGCGAATGACGGCGCCCCAATCGGGATCGGCGAGGGCGATCTGGATGGCGAAGCAAACCGCGATGACGCCGAGCATCGTGATGATGAAGGCTTCGAGATAACGGAAGCCGAGGCGCTGCAAGAGCAGCACGACAAAAACGTCGAGGGCGGTCAGCAGCACGCCGATTTCGAGCGGAATGCCGAAAAGCAAATTTAGGCCGATCGCCGTACCGATCACTTCGGCAACATCGGTCGCGATGATCGCCGTTTCAGCGAAAACCCAAAGTGGAAAGGCGGCCCATCGCGGATAGCCGTCACGGCAGGCCTGCGCCAGATCGCGGCCGGAGGCGATCGCAAGACGGGCGCAGAGCGACTGCAGGACAATCGCCATGGTGTTGGAAAGCAGCGCAACGAAGAGAAGCGCGTAACCGAACTTTGCTCCGCCCGCGATCGACGTCGCCCAGTTGCCGGGATCCATGTAGCCGACGGCAACGAGATAGCCGGGGCCGACGAAGGCCGCGAAACGGCGCCACGACGCGCCCTGCCGGAGGACCGGAATAGTGTGAAAAACTTCGGCAAGCGATGGTGCCGACGGGGCCCTCTGCCAACTTTGGCCAGAGGACTGGTCTGCTCCGGCCGGAAGCGCGGGGATGACAGGGGTCTTTGCGTCCATAATGTTAGGCTTGCCTCTTTCCGCAAATGACAATCATTTGCAACTAGAGTGGGGGAGAAGTGCCCTCACGTCAACCCCGTCCCGTCAATTTACGCACCGTAGAAAAAAGATAAGCGGCGTGAGAAGGCGACAACTTCCGGCATCGTCTAGCGACGATGGGCTAGCCAACACGCGGCTGCCATGATTTTCAATGTCAATGACGAGCAAAAGTGCACTGGCGCGAATCGACTTCGGTTCGCGGAAATGCATGTTGCTTGCGGGTCTCTCGGCGAAACAGGTTCGACATGTGGGCTTCCTATAGGAAACGGCTGAAGCACGATCTCGATCGCTGGTATTCCAATGGCTGGGTCAGCGAAGTCGGACGCACTGCCATTCTGGCCGATCAAGCCAAAAGCGGGCACGAGATGGGACTCGCTTCGGCGCTGGGAATTCTCGCGAGCGTGCTGTTCGGCTTCGCCGCTATTTCCTTCGTCGCCGCCCATTGGGAGGACGTACCGCGTCTCGGAAGGCTCGGCCTGTTGCTGGCTGCAATCTGGCTCGGATACGGCATCGCGGGCTGGCTGACGGCCCGCAATCACCGGTCATTCGCCGATGCCGCGATCCTTTTTGCCGTCGCGATGTTCGGTGCGAGCATCATGCTGATCAGCCAGATGTACAACATCGACGGCAATCCGCCCGACGGCGTCCTGATGTGGTGGATCGGCGCGTTGTTCGCCGGCGTGGTTCTGCGTTCGAACCCGGCGCTGGCGCTGGCAATGGTCCTCGTGTGCGTCTGGTCGTCGATGGAATCGTCGCAACGCAATGGCGTGCACTGGCCGTTCCTGATCGGCTGGGCCGCGGTCACGGCCGTCTTCATCTGGCAACGTTGGCGTCCTGGTCTGCATCTCTCGGCGTTGGCGCTGTCTCTGTTCGTCATATCGATCGGATATCTGCTGGGAAGGGGGCACGAGCATGCGATCGTCGTGACGACCGGCCTGCTTGCTGCAGCCCTTGCGGTCGGTGTCGAGAAGGCTCGGCCGGACCTCGATCACATCGCGGCGCCCGTCCTTGCGTACGCGGTCGCCGTCGCGTTCGCCGGCCTCTTTGCGCTGCAGTTCATCGAAAGCCCGTGGGCGGGCACGCTGATCGCGCTCGCGGCTTTGACGCTGGTGCTGCTTCTCGCGGCGATCAGCCACGGATTGTCCACCCAGAACCAAGCTGTGCTGTGGGTCGGCTATCTTGGCTTCTCGATCGAAATTCTTTCGCTCTATTGGCAAACGGTCGGGTCGATCCTTGGAACGTCGCTGTTCTTCCTCATCGCTGCCCTCATCGTCACGGCACTGGCCTTCGTGGCGCTGCGGCTCGCGCAACGTGGCGATGCTAGAGGAATTCGCGCATGATCGCCAAACAGAAGTGGCTTTGGCCGGTGCTCGTCTTTGTGGCGCTCGTGCAGTCTGCGGCGCTCTTCAAGATAGTCTATGACCGCGACCAATTATTGAAGTCGGGCCGCGAAATCACGATACCGACGCGACCGGTCGATCCGCGCGATACGTTCAGGGGTGACTATGTCATGCTCGGATACGACATCTCGCCTCTGCGCAAATCGACCCTACCTTCTGATGCGAACTTCGAAGACCTTCGTGCAGGTTCGCCAGTCTACGTGACGCTTAAACCGGATGGCGCGGGCGAGTGGAAGGCGGTCAAAGTGACGGCCGACTATCCTCAACAGATCGCGGCGAGCGATATCGTACTGAAAGGTCGCGTCGAGAGCATCTGGCGTCCGGAAAACACGTCGGACGTTCAGCTCAACATTCGCTATGGCATCGAAAGCTACTTCGTACCCGAAGGCACGGGGAAGGCTCTCGAGACGAAAGTACGCGAACGCAAAATCGAAGCAATCGTGGCGGTCGACGCGTCCGGCAGCGCGGCACTCAAAGGACTTGTCGTCGACGGAGAGCGGCACGTGGACCCACCGCTTCTTTGAACCTTCTTAAGCGGGCCGCCGCCTGATATGAGGCGTGAGGTTTCAGCTTATGGGAGGCTTAAGTGTCCGTTACTCGCTACGAATCCTCAGCGATCTATTCGAAAGCCACGGAAGCGAATGGCTTCGTCTTCACGGCCGGCGTCATCCCGACCGATCTGTCTCGCGACGTGGAAGGCCAGACAGCGGAAGTTCTGGCCGAAATCGACAGGCTGCTGGCGCTAGCGGGTACGGACAGGTCCAAGGTCGTCCAAGCAACGGTCTGGCTCAACGACATTCGCAACCGCGACGGCATGAATAAATCCTGGAGCGCGTGGCTCGGCGGCAAGAATGCACCGGCGCGCGCCTGCGTTGAAGCCAAGGTCATCGACCCCCGGATGCTGGTCGAAATCTCAGTCGTGGCGGTGAAATAGCCTTCAGCCATCGGACCGAAGGCCGGCCACGGCCTGCACTGCACGCAAAACGTCCAGCTGTGCCCCGTTTGCCGCGCCTCGCCAATATCTTGGTACCTGGGGTCGACAAACCTATCGAGCGGGCCTCTGAATCTGCGAGATGTCCACGCGGCTTTGGCACCGCTGTCGTCTACGGGGGTTATATGACAATCAAAGGGTACATTCGCGGCGCGGTCGTCGCTGCCGGCGTGTTTGCGATTTCGGCACCTGCCGTGGCGCAGGAGGTGGCGGACATGCACGATCAGCGGCGGGAACGCGGCGTGATCTGCTTCACCGACCATTTCCATTACGGCTCAAGCGCCGGCCAGTCGACAAAGCGCGCGGCCCAGATCGCCGCGGTTCAGTCTTGGGCCGGCTTTGTCGATTTCGAATATGGTGGCGCGTGGACGAGCTGGGCGAAATCCGGGAGCAAGAGCATCAAGTGTGGGCGCGACGGTAGCGCCTGGAGCTGCGACGTGAGCGCGAGGCCGTGCCGTCGCCGCTGATGCCGTCGAGCGCTAGCTGATAATCGAAAAGGCCGGGGTGATCTCCGGCCTTTTTTCCGTTCGCTGCTGCAGGCGCGCGTTCATCGGCTCCTTAAAACCCGAGTCAGAATGCGCCGTGCGAGCGACGCTAGCCAGCGGATGAGAAAGAGCTGAATCATCGTTCCGATGACACCGCGATTGCGTCCGAGCAGATTGCCGAAAATGGAGCGGATAATTTTATCGAGCGAGCCACCGCCGGGCACTTGAGGTCCGCCGCCGCGGCGCACGATGTCCGGTAATCTTTCGTAGGGATTTTCCGCGTCAGGCAATCTTTGCGATCTTCGTCCGAGGCCGGGTATGTTGTCGCCCGGCAATGGTAACGGAGGACCGGCGTCAATCGGGTCGCGGGGCGCCTCCTGCGAATTGTTGCTTTCGGCACCGTAGTCAGGCACCTGATTATCAGGAGCGTTTGCATCCGGAAGCCGGTCAGGTGGCAGCGGCAAAGGGCTGCCGCCAGCGCCGATAACGCCAGGGACATTTTGCAAAAGCTTTTCGAGCGCCGGCTTCGACTGCTGCTGCAATTGGCCGATCATCAGGCTCGCGACTACAGGCAGTAATTTCTCGACAGTTCCTGTCTCTAGTCCCGCTTCTGATGCTGCGCGCGCTGCGATCTTGCGGCTTATGTGCTTGTTGCCAATCAGCACGTCCAGAATGTGATTACCGCTGTCGATAGAATCCTGAGAAGCAAGGTTGGCGGGATCCGACGACAGCACGCGGGTCGCGGTGGGCTTGGTCACGAGAGACAGCACGTCGGCGACGCCGCCGCGCGACAGCATAGTGCGTTCGATGCCTGCCCGAAGCTCGCGCTCCAATGCCTCGACGGCCGTATTGGCGTTTCGGTCATCGATGTCAAACGCCGACGAAAGTTTTGCAATTAACCGACGGCCTTCGGCACTCTTCATGCTGTCTTCAATCGTCACTTTGCCTCCGGCTGATTGGGATCGGCGCTTTCCGGATCCACGCCTAACGCTGCCTGAAAGACATGGCTAGGGCGCGCAAGCAGTCGCGTGCTGAAGGCATCTATTCATGGATCGTTCATCGGGCCAGGATTTTAATTCTAGTTTCATGAACCTTGATGGTGCTCGCGAAACCAATCGGGATTTCGAGCGTTAATTAAAGCCGGCCTTTGTGCCGGCGCGAAGCGTCCGCAGCGCGGACGCTGAAGCAGGAGACAATAATGCGAAAGCTCGTCATGTCGTTGTCCGTCCTGGGCGGACTATTGTTTGCAGGAACGCTACCTGCCACTGCTAATGCGGCGGCGGGTCTTACTGCAACGCACATCAATCAAAGTGAAGGGCTCGTACAAAAGACGGGCTGGCGCGGCGGTTGGGGACACCGCGGCTGGGGCGGCGGTTGGGGCTGGGGACACCGACGTTGGGGTTGGGGACACCGCGGCTGGGGCGGCGGTTGGGGCTGGGGACATCGCGTTGGGGTTGGGGACATCGACGTTGGGGTTGGGGTGGAATTTACTTAGGCCTACCGCTCTACTGGGGATATCCCGATACCGGTACTATGGTGGTTATTATCCTTATTACGGCGGCCGCTACTACTATCGCAGTTACGGCTGGCGTCACCGTTACTGGCGACACCGTTATTGGGGTGGCCATCGTCGTTATTGGGGCGGCCACCGTCGCTGGGGCTACGGTCATTGGCGTGGGCACCGCGCCCACTGGCGCCGCTAAGAGTTTAAGACCACCCATTCTACGTCCCTAAAGCCGATAACTTGAAGCGGCCCGTGCGGCAGTTCCGCCCGGGCCGTTTTTTTCTGCACCAAAAGTGGGATGTGCCTGTGTTGCAACGTGGTTGCTCTTTTGGCATGGTCCGGCGCGACTCTCGCCTGAAAAGGGATCAAAGGGGGCAACTCGGGTCCGCCGTTCCGGCGGCCGCCTGACAGCACCACGAAAGCGGGCCAAAAGGGACCACTCCATGACCAACATACTTTGGGGGATCATCGCCTGCGGGGCGTTGGCAATCCTCTATGCGATTTTTACGTCCAAAGTCGTGCTCAGTGCCGATCAGGGCAATGCCCGAATGCAGGAAATCGCTGCTGCGGTGCGGGAAGGCGCCCAGGCCTACCTCAATCGGCAATACCGCACGATAGCCGTCGTCGGAGTTGTAATCTTCATTCTCGCTTGGTTGCTTCTCGGTCCGCTACAGGCCGTCGGCTTCTTGATCGGCGCGTGCCTGTCTGGCCTCGCCGGTTACATCGGCATGAACGTGTCGGTGCGTGCCAACTTGCGCACGGCTCAGGCCGCAACGGTCTCGCTGGCCAAGGGTCTCGACATCGCTTTCAAGGCCGGTGCGATTACAGGCATGCTGGTGGCGGGCTTGGCGCTTCTCGGCGTCTCCGTTTACTACGCCATCCTCACTGGGTTCCTAGGCTTGGAGCCCGCCAGCCGCGATGTCGTTGATGCGCTCGTCTCGCTCGGCTTCGGCGCCTCGCTGATTTCGATCTTTGCACGTCTCGGAGGCGGCATCTTCACCAAGGGCGCCGACGTCGGCGGCGACCTTGTCGGCAAGGTCGAAGCCGGCATTCCCGAAGACGATCCGCGCAATCCGGCAACGATTGCCGACAACGTCGGCGACAACGTCGGCGACTGCGCGGGCATGGCGGCGGACCTTTTCGAAACTTATGCCGTCACCGTCGTTGCGACGATGGTTCTGGCTGCCATCTTCTTTGCCGGTCAGCCGAACCTGGCGGCTATGATGCTCTATCCGCTCGCTATTTGCGGCGCCTGCATCGTGACCTCGATCATCGGCACGTATTTCGTCAAGCTCGGCACGAACGGCTCGATCATGGGCGCGCTTTACCGCGGCGTCATCGCATCAGGCGTGCTTTCGATCGGCGGTCTCTACTTGGCGACCCAGTACGTTCTAGGCGGCTTCGGAGATGTCGGAACGGCAGCGGGTCACGTAGTCTCGGGCTGGAACCTGTTTCTGTGCGGCATCGTCGGCCTGGCATTGACCGGGGTCATAGTCTGGATCACCGAATACTACACCGGCATCGGGTTTCGCCCGGTGAAGGCGATCAGCCAGGCGTCAGTGACCGGCCACGGCACGAACGTCATTCAGGGCCTTGCCGTGTCGCTCGAAGCCTGCGCCCTGCCGACGCTCGCCATCGTCGCCAGCATCATCACGACCTACAATCTCGGCGGTCTCTTCGGCACCGCGATCGCGACGACGACGATGCTCGGCCTCGCCGGCATGATCGTGGCGCTCGATGCCTTCGGTCCGGTGACCGACAACGCGGGCGGCATTGCCGAAATGGCCGGGCTTCCAAAAGAAGTCCGCCGATCGACGGATGCTCTCGACGCCGTCGGCAACACCACGAAAGCCGTGACGAAGGGGTACGCAATCGGTTCGGCCGGTCTCGGAGCCCTGGTGCTGTTTGCGGCCTATAGCTATGACCTGCATCATTTCATCAGCGAGGCCAATGCACCGGGTGCGACGGGCTATCAGTTCTTCAAAGGCGTCGAGGTGAACTTCAACCTCGAGAACCCGTATGTCGTCTCCGGCCTGTTGCTCGGCGGGCTCATTCCGTTTCTCTTCGGAGGTCTGGCCATGACCGCCGTCGGCCGCGCCGCCGGCTCGATCGTCGAAGAAGTTCGCCGCCAGTTCAAGGCCAACCCCGGCATCATGAAGGGCACGTCGAAACCCGACTACGCTCGCGCCGTCGACTTGCTGACGCGGGCGGCCATCAAGGAAATGATCGCGCCGTCGCTGCTGCCGGTGCTGTCGCCGATCGTTCTCTTCTTTGTCATCAGCTGGATCGCCGGCAAAGGCGCGGCCTTCTCAGCTGTGGGCGCGATGCTGCTCGGCGTCATCGTCACGGGTATCTTCGTCGCCATCTCGATGACGTCTGGCGGCGGCGCTTGGGACAACGCCAAGAAGAGCTTCGAAGACGGGTTCATCGACAAGGACGGCGTCAAGCACATGAAGGGATCGGAGGCGCACAAGGCGTCGGTGACCGGCGATACCGTCGGCGATCCCTACAAAGACACTGCCGGTCCGGCCGTGAACCCGGCGATCAAGATCACCAATATCGTAGCGCTGCTGCTGCTCGCGGTGCTGGCGCACTGGTAATCGAAGACGCCGTTATAAAATCAAGAAGCCCCGGAGTGCGCTCCGGGGCTTTTTTGTTTTTGCAACGATGCTCTGCGATGCGTGTCGGCGACTAACCGATGAGGTTCGGATCTTCGCTGTCGTGAACGTGGCCGATCGCCGTGAGCAGGCGTTTATCGAGAAGCTCGGGCTTCAATATAACCTTTTGGGAATGAACGTCCCGGACCGCAGAGCGCGGCACGACAAATTCGCCGGCGTTCTCGATATAGATGACGATCGACGTCGTGTTGACCTCACGGACGGCACCAATGCCGTCGCTGCCGTCGGCAATGAAGGCCATGAAACCTTCTTCGATGTTTTCGGGCATGGGACGCTCACTCGCGGTGGTTGAGGTGCAACCATAAAACGCCACCGCAAATGTTTCGTTCATTTTGGGATCAGTCAAGCGCGTCCTGGCGCAGAGTTGCTGGGATTTATAGCGCCGCGTTCCGGTTGACCTCGCAGTTTGTCACGCGCTTTCCTACTCGCCGAAGAGCTGCTTCTTGCCGAGGTTCCGGAACAGCGATTTCAGAATGCCTTCATCCTTCGATCCTGGTGCCGGGGTCTGGCGGCTGACGAAATCGAATACCTTTCCGTCTTTCAGTCCGTAGTTGGCGATGCTGTCGACGGTGCCGCCCTGGTTGAAGTACACTGCGACGACCTGACGGTCCGTTTCCTTCGGCAGGAAGAACGAGGTCTGGGCTTGGGTGCTTGAAATATAGTAGAAGGCGCGCCCGTCACCGATGACAGCGGTTGTTGCTGGGGTGCCAAGCGTGGTGCGCACCTGATCCTGGCTCATCCCGGGCTGAACGGCCTGCAGATCGGTTTGCCTGAACAGCTGGCCGTGCTTCGTGATCGTTTCGCTGCAGCCAGAGGTCGTAACGCCAGACAACGTCAAGAATGACGCAATCGCGACCGCGCGAAGCACCGATGCCAAGGCCGGTTTGGTCAGGTCATTCTGGCGCATTTGAACTTTCATACGACGAGAATCACTTCGCTCTTTCGAGTGTGTGGTCTAGATTGTGCGTCGATAGCGGGCAACAGCGAGCCGTCATGGCCGCCCTGCGCGATCCCCAGACATTTTATCGGCGGCCGGTCGCCTGAAGGACCTTTGAAAGCATGTTGCAATGGTTCAGACGACGGGTCGAAGCGAGGCGCAGAGCGCAAGAGCTTTATGGCAGCGTCGTGACCGCGGCGCGGCAGCCGTCCTTTTACAAGGACATGGGCGTTCCGGACACACCCGAAGGGCGTTTCGAGATGGTTTCGCTGCACCTCTTTCTGGCGCTCGAAAGTCTCAATCGGCAGCGGGCCGCAGAACTCGATCTGACGCAGCGCACCATCGAGGCGTACGTGACGGACATGGACGACTGCATGCGCGAAATGGGTGTCAGTGACCCGGCCGTTCCGAAGAAGGTTAAACGCGCTGCCGCCGCCTTTTACGAGCGCGCCGGCGCTTATCGCCGAGGCCTGTCGGAGCCGGAAAATCCGAATCTCGAGGCTGTAGTTAGGAGATACGTGTTTTTCGCAAACCGCCGGGAACGACGCCGGCGTTACGGCGCTTGTCGGATATGTGCGTAAGGCCGCGTCGAAACTGTCGGCCGAGCCTTTTGATGAGCATGTCGTAGGCGGAGGACTCATCGAGCTTCTAGGCAACGACAAGGGTGAGGTGCCGTGACAGAATATTTGGACTGGGGGCACAAGGTCGTCGATGTTCCTGCGGCCGGTTTCCGGCACGAACGCGAGGCGACGGAAAGCGAGCGACAAGCCATTGCCGGTGCGCTTGGGCTCTTGGCGCTCAACCACCTTTCGGCGCGGTATCGCATCGAGGCGATCTCTGGGGGCGCTTATTGGTTGTCGGGCAAAATTAGCGCTGATGTCGATCAGACCTGCGTCGTCACTCTGGAGCCTGTAAACGCCCGGATCGAGGAATTATTCGACGTCGAGTTCTGGCCGCATCTGGAAGCCGGCGACAATGACGAAGAGGCGAGCGTGCTGGATGCCCCAGAAGTGGAAAAATTCGAGCACGGCATTATTCCGGCCGGGCGCATAATATTCGAGACGTTGGCGGCCTCTCTCGACCCTTATCCCCGGCGCGAGGGCGTCGAGTTCAATTGGCAGGACCCGCAAGCAACTGAGCCGGAAAAGGCCAGTCCTTTCGCGGTGTTGTCGAAGCTCAAGGACAAGGACTGAAGGCAACTGCGGCAACCGTGCATGATGCGCGTTTTCGCCTTGTTCGCGGGATTCAAAAGGCTATGGTCGCGACGAATTCGGGGCGGGATAAGGTCTATAATCTCGCTTGGCGCGACGTTGCGCTGATGCGGGATTTCAAAAGCAATCGGCAGGGATGGCGAGCCTAAAAACGATCGCACTCGACGCAATGGGGGGAGACCACGGTCCTGAGGTCGTCGTCCCAGGGGCGGCGCTGTCTCTTGATCGCCAACCGGCGTTGAGATTCATTTTCTTTGGTCAGCAGTCTCGCATCGAAGCGGCATTGCAACAGTATCCGGCACTCGCCGCGAAATCTCGCGTCGAACATACGGACCTCGTCGTTGCGATGGACGATAAGCCGAGCCAGGCGTTGCGCCGCGGCAAAGGCTCGAGCATGTGGCTGTCGCTCGAGGCGGTGAAGGCGGGCACCGCCGATGCCGCGGTTTCGGCGGGCAATACCGGCGCGCTCATGGCGATCGCGAAACTGGTGCTGAGGCCGATGGCCGGCATCGAACGGCCGGCGATCGCGGCGTTGTGGCCAACGGTCAAGTCGGAATGCATCATGCTCGATGCCGGAGCCAATATCGGCGCGACAGCAAACCAGCTTGCCGATTATGCCCTAATGGGCGCAGCGATGGCGCGGGCGGTGTTTCATATCGAGCGGCCATTGGTCGGGCTCTTGAATGTCGGCACCGAGGAAATGAAAGGCAACGAGGATGTCAAGGGCGCTCATGCGCTGCTCAAATCGGCGGACGCGCTGCCGCTTGAATACAAAGGCTTCATCGAGGGAGACCAGATCGGCCAGGGCATCGTCGATGTCATCGTCACCGAGGGCTTCGCCGGAAATATCGCGCTGAAGACGGCAGAGGGAACGGCGCGCCAGATAGGCACCTATCTCAAGGCTGCGATGACGAGTTCGTTCGCAAGCAGACTCGGTGCGTTGCTGGCGAGCGGCGGGTTTCGCGTGCTTAAAGAAAAAATGGACCCGCGCCGCGTTAATGGTGGCACGTTTCTTGGGCTAAACGGCATTGCGGTGAAGAGCCACGGCGGTGCCGACGCATTTGGATTTGCGAGTGCCGTCGATCTTGCTTACGACATGGCGGACTCGGGTCTGATTGCGCGCCTTTCGGCCGATATCAGCGGTTTTCATGATCGGCTCTCGGCCAATGGCGCAGCCGGCATACCACCTCAAAGCAGCGCTGGCAGCGCGCTCGGAAAGGCCTAGGCGTGGTAACAGTTCTACGCTCCGTAATTCGCGGTGTCGGCGCGCATCTGCCGAAGCGTACCGTGTCGAATGACGATCTTTCGAAAATCGTCGATACAAGCGATGCCTGGATCAGGGAACGAACCGGCATCGTCAGTCGCCACATCGCCGACGAAAAGGAGTTAACGTCGGATCTTGGCGCGGCGGCTGCAAAACAGGCGCTTATCCGGGCTGCAATCGATCCCGTCGACATCGACCTCATCGTTTGCGCGACGGCAACGCCCGATCGCACCTTTCCGGCGACTGCGGTGAAAATACAGTCCAAGCTCGGCGTCACGAAGGGCGCAGCCTTCGATGTGCAAGCGGTCTGTTCGGGCTTCGTCTACGGTCTGACGATTGCGGACAATTTTTTGAAAACCGGGCAATCGAGACGAGCTCTCGTCATCGGCGCGGAAACGTTCTCCCGGATATTGGATTGGTCTGACCGCTCGACATGTGTGCTCTTCGGTGACGGTGCAGGCGCTGTCGTGCTTGAGGCGCAGCCTCAGCATGGAACGCGCGAAGACCGCGGCATCCTCGCTACTCGTCTCAGATCGGATGGGCGGTTTGAGGATCTGCTCTATGTCGATGGCGGGCCCGGCTCGACGAAGACGGTCGGGCATTTGCGCATGAACGGGCGCGAGGTTTTTCGCCATGCGGTGCAGAAGATTTCAGGCGTGATCGAAGAGACGCTCGTCGCGAACGGCTACGCGCCCGACGAAATCGATCTCTATATTCCGCATCAGGCCAACAAGCGCATCCTCGATGGGGTCGTGAAAAGGCTAGGCGTCGCGCCCGAGAAGATTGTGATGACGCTCCATAAGCACGGTAACACCTCGGCGGCGTCGATCCCGCTGGCGTTGAACGACGCTTTCGAGGCCCACAGAGTTAAGGAAAGAAGCCTGATCCTGATGGAGGCAATGGGCGGCGGGTTCACCTGGGGCTCGGTGCTGGCGCGCTGGTGAGCTGCCACAATCGTCCTGGCTTGGTGCGCCGCGAAGATAAAAATATCTATTGTTATTTCAGGCGGTTGATACGCAACTTTCGTTGACCCCGCGACCAACCGCCGCTAGCATGCCCGGCCTTAATGGCGTTCGGTCGGGAGGACAAAGATGGTCGGCAAGACATTGACGCGGGCAGATCTTGCAGAAGCCGTCGTAGAGAAAGTCGGATTGCCAAGGAATGAAAGCCAGGATCTCGTCGAACTCGTGCTGGATGAAATATCCGGCAGTTTGGCAGGGGGAGATGCAGTCAAGCTCTCCTCCTTCGGCTCGTTCGGCATCCGTCAAAAGGGAGAGCGCATCGGGCGCAATCCGAAAACGGGCGAGGAAGTACCAATCACGCCGCGGCGCGTGCTTGTTTTCCGCCCGTCCAACATCATGAAAGACCGCATCAACAAGGGACATTCGAAGCGTTAGCGCCAAAGGGTCTGACGACGTGGCAACCAAAGGGGTGAACGCGATGAACAAGTCGGCCGAGGCGTTTCGCACGATTGGAGAAGTTGCCGGCGAGCTTGGCATCCCGAAGCACGTGCTGCGGTTCTGGGAAGGCCGGTTTCCGCAAATCCGGCCGATGAAGCGCGGCGGCGGCCGGCGCTATTACCGCCCGGAGGACATGGAACTGCTGAGGGGCATCCGCGCCCTTCTGCACTCCGAGGGCTACACGATCAAGGGCGTTCAGAAGATCCTGCGCGAGCAAGGCATTGATCAAGTCAAAGCCGCTGTAGCACGCGTGAGCGCTGCGCACTCACAGGGCGCAGCTGCCAAGCGCGCCAGCCGTCAACGCGGGCGGAAGCCGTTAGCGACTGCTACCGCGAAGGAATTGCCGGCGCAGCACAAAGCGCGTGAGCCCAGTGGGGTCGAGAGCGATGGCGCCCGCACGACGCGCTTGGCGCCCAAGGTTCAAATTCTGTCGGCGATCCGCGAACTTGAAATCGCGCGAGCCATCCTTTTGGGCTTGCCGCTCGATCAGGCCGGCGGCTCGGCGAGCGCAAAGAAGGCCCGCGCGGGGCGGCCGTGACCATTGTCGCTGCCGGAGCGACTGAAAAAGGCCACGGCGGACTGCAAGTCGTCTTTGTAGGTCTCAAAGCTTCAATGGAGCTCCTCGAAGCCACGGAACGCGACGTGCCGCGCCTGTCCGCTGCTGATATCGCGCGCGTCCAAAAGCTGGAACATGACCCGGAGCGGCAACGGTTGTGGCGGTCGTCGCGTATCGCAACGCGGATCGTGCTCGAGCGCGCTGTGGGCAGGGCGTACCGGAACATCGACTTCGAAATCGCTGAGAATGGGCGTCCGTCGCTCGGAGACGGGCCGCCTTACTTCAATGTCTCGCACAGTGGGGGAGCGGCATTGATCGCGGTCTCGAACGCGGCTCCCATCGGTATCGACCTTGAGGAGGCGCGGGACCTTAAGATGACGGAGGACCGCCGTCGACGCGTGATTGCGGCCGCCGCGCGGCTCGCTAACGACCAGCCGCCTACATGTCACACTCCGACGCTGACTTGGATGTCCTCAGAGCCTGGGTTCGTCTGGAGGCCGCGGCCAAGGCGCTCGGAACCGGTATCGGGCAGCTCCTGACTGAAGAGGGGGTAGTTGGCGGCAAGCCAGGCGATGCTGTTGCCACGACTGCTGCCTCTCGACTCGACGTTAGAAATCTCGACGTTGCCACTGGCTATCTTGCTGCCGTAGCGGCGCCGACTTTGCCGATGAAGATCGATGTCCTCACACTTCCGAACGAAGCAGATGCGCTTACGAAATTTCTATCGTGCGCTCGAACGTAAACGCCGCCGTTTCGACAGATGGCAGCGCGCCGCGTGCCGCTTACAGCGAGCAATGAGGGCAAAGGCCTATGGCAAATAGGGAAACATTTTTGAAATCGGATTACTGACGGTGCGCTGTTTGCGCCTGTGATAAATACGCGGTTCTCTCTTGCCGTCTTCCTTCTCGGCCCTGGCCAATCGTCGAGGCTTCGCGTCTTCTTCGGTATCGGGTTGTTTCGTCGCCACCAATGCAGTCGCTGTCTCGTCTTTGACGGCAAGAAGCAGGTTCGACTCCATTGGCTTCCAACGATAGCCAATGCCGAAAGCGATGGGCGTCGCGCGGCCCTTGCCGAATACCTGATAGAGCGCCTGCTGCGACTGGGCTGCAAAAAGCGGGATCGGGCCGACGTATCGGCCAAACGGATGCAGCTGCCAACCTTTGGTGAAAAAGCGTATCGGTATGCCTGAGTCGTCCTGCAGCAGCGCGGCGCTGTGGGTCAGCAAAAATTCGCGGATCGTCGAAAAATTATCGGAGTGCATCAGATACGAGGCGCTTTTGACGAAGCTGTCGCCGGTGCCGAGCTTTCCGCAAAACTTAAGAAATCCGCTGTTCTTGATGCCGTTCTCCGACACATCCGTACTGAAGTAATAGAGCGTCCGCTTTTTTCCGATGTCGTCTGAGAAGATGATTTTCACGCCCTTCGCGGTGGCGTTCGGGATCTTGTCCTCTGCCGGGTGAATCGACCCGTCGCTCTGCAGGTCAAAAGGCGATACGTCGTAGATCGTCTTGCCGGAGCGTGCCAGGAAGACCATCAGGATGGGCAACGTCCCCGTTACTCGCCCCTGGTTCAGCTCAACCCGCATCGACTTGGTGCGAAAGAAACTGTAGCTCAGCACCGTGTCGAGAGATGATCGCAGTTCGCGCAGTGCGCCTGCTAGCTCGGGGCGCGAGAGTTTACGCAGATCCGGGAACTGCCCTGGCGGCTCGAGCCCGGCCATGACGTACGTGTCTGCCGAGGGAAAGAATGCGTCGGCGTAAAGAAAATCCGGGCCGCTGAATATGTAGAAAAGAACATGCTGCGGATTGGTGAAGTCCTTGGCAACTAGGCCGCGGATCTTCGCCAGCTGGCGCCTTTCAAGGCCATTCCAGGCTTCGTCGAAGGTGCGGGCATGCTGCTTCCAGAAAGCGTCGTTGGCGTAGCTTGCGAGAGGCGACCCGGCGGAGGGCGACAGTCCCGCAAGAAAGCGAGCCGTATCGTCGGCACTTGCGCCTGGACCGGCGATTGCGCGCGGAACAAACGCTAGCGCAACGATCAACAACGCCATGAACGATGCGGGGAAACGTGCTCTAGCCATGACTGATCCTATCAAGTTTCCTGGCCACGACCGAGGCGCGATTGTGCAAGGGCGTAGATTGTCAAACCCGCGAGCATTATCCCGAGCCCGGCGAACGACTGCAAAGGACGCTCAATGAGAAGGTGGTACATCATGAAGGCAGTGACAGCCAGGAACACCAGCGGTGACACCGGATAGCCCCAGGTCCGGTAGGGGCGCGGTAGATCGGGCGCAGTCCAGCGCAACACGATGACACCGAGCACGGCGAGGAATGAGCAGAGCGTCAGACTGAATTGGATGGTATCGAGCACGGCTTCGAAACTCTGCGTCATCAGCAGCAGAGTGACGATGGCGAGCTGAAGCAGAATTGCCGTCCTGGGGACGCCCTCGCTCGTCGTGCGCGACAACGGCGCGAGCATCGTGTGGTCGAAGCCCATCGCCATCGTGACGCGTGGCCCGATCCATGTCATGGCGCTGATCGACGAGACGAGCCCGATGCAAATGAGCGCGCCGACGATGCGTCCGCCGACGTCACCAAAGATATGCTTTCCGGCGATCAACGCGACGTCGAGCTGCCCAGCCATCGATGAGATTGGCGTCGTGTAAAGAAAGACGGCGTTGAGCGCCACATAGAGGGTAATTACAATCAGCGTTGCGGCAATGATTGAGCGCGGCAGGCTTACGGCAGGCTCGCGTATTTCTCCTGCGATGTAGGTCGCGGCATTCCAGCCCGAATACGCATACATGACGAACACGAGGCTCACCGCGAACGGCGCGCTGGATATGAAGTCGAGTTCATTGTGCGATGGCGCAAACGAGATCGGCTGCGGATTACCGTAGGCCACGCCGGCAATGATCAGCGCAATGATCAGCGCGCCCTTGATCAGCGTCGAGATATTCTGAAATCTGCTGCTGTGCTTGATGCCGCTCAGATGTACGAGCGAGACGGTCCAGGTTACCGCGAGACTGAGCAGCAGCGCCGGCGCGCCCGGTACGACCCCTTTGAAATATACGCCGAATGCCATTGCCGCCAGCGCGATGGGCGCCGCAAAGCCGACCGTCGCCGATATCCATCCGGCCATAAACCCGACGGCCGGATGGTAGATCCGCGACAGAAAATTGTATTCGCCTCCGGATCGGGGAAATGCTGCGGAAAGTTCGGCATAGGCGAGCGCTCCACAAAGCGCTGCGGTTCCGCCGACAATCCAAAGCAACAGGACCGAGAATGCCGACGGAATGTCTTGGACCTGAAATCCTAAGCTCGTGAAGACGCCGATGCCGATCATATCGGCGACCGCCAGGGCCGTTGCAGTCATTGTCGAGACGGTCCGGACGTCGAGGCCGGATGTTATCTGAGATGGGGCGGTGATACTGGTCGCGGTTGTCATGGAAAATGCTTAAATCATTGCCGATTCGGCGACAGTATTGACTCGCCTGTCCCGCAACAACGGCTGCGGCCACATGTAGGATCCAAGTGGCCAAAATGCACCTAGCCTGTTGCGGCTTAGCTCAGCAACTTCATCTTGGAATTAAGGCCGCGTGCCCTAGCGATTTGACCCTTCCGGTTTTGACCTCACGATATGGACAAGTTTGGACCTTAATGCGACCGGGAATCAGCGCCAGTTCGTGGTTGATAGCGTCTCGCGAGGGGTAAACGCAGCATTCACCAAAACCGCCGCAATAACGGAGTGCCGCGGGGCATGGCGGACAAGAGCAAAAATTTGGAACGGCGCGCCCTTTTGGCGGGAGCGCTGGGCACAGGGCTGGCGCTAACGGCAGGCATCAGCTCTGCCGAGGCGGTTGGTAAAACCGCCAAGCGGCGAACGATCACGCCGTCGAAGACGCAAGTGCAGTCGCGCAGCGCTCCTCTCAAAACGGCACGCACTTCGCTCGTCCCCTTCGACACGGCGCCGTTTCCCTATCACGGCACGATGCCGGGCACTACCGCACCCTTCATCAATGTCGACGAGGGCGGACGGAAGGGCCACAGAACAGGATCAGGGCGCGTCTATTGGGAAGATCAGACATACAGCGATCGGCGCGTCCTGCTTCACATCCCGAAGGCGTTTGATGTCCGCCGGCCGGCCTTGATGGTCGTGTACTTTCACGGCCACGGAGCAACGCTCGAGCGCGACGTGCTCAACCGCCAAAAAGTTCCGGCGCAGATTTCAGCATCCAATGCCAACGTCGTACTGGTGGCGCCACAGTTGGCGGTCGATGCCGTAAACTCAAGCGCCGGTAACTTCTGGCAGCCGGGTGCGTTCGGCAGGTTCATCGGCGAAGCAGGTCAAAAGCTTTCCCGCTTGCACGGCGACCGCAAATCGTTGAGGACGTTTGCGAGCATGCCGATAGTGATTGTCGCTTATAGCGGCGGCTATGTAGCGGCAGCATCGGCCGTCGAGCGTGGCGGTTTGAAGAAGCGCGTTCGCGGCGTCGTTCTCCTCAACTCGCTTTATGGAGACCTCGACAAATTTGCGCATTGGATCGAGGACGACCCGTCGGCGTTCTTCGTCAGCGTCTATCTCAGCTCGACGCGGACGCAAAACGCCAAGCTGGAGGACATTCTCACCGCCCATGACGTCGACGTGAGCCCCGAGATCAATCATCGGCTCGGGGCTGGAGGTGTGGCAGTCGTTCCCGGCGGCAACGGTCGGCATCGGGATCTCGTCACGCACGCTTGGGTGGACTATCCGATCATCGATCTGTTGAAACGGTTGCCCGAGTATCGCCGTTGAGCCGGCCGGCGGCGGACGGAGCCGGCCAACGGAGGCTCCGGTTGTTTTGGCCGCAACCGCCGCGACAGTAACGTTCCTGAGCATCGCTTCTTGACGGCACCGGGTGCTTCCGATACCCAACCCTTGCGACTGAAGCGGTGCGGTTTACAAAATCGCGGCTTTCATCAGGGTCGCTAGACGTCATAAAAAGACGTCGAGGACGGAGCGTAGCGCAGCCTGGTTAGCGCACCAGTCTGGGGGACTGGGGGTCGGAGGTTCAAATCCTCTCGCTCCGACCAAAGATTTCATAGAGTTACGAAGAATTTGCCCTGGTTCAAGTCTGTCCTGGGGTTCCGCTGGGGTTCCATTTTGATAGGCCCATATCTGGTCTATTGTCCTGACTAGACTTGCTCCATCGCATTCGCCTCGTTTACTTCGGCTTCCCTTCACGCGCGTCATGGCGTTTACCCTGGGCTCGGGCTCGTCATGCTCCGGCGGAGCGGGGCGGAGCCGATCGACGCTCATGTGCCGACGAAAGCGCCGGAACGAGCCCGCGGAGCGATCGGTATAAGAGACTTTCGCGTCCACGATCTTCGGCGGACAGCTGCCACCCAATGGCAGAGGTTGGCATCAGCCCGCACACAATCTCCCTTATCCTGAATCACGTCAGCGTGCGTCTGGTTATAGTTTTTGTGCTGTTTGGTTTGGAGACTGCGCTCGTTCAGGTGCCTAGCAAACGTTCGCGGGTCATCAAAAACTGTTGTTGACTTTTGAGCAGCGAACAGCGGCTCGCGGAGACAGGCTCTAGGCTACGCGGGTCGACTGATCGAGCTTGGCGACGCTGATGACGATACCGCTCCATCCATTTTCCTTCAAGAACGACACTCCGTGCGCTTCAAACGTACGCGTGAGCTTGTGCAAGGTGGAAAGTCGATAGTCGGTTCGCCCAGTCTCGATAGCTTTGATTGTTCCCTGCGACACACCCGACACAATGGCCAGGTCCTTTCTTGACCAACCCATCAACGCGCGCGCCGCACGAACCTGCTCGGCCGTCAAGACGATGTCTGTTATCGATGCCTTGCTGCCCATTTTGGCTAGTTCGCTATCTCTAAATCACAATGACGATATGGGGGTCGCTCGTCGGTGATAGTCCTTGTCTTCGTCCGACCCGCTACGCACTCTTGCCAACGCGGTCGAGGAACAGCCTCATTTCTTCGATGACATCTTTGGTTTGCTTGGTGGGATCACCTGACTGACCGATCTGACGTAGAATCTCTGCCTGACGAGGTTGCGAGACTCTGCCGTAGCTGGAGAACGTCGTGATCATCGACTCGTGCCCGAGGTTCTGGCTCCAGGCCTTGAACTCTTCGGGGGTGCGGCAAAGCTGTTCGCCGAGTTGCACGAGCGTCGTGCGGAAAACATGCGGGTTTGCATAAGGAAGGCCGACGCGAGCGAAGGCATCTTTGAAGATTGTACGAACCGGCGTTGCCGTGGACCAATGTGAGCGTGTGAGCCCAGCAGGCTGGAACCGGTGATCGGACCCAACTACGATGCGTGTTGCTGGGAACACTGGATCATCGGGGCCGAAGAGTTCCTCGTTGGTAAGGAACTCGATCCATTGGATGACGATCTGAAGAACTTCATCCCCGACCGGGAAGAACCAGGTGGTGAAACTCTTCGCGAACTTGGTCTTCACCTCCCGAGCATCCTGGACGATTTTCCCTTCCGCGACGTCGACGTGCTTGAGTTTCAGTGAGACGATCGCCCCGTCACGAGCGCCGGTGAGCAATGTGAAGGCGATGAGTGCCCGGTTGCGCCGACCAATCTCTCCGGCGCTGGGCACTGCGCGGAGCACACGAAGGACCTGGGGGATTGTTGGTACCCGTTTCTCCGTCACAGCCTTGGCAATCCGCGTATCCTTTTCAGATAAATTGAAGTACTCCGCGTCGGCGTAGCTCAAGCGTGACCGATAGCCGGGTTGAAGCGACAGCCACTGGAAAAACGCGCGTAGCGCATGAAGAGTGGTCAACAATGTGCTCTTGCTGAGGGGCTCTCCCGTCCGTTGGTTCACCTCCTCGGCCAGCTTGCGCTTGAAGGCGACGGCCTGCTGAATGTGAAAGGCTTTAAACGGGCGGCATTTGGTGTATGTTTCAAAAAGATTAAGCGCGGCCGCAGCAGCGTCGATCGAGTGCTCTCCGAGCCGACGAGCCTCCTTCAGATAAGCAAAGTAGGCGCGCTTGACGCGCTCGTTTTCGGGATTGTGCGTGGGCATTCTAAGTCTCCGTGTCCGGGGCACAGTTCAGGCAGGGGAACGTGCAATCGCTTATGTGCCGCTCGGCTTCCGGCAGCGTGACGTCGATGCCGGCCGCGCTGATCGATAGCTTTGACCAGCGGACCTTCCGATACATGACCGTCGAACAGTCCTCGCAAGTCGCGCGGAGATTTCCCGACGTCGGCGTGATCGGGATATACTCGGCCACCAGTCCGGTCGGGCGCTTTGGTGCCTGACACCGAAAGCAATACAGTTGGTCCGGTTGACAGGGTTGCCGTCTACGCGTTCGCCGGTTGCGCAAGAAGTTTGACAGGCTGCGACCTAGGATAAGGATGGGACGTCGTTCATCGACTGTCGGCAGTCCGCTCTTGATCCAGCTCCGCACCGTATTCTTGTGAACGTCGAGAAGCCGCGCGGCCTCATCCACCGCGTAGCTGCGATGGATTTTGACGCGCCGCGCATTGACGCGCTTCACCGCTGTCCGGCCGTTTCAATGAGATTCCGAATATCCTCGACGCGCCAAGCCGTGATGCGAGGGCTCAGTTTGACTGACGTAGGGAAGCGGCCTGATTTTACGCCAGCCCACCAGGTTGATTTGCTCACCGGAATGATAGCGGGAATTGGCGGCACCGCGGTAGAGTCGCCGATGATCTGATGTAGGCGAAGATAGCCAGTCTGAGGAAGGTGGTAGTGCATATTGAGTTGCCCCCGTTCGAGTTGGAACGGAGCCGTCCTATAAACACAGACCGCTTCGGAATAGGCGGGTGAGACATGAAAACTTGCCGCGCAATTGCGAGTAGGGGTGGGTGGCTTTGGCGTCAATAGGTGGGCGGATTACGTCAAGCACTACCTAAAAACTAGGCTTTAACACAGGTTTAGGGGTGGGAGAGTTATCACTTGATGTCTTTGGCGCTCCACCCGTGGATTGCCAGTTCGCGACTTTGGCCGTTTCTTCAATCCCCATTTCGTTTGGCTTGCCTTCATCATCCGTCAAGGCAAAGTCCGCAGCATGTTCCCGAAGCCATTTGACAAGGGCTTGTTTGGGGGATTTGCCCTTGAGTGCGGCTTCATCCCCGGTTGCTTGCCACGCGAGTACAGCTGCCGCAAGTTTCGGCGCATACCGCGGATGGCTTGGATCCAGATAGTCTGGAGACTCGCTTCCCCAGGAAAGAAGAAGCCCGTTTTGAATCCGCGTCCAGCGAGCCACTTTTTTAAAGACCCGACTTGCAGCCGAGTTTTCTCAACGTCAATGGAATCTTCAATCAAAAATTCTGGCTCTTCGACGTCATTATAAAACTTGGGCACGATCGTTCCAGTCACTTTGGATTGGCGACGTTCGGCGTCGCAGCCCTATGCGTGAACATTGCGCTGGCGCAAACCAGCCCGTCGGCGAACGATACTGTTTCGCCGAGTTCCAACGCGCAGCTGAGCCAGAGCGAATGTATGAATCTCTGGCAACAGGCGAATACCAGCAACTCGTCGGGTCTCACCGAAGCTCAGTCAAGTGCTTATGTCACGGACTTCAAGGCAGCAAACCCCGACGGCGATGCGACCATCGACCAAAATGAATGGATGGCGGCTTGCAACAAAGGCCTTGTGAAAAGTTCGCCGAGTAGTGGAGCTTCGGCCGGAGCCTCGGGTTCCTCTAAGACGTCAGATCGGACGCCGGGCAGTCCGGCCCCGAGCCGCACGCCAGGTGCAACCGGAACCGGTGCAGCTGGAACCGATGCCGGCCAGACCCCTAGCGGGACGTCGGATCGCACGCCCAGCAAGTAACCACCGGTTGATGGCTCTAATGGCCGTCGAAACCGATATAAATGGCGCGGGGTAAATCCCCGCGCCACATTTGTTTCTCTCCTAGGAATCGATCCAAATCCGGCAGGAGTGGGCCGATATCCTGCTGATCTGCGGTGAACTGACGATGCAGTAGAGGAGCCTAACACGCGCCTTGGCAAACAGCTCGTTGCCAGCACTCGGTGCGATCAAGACTTGTAGACGTCAGGAAATTCAAGGACAGCAAATAGTCTCAGGCAAGTCCCGCCGCGTGCCGCAAAGGAACTTAGCGCTCGAGTGAACAATCCCAGCTCTCGCGCGTTTACAAGGAGCCTGGCCTGCCGTGCCCTCAACGTGGCCCCCAGCTATGGCGAATAGGAACATCTCGATCGCCGGCCCCCGTGACCGAGGTGTTCTGCTTCTTCCCATAACTTCGGCGTGATGGCTGCCAATTAAGGCGGCTGCCCCCCAAACGACGCACGAATGCTGGTTTGGTGCTGCCCGCACGGAGGTGGCTATCGTCCCTGCGCCGCTGTAAGATCGCGGGATATTTCCAGGAGTAACGCTTAATGAAGCTCGGCGAACAATTAGCCGGTATCGAAGACGCGCGCGCACTCGCTCAAGCGATCGTCGACACCGTCCGTGAGCCCCTGCTGGTGCTCGACAAGGATTTGCGCGTCGTCGCAGCAAGCCGCTCCTTCTATCTGACGTTCCGCGTGAACCGGCAGGACACCCAGGGCCAGTTGCTCTATTCGCTGGGCGACGGCCAGTGGGACATTCCGGCATTGCGTGCGCTGCTGGAGAAGATCGCCCCTGAGCATGGCGAGCTGGACGGCTATGAGGTCGAGCACGACGTTCCGCGACATCGGCGAGCGCGTCATGCTGCTGAATGCGCGCAAGGTCTTCTACGAGGACAACAATCACTCGACCATTCTGCTCGCCATCGAGGACATCACGCAGCGGCGTGCAGATGAGCGCGAGATGGAGGCTTGCTGCAGCAAAAGGACCTGCTGTTGCAGGAGATGCAGCACCGCATCGCCAATAGTCTGCAGATCATCGCCAGCATCCTCCTGCTGAAGGCGAGGACCGTTCAGTCGGAGGAGACGCGCCAGCACCTGCAGGATGCTCACAAGCGCGTCATGTCGGTCGCCTCGGTGCAACAGCACCTTCGCGCCTCAGGGCAGGGCGAGCAGATCGAGGTTGCTCCCTATCTGTCGAAGTTGTGCGAGACGTTGGCGCAGTCGATGATCGGTGACAGCCGACCCATCACGGTGGAGGTTGTCGGTAACGGCGACACGGTGTCGTCGAGCGACGCCGTCAGCATTGGGCTCATCGTCACAGAAGGCGTGCTCAACGCTCTCAAGCATGCGTTTGGCCCGAAGATAAGAAAGATGGCAGGATTGTCGTTACCTATAAGGTCAACGGCCCCGACTGGAAGCTTTCGATTGCAGACAACGGTACGGGCATTCGGAGTGAAGGCGCTGCTGTGGCGAAGGCCGGCTTGGGCACCAGCATCGTCAATGCCCTGGCGCAACAGCTAGGCGCGGTTGTAGATCTCGTGACCGGCCAAGGCGGCACTACCGTCTCCGTAAGCCACATCAAAACGCTTGTGCCGATGCCCCGAGCTGCGTGATCCGAGCAACAGCTGCACCGCACGCAGGTTGCCGGTTCGCTTGTAGATGAGCGTCGCCTTCGTCCGGCGTAGCGAATGTGTGCCGAACTCCAGCGGGTCGAGTCCGATTTGCTGGCTATCCATCGGAAACGAGACGGGCGTACTGGCGGGTGGTCAAACTCCTGCCCCGGGCCGCGCCGGCCCGTGAAGAGGAACTCGCCTGGTTGCTTGCGGGAGGCATTTAGGTTAGCCGTCGATCGCCTTCTGTACATCGAGGCCGGCCGTCAAGCGCCAATTTGCAGTTCTACTTCGGGTTTTGGGGTGCTGGTGCTGTTGACGCACCGACAGGCCTGTTCCGACTGTCCTTCATGACCCTGACCGGACAAATAGGACCGTGAGACGGCGCTGGTTGTGCGCCCGATGCCAGCATCGTCGGTGCAGATAAACATGCCGCCGCTGGAAATCATTGCCCGTCATCGTCGACGCTCTTTTAGGACGAGTGCGGCAGATCATTCGTAGCGGTGGCTTCGAGCCCGAAGACGTTAAGCTGCTCGGCGCTGTATTCGATGCATCTTGGCATCAGTTGCAAGGTTACTACCTGGCCGAAGGTGCTGAGCGCGATGCGGAAACAGCGGGCACATTGAACGGTCAAACCTGGAACGAATTTCGTAAAACTGAGTGCGCAGGTGGGGCGACTGCAGCCGATCAAAAAGCAGCAACGTCTAACCCGAAGTACCCATCGAAGCCAGCTGCCGCTACGACCGTAACAGGAGCAGTGTTCCCGAAAGCAATTGATCCGAAGTATGCCAAAAAGTCCGCCGGAAAGGCCCGGTTTTATACGTGTCTTGATCAATATAGGGCCAACAAGTCTGCCAACGGAAACGGCGGCCTAAAGTGGATTCAAAAGGGCGGCGGCTACTACAGTTTATGCAACAGCTCGCTAAAAGGCTGAATCGAGCGCTTAACGAATTCAGGAAGTCATTTTGCGCGGCAACGTGGTGGATCTTGATGGCGTGAGCCCGCCGGTTCGCGGTGATCGCGGCCCTCGGTGCTATACAATCTGTGCGGCACGAATTATTTTTAGTTTCTCGTAAGAAGCTCGTCAAAAGCAACTCAGTACTGACAAAGACTGAAGTCACTAGGTCCACGACACTGTAGCGCTGGGCTGTGCTCTGCGCACTAGCCCGCGATCTGCGGCACGGTGCGGTCTGGCGTGCCGTTAGAGCTGACCCCTTCAGGCCTTTTTGCGTGCGGACTTCCGACCCTTGGAAGTTTCCTTCTTTGCCGCCTTCTTATCAGCGGCAACAAACTCCTCCGCGACATTCTGAGGAATTCCGGCTTTTCTTG
Source organism: uncultured Alphaproteobacteria bacterium (assembly GCA_963833715.1). GTDB lineage: Bacteria > Pseudomonadota > Alphaproteobacteria > Rhizobiales > Hyphomicrobiaceae > Hyphomicrobium_B. The sequence continues at coordinate 127,903 of CAWHZB010000003.1, forward strand.
CAAATTCCGGATTGTGCGCTGCGGCTTCCATGAAGCGGTGCTGGTGAGGGGATTTCGATGGCATTGGCGGTTACCTCCACTATTTGCCTGCGAACGCCGCGTGCCGGTTTTGTGTTCCCAATCCCGCGACTATGCCACTGCAAGACGCGCTCGGCCAATCACTTTCGCTCCATACAACCGAATAACTTTTCGGAACTGAAGAGATTGCTAGAGCGGAAGAGCCGCACGCGAAGGATCCTCAACTCCTCGTGCTTGGCCGGAACTGAAAATCGCACGGAATGGTTATGCGGTAAGCCCACAATCTCTTGCAAATAGGAGGCCGTTGATCTTGGCGCCCTGCTCCCCTTGATCGTGCGCGGCCTCTACTTCGAAGGCTGGCGTCCGCATCGAGTTCCCCGCAAAATCCGATCCAAACAGAAATTCCTCGACGAGTTGAGCGAGGAGCTACTTCCGTTCACGTATCCAGTCGAGTAGGCTGTCACCACGGTGTTCGCGCTCCTCGCCATCACTGCGACCCTGGCGAAATTGCCGACGTTATCGACCAGCTACCTGCAGACATCAAAGAGCTTTGGCCTGCGTCCGCGCGCTCGTTCCGCAAGAAAGCGCCTTGAGACAGGAACGTCACCCAACACGATCATTTCCGAAAGAAGGACAACACTCAATGTCTAAGCGTGACGTGATGATTTGCGCGCCGATACGCACAGCGATTGGAACCTACAATGGCTCGTTGAAAGATACTCCGGCGGTCGAGCTTGGTGCGACCGCCATCAAGGCCTGCCTGGAGCGCGCGGGCGTTGCGGGCAAGGACGTCGGCACGGTCATCATGGGCAACGTGATCCAGGCCGGCAACAAGATGAACCCGGGCCGACAGGCGGCCATCGGTGGCGGAATCCCCGTTGACGTTCCAGCCATGACTGTGAACCGCGTCTGTGGCTCGGGCGCCCAGGCTATTGCCACAGCGGCAGCCGAGATCGAGCTGGGCCTCATGGATACTGCTGTCGCTGGCGGCATGGAGAACATGGATGCCGCGCCCTACCTGATGTATGGCGCGCGTTGGGGTTACCGCATGGGCACCGCCCAGATCTACGACGCGATGCTGCAAGATGGACTCAACGACGCCTTCTCGGGTGAGCACTCGGGCTGGCACACCGAGGACCTCGTCACAAAATATCAGATCACGCGCGACGCGCAGGACGCATGGGCATTACGCTCGCAGCAGCGGTTCTCGGCGGCTCAGGCCGCTGGCAAGTTCGACGCCGAGATCGTTCCGGTGATGGTCAAGTCGCGCAAGGGCCCGCAGCCCTTCGCGAAGGACGAACACAACCGCCCGGAAACGACAGCGGAGAGCCTTGCCAAGTTGAAACCGGCCTTCCGAAAGGATGGGACAATTACGGCCGGGAACGCGCCAGGTCTCAATACGGGTGCGGCCGCGACGCTGCTCGCCGAGCGCACGTGGGCTGAGAAAAACGGATTGAAGCCACTGGGCCGTTTGGTGAGCTGGGGCGTCGGTGCCGTCGAGCCAGGCATGTTCGGCATCGGGCCTGTGCCAGCCGTAAAACAGGCCCTCGAGCGAGCCGGTTGGTCCATCGGGGACGTCGAGCGCTTCGAGATCAACGAGGCCTTCGCGGCCATCGCCCTTGCCGTGATGCGCGATCTCGGACTGCCGGAGGACATCGTCAACGTGGAAGGTAACTCGATTGCCCACGGTCACCCGATCGGCGCAACTGGCGCGATCCAGACCACGCGCTTGCTTCATTCCATGCAGCGTGACGGCATCAAACGCGGGATCGTCACGATGTGCATCGGTGGTGGCCAAGGAATCGCACTTTGTTTGGAAGCATTCAAGTGATCAAGGCTATCGAAACGCACCCGCTAAGCGTCCCCTATCATGACCAATCGAAAGCTCGCGTATATTGTCAAAGACCAAAAGCCTCTGGTGCTTGGTCTCGACGAGACGGTTCAGCATGCCTGCCGGTTGATGTGGGAGCGTCGGGCCGGCTCGGTTCTCATCGTCGACACCGAGGAGCGCCTGAGAGGCATCTTTACCGGTCGCGATGCGGTGCAACTCCTGGCCAAAGGCAACGATGCCGGCACGACCCGTTTGGCGGAAGCGATGACGCCAAATCCCGGTAACAGTCGCGCCGGAGAGCCGCGCTATCGACGCGTTGAAAGCGATGAGTGATGGCGGCTTCCGACATGTTCCAGTAACCGAGAATGGAAGGATCCGGGGGATCGTCTCGCGCGCCGATTTCAAAGGAATGGAGTTCGAGGAGTTCGATTGGGACGATGACGGCCAATCGAGAGATCGCGTCTATAATCAAAAACCAAAAGCCGCTCGTGCTTGCCGCTGACGAAACCATTCAGCGGGCCTGCCAGTCAATGACGGAAAGCGGGTGCGGCTCAGTTCTCGTCGCAGATAACCAGCCGCGCCTGACCGGCATCTTCACAGGCCGTGATGCGGTGAGGCTGCTGGCCAATGGAAAGGATACTGCCAAAAGTCTGCGGCTTGCGATGAAGCGGAATCCAGTGACGATTACGCCGGATGGCCACGCCATCGACGCCCTGCGAGCCATGAGCGATGGAGGGTTCCGCCATCTTCCCGTCGTCGAGCGCGGAAGGATCTATGGTGTCGTTTCACGCAGCGACTTCACCGGGATAGAAATTGATCGATTGGATGAAGAAGTGCACCTTTCGGACTGCATTTGGTGATGGCCCCGTTCTAACTTTGGCCGTGGGAAATGAGGAGATTGAAATCACAAAAACATGCGGAGCAATGTCCGAAGCGACAATTTGAGATCGGGATTGCAAAGTCGCCGCTCCGCGCTTTTCTCGGCCCGGCCTTGAGTTCATTGCGAGCGAACGGTCATTGAACACATTTTATAGAGGCGGCGCCCGCTTGAAAACGGGCGCCGAAGTTCGGGGTACACAGAAGGTTACTTATTGGTGACGTTGGCCTTAATATCGACGGAGACAATCACCTGCTTTCCGTCCTTCACTGCCGTACCACGCCAATCTCCGTTGCTCTCTTTTGTCAGCGGAGAAATGTTGACATAGCCCAACTTGGCAAGATGGGCGCGGGCTTGCTCTTCTGTGAACAGGTTCGAAGATGGGGCCGCCTTTTCGGCTGCGGCTTTCGGGGCAGCGGGAGGCGCGTTTGCGCTGCGGCCAAACCTGTGCCGGCGAGGACAAACGCGGTTATGAGAATCAACATAGTTTTCATGGACTGACCTTTCGAAAGGAGCATCGGCAGGTCAATGCAGCCAAATTCCTTCGTTTGTTGGAAGGTGCCTTTGCACCGATCGATATGTTATACGTGGGTATCCCCGTACCACGTTTCCAATCACTTTCTCGTTTTGGACCATGCTATACGCTCGATGATATCGGCGGCTGGCAAAACGTCGGATGGTGATGAGCATTTATCCGATGGATGTTTGAAATGGCAATGGAAGCGAGCACCCGCAGGAATGGAGCAGCGCTCCCACGTTAGAGTGTGAGCGACAAATCTGAGAAGCCAAACGACACGAAAGGCTCTGCATAGCCATTGAGAAATGGGAGAACGAAGGTGGCGCCCCGGCGTCAGCGTTTGAGGTCACTGAACCGTCGATGCCAAGGAGTGGCAAACAGCGGCTGGGCAAAAGCTCCTGAAAGACTGCAGTAGCTGATCGCGAAACAGAGCTTCTCAGCTGAGCGCGTGCGGCATGCGCGCCAACACGTAAAAGGTTCGCACCGGCTCGGGACTTAGCTTGAGACCGGAAATATTGTTGCTCGCTCGGGACCTGGCTTCCCTACAAAGGATCTGGGAGGAGATAATCCGGCGCGGTGGGGTGGATGCCAGTCGGGCTCGGCTGCCTCCGGAGCGTCCGGCGTGTGATGCCAGGATCTCGTTGGACGAGCACATCCCAAATGACGCTAGCGTCATCGGCTTTTTGATCACTTTTCACAATCAAAAACCGAGCCAGCCCCAGGCTGCCAGTGAGATAACGGTCGCCCTGCTCGTTCACTCTCTCATGGAGGCAGCCGATTGGGATCAAATCCGTGGGATTGCTCATACCTCATGTCCTTTGAGGCAATTGCCGCAACCGCCGCCCTGTCGCCGTCTTAGCTGCGAAGGCTGCCGACTAGCATGGTTGAGCGGGTTTTGGGCAGTCTCACGAGGCAAATTAGGAAACGCCCAACTGTCAGCTTCGCCAGCGCTGATCAACGCATTGAG
>CAWHZB010000004.1:0-35019 GCA_963833715.1 uncultured Alphaproteobacteria bacterium
ACGGCATCTTTCGATCCTGCGGCGAAGTTGTCGCTGACCGCCCGCCTGGGCGAAAATGAGCACCGCGACAATGCCGAGCACGAGCGCACCTTGGACGGCCCAGACACTCTGTCAGTGTCGCGACATCCGCCGTAATGGCCTTACCGCCGAGGGGTCAGAACAACGTCGTAGCTTTTGGCCGTAGAGAACCGGAATTACGAGCGACAGCGCCTTGTTTGCAATCCCGACGAGGACGAGCGGCAGGAGGGCAATGGCCGGATGCACGCACGCCGGCGGCCCCAGATCGCCTCTTGGCCGCTCGTTCAGATGATTTTCGCCATAACCTTCGCCGCTGGCAAACGCTGCGCGGCGACGCCAGTTTAGAAACACGAGGCCCAGAACCAAAATGAAAAAATCGCGCCGATGGTGCCGAGCACGGGCGCGGCCCAGGTCGTCGTTTTAAAGAATGTCGGGATGATGTTCTGGATTTGCGGCGTGCCCGGCAGCGAATCCATCGTGAAGGTGAAGGCGCCGAGCGTGATCGTTGCTGGAATAAGCCGCTTCGGGATGTTGCTGCGGCGAAAAAGTTCAGCGGCGAACGGATAGACCGCAAACACGACGACGAACAGCGCAAGCGCAGCGCCGCCGTAGGTCAGCAGCGCCGCGACGGCAACGATCGCCAGCATGGCTCTATTGCGGCCGAGGAATTGCAACGGAACTCGCGACGATGGTGCGCGAAACCCGGAGAGCTCGATCAGCTTGCCGAAGATCGCGCCGGCAGAGACGGGAAGAGCTTCACGAATCTGGCGATCTTTTCCATGAAGTAGACGGGCGGTGAAGACCGGAGCCACGGCGGACGGATCGGTCAGCAACACCGCGCCCATCGCCGCAATCGGCGCGAACAATATGGCGCCACGCCCGCGCAGCAAGCTCAACCGACCAGGAAACGCGAGCGCTGCGGATGGTGCACGAAAGCTCAAGCTGGCCAATCCCCCCATTCACGACCGGCCGCGACTTTAACCCGGTCCCGGGCCCACCGTCATCCTCGGTCGAGCGTGCGCAAGCGCACGTGCACGGCGGCCGGCTCGACGAAGGAGAGTTGCCGTGCGCAAGCAAAAGAAGTGGCGTGCGGTTAAAGGCGAAGCCATCACCCCCATGGGATCCCCTTCGTACAAATGCTCACTCATGCCCAAAAATGCGAATCAAGAAAGATGCTATAAAGCTCTCAAGGAATTCTCGCGGGGGGACGAAGTACAGAAAGGGACGAGCCTATGAAAGCCTTTGCAAGGGTCTTGCTCCCGTTGTCATTGCCGCCGGTGTTTTCCTTTCACCGGTTGCTGCCAACGCGCATGAACGAGTTACAGACGCGGCTTTAGGCGGCCTCGCGGGGGCAGTCGTCTTCGGTCCGGTCGTCGGCTTGGTCGCGGGCGGTGTTATCGGCTATACGGCGGGCCCGCACATTGCGTGCAAAATCGGCGCTAAGCGCTGCTATCGTCGCGACACTACCAGCGTGATCACCTCATCGCAGGTGACCGCTGAGATAGCTTCCACCACTGACAGTCTATTCGGGCGCACCTTTCCAATTACGGCGCGTGAGCAACACGCACGTCCCTGGCGGCTGCGAGCGCAGCCGCCAGGGGATCAAGCATCAAGCCGCGCTTACCACCAGCACAAACCGATGCAGTAGCGGTAAGGGCGATAGCGGAACGGGATGCCGCGTGTACGGCCGATAATAGTAGTGGCGATGAGTAGTACCGATGACGCCAGCCGTGATGCCGCCAGCGGCAAGGTCGTGCCAATAGCCGTGACGCCGGTGGCGGTAACGCCAGTATCGACGATGCCTGTATCCGCAGTGGCGATAACCGTGACGCCACCAGCAGCGATAGTGCGCTCGCGACGCTATTGGCCTGTTCGGCTTTCAGAGTTTCTGGTACGCCGGTCGGAAGCAGTGCGGCGCGTGCGGCGGAGCAAAAGTCCCCAACCGCCATAACCATCGCGCAGCCGAGCGCGACGAGCGAAAGCAATTTTTTCATGCTGGTTCCCCTTCGTGAGACAGTACCCCGCCCTAGCGTTCCGCCCCGTTTCCAGGCCGGGTCAGGCGATACTGCATCCTCGGGATGCCAGCACAACGATTTATGTGGGCTGTGAGCACGCATTGGGGCCGCTTCGCACCGGTGTGGCAAGTTCGCGCCACTATGACCGAGCGCTTGGTCTTGCGCAGCGCGGAACGAACTCACTGCAAACTGCTTGCCGCCGACACCGATCTCCCGCGCGCGTGGGCCTACGTGCCCGCCAGATTGGATTTTCGTCCTACCTCCTCGCTCGCGCCAAAATTCGAATCGCGAACGATGCTATGCCGATCTGAACGACGTCTGCGGGGGATGAGTCGGACAGAGGGACGAGCCATGAAAACCTTTGCAGGATGTTCCGCCGTCGCCGCGTCGATGCTTTTCGCGCCGGCTGCTGCGAACGCGTCGGAACGCTTGACGGGACGGAGCCTGGGCGGCTGCGGGCCGGCTCTCCGCGCGGTAGAGCTTGCTCGCGGGCGGCATCAACGGCTAAAGGCGGGCCCGCAAATAGCCTGCAAGATCGGAGCGAAGCGCTGCTATCAGCCGCGCGTGCTACCGTCGCGGCCGGCTCCGCGGAGCGGAGTCGCCTGGGCCACAAGCATCAAGCCGCGGCCTTCACCGGCCAGCCGTTGATCGTCAGCTCGCCGTCGCGGACGGAGACATGCACCGTGTCGCCGTCCTTGACGGCGCCCGCGAGGATCTGCTCGGCGAGCGGATCCTGCACGTGGCGCTGGATGACCCGCTTCAGCGGCCGCGCGCCATAAGCGGGATCGTAGCCGCGGTTGGCGAGCCATGGCTCGCGCCGTCTCATCCAGCTCGATCGTGATCTTGCGATCCGCGAGCAGCTTCTGCAGCGCGCCATCTGGATATCGACGATCTTCGTCATATCGTCCGCTGCAGGCGGTGGAACAGGATGATGTCGTCGAGCCGGTTCAGGAACTCCGGCCGGAACCGGGCGCGCACTTCCGCCATCACCTCGTCGCGCACGGCTTCGGTGTCCTCGCCTTCCTTCTGATTCGACGAGATACTCCGCAGCCGATGTTCGACGTCAGCACGATCAGCGTGTTCTTGAAGTCGACCGTGCGGCCCTGGCCGTCGGTCAGACGCCCGTCGTCCAGAACCTGCAGCAGCACGTTGAAGACATCCGGGTGCGCCTTCTCGATCTCGTCGAAGAGGACGATCTGATACGGCCGCCGGCGAACGGCTTCCGTCAGCGCGCCGCCTTCCTCGTAGCCGACGTAGCCCGGAGGCGCGCCGATCAGACGCGCGACGGAGTGCTTCTCCATGTATTCCGACATGTCGATGCGCATGCAGCGCCGTGTCGTCGTCGAAGAGATAGCCGGCGAGCGCCTTCGTCAGCTCGGTTTTGCCGACGCCGGTCGGTCCGAGGAACATGAACGAGCCGATCGGCCGGTTCGGATCCTGCAGACCGGCGCGCGCGCGCCGACACGGCGGTCGAGACGGCGATCACCGCTTCCTTCTGACCGATGACGCGCTTCGACAGAGCGTCCTCCATCTTGAGAAGCTTGTCGCGCTCGCCTTCGAGCATCTTGTCGACCGGCACGCCCGTCCATCGCGAGACGACGGCCGCGATCTGATCCGGCGTTACGGCTTCTTCGACCAGATGCGCCCTTGCCTTCCTGCGTTTCGACGACCGCGAGCTTCTTTTCAAGCTCCGGGATCTTGCCGTAGCGAAGTTCGCCCGCGCGCGCGAGATCGCCCCGCGCTGCGCCTGCTCGAGCTCGTTGCGCAAGCTTATCGAGTTCTTCCTTGAGCTTCTGCGCCGAGCCGAGCTTCTGCTTCTCGGCCTGCCAGCGCGCCGTCATCGCCTTGGGATTTTTCCTGCAAGCTCGGCGATCGACTTTCTCGAGACGGCCGAGGCGATCCTTCGAGGCCGCGTCGGTTTCCTTCTTCAAGGCCTCGCGCTCGATCATCAGCTGCATCAGATCGCGGTCGATCGCGTCGAGCTCTTCGGGTTTGGAATCGACCTGCATCCGGAGGCGCGACGCGGCCTCGTCGACAAGATCGATCGCCTTGTCCGGCAGGAAGCGGTCGGTGATGTAGCGGTTCGACAGCGTCGCGGCGGCGACAATCGCGCTGTCGGTGATGCGCACGCCGTGATGCAGCTCGTACTTTTCTTTGAGGCCGCGCAGGATCGAAATCGTGTCTTCGACCGTCGGCTCGCACACGAAGATCGGCTGGAAGCGCCGCGCCAGCGCGGCGTCCTTCTCGATGTGCTTCCGGTATTCATCAAGCGTCGTCGCGCCGACGCAATGCAGTTCGCCGCGCGCCAGCGCCGGCTTCAAGCAGATTGCCGGCATCCATCGCGCCTTCGGCCTTGCCGGCGCCGACGATCGTGTGCAGTTCGTCGATGAAAAGAATGATGTTGCCCTGCTCGGCCTCGACTTCCGACAGCACGGCTTTCAGGCGTTCCTCGAACTCGCCGCGGTATTTCGCGCCGGCGATCAGCGCGCCCATATCGAGCGCCAGCAGCTTCTTGTTCTTGAGGCTTTCCGGCACATCGCCCTTGACGATGCGCAGCGCCAAGCCCTCGGCGATCGCCGTCTTGCCGACGCCCGGCTCGCCGATCAGAACCGGATTGTTCTTGGTCCGGCGCGACAGCACCTGGATGGTGCGGCGGATCTCTTCATCGCGCCCGATCACCGGATCGAGCTTGCCCGCTGCCGCGACTTCCGTCAGATCGCGCGAATATCGCTTCAAGGCGTCGTAAGCCTGCTCGGCCGAAGCCGTATCGGCGGTGCGCCCCTTGCGCAGGTCGTTGATCGCGGCGTTGATTTTGTCGGCAGTTACGCCGGCGTCGCGCAAAGCTTTGCCGGCATCGCGTCGAAACGTCGAGCGCCAGCGCCAGGAGCAACCGCTCGGCAGTCACGAACTTGTCGCTCGCCTTGTCGGCAAGCTTCTCTACCGCATCGAAGAGCCGCGCCGTTTCCGGCGCGACGTAGACCTGCCCGGAACCGCCGGTCACCTTCGGCTTCTTGGCGAGCGTTCGTTCGACGGCCTGCAGCGCCGCCCGCGAATCTCCGCCGGCGCGCGCGATGAGGCCGCTCGCCAGACCTTCGGGGTCGTCGAGAAGCACCTTCAGAAGATGATCGGGTGTAACCTGTTGGTGATTTTCACGAAGCGCTAACGCCTGGGCCGATTGAACGAAGCCCTTGGCGCGATCGGTGTAGCGTTCGAAATTCATGTCTGCTCCTCCAGCGCATTCGATCCACCCAAAGGCGCGGACGGAATGCCATCAGATTTTAGTCCAGCTTCGGCGCGGCTAAAGACCCAATGTGAGGCGTCCCCGTCCGGCCCGATACGATGCTGATATAGGATCGGGCAGCGCCTGAAAAAGAGGCCGTGTCGGCAAAGCTCGAACAGAGCCTCGCATATGTCGAATGTTGCGTCAGCAAGGGTTCATGCCCTCTACGGCGATCCGGTTAAGAGAATGATGCTGGAACAGCTCGAAAGCGCCGCGTTAACTGAGGTTGGCGCACGGCCAGAGTGCGCGCGGTGAGCAGCAGAGGATGTCGATCAGGGTGCGCGATCTGACGATCCCGTGTCGGTTCTGTCGATGAGTTTGGGGCGGACGAACTTCGCCGCTTACGCGCGCGGCATCGCAGGCGTTCGGCGCGCAATAGCGGAACGCACTCAAAGTCAGAAACCGACGAGAGTTGTGAAGCCTTCGCAGCGGACGTGGACGCGCAACGGCTAGGCCGCGAAACCTGTTCCTAGTCCTGGTCTTCCGTTGCCGCAGGTGCGGGCGCGGGCGCTGCCTTCACCTCGGGCTCTTCGCGGCGCGGACGGCGCACCGGTCGGCGGAGGAAAGCCGGCTGCTCTTGCTCCGCCACGGGCGCTTGTGCGGGTTGCGGTGGCGGGGCAGGGCGTTCGGTGGCCGTTAGAGGCTGCTGTGGCGGCGGTTGATTGACCGTTGGCTGAAAGCCGCCGGCGGTTGGATCGCGGTCGGCGCCGTTCGGACCCTGATAGCGGTCGCGGCGGCGATACCCGCCGTCACCCTGCTGGCCATCGTTGCCGTTGCCATGCGGCCGCCGATCGTCGCGATAGCGATGGTCTCCGCCACCCGATCCGTTTCGATCGTAACGGTCGCCGCGAAAATCCTGGCCGCCGCGATCGCCTCTGTCGTTGCGGTCAAAGCGCTGGCCATCGCCGCGTTGTCTGGGCGATTATTGTTGAAGCGGTCTCCGCGCTGATCGTGGCGCTGCTGGCGATCGTAGCGGTTCTGATTATCGCGGTTCTGATTATCGAAATTGCGCTGCGGCTGTTGAAAAGGCTGCTGCGATCCGGCTGGCCGTCGCCCTGTCCTCCGAGCGGTTGCTGCAGCTGAACGCCGAACTCGTCACCGTCGTCGTCGCCGAATTCGTCGCCGTCGTACCGTCAGGACCGGCAAGCGTGTGCGTCCGAGCGGCGCCGTATGCCGAGCGGATCATGCCGCCCTGCTGCGCCATCTGCTCGCGGTAGCCCAGGATGATGCGATTGTAGTGCTCGGCGTGCTGCAGATAATTCTCAGCAAGCACCGGATCGCCCGGACGACAGCGCATCCCGCGCCAGCGTGATGTACTTCTCGGCGATATGCGAGGGCGTGCCGCGGATTTTCACGTCCGGTCCCGAGCTCTCAAAGCTGCGCATCAAGGGATTTTGCGATTTGCGGTTGTTGTTATTATTGTTGTCCGACCGCGACCGCGACGGTTCTGTTGTCCTTGCCTCATGGGCTCCCGTTCATACTTGTTGATATTTTACTGTTCGCGCGCGCCCATCGGCGATGCGCGCGCCATGGATCCTCCGATCCAATTCAAAAAGACGATCCTAAAAGTCACCGCTGCCCCACGCGGACCGCAGCCCCGGCTCTTCGCCCCACTGTCTCGGGCAAAATCGCAGTAATCCTTGTCATGACGCCTGCAACGAATGTTCGAAGCCGTCCTCAAGGAGCTTTTTAGCCAGCGCTCGCGGCATCGAGGATAAGGGGCTCGACACCCGCCATTCAGCGGACCAGCAGGCCCGCGAAATTTGCGCTGATGATCTGAGATGGGACGGCCGGCCTCGCGCGCCGCATTCGCGGCATCACCTGTTCCAGGCACATCCGATCAAACTCGTCGACAGTGATATTACCTCGGAAACACAAATCCGCAAATAGAAATGATTGGTTGCGTTAGGAATGTATCTCCAGCGCCACAGCCCGGACATGGCCACCGAGATCCTTTCGCCGGTCCAAAGGACAGCCACCCGGCGGCTACAAATATAGCTTTACCACGTCAGCGGCTTGGTCCAGCTCCGACCTCAAGGACAATGCACGCTGAAGGCTGCTGTTATTCCGATGTCGTTTCGGGCGATTTCACGGTAGACGCCCAGCCCATCCGGACCGCCATCAAGCGCCACCATGGGATCGTAGTCCGCGCACCTCGGGCTCAAGCCCGGCAATCTCTTTCGTCGCAATATAAGGTGGGTTCGAAACGATCAGATCGAAGGGGCCGGCGCATCCATTGAGACCACGTGTCGCAACGAACGTCGCTCGGTCCGCGACGCCAAGCCGCTCAGCGTTCTGCCGTGCTACGGCGAGCGCCGCCGGGCTGACGTCGGTTGCGACGCCTCGTGCGTTCGGCAATTCGGCAAGCAGCGTCGCGATCAGAATGCCCGAGCCCGTGCCGATGTCGGCAATCGACAGCGGCTTTGCCGCCGAAGCCGCTCGACCTCACGATGTCGAGCGCCAGGTCGATGACGGCTTCCGTATCGGGGCGCGGATCGAGCACGTCGGGCGTGACGATGAAATCGCGTCCGTAAAATTCGCGCCGACCGAGAATGCGCGAAACCGGCTCGTGCGCCAGCCGGCGTCGCACGGCGTCGCTGACGCGTCCGCGCATTGTCGCCGAGCTGCCGCTGAGGTTGCGTCAGCAGCACCGCCCCGTCGAGCCCGAGGAGGCCCTGCAGCAGGAAGCGCGCATCGCGTTGGGCAGATTCTATTCCGGCGGCGGCGAAGGCTCGCGTCATCAGCGCCAACGCCGTTCCGATTGTTTGATCGGAGCGGAAAGGCTGCATTGAGCTCGCGCCTCGGCCGGCATTATCGCAGCATCATGCCGCGCTGAGCTCGGCCAGCATCGTCGCCTGATGATCGGTGATCAGCGCGTCGATCAACGTATCGAGCCCATTGCCGGTCATCACCTCATCGAGATTGTAGAGCGTCAGATTGATGCGATGATCGGTGACGCGGCCCTGCGGAAAGTTGTAGGTCCTGATCCGCTGCGACCGGTCGCCGGAGCCAACCTGCGACTTGCGCGCTTCCGACCGCTCGGTCGCGGCCTTCTCCCGTTCGAGATCGTAGACGCGCGCCTTCAGGACGGCCATCGCCAGGCGCCGGTTCTGATGCTGCGATTTCTCCGCCGAGACGACGACGATGCCGGTCGGCAAATGCGTCATGCGGACGGCGCTGTCGGTTTTGTTGACGTGCTGGCCACCGGCGCCGCCGGCGCGCATCGTGTCGATGCGGATATCTTCCGGTTTGATGTCGATGTCGATGTCTTCGGCTTCCGGCAGCACGGCGACGGTCGCCGCCGAGGTATGAATGCGCCCGCTCGCCTCCGTCGCCGGAACGCGCTGCACCCGGTGCACGCCCGATTCGAATTTCAGGCGGGCGAAACACGCCCTGCCCGGTAATCGATGCGACGATTTCCTTGTAGCCGCCGAGATCGTTCTCCGACGCCGAGATGATTTCGGTCTTCCAGCCTTTGAGATCGGCATAGCGCGAATACATGCGGAAGAGATCGGCCGCGAACAGTGCCGCCTCGTCGCCGCCCGTGCCGGCGCGGACTTCGAGGATCGCGCTTTTTTCATCCGCCGCGTCCTTGGGCAGAAGCGCGATCCTGAAGCTGCTGTTCGAGCGCCGCGATGCGCTCAGATAGCGCCGTGCGTTCGGCGTAGGCGAGATCGACCATATCCTTTTCAGCCGACGGAATCGCGGATCAACTGTTCGAGGTCGTCGCTCTCGCTCTCCGCTTTGCGCAGCGCCTCGATCTGCGCCGCGACCGGGCTCAGATCCGAAAACTCCTTCGTAAGTTTGACATAGGCGGCTTGCGATACGCCGTGATTGAGCTCGTCCTGGATGGCCATCCAGCGCTCGAAAAGGCGGTCGAGTTTGTCGCGCGGCAGTGCTGTCATGCTGTCGGTCGATGCGGTCCATTTTGGCTGCCACCAGGCAGCCGGGAGCGCATCTAATACGAACCGCCGCCGATCCGCAATTTGTCGGCCCGGCGCGACCGCGGATCGTCGACTTCGATGTATCTCAGGCCATCGCGGACGGGGGCGAAATGCTCCTGAAAGTAAACGCTCACCGAGCGGACGGTCGCGTCAAATGGCTTGGCGACCAGGGCAAAGACGGAAGTATGGAGCATCAGCAGCAGAAGACCGAGCGGCAGTGACAGGGCGTAGAGCGCTCGTTGAGGCCGTTGCCGAATCTGATGCATCGCGTCTTGCGGTAGCCGCCGCGCCCCGCTGGCAATTGCCGAGCCGGCGCGCCGGAAGTGTCCGCCGGCCTCAGAGGCAGAACGCTGGGTTTCTCTCCTTCCGGAGCCGGCCGGCGACAACACGACGAGCAGGGCTGCCGATGGCATTCAGCGCCGGACGGCCGTTAACGCCCGCCATCGACGCATACAGTCAATACGAGGCGCGTCGTTTCGGGCCACGGCGGCAGATATTCGATCTGCCCGGTTTCGAGCGTCTCGATCACTTCGGGATGGACCTGTACGTAATGCGCCGCTTGCGGCAGCGTCAGCCTCAACGCTCGACGCAGATCGATGAAGAACCGCGCAATCAGCGCGCGACTTTCCGATACTTGAAGTTGCTGCGGATTATCATCGCGGTCGCGCTCCGTGCGCTCACTTCGCGCACGTCCGCTGACCGAAACGCTCCGCCCGACGCCCCGACGCATACTTTACCCGGCACAACGCCGCCGGCCCCTCACCCTCAGGCGCTATCTTCGCTAAAAATTTACATTTGTCAAAGCCCGTCTCGAGCCGTCGCGAGTATTACCCGTCGATCGCAACGCGCTCGGTTTCGGCAAACTGCTGCAGCGACGGGCGAACGTCTTTCGCACCTTCCTTCAGAAGTTCCTCGACGCAGGCCGTTGCTTTTTCAGCATCCAGCGACAGGATCATCGTCTTGATCGGACCGATCGAGGCGGGCGCCATCGACAACGATCTCAATCCCAATGCGATGAGCGTCATGGCCTCGAGCGGACTGCCGGCCATTTCGCCGCAAACGGTCACGGGCACTTTATATTTCTTGGCGGCCCTTACGAGCGTCCTCAAAGCTCTGAGCGGCGCTGGAGCCAGCACGTCGAAAGCGGCTCGCGACGCGCGCATTGGTACGGTCGGCGGCGAACAGGAATTGCATCAGATCGTTCGAGCCGACCGAAACGAAATCTACCCGCGTCAGAAATGCGTCGAGCTCGAAAAGTAGCGCCGGCACTTCGAACATCGCCCCGACCAGCACGTTGTCCGGCAGCCGATACCCGTGCTTCAGCAGGAACGCCTTTTCGCGCTCGATCAACGCCCGGATGGCGCCGAGTTCGTAGGCTGCCGAAACCATCGGGATCATGATTTTCAGCTCGCACCCGGCCGCGGCTTTGAGCATGGCGCGCATCTGCAGGCGGAACAGCTCCGGCCGGTCGAGCGACATGCGGATTGCCCGCCAGCCCATCGCCGGGTTTTCTTCCTTCGGCTGCCGGAGATAAGGGAGAATCTTGTCGCCTCCGACGTCGAGCGTACGAAAGACGACCGGCCTTCCGCCCGCCTCTTCGAGCACGGCGCGATAGAGCTGGGTCTGCCGGTCGAGGCGCGGAAACGAATCCGACAGCATGAACTGCAGCTCAGTGCGATAAAGCCCGATTCCATCGGCTCCGGATTCGGCCAAATGCGGCATGTCGACGAGCAGACCGGCATTCATCATCAGCGAGATCCTGATGCCGTCCTTCGTGACCGCCGGCCGGTCGCGCAATGCCTGATAACGCTTCTGCCGGCGAGCCCGAAACCGGACCTTGTCGGAGTAAGCGGTGATGAGCTCGCTTGTCGGGCGAAGATGAACCTCGCCGGTCACGGCATCGATAATTGCGGCATCGCCCGCACTAACGCGCTCGACGATACCGATCGCCTGGCCGATGGCTGCGATGCCCAGCGCCTTGGCAACAACGGCGACATGGCTCTGGCTCGATCCATCCTCGACCACAAGGCCGCGCAACCGGCTGCGGTCATAATCGAGCAGCTCGGCCGGGCCCATCGTACGCGCGACGAGGATGACGTCCGGCGGCAAGCCGCTGCCCTCCTCCGAACTCTTGAGCCGGCCCGAAAGCACGCGCAGCAACCGGTCGGAGAGATCGTCGAGGTCGCGCTGGCGCTCCTTCCAATATGTGTCGTGCTGGCGCAGCATTCGCGTCCGCATGGCATTTTGAATGCGCTCGACCGCGGCTTCAGCCGTAAGGCCGCCTTCGACAGCCTCGCGAAGGCGACGGTGCCATCCCTTGTCGTGGGCAAACATGCGATAGGCTTCGAGCACGTCGCGATGCTCGCCGGCCGCCGCCAAATGCTCGTGTTCGAACATCTCGTCAATGTTCGCCTGTAGCCGCTTCAGCGCCAAATCGAGCCGATCGAGTTCGGCAGTTGGGTTCTCCGCCATCAACTGGGTGACGACGATGCGCGGTTCGTGCAGCACGATGTGCCCGAGGGCAATGCCTTCTGATAGCGGCTCTCCCTCGATCGCCATCGGCTGCGACAGCGACACCTCGATCGCAGCGCCCGTTCCGGCAACGGCACCCGAGATGAGATTTTCCGCGACGACCATTGCCGTCGCCTGCATTACCTCGACGTCTTCGTCGGAATATTCTTTCGGCGTCCGGTTCTGGATGACGAGAACGCCGAGGACCTGACCCGAGCGCGAGATCGGCACCGCCAGCAGCGAATGATAAATTTCCTCGCTCGTTTCCGGCCGATAGGAAAAAGCGGGATGGCTCGATGCTTCCGGCTCGTTGATCGTAACGGCCAGCTCCGAGCATCGCCCGACGAGACCTTCTCCGCGCTTCAACCGCGTTTTGTGGACGGCCGAGGGATTGAGGCCTTCCGTTGCGAAAAGCTCGAGCGAGCCGTCCTGGCGCTTCAGGTAGATCGAGCACACTTCGGCGACCATGACGCCGGCGATCTGGCGAACGATGCGATCGAGCTTCTCCTGGCCCCCGCCGCCCTCGGCCATGATCTCGCGCAGCCCGCGCATGATGACGCGGAGCGAGGTCTCGCTCGGAAGGGGTCTAGGATCGTCACCACGCCGCACTACCATTACCGTGCCAGTCATCCACCTGTTACGCCACCTGCCCTGGCGGCTGACCTGAGGGATAGAAAAGACGCGGCCGGAGCGAGCTCTGCGTCTAGTCGCTGTCTAAGCCGTAAGCCGTGTGCAACGCCCGGACGGCGAGTTCGGCATAGGCAGCATCGATCAATACACTGATTTTTATCTCTGACGTCGAGATGGCGTGGATATTGATGCCCTTTTCGGACAGAGTTTTAAACATGCGCGCCGCAACACCAGCGTGACTGCGCATGCCGACGCCAATCACAGAGACTTTCACGACGTCGGCCGAGCTTTTGATATCGAAGTGACCGATGTCGATCTTGGCCTTTTTCAAAACGTCGAGGGCCCGTGCCAATTCGCCGGTGTGGACCGTGAACGTCATGTCGGTGTGCTTCCCGTCGGGTGTGACGTTCTGGACGATCATGTCGACGTTGATGCTCGCATCGGACAAAGGCCCGAAGATGCGTGCCGCGACGCCGGGCTTATCGTCCACCTTGAGGAGCGTGACCTTGGCCTCGTCTTTCGCATAGGCGATGCCGCTCACGACTTGCTGTTCCACGATCTCATCCTCGTCGCAAACAATGGTTCCGGTATTTTCGATATCGTCGATACTGAACGGCTTCATGGCTTCGGGCGCAACGAAGCTCGACAGGACGCGCGTCTTGACCTTGTAGACCATCGCCAATTCAACCGAGCGCGTCTGCAGTACCTTCGATCCGAGCGACGCCATCTCCAGCATTTCTTCGTAGGAGATTTTCGACAATCGCCGGGCTTTTGGGACGATGCGCGGATCAGTTGTGTAGACACCGTCGACATCGGTGTAGATATCGCAAACATCGGCATCAAGCGCGATGGCAATGGCAACAGCGCTCGTATCCGATCCACCGCGGCCAAGTGTCGTGACGCGATTATCTCTCGGCTCGATGCCCTGAAATCCCGTGACGACTGCAATTTCGCCGCCCTCGATGCGCTTTCGAATTTCAGTGCCCGGCACGTCGGCGATGCGCGCCGAACCGTGCGCCGCATTGGTCTTGACCGGTATTTGCCAACCGGTCCAGGAGCGTGCCTTGTAACCCATCGACTGCAGCACGATCGCAAGCAGCCCGGCGGTGACCTGTTCTCCGGTCCCGACGACGGCATCATACTCGCGCATGTCGTAGAGGTGTGACGCCTCTTTCACCCAGCCGACCAGCTGGTTGGTAACGCCAGCCATTGCCGAGACGACGACGGCTACCTTGTTACCGGCGTCGACCTCGCGTTTGACGTGGCGGGCGACGTTCTGAATACGTTCGATGTTGGCGACCGATGTGCCGCCGAATTTCATAACGACCGTCGCCATTCTGATAGCGCTTTCCCGTGCCTGATAAAGGCCTGCTCAGGCCCGAACCAGGGCCGGCCGAGTGTCAGATTTGCAATTGGGTTCGGCGCTTCTTAGCGGCTCGCGCGCCCCCCCGCAACCGCCACCACCTTGTCCGATTGCCCCATCGCTTGACAATCCAGGCGTCCGGTTGACGAGTACGGGCGATTGGAGATCGCCATGACTGCCGCCGAAAGAAGCCAGAAGCCGCCGAGCGGCTCGGACCCGACCCTTGATGCTGAAGAGGTGAAGCGGTTTTCGCGCCTCGCTTCAGAGTGGTGGGACCCTCAAGGTAAATTCAGGCCGCTGCATCAGATCGGTCCGCCGCGCCTGTCTTTCATTCGCGACAAGGCAGTCGAAACTTTTTCTCGCGATCCGAAGGCGCTGAGGCCACTCAAAGGTCTGAGCGCTCTCGATATCGGCTGCGGTGGCGGGCTCGTTGCCGAGCCGCTCGCACGGATGGGTGCCGACGTCACGGCGATCGATCCATCCGAACGCAATATCGCAATTGCGAAAGGCCATGCCGAGACGCAAGCCCTGGCGATCGATTATCGCGCGCAGAGGGTCGAAGATCTCGTCGCGGAGGGCCGCACGTTCGATATCATCGCGTGCCTTGAGGTCGTCGAGCACGTGCCCGACCCAGCGAAGTTCGTCGGCGAATGTGCCGCTTTAGTGCGCCCGGGAGGTCTCGCGGTCTTCTCGACAATCAACCGCACGTTCAAAGCATGGGCGCTGGCCATCGTCGGCGCCGAATACGTGCTCGGCTGGCTGCCACGCGGGACGCATCAGTGGGAGCGCTTCATCACGCCCGAGGACCTCGCCCGCTATGCCGAGGCCGCGGGACTTCCGGCGCCAAACTTCGAAGGCATCACATATAATCCGCTGCAAGACGTCTGGTCGCGCTCATCTGATACGGGCGTCAATTACCTGATGTCGGCAACGAGACCCGCAAATCCTAAGCAAGCAACGAGTTCACCCCTCTGAAAGTATTGGAAGGGCACAGCGGACCT
This sequence comes from uncultured Alphaproteobacteria bacterium, assembly GCA_963833715.1. Taxonomy (GTDB): domain Bacteria; phylum Pseudomonadota; class Alphaproteobacteria; order Rhizobiales; family Hyphomicrobiaceae; genus Hyphomicrobium_B. The sequence continues at coordinate 14,763 of CAWHZB010000004.1, forward strand.
TGCGCGAGCGAATGCCGACGACGATAGCGGCTGCGGACTTGCCACGCCCGTCTGGATATACTTTGGAAGCAAAGTTGCGCTGGTAGGAGGATATTGCGATGTTTCCGATAGGCGACGACAACTCAGACGTTCGGACCGTGCCGGTCGTCACCTACTGTCTGCTCGCCATCAACATCCTGGTCTTCCTCGTTGAGCTCAACGCCGGCGAGAGCTTCATCCGGCAATGGGCGTTCGTCCCGAGCCGCTTCCGTGAAGACCCTGTCAGCAACATCCCAACTATATTCACGGCCATGTTCATGCATGGCAGCTGGATGCACCTCTTCGGCAACATGCTTTATCTCTGGATATTCGGCAATAACGTCGAAGATCGCTTAGGGTCGTTCAAGTTTCTCATTTTTTATCTCGTTGCGGGCATCGCGGCGACCATCGCGCAATATTTCTTCAGCGCCGGATCAAACGTGCCGAACCTCGGCGCATCGGGAGCCATTGCCGGCGTACTCGGCGCCTACCTTTTGATGTTCCCGCATGCCCGTGTGAACGTGCTCATCTATCGAAACATCGTTGAGATGCCGGCAATCGTCGTGATCGGCTTCTGGATCGTTCTACAGCTGCTCAGTGGCCTGGGATCGATCGCTTATACCAATGCGACAGCCGATACCGGCGGGGTCGCCTATATGGCGCACGTCGGCGGCTTCGTTGCCGGTTTCTGCATCGCCTACTTGTTTGTCGGGCGCGGCGGTCCGTCGCGAACGATCTGAAGGGGATCCGCAGTATCTCGGGATTGGTGCTCCACCGCGAGGTGATACGGGGCCCGGCGGGGGAACCGGGCCCCGTCAATCGAAGCGGCGCCGGGCAGGAGAAAAGCGATGCGCACGGCTTCGACGAAACAGAGTCGCTCGCTGTTGAGCGATCGCAAGTACGTGAGACACCACCGAATTCAAATTGACTGCCCACCTACCGCGTTAGAGACATGCACTCATTGAAATGCCAATGCAACTCGGCCCGGCGACCTAGGTCTGCCTAGCATCCAATAGGCTATATGGCCTATTGCATAGCGCCAGCTGCGCGGAATTGCCTGCACTCGTTCGGCGCTGCAAAAAACAGTGCTTCACATAAGCCTTGATTTGGATCGAGGTTACCGCGCGATCCCGATTGCATGAGCGAACGAATGAACCGCGTTTCTTTGAAATTGTTAATTGCAGCGGCGATCTCCATCGTGTCGCTACTCCTGACTGTCGCCGTATCCTACGTGATCGGGCGCGATGCCGTGAATGGGCTGGAGAAACAGATCGGCCGAACTCTCGCTCTGTTGGCCGATGAGACCCAGGACAAGCTGGACCGCGCAATGTTCGAACGACTGCAGTCGCTCGAAAATCTGGCTGGCGTCGGCGAGATCCCGGCGAAAACAAAGTCACCGGACTCCTTGCGCGCAACCCTCGAAAGATTTCGAACGGCATATTCCGACTATTCCTGGGTCGGATTCGCGGATTCGAACGGCAAGATCGTGAGCGCTTCCGGCGGCGAACTCGAAGGTCGTAACGTCAAGGATCAGACGTGGTTCCGAAAGGGAACCGAAGATCCCTTCGTCGGCGAAGTGAATGTTCCGGGCTTCAAAGCAGGACAGTCCTCGACGCGCGGACCCGGCGTTCCGAACTTCATCGATCTCGCCGTTCCGGTGACTTCCGCCGATGGAGCGGCCGCCGGCGTTCTCGGCGCGACGTTGAGCGAGGATTGGGCCGAAGAGGTCAAGGATACGTTGCTCGGCAGCATGAAGGATGCCATCCCGGCGGACGTCATAGTTGTGAGCGAAGGCGGACAAGTTTTGCTCGGCCCCGATGACATCGCGGGCACGAAGCTCGATCTGCCGAGCATCAGAGCGGCCCGCGCCGGGATCGCCGACTATGCCGTCGAACAATGGGCAAATGGCAAATCGTACTTTACCGGCTTCTCGAAAAGCGATGGCTATCGATCTTACTCGGGTCTTCGCTGGATTGTTCTTGTACGCGAGGATCAGAAATTAGCTTTGGCGCCTGTCCGGAGCCTGCAAAGGAATATTGCGATATGGGGCGCCGTCTTCGCCGCGCTTTCAGCGCTGCTGGCGTGGGTGCTTGCCGAGACGCTGTCGCGGCCGTTGCTGCAGCTTGCGGATTCCGCAGAGGGCCTGCGGCGCGGACGCCAGCTCGAGTTTCCTGAGGTCGGCGGATACGACGAGGCGCGGGTCTTGTCGCAATCGCTTCGGTCGCTGGTCGCGGAGCTCGGCGCGCAAAAGGCGTCTCTCGCCGCGGCCAATCAGTCCCTTGAGAGCCAGGTGCGCGAGCGCACACAGCGGCTCGCCGAACAGAACATCGGCTTGGAGCGGGCAAAGGCCGACGCCGAGCGCGCAACCGAGGCGAAATCGCGCTTCCTGGCTGCGGCCAGCCATGACTTGCGGCAGCCGCTTCACGCACTGACGTTGTTTGCTCGCGCACTTTCACGACGCGTGCACGGCGGGGAAGCGATGACCTTGGTCGGACAAATGGAAGAAGGCTTGCGCGGATTGAAGGGCATGTTCGACGCACTCCTCAATGTCTCGCGCCTCGACGCCAAGCTGATCGAGCCCGCAATATCTCCGGTTTGGATCGCAGAGATCATGGACCGCGTATCGGTCGGCTCGAAAGCCGAAGCGGAACAGAATGGTCTGAGATTTTCCAGTCACACGAAGAACTGGGTCGTGGAGACGGACGCCGCGCTGCTCGAGACGATCATCCGCAATCTGGTTTCGAACGCTCTGAAGTTTACCGAACGCGGCGGCGTCTTATTGGCCGCCAGGTATCGCGGCGGCCGGTGCGTGATCGACGTGTACGATACGGGGCCGGGACTCTCGCCCGAACAACACGACAGGATTTTCGAGGAGTTTTCTCGCACCGATCAACGCGCCTACGGCGCCAATGACGGGCTAGGACTCGGCCTGTCGATTTGTCGCCGATACGCTGATCTTTTGGGGATGAAAATTGAGGTGTCGTCACGTCAGAGGCACGGATCGCGATTTACGATCGTACTGCCGTCACCGGCGATGATCGACACGCGCCCCCGCCTGTCGAAAGAGCCCAAGGCCCAGAGCAACGTCCGTGGTCTAAACATTCTGGTCTTGGATGATGACCCACTCATTGTGGCGGCGCTAAGCCGCGACTTGAACGATCGCAACAACTCCGTATACGGCTACCAACGAAGCGATGACGCCGAACTTGCGTTTAGCGACGGGATTGCCATAGATGCGGCCGTTCTTGATTTCGATTTGCGGGGTCCGGAAACCGGGCTCGAATTTATAGCGCGAATGTCTCGGAAGCTCGGCCGGTCTATCCCCTCCATCATTCTATCGGGTGGGACAAACTCCGCGACCTTGGCCGCTCTTTCAAAATCCGGAAAGCCTTGGTTGACGAAGCCGGCCGATCCGGAATTGATCGTCGCGACACTCAGTGCGATTTTGAAGTCGAACGGGGCCGCCCATGAAACAGCTGTCGTCCAACACAAGATTGAAGCCGGTTGAGCATCCACCGATGGCAAGTCTCCGACCTGGCGCCGTACTCGTCGCCGACGATCACAGTCTCTATCGCACCGGCTTCAGCCTGCTGTTGAAAGACAGGTTGGGATATAAGGCCGTTCTCGAAGCCGGCACCTTCGATGCCGCCTTGGACCGGTTGGCGGAAACGCCGAATGTCGAGCTGGCGCTGTTCGATCTCGCGATGCCGGGAATAACCGGGCCCGAGAGCCTGAGTGTCGTCAAGGATACCTATCCTGGCTTGCGCGTTGCGATCGTGTCGGGGTCGGAGGAACGAAACTTTGTATTGAAAGCGGTGGCGACGGGACTGAACGGCTACGTTCCAAAGTCGCTCGCTGACGACGAAATCGTCGGCGCTCTGAACGACATCCTCGACGGCCGCATCTATGTCCCGCGCTTCATGACGGCGGCGATGCCGGGCACGCCAGGCAAACCGGCAAACCCTGAACCTCCTGTTGCATCCGCAGATGCAGGTGATGGCCTTCCGGTAAAACCGATCTCGCCGCGACAACGGGACGTTTTGGTTTGCGTCCGCCGGGGCCTGTCGAACAAGGAAATCGCCCGAGAACTCGATATTGCCGAAGGAACAGTCAAGATCCACCTCGCGGCGCTTTTCTCGCATTTCGGAGCCCGCAATCGCACCGAACTCGCAACAAAAAGCTGATGCGTTCGGTCGAGCACTCACGAGCTTCCGCTAGGCCAATGCGCGAGGCAGCTTGTGGTTCAGCCACCGGTGCAAGATGTCGGGATCGAAGGGCTTCCTGATCACCGGAAACGAACCCGCAACGGCGGCGAAGTCGCCATATCCCGTCGCCACGATGGTGGGGATGGAACGCCCGACAGCTGAAGAAATCGCGACGGCATCCTTGATGCCACGCATTTGGCCTTCGATTTGCACATCCGTGACGATGGCGGAGACGTTGAAAAGGCGCTGGCCAAGCGTTCGAACGACCTCCCGTGCGCATCGCGCGGCGAGAGAGGAAAATCCCCAATCGTCGATCAACATCGTTAGCGCGAGCGACGTCCGGTAATCGTCTTCGATCACCACGACCAGCGGCTTCGCAGGCGCGATGTGCACCGGGTGTTTGGAAACTGGGTGATCCAAGCTGATCATGAGCGACATTCCTTATCAGATCAAACGTACTCAACGACCGGAACAAACTGCAATTTTTCTCAGCAAATCGCCTATTCAGCGAGAGGCGGTAGGCCGGTTGGCCTATGCGCTTAACTGACGCCGCTAGCACGAGCGGCTGAATACCGCGGGGCTGGCATTTGCGGCAGTTTTGTGGACGCCGCGCGAACGTTGTCGAGGGATTGTTCGCCCCGGCGCTCTCAACGGGGTGGCAACAAAAAGCAGAGCTGGGAAATGGCAGATTTCGATCCAATGAATATTGTTCTGGCGCTTATCGTATTTGCGGCAATCGTCAGTCCATTTGCTTGGTGGACGATGTGGCAGCGACGTCGCGACGCCAAGCGGCGCACCAAGGACAAGCGTGAGCAAGAATTGCAGCGGCTGAGGGCATTGGATTGCTGATGGCCGTCGACGCAATTTAGCGCCGCCATCGCTACGGACCAGTCGTCTCGCATTCGCGACGCGAAAGACTGGTCGCGACCCCAATTATTCTGATAATTGTCGATGAGTGAACTGTCCATGACGTCGTCGTCACGGCGACGGATGTCTTGCGGCCGGAAACTTGAAGGACGATGCCGCAATGCCAAACACCGTGTCGGGCGCTCGAATACGATCACTCTGGTATCACCCTCGTTCGATCTGGCGGTCGCTGACCATGCGACCGAGGGTTGTTATCGGCGCCCTTATCGGCATCGCCACTCTGATGCTCTTGCCGAAGGAACTGCCCGGGGCGGTGCGTGCGGCGTCCGCTTGGTGCCTCGGCGGAACGGCCTATCTGATTATGTCCTTTCGCCTCATGACCGACTGCCACTCGGACAAGATTCGCACGCGAGCGGCGCGCCAGGACGACAGCGCCGTCGTCATTCTCGTGGTGATTTTGCTCGCGATGTTCTCGAGCTTCGCGGCGATCTTCGGCTTGTTGAGCGAGGCGAAGGCCGCATCAAACGGCGGCAAGCTGCTGTTCGCTGGGTTGGCCGCGGCAACGATTTTGGTTTCATGGACGGTGACGCAGGTCGCTTTCACCCTGCATTATGCGCACGAGTATTATGCGCCGGATCAGCTGTCCGTGACGGGCGATCCCGCGCTCGCTTTCCCGAAAACTACAACCCCCGACTATTGGGATTTCTTTTATTTCGCGACCTCCATAGGCGCTGCGTCGCAAACCTCCGATGTCTCGATAAATGACCGGTCGCTCCGCCGCTTGGTCACGCTGCATGCCATTGTCTCGTTCTTCTTCAACACCATGGTCCTGGCGCTGGCGATCAATCTCGCGGCCAGCCTGGCGTAAAACGCCCTCGTGAGATTTTTCGCTACCCCGTCTTCGCCTTCGCCAGCTACGCTGGCCGGATAGGGGCGCGGCAAGAGGGAACGGGATGCATCAGCCGGCAGGACGTTTGAGCCGCGCGGCGTGGGCGGTCGTCGGGCTGCTATGGGTCGTGGCGCTGCTGAACTACCTCGACCGGCAGCTCGTCGTGACGATGCCGGGACCGATCAAGGCTGATCTCGGCATCGGTGACGAGCGCTTCGGACTGCTCTCATCCGTCTTCCTCTGGGTGTACGGGTTCTGCTCACCGGTCGCCGGATACGTCGCGGATCGCTTCGGCAAGCGCCCCGTCATCATCGCGAGCTTGCTCATCTGGTCAGCCGCGACGTTCTACACGGGCATTGCGAACTCGTTCGCTGAAATACTCGTCGGACGCGCCACGCTCGGCATCAGCGAAGCCTTTTACATGCCGGCTGCCGTGTCGCTGATCGTCGAGTATCACCGCGGCGCCACCCGCAGCCGCGCGACGGGACTGCATCTCAGCGGCGTCTACGCCGGATCGGTCCTCGGCGGCCTCGGCGGCGGCATTGCGGAGTTGTTCGGCTGGCGAGCGGGATTTCTCGCCTTCGGCGCAATCGGCGTCGCCTACGCGTTGGTGCTGATGATTTTCCTGCCGCATCCGGCGGACGGTCGCGTTTTACCGCGGCCAGGCGAAGCGCAGCAGGAAAGCGGCTCGCTTCCCTGGAAGGAGGTGTTCGCGACGCTTCTTGCGACGCCGAGCTTCCTGTTTCTTCTCGCGATGAACCTGCTGAACGGGGCGGTCTATTGGCCGGTGCGGAACTGGCTGCCGGAATTCTTTCGCGCCGAGCTCGGCGTCAGTCCGACGCTGGCCGGAATATACGGGCCGATGGCTTTCAACGGCGCAGCTTTCGCCGGAATGCTGATCGCCAGCAACGCTTCGGACTGGTGGTCGAAATCGAACCCGCGAGCCCGCGCGTTTGTCCCGGCGATCGGCTTCTGCATCGCGGCGCCGTGCCTGTTCACCATCGGCGCAACCGCCTACATCCCGCTCATTCTCGCGTGCGTGTTCGTCGCCGGAATGTCGCAAGGATTTCTCGACGCCAACCTTATGCCGGCCGTATGCACTGTGACCGACTTCCGCCACCGGGCAACCGCCTACGGGCTGTTGAATTTCGTCGGGACGACCGCCGGCGGCGTGATGACCTACGTCGGCGGTATGCTGAAGGATCAGCACGTGCCATTCGGAGCGACGTTCCAAGCCGCGAGCGCCCTGATCCTCATCGCAGGCCTTCTGCTATTCGCCGTGAAGCCGACGGGGAATGCGCGCGACGCTATGACGACGAATCAGTAGAGGGAGGCACGACCGGCACGTTGTGTCGGGCCATCAGATCCCGCCAGTTGGATATGTGCCGCTCGATGGTTGCGATAACATCCTCGGTAATGTCGTCGTTGCTGGACGGCCCGTTGAAGATACGGGCAATGCCGCACTTCCAAAATGCGAGTTGGCCCTCAAGGGTCGATAGCTCGCGGTTAGCCCAATCGATCATTTGGAGATCCCCGCCTAAGTTGCTGCCGCACAGCATAAGGCAAATCTCGGCTTTCGCCAATTTTGGCAGCGAAATTTCTTGAGGATAATACCGAACGAAGCCGCTCCCTCAGGAGGGGATAGTGGCGCCGGGAGCCTAAGTGAAATCTACTCGTACGCTAGATAAGATCTGGGTCCTTAAGAAGCCTTTTTGGACTCCTCGTCCTCGAGGGCCTCAAGAACTCGAGCCACCAGGGATTCCGCGTCTTCTCTGCTAGTAGCTGGAAACGCTCCGACAAGCCTTCCCCTGCCGTCCTTGACCGTCACCGAAAACGGAAAGTGCTTGAAGGGCGTCAAGCTTATCTCTGCCGTATAAGGTGCCACATCGGGCCCCCCGTGCATGGGCAATGGGTATAGACCTACTGGACACGGACACGGTTCCCTTGCGGTTTCTTGAAAATGCGTTCGGACCTCTTACCGACCCGCCGAGTGGAACGAACGGAACGAATGTACGCGTTTTCCGAATATATTCGGATTACTTTCGGACTTTCTTGGCCAGGGGATCTCTGGGCTATATATGCGTCTATTTTAAGGTGACGTCTGCGGTATATACTGGAGAAAATTTCGGCAAGTTTTGGTAGCCCGCCTGTCAGAGATGAAAAGTATATAGCTTATCCTAGAAGACTAAGGGTGCAGGGGTGTAGAATAACGGCTTTTAATATGCTCACTTGGATTATCAATACATGGTTTGCCCTTGGTTTGCCTAATCCGTTCCGTTCTCCGGGCTAGGCGGATCATATCATAAGACATTTTGTTGCGTAATTTTCTGGGGGCAGTTCCGGGCGTAGGGCGTGGTTGCGTCCCCCTGTACCCCGGCTGCTCAGCTTGTTAGCGACGAGCGTAGCGAGGGAAGCGGGCGATAGCTCACTCTGGGAGCGCCGCGCCGGGACGCCTGTGCTAGGTAGGTCTGGTCCTAGGATCTGCTGGCTTCCAAACGAGCGCATGAAGTGCCACGCGCAAGCCATTGGGAAAAAATGGTACCGCCTCCCAGAGTTGAACCGGGGACCTCTAGATCCACAATCATGGGGTGTTGATTTTATGGGTGTCAGCTGGTGGCTCGCACTGTCCCTCGCTGTCCCTTATAAATATTATAATTTCATATACATACGGCGTTTTTCTCTAGGACACGAGGAGTCAGCAGGACCCTTGATGCGTCGGTCTTGAGCGTGACTGGGGCGTGACAGAAAACGAGCGCGCATGGCATAAGTCCCCGCATGCCGAAGATCAACCCTCATCCCCGCATCGTAGCAATGCTCGCCCCGGTCGACGGTCGACGGAAGCGATACACCTTCACTGGCATCCGGGGGCTGCAGCTGGATTGCATTCCAGATGGAACTCCACTCGGAAATCGGGTCTGGCGTGTCCGCTATTACGTCGGGGATGTCGAGCGCATCGCAACGCTCGGAAGCTTCAACGAAAACGACCGTGAGGGCTACCTCAGCCTAAGCTCCGCAACCGAGAAGGCGTCCGACCATCGCCGCGCCGTCAAGATGGACGGTCATGATCCACGCGATGTCGGGGACACTTTTGCCGATCTTTTTAACCGCTGGCTCGATCAGCACGCCAAGCCCAAGAAGAAATCTTGGCAAGCTGATGCGGAGCTTTTCGAACGACATCTACGCAACCGGCTCGGCTCGAGCAGAGTGGCGGATCTGACCCGTCGCGATATTATCGAGGCTCTCGACGACATTGCAGGCGCCGTCTCCGGCATCCAAGCTAATCGATGCCAGTCGCTGGTAACTGCGACTCTCAACTGGGCGCTCTCCGAGGATCTCATCGTGGCAAGCCCAGCCGCTGGTATTCGAAAGCGGGCAAAAGAAGCGGCACGAGAGAGAGTGCTGAGCGACAATGAGATCCGTCGCTGGTGGCACGCGCTTGATAATCATACGTCGCCGCGAGTTGGTGCCGTATTACGACTGCTCCTGCTGACTGGCTTGCGGCTAAGCGAAGTGTGCGGCATGCGTCGCGATGAACTGCAAGGCGACGTTTTCGAAATTCCTGGCGAGCGCACGAAGAGTGGCCTGCCTCATAGCGCGCCGCTGACGCCGCGGTCACTCGCAATTCTGAACGGGATCATCGACGAGACGTCGCCGTTCTTATTTCCCGCCGTTAGTCGCGGCAAGCGGCTCTACAAGCCAATGAGCCGACACACACCCGACCACGCATATGCAGAACTCGCGGAGAAGCTCGGGATGGTCGATGGCGACGGCAAGCCGGACACCGGTGTTCATGACTTACGTAGAACGGCAGCGACCAATCTCGCGAAGCTTGGAGTGGGCGAAGATTTGATTGATCGCATCCAAGGGCGCGTCAGACGCGGCAGTGTTGGCTGGGTCTATAACAGGCACGCGTATTTGACCGAGAAGCGCGACGCCCTCGTGCGTTGGGAAGCGCATCTGCTTAGCATTGTGAAGTCAAAGATGAAGGCGCGCGGTGGTGAGTTTCGACAACGGCGTTCAGGTGCCCGGTTCCGCCGCGCCCGCGTATTTGGGCAATCCACAGCGCGTCGATCCCGAGACCGCGTTTGTCGCCGCGCTGTCGAGCTGCCACATGCTGACGTTTTTCTCGCGGTGGCGTCTAACAAGGGTTTCGTTGTCGACAGCTACGAAGACAACGCCGTCGGGCGCCTTGAAAAGAATGTTGATGGCAAGTTCGCCATCACACGCGTCGAATTGCATCCGAAAATTTCTTACAGCGGCGACAAGCAGCCGACGCAGACAGATATCGATTGGCTACACGATAAGGCACACCGCGAATGCTTTATCGCCAATTCCGTAACAGCTGAAATCAGAGTTGCGTGCCGGCGAAATGATAAGAGCGGGACACATCATCTGCGACAACTTGCTTGTCCGCATCAGTCGGAAGGTGGCGGTTGGCAATCTCTTTCGGATGCTGGAGACGGCCTGCATCTGCGAACGGCGAAGTCGAAATCGAGAGCCTCGAGGATATTTACGAGCGGATCGTCTCCATTCTCGCGCGGCGCGTGCTCGACCGCGCGCGCAAGTGTCCGCGCATTCAATGAGAGAGCCTACAGTTAGATCAGGGGAATGTATCACGGCGGTTTTTTGCACACCGCAACAAACTGTTACCAGATGCGATCATTGGCGGATAGCCTCGTCGAAGATCCCGTAAATTGGACCTCACAAGATGGAGGGATGCATGAGCGATTCCATCGCCGCTTTGTTTCAACGTCTGACGCAAGGTGTTTATGTGGCTGGCATGGCCCACGAGGAAGTACGCAACGCTTTCACCGCCGCCTGGGTGATGCAGGTGTCTTTCGATCCCTTGCTTCTGGCGTTGAGCATCAATCCGCACCATTCGTCCTACGGGCTGCTGACGCACGGCCGGGCGTTCAGCGTCAACGTGCTCAAGAAAAACCAATTGGAGTTGGCCGCCCACTTCGGTCAGCGTGCCGGCACCGAGAAATTAGCTTTAATGGAATGGACGACGGGCCGCACCGGGGCGCCCTTGTTGCGTGAGGCATTGGCCTGGTTTGAATGCCAAGTGGTGAACGAACACCCAGCCGGCGACCACGTGCTGGTGTTGGGAAAGGTAATCGATGGCAAGCTGCTGGATGAAAACGCCGAGCCAATGGCCTATCGCGAAACTGGCGCCATGGACCGCGCCGCGGCGTTGTATCCTGACGTTTTCAGTGAGTCGATGAGGTCGCGATAATCCTGCCACTAGGACCATCATCAGTGCTGGCCCAATGAACGCAGCGCCTACGTGCAGCGCTTCTCCAAAAGCCCTCGGAGCCTTGAGCGTTAACGTCTTCAAGATTTCGCCTGAGTGCAACAACTGCACTCCATCAGAGTCTAAACAGTGCAGTGAAGAAGGGTTTTCAGGGAAGTGGGTTCGATCTCGGGCTGAGTGCAGCTCCCGCCGCCGCATATGGTCAAGAAAGTCCTGCCAAATGACCTCGTAGTCGTCCCACGTCAGGCCGGGGCGCAGCTTACGGCAGATGTCGTACCATTCGATTTTATTGAAAGTCATTACGCCGCCTTGCGTTCCTTGGCCTTGCGCTTGCGCCAATATTTGCGCATTGCGTCCGAGATCTTCTTGGACTTCTCGGCCGCTGCCGCCTTGCTTAGCTTCTTCATTTCTTCACTCTCTTGTTCGCTTGCTGGAGCGCCATTCGCTCGGCAAGCTCTCTAGTTGCACCACCGTCGTACTCAATTATGGCGGCGCGCTCCGGGAAGTCTCCCCAGAACTGCAGATGCTTGTCGTCGATCATCGCAACGAGGTTTGACAGCAGGGCCTTGCGCTCGACGAGGGGCAGGGGCGTGATCCTTACGCCGTCCAGCGACAAGAGGTCGAAACACCAGAGACAGAGGGCTGGGGCCTCGTTTCCGAGGTTCATGAGGGAACGAAAGCTCGGCATGCCGGTTTCATCGCAGGCGATCAGTTCGCAATCGACGACGGCGCTTTTGGCTGGGACTTGCGCTAGCGCTGGCCGCAACGAGCTGAAATCGCCTCGTGAATGTCGGCGCCGTTCTTGGAGTAAAGCGTAGCGGCGCCGTCTTCGATATGGATCTGGGCGCGCCAGCCGTCGAACTTGACCTCGTGCAGCCAGTCAGGACCGGCCGGCGGTACTTTCGCCAGCGTCGGCGCCATCGGCTTAATGAAGGGAATTTTACGCAACATGCGGCCGATGTGGGAGTGTTTGCCCGCCTCGCCAAGTGCGCCATTAACAGTGAGAAACCCAGATTGGGCCCGCCCGACATAGGAGCACCCCGGCCGGGGGGCCAGGGTGCCAGGTATGGCCCACAGATGAGGGTATATGCTCGGGGGGTTGAGGAGCTGTGGTATGAGCAATACGGAGAGAACGCCCGAATAGTTCCGGGCCCCGGTAAAAAAAGAACACCCCAGCCATTGCGCGCCCGCGGTTTCCTCTGGCGGTTGCGCGAACCCAGGGCCGGACGGTGTTATGGCCTTTCGCCGTCCAAGAGGCCGCGCGGTCATTCAAGCGGATGTTTGGACACAAAGTTGTCCTTTTAAATCAGCGTTCCTGTGAATTGACTCGACGCGGTCCCATTAAAGGCGCGTGGTTCCGATGCAGCGGCATCCGCTGCGTTCCTGACGTGCGGGTTCTTGCACCCCCCCAAGGCGTTCCACCCGTTCGTCAGTTTCCTTCTCCGAAGTCGCGGCTGAGCGGTCGCTCGTCTCATCGGACAATGTTCCTACCGGGCACCCGGTAGCTTTGGCCGTGTCCTCCCGAAGTAGCTAGGTTACCGGGCTTTAGGGGGGTTGAGGGCGCGGCCTCCCATATGCGCCCCACACTCCTCAATCCGATCGAGAAGGGCCGCGAAGCCCGCTCGTGTCTCGATAGGGTCCGCACCGGCGACCGCCGCGTCATAGAACTCATCGACGATTCCTAGAGCGCCACTTCGCCTTGTATGCGGCCACGTCGCTCAGCATCCGGACGGTCATCGCCCGTGGCGCCAACCTTGCAGTAGCTTCCGCGGCGTGAGATGCGATCCTAGAGCCACGCAGATGACCACGGCAGCGCCGAACGGAACCGCAGTCTTAGAAGGCTGCTTAGAAAGATTTATCTTCGTCTCCTTCTGCAACTAAAATTCGCCAGCCACTCCGCTGCCGACCAGGAAACCCTGACTAGCCCTGCTTGGGCGGGAAGGGCTCCTCGCCGCTTTCGTCTCTCTCTAAAATGCGGCACCAAGTCGGGGGAGGACTTGGTGCCGCTGTCATGGGGTTTTCGCCTGGAAAGATGAAGGTGAAGCCGCTTCACGGTCACGCAAATGCCCGCCCGGACGAGGGACGGGCGTCGTCCAGCAAATGCGACGATCGCGTCGGCGAGCCTCGCAGGTCCGGCTGTCGCCGGCACGCCTTCGTCGATCAGCCGCTCGTGCGCGCTAGTCAAGTCGCCATGCTTGATGAAATGCCTCAAAGGTCCGTCTGCTTAATACGGTGTCAAACTTCATCGCTCAGCCTTCCCAGTTTCTTCTCTGCGAGAATGCGGCACCAAGCCGGGGGAGAATTAGTGCCGCTATGATTGGGTTTGTTGCCTTGAAAATATCAAGGCTGAGGCTGCTTCACGGGGGGTAAGAGCAGCATCTCCCAATTGGACCGATCAGCGAGGGAAGGCCGAAGGGCCGGTTGCAATTAGAACGATCTACGAGCCCAATAAAGTCATATATTTTACCGATACCGATCAGAAATCCTGATTGCTCACTAACTGTCCGCGATTTTCCCTGGCATGACGAATTGTAAGAGTTTCGCGTCGTCCAGACGCCCTCTTCAGCGCCGGGCCAGTGGCGAACTTATGCGACCTGCGTCGGCTTAGCGTGGTCGCGCTCGTCCAATTGAATGTTGCTGTCAGTCAATGCGGGTTCGAGTTTATCGGAACTCCAGGATAGATGATCGGCGACGCGTTGCTTCGCATCGCCCTCGCCTTTGTGGACCGTTGGCCACGTAGACCCATCCGCGTCGCTGCAGAAATTCGCCGCCAACGCATTTGGCTGGGTAGAATGCTATCGGCCAATCTGTTTGCTGACAGCATTCTCCTGCTGGTTCAGGGCGCGTTGTTCAGCCTTGGTGATGTGCCCACCATTTTGACTGGCCTTAGTGCGCTCTTCCTGGCGAATAGCGTGGCCTTCAGCGTGAAGCTGATGAGCCTCGCCTTTGGTGATCTCCCCCTCCCGGAGTTCCTTGTTAATTCGTCGATCTTGATTCTTAAGGCGTCCGTTTACTTCTGCCCGACGCGGATGAGAGGCTTGCCAAGCAGTGTCCGCGAACGCAGGCGCTATAAGCGAACTGCAAAAAAGCGCCGAGACGGTAAGAAGCAATGTTTTGTGTCCCATTGAGACCCCCTGTCGTAGACGTTGCGATCATCGACCTGCTCGGAGAATGAAGGCAAAACGGGGGCCCAGAAAGCCAAACGGCCTATGCCTCATTGGCAATAACTGCTTGGGTGAATAAACTGATTGTCACCGTGCTCTAAAAAGTTCGGAGAAGCGAAGCCCTCTCCACCAAACTCTTTAGCAAAACAAAATAGTTAGTCGTTCACGTGTTGGCGGGCCCCAACATCGGTCCCAACGTTTGACGTGGATCGAGCCGGACGGCTGCGAGCGCCTATTCTGATTTTATTACCGCGTCTGCCCGCGCTGGACGTCCGTTTTAGTAAGCACGAGCGGACATCGATTTCGCCACTACGAAGTTCCGCTTTGAGCCAGAAACAGACGCCCACGTGAAGCCTCTAAGGGCCAAAGCTTAACTCCCTCTGGGCCGCGCCATAGCGCAGCACTATCGACATCAAAGCGCCTCGGCATTTCACCTCAACAACGGAATTCTCCATCCTAGGCGTGCGACGTTGCGCTCAACCGCATTAGGAGGGTCTCGTTATGCAGCCCTCAAAACCGAAAATGGAACAAGGGAGTCACGTTATGATTGGCAAAAAGCTTATTGCAATTAGTGCTTTCGCTTTGGCCTCGGCGGCTCCGGCATTTGCCGGCTGCGAAGAAGAGATCGATGCGCTTTCGAAAGCAGTCAGCGGACCTGTCACGATGGCTGCCGGTCACCGCGCAGCGATGATGCGCATGGCGGTGCACGGTTACGATCAATGCATGGCGGGTGACCCGAAATCGTTTGAGGGAATCGCGATCAAATCATGGCTCAGATTCGTGCGAACCTGGGCGAGCACTAGGTTTCGAGGCGTCCTTTTTGAGAGCACCGCCTGCCGCGTGGCAGCACTCGGCAGCGGCATATGCTACGCTTAGATGATGGCTGCACTAGACACCCTGCCTGGCTGCGATCGCAGAGCGGGCCCAGTTTGGGAGCGTCCGGCAGCGATTTGCGAGGTGCTACCCAACACGCGGGAACGGGCATGACGACAACACCGGCGATAGGCTGGACAGCACGGCTTGTGACTGCGCTTCTGATGGTTGGCTTGTTTCTTGCCGGGCCGTCCTTGGCGCATGCCACTATGCTACAGGGCAATCACGTCGTTCTGACCTTTGGCACCGACGACAAGCCCCATGCCCAGATCACCTTTCCTAAGGATCGGGCGGCGCGCGAGGGCGTTACGATCGAGACCTTCCGCGCAGGTGGTGCCGGCTCGAAGGTCGCCATTTTAGTGGATACAGACAACAAACCGGTCTTTGAGCACAGCTTCTCGGCGGAGGAGTGCACGCAGGACAAAGGGATCAGCCATTGTGCCATCTCGATCGGCGCCCTCGCCTCGCCCGCCGCAGTGCTCCGAGACCGCTTCCGGCGAGGCCTCGTCTGCCATCTGAAGATTGAGACGGGCGGCTCGATGAGTATGAGCGCGGATGCCCCGCTCAACGGCTTCACCAAGGCGATGCAGTGAGAAGCCGACGAGCTGGAAGTTGAAGGCATGGGTTCGGCGCTACCCGGAGCCCCGGCGCGGCGGCCAGCCCGGCCGTGACCCCTTCGGCCCCGGTCAAAGAACGTCCACCGGGGCGAGATAAAGGAGCAGTCCATTTTCCGATTGGCAAGGCGAGCTGCTTGCTGATCTTGCGGTAACTCAGTCGCTCGCCGGTCTTGGGGCTCGCTCGTCGCAGCCGCTTCACTTCTGCAACTAAGTCGGGATGCAGCTCAGAGTGTGTCTTGCGCTCTTCCCGTTCCTTGCGCTGTCGCTCTCGCGTGACGCCGCGAGCGTCACGTGTTGAACTCGACCTCCTTCGCTCACGACGTCCGCTAAGCTCTCGAAAGTGGACGTTCCTTCCGCAGCAGACCACTTCCGCGTCGGGCAGGAGCGCTTTTCAGAAATTCGGCTTGCTGGGCATTAAGTAGCGTGACGGGAACCGTTAGGCAGGAGAAAGATAGGCAGGATTTCGAAAAGCCGAAGCCTGAGACCATTGTGATGCTGGTTGGTTAGTGGAGAAGTGCTGCGCGATGAGTTTGGTTCCTAAACGAGACTTTACTCAATTTCCGGGTGCTGACGGCGTTCCGGCCCAGCTGTCGATGCGTAGAGGAGCTGGATAAAGAATCCAATTGATGCTTGAAGCACCTGAAGCAGATTTAGGGGTCAACAGGCTATGCGATGGCTTCGACTTCTTTGCCCTGCGCCGAAGGCGGAAGGCATAAGTCGAGTCTCTAGGGACTTATTGATGGTGCTAAGGGACGTTACCTATTCCCTCGCGTTGCTCGGGAACTTCGTTCGCTTCGCTCACTCAGCATCTCTCGTTTTTTCGTTGCGGTTGTTTCCATCATTCGTGGTGAAAGGCATACTTTGCCCGTTACGGCAAAGCACGCCTTTGGAATCCATCATTCGCGGAGCCAAGACACATTTGATTAGAGCAACTCATACGAGAAGGGGCGGTTGGGCGGTCTCCCTTTACGCTCTGCTTTTCCAGCGCTGATGCCGGTCGCCAATCAAACGACAGTCCGGCATCACCCAGGATGTGGTTCGTCACAGAGCCTGGTCGTGTTGAACCCCAAAAGGTTCAACTTTGTTGATCTCGCACGCGCAAAGCGACACCGGACCGAAAAGGTACGGTCGTGATCTAGGGGTGAATGTACTCCAAAGGATACGCTTCAGTCCCGCAGATCACGTTTGTCGGCAGGCGACAGATCCGAGATCAAAATCATATTAAAAATAGTTCTTCTCAAACACCCAAGCCCAAACTGGAATGGCCAGCCGCTTCTCATCCTCCGACCCTGCAAGTGCGGCAGGAGAGGGTAGTGGTGTTGAGCCGGAAATCGCCGTTCCGATATCTGTATTCCCCCTCAGTCCAGAGGTAACAGGGCGCCGAATTAGACCGCGCCAAGTCTTGATGCGATGTTTCTTTCTCCTATTTAGTACGCGGCGATTCTTAAGGCACTTGTCGTCGCGGTCTAAGCGGCCCCCATCTGTTAGAGACGACAAAAGCCGTATAATTACCGTGTGCGGCCTCGTGCCTCAAATTGTATCCAAGAAGCGGCCACGCCTACCGTATAGCGACCTCATAGGCGAGCTTCTTGCCCAGCTCGGGGGGAGCGATTTGCCGGGCTCACACAAAAAAAGGGACGCATTACGCGCCCCCTCTTGTTTCGATCTCAACTTGCTATTTCTCAAGGTGCCTTTTTTCCGTTTCGGCTTTTCCCGGCTCCGCCATCCTGTTCCATTTGGAACCAGGCACTGGAGCTCCTTCCTCAGATAGTGGCTCGTCTGCCGTTGACGGCAAGGCGAATTGCCATTGATTTCAGCAATTATACAAAAGCAGACATCGGCAATCCCGGTGCGATAGCACGCTCCGTGCCCTCGACGATATCCGTGTCGATGGGAATGAAGAACTACTGCAATAAAAATCGGCGTGTTAGCCGATGGGGTCCTTTGCGAGCGACGTAAGCGCCGGCCGGAGCTCAGCCGCTGATGCGAGAGGCTTGTCGAACCAAAGACGGGCAACGCGGTCGCCCGACGTCAGATCAAATCCTTCAGGATCAAGCGTCGAGATACTCCAGCCGATCGGTTCCTCTCCCGCTCTTACGGCGTATCTCTCGATGGCCGACACGTGATGCGTATTCATGTGCACGATCGCATCCTCCTCGAGCTCAGAAAGCGCGTCGATGGCTTCGCGGGGACTCGCGATGTCGTCAGTCGTCAAAGCGTAGGCTTTTCCAAATCCGCCGTTGAGCGAAGCTCGCGCCGTCGCAAACCTCCAGAATGAAAAGTCCGGAAAATCGGCGTAGAGGGCGGCCTTGGGATGTCGCCTCGGTATCGATTTCGAGCATAGGTGCGCTCCGGTGCTGACGGCATTTGCGCGGCTCTTCCCGGTCAAGGTCATGCGCGGATGAGCGAGAGGGTCGCCTTTTCCGGGCTCACCGACCAGCAACGGCACCGAGCGTCCGCCATTAGATTTGTGCAATGGCTTGAAAGCCTCGACATCGAGGAAGATCGGTGAGCCGTCCATCGCGGTGGCGAGGCTGACGCGACTTACCGACGGTGAGCCGTCCAGCGGGTCCAGCGTCGCCAACGCCGCGTAGCGCGCGCTTCGCACGAGTGCCTTGGCGGGCCCCGGCTCACCCCATCGTCGACCGGCAGCAAAACGTCGGGCTTCTTCTCCGCCACCGTGCGTGCTCCTTCGGTTGCCCAGCGAGTCGAGCTGCCGACCACGGCCACGGGTTAGATCGGCACGAGGGACGATAAGCGTCTTGCGATCAACCTATACAGAGACGCGTCCTTCCCTAGTGGTTAGATGAAGCCGGCAACTTTCATGCCGCGGCGCCAGCTTGCCTCCAAGTGCGGGGCAAGAATGATCTCCTTCGAGACGATCGGCCAGTCCGCCTTCACAATCGCTGCCTCGGACTTCGCCTGGGCGGTCCGCCCACACACGCCATAGGTAACTGCAGCTCATAGTGGTTGGGCATGAACGATGGATTAATCTCGATACCCCGCTCAAAAACGGCGATGGCGCGCTCGTAATCGGCCAAGGCGAAACGGCACACGCCGAGTGCATAGAAATAGAAGCTCGAAGGATGCGGCTCGAACAGCATGGCCATCTCGATGGTCCGTAGCGCTTCTTCCTCATGGCCTGTGACGCGAGAATGAGCGACAGAAAGAGCTTCGCATCGGCGGAGTGGGGATCGAGCGCGAGCGTGCTGCCGAGCCCGGAGAGGGCATCCACCGCCATCCTGGTGCAGCAGAACGCAGCCGAAAATCGAATGCGCGAATGCGGCGTACAGCTGGCGAGCGATATTCACAGCGCCATCCGCTCTAAAAGGAACAGCGATCATCCAGCCAAATGCCTGCGATGTTAGTTCGTCTCGGGCGGCATTGACACGCTTCATGGCGGCTTCCTTCATCTGGCGCAGCCCCGTCGCGTACGAATCTTACTTCGGTTCGTTGCTTGGGTGTAGGACTACCGTGGCGGCTCGGGGGAGGCACCCCACCGCTAATCAACACGTCGCAGCAGATCGCGCAGCATATCGATTTCGTCGCGTCGCCACGCTACGCGGTCGAGGCCGAATTTCCCCGGACGGCAAAGCTTGCCGGACTTCAGCAACGACAGTAACTCGGTTTGAGTTACGTTTAAGCTTTCCATCGCCTTTTCCGGTCTGACTGCCGACGCCGCTCTTATAACGTCCGGAGGGCCAATCCCTTCAGAATAGACATTTCCTCGATCGACGGCCCACTGACGGGCGAGGACGTGTTCGAACTCGACCGGGTCTATCCTCGCCATAACTGCCTCCACTCAGTGTCCTGGTCGCCGTGGCGATGCCGCCCGATAGCAACCATTTCGCAACTAGCTTCCCCCCTAACCTATGCGGGAATAGCAAAATCGAGGAACCGCCGAACTTCGACGAGGGTTGGCGCGGCGATCGCAGATAACCGCCGCTGTGGGTATTAGGATCGATCCAAGGGCCTGCGGCGGCAACTGGCGAAGGGCCGGAAGCGGGCGTCCTTTAGCTGCCAGTTTCGGCTTCCATGCCAGGAATGAAACTTAGTCCGATGTCGCTCAGAGTGCGGTGCCAGAACTTCGTAGCCGCACTGCTACCAAGGTCGGCTATGTGGTCGTGCACCCGATCACCGAACCGAAGCCCGGCCAACCCGACAGTCGGCAGGTTCATCGGCGTTGCCCCCGTTAGGGCCGGTGAGAACAGCAATGTATTATATATATATATATATATATATATATATATATATATATATATATATATATATATATATATATATATATATATATATATATATATATATATATATAGATGTATGTTTTTTTTTAGTACAGGTTTGTAGGTTTGGGGGGGGGGGGGGGGGGC
>CAWHZB010000005.1:0-239199 GCA_963833715.1 uncultured Alphaproteobacteria bacterium
ACTCGCCGCTATCGTCCGCGCCCTCGACGGGCGCTTCATCGAACCCGGACCAGCCGGCGCGCCAAGCCGCGGTCGGGCCGACGTTCTGCCGACGGGGCGTAACCTTTTCAGCGTCGATCCGCGCAGCGTTCCGACTGCGACGGCCTGGGCGAACGGCAAGCGTGCGGCGAAAGCGATCCTCGACCGCTATGTCTCCGATCACGGCCAATGGCCGCGTGCGATCGTGCTCGATCTTTGGGGTAGCGCGACGCTGCGCACTGGCGGCGAGGAACTCGCGACCGCCTTGGCCTTGCTCGGCGTCAGACCCGTTTGGGATCGGCAATCCTATCGCGTGACGGGTATCGAGACGGAAGCAATCGCCGAACTCGGACGGCCGCGTGTCGATGTCACGCTTCGGATATCCGGGCTGTTTCGCGACATGTTCGGCGCGCAGCTGACGCTCTTCGATAGCGCCGTAGGCCTTGTCGCGAATTTGCAGGAAGAGGCTAACGACAACCCGTTGCGCGAGGCCGCAGGGTCCGAGGCCCGCATCGATCGTATTTTCGGCCCCGCCGAGGCGAGCTTTGGCGCCGGCGTGATGGAGCTGATCGATAATGGAGGTTGGACAGAACAAGAGGACTTGGGCCGTTCGTATCTCGAACATTCAAATCATGGCTACAGAGGCGAGGGAGTTCCGACACCTGCTACCGGGGACTTCGAAAGTCGCGTCAAAGCAGCGGATGCATTCGTCCACATTCAGGATCACCGCGAGATCGATCTGCTGACGGGCGGCGACTTCGCCGCGCATGAGGGCGGGTTTGCAGCCGCTGCCGCAGCAGCCGGAAACGCCGGCGTTGCGCTTTATCACGGCGATACTGGCATTCCCGATGCGCCGCGCGTCCGAACGCTGCAGGAGGAATGCGCGCGGGTCGTTCACGGACGGGCCGCCAATCCGCGCTGGATCGAGGGGCAGATGCGTCACGGCTTCAGGGGCGCCGCGGAAATGGCGCAGAGCGTCGATGCGGCGTTCGCGTTCGCGGCCACGGCGCGGTCCGTCGATAGCGGCGGTTTTGAGCGGCTCTACCAGGCTTATCTCGGCGATCCGGTCGTCGCGGAATTCATTGCGCGGGAAAACCCGGAGGCAATCGAAGCGATGCGCAGGCGGTTCGAAGAGGCGGTCGCGCGCGGCCTCTGGCAGCCACGACGCAACGACATTGCAGCGGCGGCAAATGACCCATCGGCCAAACTGCCTTCGTCACGCGAGGCCGCCGAATGATCGCAACCACTCATTTGCGCAAAGGCTGGTGTCCGGGAGCGCTGCGGCCGATGCAGTCGGGTGACGGATTGCTGCTCCGGGTCAGACCGACGGCAGGTTCGTACGCGATGACGGCGCTTCTTACCATTGCCGAGACAGCGGAGGGCTTCGGTTCGGGCGAAATCGATCTGACCAATCGCGGTAATCTGCAGCTGCGCGGCGTCTCGGCCGATACATACCCGGAGGCACTGGCAGCACTCGATGCCGCCGGCCTTATCGATGCCGAGGCCGCTGCGGAAGCAGTGCGCAACGTCGTCGCCGATCCGCTGAGCGGGCTTGATCCGAAGCGGGCGGATATTCGCAAGATTGCCGCCCAGCTCGAGCACGCAATCGTGGCGCAGGAGCGCTTCCGGTCGCTTCCGGGCAAATTCGGCTTCAGCTTCTCGGGATCGTCTCAGCCACGCGTCGGCGGCCGGTCTTCTGACATCATGATCGCAGTTGCCGGAGACGGTGAATTCGCGGTTTTCCTCGATGGCGATCCAGCGGCCGCCGCACCAGTTTCCAAAAACGATATCGTCGATGCCGCCATGCGCTTAGCGGCAGTATTCTTGAAGCTGCGCCGCGATGATGAGAGCGTCGCGCGGATGAAAGACGCCGTCATGCGGCACGGCAGCGCCGCGATTTTCGCCAAGGCAGATCTAGAAGTCGGCGCCGGTTCCCGCCCGCGACGTGCTGTCCGTCGCTCTTTCTCCTGTCGGACCGATCGCACATTCGGGCCGTATATTCGCGGCAGGTGTGGGACTGCCCTTCGGACGCATTATGGCCCGCGAGCTCGAAGCATTGTGCCGGACGGGCTCGGTACTCGGCATCACGGTCGCCAATACCAGCCCCGAGCGCGTGCTGGTTTTTCCGGGCGTCGATTCCGATGCCGCGACTGCACTATTGGCGGAAGCGGCGAAGCTGCGGCT
This sequence comes from uncultured Alphaproteobacteria bacterium, assembly GCA_963833715.1. Lineage (GTDB taxonomy): Bacteria > Pseudomonadota > Alphaproteobacteria > Rhizobiales > Hyphomicrobiaceae > Hyphomicrobium_B. The sequence continues at coordinate 2,203 of CAWHZB010000005.1, forward strand.
CATCACCGACGCGCGCGACCCGCGTCTCGCGATGGATGTCTGTCCCGGAGCACCGGCATGCCCGAACGCCAGCACCGAAACGCGCCGCGACGCGCAGCGTCTTGTCGATACCTTGCAGGATAGTCTCGCCGCCTTTCCATCTTTCCATGTCTCGGGTTGCCAGAAAGGATGCGCGCGCCGTGGCGCCGCCGCATTGACGCTCGTCGCTCGCAATGGCGCTTACGACATCATTTGCAACCACGGCCCAAGCGGACCTGTGGCAGTGGCCTGCATTGCGCCGCGCGAGATCGCCGATGCTGTCGATGGCATCATTAAGCAGCGTTCCCCATGACCACACAGGACTATATCCGCGATGGCGCCGCCATTTATGCGCGCTCGTTCTCGATCATTCGCGCCGAAGCCGATCTCGGCCGGTTTTCGAAGGAAGAAGAGCGCGTCGCTGTGCGGATCATTCACGCGTGCGGCATGGTCGAGGTGGCGCGCCACATCGTAATGTCGCCGTCATTCGCAAACGATGCAGCGGCGGCACTCAGAAACGGCGCGGCCATTCTTTGCAACTCGATGATGGTTGCGCACGGCATAACCCGCGCCCGTCTTCCGGCAAACAATGAAGTCATCTGCACCCTCCGCGATCCTCGCGTCGCCGAGCTTGCGAAAGACATCGACAACACGCGAACGGCTGCAGCAATGCAGCTTTGGTTGCCGCATCTGGCGGGTGCGCTCGTCGTTGTCGGTAACGCGCCGACGGCGCTATTCCGGCTCATCGAATTGCTGGACAGCGGCGCACCAAAGCCGGCCGCGGTAATCGCGATGCCGGTCGGATTCGTCGGTGCTGCCGAGTCGAAGGAAGCAATTGCCGCGGATGGCCGGGTGCCATTCGCAATCGTGAAGGGTCGTCTCGGAGGCAGCGCAATGGCCGCCGCCGCCGTCAACGCGCTCGCAAGCGAGGCCGAATGACCGCTGAAAACTCCGGCACGCTTTATGGCATCGGTCTCGGTCCCGGCGACCCCGAACTGATGACGCTCAAAGCCGCGCGCATCTTGCGCGAGGTGCCCGTCATCGCGCACTTCCGCAAGAAGGGCCGGCCGGGACACGCGCGAACGATAGCGCAAGCGCACATCTGCGCCGCGGCGGTGGAAACCCCATTTGAGTACCCGCTAACGACGGAGAGCGATTTTCGCGACGATCCATACGTCGGCGCTATCCGCGATTTCTACACGGCCAGTGCCAAGTCGATCATGCAGCACCTGGCCGAAGGCCGCGACGTCGCCTTGCTCTGTGAGGGCGACCCGTTCTTCTACGGATCGTTCCTGCATATGTACGACCGCATAAGGTCCATGCATCCCGTTATCGTCGTCCCTGGCATCACCGGAATGTCCGGCTGCTGGACTGCCGCTGCGGCACCGATCACATACGGCGACGATGTGCTGACGGTCCTGCCGGGCACGCTCGATCGCGCAGCGCTTGCCATGCATCTCAAATGCGCTGACGCGGCCGTGATCATGAAGGTCGGCAAGAACCTCGAGAAGATCAAGGACGTTCTCGCCGACGCGGGCCGCTTTGCCGATGCGATCTATGTCGAGCGCGGCACGATGCAAGGCGAAAGAGTGGTGCCGCTCGCGGAATTAAAGGATGGCGCCGTGCCGTACTTCTCGATCATTCTGCTCCCAGGCGGCCGCGGACGGCGGATCATATGAGCGGGCAGTTGACGATCGTCGGTCTTGGGCCGGGCCCCGAAGGTTGGATTACTCCGGCGGCCAGCGAAGCCGTGGCAAACGCGAATATCGTGCTCGGCTATACGCAGTACGTGAACCGCTTGATCCCACGTGCAGGGCAGGTTTTCGAGGCATCCGACAATCGCGAAGAGATCGCGCGCGCCGAGCGGGCTCTGGCGCTGGCTGCCGATGGTCAGCGTGTTGCCGTCGTTTCCGGCGGCGATCCCGGTGTCTTCGCGATGGCGGCGGCTGTGTTCGAGGCGGTGGAGCGTAACCCGTCATCGGCGCAGGGAATTGATGTTCGAGTCGAGCCAGGCATTACGGCGATGCTTGCCGCGGCGGCGCGCATCGGTGCGCCGCTGGGGCACGACTTTTGCGCCATATCGCTCTCGGACAATTTGAAGCCCTGGGCAACGATCGAGACGCGTCTGCGTCTGGCGGCGGAGGCGGACTTCGTCATCGCCCTCTACAACCCAGCCTCGAAGGCACGCCCTGATCAGATCGGCAAAGCGTTCGGAGTTTTGAGCGCCTGCCGCGCGCCGGAAACCGTCGTAGTTTTCGCGCGCGCCGTCGGCCGTAAAGACGAGTTCGATCGACGTTACGACGCTCGCCGATGCAGCAGGCATGGCGTGCGATATGCGCACGTTGGTCCTGATCGGCTCTCGATCGACGCGCAAAATCGAAGCTGACGATGGTCGAGCGTGGGTCTACACGCCGCGTTTTGCGCGAGGCGAATGATGCTTCCTGATCCAGGCCATAGCTTCGTCGACGGAGTTGACGGTCGGTCGCGCTCCGATCATGGGACGACGGACCATGTGAACCTTCAACCCGAGTTGGCGCGCAGCCTCAATCTTGGCGTAGGCGGCGCTGCCACCGGAGTTTTTCACCAGCACGCATTGGATGCCATGCTGGCGAAAGAGGGCGGTATCGTCCTCCGTTCGGAACGGACCTCGCGCGGTGATGATCGTTGCATGCGGAAGGCCGGGCGGCGGTGTAATCGGGTCAACTACGCGGACGATGTAGTGATGCTGCGGAGCGGCGGCAAAGAGCCGCCAGCGAACTCCGGCCCAACGCAGAGAATATTCGTTGCGGAGCTTCGGGAAGTGCCGCGATTGCGGCCTCGATGGTCGCATGCTCATCCCAATCGTCGTCAATCGCCTTGCCCCATTTCGGACGTTCGACGGCGAGCAAGGAAACGCCGGTTGCGGCAGCGGCTACGATTGCGTTGTTGCTGATCTGCGCCGCGAACGGATGCGTCGCATCGATGACGAGATCGATCCTTTCGCGCGTCAGATATTCGACAAGGCCGGAGACACCGCCGAAGCCACCAGTGCGAACCGCAAGAGGACTGGCGGCGGGATTGACCGTGCGGCCGGCGAGCGACAGCGTCGCCGCGATTCGGGGCGTGCTTGCCAGTCGCTCTGCGAGACGGGCCGCTTCGCTCGTCCCCCCGAGCAGCAGGACCCGCAATGGTCTTTCGTTCATCGCCATCATGATGCGAGCCCCATGCCATGAGCGACCGTTGGTTGTCCATCATCGGTATCGGGGAAGACGGTCGCGCCGGCATAAGCCCAGCAGCAAATGCCCTCATTGACGCGGCGGAGCTCCTTGTCGGAGGCCGCCGCCATCTCGATCTGATCGGCGCGACCCGCGCCACGCAGATGCCGTGGTTGAAGCCGCTCGACGCGACGATCCCGGAAATTCTGGCGCGCCGCGGACGTCCCGTGTCACCGTGCTCGTCTCGGGCGATCCTTTCTGGTTCGGCGCCGGCGTGACACTCGCCCGTTCCGTTCCTGTCGAAGAGATGCTCGTCGTGCCGGCGCCGTCGAGCTTCTCGCTCGCCGCCGCACGGCTCGGCTGGGCTTTGCAGGACACGACGACGCTCGGCCTCAACATGCGCGGGTTGACGCCGCTGTTGCGCCGTCACCTCCATCATGGCCGCCGTATTCTTGCTCTGGCGCTCAATGGCGAAACACCGCGCGAAGTCGCGGATCTGTTGGCTTCAACAGGATTTGGTTCAAGCCGGATGATCGTCATGGAGGCGCTTGGCGGACCGCGCGAGCGTATCCGTGATGCAGTCGCCAAGCACTTCGATTTTACGGATGTCGATCCGCTCAACGTGATCGGGATCGAGGTTGCGGCCGGGCCGGGCGCGACCCCCGTTCCCTACGCGGCAGGATTGCCCGACGCCTACTTCGACAACGACGGCCAGTTGACGAAGCGCGAAATTCGCGCCGTGACACTGTCGTCGCTGCAGCCCTGTCCCGGTGAATTGCTGTGGGATGTCGGAGCGGGCAGCGGCTCGATCGGCATCGAATGGCTGCTCGCACATCCTTCGACCAGGGCAATCGGCATCGAACGCGACGACGTGCGCGCCGCACGAGCGTCGCGCAATGCCGCTTCGCTCGGCGTTCCACACTACGACGTCCGTCATGGCGCGGCGCCGGCGGCGCTTGCCGGCCTGCCTGAACCCGACGCAATCTTCATCGGGGGCGGCAGCGCCGCCGATGCCACGACGATTGACGCGTGCTGGCTGGCGCTGAAACCGGGCGGCCGGATCGTCGTTAACGGTGTGACGCTCGAGACGGAGTTGGCATTGCTTGCTGCGTATCACCAGCACGGCGGAACGCTGACGCGGATCAATATCGAGCGTGCCGAGCCAATCGGCGAACGCTCCGGCTGGCGGCCGGCACTGCCGGTTCTGCAATGGGTTTGCCGGAAACCGGCGGGTGACACATGATCGCGATTGGAATCGGTGCCAACGGCCGCGCGCATAGAGACGACTTCGCCAAAGTGCTGGCCGATATTCGCCGCGAGGTTAAGGGCGGCGACGTCGTCGCAACTTTCGGCGACGCTGTGTTCGCGACGCTCGTGAAAGCCGCGGCAAGCCGCCAGTCAGTCTCTTACCGGCCTCTTGAACTGGACGCGCTCCGCGACAGGAGCGACGATTGCCTGACGCGATCGGAACGAACGCTCGGCGTCTTCGGCGTCGCATCGGTTGCCGAGGCGGCGGCGCTGGCTGCGGCGGGTCCAGGCTCGCACCTTGTCGTGCCGCGCCGTATCATCGGCAATGTGACAGTCGCAGCTGCCCGATCGGCAGAAAGCTTGAAATGACGGTCCATTTCATCGGAGCGGGTCCCGGCGCGCCCGACCTCATCACGGTGCGCGGTCGCGACCTGATCGCGCGCTCGCCCGTTTGCCTCTACGCCGGATCGCTCGTGCCCACTGCACTGCTGGCGCATTGCCCGCCTGGCGCGGAGATTATCGACACGGCGCCAATGACGCTTGATGAAATCATCGCGTGTATCGAAAGAGCGACCCGCGAAGGCAAGGACGTGGCGCGGCTTCATTCAGGCGATCTCTCGGTTTGGAGCGCACTCGGCGAGCAATTTCGCCGTCTCGATCAGAAGAACATTCCGTACACGATAACCCCTGGCGTTCCGGCATTCGCTGCGGCGTCCGCGGCGCTGGCGAGGGAATTGACGCTGCCCGAAGTGGCGCAGTCCGTTGTCCTGACGCGCACGTCAGGGCGTGCATCTTCGATGCCTGACAGCGAATCTCTCGAAGCTTTTGCCGCGACGCGCGCGACGCTCGCGGTGCATCTTTCGATCCATGTGATTGGCGACGTCGTGCGGCGGCTGACGCCGTTTTACGGAGCTGACTGTCCCGCTGCCGTCGTCTACCGCGCCTCGTGGCCGGAAGAGCAGGTCATTCGCGGTACGCTCGCGACGATTGCCGAGAAGACCGCAGAGGCGGCCCCCGAGCGCACGGCGCTCATTCTGGTCGGCGAAGCCTTGGGGCGCGATGACTTTCGCGAAAGCGCGCTGTACAGCGTCGATTACCGTCGCCGAATTCCGGAGCGGTAATCCCGAATGACCGAAGCTCTGATGTTACCGCCCGGTGTCATGATCGCGGCGACGCGATCTGGGGCCGGCAAGACGACAGTATCGCTCGGGCTTCTGCGCGCCTTGAAGCGACGCGGGCTCGCCGTCCAGCCGTTCAAATGCGGACCGGACTATATCGATCCGGCCTTCCATGCAGCGGCCTCGGGCCGGCCTTCCTTTAACGTCGACAGCTGGGCGATGCGGTGGCCGGTCGCCGCCAAGTTGCTTTCAGATGCCTCGCACGGCTCGGATATTGTCGTAGTCGAGAGCCTGATGGGTCTATTTGACGGCGTTTCACAACGCGGCCACTGGGGCAACGGCGCCAGCGCTGACCTCGCTGCTGCAACGGGCTGGCCCGTCATTCTCGTTCTCGACGTCTCCGGCCAATCGCAGACAGCGGCCGCCACCGCCCGTGGATTTCAGAACTTTCAAGACGGCGTGACGATAGCGGGCGTCATTCTCAATCGGGTGGGAAGCCAACGGCACGTCCGTTTTGCATCCGAGGCGCTCGAGAGGGCCGGACTTGCCGTCATAGGCGCTTTGCCGCGCAACACACACCTCGAGCTTCCCGAGCGGCATTTGGGTCTCGTCCAAGCCGAGGAGACGTCCGAACTCGACGATCGCCTGAATGCACTCGCCGACTTCATCGAGTCGAATGTCGATATGAGCCGCGTTTTGCAATTGGCGCGGCCGGGCTCTATTGCAAGCTGTAACGTAGCGCGCGTTCGTCCGCCCGGACAACGCATCGCGCTCGCACGCGACGCCGCGTTCTCGTTTGTATATCCGCATCTGCTGGCAGCCTGGCGATCGGCCGGCGCCGAGATCGTGCATTTTTCCCCATTGGCCGACGAGGCCCCCGATCCCGATGCCGACGTCGTGTGGTTACCGGGCGGCTACCCGGAGCTTCACGCAGGTCGTCTCGCCAGCTCCCACCGCTTCAAGTCGGCGCTCAAGGAGTTTTCGCAGTCGCGGCCGGTGCATGGCGAGTGCGGTGGCTACATGGCACTCGGTAGCGGCCTCGTCGACGCGCAAGGTGTACGCCATGAGATGATCGGCTTACTGGGGCTCGAGACATCGTTCGCGGTTCGAACAATGAACCTCGGCTACCGCAAAGCGGAACTCATCGCATCCTGCCCGATCGGCATGCCAGGCGACGTCTTAACGGGGCATGAATTTCACTATGCGAGCGTGCTTGCTTCGCCCGACGAGCCGCTTTTCAGATTGCAGGATTCTGACGGCCGCCCTCTGGCGCAGAGCGGCGGTGGCCGTCGCGGCTTGGCCAGCGGGTCGTTTTTTCACCTTATTGACGCCTGCGGCTAGTCTCGGGTTCTTGACTTAAGGCTATAGCGCACAGACATAATTTGATAATTGTCGGATTTTTCCGATTAAGCCCGGAACTTTTAAGGCAGTTGGCGCATTTTAGTGCGAACGTTCATGGCTCCGGGGCGCTGGGTGCACAGTTTGCGTCGGGCGGACAAAAGGGGTCTACCGAATGGGCACCGGCAGTGTTCCAAAACGAGGGGATTCAACAGTTATGCAGACGCCACTACCGGTCGAGCTTCAAGGCCAGATCGGACAGCGCCTGCGCGAGGCTTATAACGAGCTCGTCAGCGAGCCCGTCCCCGATCAATTCATTTTGCTGCTCCAGCAACTGAAGCAAACCGAAAAAAACGGTCAGGGAGGCCAGTCGTGACGCAATGCGACCACGACATTCAAACTCTCTTAATCGGCGCAGTTCCAAATCTGCGAGCCTTCGCGAACTCGCTTTGCGGGGACCCGACGCGCGCCGATGACCTTGTCCAGGATACTCTCGTCAAAGCATGGACAAACCTTGCGAGCTTCGAGAAAGGTTCGAACCTCAAGGCTTGGCTGTTCACGATCCTTCGCAACACTTATTTCTCGGAATTGCGCAAGCGTCGCCGCGAATTAGAAGACGCAGACGGAGCTATCGCCGAGCGCGTGTCCGTTCTGCCGGATCAGCAAATCCATATGGATGTCGTTGACTTCAAGAAGGCTTTCGGCGTTTTGAGCGACGACCAGAAAGAGGTCTTGCTGTTGGTCGGCGCGGAAGGCTTTTCCTACGAGGAAGCCGCTGAGATTACCGGTGCAGCTGTCGGCACTGTCAAGAGCCGGGTCAATCGCGCAAGGTCTGCGCTGACCAAAGCGCTTGGTCTCGAGGCGGGCGAGAACTTCACCTCGAACTCCGATTTCGTCGGACTTGTCCGGAGCGGGCAATCGGCCGTGCGTGGTTGATTGCGGAGCGTTCCCCGCCGCCGAAGGAACACGACGGCGTAAAGCGGAACCACAGAGACATGAGGCCGGAACGAGAGTCGCGTCGCGTCCTTTACAGGGAGTGCCCTTCAAGCCTTGCTTCACTATATTAGATCACTCAGCTTACGAGGTACACAATGTCGATCGCTGAATCCATTGCTCCCCATTTGCCATATCTTCGCAGATATGCGCGGTCGTTGAGCGGCAGCCAGACGTCCGGTGACAACTACGTGGCGGCGGTTCTCGAGGCGCTGATTGCGGATTCAAGCGGTTTCGACAAGACGATGTCGCCGCGTGCCGCTCTGTATCGTGCCTTCACGAAAGTCTGGAATTCCGTCGCGGTGAACCGCGTCGCGGAAGAGCCGCGCCAGCCCGACAAGTCGGTCCCCGAACGCCGCCTCGAGTCGATTACGCCACTGCCACGGCAAGCATTCCTGCTCGTCTCGGTTGAAGGTTTCACGACCGCCGAAACAGCTCAGATTCTCGATGTCACTCCGGCGCAAGTCACTGAACTTTTGCAGATGGCAGGTTCCGAAATCGCCGAGCAGCTTTCGGCCGATGTTCTGATAATCGAGGACGAGCCGCTGATTGCGATGGATCTCGAGGCGCTGGTCGTCGACATTGGCCACCGGGTGCAGGGCGTTGCCCGTACGCACAAAGAGGCGGTCGCGGAAGTTGCCAAAAAAGCGCCGTCGCTGGTTCTCGCTGATATTCACCTCGCGGACGGAAGCTCGGGTCTTGAGGCGGTGAATGAGATTCTCGAACAGATCAGCGTGCCGGTGATCTTCATCACGTCGTTCCCGGAACGCCTGCTGACAGGAACGAAGCCGGAGCCGGTCTTCCTCATTACGAAGCCCTTTGAGCCGGCCGTCGTCAAGGCGATGATAAGCCAATCGTTGTTTTTCGACCTGCGCTCTGGAAAGGCCGGGCAGCGAGCCGCTTGATCGAAGCCGATGAGAGAGAGAATTTGAGGGCGCGGCGATCAGGCTGCGCCCTTATGTCTATGCAATGCTTGAGAAAGAGAAACGGCCGGAAATCTTCGGCCGTTTCTCTTTCTCAATTTCTAGCAGTCACATAAATGACAGCCAATCATCGACCTCTTTGCGGATTTGGTCTTTGTTGTATCCGTAGCGCTCTTGCAGTTTGCCTTCGAGCTGATCGCGGCGGCCATTAATGACTTTGAGGTCGTCGTCGGTAAGCTGACCCCATTGTTCCTTCACCTTGCCGGTAAACTGCTTCCAGTTACCTTCAACGCGATTCCAATCCATTTACGGCTCCTTTGCTCAGCGTCTCATCGAATTGATCGTCGTCAAACCTTGCGCACGAAGTTGCCGACCAAGGCAAGGACGAACAATACGATCGCTACCCAGAACAGCAGCCGAGCGCCTTCCATCGCTGTCCCGGCCACTCCGCCAAAACCGAAGAACGCCGCGATGAGTGCAACAACAAGGAAGACAATGGCATAGTGCAGAAGATTGCCCATGAAGTCTCTCCAGTTTCCAAGTGATCTGCAAACTCTGCCGGAAGCTGCCCAGTTCCACGAGCTATGCAGGCGGAGGTACGGGACTATGAGAGAATCTCTCCCCGCATATCAGCGGGGCGAAGAAAGCGCGGACGCGCCATCCGGTACCTGGAAAATGCAAGCAAACGAGCCCGCGCCGCTCGGGGGGTAGCGTGCGCGGGCTCTTTTAGTAGCGCCGCACCCTGGGCCACGGGGGAGTGGGGAGGGAGTTCGGGTGCGGTTACGTAGCGATAACGCCGAGTCTTCGTCCGGGTTCCGAAAAAAAATCAATTGGAGGACAGGACCACGCTGCCATCCGTTTTCGAACGCAGCGGGATGCAATCCCTCATCCGGAGGCGCATTTAGAATGACGCCTTTGAAGCAGACTGTTGAAGATGAAGGCTGCCTTGGGTTTCCATAACGGAGGCACCTTTAACCACTCCAAGAGCTCGAGCCTGGCCTTGCGAAAATTCGGCAGTCGCCGAAGCACGAGCTACGCGCAGGTCCTTTGTCGAAGACTGGCAACGCGACGTTTTGCGGCGGGTTTTTTGATTTCTACGTGAGATAATTCGTCTCTCCAGTTCATGAAGAAACGGCTGTTAAGCGGCTCTTGGCGTTATCTGCGCGTGATTTTCGTAAGCGGCCGCTAGTGAGATAATCCCCGCCTTACGGCGCCTTCTCGGGCAGCATGACATAAGATAAGGCAGCTAAACATAATTCCGGCAATTGTCGCATGCTTTAGTTTATGCCGCCTCGAGGATCGGCGCGGTATCAAATGACATGGTACGACAAGCTAAATCGTTCTAAACGGTCCTCCTTTATCAACGATCGGCGCCTCGGACGTATCGAAATTTCGATGACATCAGTTTCATCAAATGCAACCCGGACGCTTGTCGTGTGGGTGGTCATTGCAACGCTTTCGGGTCTCGCCGCGATGCTGACCTGGCGGTGGACGGTGGCGACGGCGGACAGCGCTACGCATACGCTACTCGTGCAACAGCAGCTGGCTGGCTGGCTTAGCGCGGCACAGGATCTTGAAAACGGCGAGCGTGGTTATCTTCTAACGAAGGATGAGAGCTACCTCGACCACTATCGATCTGCGAAAGAATCGATCGATAAAATCCATACCAATTTGAAGGAGCTCGTCTCCGGCAATTCCGAACAGTTGGCGATGGTCGAATCCATCGGTGTGACGCTGCGCCAGCGGCTCGCGGCCATCGAGAAGGTTATCGCGGATTTTTCAAGCGGCAATAGCAGCGCGTCAGCTCAGGCCGCCGAGAGTGCCCTCGGGTTGACCCTCATGGATAAGCTTCGCGAACAAATCGCCGCCGCCAAGGATCAGGAAGAGAGGCTGTTTAATCAGCATGTTGATCAATTCCAGCGCCAAAGTTTCTGGCTGCTCGGCGCGGTGCTTGCAACGCTTATTGCATCAGCGGCTCTTGCGATGGTGGCACTGATCCGCGAGAGACAACGTACTGCGGCGCTTGAAATTTCGGCTTTGACGCTGGCCTCGACCAATCGCATGCTCGAGGACCGGGTGAAGGAGCGTACGGAGGAACTCGCCGTCGAGCGCGATCACGCGAAAGTGGAGCGCGAACGGGCGGAGGCGCTGCTGCGCGATGTTACGCATCGTATTGGCAATACGCTGGCACTGGTCGCCGGATTCATCAATCTACACGTCCGCCATACTTCGGATCCGGTCGCCGTTAAGATCCTGACGGGCGCCCGCGAACGCGTTCAAGCGATCGCCAGCGCGCAACGGCGGATCAGCGTTACTAACGACCTCGATCTGGTTCGTATCGATACGCTTATCCCGGCCGTCATGGCCGATCTCGTCAGCGCGGCGAGCGAGGACCGGATCAAGCTGAGCGTCAACGTTCCGCCGCTGCTGGCGGCTGCACAAGTCGCCACGTCACTATGCGTGCTGGCGCAGGAGTTTGTGGTCAATTCACTGAAGCACGCGTTTGGCGACTACGACACCGGCGAGATCCGCGTGTCTTTGAAGCAGCACGGGCCCAAGGGCGCAGACCTCGTCGTTGAGGACGATGGCCTAGGGATGCCGAAAGCAGTCAAAACGGAAGGGCAGGAAAAGGCGCTGGAGGGAGAAGGCCTCGGCACCAAAATCGCTGCGTTGCTGACGCGTCAGTTTGCCGGCGAGATTTCCTATGAACCTGCGCGGGCGAGCGCGAGCCGCCCCGGCACCCGGGTGATCGTCCGGCTGACGGACCTCGACCTGAGGCCGGTAACGGAAGACGGAAACGATCCGGTGGAGGCTTTAAGCCTCGGGTTAATTCAGTCGAAGTAGCAAGCAGCTTTCGTAGCGCGCGGTACAACGACCGCGGCACGCGTGCAGCTTGGCGAACTATGTTCGATGCGGCGGCGGCCGCTTGCCGAGGTTCGCGATCGGCCCTGTGAGAATCCAGGTGAATCCACCGGCGTCGCTGGCAACGTGGGTATTCACTTTGAGCCCCTGCGTTGAGAATCGCTCGACAACCTGCATCCCATAGCCTTTCGGCAATTCCGGATCGTAATCCGGTCCACCGGTCTCATGCCACGAAATCATGATCGTCGCATCATCGGGAAAATCCCACCTGAGGCGCACCTCACCGCCGGCTGCCGACAGCGCGCCATGCTCGACGGCATTGAGCGTCAACTCCGTCACGATCATTCCAAGTGTCTGCGCAGCTTCGGGCGTAACCAGAAACGAGGGGCCCGTGATTGTCACACGAACCGCATCGGAACGAGCAACAGCTTCGACCTCGGCAAAGGCCAGCGCGCCAAAGTCGACGCTTTGCCAGTCGGCCGCCACGATAAGATCCTGCGATGCCGCAAGTCCGGCAACGCGCAGAGCAAAGTCCTTGAGATGTGATTTGACGTCGACAGCCTCGCGAGCTGTAAGTCTCGCCATGGCCAAGATCAGCGCCAGCATGTTTTTGGAACGATGCGACACCTCGCGCAGCAGGGCGTCTGTTCGCGACAAACTCTGCTTCTGATCAGTGATGTCGTAGGCTATTCCGACGAGCCCAATGATCTGCCCGTCCTGATCCCTCATCGGAGCGCCGCGTATGGCGAACCAGCGCTGTTCACCATCAAAGCGAGTAACGCGGATATCAATTCCAAGCGGCTGAGAATTTGACAGCGCACTACGCACGGCCTGCACCAGTCTCCGGCGATCATGGTGTTCGACCTGGGCAAGAAGTGCTTTTGCTGACCAATCCCCCGCCTCGGAGGAGCCCTTCTTCAAAAGATCGGTAAGCGTCGAATCCAATCGCAAGGTGCCGCTGCGGCGGTCCCACTGCCATGCTCCCATTCCGCCCGCGCGCAGCGCCATGCGCAGGTGGTTCTCCGCCTCCGTCGGTTGTTGCCGGCGTTCGTTAAACTCGGGATGAGCAGCCGCGGCGAAATGCATCAGCATCCCGTTATTCTCGGCAGACATTCGAGATTGCGATGGCGATCCATATTTCTTCAAAAGCTTCCGCGACAAAAATGTTGCTCCGACCAGCGCGGCGGCAGTGAGCAAAGATGTAACCAGGAGAGAGCCGATCCAGTTTCCTGTGCCTTCGGCATTAAGCGTCGCAAGCGGCATTGTCGGGCTTATACGCGAGCCGAATTTCGCCATGTCGGCGAAGGCTTCGACGTCTGAGCCTGTGAGCTTCGCCGCGGCTGCGCCGTCGGGCGGCGAAATTCCGGCTATACTGGTCGGAACGCCGCCGTCTGTATCGGTAGCTGCCATCGTCGAGGCGTGGTCAGCAGCGACATTCTGAAGAATTTTATTCAAAAATGACGATGGAGTGCGCGCTTGCAATAGCACCGGGTCAGTACCGTTTGCCGCAGACGCGAGCCAGAGATTTATTCCTGCGCGTTTGTCCTCTGCATTGCCGTGCGGTGCATTCATCCAAAGTGCGGCTACCGCAAGCGTGCCGTGATCGATCGAAGACGCCGGTAGTGCGACGCGAGTTCGGGCGGCTGCGCTGGCGCGAATGTTCATTTCGCACAGCAGCAAGGCGGCGAGACTAATGCAGGGGATCAAGATCAACAGCAGGAGCGCGTGCGGGAACAGGCCGAGCGGCACCGCCAGACGCTCGAATGAGCGGCGGCTGCCGGGCGACCAAGGCCAAAACGCCCCCGCCTTTTTGCTATCCTTCACAATCCGCTACTTTTATATTCCTCCGGCAGGCGGCCAGAGTTTGCCCTCACACTAAATGCGATCGTAGTTCATCTAGTTCCGCCCCACCTGCGTCTTTGGGCGGGGGGCCCGCGTTTCGACGAGAAAAGAGTCGTCGTTTCGATTCGGTTAATCCGTAGTCCCCGGAAAGGCACCGGCCGATGATGGGCTGCCACGATAGTGACACAAGACGGGATGAGTCATACCAAGGGGAACTCAGAGCCCGATGAAGAGATCGCGAACCCGCTCGAATCTGGTCTGGCTGACGCTGGTAGCCTTCAGCGTCCAGCTTGCCGTCGCGGTTTTGCATCATCATGTCGCCCGCGGAACGGGCATCGAAAGCCGCGCCATAACGGCGGGCCTCTGTGCTCCTTCAAACCGTCATCCCTGCGTTCCGGCCCCGCATCCTGTCGACCATGATGGGTGCGTGCTCTGCTGGGCAGCGGCTGTTGCTGCGACGTCTCTGGCTCCTTCCGTGCCTGAGCTTCCGCTGCCGTCGAAATTCGCCAGTGTGGGCCTCGTCATTTTCGAAGCCGTGCCGGCGCGACGTATCCACCACGAAAACTTCCAAGCCCGCGGGCCCCCGGCCATTGCTGCTTAGGCGTTGCCGCGGAGTTTCGCCCGGGCTCGTCCCTGCGCGCTTACCCCGCTAACGCCTCCCATTAATGACAGCGACGCTCGATCAGCGCTCGCCTCCTCGCCTTGCCTGCCCGGTACCTTGCCGCGCCTGCAAGCGATGAGAAGTGCAGCAACCGTGTTTCCACTCGGAGAAAAGAAATGTTGAAGATATTTACCGGTCTCGTTTCCGCGGCCTTCATTCTCGCTTCACCGGCGCTCGCCGAAGAAGCCCAGCATCGTCAACTCGGCCCGCACGTCCACGGCCAGGGTACGCTCGACATCGCCATCGAAGGCAAGAAAATCCAAATGGAACTCGTCGTTCCCGGCATGGACATCGTCGGCTTCGAGCATGTCGCTTCGACGGATGAGCAGAAGGCCGCAGTCGAAAAGGCGAAGGCAAAGCTGACGGACGTGCTGAGCGTCTTCAAACTGCCCGCCGCCGCGCAGTGCAAGGCTGAGGCGGCCAATGTCGAGAGCCGCAAAGAAGTGCATCACGAGGGCGATGAGGATCACGACGAGGACGAAAAAGACGGCCACGCCGATCATTCCGAGTTCCACGCCACGTACACGATCAGTTGCGAAGCGCCGGAAAATGTCACCGGATTAGAGACCGTTTACTTCGCAAACTTTGCAGGCGCTCAGCTGCTGAACATCAATGTGACGACGTCAAAAGGCCAGACGCAAGCACAGATGACGCGCGACAAGCCGCGGCTCGATCTCACAGGGGTGATGTAACCCGATGATCGATCTGATGACGGCTTCGGTTGAACAACGGGGGGAGGGCGTTTGCCCTCCCGGCGCAGTCTCGTTCACGAACGTACGCTACACGTGGCCCGGGCCTTCGCCGTTTACGCTTTCGGTCGCGAATTTTGCGTTGGCGCGCGGCGAGAAGCTTTTGCTGCTCGGACCGTCAGGCAGCGGCAAGAGCACGTTTCTCAGTCTGCTGGCCGGGATCGTTGCCCCTGATCGCGGACAGGTCGACGTGCTTGGCACCGACATGGCAGAGCTGAGCGGCGCCGGACGCGACCGTTTTCGCGTCGAGCACTTCGGCATCATCTTCCAGATGTTCAATCTGCTGCCCTACGCTTCGCTCGTCGACAACGTGTTGCTGCCTCTTCGCTTCTCGCGGACGCGGCGTGATCGCACGCTTTCCGAGGGCTCGCTCAGCGACGTCGCCGTGCGGCTGCTCGAGGCGCTCGGCCTCGATCGCACCGTGATCGCCACCGTAAGGGCCGCGAGCTTGAGCGTCGGTCAGCAACAACGCGTTGCTGCTGCCCGCGCATTGATCGGCGCGCCCCAGATCATCGTCGCGGACGAGCCGACATCGGCACTCGACCGCAACACCGAGGGTGCGTTTCTGAAGCTCCTATTTGCGCAAAGCACGACGGCTGGCGCGAGCGTCATCATGGTCAGTCACGACGAAGGGTTGGCAACGTACTTCGACCGTGTGGTGCGGCTGGACGACATCGCGGTTGCGACGCGAGGTGCACGCTGATGATGATCGTCCGGCTGGCGCTGCAATCTCTGTTCAACCGCTGGGTGACGGCGCTTTTGACCGTGGTCGCCATCGCCGTCAGCGTCATGCTTCTGCTTGGCGTCGAAAAGGTCCGCACCGGTGCACGGCAAAGTTTCGCCGATACGATTTCCGGCACTGATCTGATTCTCGGCGCCCGCAGCGGCAGTCTCAATCTGCTGCTCTATTCCGTCTTTCGCATAGGCAACGCGACAAACAACGTAACCTGGAAAAGCTATCAGGACATCGCCAAGCAGCCCGAGGTCGCCTGGATTGTGCCGCTATCACTCGGCGATAGCCATCACGGCTTTCGTGTACTCGGCACGGACGCGGATTATTTTACCCACTACAAGTTCCGTCATGGCCAAAGCATGGAATTCGCCGCGGGCGGGCCGTTCAAGGATCTGTTCGACGCGGTGATCGGATCGGACGTCGCGGAGGCGCTCGGCTATAAGGTCGGCGACAAAATCATTGTCGCCCACGGCGTCGGGTCGATCTCTTTCATCAAGCACGAGGACAAGCCGTTTCGCGTGTCGGGCATCCTTGAAAAAACCGGCACGCCGATCGATCGTACCGTGCATGTCAGCCTCGAAGCGATCGAAGCGATCCACATAGACTGGCAGAACGGCGCACCTATCCCCGGCCAAAGCATCTCGGCGGATGAGGTTCGCAAGATGGATTTGACGCCGACGGCGATCACGGCAGCGATGGTCGGTCTCAAATCGAAGCTCGCAACCTTCAAGATCCAGCGCGCCATCAACAACTATCAAGAGGAGCCGCTGTCGGCGATCATGCCGGGCGTGGCGCTGCAAGAGCTTTGGGGATTGATCGGCACAGCTGAAACGGCGCTCTCCGCCGTCTCGACTATGGTCGTGGTGACGGCGTTGCTCGGCATGGTGACGATGATCCTCACGACGCTGAACGAGCGCCGTCGCGAGATGGCCATTCTGCGATCTGTGGGCGCGACGCCCGCAACGGTGCTTGGGCTTCTTGCTGCCGAGGGCGGACTGCTGACGCTCGCCGGAGTCATCGCCGGAACGATCTTTCTTTACGTCGGGCTCTATCTCGCGCGGCCATACATCGATCACGCCTACGGCTTGAGCCTCGCGATCGATCCGCCGCGCGCCGATGAATGGATCAAGCTGGCGCTGATCGTCGCCGCGGGATTTATCGCCGGCCTGCTACCAGCCATCCGGGCCTATCGGCTGTCGCTTGCCGACGGCATGACGGTCAGAACATGAACGCGTGGAAATTCCAGGAGGCCAATATGGCATCGAAATGCGCAACACTGTTGAGAGGCGTGCTTCCTCTTTTACTGGCAGGGGGTGCGTCATCGGCGTTCGCGACCGACGCTCCGCGACAGCTCAATTGGGCCGATCTAGTTCCAAAAAACGTCGTGGCCGCGCCGGCCAAAGCCAAGTCTTTCTTCGGCGGCTCAACTCCGTTGCCGGATGGCGGCCCGCCGCCACCACCTCTGCCGGAAGGAAAATTCATGTCAGTCAAGCGCCGTCAGCCGGGAAGCGATCGGCCACCGGCTGTCGTGCCGGATCTCGACGGGCAGAACGTTTCGATCGGCGGTTACGTCGTACCGCTCGACTTCGACTCGACCACAGTAAAAGAGTTCCTGCTCGTGCCGTTCGTCGGCGCCTGTATCCACGTGCCGCCGCCACCGGCGAACCAGATCATTTACGTGAAAACGGATAAAGGCTTTGAAGTCGGCGGCGCCTTCGATCCAGTGACCGTGACGGGCCAAATCAAAACGACCGTTGCCTTCACCGGACTTGCCGACGCCGGCTACACGCTCAATGCCGACAACATCGAGCTTCTCAAAAAGTGAGCGCGTATTGAATGCCGCGCCGAACATGATCAGTCGGGTTGTGGCTTTAGCTCACGGAACCATTTGAGACTATCATAGGTCGACATTCGCGGCTTGTACTCACAGCCAACCCAACCGCGATATCCGCTGCGATCGAGATGATCGAAAATGAATGGGTAGTTGATCTCTCCGGTGCCGGGCTCGTGGCGTCCCGGCGTATCGGCGATCTGCACGTGCGCGATGTGTTTCAGGTACTTGCTGATCGTCGGCGCAAGATCGCCCTCCATGACCTGCATGTGATAGACATCGTATTGCAGCCGCAGATTTGGCGCTCCGACGCTTTCTATGATGTCCGCCGCCTTCGCCGTCGTATCGAGAAAGTACGTCGGAATATCGCGCGTGTTGATCGCCTCGATCAGCAGCGTTAGGCCTTCGTCGGCGAGTGCCTGGGCCGCAAAGCTCAAGTTCTCAAGATACGTTTTTCGCATCGTGCGATGCTCGGCGCCTACCGGCGCAGTGCCGGCCAGACAGTGGAGCTGCGTGCAGCCGAGCGCTTTCGCATAGCGGATGGCCCGGGGAACGCCTTCGCGAAACTCGCGAACCGTATTTGGATAGATTGCGATGCCGCGCTCGCCCACCGCCCAGTTGCCGGCCGGCATATTGAAAAGGACTTGACGCAAGCCATTCGCCTTCAGCCGGGCGGCGAGATCGGCTGCCTCGTAGTCATAGGGAAAGAGAAACTCGACGCCTTTGAATCCGGCCGATGCTGCCGCCTCAAAGCGGTCGAGGAACGGCAGCTCGGTGAATAGCATCGATAAGTTGGCCGCGAACTTCGGCATGGATATGCTTTCGGCTTTCGGCGCTGTTGCGTTGTGTTTAGGAACCGGATTTTGCAATGCGCGCGGCACGGAGCCGCGCAAAGTCGTCGCCCGCGTGGTAGGACGAGCGCGTCAGTGGCGAAGCCGCGACGAGCAGAAAGCCCTTTCCGCGCGCCGACTGAGCGTAGGCCGAGAATTCATCCGGATGCGCATAGCGCTTCACTGGCGCGTGTTTTCGCGTCGGTTGCAAGTATTGACCGATGGTCAGAAAATCGACGTCCGCCGACCGGAGATCGTCCATCACCTGCAGGACTTCCTCGCGTGTCTCACCAAGACCGACCATGATGCCGGACTTTGTGAAGACCCGCTGATCGATTTCCTTGGCGCGTTGCAAGAGACGCAGCGAATGAAAGTAGCGCGCGCCGGGCCGGATTCTCAGGTAGAGGCCTGGAACCGTTTCGAGATTGTGGTTGAACACGTCCGGGCGCGCCGCAATGACCTGTTCGAGCGCGCCATCCTTGCGCAGAAAATCGGGTGTCAGGACCTCGATCGTCGTCATAGGCGAAGAGGCGCGAATAGCGCAGATCGTTTCGGCGAAGTGGCGAGCGCCGCCGTCGTCGAGGTCGTCACGATCGACCGACGTCACGACGACATGCTCGAGAGCCAATTGCGCGACGGCGCCGGCGACGCGCTCCGGCTCGCCGGCATCGAGCGGCCCGGGCAGTCCCGTCGCAACGTTGCAAAAAGCGCAGGCGCGCGTGCAGATGCTGCCCATGATCATCACGGTGGCGTGCCGCTTCTGCCAGCATTCGCCTATGTTCGGGCATGCCGCTTCGTCGCAGACGGTGTGAAGACGATGCTCGCGGACGATGTTGCGCGTTTGAACGTAGCCGGACGAGCCGGGGGCGCGCACGCGCAGCCAGTCGGGCTTAGGCAGCACCGCAAAGTCTTCACGCGATGCCTTTTCGGGATGGCGGAGCCGCGGTATCGGATCATTTGTATCGAGAAGGGTGACCAAAATCGGCTCGGATGAAAAAAGCTTCGAAGTATACTAACCATGATTGGGACCGCGGTGCACCCGTTGATGTGACGCTGTTGGCCCGCAAAAACAAAAGGAGCGGCCACGCGGCCGCCCGTTTATTCCAGATTGGCGGTCCGCCAGAATCTTATTGCACTTCGGCGCTTGCCTTTTGAACAGGCAAACCTTCTGCAGGCGACGCAGATGCCTTTGTGGTTTGCGTAGCCGACGATGACGTAGCGTCAGTCGACTTTTCCGGCGTCGGCGATTTGGGATCGGCCTGTTTTGCCGATGACGCCGTGCTGGATGTCGATGCCTTTTTCACGGTCGATGCGCTCGTGTACTTCTTCTTCGTCGGCGGCTGCGCCGCGGCCGGTGGCGTATCATTGTCCCAGAAGAAGAGGCTGCCGAGACTACCGTCGCTGACCTTGCGGCTCGTGCTTGCCGGGGCGCTGTTGCTGTTGTACGGCGAACTGCTGGCCGTCGAAGACGGATAAGAGCTTGCGGCCGTCACTTTCGTGGAAAAATGTTGCCATGTGACCGTCACACGCATGCCAACGGGCACGCGTGGGTAGAGATCCAACACGTCGTTATTAGTCATGCGAATGCAGCCGTGCGAAACCGCCTCGCCAATCGTCCACGGCGCGTCTGTTCCGTGAATGCGGTAGGCGCTGGAGCCGAGGTACATTGCACGTATGCCGAGTGGGTTCATCGGATGGCCGCCCGGCACCCAACGCGGTAGGCGCGGGTTTTGGCGCACCATATCGGGCGTCGGTGTCCAGGCCGGATTGACGCGTTTGTTGGAAACGAACGTCACGCCTTGCCAGCGGGCTTCGCCCATCGGCACTGCGACGGGATAAGTGATGGCCTCACCCTGTCTCGTGATCAGAAAAAGCCGCCGGTCCGAGAAAGACACGATGATCTGACCGGGCTTGTATTGCGGGTCGAAAGAGACGACGGCCCGTCCGCCACCGAACTCGGCGCTGCCGCCCCAGAGAAAGTCGACCAGGTCTTCCGCTTTGGCCGATTGTGCAGATGCGAGACCGCCGATGACTGTAATTGCGGCAAGTACAATTCCGCTGAAGTGGCGCGTCAGGCTCATCGGGGGATGCTCCAATCGGTTACAAAAATATCAAGGCCAGGAAGACCGGGTCATCCTGCGCGGTGAAAGTTGAAGACTGGGTATAAATCAGTGTCATTTTTACCGGCAGAGCAGGGAAGCCACACCGCGGTTACGATTACATTTGATGATGCTGAGTTCCTTCGCCCTTTTTCGAATTTTGCTGATCGTGTTGCCGTTCGATGACGCACTGCAACAGCTCGCCAGGTGCTCGGCCCGTCTTGACGACGAGCACCAGAAGATTTAGAACAAAATAGGAACATTTGGCCTTCCGCCCCGTTGAATAAGTTGAACCTGAGGTTTCTTGTGACCCCGACAGTTCCAGTCATCGCATCGGATTTCACTCCGGAACTTACCTCGGTAAGCGGTCCGGTTTGGGCCGTGCCGGCGATCGGGAAGCCGGTTGCAGCCGTGAAAGAAGCGGTGATCGCGGGGCTTCGCTCGCGCATTCTGGGCTTGGAGCGGCATGCTTCGCGCCGGGGCCCGTCTTCGCTGCCCGATGCTGCCGGCGCGCAGTCTCGGCGGGGAGTCTGGGAGCTTGGCTGTCCGTCGTTCGACGAACTGCTGCCGAGAGGCCTTGAAACGAATTCGCTTCACGAAATCAAGGGCGCGCCCTCCGCCCTTGGCGGTGCCTCTGCCGGGGATTGGATGGCGGCAATCGGCTTTGCGGCGCGTCTCGCGGTGCGCCGGCTCGATGCGCTTTCCGGGATGGGAATATCGAGTGTCCCGTCTCGAACTGCTCAGCCTTGGGTGCTGTGGTGCTGGCCAAAAGCGCTTGCCGGCGAATTTGGCCTGCCATCGGCGGCAGGCTTCGCGCATCTCGGCCTCGACCCTTCACGGCTGCTCATCATTGAGACGGCGCGCGCAAGCGAGGCTTTGAACGCGCTCGAAGAAAGCCTCAAAGCCTCGAAGTCTCGCCGTTGTCATCGGCGTGCTCAACGAGATCGAGTTGACGCCGGCGCGCCGCTTGAGCCTTGCGGCAGGCGAAACGGCAACACCCTACCTTCTCGTCACGCATCCATCGTCAGAGCCCACCGGCGCGACGGCGACCCGCTGGCGTGTGGCGCGCGTGCCAAGTGCGGAGCATCGCTTCGATCCTCGTGCCCCGGGTGCAGGGCGCGTCTCGGCCACTATCGAGCGTTGCCGCGCCAGGCCAGCAAGCGCTGCCCAACCTCCCCTGCTTCTGGAGTGGTGTGATGAAACGCGTCGTTTCAGTGTGGCTTCCCGCGTGGCCGATCTCCCGGCTCAAACGCGCAGAGCCGCAAGCGGTGCCGTTGCAGCAGCCGTTCGCGCTCGTTGAGAGCGGCGTTCATGGGCTCGCGATCACCGCAGTCAATGGCGCGGCAGCGCGCGCCGGGATTGAGCCCGGCACGGCCCTCAGCGATGCGCGTGCGGCGCATCTCACACTCGTTTCGCGCGCCGCCGAGCCCGACAACGACCGCATTGCCCTTTTGAAGTTGGCGCGCTGGGCCGGCCGCTATGGTCCGAACCGGCATATTGATGGCGGCGACGGATTGTGGATCGACATTACCGGCGTCGCGCACCTCTTCGGGGGCGAAGAAAATTTGCTCGATGACGTGACGCAGCGGCTCTCGTCTTTCGGCGTTGCTGCCCAGGCTGGGCTCGCCGATACGCTCGGCGCCGCGCACGGGCTGGCCCGCTTCGGCTGCCCGCGCGGTGCCGCATGGGCGCTGGCACCTGCACAACGCACTCGCGATGCGATCGGCTCTCTGCCTATCGAAGCGTTGCGGCTGGAAGCGTCGCGCGGGCTGCTGCTGAAGCGCTTGGGCCTCAGGCGCATCGGCCAGCTCTACGACATTCCGCGCGAGAGCTTAGCGCGCCGGTTTCGCTCCTCCGATATCGCGGCAGCCGTGCTCGTGCGGCTCGATCAGGCGCTTGGGTTGGCGGACGAGCTGCGCCGGCCGATGCAACCGCCGCCCGTTCTCTCCGTCGCCCGCGCCTTCGCCGAGCCGTTGATTTCTTCGGAAGCCTTGGAAGGGATCACGGCTGAACTCGCGGCGGAGCTTGCTGCCGCGCTCGCCGCTAAGGATCTCGGTGCCCGCACGATCCGTCTCAGCTTTTATCGCGCTGACGGCACGGCCGGAATGGCAACCGCCGCGATGAGCACGCCCTGCCGCGAGGCGGCGCACATGATGGCGCTGCTGAAAGAAAAGTTCGCTGCCATAGACGCGGGCTTCGGCATCGACCTCTTGCGGCTCGACGCTATGCGGGTCGCGAAACGCAATGCCATGCAAAATGGATTTGCCGAGCCGGCAAGCACGCCTCGTCGCGATCCGGCAGCCCTCGTCGATCGCCTCGCCAACCGCTTCGGCAGCGATGCCATCACGGTGCTGAGGCCGCGCGGCAGCCACATCCCGGAGAGGGCTGAGATGCGCCGACCAGCGCTTGAAGCTTTGACGGCAACATGTTCCTCGCGCCTCACTTACGTGCCGCCGTGGTCCTATCCGAAAGGCCCGCCAAGGCCCGCCTTCGTATTGGCGCGACCCGAGCCGATCGAGGTGGTAGCGGAAGTTCCGGACGGGCCGCCTGCGTGCTTCATTTGGCGGCGCGTCGAGCGTCGCGTGGCGCGCGCCGAAGGCCCCGAGCGGATCGCGCCCGAGTGGTGGCGCACGCTTTATCTCGACGAAGATCAGAAACGGCCGCGACCGCGCGACTACTACAGGATCGAGGATCACGATGGCGCGGCGTACTGGGTGTTTCGGCATGGGCTCTACGGCGGGGAAGAAGAAAGCACACCGCCGTCATGGTATCTGCATGGACTTTTTGCATGAAGCGGACGCGATGCCGTCACGTTAGGCAGAGGAATCAATAACGACGAGGCTCAAATGGCCAGGGTCACTTTTACGGAAAATCTGCAGCGGCATGTCTCCTGCCCGCCTGTCGAGGCCTGCGGTGGAACAGTGCGCGAAGTTCTCGATGCGGCGCTCGACGGCAATGAGCGGGCTCTCGGCTACCTGCTCGATGATCAAAAGGCACTTCGCAAGCACATAGCGATTTTCATCAACGGCAAGCAGATCCGCGATCGCGTACATCTTTCCGACGCGGTTCGCGACGATGACAAGATTTATGTGATGCAGGCGTTATCGGGCGGTTGAGCGCCCGAGAGCAAATCAGACAAACGAAAGTCGAGACACGGAGGAAGGTGATGCCCTCGCGCATTCTGGTTGCAACCCGCAAAGGCCTTTTCACGATCGCGCGCAATGGAGCGGCAACGGCGCCTTGGACCATCGAGCGAGCTGATTTTCTTGCTGACAACGTGTCGGTCGCCCTCGTCGATCCGCGCGACGGCCGTCTTTACGCGGCGCTCGACCATGGCCACTTCGGCGTCAAGATGCACCGCTCTGCAGGGTTCGGTGAACCGTGGGAGGAGTGCGGCGCCCCCGCCTATCCGGCAAAGCCGGAGGACGAGGAAAGTGTCGATCCGATGGGCCGTCCGATCCCATGGAGCACGGTTCGGATCTGGGCGCTCGAAGCCGGCGGCGCCGATGAGCCGGGCGTGCTCTGGTGCGGCACGCTTCCCGGCGGCCTCTTCAAGTCGAAGGACAACGGCACGACATGGGAAATCGTCGATACACTGTGGCGCGATCCGAAGCGTAAGGCATGGTTCGGCGGCGGCGCCGATCTGCCCGGCATCCATTCGATCTGCGTCGACCCGCGTGACTCGCGCCGCGTCCTCGTAGGCGTTTCTTGCGGTGGCGTGTGGATCACAGAGGACGGCGGCACGACGTGGAACGTCGGCGGTAAAGGCATGTGGGCTGCCTTCATGCCGCCCGACCAGAACGATGATCCAAATATCCAGGACCCGCATCGGCTCGTGCAGTGCCGTGCGAACCCTGATCACCTCTGGGTGCAGCATCACAACGGCATCTTCCGCTCGACCGACGGCGCGGCGAGCTGGCAGGACGTCAAGGACGTGCCGCCATCGGTATTCGGCTTTGCGGTAGCCGTGCATCCCGAGGATGCCGACACTGCCTGGTTCGTGCCGGCGATCAAGGACGAGAAGCGCATTCCGGTCGATGGCGCTCTCGTCGTTTCGCGCACCCGCGACGGCGGCAAGACGTTTGATGTTTTGCGCTCAGGCCTGCCACAGCAGCATGCCTTCGACATCGTCTATCGCCATGCCTTGGACATCGATGGGAAGGGCGAGTGTTTAGCCTTCGGCAGTACCACGGGATCGCTTTGGGTATCGGAGGATCAGGGCGACACGTGGCTAGGTGTCTCGCATCATTTGCCGCCCGTCCACCAGGTTCGATTTTTCGCGTGAGCGGTATTGGAAGACATCATGCCGAAAGCCGGCAACCACCAAGCTAGGCAACGTTCACCTCGGTACGCCGAACTTCAGGTCACGACGAATTTTTCATTTCTGCGCGGCGCCTCTCATGCCGAGGAGCTTGTCGCGCAGGCAAAGGTGCTCGGGCTTTCGGCCATTGCAGTCACGGATCGCAACACGCTTGCCGGCGTCGTGCGCGCCCACGTTGCTGCGAAGGATGCCGAGAAGATTGGGGGGCTGCGGGTGGTGATCGGCGCCCGCCTCGATCTTGAGGACGCGCCGAGCCTGCTCGTCTATCCGAAGGACCGCGCGGCTTATGGCCGTCTCTGCCGGCTTCTGTCGCTCGGCCAGGGCAGGGCGGAGAAGGGCAAATGCATTCTGCGTCTCGCCGACGTTGCAGCTCATGCCGAAGGCCAGATCTTCATCGCGCTGCCGCCCAACGATTGGGATTGGCGCAAGGTGCAATCTGAGAAATCTCGGCGGGCCGCGCCGGCCGAATTTCAAAGCGCGAAAATTTTTCATACCGGTACGACACGCTCTCGGCCTGAGGCTCTCCATTCCCCTCTCTCTGGTGATCTCTATCCCCCTCCCCCTCGCGGGGAGGGGTTAGGGGTGGGGGGATGTAACGCCACGCCTCTTTACCCCACCCCCGACCCCTCCCCATCAAGAGGAGGGGAGAAGACCGCATTTCCCTCTCCCCGTTCTTCACGGGGAGAGGGTCAGGGTGAGGGGCGGCCGCTTGCTGTCGAATCTGTTTCGGCCCCTCACTCCAACCCTCTCCCCGCGCGCGGGGAGAGGGAGAAGTGCGCCATCGCTCCTCATTTCGCGAGTGGAGAGAAGGAGAAGCTGGAATCGTCGCTCGCCCGGATGAAATCCGCACTCGGCGATGCTCCGCTCTATCTTGCAGCGTCGCACACCTATCGCGGCGATGATCGTGCGCGCATCGCGGCGCTGGCTGCCTTGGGTGAGCAATGCGGCACGCCGATCGCTGCTACGAATGATGTGCTCTATCACTCGGCCGACCGCCGGCCGCTACAAGACGTGCTGACGTGCATCCGAGAAAAAACGACACTCGATCAAGCGGGGCTCCTGCTCGAAGCCAACGCCGAGCGGCATCTGAAGCAGCCCGCCGAGATGGCGCGCCTGTTCAAAGGTCACGAAGCAGCACTCGCGCGGACGCTCGAGATTGTCGAATCCTGCTGCTTCTCGCTAGACGAACTCGTCTATGAATATCCCGATGAACCCGTGCCTCCGGGTAAGTCCCCGCAGCAGCATCTGGCGACGCTGACCTGGGAGGGAGCTGCCCGCCATTTCCCCGATGGTCTCCCCGATAAAGTCCGCGAGGCCATCGAAAAAGAGCTCGCCCTCATCAATGATCTCGAATTCGCCCCATACTTCCTGACCGTTCACGACATCGTCGCCTATGCACGCTCGCTCGGCATCCTGTGCCAGGGGCGCGGCTCGGCTGCGAACTCCGTCGTCTGCTATTGCCTCAACATCACGGCGGTGAACCCGACCGAGGTCGATCTGCTATTCGAGCGTTTTATCTCAGAAGCGCGCCGCGAACCGCCCGACATCGATGTCGATTTCGAGCATGAGCGCCGCGAGGAGGTCATCCAGTATATCTACGCGCGTTACGGCCGCCATCGCGCCGGGCTTACCGCGACGGTCATTTCATACCGGGTGCGTTCGGCCGTGCGTGACGTCGGCAAAGCGTTTGGGCTTTCGGAAGATACGGTCGCTGCACTCGCCGGCATGGTGTGGGGGACGAGGTCAGTCGGCGTGCTTCCGGAAAAGCATATCAGTGAAGCGGGCCTCGATCCGACAGACCCGACGCTTGCTGCCGTCATCGAACTTTCCCAGGAGCTGATGGGTTTTCCGCGTCACCTGTCGCAGCACGTCGGCGGCTTCGTGCTGACGCGCGGGCCTCTGATCGAGGTCGTGCCGATCGGCAACGCGGCGATGGCGGATCGCACCTTCATCGAGTGGGATAAGGACGACATCGCGGCGCTCGGGCTCTTGAAGATCGACGTGCTGGCGCTTGGCATGCTGACCTGCATCCGCAAGGCGTTCGAGCTTATCGAGAAGCATCATGGTTTGCCGATGACGCTCGCCAAGGTGCCGCGCGACGATGCCAAAGTTTACGACATGCTATGCCGCGCCAATTCAATCGGCGTGTTTCAGGTCGAGAGCCGTGCGCAGATGAACATGCTTCCGCGTCTGAAGCCGCGCTGTTTTTATGATCTGGTCATCGAGGTCGCGATCGTCAGGCCCGGGCCAATCCAGGGCGACATGGTGCATCCCTATCTGCGCCGTCGCGACAAGATCGAGGCCGAAATCTACCCGTCGCCTGCGCCTGAGCATGGACCCGCCGATGAATTGAAGCAGATCCTCAGCAAGACCAAGGGCGTGCCGCTGTTTCAAGAGCAGGCGATGCGCATCGCGATGGTGGCAGCGAAGTTTTCGGATCGCGAGGTGAATGAGCTGAGAAAGGCGATGGCAACGTTCCGCCGCGTCGGCACGATCGGTCTTCTGGAGGAGAAGATGGTCTCGCGCATGGTGGCTCGCGGCTATGATCCGGAATTCGCGGCGCGCTGTTTTTCGCAGATCAAAGGCTTCGGCGAGTATGGTTTTCCCGAGAGCCACGCGGCAAGCTTCGCGCATCTCGTCTACGTCTCATCGTGGATCAAATGCCATTACCCTGCTGCGTTTGCGTGCGCGCTGTTGAACTCGCAGCCGATGGGATTCTATGCCCCCGCGCAGATCGTCCGCGATGCCCATGAGCATGGTGTCGAAGTGCGCGAAGTGGATGTGAATTTTTCCGAATGGGATTCGACGTTGGAAGATAGGCCGGAAGATAGCCCGTCACCGGAAAGCAATCCCACGCTCCGGATAGGGCTACGTCAGATCGATGGGCTCTTGGAAAGTGATGCTCGCAGGCTTTTTTGCCCATCCATAGGACGAGAGAATGCCCCCATTCCCTCTCCCCATTCTTTACGGGCAGAGGGTCAGGGTGAGGGGCAGCAGCAGGTACAGCGCAAGCAGCCGCCCCTCACCCATTCCCTCTCCCCATGCCACGCGCAGGGGCATGGGGAGAGGGAATGGTTCGGAGCGATTGAAAATCTCGCGACCGTCGCCGGCGTAAAAGTAGGGACACTCGAAAAGCTCGCCGCCGCCGATGCGTTCCGCTCGCTGGGGCTAGATCGACGCCAGGCGCTGTGGCAGGTGAAGGCGCTCGCCAATGCGCCGCCGCTGCCGCTCTTTTCCTGGAGCGAGACGCGCGAAACCGGCGATGAAGCGGATGTGCAATTGCCCGAGATGGCGCTCTCAGAGCACGTTGTCAACGATTACCAGACTCTGAGACTCTCGCTTAAAGGCCACCCGATGGCGTTCTTACGCGAAGACTTTCGCAAAGCACGCGTGATCTCGTGCGAAGATGTGCGGGGAGTCAAAGACGGAGCGCATGTCGCTGTTGCCGGTGTCGTGCTGGTACGGCAGC
Organism: uncultured Alphaproteobacteria bacterium; assembly: GCA_963833715.1. Classification (GTDB taxonomy): domain Bacteria; phylum Pseudomonadota; class Alphaproteobacteria; order Rhizobiales; family Hyphomicrobiaceae; genus Hyphomicrobium_B. The sequence goes on from CAWHZB010000005.1 coordinate 30,432, forward strand.
GGCCGGGCTCAGCCAAGGGCGTCGTGTTCATGACAATCGAGGACGAAACGGGCATCGCGAACGCCGTCGTCTGGCCGAAAACGCTTGAACGCTTCCGGAAGGTTGTGATGACGGCGCGGCTTATTCTGATCGAGGGCCGCATCCAGAGGCATGAGGACATCATCCACATCGTGTCGGCGAAGCTCACCGACAGAAGCGACTGGCTTCTACGTCTCTCCGAATGGTCGGCCGATATGAAAGTGCCGTTCGCAAATGCCGATGAAGTGCTGCATCCCGATCCGGGTTCGGCGCATCCAAATCTGGAGAATGACAAGCGCGTCCACCCGCGCTTTTCACGCGAGGCGAAGCCGCATCACCCGCGCAACGTCCGCATCATCCCGAAGTCGCGTGATTTCCACTAGCGCTCGGCAGCGTCAGAAAACGGCATCACCGCGCACTGCACGCGCGATGACGCCGGTCGGTAATGCTCAAAGATCGCGCTGTTACTTGCACGCCATCTGTGACGAGTGGCATTCGGTCACAAATGTTCCCGGCGCATCACATTGCGTGCGGACCGGCCCCTTCGGTGTAAGTCCCTTGCCTTCGATGATGTTGGCCAACCCGTGCGTAGACATAATGACCGCGAGATCGTGCGTCAGCCCGTCGCCCAGAGCTCCAATTCTGACGCAGTTGCCGCCGGCCTGAGCCGACACCGAAAACGCACAGATAAGAGCCGCTGTAGCGACTAAGCCAAGTTTCAATGAACGCATGTGTCCCTCCTAGGAGTGTGATCTTTCTCCCCGGCCAGCAACAGTCGAGAGCCCAAGCACTGGGCAACCGAGGGACCGGGTAAGCGACGGCACACTACCTCGCAAGGCGCGCCGAGACGTGTTGGAATTGCCACTATTGACGCCGATTCCGACCACTATTCTCATACAAATCGGCAAGCAAACGAGATTGCTCGCCACGGGCAAATCCGCCTCCAACGTCACCGCTGCTTCCCGGGAAAGTTCGGCAAATGTCTTAGGCGGCTGCGGATCTGCGCTTCAAAGCTGCTATGACGAGTGAAGTCATCGCGATTAGCTGAAAATCGCGCCCGCCGCGTGCGAGTATTCCCATTGTCTGCGCAGCCTTTTCCCAGTCCGCCGGGATGGCCGTCCAATTATTCGTCGCAACGTTTGCCGGATAGGTGAAGGTCCAAAACACGGCCTGGGCGGCAACAAGACTGAGCAACGCAACAGCCGCCCATAAACGCACTCGCCGGGCATCGCGCGACAAAATGATAATCGCGATGATCGACACGAACTCAATCGCGAGCACGTAAGCAAGTTGGTTCCAGCCTCGATAGATGCCCTGCACCGTGAAGTAGGCGTCGCGGCCCAAATCAATCTTGTTAGGAAGCTCGAAGAGATGGGCTAGGGAGGCGCCCAATGCCACGGCCGTGCTCATCAGTGCGGCAAAAAAAGCCGCATCATATCGGGTGAATCCGAGCATGCCGGGAAAACCGTAATCACGGACAATCGTTCCACCGCGACGACTGAAAACGCGGCGGGATGGCTCGCTCAATGCTTCACCGGAACGGACGTCGGTAAACCTTCCGCGCCGATATAGACCACAAACAGCCGCATGGGGCCGCTACCGGTATTCTTGCCGTTATGCGGAATGTTGATCGCTTCGGCGAGCGATTGCCCCTCTTTGTACGTGCGCTTGCCCTTGTCGCCGTAGTCGACCGTCAGCTCGCCTTCGAGAATGAGACCGGTGAGCGGTACCCCGTGCGTATGCCAGCCCGTTTCCGCTCCAGGCGGCATGGTGACGATCCCGGTCGTCAGTTTGGCCGGCGCGCCTTGCGGATAGACGATAGGTTCGTCCATGACAGTCTTGCTGGTTGAGAGGAGAGGCATGAAACGCGGCGGCGCCAGCGCCAATGCCGTCGCGGCACCGAACACAAACAGCGCGATTGCGCCGATGCCGATCCGGTAACGGCCATTGAAGTCGGACATGGTAGCCTCCCCGAATTGCTTTGAAGCGCCAGTAACACGTTATCCTTGATTTTTCCTACCGCCATAGTGATGTGGGACTGTGCCTGTGGAGCCCAGATGAATTCAAAATTCTTCGTTGCCTTAAGCCTCTCGTTCCTCGCGACATCCGTTAGTGCGCAAGAAGTCCGGCCAGCGCCCGAACCACCTTCAGGCGTGGCCAGCAAATCCCTCGTCGTCGCGAACCGTCACATGGTCGTCGCCGCGGAGCCTGCGGCGGCGGAGGCGGGACGCGAAATTTTGCGACAAGGCGGATCGGCCGTTGACGCTGCAATCGCGGCCGAACTCGTGCTCGGCTTGGTCGAGCCGCAGTCTTCAGGTCTCGGCGGCGGTGCGTTTCTCGTTCTATGGGATGCCAAAACGCGTGCCGTGAAGTCCTTCGACGGCCGCGAAACAGCGCCGGCGGCAGCAAAGCCCGATCGCTTTCTGCAGGGCGGCAAGCCGATGACGTTCCGGGATGCCGTGCACTCGGGCTTGAGCGTCGGCGTGCCGGGCCTCGTCCGGATGCTGCAGGCTACGCATGAGCGATCCGGCAAACTGCCGTGGGCCGCGCTGTTCGCGCCTGCGATCAAACTCGCCGAAGACGGATTTCCCGTTTCGCCGCGCCTGAGCGTTTTATTGCACGAGACGCGGCCTGAGGATTTTGCCCCGGCGGCGCGCGCTTACTTCTTTGATCAAAATGGCAGTCCGCGTCCGGCCGGTACACTACTCAAAAATCCGGAATACGCTGCGACACTGAGAACGCTCGCCGAAAAGGGTGCTGCCGCTTTCTACGAGGGGGCGATTGCGAATGCGATCGTGGAAGCCGGCCGCGCGGCGCCGATTGTTCAGAGCGACATGACGGTGGCCGACTTCGCGGCTTACGTTGCCAAGGAACGCGATCCGGTGTGCGTCACCTATCGCAGCCGGGACGTCTGCGGAATGGGGCCGCCATCCTCCGGCGGTATTACCATCGGCGCTACGTTGAAGCTGATCGAACCCTTTCCTCAGGTCCAAGGTGCGAAAGCGCGCCTGACACCGCCAGCCATGCACACTATCGCCGAGGCCGAAAAGCTCGCCTTTGCCGATCGCAATAGGTACATCGCCGACCCCGATTATATCGTCGTTCCTTCGGGCCTCACCAATGACGGCTATCTCGCCGAGCGACGGCGGCTGATCGATCCGGCTAGGGCTATGGCGAAGCCGGAACCGGGACTGCCGCCGGGGCTCGCCAAGAAAGCGTTCGGGAAAGACGCCACGCACGAGGTACCGGGAACGACGCATATCTCAATCGTCGATGACGAGGGCAATGCCGTGTCGATGACGGCGTCGATCGAGAGTGCCTTCGGCTCCCATTTGTGGGCGGCGGGCTTTCTCCTCAACAACGAGCTGACGGACTTTTCATTTGTGCCCGTCGATGCGAACGGCAATGCAATCGCCAATGCCGTGGCCGGCGGTAAGCGGCCGCGCAGCTCGATGGCGCCGACGATCGTCCTCGACAGACAGGGAAACCCCGAGATCGTCACCGGGTCGCCCGGCGGCTCGCAAATCATCTTGTACGTCGTCAAGGCGCTGGTCGCGATGCTGGACTGGGAACTTGATGCTCAGAAAGCCGTCGCGTTGCCGAACTTCGGCAGCGAAGGCGGCCCGTTCGAAATCGAATATTCTCCCGAGACGTTGTCGCTCGGCTTCAATATGACGTCCCATGGCCATGCCGTGACGCAAGTCGTGATGACGTCGGGCATAAACACCATCGAGCGGCGCGACGGCCATCTCGAAGGCGGGGCAGACCCGCGCCGCGAGGGTGTCGCTGTTGGCGATTGAGTTTAGAGGCACCGTGCAACCTGGCAGGGGCCGCGTCGTGAGCAAGAAGTCCATCGTTGTTGTCGGTGCTGGCATCATCGGCCTCTGGCAAGCGTATACGCTGGCGCGCGCGGGCCATTGCGTTAGGCTCATTGAGGAAAGCAGCGAGCCCTTTCTGCGCAGCTCGAGCCGCTGGGCGGCGGCGATGATTGCGCCAGAGTGCGAGGCGGAGGGCTCGCCGCCGATCGTGCGGGAACTTGGCCACGAGGGGCTCGCCCTATGGCGCGCGATGTATCCGGGCTTGATCGTCAACGGAACGCTGGTCGTGGCGCCGGCGCGGGACGCGGCGGATCTCGCACGGTTTGCGCGCATGACGGACCAACACGAGATTGCCGATGCGGCGCGCATTGCGGCGCTGGAGCCCGACCTTGCGGCGCGCTTTGAGCGGGGACTCTTTTACGCTGGCGAAGCCCACGTCGACGCCATGAAGGCGCTGCATTGGCTGTTGAGCGAAGTCCGCGCGCTGGGCGTCGAAGTCAACCTCGGCCAACCCTGGCAGCGGCGCAGCGAAGATTTGACGATCGATTGCCGGGGCATCGGCGCCAAGGCCGACCTGCCGTCACTCCGCGGAGTGCGCGGCGAGCGCCTCCTCGTTCATTCGCGCGACGTCAAGCTGATGCGGCCGGTGCGGCTTCTGCATCCCCGTCAGCCGATCTATGTCGTGCCGCATAGCGAGGGGCGTTTCGTCGTCGGCGCTAGCGTCATCGAGCGCGAGGACGACGGCCCGATGACGTTGAAGTCGGCACTCGATCTTCTGGGTTCGGCCTACGCGCTGCATCCCGCGTTTGGTGAAGCGTCGATCATGGACATCGGCGCAGGCATCAGGCCGGCATTTCCCGACAATGTCCCGCGCATCGTTGTCGAGGACGATGGACGGATGATCCGCGTCAACGGCGCCTACCGGCATGGGTTTCTGCTGGCACCGGTACTCGCAAAAGCGGTACTCGCGTACTTGTCAGACGGCCGTATCGAGAGCCCGCTGTTCAGCCATGCCTGACGAGGCAGCGGCTTTCTGGGCCATGCCCTGCTTCGTCGTTTCGAGCGCCGCTACGTAGTCCGGCTTGCCGGAGCCGAGCAGCGGAATTTTGCTGACCACCAGAAATTCGGCAGGAACCATCAGTTGGCTCGCGCCCTTGCGATGCGCGAATTGCGAGAAGGCTTCGCGCGTGCAATTCGCGTCGGTCGTCAGCAGCACAAGCCGCTCGCCCTTGCGGGCATCGGGCAACGCCACAACGACGGTGATGAGTTGCGGCCAAAGCTCGGCCGCGAGCGCCTCGACCGCCGAAAGCGAAACCATTTCGCCGGCGATCTTCGCAAACCGCTTGGCGCGTCCCTTGATTGTAATGAAGCCTTGCGGGTCGATTTCGACGATGTCGCCGGTATCGTGCCAGCCGTCGACCGGCGGCTCGAGAACGCCGGGATTTTCGGCGCGATAGTAGCCGAGCATGACGTTTGGTCCGCGCACATAGAGGCGGCCGCCCTGGTCGATGCCCGGTACCGCCTCAAGGCGCGCCTCCATCAATGGCGACAACCGCCCGACGGTCCCGGCCTTATTCGCGAGCGGCGTATTGATGGCGAGGACGGGAGCAGTTTCGGTGACGCCGTAGCCTTCGAGAATACGCACGCCGAAGCGATTCATATAAAGTTGGCGCGTCCGGTCCTTCACCGCTTCGGCGCCCGCGAGCACGAGACGCACGCGTGCGAAATCATAAGGGTGCGCCGTCCGCGCGTAGCCTGCGAGGAACGTGTCGGTGCCGAATAGTATCGTGGCGTTCGAGCCGTAAACGAGCTCCGGTATGATGCGGTAGTGCAGCGGCGTCGGATAGAGATAGACCGGAACGCCGGCGATCAGCGGCATCAGCAGGCCGGCAGTCAAGCCGAACGAATGGAACACTGGCAGCGCGTTGAACACCTTGTCGGTCCCATTGCAGGCAACGCGCGTCAGGCTTTGCGCGCAGTTCGCGAGCAAATTGCGGTGTGAAAGGACGACGCCCTTCGGCAGGCCTTCCGATCCGGACGTGAAGAGGATCGCGGCGGGCGCATTGCAATCTCCCTGGACTTGCGCGGTGCCGCCCTGGCGGAGACCCTTGAGCTTGTCGAAAAAGGTGACCGTCGCGCGAATATCTTCGAGATAGATGACGCGAGCGAGGCTTTCGATCGCCTGTACGAGGGTTTCGAAGTGTCCTTTTTCGACGAATACCCGGGACGTCAGGACGACCGAGATCTTGGCCGCCTTGCAGGCAGCGATGACGTTAGCGGCACCGGCTGTGAAATTCAGCATGGCCGGGACACGGCCGATCGTCTGTAGCGCGAAGAACGTCACGGCGACGCCCGCAGCGTTGGGCAGCAGCACGCCGACGGCGGCGCCTTCGGGCGGCAGCATCGGTGCGAGTTTGGCGCCGAGCACCTGAGCGCCGACAATCAACTTCTTGTAGGACAGCTTGGTGCCGAGCGGGTCTTCGACGGCCGGTTTATCAGTGTCGCGTGTCTGCCGCGCCAGAACGAGGGCATCGAACAGCGTCAGGTCGATCGGCGTCGTCAGCACGGCGGAATCGGTCATGACGTCCTGCAGCGCCGCGCCCGCAGCTTGGCGGCGCACCTTACCGCGCAGGTTCGGATCGACCTTGAGGTGCACGGGCGGAAGAATGGTCACCGTGGTTTTCGGAAACCAAACTTTCTTGGTTTGAACTTTGCTGAGGTAACCGAAGCGCGAGCGCTCGAGCCCATCGATCCGCACCGGAATGACCGGCGCGTCAGCTTTGTCCGCAATCATCGCGGTGCCGTCGTAGACCTTCATCAGGCCGCCGGTGACCGTCAACCGGCCTTCCGGAAAGATGACGAGAGACGAGCCGTCCTTCACAGCCTGGATCAGGTGGCGCATGCCGAAGGGACGCGTTGGATCGATGGCGAAAGACTTCGCGAGCTTCAGGAACGGTTTCACCCACCACGTGTTGGCCATTGTCGTGTCGACGGCAAAAGCCGCGTGCGACGGCAGCAAAGCGTGCATCAGTCCCGCATCGAGCAGGCTGACATGATTGGGCGCTATGATGGCTTTCTCTCCCGGCTTCGGAAGGTTTTCGAGACCTTTGACCTCGAGGTCGAAAAAGATCTTGAACAGGAATGCGGCGACGTCCCTGACTCCCTCGGCGCCCCAGGCGCGAAGCACGAGCGCTACCACGATGAGATTTGCCAGCCCAAGAGCCGCATAGAGAAGCGAGATCGAAACGTGCGCGTATTGCAATGCCGCCACCGCGAGACCCGACAGCGTCATGAAAGCGGCCGACAGCACGTTGCAGCCGGCGATGACGCGCGACCGGTGGTCGACGGGCGACCACGCCTGCACTGCCGCGAACGAGGGAACGATGTAAAGCCCGCCCGCGAAGGCGACACCGAAGAGGTCTGTCAGCATGTGAATGCCGTCGAGCGAGGCGAGCACTTCGGCAGGTCCGGCCGGAGTGAGGGCTGGCGTAAGGGTCGAAGACAACCACGCGAGGTCGAGCAGAAAAAGTCCCATGAGTAAGGCGCCGATCGGCACAAGCGCCAGATTGGGGCGGTTCTTGCTGGCGCGCGCCGCGGCGATCGATCCGAGCGCGACAGCGACGGCGAAGGTGAAAAGCGCCAGAGTGTAGACCGCAGGTGTGCCGTTCAGCGCGCGCGGGATGAGGTTCTGCAGCAGCGCCAGCACGACGGCGCCGACCAGCCAGAACCAGGATGTGATGAGAGCGCCCTGCCAGATGCGTTTGTCGCAGCGCAAGTCCTTGAGCAGCGTTGTCGTCGACGTAACGATGTCCTTGTCGATGGCGAGATCGGGAACGGACGACGGCGCCGGCGGAATCATCCGCGCGGCAAGCCAGCCGAGCACCGAGATCACGACGATGCCGCCGGCGACGAGCCTCAATTCCAACTCGCTCCCCGATGCCAGGTTGCCGCCGATCGTGCCAAGCAGGATTGCAATGAAGGTTGCGCCTTCGATCAATGCGTTGCCGGCGGGAAGCTGGCGCGTTTCGAGATGCGAGGGCAGCAGGCCGTACTTCACGGGCCCGAAGAAGGCGCTGAGCGTGCCGAAGAGGATGAGTGCTGTAAACAGCATCGGCAGCGATGGCAGCAGAAAGCCGGCGGCGGCCAGCAGGGCGACCGGAATTTCGATCAGCCGGACGCGCGCCGCGACATCGGCCTTGTCGAACTTGTCGGCGTACTGACCGGCCAGTGCGGAGAAGAGAAAAAACGGCAGAATGAGCGCCGCGCCCGCCAGCGTTCCGATGGCAGGACCGTTTTCCTTCGCCAGCCGGTAAATGACGAGCATGGCGAGAGCATTTTTCAGCAAGTTGTCGTTAAGCGCCGCCAGTAGTTGGCTCCAGAAAAGCGGCGCGAAGCGGCGAGACGACATCAGTTGCGAAAACATCGGAAGTGATCCTCCATGCGCATGCCGGAAAAGCTTAGGCAATTGCGGCGGATTGGGGGACGTTTGACCCCTTGGTGTTGTCGGCAGTAAAGATTCGTGCGATGCCCTAGTAAACGCCCGTTAAATACTTACGTCCGACATTTCCGCCGGAAGCACCGTCGATGCTACAACACGAAACCAAAACCGAGCTGATCGTCAATGGCCGAAAGGCCCTGACCGCCGCCCGTACGATCGCTGACCTTGTCGGCGAGCATGAGCTTGCGGCTTCGAACGTTGCTACGGCGCTCAACGGCCATTTCGTGCCGGAACCGCGGCGTGCTACGACAGCGCTGAACGCTGGTGACCGCGTCGAGATAGTCTCCGCGCGCCAGGGCGGTTGAAAGAATGCTTGTGCGAGTTTTCAAAGACAGATGAACGTCCGAGACCAAAATCTGCATTCCAAGCATGCACTTTCGCTTTATGGCGAGCCCGCCGCATCAAGGCTGCTGTTGGGCACGGCGGGCTATCCCTCTCCGGCGATCCTTACCGACGCCGTCAAAGCTTCCGGAGCGACGGTCGTTACAGTATCGCTCCGCCGCGAAACCGCAGGCGGCCGGTTTGGACAGCGATTTCTCGAAATCATCAAAGGGCTCGATGTTCGCGTATTGCCGAACACGGCCGGATGCCGCACGGCGCGCGAAGCCATCACGACGGCGGAGATGGCGCGCGAACTTTTCGGGACGAATTGGATCAAACTCGAAGTCATCGGCAATGACGATACGTTGCAGCCGGATGTCTTCGGGCTCGTCGAAGCCGCTGGCACGCTGGCGCGCGACGGCTTCAAAGTGTTTCCTTACGCAACCGAGGATCTATCGGTCGCCGAGCGCCTGCAGCGCGCCGGCTGCGAGGTTATCATGCCGTGGGGCGCGCCGATCGGCAGCGGGCAGGGTCTTGCTAACGTTGCGGCGTTGACCAGTCTTCGCGCCTACTTTCCGGACGTAAAGCTGATCATCGATGCCGGCATCGGCGCGCCGTCGCATGCGGCGCTGGCAATGGAACTCGGCTATGATGCCGTGTTGCTCAACACGGCGGTCGCGAAGGCAGCCCACCCGGCGCGAATGGCCGAAGCTTTTGCCGGGGCGATCAATGCGGGGCGCCTTGGCTTCGAAGCCGGCCTGATGCCACCGCGCGACATGGCCGTCCCTTCGACGCCCATTGCGGGTACGCCATTCTTCGATCTCGATTGAGTTTCGCTTGGGCTCAGTGACGACCAAGCTCGCCCGCTTTTATCCGATCGTGCCGGACGTCGGCTGGTTGGCGCGCATCGTGCCGCTCGGTATCAAGCTCGTGCAGCTCAGGATCAAAGACGGCACGCGTGCTGACATTGTCGATCAGACCCGGAAGGCTCTGACGCTCACGCGGTCGAACGGTTGCCAGTTGATCCTCAACGACTATTGGGATGTTGCGATCGAAACCGGCGCCGATTTCGTCCATCTTGGTCAAAATGATCTGCACCAGGCCGACCTTCCGGCGATCAAGCGAGCCGGTATTCGGTTCGGCGTTTCAACTCACGATGAGCAGGAACTGGCGGCGGCGCTTGCCGTTAACCCTGAATATGTGGCCCTCGGGCCGATTTACGAGACTAAGCTCAAAGCGATGCCTTGGGCGCCGCAAGGTCTTGACCGTATTAAAGAATGGCGCGGGAAAACCGGGACGCTGCCGCTGGTGGCAATCGGCGGCCTGACGCCTGAGAGAGCGGACGGCGTCATGGCCGCCGGTGCCGACAGTTTGGCTGTTATCACGGACTTTCTGACCGCCGCCGATCCCGAGGCACGTATTCGGCTCTGGCTTTGCCGTACCGAAGCTTTGTAGCTTAATCTTTCAATAATTAAGCGTGCCCGGCTCTATCGGTTTGCCGTACCGAAGTTTTGTAGCTTAATCTTTCAATAAGCCTGCCGGGCTCTATCGGCTGTTTATGACACTCCCGCGTGCCCCGCATTTGCGTTAAAGATTTGCCGCCCTCTGCTCCAACAATCAAGGACCCGACAGTGTATGCCGTATAGGTTCAAGATCGACGAGACAGTGGAAAAGGGCTTTCGCCGCATTGCGCGCGAACAGCTGGACCTCGCGTTGACTGAACTAGCGGCTCCGCAAGTGCTGCCCAAGGGCGTGCATGAGTGCCGCAAGGCGTTGAAGCGCCTCCGGGCGCTGGTCCGTTTGGCTACGTCCGCAATCGGTGACCGCAAGGCGCGCCGGCGCGTGCGGGCACTTGGCGAAATCGCCCGGATGCTTTCTGCTCGCCGCGATCAGGCGGTGATGCTCGAAACGCTCGAGAAGCTCACCTCAGAAACTGGATCGGACGCGGCCTCGGTGCTCGCCCCGCTCCGTACGCACCTTACCAGGCTGGTGGGGGAGGGACCGAAGCCGCTTGACGCCGACTGTGCTGCAAAGGTGCGGCTGATGCTTCTTCGGGAAGCTCAGAAATTCGCTCGTATGCGGTTTCGCCGGCGCGGCTTTGCTGCCCTCGAAGGCGGGCTCGAGAAGAGCTACCAGAAAGCGCGCAAGGCTATAAAAATTGCCTATGGCGAACCTACGAACGAAAACTTCCATACGCTGCGCAAGGCGTCGCAGTGGCACTGGCGGCAGATGAGCCTGCTCGCACGTGCCTGGCCTGAGGAATTCGCAGTCAGGGTCGCAGCCGCGCACGACCTGTCGCAAATACTCGGAGACGATCACGATCTTGCTATGCTGATCGACGTAACGGCGCGCGCCGAAGACATCTCGGCTGAGGACAAAGAAGCTATCGTCGCGATATGTGAGCGTCGCCAGCGCGCCTTGCGTAGCGCCGCCGAGCCACGCGCCGAGCGGCTGTTCGCCGAGAAGTCGAGGCCGTTCACGAGGCGCATGGCCGCGTACTGGCGATTTGGCCGCGCTGTTGAGCAGCAGGTTCGGAATGCCTTGCCGGCCGCGCGCCCCGAACCACAAAAAATGCCGGCTTCGATCGAGCCCGAATGTCAACCGGCGGCCGAACCCGAAAAGGCAGTTTCGTCAAAGCCCCGGCTTGCGGCGAAAGCTCCCGCACCGGCCCCATCGCAACGCCGCGCCTGATCCGCTAGTGTCGCTGCTACGTTTGCAGCGTGAGAATGCGGATGAATGAAGTTCCACAATCAGATCGATTTGCCGATGAGGCAACCGCGCTGCCAGCCGGTCACGCACCGGTCGCGCATGGCCGCGTGGGCGTCCTGCTGCTCAATCTTGGAACGCCGAGCGGCACGGACTACTGGTCGATGCGCCGCTACCTCAAGGAGTTTCTATCGGACAGGCGCGTGATCGAAGAACCGCGTTGGAAGTGGTGGCCGATCCTAAACCTCATCATCCTGACCGTTCGCCCGGCCCGAAAAGGCAGGGACTACGCGACGATCTGGAACAATGAGAGGAACGAAAGTCCGTTCAAGACGATCACGCGCGGTCAGGCCGAGCAGCTTTCCGCACGCCTGAAGGATGAGCCGCGCATCGTCGTCGATTGGGCCATGCGCTATGCGACGCCGACGACGGAGAGCCGCATCCTGGCGCTCAAGGAAAGCGGTTGTGATCGTATTCTGCTGTTGCCGCTCTATCCGCAATACGCCGCAGCGACGACCGCGACGGCTTGTGACGAGGCCTTTCGCGCATTGATGAAAATGCGCTGGCAGCCGGCAGTTCGCGTCGCGCCCAGTTACCACGATCATCCCGTTTATATCGACGCCCTGGCGCGATCGATCCAAAAGCATCTTGCGGAGCTTGATTTCAAACCCGAAAAGATCATCGCGACATTTCATGGAATGCCACAAAAGTATTTAATGAAGGGCGACCCGTATCATTGCCAATGCCAGAAAACGTCACGGCTATTGCGGGAAAAACTCGCTATTCCGCAGGACCGCTGGTTGACGACGTTTCAATCGCGTTTTGGAAATGATCCGTGGCTGCAGCCGTATACCGATAAGACTGTCGAAAGTCTGGCGCGTGGCGGGACTAAAAGCGTGGCGCTTGTCGCCCCCGGATTCTCAGCCGATTGCCTTGAAACGCTCGAAGAGCTGGATCGCGAAAACCGCCACATATTCGAGTCGAATGGGGGAGAAAAATTCGCCTATTTGCCGGCCCTAAATGACAGTTTGGAGGGAATTGACGTGATCGAAGCCATCGCGCGTGACGAGCTGAAGGGCTGGATCTGAGTTTCCGAACCCTTCGCGGCGCTCTGCATTATCTTCCGCGGCGATAGCGCCGCAAAGGCGGCCTACGAGGTGGATCAGCTAGAGCACTCGATGGTCAACCTGACAATGACCAACATCCGCACGGTAATGGGTTCGATGGATCTCGATGAATTGTTGTCGAACCGCGATCAGATCAAGCATCGGCTGTTGCAGGTCGTCGATGCCGCCACGGAAGCCTGGGGCGTCAAGGTCACGCGCATCGAGATCAAGGACATCGCGCCGCCGCGCGACCTGGTCGACAGCATGGCGCGGCAGATGAAGGCGGAACGCGAAAAGCGCGCGCAAATCCTCGAATCCGAAGGGCTGAGGCAGGCGGCGATTTTGAAAGCCGAAGGTGCCAAGCAAGCCGTCGTGCTCGAAGCCGAGGGCCGCCGCGAGGCTGCCTATCGCGACGCGGAAGCTCGCGAACGTTCAGCGGAAGCGGAGGCGAAAGCCACACAAATGGTGTCGGACGCCATTTCGAAAGGTAACGTCCAGGCCATCAACTACTTCGTTGCAAACAACTACATGAAGGTGCTCGAGTCCCTGGCGAGGGCACCGAACCAGAAGGTCATTATGATGCCGCTCGAGACGTCGTCCGTCATCGGCTCGCTCGGCGGGCTGGCGCAGATCGCGGGCGAGGCATTCAATGGCGATGGGTCGGGTTCGAAACCGCCGACGCCGCGCGTGCCGCCGCGTCCTGGTTCCGTCCCACTTGCTTGATGCACCTAGCTCGAAAAGCAAACACCCGCGACTTGGAGATCAAGCCACAATGCAGTCGTTCGATGTGATTGCGCAGTTCGGCGTCTGGTTATGGTTCGCGGTCGCGGTGGCGCTATTCGTGCTCGAATCCATCGTGCCGGGCGTCCATTTCGTATGGTTCGGTGTCTCGGCGGCCGTGGTGGGAGTGATTGCTCTCCTCATGCCCATCGCTTGGCCGTGGCAATTGATAGTTTTCGCGCTCGTCGCGTTGGCGACCGTGTTCTGGGTCCGCAGCAAGAGCCGCGAGGAGTTATCGAAGTCCGATGTTCCCGACCTCAATATACGTGGCGCGCAATATATCGGGCGCATCGTGACCGTCGAGGACGCGATCGCCAACGGGCGCGGTAAGGTGCGGGTCAACGATACGGTATGGTCGGCGGAAGGCGAAGATGCCGCCCCGGGCAGCCCCGTCATGGTCATCGGCGTTGACGGCACGGTGCTTGTTGTTGCCAGGACTGACGCTGTTTAGCGCCACTAAGGCGTGCGGAAACTCAAGCTACCCCGAGCCGCAAAAGGTCGTGCACGTGGACGAGGCCGACAGGCTTCTGCTTTTCGAGCACGAACAGCGCCGTGATACGGGACGAGTTGATCAGCTCGAGCGCCGCCGACGTCAACATCGTCGGCGCGATCGTCTTTGGTTTCGCGGTCATTACGTCATCGACTTTGGCTGAAATCAGATTTGGTCCCATGTGCCGGCGCAAATCGCCATCGGTGACGACCCCGATAAGCCGGCCGCGGGCATCAACGACGCCGACGCAGCCGAAACTCTTCTCCGTCATCGCGACTAGCGCCTCCGCCATTGACTCGCCGCTCTGGATCAGCGGTAGCCGGTCGCCCCGATGCATGATGTCGGAAACGTACTTGAGATTGGCGCCGAGCGAACCGCCAGGATGAAAAACCTTGAAATCGTGGGCTGTGAAGCCGCGCGCTTCGAGCAGCGCGATTGCAAGGCCGTCACCGAGCGCCAGTTGCATCGTCGTTGACGTTGTCGGCGCCAGCCCGTGCGGGCAGGCTTCTTTGGCGCGTGGCAACAGCAACACTACGTCGGCCTGCTGGCCGAGAGCCGATTCGGCTTGCGACGTGATCGCGACCAGCGGAACGGCAAAGCGGCGCGAATAGGTAATGATAGGCTTAAGCTCGACCGTCTCTCCGGACCACGACAGCGCCAGAATAAGATCGGATCGCGTGACCATGCCGAGGTCGCCATGAGAGGCTTCACTCGGATGCACGAAGAAAGCGGGCGTGCCCGTCGACGCGAACGTGGCAGCGATCTTTTGGCCGACATGGCCGCTTTTGCCGATGCCGGTGACGATGACGCGGCCGCTGACTGCCGCCAGCCGGCGCACGGCCTCTTCGAAGGGTTCTGCAAGGCCGTCGCCGAGTTCTGTTGCGAGTTGGGCCAGTCCCTCGGTTTCGAGATTGAGCGTCCGGATCGCGGAGGCGACCGCATCCCGCTTTGCGCCCGGCCGCAGGGCCTGGGTTTCGGGCTGGACGAAGGGAACAACCTTCTGCATCAGCTAGAAAGCTCCTTGTGCCGCGGGGTGTCGGGATTAGCGAGTTCCCCAGACTCGCGAAATATTGCTTAGCAATTTTTCCAGCCCGTAGCCACCACGGCAAGCCCTGTCCCGCTTAAACGCCTCATTAACCCCGGGTTCCTAGGGTGGACCCGTAGTGTCGTTGGCGTTCGCGTGAAGGTCTTTTCATGGGGGCGCCTCGGAATGGGCGAGTTGCGTTTCGCCTTGTACATTTTCGGGTTCGTAGTTGCGGCGCTTTTGTCGGCGCCTGGGCCGCCAGGACGCTGGAAATACTGATCCTTTCCCCGCATCAGTCGAAACCTCTCCGTCGAGACCAACGCAGCCGAGCCGGGCGCGCCCCAAGCCTCAGGATCTCGGCGACGATTACGCCGCCTCCGGGATACCTCCGCCTATACCGCAGGACGATGCCACCGAGGATCCGCAGGAGCGGGATTTGCTCAATCCGGGTCCAGGGGACGGACAGAAGCCGGTGGTCGAGGACGGGGACCCGAATAATCCACCTGAGGCGCCGGCCCCAGTCGACGGCGTTCTCGATGTGCCGGAGCCAGCGCTCGTTGAGGATGGCGCCGACACCTCCGTCGTCGATACGCGCGACGCGGACGACATCGCTCTCTTCCAGTACCCACCGGCACCGCCCGATCCTCTCCTCTATCAAAATCGAGGATCTCGACCCCGTCCGCGACAATCGCGCCACTCTGCAGCTCTTCCAGAATGAGCCCTACGATCCGGTCGGAGTCCAGATCGGTAGATTCGTGCTGTTCCCCGAATTGGAGGTCGGCGGCTCTTATTATTCGAACGTCTTTCATGCTCCCAATGCAGAATCGGACGTCGCTCTCGACGTCATACCGTCGGCGCGCCTCGTGTCGAACGGGAGCCGCACGCGCTCGAATTCCGCGGAATCGGCGGGCTGAGCTACTACCACGAGTTCCCGACCGAGGATGATAGAGATTACCTGCTCGAGGCGCGCGGCCGCCTCGACATTACGCGGCGGTCGAACATCCAGGCGTTGATTTCAAGCCAGCAGGCGTTCGAGGACCGCTCGGCATTGGACGCAAGTTCCGTTGGAACCCGCGCAAAGATTCTGACGGATCGCGCCGAGGCGGCCTACAATCAACGGTTCAACCGCCTCGCGCTGCAGTTCCGCGGCAGCGTTACGGATTACACGTATGGCGATACCGAATACCAAGGCATCGTCACCAGCAAATCAGGATCGTGATTACACGCAGTACGAGGAGGCGGCGCGCGCGACGTGGCAGTTCAAGCCGACGTTCTCGCCCTTCGTCGAGGTGGCGGTAAACCAGCGCGATTACGCAGAGACGGCGCAGTCCGATAACATCAATCGCTCGTCGACGGGTCAGCGCTACCGATTCGGCGTATCATTCGGAAACACAGGCACGATACTTCGTGGCGAAATAAGCCTCGGCTACGGTGTTCAAACGCCCGATAATCCGCGGCTGCATCCTGTGGAGGACTGATCATTGACGGCAACGCGACGTGGCGTGTAACGGGCCTGACATCGGTTCTGTTCAATGCCAGTTCCGATGTCTCCGAAACAACGACGACGGATGTTGGAGGCGCGTTCTATCGTTATGCCGGCATCGAGGTTCGACATCAGTTACGGAGCTACCTCGTTGCCTCCGCGGGATTGATCTATGCCACCCAGAACTCGCAGGACGGCATCATCAACGACACCGACTTCCGCCAAACGCTGGGCCTCGAATATTACCCCAACAGCAACTGGGTCCTATTCGACCGATACGCGCACGTGAACTTCGATGGCGTCGGGGTTCCTAACGACTACACGGGTGACGAGGTTCACTTCGGCGTCAGATGGCGACGCTGATCCGTTTGGGTGCAGTCGGAAATACCCCGCGCGTCATGGCCGCCCTCCGAGGCGGCCATCCAGGGCGAAACGCGCAGAGTGCTCTTTTTTGCTACTGGATGGTCGGGTCAAAGCCCGGCCATCAGATAAGGCGTTAGCGCTTTGGATTCAGAAGCGGTGTAACTTCGCGCCTGAAATCGTCGGCAAGATCGGCGCGTTCGAGCGCCAGCGCCACGTTGGCCGTCAGGAAGCCGAGCTTCGAACCGCAATCGTAGATTTTCCCGTCGAAGCGCACGGCGTGGAAGGGCTGCTTGCCGCTTTGCATTAGTTGGATCATCGAGTCCGTGAGCTGGATCTCGCCGCCGGCCCCACGCTCCTGCTTTTCAAGGAGCGAGAAGATTTCAGGTTGCAGAATGTATCGGCCGGTGATGTGCAGGTTGGATGGCGCCGTGCCTTGCTTGGGCTTCTCGATCATCTGCGTGATCGGCGAAACGTTGGCTTTCACGTCTTCGACGCCGATGATGCCGTATTGATGCGTCTGGTCGTCCGGGACGGGGGCAACGGCGATGAGATTCCCGCCTGTCTTGCCGTAGGCGGATATCATATCGGCGAGGCAGGAACTCGACCCGTGATGAAGCATATCAGGCAGCAGCAGCGCGAACGGTTCATTGCCGACGATCTCGCGCGCGCACCAGACGGCGTGTCCCAATCCAAGCGGCGACTGCTGCCGTGTGAAGCTCGTCTGGCCGGCCGCCGGTAGATCGCGGGCCAGCGATTCGAGCTCTTTCGTCTTGCCGCGAGCTTGAAGCGTGGCTTCTAGCTCGAACTGGCTATCAAAGTGGTCTTCGATCACGCCCTTGTTGCGGCCGGTCACGAAAATGAAATGCTCAATCCCTGCGGAGCGGGCTTCGTCGACGACGTGCTGCAGAACGGGCCGATCGACGACGGTCAGCATTTCCTTCGGCACCGCCTTCGTAGCGGGAAGGAACCGCGTTCCGAGCCCGGCAACCGGGAACACGGCTTTACGAATGGGCTTAATCTCAGAATTCATGCAAAACTCCGGGGTGCTAAATACTTATTGAACACCCTTTTGGTAACCGTTTCGGTATATCCCATGCGCTCTGACAGGACGCCGCGTGGAAAACGCGGCATGCTATCAATTGGCGCAGCCTAGCCGTCCTCGGATACTTTGACGGGCGGCCAAGCCGCGGACGTGCGTACAGAACTCGGGAGCCTGTTGCAACTATGAGCGTGCTGGTTACAGGGGGCGCCGGCTATATCGGCAGCCACATGGTCTTGGAGCTTTTGGACGCAGGCGAAAAGGTCGTCGTAATCGATAACCTGTCGACCGGCTTCCGCTGGGCCGTGGCTCGTGGCGCGACACTCGTTGTCGCCGATATCGCCGATACCGATCGCGTCAAGGAAACGATACGCGCTCACGGCGTGACCGCTATCATTCATTTCGCCGGGTCCATCGTGGTCCCCGATTCAGTCGTCGATCCGCTCGGCTACTACTTGAACAACACCGTCAAATCGCGCGGGCTGATGGCCGCCGCTATCGAGACAGGTGTCAAGAATTTCATCTTTTCCTCGACGGCAGCGGTCTACGGCAACCCGAAGGAAAATCCGGTTACCGAAACGGCTACGCCGGCTCCGATGTCGCCCTATGGATCTTCGAAGCTGATGACCGAGATCATGCTCGGCGACACGTCGAAAGCGCACGACTTCCGCTTTGTTGCGCTCCGCTATTTCAACGTCGCCGGCGCCGACCCCAAAGGACGGTCGGGACAATCGACGCCGAGAGCAACGCATCTCATCAAAGTGGCGTGCGAAACCGCCGCAGGTAAGCGCAAGCAGATGGAGGTCTTCGGTACTGACTACCCGACCCCCGACGGCACCTGCATCCGCGATTACATCCAGGTCAGCGATCTTGCGCGCGCGCATTCGGTGGCGCTTCACTACCTGCGTCGTGGCGGCGCCTCCGACATCTTCAACTGCGGCTACTCGAAGGGCTATTCGGTGCACGAGGTAATCGCGGCGGTGAAGCGTGTCTCGGGCGTCGATTTCAAGGTCGTGCTGTCGCCGCCGCGTGCCGGCGATCCGGCCGCGATCGTCGCGGCTTCGGCTAAGATCCGCAATACACTTAGCTGGCAGCCCCGGCACGACAATCTCGATGAGATCGTGGCGCAAGCGCTCGCTTGGGAGCGGCGCGTCGATCAGCTCAAAGCCGCGGATGCAACGGCCTGAGGTCGCAAAAATGCCCTGAAATCCGCGCATGCGGCGTTGGATGAATGTTCGCTCGGACGCGGGCGCGGGGAGTGGTCCAATGAAGAACAGCGCAGTGACGGCGTCGAGAAGATACTTCGATCTTATCGCGGCCGCCTGCCTCGCATTCGCAATATTGGCCGGCAGCGGTGCCGTTGCGAAAGCCGCGGGGGCGGGGGATTTCCATGCCTTCATCGAAAGTCTTTGGCCCGACGCAAAGGCCCAAGGGATCACGCGTAAGACATTCGACGCGGCGTTCGCCGGCGTCGAGCCCGACTATTCGATACCCGACCTTGATCTTCCCAGTCGCCCCAAGGTCGACAACAACGGGCAGGCGGAATTCACGAAGACCGCCGCAGACTATTTGTCGAAGCCTTATCTCGATAGGCTCGCCGTTGATGGCCGCGCGTTTCTGGACCAGCACAAAGCTGCGCTTGAACGCATCGAGGGCCTGACGGGCGTGGACCGCTATACGCTCGTCGCAGTCTGGGGACGCGAGACGGCCTACGGCAGCTATCATCCGCCCAACGATGCCATTCGCATGCTGGTGACGCTGGCCTATACGGGCAAGCGCAAGGAAAGGTTTCGCGAGGAACTTCTCGCAGCGCTGAAAATGCTTCAGTCCGGCATTCCGCGCTCGGACATGAAATCATCATGGGCGGGGGCGGTCGGGCTGACGCAAGCCATGCCGACAGAATATTTCAAGTACGCCACCGACGGCGACGGCGACGGTAAGATCGACATATGGCGCTCGGTCGCCGATGCTCTCGCCTTCACGGCCCGCCAACTCGAAGGCAAAGGCTGGGTGCGCGGCGCGCGCTGGGGGTACGAGGTGATCGCGCCGCCCAAGGCCGATTGTTCGCTGGAAGGCCCGCCCGATACACGGCCGATTGCGGATTGGGTTCGCATGGGATTCACCAAGGCCAGCGGTCCGCGCTTCGCGGCAAGTGAGCTGAAGCAGGAGGCGTATCTGATGATGCCGGCCGGCGCCTATGGGCCGGCGTTCCTGGCGGCCCAGAATTTCCGGGTCATCCGCCTCTACAACACATCCGACCTCTACGCCCTGTTTGTCGGCCATCTCTCGGATCTCATCCGTGGCGGCAACGACTTCGCGACGCCGTGGAAATCGTTCGCTCAGCCCAAAACGCAAACCGTTCAGGGTTTGCAGGTTCGGCTCAAAACGCTGGGCTATCCGATGGACAAGATCGACGGCAAGATCGGCTCGAACACGAGAAAGCAGATCGGCATCTATCAAAAGGTCAATGGGCTCAAGATCGACTGCTGGCCGTCCGACGGCGTCCTCGCGCACGCCAGCTCAAAGGCCGAGCGCTAAGCCCTTGAGGCGTTGGAGCGCGCGCCGCGACGCTGTATGGTGCGTGCACGACCTTATGCTGCGCGACATTGGATTTCTCTCGTCAAAGGTCCGGCTACCGGATGAAAGACCTTTTTAAACGGATTGGCTTCTGGACCGCGTCGCTGGTGACGCTGCTGATGCTTGCATTGGCGACCCCGGCGAATGCAGCTGACGACGACCGCAGCGGCACGTTTCTTACGCCGTTTCCTGACAACGACGTCTACCAAGTCACCGTTTTTGGCGACGAGTTTGCCGAAGGACTGCTCGGTGGGCTTCTGCAAGCCTTCAACGGCGACGTCCGCTTGAACATCCAACGACAGGTGAGCCCGATTTCGGGCATCTCCGGTGTCGGCTTTGAAGCCAAGGTGGCGGCCCTCGAAAGGGCAATCGGCGCACAGCCATTCAATATCGCGGTCGTGATGGTCGGTGAGAACGATCGCATTTCGATCAGAAGTGCCGACGGCAAGCGGATTGCGATCGGCAGTGACGAATGGATCGCCGAATATTCACGGCGCGTCGACCGCTTGATGCGTGCATTCAAGCGCGCAAGCGGCGGTGTCTACTGGGTTGGTCTGCCGACACTGGCGCGTGCCGACAGCGAGCTGACGCAGCGCATGAATGACGTGATACGCGAGCGCGCTTATTTGAACGGGTACAAATATATTGATACCTATCAGGGGTTCACCGGCGACAACGGCAACTACTCGGCTTACGGACCCGATCTCGAAGGCGCCATTCGTCTGCTGCGATTGCGCGACGGCGTCAACTTCACTGACGCCGGCAATCGCAAGCTGGCGCATTTCGTTGAGAAGGAATTGAGATCCGACCTCATGCAGGCCAAGAGCAACCGCAACATCCCGTTGCTCGGCGCCGAAGCCGAGCAGGAGAAGATCAATCCCGGCAATACGGTCAAAACGCCTGCACCGTCTTCGCCTGTAGCTGCGAAGCAGGACCCCGGAAAAACGCCCGTGGTTCGCGGCTCATCGCTCGATGGTACTCCGCCATCGTCGACGAGCAGCGCGTCCGGCGATCAGAAGAGTGACAACGGCAAGATCGTTCTAAAGGTCGCCGGTAGCAACGGCCGGGAAGAAACGCAGACGATAGAAATCCTGCGGCCGGCCATACCAGCGTCCGTCGTAGCGTTGATGGCCCGACGCGAGGGCTCAGGCCAGCGCGGCGACCTTCTGGTCGATCAGATCGCCGGAGGATTGACGCTGATGAGTTCGATCACGCCGTCGGACAGCAAAGAGCGCGGCAAGCTTTCACCGACTTAAGCGCCGTACTTCCGGCTGCTCGTCAAAGGCGAGCGTCTGCAGCCAAAGCCCGGCCGCGCCGACGACGTGACCTGGCCGCCGAAAAACGGCACGACGAGCGAGGCACACCCCGCAGACCCACCGCCGCGGGGCTGAATTTAAACTTAGGCCGTTATCCGCTTTCCCAACTCTATGGCGGGGCTTTGATCCTGCCATCCAGGACGAGACGCGAATGTTGCCGTTTTGGTCTGCGTGATAAGGGCTCAGCTCTAGCGCGGTAGCGCAGTCGTCCCCATCAGGGACTTGTCGATCGCATGAGCCGCCTGACGCCCCTCGCGAATGGCCCAGACGACGAGCGACTGGCCGCGGCGGATATCGCCGGCGCAGAAAAGTTTCGGCGAGGCGGCAAGCTTATAGTCCCTGTCCGTCGCGTCGAGCCCCTTGAACCGGCCGCGCGGCACGACGGGGAGTTGCAATTCCTTGATGACGTCGGTTTCGATAGGCCCCGAGAACCCCATCGCGAACAGCACGAGCTCCGCGTCGAGCGCGCCTTCGGTGCCTTTCACGGGCTGCAAGCTTCCGTCGACACGCGTGTAATGCAGCTTCTTTACTTTGCCATTTTCGCCGGAGAAGCCGGTCGTCGAGATCGAATATTCGGTCTTCGCGCCCTCGGCCTGTGAAGACGAGACGCGCAGCTTCAAGGGCCAGTGCGGCCAGGACAGCGCCTTGTTTTCCTTCTCCGGCGGCTGCGGCATGATTTCGAGCTGCGTGACGCTCTTTGCTCCTTGCCGGAACGACGTACCGATGCAGTCGGAGCCCGTGTCGCCGCCGCCTATGACGATGACATGCTTGTCCTTCGCAGAAATCTCTTTCGTCTTGGGCTCCTGCGGCTCGCCCGAAACGCGGCGGTTCTGCTGCGGCAGGAAATCCATCGCGTAGTGAAGGCCATCGAGCTCGCGCCCGGGCGACTTGGCGAAGAAGTCGAACGGCTGTTCGGATCCAAGCGCGAGCAGCACGGCGTCGTGCGTGCTTTCGAGTTCTATCGCCGAAAGATCGCGTCCGACGTGGACGCCGCAATGGAAGGTCACACCCTCGGCTTCCATCTGCTTGACGCGCCGCGCGATGACGGACTTCTCCATCTTGAAATCGGGAATGCCGTAGACGAGCAGGCCGCCGGGTCGCGCATTCTTCTCGTAAACGTGGACATCGTGGCCGGCGCGCGCCAACTGCTGGGCTGCGGCGAGGCCCGCCGGACCTGAGCCGATGATCGCAACTATCTTACCGGTCTTGTGTTCGGGCGGCAGCGGACTAGTCCACCCCTCCTCCCAGGCGCGCTCGGCGATCGAGTATTCGATAGTTTTGATCGTCACCGGTTTGTCGATGATATTGAGCGTGCAGGCCGCTTCGCACGGCGCTGGGCAGACGCGGCCGGTGACTTCCGGGAAGTTGTTCGTCGAATGGAGATTTTCAGCGGCTTCTTTCCAGTCGCCGAGATAGACGAGGTCATTCCAATCGGGGATCTGATTGTTGACGGGGCAGCCAGTGTGGCAATAGGGGATGCCGCAATCCATGCAGCGGGCAGCCTGTTTCTGAACCTCGGGCGCAGCGAGCGGGACGACAAATTCCTTATAATACTTCACCCGATCTTCGACGGGCTTGTATTTCCGGTCGGCGCGGTCGATCTCCAAAAACCCCCTTATCTTGCCCATTCGTCTTTCTCTTCGTCCAATTCGTGACTGCTCGGGCTTCGCCCGGTTTCAATGATCCGGCCTCGATCCTTGAAAGAAGGTTCAAGACGGCGCTTTGGCGGCTATTTTGCTGACGCCGCCGCCGCCTCGCGGTTCGTTTCGCGTGCTTTCGCGAGTTCGGCGAGCGCATGGCGATACTCAACCGGCATGACTTTCTTGAACTTCGGCAGATAGGCCGCGAAGTCTTTCAGGATCGCCTGCGCCAGCCGCGAATTGGTGTAGCGCGCATGCCGCGAGATGAGGGTGTGCAGACGCTCGACGTCCTGCTGGCGCAAATCGACCATGACGCTTTGCACGGCGACCGCAACATCGCCGTCCTGCTGCGCGAGCTTTGCGAGCGAGCCGGGATCGGCGGTGAGCACTTCGAGCTGCACCATTTCCTTGTTGAGCCGGGATTCAAAATCGCCCTTATCGTCGAGCACGTAGGCGATGCCGCCCGACATGCCCGCCGCGAAATTGCGCCCTGTCGGGCCGAGCACGACAACGACGCCGCCGGTCATGTATTCGCAGCCGTGGTCGCCGGTGCCTTCGACAACGGCGTAGGCACCAGAGTTTCTGACGGCGAACCGTTCGCCGGCAACGCCGCGGAAATAGCATTCGCCCGTGATAGCTCCGTAGAGCACCGTATTTCCGATGATGATGCTTTCTTCGGGCGTGATACTGGAATTGGGATCCGGTCTGACGATCAGCTTGCCACCCGATAGGCCTTTGCCGACGTAGTCGTTGGCTTCGCCTACGAGATCGAGCGTTACGCCGTGCGCAAGCCAGGCGCCGAACGCCTGCCCGGCGGTGCCCTTGAGTGACAGCCAGATCGTATCTTCAGGTAGTCCCGCGTGGCCATAGCGCCGCGCGACCTCGCCGGACAGCATCGCGCCGGTTGAGCGGTTGGTGTTCTTGATCGCGAGTTCGGCCTTGACTGCCTTCTTTGAAACGAGCGCCGGCTTCGCGATTTCGATAAGCTTGGCGTCGAGGACCTTGTTTAGGCCGTGGTCCTGGCGTTCGCAGTTGTAAACCGCGACCTCTTTCGGCGCGTGCGGCTTGTGAAGCAGCTTCGTGAAGTCGAGCCCACGTGCCTTCCAGTGCTCAATCGCGCGCTCCTTGTCGAGCAGATCGCTTTGGCCGACCATCTCGTTAAAGGTCCGGAAGCCGAGCTGCGCCATGATCTCGCGCACCTCTTCGGCGACGAAGAAGAAGAAGTTGATCACATGCTCGGGCTTGCCCGTAAACCTGGCGCGCAGAACGGGGTCTTGCGTCGCGACGCCGACGGGGCACGTGTTCAGGTGACACTTGCGCATCATTATGCAGCCTGCCGCGATCAGCGGTGCGGTCGCGAAACCGAATTCGTCGGCGCCTAGCAGCGCGCCGATGACGACATCGCGTCCGGTCCTGACGCCGCCATCGACTTGAACGGCGATGCGGCCCCTCAGCTGGTTGGCGACGAGCGTCTGATGCGTCTCGGCGAGGCCAATTTCCCACGGGGAACCGGCGTGCTTTAGTGAAGTCAACGGCGACGCGCCCGTGCCGCCCTCAAAACCGGATATCGTCACATGGTCGGCGCGCGCTTTCGCGACGCCGGCCGCGACGGTGCCGACGCCCACTTCCGAAACGAGCTTCACTGAGACGTCGCCTGCGGGGTTGACGTTCTTCAGGTCAAAGATGAGCTGCGCAAGATCCTCAATCGAGTAAATGTCATGGTGCGGCGGCGGTGAGATGAGACCCACACCCGGCGTCGAATGCCGGACCTTGGCAATCACGGCGTCGACCTTGTAGCCGGGCAGCTGTCCGCCTTCACCGGGCTTGGCGCCTTGCGCCATCTTGATCTGCATCATGTCGGAATTGACGAGGTATTCCGCCGTCACGCCGAAGCGGCCCGAAGCAACCTGCTTGATCGCCGAGCGCATTGAGTCGCCATTGGGCAGCGGCTTGAAGCGATCGGCTTCCTCGCCGCCTTCGCCGGTGTTCGACCGTCCGCCGATGCGGTTCATCGCGATGGCGAGCGTGGTATGCGCCTCACGGCTGATCGAGCCGAAGCTCATCGCGCCGGTCGCAAAGCGCTTTACGATGTTGACCGCGGGTTCGACCTCCTCGTGCGGAATGGGTTTGCGGCCCATGCTTTCCGCCGACCGGATGCGGAACATGCCGCGCAGCGTCATCAGCTGTTCGGACTGATCGTTGATTGACTTGGAATAGTCGCGGAATTTCTGAGGAATCCGCCCGCTCATCGCGTCGCCGTTGTCCGTGCCGCGGACAGCATGCTGCAGATCGGCGACCGTTCCGGGCCGCCACATGTGGTCTTCGCCGCGGATGCGGTAAGCGTACTCGCCGCCGACGTCGAGGGCATTGGCGAGAATGGGAACGTCGCCGAAGGCCGCCGTGTGGCGCTCGACGGTCTCACGCGCGATTTCGCGCAAGCCGACACCCTCGACCTGCGTATGCGTGCCGGTGAAATACCGATTGACGAAGCTTGATCTCAAACCGACGGCGTCGAAAATCTGCGCGCCGCAGTACGACTGATAGGTCGAGATGCCCATCTTGGCCATGACCTTCAGCAAGGCCTTGCCGATGGCCTTGATGTAGCGCTTTTTCACGAGCTCCGGCGTCGTACCTTCGGGCAGATCGGGAAGCATCGTGTAGAGCGTCTCGAACGCCAGGTACGGGTTAATCGCTTCGGCGCCGTAGCCGGCCAGTGTGCAGAACTGATGAATCTCGTGCGCTTCGCCCGTCTCGACGACGAGACCGACCGAGGTTCTAAGACCCTGCTTGATCAAGTGATGATGCACGGCCGAGGTCGCAAGCAGCGACGGTATCGCGATGCGATCCGGTCCGGCGCGGCGGTCCGACAAAATGACGATGTTGAACTCTTTGGCGCGGACGCATTCTTCGGCTTCGGCGCATACGCAGTCGAGCGCCGGGCCCATTCCGCCTTCGCCTTTATCGGCCGGGTAGGTGATGTCGATCGTGATCGACGCGAAATCATTGTCCTTGACGGCGCCGATGCCCCGGATGCGTTCGAGGTCTTCGTTCGTCAAAATCGGCTGGTCGACCTCGAGGCGCTTCTGCCTCGAGGTTCCCTCGAGTTCGAGGAGGTTTGGACGCGGACCGATGAAGGAGAAGAGGCTCATCACCAGCTCTTCGCGGATCGAGTTCGATCGGCGGGTTCGTCACCTGCGCGAAGTTCTGTTTGAAATAGGTGTGCAGCAGCTTCGATTTGGACGACAGAGCCGAAATCGGCGTGTCGGTGCCCATCGAGCCGATGGCTTCCTCGCCTCGTTCCGCCATCGGCGACAACAGAAACTTGATGCTTTCCTGCGTGTAACCGAAAGCCTGCTGCAGGTCCAAGAGGGCGACGTTCGACTTCGCCCCGGCGGTTTTGGACGGCAGCGGCAGGTCCGCGACCTTGATCTGAGTCCGCTTCAGCCAGGTTTCGTAGGGATGGCTCGCGGCAATCTCGGACTTCAATTCTTCGTCCGAAATTATGCGGCCTTTTTCGAGGTCGATCAGCAGCATCTTGCCGGGCTGAAGGCGCCACTTCTTGACGATGTTCTCTTCGCCGACTGGCAGCACGCCGGACTCAGACGACATGATGACGGTGTCGTCCTTGGTGACGAGATAGCGTGCCGGCCTCAGACCATTGCGGTCGAGCGTGGCGCCGATCTGCCGGCCGTCGGTGAAAGCCATCGCCGCGGGTCCATCCCACGGCTCCATCAGACAGGCGTGATACTCGTAGAAGGCGCGACGCTTCGAATCCATCGTCGGATTGCCGGCCCAGGCTTCCGGGATGAGCATCATTGCCGCGTGGGTGAGGCTGTAGCCGCCCATCGTCAAAAATTCGAGAGCGTTGTCGAAGCAGGCGGTGTCGGACTGGCCTTCATACGAGATCGGCCAGAGCTTCGAGATGTCGCTGCCGAACAGCGGAGACGAGACGGAGGCTTGCCGCGCCGCCATCCAGTTGACGTTACCCCTCAGCGTATTGATCTCGCCGTTGTGCGCGACCATCCGATAGGGATGCGCAAGCTTCCACGACGGGAACGTGTTCGTCGAGAAGCGCTGGTGGACGAGAGCCAGGGCTGATGTCAGCAGCGGATCAGACAGATCCTTGTAATAGACCTTCACCTGGTACGACAGGAAC
Organism: uncultured Alphaproteobacteria bacterium; assembly: GCA_963833715.1. Classification (GTDB taxonomy): domain Bacteria; phylum Pseudomonadota; class Alphaproteobacteria; order Rhizobiales; family Hyphomicrobiaceae; genus Hyphomicrobium_B. The sequence continues at coordinate 57,767 of CAWHZB010000005.1, forward strand.
ATGCCCTTGTAGACGAGTGTGCGTGTCGACAGCGACACCGTGTAGTGGCCAATGTCGCGGCCTTTGTAGGCCTCGTGGATCGCGTTGGAGACGACCTTGCGGACGATATAAAGAGCCCGCTCGAATTCATCCTGACTCGAAATCGATGCCGGACACCCGACGAAGACCTGACGATGTACTGGCTCGGACTCGCGAACCATCTCCGAGAGGCACGAGTTTTCGACAGGCACTGAGCGCCAGCCGAGCAGCTCCAGGCCTTCCTCTTTCAGGCAGCGCGCCCATACGCGCTCACAATGGGCGCGAAGCCGCTCGTCTCGTGGCATGAAGACGTAACCGACGGCGTACCGGCCGGCCTTCGGCAATTCGAAGCCCGCCGCTTTCGTTTCGGCCGCTAGGAAGTCGTGCGGGATCTGGATCAGAATGCCGGCACCGTCGCCGGACAGAGGGTCGGCACCGACAGCGCCGCGATGCTCGAGGTTCTCAAGAATCTTCAAGGCATTTTCTACGATGCCATGCGATTTGAGCCCTTTGAGGTTGGCGATGAAGCCGACGCCACAAGCATCCCGTTCAAGCGCAGGGTCGAAAAGACCTTCAGCCGCGGGACGGCCCGATGTGCCAGCTTCGTCTTCCAGCGGGGGCAGGTAACCTTCGCTCATCTCTAGCCTCGTGTGGCCACTCGTGGCCTCATTCCAACTTCCGAATTCTTCTGCGTGATCTGTTATCGGCGCTCTCAGACGCTTCGGCTCAGCGTGGCGCTTGACCTTAGTGCGGGCGCGTCTGTTCGATCGATACTTCGGACGTTTACCGTTTCAGCAGTCAATTCGCATCCGGTACCCGCGAGACGGCGGGGCAGCAGCCCGACGATCCCCTGTTCACTCACGTGACCTCTCCCACGCAACCGACCAAGTCGATAGCAGTTTCGTCGGTTTTGCTGCCGCCCCGTTTTCAGGAGCATAAAGGACAGCAATATTGACCTATCTAACAAATTCTACAGATTTGCAACTGTGGCACAAGCGGTAACGCACAGGCTGCGCCGCTATCGCATTCGGCAACCCCTGGAAGACGAAGACGCAACAAAATTTCTTTCGCTTCGGAAAGGCCGGCAAAAAGGGCAGCCACACGATCGTATAGCTGCCCCGCAGTTTCCGAAACTGGCGAAATCGAGCCTAAGCGGCCTTCGCCTCAAGCCGTTTCGCGCTGTCGCCGGTGCTGATCGCAATCGCACGCGGCTTTTTACTTTCCGGAATATTGCGAACGAGATCGACGTGCAACAGTCCGTTGTCAAAGTTGGCTCCGGTCACATCGACGTGGTCGGCAAGCTGGTAGCGCCGTTCGAAGGCACGAGCCGCGATCCCGCGATGGAGATAGGTTTTTTCGCCGGTCTCGGCGGCCTTTTCGCCGGCGACGGTCAGCGTCTGCTCTTTGACCTCAAGCTTGAGCTCCTCCGGGGTGAATCCCGCGACCGCTAGCGTAATACGATACGCATTTTCGCCGGTACGCTCGATATTGTAGGGCGGGTAACTAGATTCATTGTCGAAGCCCGTCGCCTGATCCAGCATGTTGAACAGCCGGTCGAAGCCGATTGCTGAGCGATAGAAGGGGGCAAATTCAATGTGTCGCATGACATATCCTCCATAAGAAGCAACATGGCACCGGCCCAATCGGGTTCGGCGCTTTCGAAACGGTCCCGCTTTGCGGCAACCGCACATCAAAGGTAGGAAGCGGAAAAAACGGCTTCAAGTGGGGTCGGCACCGATGCAACCCTCGCTATGGTAAGTTAGAATTTCCGCTCCGCGTCGACGCCCGGCCAGCTTGTCAGAGATAGCAATGCAACTCGTGTCGCTCTCGATCAATCCGATTCCAAGCGGCGGCATGGTCGCGGATTTCGAGGGCTATGACGGACTGAAACTTCGCTCGGCTTTGTGGGAGCCGACGCGGGGACCGGCGCGAGGCACGGCTTGTATCGTGCCGGGGCGCGGCGAATTCATCGAAAAGTATTTCGAGGTCATTGCCGATCTCCGCCGGCGGGGGTTCGCCGTCGCCATCTTCGACCTCAGAGGGCAAGGCGGATCGGAGCGGATGCTGTCAAATCCCCGCAAAGGCCATGTCGTCGCCTTCACCGAATACGATCGCGACCTGGCGATTTTCATCGACGAGGTCGTAAGGCCAGCGTTGCCGGAGCCCTACATCGGCATGGGGCATTCTCTCGGCGGTCACATTCTTTTGCGCAACGCACAGGATGAGGCGAGTCCATTCGCGCGGATGATCCTGTTGTCGCCGATGATCGAGATCCACGACAGAATGCTGGGAGTGAAGCGCTCGGTTGCACGCACCTATTCCACGATTGCGGGCCTATGCGGATTCGCCTCAGCATACGTCAGGGGTGGCAGCGACGAACCCGACGACTTCACCGATTTCGAAACGAACAGGCTGACCACCGACCATGTGCGATGGTCGCGGAATAAGGCGATCATCGAGGCGGCAGCGGAATTGGCGCTTGGTTCACCGACTGTCGGATGGCTTAGGGCAGCGCTCAGAAGCTCGGCGATGCTGTCACGGCCGGATTATCCCAAGTACGTCTGCGTACCGATGATCCTTTTCGCGGCCGGTGCCGACCGCGTCGTGTCTGACCAGGCAATCGAGGACTTCGCCGTCGATCTTAAGGTCGGCGGGCACATTCTTATACCCGGCTCGCGCCACGAAATCCTTCAGGAAACGGACTCGATACGGCAGCAATTCTGGGCGGCCTTCGACGCCTATATGGGTATCGATATCCCGGCGCCGGAAAACATCTAGCCTCGGTTGATCAGCCTCAAGGCGGCCTCGTGCAGCCGGGGGTCGCCGGTCGCTACGATATCGCCGCCACTCGACGCATCCGAGCCGTCCCAGGTCGTCACGCAGCCGCCCGCCCGCTCGATGATCGGTATCAGAGCGACGATGTCGTAGGGCTTAAGGCCGCTCTCGATGATGAGATCGACGTGCCCTGCCGCCAGCAGGCAATATCCGTAGCAATCGCCGCCGTAGCGGGTCAGCCGCGCCTCGGCTTTCAGTCGCTCCAGGACGGCAATTCGTTCCTCGCCTTCGAAGAGATCGGGATGCGTCGATGTCAGTACCGCGTCTTCGATGCGTTCGCAGCGTCTCGACGTTAGGCGAGCCGGTTTGCCGCAGCGGATACAGTGATAGCTCGCCTGCTCCCCGGACCAAAAGCGCTCGCCGGTAAATGGTTGGTCCATGAGCCCCAAATAGGGTGTTCCATCCTTCAGCACGCCAATCAGAGTGCCCCACAGTGGCGACCCCATTATAAAAGATCGCGTTCCGTCGATTGGGTCGATGACCCACTGAAAGGCGCTCGAGCCAGCCTTGGTGCCGAACTCCTCGCCGACGATGCCGTGATCCGGAAATCGCGTTGCCAGCCCCTCAGCGATTGCCTTCTCGGCGCCGCGATCGGCTATCGTGACGGGATCGAAGGCCCCACCGACCCCTTTGTTTTCCACAGGCGTCGATTTGCGGAAGTATTCGAGGATCACTGGCCCAGAAAGATCAGCCAGCTCGTGCGCGACGCGGATGATGCCCTCAAACTCTGAAGATCCGGGCACGCGCTCACCCTGCAATTTCAATTGATTGAGGCAAACTTCTACTCGCAGTTCTCATTTCTACGTGAGACACAACAATGTTCAATTAGATGTTTCTTAGTAACGCAAGTTGTGGCGCGCTAGATACATCTATTTCGCAATGTGGTACGCCAATGCTCGTGAAGATTGCGACGGTTGCCGAAGCAGCCCATCTTCATGAGGCGATTGCGCTGACACGCTTCTTCGCACTCGCTGCCCAATTTGGGCGTTTCCTCCCTAGACTTGGGCCGTTCGATCTCGGACGGCCTTTTTTATTGCGGGAGGCCGGTTACGGTCTTGTCGCATGCTCGGCCAAATGCTGGTGGGCTTATTTGGCGGGCCAAATCGACGAGGTGCGCATTTTTGGTGGCCCAGCTTTGCATAAATCGCATTTGCTCATGATGCGCTGCAGCTTTAATTTTTGCACTGCGATATGTGAGCCGTGGCTCGCGCTTCGCAGCCCTTCTTGGGCGTTTCCTCCCTAGACTTGGGCCGTTCGGTGACGAACGGCCTTTTTTCTTATGTGCTTGATGCGAAGCAGCGGCAACGGCTCAGCTCATTAGGCTAAGCTATTCCGCCGCCGTTCGATAATCGAGCAGAGCAGGCACCGCTCCGAAAAGGCGCTCAGCAATCTCGGTGATGGCGCGTTCAAGCGCCACGTATCCGGAAGTCTGTTGGAACGTCAGTTCGTTCATGTACAGCCCGCGATTAATCTCGAGCTGCACGGCATGCGTGCCGCGCGCCGGCCGGCCATGATGTTCGGTGATATAGCCGCCTGCGTAGGGGCGGTTGAGCTGAACCTTGAAGCCGCGAGACTGAAACTCGTCGCGAATGAGCAGCGTGAGACGCGGGTCAGCGGACGCGCCGAAACGATCGCCGATAACTATGTCTGGCCGCTGTGCACCGCCCGGCGCCATCGCGGAAGATGGCATCGAATGGCAATCGATCAACACAGCATAACCAAAGGCTTCGCGCGTCGTCGCCACGAGCCGCGAAAGCTCGGCATGGAACGGAAAGTAGAGCTGCTCGATCCGGGCGAGCACGCCCTCAAGACTAAGCCGATCCGAATAGATCTCCTCACCATCTGCAACAATTCTTGCCACGGTTCCAAGCCCACCCGCGACGCGGATGGACTGCGTGTTGGCGTGCGCCGGCAGCGGCTCATGGACGAGTTCCGGATCGAGCTCGTAGGGCTCGCGGTTGAGGTCGAGGTAGGCGCGGGGAAATCTGGCGCTGATCAGCGGCGCGCCGAGCTTTGCGACCGGGTAAAACAAGAGATCAACGAAGCAGTCTTCGGAACGGCGAAGAGTTTTCGGATCGAGCCGCGAAATCGCCAGGAACTCCGGCGGATAATGGCGGCCGGAGTGTGGCGAGCAAAAAACGAACGGCGCGGTCTGGATGCGCGGCGACAGCACGTCGAAAGGTGGGAAAAAGGCCGGTGGCACGCTATGGGGGTGGACGACATGCATCTGCGCTTGTTGCCTCCTGCGGGTGTTCCGCAGCGAAATAAGGTTTCAGGGCTTCACTTTGCCAACGCACGTTGTTGAAGTCCACGATAGACTTCAACCGCCGTACCGTGTGCGTGTATAATGGTTGAGCGCGAGCGTCTGAAGGGGGCGTCATCGCGCACCTTGTTTGGTTCTTTCCACAGCTTCATGCTCCATTTACCAGAGTCAGGCCAAGTTTGCGCCAGACGAAATACCGACTATCGCTCATCGTTGAAGTTCGCATATTCAGAGTTGCCATGACCGCCAAGCCCTCAAGCCTCCCATTGCACCGCATCCTGCTCGCCGAGGACGACGACTCCATGCGCGTCTTCCTCGTTAGGGCGCTGGAGAAGGCGAACTATGATGTCGTGGCCTTCGAGAACGGCGAGGACGCCTATGAACGGCTGAAGCGGGAGCCCTTCACGCTGCTTTTGACTGACATCGTGATGCCGAAGATGGACGGGATTGAGCTCGCCCGGCGGGCGAGCGAGATCGATCCCGATTTGAAGATCATGTTCATTACGGGCTTCGCCGCGGTCGTACTCAACAGTGAGAACCAGCCGCCAAAGGACGCCCGCGTGCTGTCGAAGCCCTTCCACCTCAAGGATTTGGTGCGCGAAGTCGATCGCCTTCTAGCGGCGTAAAGGCCGAGCAAAAGTTCCAACCGGCCGATTGCCTTTCCGCCAGGGCTTGACCGGCAGGTCCCTATCCCTCTAGAAGCTCGCTTCTTCGGGCACTTAGCTCAGCGGTAGAGCACTACCTTGACATGGTAGGGGTCAGAGGTTCGATCCCTCTAGTGCCCACCATTGGAACCACTGGTTTCCTTGGTTTTTTTGAACTTTCCTCGTTACTGCGATTTTCGCCGTTTGTCCGATGTGTCAGCGGTGCGTCAACGAGCAGCGGCGCGACAGCCGCAGCTTTGCTCAATATCGGCGGCCCGGACCCAAACCTTGTCGCCGTCCTGCAGCACCCGCGTCACGTCGAGGATCTTGCCGCATCCGAGTTGGATGCCAGGCGTGTCCGCAGCGGGCTGCGTCGTTGCCACAGCAACGACGACACCGGCGCCGACGAGCGCCTGAATGATGCAGCCCAGGCCGCCCGTGACTTCGGTCCAGGACGTGTCGGTCGCCGTGACGAGTTTCGTGGTGGTCGCAGCCATGCGAGCCCTCCAGAAGGTGAGAGTGAGAAGTCGGAATTAGTGCGCGGGCTTAGCGAGCGGGCTCAGCCGCCCAAAGCGCCCAAGCGCGAGGTTTGCTGGCGCGGCTGGGTGCCCTTTGGAATTCAATGCCGAAGCACGACGAAACCGCTTCTATGACGACGAACTTCCACATCAGCAGGCGAAGAGGCGATCCGTAGCAAACTAAGCAATTCCTCATCAGTCTTTGTCTTGAGTACGTTCGGGCTTAGGTGCTCGGCCCAACCCACTACTGGGCAATGCGCGTCACGCAACGCTAAAATTCGGCCTTCGACGCCAACTATCGGAACAAAGATATCCGGGCGTTGTCCGGTCAAGAAACTATAAAACGGGATAGCATCAATCATGAACGATAACTTCCCATTTACAACATTAAAACCGGTTCCCACGTGAATTGACTGTCCAGGACACCCATTTATCATAGGCATCACGACATCCGCGCCCTTCCAGATCATTTTCGTGCGGATATTCTGATAGGCTGCGGTTGAACCCCAGATAACCGAAACCACTCCTAACAGTACGACTCCTTGCCATCCAGTCGGCCAGTTTTCCGCTTTCAATTCTAAATACCACGACCTGAGCAGAAAGCTGACGAGAACAATAATTCCGGGTGAACCGATCAGCCAGTAACGCCCCCCGATTATGGGTTGTTTGAAGGAGGCCAGAATGGGCAACGCGATAAATATGGAATATGTTATCGCGAATAAAATGACTAGTGGACGAGTATCGACGCGCCTCAACCCATACACCAGGATGAGCGCGAGAATAATCGCTCCGCATATTGGGCCACCAGTCAACCTCAAAACTAAATTCGCGGCATCAAATACCGTATGCCAGTTGAACTGGTGAAAACCAATTCGCGGTATTGACTGCAGGACAGAAAGGAACCAGATCCCAAAGATACCCGCCGAAAAAGCTCCAAGCGATAACCCGCTCCTTAATAAGGTGCTCCGGCTCGGATCTGTCATCGCAAGAACCATTAATCCGGCGGCTAATGCACAACAGTATAATGCTGCGTAGACGTGGATTAGAGCCGCGAGTCCACCGACAATTACAAACCATGCTGTAGGTTGTCGATTGTTTGGGCTGAAAATTGACAGCGCGGCAAGCCATGAAGCGACGAATACAACGGCCAAGGCACCGAGATACGCACGGCCTTCAGAAGCGTAACGCGCAACCGGACCACTTAACAAAAATAACGAAAGACTCAATACAGCGACAGGGACTAAGCGTGACCGCCTCGCCGAAGTAAGCAAACTGAGTGATGCGCCTAATAAGAAAACGGTGTTGAGAGCTACTACTGCTTTTCGATTGTCGGCAATAAAGTGGCGCGTCCAATAGAGCAGCGAATAATAGCCAGGCGGATTAGTATCGGGGGCGATGCGTTGAACGTACGCCTCCTTAAAAGGAATCGCCGGATCAGACGCCCATAAAGAATATAACTCATCTAACCACCAGCCATTTACATGCGATATAATGAGTTGAAACAAACAGAATACTGTAAATGCAAAAGAAAGCGCGACAAGCGGCCACCATTGACGCCATTGCTCGAAGTATCGTTCGGTGACCTGGGTACTTGCCATGCTCACCTCTCACGTCCCTGTCCGGCGTGTGGTCTTTGGTACCGCGAGCAAGCCCCATTCCCACATTGTGAACTCTCCAGCCGCTTGCCGACCTGGTTTTGATCGACGGCCGCTTAAAAATCGTAATTCTCTAGTTTCCAATGGAATCGTCGCGCTGTTTTTAAGCGTACGGACTTACCCTGAGGAAAATTGGAGGCAATATCGCTATCTGCCCACTCCTGTATTGCCAAATCGGGAAACGTAACAAAGGATCGATCACGATGGCGCCAGGTTAATGTGCTAAGCGCACCATCGTCGAACACCACGTCGCGACGCATCGTCAGGTCTAGCAATTCCCCGAAGACCTCGTTCGATAGTCCGACTGCGTGGGACCCCACTGACCTTCCCTCATTCATAAAAAGCCATGGCGACCACCACCTCAATCGTCTGATGCCGCGCCTGCGCAATGTGCCGAGCTGGAGCACAGCCCAATCATCGGGAAGTTGGCGAATAGCACGGGCGAAAGTTTTGCCGATTTCTTTATGAAATACGACATCGTCATCTAAAACAAGAAGTGAAGCGATCCCGTCTCGGATCGCATTCTGAAGAATCTTGGACCATGAGTATAAGTACGCATATGCGCCGACGCTTTTAATCGTTGGCAGACCCCAATTTCTGTGGAGAGATTTGGCACGAAGTTCGTGATCCCCCGAGCGATAGATGTTTCGTTCCGACAAGAGCTTTTCTTTGAGCGCTGCGTTCCTGCTGAGATTTTGAAGATAAGTTTGATATTCGGCCGCAATGTCCTCATCCATACAGTCCGCAGCCACCTGCCGTTGCGCCTCAATTCCGGCTCGGGCTAATCGGCCTGACACCTTACGCCAGCGATCGGGACGTCGCTCCAAGTTGATCACTTGCACCCTTTCGAAGAACGATGAAGGCAATATCTCATCGCAGTCCGTGAGAGCCGGTCGCCATCGTCGAATGAAGCGTTCCTGAAACCCGAATTTGCAAATCGACTCGATCGGTTTGAGTGCCATATCTCCCTCGGACCAAAGCATTCTTGATAGATCGTGACCGGCTTAGCGAATTGTCGAAACGGGAGGACGGTTTGCGGGAAGGAGATTCAAGGTCGGTGACGCTACGTCGATTGGGCTTCGAAACTTCCCGAGACGATTTGATCCGACTTTGTTTCTCTGAGCCGACTGCAAAGGAGCAAACAATGATTGCCCTCCGGCAAGCTAATGACTGAGAGACATGTTACACGCGGAGGACTCAAACTACCGAGTAGACACACTTACTGATCTCCTGCTGCCAGCGCTCTTCCCCGGAACCTTCTGCATTTTGCTCCTCGTAGGATCTATTCTTCCGAGAACTATACGTGGAGCTTCGGAGTTATCCCGTCAGTTGCGGGACTAAAAAAATGGCATCACCTTAACGCGAAAGCGATAGTAAGGCCGTGAGATAAATCGAATCACATCACAAATCGAAAACCCGTCGCTCAAGATTCCGTATGCGTCGGTCAGAACTTGCGTTCTATCCTCGCCCATCGCAATGCGATAAATACAATAATCGACTGAGTTGAGAGCCTGGAGGCGCAGGCGAGTTGCCGGGTCCAGCGATTTAAGAACCTTGTTGAGCTCAGAAATTCTATTATGGTACCCAGCACCTCCAATTTCTGCCAATCCTTGAGAATGCAGATAGTCATTAACCTGGGAAATATCTGCGAAACTGTCAAAACGATCTATGAGTGAAAGTGCCCAGTAGAATTTTTGCCGATCACTTGCAAAGAAATACCGCCAGCCGGGCACATCCCCGCAATAAAGAAGGAAATCCATGGTCATTGGGTTGAAAACTAGGGACCTCTCAAAATCTGAGAAACTGTAAACACGTTTCTGCCGGTGTCTGTCTTTATTATTTCTCCAGTTGTAGTAAGAAAGGAAAAAGTCCGCCGGATGCCGCCAGAAACACACCTTAAGATATTCAGAACTCCATGTCTTCGATGATTGATAGCGAAGCAAAGTGTCCAACTATGTGGGAATTTCGGGCGCTAGGCACGTTCTCATATTTTTTTGTCATCGCCATATCAACAAAAAAACCCTTCGTGCGTTTCTTTGGATGGATGATGTTATTCGCGCCAAAGGATTCGTAAACTGCATGTATGACGGTTGATCCGCCCGTCTTTGGTACATGATGCAGAAAAAATCGCTTCCCAAGCGATCCCGTCGCTGCATCGGCCCCCATTGCATTCTCCTTTGTGATGGATGGTCTGCTAGAAAAAACATGGACGCACAGGGCCAGGCGAAGTGCGAATCATGGAAGTCAACTATGCCAAGTGGACGAGTTGACTCGTAGCAGCTAGCCCGCGCTACAGAAAGGTTCGGAGGAGTTTTTCGCGCGCCGGTGGCACATAAGCCATAGTTCGAACTCATGCGGCTTTCCTATCGCACGTCTTCGACAACGGCACGCGACTTTATCATAGTACGCGTGTGATCCAGTGAAGCGGTCCCGGGCCGAACTATGGCTTTTTGCTATAGGAGAAAGTGATACGAGGAGAAGATAAAGCCCATCGCGCCGACACATTTGCAATTGAGCATGGCTGGCCTGAGCTCCGTGTCTGGTCTCGCACCTGCTCCACCGCTCTAAGCTTCACCATCGATCTTGCCAAACTCGGACGGAACCAGGCCGATTTCGCTATCTTTGTGGTCAGCCGCCGACGGCGCACGGAAAGCCAGTTAGGTACCATCGATTACGTTATAATAATTTGACGTCCGGCCAAGCAGACCGCGCATTACTCCAATTGCTTTCGTGACGCGCATCACTCCTTTAAACATAATCTTTTCACCAGCTAATCTCCTCGCTGGCCATATTAAAAAACCAGCCAAGAGATATAAGCCCCCCACCAGCAAGCGCCGCAGAATATGTGGAAAGGTTTTTATCCAGGTCCTGGCGTGACCCATTCTTATTATTTTGAGGAACGTGCCGCTTGCGGCGACCATCAGTGCGCGATCGATAGTGCGGCGCAAGGAAAGGCGGGATGCTGGAACGTGTTCGACTACCCGGGCTTCTTGAACCCATACCATTTTGACGCCATTCAAGCGTGCTCTCTGAAAAAAATCCGAGTCTTCGGCACCGAATGTCAGACGCTCATCAAATCGAAGATTTAGTCCACTCTCAGCGACCAAACTCGAATGAATCAAGACGTTGTTTGTGTATGCGTCACGCAGAGGCGATCCGGTAGATCTCGGGCTTTGAGAGACGGATTTCCACCAATGGGGAGGGGCAGTATCAAATACCTGCGCCACGGGACCGCCGGCAACCTTAGCATCATATTTTTGACACGCATTATAAAGCTGAATGAGCCAATCTGGCTGCACCCGCTCATCATCATCCAACATCGCTATCCACTCGGCTTGTTCATGTAGCGAAGCAGCGACCGCGCGATTACGCGCGAACGGAATCCCAATTCGCGGTTCAAGCATATACCGTAGCGGCAATTCGGTTGTTCGAACTATGCTATCGATCACGTTCTTCGATCGAAATTCGCTATCATTTTCGACGACAATAATCGCAAGCGTGCCGCCCGTCGGAACAGAAAGTTCTTTAATACTATTCAGTGCGGAATATAGCATTCCGGGACGCTTAGCTGTGCAGATATTGACAGTAAAATGCGTCATGGCTTGTTCTCAAATAAAAAGCACGGCCATCCCAATGAGCAACTCCGATGAATTCTTAGGTGCTTTGTTCCCAAATTGCACACGAAACCAATCACGGTTTCCACGCGTTCGTCCAGCAATTTCACGCGACGCTGACGCTTGAGCACAAGCCACCACGGTAACTTGTTCAGGACTATTGCACGTCCAGAGCGTAATGGGCTGATGTGCAAGACTGCAAAAATATCTGTTGATAATCAAAGCACCGCCCACTCGTGGTTAGCAACACCTCGTTATGCACAAGTAATTTCAAAGGGAGCCGCTGAAATTAATGACCGCCCCTACCTTGCGCGAGTGCCGGTCGCCATTGCCGAATAAAGCGTTCTTGGAGCTTCGTCGGGAACGCATGCCCTCCGATCATACGTCTACTTGACTCTGTCGCAGAGGCTATGACCCTAATGTACGAATTGCGATCCAACAACGCAGAAGGGGAAGTAGATGGATGCTCGGCGTCGGACGCAGAGTAAAACGAACATATAAAGCGTCCCGCTCGGTTATTGTGGACGCCGTGCGCGACGGCCGGGCAGAGGCTTTAAGGTATCGTGCACTGCGATCAGAGATTTTCGATCCAGAGTACTTCATTGATGTGCTGCCGAACTTTCGGATTGTGTTTGTTCATGTGCCGAAAGCTGGATCGTCGCATGTCAGGTCAATTCTCGCGAGGGCTGCCAATATCAATAGCAATGTTGATATAATTCATGATCGTCGAATTTCAGGTCTACAGTCTCCGCGAGATGTTACTCTTAAGAAGTTTTTCCAAGTTGTTGATGACGACGGCTCACTTGTTTTCACTGTCGTGCGGCATCCAGTTTCTCGTCTACTATCGTGCTATAAGGATAAATTTGCGCATTTTTCGCTTAATGACCGGAACCCCTTCAACGAAAAACTTCGGCCGTTTATTCCCGCAGCGGATGCTCGTCGGCTGGATCCATTTGCGCCGATACCCTTACAAATCTTTATCGAGGCTGCTTGCGCCAGCTGCGCATCGTCGGTCGACGGCCATTGGAGCAGAATGGTGGATATCGTGCCGCTTGAACAGCTGCGCTTCTCTCACATAGGACGACTTGATAAAATAAATGAGACGTTTATCAGGATGCGGGCGATGGGTATTCCGGAGGAAGCGTTTCCATCCGTGGTTCGAAACAGCCGATCGAGCAAGGTCACTCTAAAAATAACCGAACCACAGCGCCGGGCGATCGCTGAGGCCTATAGCGCCGACTTTCAAGCTTTCGGGTTCGAACCCGACGTGGATTTATGAAAAGTAGTACTGTGGATCGCGCTCCCCAGTATAGGGTCGGGAAGGTTATGCGCTTGCAAAGGCGTCCAGGCAAAATGCTAGCGTTTCATGCTCGTCATACCTGCAGTTTGGCCGGCCGCTACGCCCGTGATTTGTGCAAAGTTTTATCGCAATTATAGAAGAGCAAGTAGCTTCTCTGCGAAGGCCTGTGCCGGCTCGCGCGGCATAATTTGCCGGATTCTTTCAGCCCCATTTTTTCCTAGTTGGTCCAAATAAGGACGAGCTTGCCATGCTCGTTCAAGAACTTCAGCGATACTGTTAGGTGTTGCCGCATCTGCGAGGAAGCCGGTGGCCCCTTCGACCACGACCTCTGCATGGCCACCGACTTTGGTGGCAATCACTGGCCGGGCGCAAAGCATCGCTTCGACCACTGATAACGGCAAACCCTCATGTCTCGAGGGTTGAACGAGAACATGATTAGTTCTCCAAATCGCGTCTATATGATCGACGTGGCCAGCTATTGAAACTCGATCGCTTAATTTGAGATCGCTGATCATGCTCTTGATGCCGGCCTTTGTCGGCCCATCGCCGTACAGCGTTAGCTTCCAATTACGTTTTAGCCAAGCGTCTCGGGCGAGCGCTTCGAGTAAGACATCTTGTCCTTTCGCTCTAATGTCGAGGCGACCTACGCAAGCAAGATGAAGCGGACCATTTTCTGATAATGGAGTCCAAGATGGCTGCGCGTCGAAACGGACGTTAAACGGATTTCGCACAATCGCGGCATTATTGAGCCGACAGCAAAGCATCTTCTCCAGAAGGATCTTGTTGGCTTCGGATACGAAAAAGCAGCTCGAGGCCTTGGCAAAGGCGTGACGATACAGTGGAACCAAATGATCATCAGGCCACCAGTATTCAAAATTGTTATGGGCTATCGTTACGAACGGGCACTTGCGCGCAAGGAGTTCGATAAGGTCGATCGCGGGCAACGCACGACCGTCCGAAAGTACGACAAGAGCAGGCCGTGTCTCTGCTATCAGCATTTCGATGTCTGAGGTCCAGCGCGGCCGCATGCGGCGACGCATCAGGGTGCGACGCGCAAGCCTCAAAAGCGATCTTGGTGCGACACGTGGCCTGACATCAACACCATGCTCCAAAAGACTCTGAATTCGAGGGTGAAGCGGTGTCCAGCTGTGTACGCTTGCGGCAACATGTATTCCTCGCGCAGTAAGCGTCTTAGCGGTTTCGCTCCACAGCTCCTCTGATCCACCCCACGGATCACCTTCCATAGTTGAGATAAAGAGTATTGTTCTTGTATTCATGTCTCTCAATAACGGGGACTAATAAGCTGGTTTTGTCTGTCTCCGTCACCCTTTCGAGCAGTTGGGCCCATTAATACAGTCTCTCGATTTCACCATGTCTTAAGCGGCGAAGCAGGCTCTTGCTGAGCTTGGCTAATCCATTCGGCGGGTGCGGACGAACGCATTATCGGCCCCCCGAGAAGAGACGGACGTCAACTCAGATCGGGGCATTTCTTAGGGCCGACTCTGCGGCTTTAAATTTCCCACCCATTACGCGGCCGATAATTCTCAGTATCCGCCGCTTCCACGGTCTCTTCCACATTTTTGCAAAGGCGCGGAAAGCGGATTGGGGCAAGGAAAGGGCCCCGGAGCGAATAACAACCTCGTCGTCTGCGGTCTCAAACCAACTATAAAAACATTGAGCCTCGGTGGCAAAGCGCTCGCGTTCAGCTTGCAGGGCGCGCTGCAGTGCTGCTATTTGCCCCTCAAGATGATTAATCTGCGCCTCCCTTCGGCTCAGAGCCTTTGTTAAATCGCATTCAGTTGCAGCGATATTTTGGGATTTATAATCGCCGTCGCAACTTTGCCCGCAATGTTGCACGATTTTGTTCCTCGTAAGATAGCGCTTGCACGATTTCAAAAACTGGTCCCCAAAAAATGATCGATATACGTGGACGCAGCTGTCCGGCGCCGTTGATTGGATCAGCTTCAATGCCACAAGTATTTTTTCATTGGCTTTCAGAAGCCAATAATCGCGCCCAAGATTGAGTACGATTGCATTAGGGGGAATTTCGGATTCGATTGACCGTGCGTTTGTATATTCACCGAGAATGACAAGAGTGCGGCCCAAGGGGTCGGCTTTGTAAAGTGATACCATTTCTTTCTGTATATAAAGACCTCGAGCATCCGAACCGTGACAAGGCAGTATAAACACGTGGTTGAACTTGAAATCACGCACTAAATTGCAGAGCTCATAGTAGGTTGCGCCAATACGCATGTCATTGGCGCATTGATAGCAAAACATATCCGAATTGTATATTTTTTCTATATCAATTGCTGGGTCGATTTCCTGTTGCCGAATAACATCGTTCTTTATTTGACTCAAATCCTCATCCGCGCGACAGGCAGCCGCCTGAAGCGAAACTGCGCCCGCACGCCATCTGCTATAATCAGCGGCTCCAATGCGCAAGAAGCGCTCCGGCTCGAAAAGCCGTGTTGGTGCGATCTGGGGATTTTGTGTTTGGCGGGCTTTGTCCATCAGGCTGTTAGGACGTTGGCGATAATAGCTTACTGTATTTTTTGCGATAATAAAGCTGCAACCGTCAGCTACGCACTCGGCGTTAAAGTGCCAGTCTTCGAATTGAAAGGGAGTCAGAGGTTGTGTTGGTTGATAAGGGTTTGCGAGGAAAAGTTCGCGCGGGGCCATCACTCGCGCGCCAAATGGGTGAATATTCAAAAACGACAGAACTGATATATCGGAAAGATCTCGATACACCGAGACCCAATATGAGGCATCGAATCCGATCATAAATTGGTAAAAGGCGACGGTCTTTGGTCCGTTATTCTTCAGGACCTTTGCCATTTCTACAAAGCAATTGCAGGATAACAAATCATCGGCATCCGTAACAATGACATAATCGCCGCTTGCATTCTCGATTTCGTCGTTCCGAGATAGAGCCAGATTACCGTTGTCGACCTCAATTGCTTTTATAGAAGAGTAGGCTTTTTGGTCCGCGGCTCTGAAAACGGCACGCGTGTCGTCGTCGCTTCGATCGAAGACAGCAATCATTTCGATCTTGTGCCCGGCATTGCGCGCAAAGTGCGCAGCAGCATGCAAAGAGAGTAATGTGGGCCGCAAATATTTAGCTTCGCGGTGAATGTTGAGGACGACTGAAATTGAAGGCAGGTTGATTGCGGGCAAGCTGACACTCCAAAGCTGCATATTTGGCCAAGTTAATGAGCCGTGACGCTTAGTGCCCACGCGCATCTTCTCTCAATTACGTCGCTATTTGGAATGCAGGTTGTCTACCACTATCTGACGCACACCCACCCACTTTGCTTCAACCAGGCTTACGTAAAGGAACAAATCCGGCCCGGACCAGTAGCGCCGCGCCGACGAGTTTTAATCCCTTCCTCGAAATAGAGCCTGTGGCAACTTTTCTTCTTAATTCGCTTATTCCCTGCCGGAGAAAGCGTTTAGCTAGTTGGAAACGAGAGAGGGCCCACAGTTCTTCGAAATTTTCCAATTGCCGCCCCTCGTTTTTGAAAAAACTGTCGAATGCAGCTATCAACTGCTGAAAATCATCAATGGCGCGGCCATATTGCAGCTTTGACATATTGGTCGCGTGAATGCGCCTGATTCCCTGTATCAGCGCCGTTTCGGCAACATCACCCACTGTGGCAAGTCGCAGCCACATTTCCATGTCGCCCGAGTGTGGAAGCTCGCTTCGATAGCCGCCGACCGCCTTCTGCGTCTCCGTGCGCACGACGACCGTACTGGTGCGGATCCTATTTATCGTCGAATTGCAGAGTTCATTGATAAGCTCGATGCCGGGCCGGACGATCCATTGTCCATCAAAGCTCTGCTGCGGTAAGACAGGCGCTCCTTGATCGGGAAAGAGATTGATCTCGCCGCCATGCGTCATGCTGATGCTTGGGTGCTGCTCCATTATTGAAACCGCTCGCCTGAGGCAGCCCGGGGTAATCAAATCATCAGCACTGAGGAGAAGAAAATATTTGGCGGATGCCCACTCTATTCCCTCATTATAAGTCGCGACATGCCCTCGATTGGCCCGATGAACGATGACCTCGACACGTCGGTCCTCCGATGCAAGTTCGTTGGCAACGTCAGCGCTGCCGTCGTTCGATGCGTCATCAATGATTAAGATGCGAACATCAACTCCCTCCTGCGTCAAAACACTCGAAACACACTCGCGCAGGAAGTGGCCGTACCTGTAACAGGGTACTACGACATCTATGTTCGGCATCACGGCCCCCAACGCTGCTTGACCGATAGCAATGGCTTGTAGTGTCACGCGGGCATCTAGACTCATCGATGCATGGAGCCGACACACGCGTTCAAGGGCCTACGCTCTGACAAGAATTTTAAGGCCACATTCAAGGGCGACGTTTCCACCGAAGCAGCAAAGCAATTTTTTTAGACTAATTTTACACGGAAGACGGTCTTTTTGTGTCTTTTCCCCACGTTTTTGAGGGCCAAAACCAAGAGGGTGGTGCTGATATTGCTACGCAGAAAGAGTGGGATTAGTGTTGGGTAGGGAAATCTACGCTTGCAGCCATAGCGGAGACTAATGATGCCGATCGTTAACGTCCGGCGCGACGTCGATGTTGTGATTACCTTCCCCGACCTCGTCAATCTCTACGGCTGCACGCTCGGCCAAGGAACGCGCATCGGTCCTTTCGTGGAGATTCAGAAGGGAGCCACGATCGGCCGCAATTGCAAAGTCTCGTCCCACTCATTCATCTGCGGGGGCGTGACGATCGAGGATCAGGTGTTCATAGGTCACGGCGTGATATTCACGAATGATCGCTACCCTCGTGCGGCAAATCTCGATGGCAGCTTACAAACCGAGGCCGATTGGAAACTTGAGCCAACTCTCGTCAAGCGGCGCGCTTCCATAGGGTCAAACGCCACGATCGTGTGCGGGGTGACCATCGGTGAGGGTGCGCTCGTTGCAGCCGGCGCGGTCGTCACCAAGAATGTAACGGATTACGCCATTGTCGCAGGCGTACCCGCAAAGCCTATTGGCAGAGTATCGGACGAGTGCAGAGGCACAGTCACACATTTTGAGTGCTCTTGATTCAACAAGTTAAGAGTGCACCATGCCACATGAGGGGGGACCTATTGCATGCCTACAAAGTCTGCAATTCACGCTAACGCGATTTTAATTATGCGCGATCGGCGAGAACATCAGGCATGATCAATATCGGGGTGGTCGGGTACGGCTATTGGGGGCCAAACCTAGTTCGCAACTTTATGGAGCTCACACGGGCGAATGTGAGCGCAGTGGTCGATCTCGATCCTAAGAAGCTTGCGCTCGTCGCGCGCCGGTTTCCGGCCATCAAGACGAGCACGAATTTCCAGGATCTTTTGCGCGATCCAAGCATCGACGCAATCGCCATTGCAACCCCGGTTCACACACATTTCGATCTCGGCATGGCGGCGCTCAAGGCCGGCAAGCATCTCTGGCTTGAAAAACCGATGACGGAGAATTCGCTTCAAGCGAGAAAGCTGGTGGACGAGGCGGAAAAGCGCAAACGCATTCTGCTAGTCGACCATACGTTCATATATACCGGCGCCGTCCGCAAGATGAGTGAAATCGTCGAGAGTGGCCAACTAGGCCGCATTTACTACTACAATTCGCTCCGGGTAAATCTTGGCCTATTCCAACACGACGTAGGCGTCATCTCGGACCTGGCGGTACACGACTTTTCGATTTTGGATTACCTGCTGAAGGAACATCCAGTCGCCGTATCCGCGAGTGGGATCAATCATTTTCCCGGGACCCCAGAGAATCTAGCCTACATAACGCTATTTTACAATTCTGGAACGATCGCGCACACCAACGTGAGCTGGCTTGCGCCTGTGAAGGTTCGGCAGATCCTGCTCGGCGGCAGCAACAAAATGATTACTTACGACGACCTCGAGCTGAGTGAAAAAGTAAAGGTCTATGACAAAGGCGTGAGCTTCACAGACGACCCACGACAGATCTACGAGATGCGTGTCAGCTACCGCACAGGCGACATGTGGGCGCCGAAGATCGACGGAAAGGAGGCGCTTCAAGTTGAGGGAGAACATTTCTTGGATTGCATAGAAGGCGGCAAAGTCCCCCTAACTGACGGACGCCTGGGCCTTCGAATTGTGGAGGTTCTCGAGGCGGCCATCAGCTCCATGCGTCGTCGAGGCGAAACCGTCCACCTGCAACCCCAATGGAGCCTCGTTTGATTCCATTCGTCGATCTAAAGGCCCAATATGCTAGCATTAAATCCGAAGTCGATGCCGCCATTTTGGGCATTCTTGAGAGCTGTCAGTTCACCCTTGGAAGAGAAGTCGAAAAGTTTGAAGAAGAGTTTGCGGCTTATTGTTCGGTGAAGTTCGCTGTCGGCGTCAATACCGGAACGAGCGCGTTGCATCTTGCGCTGCTCGCAGCCGGAATTGGACCCGGTGACGAAGTCATTACAGTGCCCTTCACCTTCGTCGCAACCGTTGCCGCAATCCATTATGCCGGTGCGACCCCCGTGTTTGTGGATATCGATCCCGAAGCTTTCACCATTGATCCTGTCGGGATCGAGAGCGCGATCACTCCGCGGACAAAAGCAATTCTGCCGGTTCACCTTTACGGTCAGCCCGCGGATATGGATCCAATTCTCGAATTGGCCAAGAAACACGGCCTGATCGTCATCGAGGATGCAGCTCAGGCTCATGCTGCCGAATACAATGGGATCAGGGCGGGAAGCATGGGCGACATGGGATGTTTCAGTTTTTATCCCGGCAAAAACCTCGGGGCTTATGGCGAAGGGGGAATGGTGGTCACCAATAATTCCAACTATGCGCACACGATTCGCATGCTGCGGGATTGGGGCGCCGAAAAAAAGTATCACCACGTTCTTAAAGGGTACAACTACCAACTCGAGGGAATCCAGGGAGCCGTGCTCCGCGTTAAGCTCAAGTATCTAGAGAAGTGGACCGAGGCGCGGCGCGACGCTGCGGCGCACTATGATGAGAAACTAAAGGCTAGTGGAATTCCGATACCTAAGGCAATGCCCTACGCTCGCCACGTCTATCACGTTTATGCAATTCGGACAGCTGAACGTCAGAAATGGCAGAATTTCTTGCAGTCGCGCGGCATACAGACGGGGATCCACTATCCTATCCCTGTACATCTTCAGGAAGCCTACGCGGACCGAAGGTACAAATCTGGCGACTTCCCTCATTCCGAGAAGGCAGCAGATGAAGTGCTCTCGCTTCCGATGTATCCCGAACTGACGCGCGCGATGCAGGACGAGGTGATCGGTGCTCTTCTCCAGCTGCGGTCATAGTCCCGGTATCGCGAAAACGATAACAGCTTCGAAGAGAGACAGCAGATGAAAATCAGCGGCTCAAATATTCTGGTGACCGGCGGGTGCGGCCTCATCGGCTCGACCACGATCGATGTCTTGCTGAGGGAGCATTCGCCTCAGCGAATCGTAATCTTTGATAATCTCGCGCGCGGCACGCTCGCTAATGTCGAGGAGGCACTGAGGGACCCACGAGTGACCTTGATCAAAGGCGACATCCGCGATGTCGACGCCATCCATAGGGCCACTCAAGGCATGGACGCCGTTATTCATATGGCAACTTTGCGCATCACGGCCTGCGCGGCCGAGCCGCGCGAGGCCTTGGGTGTCATGTGCGATGGCAGCTTCAATGTCCTCGAAGCGGCTCAGGCGGCGGGCGTGAAGAAGGTGATGACGGCCTCGTCGGCTTCCGTGTACGGCCTCGCAGATATATTTCCAACACGCGAGGATCACCACCCGTACAATAACCGCACGTGGTACGGCGCCACGAAGGTTATGCTTGAGGGTCTTTTGCGCTCGTTCAACGACATGTACGGTCTCCCATACGTGGCTCATCGTTACTTTAACGTGTACGGGCCTCGCATGGACATCCACGGCAAGTACACTGAGGTCTTGATCCGTTGGATGGAGCGGATCGCCGCCGGCCAGTCGCCTCTCATTCTCGGCGATGGAAATCAGACTATGGATTTCATCTACATTGATGACGTCGCCCGGGCTAACGTTCTGGCTCTTCAATCGGATCTCGGCGATGACGTCTTCAATATCGCCAGCGGTGTTGAGACAAGCCTCAATCAACTCGCCGCAACGTTACTCAAGGTTATGGGCTCAGATCTCAAGCCCGAGTATGGCGCCGAGCGCAAAGTAAACCCCGTCTCGCGCCAACTCGCGGACGTCTCCAAAGCCGAGAAACTGCTGGCTTTCCGCGCTGAGGTTTCGCTTGAGGAGGGTTTGAACCGTTTGGTGAGGTGGTGGTCGAACTCTCGCGCAGTAGCAGCGGCCTAGCACCTTCGACCTACGGAGAGCAAGCAAAGATGGATATCAGCGTCCAAGCCACCGAAATGGATGGTGTGCTGATCATAAAACCAAAATCGTTCGAAGACGGCCGCGGTTTCTTTTTTGAAAGCTACAACCGGGTTGTCTGGCGCAGGCACGGTCTTGATCTCGATTTCGTGCAGGACAATCATTCCCGTTCCAGGCGCAACGTGGTGCGAGGATTTCATTTCCAGGATGCTACGGCACCACAGTTTCGGGTCGTTCGATGCACGGTGGGGGAAGTTTTCGACGTTGTTGTCGATTTGAGGCTCGGGTCGCCTACTTTCGGGCGGTGGCTTGGGGTGAACCTATTAGCGACAAGCCGCAACCAGCTGCTCATTCCGCCAGAATTTGCTCATGGGTTTGCCGTCCTCACTGAAATTGCGGAGATCCAATATAAGGTCTCCAATCATCATACTCCAAGCGCAGAGCGGACACTGGCATGGAATGATCCAGAAGTCGGAGTCGTGTGGCCGGTAGCTAATCCCATTCTTTCAGAACGCGACAAATCACAGGGAAGTTGTCTAAGGGAATATCGCGAGAATCCGTGCTTTCATTACCACCGCAACGGCAGTCCAGTGGCAGGCTAATGAATCGACCTCACGGTCAGCGGGATTGTGGAACGTGGAATGAGCAGGAGTGGCAGTATGATACCCATCACGCGTCTGAGCGTTGGAGCAGCAGAAGCAGAAGCGGCGGCCGAGACGATCCGGAGCGGCTGGCTGGGCCAAGGCAAGCGGACGATCGAATTTGAAAATCTCGTGGCGAAATATGTTGGCGCTGATCACGCCATCGCTGTTAGCAGCTGCACGACGGCGCTTCATTTGGCGTTAATTGCGGCTGGCGTAGGTCCGGGCGACGAGGTCATTTGTCCTTCCTTCAGTTTTATTGCTACGGCCAATGCAATTCGGTTTGCTGGAGCGACACCTGTCTTCGTCGATATCGACCCGCGGAGCTATAACATTGATCCGGCGCTGATTGAGGAAGCGATTACGCCGAGGACGAAGGCGATCCTCCCAGTCAGTCAAATAGGTCTTGCTGCTGACCTATTCAGCATTGTGGAAATCGCCCGAAGACATGGCCTCAAAGTCGTTGAGGATGCCGCGCCCTCTTTTGGGGCGATGATTGAAGATAGGTTTGTAGGCAGCATCAGCGATTTCACGTGCTTCAGTTTCGACGCTCGTAAGATCTTAACTACAGGTGAGGGAGGAGTAATCACGACAAATGACGGCGATGCCGCCGAGCGCCTAAGAAAGCTTCGAGCGCATTCGGCCTCGGTACCAATGTTAGCTCGTCATACCACCTCATCCGTTGTGCTTGAGACGTACGATGAACTTGGCTTCAATTACAAATTGACGGATTTCCAGGCGGCGATCGGCGTTGTGCAGATGGACCGCGTCGAAGAGTTCATCGCGGCTCGAAGGCAGTTCGCGCGGCGATATAACGAGCTGCTCGGGGGCACAAAGGGTCTAGAAATCCCTTACGAACCTGGCGGCTACCGTCACGTCTATCAGTCCTACTGCGTCCGCCTGACTGGGCACCAAACACAGTTCGACATGATGAAGGCCATGGCCAAGCGCGACCTCGCCACCCGACGCGTCATTGCCATCCACAAGGAGCCCGCCTACCTCACTGAATATGGGCATTTGACGTTGCCCCACTCCGAGGCTGCTGCTAGGCGCACTCTATTGCTGCCCATGTTTGCCGGACTTAAAGCCAGCGAGCTGGAGGAAGTGGCGAGCGGACTCATCGCCTCGCTGGGGGAGATTGCCACGCCACATCCTGCCGATCTGGTGTCGTGACATAAGCGTCGCGCATTCTAAGATTGAAAGAGGGGCTGTATAGCAAGGCTGGTCTGCGCATGCCGCAACTAGCCTCGCGCGGAGCTCGCCGCTGCACGGTACCGCTGTTAGAGACCGCCGCTGAGGTTCCGAAATGGTGCAATGTCTCAACATACTCGGCGCCGGCGGAAACGCTGCTGACATTATCGATATTGTCGACGCGATCAATGTGTGCCGGCCGACTTGGAAGGTTAGGGGGTTCCTAGACGATACTCTAGAAATCGGAACAGCGCGCTATGGCCACACGGTTATCGGCAAGATAGCCGATGCGGCGCGCCTTCCCGCCGAGGTCTTCTTGATCAACGCCATTGGCAGCGACATGAGCCATTCTATGCGCGCCCGCATTGTGGCCGGTACGGGGGTCTCCGATGACCGGTTTGCCACGCTGATCCATCCGGCCACCGGCGTGTCGCCGCGCGCGGGAGTGGGGGCTGGCTCCTATGCCTCGTTCGGCACTTCCGTCGGCCGAGATGCGGTGATCGGACGGCACGTCCACATCGGTGCCGGATGCGTCATTGGCCACGACGCAGTAATTGAGGATTTCGCCCTTCTCGCCGCTGGTGTGATTATCAGTGGCGCGGCTCGAATCGGGAGTGCCGCCTATATCGGCGCGGGGTCGAGCGTGAAGCACCGAGTGAATGTGGGTGCCGGGGCGCGCATCGGCATGGGCGCCGTCGTGGTTCGCGACGTGCCTGCCGGAACTACGGTCATTGGTAACCCCGCCCGCGAGCTGCAGCCGAAGGCAGGCTGAAACTTTGACGGCTCGTAGCACTTAGCGGTTTCGCCGCCCTGGGCTGCCATCCTCAAGCCATCTGGCGCTACCTAGCTCGGGCAATCTCGCCGATTCTTGCGTCAACATCCGTTGGGCTGGGTCAACCTTTAGGATGTCAATTGCGGATTGAAGACGACATCAACGAAGTAGTTGCTGGCTTGATAGGTGTTGGTCGGGAAGATGCCAGTGGTGGCGGTACCGCCGTAGGCATAGACGCCGGCGCTAGAAGGCGCAGTCAGCGAGCCATTGGTGTGAGCGGTCGTGAAGTAGTTAGTTGGTGGCCGCATAAGCTCCGGTCGAATGGTAGGATGCAACATAGGTGGTGCCGGCGGTAATCGCGACCGGAGAGGAAAACGTCACCGTCTGCCAGCCGCTTGCACTCGTGTTGCTGAAGGTTGCCTTGGCAAGCAGCGTCCCCGTCGAAGTCCACAGGTCCACAATATCCGTGCCGGTGTCCCCCGTGGCCCTGTAGAACTCGATGCCGCTGATCGATCCCGCGACCGCCGACGTGAACTTGACGCCGACTTCGAGCTGTTTCTTATCGTTAGCACTCGTCAAGGCAGGCGTATCGCTCGTAGAGAAGAGGCCCTGCGTTGCGGCGGGGGCGGTGACGTTGAGGGAAACAGTGTTCGAGGCCGAACCGCCGTGGCCGTCCGAAATCGAATAGTTGAAACTTGCAGGTCCCGTGTAGCCCGTCGTCGGCGTGAACGTCACGGTGTTGGTGGCGGCATTGAAGCTGGCGGTACCGTTACCATTGGAGAGACTAGTAACGCCTGAGATGATCAGCGGATCGCCATTGCCGTCGGTGTCGTTGGCGAGCAGCGTCGAGCCGGCAATGGTGACTGCGGTGTTCTGGATGGTCGTGTAACCGCTGTCGGCCACGGCGACAGGGATCTGATTGGCGGCGACAGCCAGGTTGACGGCCGCCGAGGCAGTGCCACCCTGACCGTCCGATATCGCATAGTTGAAGCTTGCAGGCCCGGTGTAACCCGTCGTCGGCGTGAAGGTCACGGTGTTGCTGGCGGCGTTGAAGCTGACAGTGCCGTTGGTCGCGCCACTGACGCCAGTGACTGTCAACGGATTGCTGTTGGCATCCGTATCATTGGCCAGCAGCGTTGAAGCCATAATGGTTGCCGGACCGTTCTGTGTAATCGTCAGAGAGTCCGCATTTGCAACGGGAGGCTGGTTCGGGCCGTTCGGATTGAACACCACATCGACCCAATAGTTGGAAGCACTAAAGGTGTTGGTCGGGAAAATGCCAGTGGTGGCGGTACCGCCGTAGGCATAGACGCCGGCGCTAGAAGACGCAGTCAGCGAGCCATTGGTGTGAGCGGTCGTGAAGTAGTTGTTGGTGGCCGCATAAGCTCCGGTCGTATGGTAGGATGCAACATAGGTGGTGCCGGCGGTAATCGCGACCGGAGAGGAAAACGTCACCGTCTGCCAGCCGCTTGCACTCGTGTTGCTGAAGGTTCCCTTGGCCAGCAGCGTCCCCGTCGAACTCCACAGGTCCACAATATCCGTGCCGGTGTCCCCCGTGGCCCTGTAGAACTCGATGCCGCTGATCGATCCCGCGACCGCAGACGTGAACTTGACGCCGACTTCGAGCTGTTTCTTATCGTTAGCATTCGTCAAGGCAGGCGTATCGCTCGTAGAGAAGAGGCCCTGCGTTGCGGCGGGGGCGGTGACGTTGAGGGAAACAGTGTTCGAGGCCGAACCGCCGTGGCCGTCCGAAATCGAATAGTTGAAACTTGCAGGTCCCGTGTAGCCCGTCGTCGGCGTGAACGTCACGGAGTTGGTGGCGGCATTGAAGCTGGCGGTACCGTTGCCATTGGAGAGGCTAGTAACGCCTGAGATGATCAGCGGATCGCCATTGCCGTCGGTGTCGTTGGCGAGCAGCGTCGAGCCGGCAATGGTGACTGCGGTGTTCTGGATGGTCGTGTAGCCGCTGTCGGCCACGGCGACAGGGACCTGATTGGCGGCGACAGCCAGGTTGACGGCCGCCGAGGCAGTGCCACCCTGACCATCCGAAATCGCATAGTTGAAGCTTGCAGGCCCGGTGTAACCCGTCGTCGGCGTGAAGGTCACGGTGTTGCTGGCGGCGTTGAAGCTGACAGTGCCGTTGGTCGCGCCACTGACGCCAGTGACTGTCAACGGATTGCTATTGGCATCCGTATCATTGGCCAGCAGCGTCGAAGCCCATAATGGTTGCCGGACCGTTCTGTGCAATCGTCAGAGAGTCCGCATTTGCAACGGGAGGCTGGTTCGGGCCGTTCGGATTGAACACCACATCGACCCAATAGTTGGAAGCACTAAAGGTGTTGGTCGGGAAAATGCCGGTGGTGGCGGTACCGCCGTAGGCATAGACGCCGGCGCTAGAAGACGCAGTCAGCGAGCCATTGGTGTGAGCGGTCGTGAAGTAGTTGTTGGTGGCCGCATAAGCTCCGGTCGTATGGTAGGATGCAACATAGGTGGTGCCGGCGGTAATCGCGACCGGAGAGGAAAACGTGACCGTCTGCCAGCCGCTTGCACTCGTGTTGCTGAAGGTTGCCTTGGCCAGCAGCGTCCCCGTCGAAGTCCACAGGTCCACAATATCCGTGCCGGTGTCCCCCGTGGCCCTGTAGAACTCGATGCCGCTGATCGATCCCGCAACCGCAGACGTGAACTTGACGCCGACTTCGAGCTGTTTCTTATCGTTGGCATTCGTCACTGCAGGAGTATCGCTCGTGGAAAAGAGTCCAGACCAGGGCGCAACCACTGGGAGGTTTACTGTCACCGTCGCCGGGTTCGATTGCAGATTCACGCTGTCGTCGATTGCGCGGGCTTCAATTAGGACACTTCCGGAACCTTTCGCTGTCCAGCTGTAGGACCAGTTGGTCGTACCCGTGGCCAAATTCCAGGTTTTACCGCCGTCAGTCGAGACTTCGACGCCGGCCACTTTACCACCAACATCGGAGGCCGTACCCGTAATGGTGACGTTTTGCCCAACGATATAATTTTGCCCTCCTATCGGCGTTGTGATGACCGCTACCGGCGATGTGTGATCGGTCGACTGCTGCGCGAGTTGAAGTGATGCTAGAAGCGTTTGCGGCTGCACGCCCATGTCGGCGAACAGATTGACCATGGCCTGCTGGACCGCTGGGCTAACGGGAGCAGTCAAACCGCGGTAAGGTACGTATTGATTATCGAGCCCCCAAGACCACATGACTGTGCCGGCGCTAAAGACGAGAGCTCCGCTCGTGGTGTTTCGATAGAGCGTGAGGTTATGCGTGGCGGTACCTGAGCCCGTTATCGATCCGTTGTCGAGAAGCAGCGTCCCGACGTTCCTTGTCGTAGAAGAAAGGTCAACGAGCCCTGTCGGCCTGAAACCGTTGTTGAGATCGCTGTTCCACTCGTATCCAAGCAGATTCTGGAGCGTGCCGCCCTGTCCACTTGCGATGTTTGTGTTTGCCCAGAATCGCAACTGCGACATGCTGGCAGGAACAGTGATGTCATCCAGTGTGTGTGTTTCATCGACCGTGAAGATCGTGCCAACTAAAGCGTTCTCGGGTGTTCCGGGCCCATAAACTGGGTCGCGGAATAGTCCGGTGCCACCCCCGCTCGTCCCATTGGGATTGAGCTGACTTCCGTCCCAAATGTCCTTGTATTGGATCAGCGTTCGATTGGGCACGCCATTGATGTCCGGCGCGAGGGCCGAGTCCCAATAAGCATTGTTTCCGCTGAGGAAGGCGAGATTTACGCCAGCTGCGGCGGCCGCTTGCACGTTGGCGTACTGCGATTGAGTCCAGTATTCATCGTGGCCCACATCAACATAGGTTTTCGCGTTGAGAAGCAGCGAGCTGTTAGTCGCCGCGTCGATCCCAGAGATATAATTGACGCTGTAGCCGTTCTGCTCCAGCCAATAGATGGCTGCGTATTCTTCGCCAAAGAGATAGTCTGCCGCCTGAGACTCATTCGTCGTTGAATTCATCGCAATGGGGCGATTGTAGCTAACCGCATAAGCTCGATCGGTGGTCTTTTGATCGGGCCCCGTGTAAAGGTTATACCCGCCCCAGGGATTGTAGGCTTGCCAAGTCGTGTCGCTCGTCTGGAATACGATGTCGGAGGCGGTGCCGTCGTTGCGCACGATGAACGGAATAATATTTTGATTGTTACCGTTATCGGTCGTCAGTTTGGCGAAGTAGACTCCCGAGGTGGCATCGCCAGGCACCGCCCAGGAGTTTGTGACGGCCCAGTTGCCGGCATCCACCGTGTTGGTCGAGCTATTGAATGTCGGATTGGGTTGGTTCGTCCCGCTCGCGTCGTGCATGCTTGCCACAAGGCGAGCACCATCTCCGCCATAGTAGCCCAGTCTGTAGATGTCGATCGTGTAACCGCCGGAGACGCTGTCGTCGATCTTGAAATTAACGGTTTGTCCTATATTGACACTAATTTGAGTGGCGAATCCCTCAATCTGGGAGTTGCCTTGGTTGGCGATCGAGCCATGGATCGACCACGTGCTCTGAGGCGTACCTGCCTTCTGGTTCTCAAGAACTATGGGATTGGGAGCAATCGGCATAAAAACACTCGCGTCTTGGAAATTACCTACCTAATGCAGCTCTAATACTAGTATTGCAAAGCCGGTCGCTGCAAAAACCAAGCCAAATCTCGTCATGGTTCGCGAATGCTTTCGTCGAGTCCCCGTATCAAAGGGTGAAGGAAGTAGGAAATTACGCTGCGCTTACCCTGCTTTATTTCCGCCGTAAGTGAAGTGCCAGGACTGAGCCGGAAGGCGGCAGGAACCCCACGAAGCCGAGTGTCGGTTAGCTCAATGCGAGCCCTGAAATAGGGCGCTGGAGATTGCAGTTTTTCGGTCAGATCTTTCTGAGTTCCAGGAGAGAATGAATCCTGACTAATGTTGCGAACTTTTCCGAGAGCCACGCCATGTTCCTGGAATGGGAACGTATCGAATTTTATTCGCACATCCTGCCCCACTTTAACTTGGCCAATATCACTCGCCTCGATTGCAACCTCTGCTTCGATCGGGACATTGAGGGGAACTAACGTGAAGATCGGCTCGGCCTCGCGAACGACAGATCCGATCGACCTCTGCGCAACTTCGAGAACAACGGCGTCGACGGGTGATCGGAGCATCACCATCTCCTGCCGGAGTTTCGCTTTCTTAAGATCATCAACGGCCGCACTAAGCTTCTCGCGAGCATCCACGAGCTGTTCAAGGCTGGTGCGCTTGAAATCTTCGATAAAGGATTGCTTCTCTGCTCGCGCCTTGGCAATTCCGTGCCCGAGCTCGACTTGACTTCCATCGAGACGTGCCAGATCGCCTTCAACTTGGAGCCGTGAGTTGATCGTGGATAATAGGTTGAGGCGCGAACCCGTTTGATGCTCGAACAACGTCGAGCGCATTTCTTCGATTTCTTGCAGCCCTTCAAGCCGCTTCCTCAGTACCGCCTTCTCTTTTTCATTAGTGCCAAGATCTGCCTCAGACCGCTGGACCTGTTGTTCGAGGTTCTCGACTTGAGAAGAATAATATGCCTTCCTTTGTCTAAAGAGCTGACCTTCCAGTTGCTCCGCGCTCGAATTGGCATCGCGCAATTCGAATTCGCGATCCCCAAGCTCTGCCTCTAATCGTCTTGTTTTCGCGTCTAGGGCATCAATCTTCGTTTGCAATTGATCGACATCGGATTGCGTAAAGGTGGGATCCAAGCGCGCCAGGACTTGTCCCTTTTTCACGACGTCACCAGCTGCGGCATGTATCGAGCGAATTACTGAAGTCTCGAGTGCTTGCACGACGAGATTTGGTTGCGTTGTCGCAAGCTTTCCTCGCGCGACGACAATTTTATCCACTTGCGAAAGACATGCCCAAGCTATGCCTGCCACGATGAGGGCAGTCACAAGATAAAGCGAGAGATACGCAATTCGCGAGGGCTCCCGCTCCTCGAGTTCAACGGCATCGCTCTGAAACTCAGACACGATGTGAGGGCGCAGTTTAACAACCTCCGCTGAAGCTCGGGGGGTCAACCTGGTAGACGAGTGCGCTTTGATATGCGCGGGGCTTTCGGCAATCTGCTTCATGCCGTCTAGCCTCATCTGCTGGTTCCAAAGCTGGCGGTAAGTGGTGCAGCTCATCATGAGATGCTCGTGTCGGCCAGAGTCGACAAAGCGGCCACGATCAATCACCAGAATCGAATCCGCATCGACCAATGTCGACAGGCGGTGCGATATAATAATAACCGTCCGACCTTCCGATATTCGCCGCAGGTTCGAGCGAATGATCGTCTCGGTTTCCGGATCAAGCGCGCTAGTCGCCTCATCAAAAATAAGAATGCGTGGATTCGTTACGAGCGCGCGAGCGATCGAAATCCGCTGCCTTTCTCCACCGGAAAGGTTCACTGCCCCTTCCTCAATCATCGTGTCGAACCCCCTTGGCAGGCGTTCGATGAATTGCTCTGCGCCGGCCAACCTTGCGGCCGAAACCACTTCCTCGAAGGTTGCGTTGGGTTTGGCAGCGGCTATGTTCTCGGCGACCGTGCCGCGAAACAGGAAGCTATCCTGCAGGACAACACCAATGCTCTTACGCAAATGCATAAGATCGAGCTGCCGGACGTCGGTGCCGTCGATCCGCAGTAGGCCCTGTTGAAGGGGGTAGAGCCCAAGCATTAGGCGCGTAAGCGTCGTCTTGCCTGATCCGCTCTTCCCGACGATTCCGAAGACGCTGCCTGCTGGGATGACGGCGGAGACGCTGTCAAGTGCTGCATGCCCTTCCGGACTGTAACGGAAGGATACATTTTCAAACTCGATCTGCCCCTTGAGCACTGGACGCAGGCCCTCGATGCGGGCCGCCTGTTCAGGCCGCTGGTTCATGATTTCGCCCATCATCCGGACTGACAACGCCACGTCCTGGTACTCGTGAACTGTCGTAACGAGCTGGACCAAGGGGCCAGAAACGCGGCTTGCCAGCATGTTGAAGGCAATCAGCGCACCAATGCTGAGAGTGCCACTGAAGACATCGAGGGCGCCTATCCATATAATTGCGACTACCATCAACTTCTCGATGAGCCCGGTGACGGACTGGGCCACGGCCGAGATTTTCTCGACGCGAAAGCGCGTGTCGATTGCTTGAGCTGATTGGTCGTCCCAGCTGCGTCTCTGAACGGGCTCCATGGCTAATGCTTTAACGGTCCGCATCCCGTGCACGGACTCGACCAATAGCGCCTGGCGTTTTCCTTCCGCTTCATAGAGGGCGCGAAGTCGCTGTCGAAACGGCCCCACGAGAACTGCAACGACTAATCCCACTAGCGCGGTGAAGGCAGCAACAACGAGTGTCAGTTTTGTGCTGTAAAGGAGAAGCACCGGGACGAATACCAGCAACGACAGCGCGTCAAGCAGCGTTAAGAACAGCCGACCGCTCAAGAACTCGCGTATGCGAGCTGCTTGCTGCATGTGCTTAACGAGCACGCCGGCAGGAGCCTGCTCGAAAAAAGTAATCGGAAGACTGAGCAACCGCCCGAAGCTGCGCGTCGCCGTCCTAATGTCGATCTTATTGGTTGCGTAGAGTAGGAGGTAGCGACGAACGAATGAAAAGGCAGCGTCGAATAGAAGGGCTATGGAAATTCCCAATGCCAGCACATAAAGGGTCGAGTAGCTTTGGTGAACGAGAACCTTGTCGATTATAAGCTGAAAGAATATCGGCGTCGCGAGGCCGAGCCCGTAGAGCATTATTGCTGCAAGCGCGACATTTGCGAATAGGCGCCTCTGACGAAGAAATTCAGGGGCGAACCATAGAAAGCCAAACGGACGATCTGTATCGGTAATCTTGTAAGCCCGCTTTAGTAAAATAACTTTGCCGCGCCACGCCTTGCAGAATTGCGGTTGGGGCAGAATAAGAACCTGATATGGCTGTGCCAGCGGGTCGAAAACACTGACCGATTCGTTAGCCCGGTCTTCGGCCTGAAGCGCATTTGTAATCACGACCCAGTTGCCGTTCTCCAGCTGCGCCATTACCGGGTAAGCGTCCCGGAGCCTTGCCAGCCCTGCCCAAGTGAGCGTCAAGGATCGCGCACGTAGCCCTGCATCTTTGGCCATGCGAAGAATTCGTCGTGTAGAAATATCACCGTCAGCGACACCATAGTCATGGAGCAACCGATCAACTGGCAGATCGACGCCATGGTGACGTGCGACTGTACTCAGACATTCTAATCCTGTCCGCGAAGCAACGCTCACAGTACTCAGACCTTTTGAGTGGAACTTGACCTAAGAGCCGATAGTGCAATCAACTACCAGCAATTCTCATGCCAAAGAAAAATTCGGGGAGGTCGGGGAGGTTGGAATGAAGTCGACGGTAGACTTCTTCAGAGGCGGCGGCTTCAGAGGCGGCGGCGAACCTGAACTCATATTTAACGTCGGCTTATTCCAAGATTCCGTCGATGAAGCGGCCTGAGTAGTCGGGGTCTGCTGCTTAAGTGCGCCCGACTTAATAAGGCTATCCATGGCCCTACGGATCAGCTCTGCCGAATTTCCGAATGCCTCGAGCGGCATGATAATTCGCTGTCTGAAGACCGTTTTAGGATTGTTATTTGAGTCATGCTCTGTTGGTGACAAGCTGACAAAATCAATTCTAACGACATTATTTGTTACGTGAATTTCGCCGATAGCGTCGGCAAAGACCTCTTCTTGCATTTTCGCTACTCCATTACGCTGACTAAGACTCGTTTTTTTGGACGTGCCTTGCTGTGTTGCCGTCTGAATGCTCGAACGCAGTTCGCAACCTTAAAGATGGTGAACAAGCGAAAAGCGTTCGATTTAAAGGGATATTGGAAAATAGCCCAGACCAAGCCGCAGCGTTGCGACAACGCTGAGTGTGCATTAGATCAATGGTGTGGGAATCGAAGGGGGCGACGAGGTAGCGGCCTCGCAGTCGTAGATTGTGACGCTGGGCAATCGCGTTTGCCGAGGAAGATACGCTGAACATATAAATGCGCCAATTCGGAACAAACGTTGCACCTGCCTGGCTTTACAAATCAAATAATGTGCCAGCGGACCCAGCGACCCCGGCATTTCTATATTATTAAAATTGTAATCAAAATTAGCACTAATGTTAACGAATTTCCAGTGTTTTAATGTCTGCCACGCGCATTCATTTCTCTTTTTCGGCCTGCCGTTCCAATGCGCGATGCACATTTAATGGCCGTCGTGCAGGAACACTGGCGAGGCGGCTTCGTGGTAGCGACAACCAGATGATTTTAAACAGGTGACACGTTGACTGCTGAGGCTAGCATTCCATCCCCTATGTTATTAGTTCCGCTGGTTGCTCCCTTCAGCGACCTTCCAATTCGTGTTTCCCAAATGACATTACGACCAATCGTTCTGCTAACCGCACCGATGAAAATGCGATGACGAACCTCAGTCCTGAGCTTCGTCACATCGCATTCGACGGTCTCACGTCTCGGAGTCAGGATCAGTGGCTTTGAGGCATAGCGGGCTCAGCAGTTAGCCCTCGGAGGTGTCGCCTTAGAGAAGTTGGCCCTCGCAAGATCTCCTCACCACCGTCGAAATACATGTCCTAACATCTGCT
The DNA here is from genome assembly GCA_963833715.1 of uncultured Alphaproteobacteria bacterium. Taxonomy (GTDB): domain Bacteria; phylum Pseudomonadota; class Alphaproteobacteria; order Rhizobiales; family Hyphomicrobiaceae; genus Hyphomicrobium_B. The sequence continues at coordinate 91,161 of CAWHZB010000005.1, forward strand.
GTAAGCGTCCTGTCTGAGCGACCGTCCGCATTAGGAAGCCGGTACTCTCGTTGTGACGGCCAACGGGGTAATGCCCATCACGTCGACCTCGTCTCGAATTCACCCACGCAAATCAACCGCAGCCTGTGCGGGAGCGTGAGGGGCTCACGAAAGGCTCGTCCCGAACTCCGGGCGGTATTACGAACTGCCGACCTTGCGTCCAGTGTTCTCGATGTGTCAGTCATATGTCACCCCTTCGCTTTGGGTCCCGGCACGTTCTCTGCACATTCCCCCCTTGTTCCAGTGCGGCTTTTCGGCGGATCGCCCTTGTTTTCTTGGGACTTGGTGTCTAGAAGGCTCCTTTCGCCCTCTCTTGACATGGTCGGGTTCACGGGTTCCATGCCTGTGCTGCCCGCCATCATTAACCGGTGTCGTTATGAAAGTTAGAAACTCTTTGAAGTCCTTGCGCTCTCGGCACCGCGACAACCGCGTCGTGCGCCGCAAAGGCCGCGTCTACGTGATCAACAAGACGCATCGCCGTTTTAAAGCTCGGCAGGGCTGAGGCCGTCGCGATTTGCGACGTTACAGCGAATTCACGAGACTCTTTTTGACCCTTCCCCCGGCGCTCGATTAGGTTCGGGGAATGATCTTGCGCGCCCGAATTCTCTTTGTTCTTTTGGTCCTAGCTGGCGGTATCTCGCCGGTTGTCGCTGACGACGAGCTGCTCAAAACCGAACCGCCAGCGTCTGATACGCCCGCGCCGCCGCCGGGCTTCGCGCCGCCGGCGCCACAGCCCCCAAAAGCCGCGAAGCCACCGGTCGCTCCATCGCCTGGTGCCTCCGCCGAACAAAGGGGCGAGCCGGGCATGATGGGCATGCCGTGGCCGAAGACGCCCGAAGCAGCGGCTAGGACCCTAAGTAATCTCTATGCCTTCCTGGCGACCACTGGCGACCACCGGCAGGCGGGCGAAATTGGCGCCGCCATCGAGCGTTTCTGGCGGCTCAGCGGCGGCGACACGGTCAATCTGCTGATCGACCGCGGCGAGATGTTTTCATCACGCAATGAAAGCGAAAAGGCGCTGCCGTTCCTCGACGCGGCGGTCGACCTTGCGCCCGACTACGCGGAAGCCTGGAGCCATCGCGCCTACATCGAATACCGGCTGCAAAATTATCAGGGCGCGCTCGGCGATCTGCGCCGCGCACTGGCACTCGAACCCAATCACTTTCGGGCTCTCGATGCGACGGCGAAGATTTTGACACTCATCGGCGAGAAGAAGGCGGCGCTCAAAGCCTACGATCAGCTCTTAAAAATTCACCCCAACATTGAGGGCGGCGAAACCGCGCGCGATGCTCTGCGCAAAGAGATCAAAGGCCAGGGGATATAGAACGCCGTCGCCGTTTCGCGCCTTTGCTGCATTCTCGATTGATGGACTGTTAACGGCCATCAGGCCCACTCCGTGATATGCTTAGTGCAAAACAGGAGGAAGCAATGGCCAGGTACACCGGCGCAGTGATCCCTAGCGACGAAGATGGCTTCCCGTTTTTGGCAGTCATCACCAATGAAGCCGGCGACCTCATCGGAAGCTATCCCGTCCGAACCATGACGGATGGCGAAGCCGCCATAGCGGACGCGCTCAAGGAGCTGAAGGAAAGAGAGCAGAAGTGATGCCCCTCGTTGCGTTGTGATCGTCGCCCATCGCCAACGAACTTGGGGGCAGCGGGCAATGACCGCAAGCCAGGCGGGCCTCGCTAAACCTCTTCCGCGATCGGAGCGCCGCGCTCGTCGATAAAAGCGATGCGGACCATGTTCGTCGCGCCGGGGCTACCGAGCGGAATGCCGGCGATGACGACCAACCCGTCGCGCGCCTTGACGAGGCCTTCCTCGAACGCGATGCGGCAGGCCTTGCGCACCATGTGGGACGAGTTCTCGGGATCGCCCGTAAGAATCGTCTGCACGCCCCAGACGAGCGATAGCCGCCTAGCCGTCGAACTCGATCGGCGTCAGGCCGATAACGGGAATGCCGGGCCGCTCGCGCGTAACGCGCAGAACCGTCGAGCCGGTCGCAGTGTAGCAGACGATGGCGCCTAGTTTCACCGTGCCGGCTATGGCCGAGGCGGCAGCGGCAATCGCGTCGGCGCCCGTCGGCTGCGGCTCGGTTTGCGTCGCATGCAGCATCGGCTCATAGACGGGGTCGTGCTCTACCTCGATCGCGATCTTGTCCATCATCTGGATCGCCTCGACCGGATACTGCCCGACGGCGCTCTCCGCCGACAGCATGATCGCGTCCGCGCCATCGAACACCGCAGTCGCAACGTCGGAAACCTCGGCCCGCGTCGGCATCGGCGATGAGATCATGCTTTCCAGCATCTGCGTCGCGATGATCACCGGTTTGCCGGCCGCGCGGGCGAGGCGGGTGATCTTTTTCTGCAGCCCGGGCACCTTCTCGACCGGCATTTCGACACCAAGGTCGCCGCGCGCCACCATGATCGCGTCGGAGGCTGCAATGACATCCTCGAGGTCCGCCACCGCCGACGGCTTCTCGATTTTTGACACAATCGCGGCGCGCGAGCCGATCAGCTTGCGAACCTCGTGAACGTCTTCGGCGCGCTGGACGAACGACAGCGCCACCCAGTCGACGCCGAGTTTTAGGGCGTGAACGAGGTCGGCTTTGTCCTTCTCGGTAAGCGGGCTGATCGGCAGCAGCGTGTCGGGCATCGAAATGCCCTTGCGGCTCGCCAGCAACCCGCCCGCCGTAACCTCGGCGTGAATCTGGACCGAAGACGTTTCGACGACACGCATTCTCAGCTTGCCGTCGTCCAGAACGAGCGTGTGCCCCGGCTTGATCGACTCGAAAATCTGGTTGTGAGGCAGAAAAACGCGATCGCTGGTGCCGAGAGTCTCATCGCGATCGAACTTGAAAATCGACCCGGCCGTCAGCTTGACGCGCCCGGCGTCGAAAGTGCCGATGCGGAACTTCGGGCCCTGCAGATCAGCGAGGATACCAATCGGATGGCGATGGCGCGCCGCGCAGGCGCGCACGGTGTTGTAAAGCGCTTTGGCCCCATCGTGCGTCGAGTGGCTGAGGTTGATGCGGAAGACGTCAACGCCGGCAATAAAGAGACGCTCGATCATTTCCGGGGCGGCTGACGCGGGTCCGAGCGTTGCTACGATCTTGACCCGCCGGTTACGTCTCATTTATCCGTTTTTCCTTGCCCCGCAGGATCAGTAAGGCGGATGGTCCATTCCTTCGCCTCGCCGGTGTCCACTTCGAAAAATCCCGTGCGCTTATATCCGCGATTTGAACAATCCTGAACCCCCCGGATGGCGAAGGATTTCTCCGTTGTACACATATCGTTCTTGCCGCCCCATTCCCCGCCGCGATCATAATCGACAGCGTGGACGTAGACGAAGCGGCTCGGCAGCGCACCCTTGAGTAGCGTCTCGCACGTCTGAGACGCGATATTCCACCAGCCTTCGGTCGCCCAGCCGGATTTGTCCTGGTAACCGATTGCCACGCCGACCCGGCTCGACGTGGCATTGCATAGCTTCAAGTCGGCATGCGCCAGGCTGGAGAACAGAATGAAGCTCAGCGCAGTTCCGATTGTGCGGGCAATCGCGCGCGGAAAGAAGCTGAGCTGCAAGCATGGCCTCCCGGTGTGCAGGTTCGGCGTTTGGGGCAAAGACACGTCGCCGAACGCTTTACGGATCGACCAGGATGACCCGGAAATCGTTGACGTTGGTCTGTGTAGGACCGCATAGAATGAGATCGCCGATCGGGCGAAAGAAACCCGTGGAGTCGTTGTTCTCCAGGAAATTGGCGGCATTGAGATTAACCGCCCTGGCCCGCGCCAGCGTATCGGCGAAGACCATCGCGCCGGCGGGATCTCCCGGATTGCCGCCGCCGCCGTCGATGCCATCGGTATCGCCGGCAAGCCCCGAAATCCCCGGCGTTCCGTCGAGCGCGATGGCGAGGCCAAGCGCGTATTCCTGGTTCGGGCCGCCGGAGCCGTTGCCGCGCACTGTCACGGTCAGCTCGCCGCCTGACATGATCGCAACTTTTTCGCCCTTGCGTTTTGCCTCGAGCGCCATCTGGGCGTGAGCACGGGCAACGTCGCGGGCTTCTCCCTCGAGCGCGTCGCCGAGGATCGTAACGCGGTAGCCGAGGTCGCGGGCAATCTGCGCGGCGGCTTCGAGAGAGGCCGTCGGCGCGGCGACGATTTTGTAGCTCGAATTCGCCAGCTTCGGATCGCCGGCCTTGAGCGTTTCATTCCGTGGATCTTCAAGGGCTCGCGCGATTTCCGCGGATGGCGTGATCTTCCACTTGGCGAGAACGGCACGCGCGTCGCCGAGGGTGGCACGGTCGGCGACGGTCGGTCCGGAGCCGATTTCATCCGGGTTGTCGCCGGGCACGTCGGAAATGGCGAGCGTCAGCAGGCGAGCCGGATAGACCGCCGCTGCGAGCTTGCCGCCCTTGATCTCGGAAAGATGCTTGCGGATGCAATTCATTTCCGAGATCGGTGCGCCGGATTTGAGGAGCTGCTTCGTCAGTGCCTGTTTGGCTTCGAAACTGACGCCGGCCGCAGGCGCCGACCAGATAGCCGAGGCGCCGCCCGAAAGCAGGCAAAGCACCAGATCGTTGGGCCCGGCGTTTTTCGCGAGCTCAATCGCTCGTTGTGCACCGGCGATCGAATTGGCATCGGGCACGGGATGGCCGGCTTCCAGAATCTCGATGACCCTGGTCGGCAGGCCAAAGCCGTGCCGCGTTGAAATAAGGCCGGAAATTTTCTCGGCTTGCCCCGCCGCGATGTAGTGGTCTTCGGCGGCGACAGCCATCGCCGCAGAAGCCTTGCCTGCACCAATGACAATTATCCGGCCGCCGGGCGGCACGGGCGGCAGGTGCTGCGGCAGGCAGGTGGCGGGATGCGCTGTCTTGTAGGCGGCTTCAAACAGCGCGCTCAAGGTCTGGCGAACGCCGCCGTTCGTCCCGTCTGGCATTTTGTCTCCCCGGCCGGTCTTTTGCGGTTTGGTGTGGTTTGCGCAATCGCCTTGCTCACGTCAAGGCATCAGAGGCCGCAGCTTTAGCGGCTTTGCACCGGCCCCTGCGGCGCTTATGTCATTCTTAGGCTCGGAGGGCTCAAGGAGAAAAGCCATGAAGACGTTCGATCCGCAGACGACGCTCGAACTCGAGGCAGCGGCTTTCCGGCGGCTCGTCGATCATTTGCGGTCCCGCCCGGACGTGCAGAACATCGACATGATGAACTTAGCGGGCTTCTGCCGGAATTGCCTGTCGGGCTGGATGGCCGATGCGGCGAAGGACAGGGGACTAGAGCTGAGCAAGGTCGACGCGCGCGAACTCGTCTACGGCATGCCGTATCAGGAGTGGCAGGCGCGGCATCAAAAAGAAGCGAGCGCCGAGCAACAGGCGGAATTCGAGAAGAGCAGCCATCGCGGGAGCTAACGCCACCGCGCGGCTATCTTCAAACGCGCAAGCAACCCCGAGTCGATTGCACACATCCGCGACGTCAAGTGGTCCGCCCGACAAATCCCTTGGGATTGTAGCGCTGGGCGCCTTGCTGCGCATCGGCTCGGCCGGTAGCGTCCGCCAAAGCTCGTAATCAGTGAGGAACCTTCATGAGCACGCTTCAGGTCTCGGCGCAGAAGCAATTGCGCCAGTTTGTCGAACAGATCGAACGCCTCGAAGAAGAAAAAAAGCAGGTCGCGAGCGACATCCGCGACAAGTACACGGAAGCGAAGGCGGTCGGTTTCGACGTCAAGGCGCTGAGGCAAATCGTGCGGTTGCGCAAGAAGTCCAATGAAGAGCGCCAGGAAGAAGAAACCATTCTCGAAGTCTATATGCACGCGCTCGGCATGCTCGACGGCCCGGTCGATGAGAGTGCCGTCGACGCGATGATTGCCGCCGAGTAGGGCTCACCAAGCGCCGCCGGCCGGCTCGCGGGAGGCCAGTGGCCCGCGCACGGCTAATGCGACGCTCTGGGCAGATGAATTTGTGAAGGACCGCGCGGCGCTCGCCGCTTGCGGTCCTTACCTTTTGCAGCTTCGAGCGAGGCGACGCCTTGGCCGGACAGCGTGACCCGACCATAGAAAAGCGCCGCTCGTCCCCATTCGGCGCTGGGGCCGGGCGGCGCTAGCGAAGACGACCTTTCGGCCGCTTTCGATCAATGCACGCGGATGTGAAGTCGTTTCCGCGCTTAGATTGCTGCAGCCTATCCGGACAATATGATAAGGACAAATCGTCATTTCTTTTGGGATGCATTAGTCCAGCTGATGGTCCACGTCACGCTCAAGCAATTGCGATACTTCGATGCCCTGGCACGTGAGCAGCATTTTGGGCGGGCGGCGGATGCCTGCTCGGTCACGCAGCCGGCGCTCTCAATGCAAATTCAGGATCTCGAAGCGTCTCTCGGGATCGCACTGGTCGAGCGCACGCGTAGTGGCATCAAGCTGACGCCGAAGGGCGAGGAAATCGCGGCACGGGCCCAGCGGCTGTTGAATGACGTGCGCAATCTCATCGACTACGCTCAGCACGCCGGAGGCATTCTGTCGGGCACGCTGCGGCTCGGCGTCATACCGTCGATTGCGCCATACCTGCTGCCGCCATTGTTGCCGCTGCTGAAAGAGAAATATCCCAGTGTCGAACTTTACGTGCGCGAAACGCAGACCCAACCGCTGACAGATGAACTGGTCGGAGGCAAACTTGACGTTCTGCTTCTGGCTCTGCCGCTGAAAAACCCGGATATTGAAACGCTGCCCGTGTTCGACGACCGCTTTTTGCTTGCCGTTCCGAAGGCGAAGAAATTGTCGGGCCGCGTCCGCGCCACCAAGGACATGGTCGAAGGCGATCGGCTACTGCTGCTTGAGGAAGGACATTGCCTCAGGGATCAGGCGTTGACCTACTGCAGCCTGCAGCAGGTCGATGCCGTCAATACGTTCGGCGCATCGAGCCTGTCGACAATTGTAGAGATGGTGTCCGCAGGGTTCGGAATCACGCTTCTTCCGGAAATCTGCCTGGGCGTCGAAGGGCGGAGTCGCGAGATCAAGGTGATCCGGTTCGTCGATCCGGAACCATCGCGGTCGATCGGACTTGCATGGCGCCGGTCGAGCCCGCGTCGCGACGACTTTTTCGCCCTGGCGAAGCTCATCGCTGCCGCAGGACAAGCCTCATTGAAACGTGGCGCGCTCGCGCTGCACGCGTAAAGCAGCGACGCCATCCGAAAATGTCAGCGGGCGCTGGTCTGCACGGCACGGTTCTCGATACCGGCGGGTAAGCGGCCTTGCTCGATTTCCTTCAGCGCCTCGAGGTGGACGGCTTTGCCTTGGAACTGCTGAGACCACATGGCCTCGGCCAATTGCCGTCCCGGACGGAACTTCATCGGTGCGATGCCGCCAACGTCATCAAGGACTTCGAGCGTGGCGGCAACGTTCGGCGCCTGCATTTCGGCGAGCGGCTGATCGCGCGAAGCCGGAGTGTCAGATAGGAGCGGGGCCAACGGGAAGGGGCGGTAAGCAAGCTCTTCGGGATGATCCTCATCGAACTCGGGAGCTTCCGCCCAGCCGTTCCCGAGGCTATCCGGGCTCATATCGGTGACGCTTGTACCGTTACCCGGATCGAGGCTCGCAACCTGCGCAGTCGGCTGACGTGCCGAGATGCTTCTTTCGGCGAGCGCCGCAGCTGCAAGCGCTTTTTGCGGACGAATTGCGGGCTTCGGCCCGGAGACAAGTTGGGGCAACGGCATCGTCGCCGCTGCGGCGACCAGCGCATCGAGCTTAGCGCTATCAGCTTTCGACGGGCTTGGGGTGAAATGCGACGCGCGGTCCACGAGCCGCGGTTTCGCAATCAGGTACGGCTGATCGATGTCTGACTGGTCCGGTGAAAGCGACGCCGTCCTGGCTGGTGCGAAGGGCTTTGCCTCAGAGGCCTCAGGGTCGGGCTCTGTCGTGAGACTGATGTTACGCCGCATAGATCCGCCTGACGCGGTTTCACCGCCAAGCGACGCGACAACGGCGACGCGCGGTTTTGGACGGGCAATCTCAGCAGAAGCGACCAACGTTCTCGACGTACCGGGCGTCAGACGATCATGGAAGAACGCAGCAACCTGAACGGCGAGGTCATCATTTTTGCTCTGGGCGACCTTGACGTCGCGCGGCGTGATCGGGCCGCCGTCGGCAGGCATGTATTTCGACCGGCCATTAGGGAAAAGTAGCGCCAATTCGGCGCGAGGCATCCGCGGCCACATGCGGACATTCGCCGTGTCGACGTGAACGAAGGGGATGCCGGAGGTCGGATAATAGCCGACGCCGCCGCGCTCGCGGATCAACGCCGAATAGCGCATCCTTTTCAGCGGAACGTCGGGGAACGTGATGTCGATCGCCTTACCGGTGATGTGCTGACTTTGCTTGGCTTGGCCGCCGACGGTTCGGCGCAGCATCTCGTTCGTCCCTGACGAGCGGTAGCCGCAGATGATGTTGATCGGCTCCTTCGAGCCAAGCTCCTCGTGCATCTCCCAGGCGAGGTCGATGGTGTGGGGATCGATGGCTTTGACTTCGTTCTTCCGCCAGTCGCGCATGATCCAATTGATCTTCGTCAGCGCATCGGGAATGTATTGGCCCTTGCGCTTGTAAGTAATGTTCAGGCTTTCGTGCGTGTGAATGTGATAGAGCGAGATCGTCCGCTCTTGCGGCTCGCCCGCAGCCGTCATGTTGTCGGCGTGCAGGCACAACGAACCGGCGAGGGCGGCAACGCCAAAAAGTACGCCTGAGCGGCGAAAGGGCACGAATTCCCCCGTCCCGATAGTAGAGGTTCCCCGAAGCCCGTTTGGGCCGCAATGCCGGGTCTTATAGGGTAAATCTCGAACCCTTAAGACGCGGTAACTATCCCGTTGCCGCATCTAACCTCGCGGAATGGGCGACAAAAGGGCGAGTACACTCGAAACGTAAATAAGCAAAAGCGGCAAAACAGGTTGGCCGGCTTGCCAATCGCTCTGCAGTGGACGGTCTCAGAAGCCGCCGAATACCTGCTTGAAGAAATTTCCGAAGCCGCCGCCGCCCGAGTGCCTACGCCGCCGGTCGCCGTAATCGTCATCGTACGCGTAGTCGTCGTCACGCCTCGAACGACGGTAGTAGCCGTCGTCGTCCCAACCGGAAGCGACGGGAACGTCTTCAGGCGATACGACCTTCTCGTCGTTCTTCTCGATCTCGTTCCAGCGGCCTTGCAAGGCGAGCGTGATCCGCTTTTCGTGGCCGTAGACATCACCGAAGGGCTGGACCTCGCCGTCCTTGCCGACCCAAGCCGTAAAATACGTGACGTGAACCGGGATCGGCTGCGTCAACGTGATTTCATTTTCTTCGGGTCCATTCTCGATGAGACCGTCGACCTTGCTCTTGTCCAGGCCGTTGGCCTCTTGAAGCAGGATTTCCGCGAGCTTGACGGGGTTGCGCACGCGCATGCAACCGTGGCTGAACATCCGAACTCGTTCGTTGAACAGGCCCTTGTTCGGCGTGTCGTGCAGATAAACCGCATGCCTGTTCGGGAACAGGAATTTGACGACGCCAAGGGCATTGCCGCCGCCCGGTGGCTGATAAATAGCGAAATTGCGAATGTCCGCGCGATACCAGTCGACGTCCCACGCATCGATCCTGCGCCCATTGCGCTCCATTACGAGGCCCTGACGCCTGAGGGGATCGCCGCCCGCTCTCAGGCCCGGAAGAAGCTCTTTGATCTTGATGGAGTCCGGCACGTTCCAGCGGGGCTGCGCAATGATGGTGCGCATCGGGCTCGAGAAGATCGGCGTCGGCGTTTGATCGCGCCCCGATACGATGCGCTCTTCATGAATGATCTCGCCGCCCTTGACGACGCGGACCACGAACTCGGGAATATTCACGTCGACATAAAGGTTGCCCAGGTTTTCAGGCATCCACCGCCACTCTTCCATGTTGGCGATCAGCTTCGTTTCGCTGATGTCGTTGAGCTGATTGAGCGAGCGCCGCAGCCCCGCCGTTATCGTCGCGGTGGCCGGCCTGATTTGCTTGCTCTCCTTGTACGCCCTGACTGCGCTCGCGAGGGCATCGTCATAGTAGGTGTCGTCCGCTGGCGTGCCATCCGCCTTGACGGTAGGCGAGGCGACTTTCAGAAGCTTGCGGACAAGTGCGATCTGCGGGCTGCTTTTGCCCGGCATAATGTTGGGCCCGTTCGGGATCGTCAGGCTTTCCCTTTCTTTTGCCGAAGCGCGCAAAGCGATGAGTTTTTGGCGCAAAAGCTCGAATTGCGGCTGCTTTGGATGCAGCGACTCGAGATAGGCGCCTTTGTTCTTCGTCGTGGCCAACCTATCGATAAACGTCCTGCGGTCGAGGAGCACCGGCTTACGGTCGAGATAGGACGAAAGCTGCTCCGACGGATCGCTGATCCGGCCGCCATGTGCGTCGCGCGCGTATTTCATGGCCGCGAGCGACAGCTTGACCTCGGCGGTCGTCAGGTCATCCTGACGGATGTCACCTGCAACGCCCGGCTTCAGATCGGGAACTTTGTAGTCGGGCGCGTTGAGACCCCAATTGTCGGCATTCTTGAAGGTCGCAATGAGATTCTTCGCGTCGTCATTGTAGCCGTTCTTCGTTACCCAGAGCGTCGAACCCATGCGGCTGGCGTAGAACTGCTGCACGGTTTTACGATCTGCCTCGTCGAAGTTGCCGAGAGCCCTGCTGTTGACCTCGAGGTAGCGAGCGGCGGGGAGGTAGAGCAAATCGCCTGCCGCCACGATCGCCGGTCCTGGTGCTGCGTCTGATGCCGGTGGCGCCGGCGCGTTGACCCCCTCTGACGGCGGCGACGCCGGTGTAGGCATTGCAATCTCGGCAGGTTTCAGCGGAGTGACAGTGGGCGTGGCGACGGCCGCCGGTTGCGGAGCAGGCTTCGCCGTGTCGGCTGCGTTTTCAGCAGGCGCGGGCGCCTCGATACCCGTCTGCTGATTGTCCGAACTATCGGCCGGTGGGGCCGTGTCGCCGGTGTTGGTTGGGTCTGTTGTGCTGTCCGGGCTAACACTGTTTTCACCCTGCGGCTCTGCTTGCGTGCTGCGATCCGGCGCTGTCACTGCACTATCGATTTCACTTCCGCGAAGATCGTCCGGATTGGCTGCATAAGCCGCCGAAAGGGTGCCGCAAATCAGCACTAGGCTGATTGCTAGTGCACGCGAGGCACGCATTACAAATTCCGCCTTCTGCTCGTCTGCCGGGAGCCCGGTAGACTTATTGATATTCATTGCCACTTTGCCCAACGGCTTGGAACGCGTGCCTTAACTTGATTGCATGACGCTGTGGCGAAACTGTTGCTGTTTTTCGTCGCCAAAGCGCCGTTGAGATGTACGTGTTGAGCGAACTCGGCTGCTGCCGAAAGATCGCGCAATCGAGCATACAAGGGCAAGCGTTGAATTTTGATTAGCCCTTCATATCAAACGCATTGCTGACCATCAAGTTTCGTCGGTCAGACACTGCTCGTTAAATGCGCAAAAGCCCCGGATGCAGCCGGGGCTTTTGCTTTCGAGGGCGAAAGGGGTCGCTCTCTCTCTTTTGGATGCGGTCGACGTCGCACCGCATCCAAAAGCAATTCTGGTGGTGGGACGGATGCTCTCCCGGCTGCGCGCGGCCGTCCCACCAAACCCGGGCACACGCACTCTGGCCTGCGCGCAAATGCTCGCGGGCTGGAATCTCAGCTGTTCGTCAGTTGGCTCTGGGCTCGAGCCCATATTCCTGCATTTTGCGATAAAGCGTCGAGCGACCGATGTTGAGCCGCTTGGCGACTTCGGTCATGTGACCGCGGTAGCGGCCGAGCGCCAGGCGGATCATGTCGGCTTCGATGGCTTCGAGCGAGCGGATTTCGCCATCTTCGGCCACGGCCTGAATGCCGAGCGAGCTGCCTGACGACGACTGCGACCTCATCTCAATCGTGTGCGGCACTGTGTTTTCGGCGCCAAGCAAAGCCGGGCCGGTGTAGGCCGGCGCCTTCTGAACCGTCGACGGGGCTGCCGGAATTTCGGCCTCGAAGCCGCTGACGTGGGCCGCAATCTGCGGGAATTCCGAGACGGTGAGCTCTGGCCCATCGGCGAGGACAACGGCGCGGAACACGGCGTTCTCGAGCTGCCGGACGTTGCCCGGCCAGGAATAAGCCTGCAGCATGCGCATGGCGCGCTCGGAGATGGTCACCTGGCGTTTGCCCTCTTCCGCAGCAAATCTTACTGCGAAGTGCCGCGCCAGTTCCGGTACATCTTCGATGCGCTCGCGGAGCGGCGGGACGAAGATCGGGAACACGTTGAGGCGGTAATACAAGTCTTCGCGGAACTTGCCGTCTTTGACCTGCTGGATCATGTCGCGATTGGTCGCCGAGATGAGCCGGAAATTGACCTTCACGGGTTTCTTCGAGCCGATCGGATCGATTTCGCCTTCCTGCAGGGCGCGGAGCAACTTGACCTGAGCGTCGAGTGGCAATTCACCGACCTCGTCGAGGAAAAGCGTCCCGCCGTCAGCCTCTTGGAATTTGCCGATGCGCTTGTCGACGGCGCCGGTGAACGAACCTTTCTCGTGACCGAAAAGGATGCTTTCGATGAGATTTTCCGGGATCGCACCGCAATTGACTGTGATGAACGGCCGGCCGGCGCGTTCGCTCTCGCCTTGGATCGCACGCGCGACCAACTCCTTGCCGACGCCGCTCTCGCCCTCGATCAGCACCGGAATGTTGGAAGCCGCGGCCCGCTTGCCGAGCGTGATGACGCGCGCCATTGGTTCGCCGCGCATGACGAGATCGCTGAACGTTAGCGTGCCTTCGACCTTCTTTTTAATGCGATTGATCTCTCCGGCGAGCGCTTCAATCTTCAGCGCGCTCTTGATCGAAACCTCGAGCCGTTCGGGCGAGGCGGGCTTGACGACGAAATCCACGGCACCGCGGCGCATGGCGTTGATTGCGGTCTCGATGGAACCGTGCGCCGTTTGCACGATGATCGGCGGGATGCCGGGAACGTGGCCGACACGATCGAGGACGGCCATTCCGTCAACGCCCGGCATGACGAGGTCGAGCAGCACGAGCGCGATCAAATCGCGATCTTGACCCTCGAGGATTTGAAGGGCCATGCTCTCCCGATCCGCAGTTCCTGGTTTCGAAACCAAAGCGCTTGATCGTCTCTTCGAGCAGACGCCGTTGAATAGGATCGTCATCGACGATCAGAACACGCTTGGACATGTGATACGCAACTTTACATTTACTGGGGCCGTTAGCCGACGGTCGGAGCCGAAATTGACCCAGCTTCAAACAGTCGGTGACGGGCAACTTACGCAACTGGCGCGAGAGTGCCGCAGAACAGTAAATGGAACGTTTCGAACTGATGCATTATTCAGCGATCTTGCATAAGCGATTGAAGTCACGTGGCAGTTTCTTTGCGCGCGGCTGAGGAAATCGCTTCAACTCAAAAATTTCACCTTTTAGGCGGCCGTGCTAAGGACGCCGCTTGAATTCGTGTTCACCTCGTCAGGGAATCTCATGCCCCGCACTTTTCTACCGTCCTTCGTCTTCGCGCCTCAATCGGCAACGGATCAGGCCCCGCAACAAACGGGCCTTGGGTCGATGCCCGAATGGGACTTGAGTGATCTCTACAGGGCGCCGGATGCACCCGAGGTGCAGCGCGATCTGAAGATTGCCGCTGAGGAAGCCAGCCGGATCAAGGCCGCTTACCAGGGGAGGCTTGCGGACCTCGCCCGTGACGGCGGCAAGCTCGCAGACGCCATCAAGGACTATGAGAAGCTGTCGGACCTTGTCGGAAAGCTCGGCTCCTACTCCGGGCTTTATTACGTGCTGAACCAAACCGATCCGGCCCGGGCAAAATTCAATGCCGACGTGTCGGAAGCTCTGACCAAACTTTACACCGATCTCATTTTCTTCGAACTCGAGCTGAACCAGATCGATGATGAGACGATCGAAGCGGCGGCAAAGCACGAGGAGGTCAAGCACTATAAGCCCTGGCTCGACGATTTGAGAAAAGAGAAACCGCACCAGCTTGACGAGAAGCTCGAGACGCTTTTCACGGAAAAATCGCAGACCGGCCGGGGCGCCTGGACACGGCTATTCAACGAAACGATGTCGGCCCTGAAGTTCCACGTCAAAGGCGAGAAAGAGCCGCTGTCGCTCGAGCCGACGCTTAATTTCCTTTCTGATCCGGACGAGAAGAAGCGCAAGGCGGCCGCCCAGGCTTTGAGCAAAGTTTTTAAGGCCAATCTGCCGCTCTTTACGCTGATCACGAATACGCTGGCGAAGGACAAAGAGATTTCCGACCGCTGGCGCAGCTTCAAGGACGTTGCCGACAGCCGCAATCTGGCGAACCGGGTGGAAGCGCCGGTCGTCGATGCACTCGTATCGAGCGTGCGGTCCGCGTATCCGCTTCTGTCGCACCGCTACTACGCGATGAAGGCGAAGTGGCTCGGCAAGAAGAAGCTTGCCTATTGGGACCGCAATGCGCCGCTTCCAGACAAGCCCGAACGCACCATCGCCTGGAGCGAAGCTGAGCAGATCGTTCTTCGTGCCTACAACGGCTTCGCACCGGAGATGGCGACGATCGCAAAACAGTTCTTTGACAAGAACTGGATCGATGCGCCCGTGAAGCCTGGCAAGGCTCCGGGTGCGTTCTCGGCCTCGACGGTACCGTCAGTTCATCCGTACGTAATGATGAACTACCTGGGTAAGCCGCGCGACGTGATGACACTCGCACACGAACTGGGGCACGGCGTGCATCAGTGGCTTGCCCGCGACCAGGGCCCGCTTTTGGCGCCGACGCCGTTGACGCTCGCAGAAACGGCGTCTGTTTTTGGCGAGATGCTGACGTTCAAGGCGCTCCTTGCCGAGACGAAGGACAAACGCGAGCGCAAGGCCATGCTCGCCGGCAAGGTCGAGGACATGATCAACACCGTCGTGCGCCAGATCGCCTTCTACAGCTTCGAGCGAAAGGTGCATGAGGAGCGGCGCAGCGGCGAGCTGACTTCCGACCGCATCAACGCGCTCTGGATGGAAGTTCAGGCGGAAAGCCTCGGACCAGCCGTCGATCTAAAGTCGCGCTACGAAGTCTTCTGGACGTACATACCGCACTTTATTCATTCGCCGTTCTACGTTTACGCCTACGCCTTCGGCGACTGCCTCGTGAACTCGCTCTATGGGCTTTATGCCGAAGCGCATCCGGGCTTCGTTGCGAAATATTTTGACCTCTTGAAAGCAGGGGGGTCGAAGCACCATTCTGAGCTGCTCGCGCCGTTTGGCCTCGATGCCCGCGATCCCGAGTTCTGGAACAAGGGCTTGAAAGTCATTGAAGGTATGATCGACGAGCTTGAGACGATGGGCTAAGGACCTATCGAACCCGGCGCGGCGAAATAGGAGCCGATGGCGGCGCAACGAATCTACTGCCTCCCGCATTGTCAACTCATTCCTGGGCGCTTCGGGCTGATTTTGCCGCTTCCCAACGGCGCGCCCGGGGAGTAGAAGCCCGCCACTTTGCTGCAATGCAGCTTCGACAATCCGAGGTGCCTGAATGGCACAGCCGCAGGCCACTCTCCGTGCCGCCGATTTCGGCGCTGGAGAAGGGCAAGACAGCAAGACCTTCTGGGCGCTGGTGTTAGGCTCGGCTGGTGTCGTCTTTGGCGACATCGGAACGAGTCCTCTCTATGCGTTCAAGGAAGCCATCTCGGCAGCGACGCAACGGGGGCTGACGGCCGCCGAGGCGACGCTCGGCGTCCTGTCGCTGATTTTCTGGAGCCTGACCCTCGTCGTCACGGTGAAGTACGTGCTGCTGCTGCTCAGGGCCGACAACAAGGGCGAGGGCGGCACGTTCGCTCTCATGGCTCTCGGCCAGACCGTCGCAAAGCGCAGCGCGGCCCTATTGGGCGCCCTCGGCATAGCCGGCGCATCGTTCTTCTACGGCGACGCCGTCATCACACCGGCAATTTCTGTTCTATCGGCCGTCGAGGGCCTCAAGCTCGTGGCGCCGCAATTCGAAGCGGCCGTCATTCCGGTGTCGCTCGTTATTTTGACGGGCCTGTTCTGGATGCAGGCGCGGGGCACGGATCGAGTTCGCAAGATTTTTCGGGCCGGTCATGTGCGTCTGGTTTGTTGTGCTTGCACTAGGCGGCCTATTGCACATCTCAGACAATTTTGAAGTGCTGAAGGCTTTGAATCCGGCACACGGCATCTTGTTCGTCTACCACCACGGCTTGATCGGCCTGACGGTCATGGGTCTCGTGTTTCTGGCCTGTACCGGCGCCGAGGCGCTTTATGCCGACCTCGGACACTTCGGCCGCCGTCCGATTACGACCGCTTGGCTCTATTTCGTCATGCCGGCGCTGGTGCTGAATTATTTCGGCCAGGGGGCGCTCGTGATGGCCGATGCAAAGGCGATCGAGAATCCGTTTTATCGTCTCTATCCCGATTACGCGCTGATCCCGATGCTTATTCTCTCGACCTTCGCAACGGTGATCGCCAGCCAGGCGGTGATTACCGGCGCTTTCTCGCTGACGCGGCAGGCCATTCAGCTTGGCTTGGTGCCGCGGTTCGAAATCCGCCACACGTCCGAAAGCATCGCCGGCCAGATCTACATGCCGAGGGTCAACTGGCTGCTATACGTTGCGGTGCTCGTCGCCATCTTTACGTTCCGCACGTCTTCCAATCTGGCCGCCGCCTACGGCGTGTCGGTGACTGCCACTATGGTCATTACTACAATGATGACCTTCTTCGTGGTCTGGAAAGTGTGGAAGTGGCCGCTTTGGCGCACAGTTGCACTTGTGTTCCCATTGTTGCTGTTTGAGCAGGTACTTCTTTGCCGCAAACGTCCTCAAGCTGTTCGAGGGTGGCTGGGTTCCAATCTCAATCGCGGTATTTCTGGCTATCATCATGTTCACCTGGGTGCGAGGAACGAAGGTTCTCGCCAAGGTGACGAAGCGCAACGAGGCCGATCTCGACTGGCTGGTGCGCAAGCTCGAAGCGAAGCCGCCACATCGCGTGCCGGGAACGGCCGTGTTCCTCACAGGCGATCCTTATGCGGCGCCGACATCGATGCTCCACAATCTGAAGCACAACAAGGTCATGCACGAGCGTAACGTCATCTTGTCGATACGTACCGAAGAAACTCCGCGCGTCGCCCGGCACGAACGAGTATCGATCGAGCGCGTCTCGGATCGCTTCATACGCATGGTGGCGCGCTACGGATTCATGGAAACGCCGAGCGTTCCGAAAATCCTCGAACATGCTCGTCGAAAGGACTGCAATATCGACGTCGGCTCGACATCGTTCTTCGTTTCGCGGCGGTCGCTGCGAATGACCGCCAAGTCCGAGATGCCGCGTTGGCAGGAACGCCTTTTCATCGCGCTAGCGTCCAGCGCCGAGGACGCGACCACATACTTCCAGATCCCGACCGATCGCGTCGTCGAAGTGGGCACTCAGGTTGCGATCTAGATAGGCACCTAGAGTCTTTCGGCTTTTTGCTTCGTTCTGGCGCGTAGACGGCCTTCGATCCCGTGCGCCACGGCTAAATTGACCGCCAAAGCCCTTCATCATCCCTAAGTCTTGGTCGCGGCAGCTTGAAGCCGATCAAGTCTTAGGATACCTAGCCGGGTAGAAAGTTTCGCAAACCGCATAACGGGAGAACGAATTGTGACTGTCGACACGTCCCAGGGACATCCCGCCATGGACTACGCGGAGCATAAGAAGACCTACGCCGGTTTTCTGCGCATTACGAAGATCGTGATCGTCGCTCTGGTTGTTTTACTTGCCGGCATGAAGATCTTCTTGGTTTGAGGTTTGGCAAGTCCGGGCCGCGTCCAGTGATCTTAAGCAGGGGCAGCTCGTTCGCAAGGTCTGCCCCTTTTGTCCGCCCGCGCCGCTGGCGGAAGTCACTCAATCGGACTGAGAAATGGTCACGATAGCTGTCACCAGTGAATCGGCGGACGAACCGCGTGTCGCGGTTTCGCCTGATACGGTCAAGAAGTTCACCGGACTTGGCGCCAAGGTGCGTATCGAATCCGGTGCGGGTCTCAGATCACGCTATTCGGATCAGGCTTACCTTGCGGCCGGTGCGGAGATGGTCAGCCGGGCCGACGCCCTTGCCGGTGCCGATATCCTTTTGAAGGTTCGCCGACCAAGCATCGACGAAATGACAGCTTTGAAGCCGGGCGCCATCGTCGCCGGCATGATCGACCCGTTCGGTGATCGCGAGGCGCTCGATGCGCTCGCTGCAACGGGAGCGACGGTTTTCTCGATGGAGTTCATGCCTCGTACGACGCGGGCGCAGTCGATGGACGTTCTCTCGAGTCAGGCAAACCTCGCCGGCTACAAGGCTGTGATCGATGGCGCGTCGATGTTCGGCCAGGCGCTGCCGATGATGATGACACCGGCCGGTACGGTCCCGGCGGCCAGAGCCTTCATCATGGGCGTCGGCGTAGCCGGTTTGCAGGCAATCGCAACGGCCAGGCGCCTTGGCGCGCAGGTCACCGCAACCGACGTGCGTCCCGCGACCAAGGAGCAGGTGCAGTCGCTCGGTGCCAAGTTCATTGCCGTCGAGGATGATGAATTCAAACAGGCGCAGACCGCCGCCGGCTACGCCAAGCCTATGAGC
Organism: uncultured Alphaproteobacteria bacterium; assembly: GCA_963833715.1. Lineage (GTDB taxonomy): Bacteria > Pseudomonadota > Alphaproteobacteria > Rhizobiales > Hyphomicrobiaceae > Hyphomicrobium_B. Next base: position 109,781 of record CAWHZB010000005.1, read on the forward strand.
GCCGAATATCAAGCCAAGCAGGCCGAGCTCGTCGCTCAGCATGTCAAGACGCAGGATATCGTCATCACCACCGCGCTGATCCCCGGCCGCCCCGCGCCGAAGCTGATCACGCGCGCGATGATCGAAAGCATGAAGCCCGGCTCGGTTATCGTCGATCTGGCGGCCGAGCGCGGCGGCAACACCGAGCTGACGGAACCCGGCAAGACGGTGGAGACGCCGAACGGCGTCAAGATTTACGCCCCGCTCAATCTCGCCGGCACGATCGCAGTCAATGCCTCGAGCCTCTACGCCAAGAACCTTTTGGCCTTCCTCGACACGATGATCGACAAAAAAGAAAAGGCGTTGGCCGTCAACTGGGACGACGATCTGGTGAAGGGCACGCTCATCGCCAAGGACGGCCGCATCGTTCATCCGAATCTCGAAACCAAGAGCCCATAAGGAGCATCGTCATGCGCTTCGTTCAGCCGCTCTCGGCAGCGCTCGCGATCTTATTAATCACCGCTTCCACGGCCTTTGCTGCGGACGGCGAGACGATCAGCCCCTTCGTCTACGAGTTCATGGTGTTCGTGATCGCGGTGTTCGTCGGCTACTTCGTCGTCTGGTCGGTGACGCCCGCACTTCACACACCGCTGATGAGCGTTACGAACGCCATCTCGTCGGTGATTGTCGTCGGCGCGCTACTCGCCGTCGGTGTGGCGCTGACGCCGTCCGACAGCATCCTTGCCAGGGTCTTCGGTTTCCTCGCGCTCACGATGGCGTCCGTCAACATCTTCGGCGGCTTCCTCGTCACCAACCGCATGCTGTCCATGTACAAAAAGAAGGACGCCCCGCCGAAGAAATCCGGCTGATGCGCGCCCACTTGCCGACCCCGATTTGAGACCTCGAAGCAGAACCAAGGCCCGGGAACGATCCAATGTCCGCAAATGTCGCCGCACTGCTCTATCTCGCCGCGGGCGTGCTTTTCATCCTGGCGCTAAGAGGCTTGTCGAGCCCGGCCACCTCGCGACGCGGCAATCTCTTCGGCATGCTCGGCATGGCGATCGCCATTTTGACGACGCTCGGCCTGGCGCAGCCGACGGCGGTATCGTGGATATTGATCATCGTCGGCCTCTCTATCGGCGGTTTCATTGGCGCCAAGATTGCGCGCGAAATTCCGATGACGATGATGCCGGAACTCGTCGCCGCCTTTCACTCGCTCGTCGGTCTCGCCGCCGTATTCGTCGCAGCAAGCGCGCTCTACGCGCCATCTGCCTTCGGCATTCTCGCCAATCCCGCCGATCCCTCGCTCGGGATCAAGGGCGGCAGCCTCTTTGAAATGGCGCTCGGTGTCGCCATCGGCGCCATCACGTTTACGGGCTCGGTGATCGCGTTCGCGAAGCTCTCGGGCCGTATGTCGGGGAAGCCGATCCTGCTGCCGATGCGTCACGTCATCAACGCGGGGTTGGGATTATTCCTGGTCTTCCTGATTTATGGCTTCATCGTCTCCGGCGGCTCGGCGTGGCTGTTCTGGCTGATTACGTTCTGCTCGCTGCTGATTGGCGTCTTGATCATCATTCCGATCGGCGGTGCCGATATGCCGGTCGTCATCTCGATGCTGAACTCGTATTCGGGATGGGCGGCAGCCGGCATCGGCTTCACGCTCGGCAACGTCGCCCTCATCATCACCGGCGCCCTCGTCGGCTCGTCAGGCGCCATCCTCTCCTACATCATGTGCAAAGGCATGAACCGGCAGTTCCTGTCGGTTATCGCCGGCGGCTTCGGCGGCGAAACGGCGGCAGCGGGTGCCGGCGGCGGCGAGCAGAAGCCGGTCAAGCTCGGCTCGGCCGAAGATGCCGGTTACGTGCTGCAGAACGCTGCCAAGGTCATCATCGTACCGGGCTACGGCATGGCCGTCGCACAGGCTCAGCATGCGCTGCGCGAGATGGCTGACTCGTTGAAGAAGGCCGGCGTCGAAGTGAAGTACGCCATTCACCCGGTTGCCGGCCGCATGCCGGGCCACATGAACGTTCTTCTCGCCGAAGCCAACGTTCCTTACGACGAGATCTTCGAACTCGAAGACATCAACAGCGAGTTTGCCCAAGCCGATGCCGTGTACGTCATCGGCGCCAACGACGTCGTCAATCCGGCGGCCGAGGACGACAAATCCTCGCCGATCTACGGGATGCCGGTGCTGCAGGTCTGGAAGGCTGGAACGGTCTTCTTCAACAAGCGCTCGCTGGCGTCGGGCTATGCCGGCATCGACAACCCGGTTTTCTATCGGGATAACACCGTCATGGTGCTCGGCGACGCCAAGAAAATGACCGAAGAGATCGTTAAGTCTCTGGCCCACTAGGGCTCGCGACGCCCTTTTGGGGCTCGGATGCAACAGTCGGCGGGCCATCGTTGGGCCGGTGCGCGCGATCCGCGGCGCGGTCTGTTATAGTTTCGAGATGTTGTCTCGAGGATCTTCCGTGCTGGCTCCTGTCGCGTCCGCGTCTTTTGAAAACGATTTGGAACGCATCGAGGTTCTGGCTGCAACGCCGGTAACGAGCACTGCGCTGCTGACGCGCAATCTCAGCGCCATCTACGAGCGCGCCGCAAGGGCACAGTTCGCCGAGTACGACGTCGCGGCGGTCGCTAAAGCCGCTCCGGCGCTGATGTACCGTCTATTCGATCTTCGGGTGCAGCTACGCGGCCACCTTGCCCACTACGAGGTGCTGGGTCTGATGACGCCCGAGGTGACGCAGGGCTTCCGCGATGTTTTCCGCGTGCTGCGGTACGTCTCCGACATGCTGGGCGAGATCGCAAGCGGCCATCCGCGCGCCGATGACGGCGGCTACCCGCTCCGCGGTTTCACCGGAAGAGACAACAATACGCAGATCAACTACGCCTATTACAGGAACGGTGCGTCGCTCTCGTTTCAATCGGGTGACATCATCCTGGTGCGCGGGCAAGCCCACAATAGCGCAGCGATCGCCCGCATCGGCGATGTCGATAGCCAGTTCAGTCACATCGGCATCGTCTACATCGACCAGGCCGGCGAGCACTGGATGGTCGAAAGCCTGATCGAAGACGGCGCCATCATCAATCCGCTCGCCAAAGCGCTCGAACATGGCATCGTGCGGGCCGTGCTCTATCGCAATCGGGATCGAGAGCTTGCCACACGGGCGGCCAAGTGCATTTTCGATTACGTCCACGCGTCGCGCAGCAAGGGCGGCAAACGCATCCTGTACGATTTCTCGATGTGCCCCGACGATGGCAGCCGCAACCTGTTCTGTTCGAAGCTCGTCAGGCTCGCTTATCAGCAGGGCAGCGACGGCAAGTATCTGCTCCCGGCCTACCCGACGCGGATCAAGATGAAAAATCGTGATTTCATCGACCGGGTCGGCGTTGCGACCGAGATGACGTTCGCACCGGCCGACATCGACATGGAGCCGGGCTTCGACCTTGTTGCGGAATGGCAGGACTACCGGGAGACGGCGAACATCCGGCTCCAGGACTTCACGATGGACAAGCTCTTCGAGTGGATGGAGCGGTACAACTACCGCTTTGAGGAAACGGCTGCGATCCGGCTCGTGTCGCTTCTCGGCAGGTTCGCGTCGCATTTTTCCGACAGCGCCAAGGACATGTTGTCCTCCGCTTTCCCGCGCGTGCCGAGAAACATGCCGAGGAAAACGGTCGCCGTCGTCGCGATGTTGCACAAGACGGCCGAGCCGATTTATCACGAGCTGCAGCGGCTCAATCAGCACTCGGTTGCCGAGACCGGCGTGCCGATGCACGGGCTCGACATTCTAGCGGCGCTGGAAAAAATCCGCGAGCAGGCCGGAAACAGGATCGGTTATCTCGTCCGGCATCGTTTGTTGGGCAAGCGCGTGGGCTGATCTCCTGGACCGGCGGTAACCGGCGTCGCCGTTGGCCCAGCAGTACGTTACGGGATAGCTTAGTTGCTCAAGACGCTCGTCATTTTTGTTGTCGTCTTCTATGCGGTCGCGATCGCCGTCATGTATTTCGCGCAGCGCCGCTTCATCTATTTCCCTGATCCAACACGCACCACACCGCGCGCCGCGGGCCTCGCGAATGTCCTCGAGCGTATCATCGCGACGCCTGACGGCGAAAAGATCGTCGCCTGGTACGGCAAGGCCGCGCCGGGCCAGCCGACGCTGCTTTATTTTCACGGCAATGGTGGAGCGCTGGAAGTGCGTGCAGAGCGCATTGCGAAATATCTCGACCGTGGGCGCGGCTTGTTCATGATGTCGTATCGCGGCTACAGCGGCTCGACAGGGTCTCCATCAGAGGCCGCTAACGTCGCCGACGCGAAGCTCGCCTACGAGGCGTTGATCGAGGATGGGGTCAGCCCTGACGACATCATCCTTTACGGAGAGTCGCTCGGCACCGGAGTTGCGATCGAGGTTGCGGCGGAAAAGAAGGTGGCTGGCGTCATCCTCGATAGCCCGTTCACGTCGATCGTCGAGCGAGCCGCGCAGCTCTACCCGTGGTTGCCAGTCAGACTCTTGCTGCAGGACCGTTACGACTCGATCCAGCCGCATCCGCGACGTTCACGTGCCGATATTCATTCTCCACGGCGAAGCAGACGACATCGTCCCTGTCGATATGGGGCGACGATTGTTCCAAGCCGCCAACGAGCCGAGGGAGATCCAGACGCTCCCCGGCGCCGGGCACGCGGATCACTACAAGTTCGGGTCGTTCGAAATCATCAATCGATGGATCGACAGGCTCCGCGCCGCGCCACTGTCTCTGCGGAACTGAGCATCGCCACAAAACAAAAGACCCGCGAACGTTTCGCGGGCCTTTAGAAAATCTCACATCCGAGAGTGGACTTTGGGCAAATGCCTTAGAAGCCGCTGCCGCCGCCGCTACGGAATCCACCGCCGAAGCCGCCGCCACCGGAGCTGCCGCCTGCAGCACCACCCGCGCCACCCGGGCCGCGACCACCACCAGGACCGCCTCTGCCGCCGGGGCCGCCGCGTGCAACGACCGGCTTGCTAGGCAGCAGGCCTTCACGCTGCAGTTTCTTGCGGGCCAGCTTGCGGGCGCGGCGGATAGCCTCGGCCTTTTCGCGCGCCCTCTTCTCGGACGGTTTCTCGAAATGTCCGCGCAACTTCATTTCGCGGAATACGCCCTCGCGCTGTAGCTTCTTCTTGAGCGCCTTGAGTGCCTGATCAACGTTGTTGTCGCGAACGAGAACCTGCAAGCGGTTGTATCCTCTCAAAATCCGGTGATTTGAATGCACAAAAACACCAGCTCCGATGGCCATGCCTTCGGAGCCCGCGTTCATCTCTTGCCGCGGTTTGTAGCAAACACGGTGAAGATTGGCAATCGGGGGAAGATGTTAATGCAGCAGCTGACACCTGCCTGCCGTGGACGACCAAACGCCCGGTTCAGCGGGGAATTTTCGTCAGAAGCCGGTTGACGTGGCCCATTTTTCGGCCGGGCCGGGCTTCCTTCTTGCCGTAGTGATGCAGGAACGCCCCGGCATCAGCCGCGATTTGCGGCCAAGCCAGAATATCGTCGCCGATCAGATTGATCATCTCGGCACCCTGCGCCTTGAGTTGCGTCGAGCCCAGCGGCCAGCCTGCGACAGCTCGAATGTGCTGCTCAAACTGCGACGTGACCGCCCCGTCCATGGTCCAGTGCCCGGAGTTGTGAACGCGCGGGGCCATCTCGTTGACGTAAAGGCGGTCGCGGCCGTTCTCAGGGACGACGAAAAACTCGATGGCTAAGACGCCGATGTAGTCGAGACGCTCGGCAAATTTCTGGGCGGTCACGATGGCCTCAGCCGCGACATCGGCCGCGAGCCGCGCCGGCGCGACGGAGCGGTGCAGAATGTGATCGCGATGCTCGTTTTCGGTCACGTCAAAGGCTTTGAAGCTGCCGTCGATCGCACGCGCTGCGACGATCGAAACTTCGGCGCGGAAATTGACGAAGCTTTCGAGGATCGACGGCTGACCGCGCATCGCCGCCCAAGCGGCTTCGGCGTCGCCGCGCTTCAGTATTTTCGCCTGGCCTTTGCCGTCGTAACCGAAGCGCCGGGTCTTGAGCACTGCAGGAACGGCGAAGCCGCCGTCGAGTGTCTTGATGAGCGCTTCCAGACTATCGATTGGCGCAAAGTCGGCGGTCATCGCGCCAAGCTGACGCGCCAGCGTCTTTTCATTGATGCGATCCTGAGCGCACGCAAGCGCTTTGGCGCCGGGCCGCACCGGAATGCGCTTCGACAAAAATTCGACAGTGGCGACCGGAATGTTTTCGAACTCGTAGGTCGCGACGTCGATCGCATCCGCAAAAGCCGCGAGCTGCGCTTCGTCTTCATAGGCGGCAATCGTGCGCGCCGCGGCGACGTCGAAAGCCGGACTATCCGCTTCGGGCGCATAGATGTGCGATTTGAGGCCGAGACGCGCGGCTGCCATTGCGAGCATGCGGCCAAGCTGTCCGCCACCCAGGATGCCGACGGTCGAGCCGGGAGGAAGTACGGTCATCGCCTCTTTGGTCATCCTTGGACTGGCGTTTCCGCGACTTCCGACGAGTGCCGGCGGCGCCAGTCCTCGAGCCGGTCGGAGAGGACGCTGTCGGACAGCGCCAGGATTTCGGCCGCAAGCAGCCCGGCGTTCTTGGCGCCGGCTTCGCCGATCGCGAGCGTGCCGACGGGGACGCCGGCCGGCATCTGCACGATCGAATAGAGGCTATCCTGACCCTTCAGCGCCTTGCTCTCGACGGGAACGCCGAGGACCGGCAGCGTTGTCATCGATGCCGTCATGCCGGGAAGGTGCGCAGCGCCGCCGGCGCCTGCGATGATGACTTTCAGCCCGGTGCCCTTGGCGCTCTTGGCATAGGCGTAAAGCCGCTCCGGCGTCCTATGCGCGGAAACGATCTTGGTTTCATAGGCGACGCCGAGCTCGGTCAAAATATCGGCGGCGTGCTTCATCGTCGGCCAATCCGACTGGCTACCCATAATGATACCGACGAGAGGGCTGGCCCGGCTCATGCGTTGATGTCCTGCTGCCGCGGTCTGCCGGCTTCAAGTGAATCGGCCAGTGCGCGAAAACGGAAACCGCGTCGGTACAGGAGCCGGGCCACGTTTACAAGAGCCATAGGGCCGCTTTTGCGGGACCTAAACTCCCTCGAGTAGAAACCAATTCTCCCCCGCTTTATTCCCCTTCCCCTTGCGGGGAGGGGTTAGGGGTGGAGGTAAGACTTAGTGTTCCAGGCTTATCGCCGTGGTCGTCACCCACCCCACCGTCGAACACTCCCCGTCGAGGGGGGAGGGGAGGGAGAAGAAGCGGAGAGGTGTCGGCTGCGGGTTCGAACGGGTGGCCACCCCTCACCCCAACGCTCTCCCCGTAAACGGGGAGAGGGAGAAGTACCGGCAGGATGATCCGCGTTTTCCGCTCCAGCGGACAATTGAGAGTCACGTGGTGGCCTGCTCGTCTCGTCGCGCTGCAAGCGATCAGGTGCTGGCCGGCGGTGTCGCCGTTGCGGCTGAAGCCGCGGTGCTGCCGATCAGGCGCTGGACCGTCTCGAGCGTATCGGCTTCGGCAGCGGGCTTGTCCCAGCGAATGCGGTGAATACGCGGGAATCGCATCGCGACGCCTGATTTGTGCCGCGTCGAGGTCTGCACTGCGTCGAAGGCGACTTCGAATACCAGGCCCGGCTCGACGGCACGGACAGGTCCGAATGTTTCCGTCGTGTGATTCCTGATCCAGCGATCGAGCAACAGAAGCTCTTCGTCGGTGAAGCCAGAGTAGGCCTTGCCGACCGGCACAAGCTCGGGTTCGCCGCTATCGCCGGCACGCCAGACGCCGAACGTGTAGTCGGAATAGTAAGACGAGCGTTTACCGGATCCGCGCTGGGCGTACATCAGCACGCAATCGAGCGTCAGCGCCGCACGTTTCCATTTGAACCATTGGCCCTTGATCCGTCCCGCCTGATAGGCGCTGTCACGACGCTTCAGCATCAAACCCTCGATGCCTTCGGCGCGGGCCGAGGACCACAGCGCACCCAGATCGCCGAAGGTCGCGAACGGAACGAGCGGCGACACGTCGGATAGGGGCGGATGATGTTCGGCGTGCCAAGCCTCAAGCCGCACGCGGCGGTCGCTAAAAGGCAGTGCACGTAAATCCTCATGGCCGTCGAACAGAAGATCGTAGAGACGTATGTGCGGCGGATATGCCGCCATCATTTTCGGCGTCACCGTCTTGCGGTTGAGGCGCTGCTGCAAGTCATTGAACGGGGCGATCTCGCTGTTCCGCATGACGAGCAGCTCGCCGTCGGCGACGCAATCTTTCCCCATGAATGCCGCACGGATCTCCGGAAAGGCGCCCGAGATGTCGTCGCCCTGGCGCGAGAACATGCGCACGTCGCCGCCGCGTGCTGCGACTTGAACGCGGATGCCGTCCCATTTCCATTCCGCCACGAAGTCTTCCGGCAAGAGCCGCGGCCAGTCGTCTTCCTCGATCGGGTGCGCGAGCATCACTGGTCGAAAAACGGCTTTGGCTCCAGGGTCCGGGCGCTCAGCCTTGCCGTCGAGCCAAGCGAAGAGGTCGAGGTAGGGTGGCTCGAGCGCGTGCCATATCTCTTCGATCTCGGAGACATCGCGACCGTAGCACTCGGCCAGGGCAGTGCGCGCCAGGCGGGCTGAGATACCAACGCGCGGCGCTCCGCCGAGCAGTTTCAAAAGCGCCCAGCGGCCCGAGGCATCGAGCTGATCGAGAAGCCGGCCCAAGCGTTCCGTTCGTTCAGCGGTGGCGCCCTCCGACATCTCGCTGATCACGGCGCCGACTGTGAGAGGCGCCGACACCGTCTCCCCATTGGTCTTCTGCGGTGGGGAGAGGGGCGGTTGTAAGCTGGAGAAAAGCGGCTGCCCCTTGTCCCAACGCTCACCTCGTGAACGGGAAGAGGGGGAATTTGATGAGTCGTCGGGCCACAGAAGCGCGACCGTCTCGGCGGTGTCGCCGACGTAATCGCGCGACAGCCGATAGAGAACCGGATCGATGAAGCGGCTGACGAGGTCCATCAACATGCGCCGAAGCGGCAGTCGCAACGGAACGCCGTCGGTCAACGCTGCCAGCGCCCATCCACGATCAGGGTCAGGTGCCGTTCGGAAATAGCGGCCGAGCAGCGACACCTTGCGGTTGCGGCTTTGCGTATAAACGAGACAATCGAGGAGACGGGCAAAGGCGCGCATCGCTATTCGGCCCCCTCGTCGCGGCCGACGAGCGCCAGTGCGCGCGCCTTGCATCCGAGTGTCGCGAGATAATGGACAAGCGCATCCTCGCGACCATGCGTCACCCAGATCTCTTCGGCGCCGGTTTCGGCAACGGTCTGGATCAGCTCCGGCCAATCGACGTGATCCGACACGACCAGCGGCAGCTCGATGCCACGCTGACGAGCCCGGCCGCGAATGCGCATCCAACCGCTGGCGAAGGCGTTCACTGGATCGCCGAAGCGGCGGGACCAGCGATCGCCAAGCGCCGACGGTGGACACATCACGATGCCGCCCCGCATGGATTTTCGGTCTGTTCCTGCGACCGGACGCACGTCGCCGAGATCGATGCCGAGCGTCTGGTAGAGTTCCGTCAGTGCCATGACGGCGCCGTGCAGATAAATGGGCTTGTCGTATCCGGCATCGCGAATGACGCGGATCATCCGCTGGCACTTGCCGAGACCGTAGGCTCCGATCAGATGCGTGCGCTCGGGCTCGGCGGCCATCGATGCGAGAAGCTTTACAGCCTCGTGGTGAGCCTTCTCATGTCGAAACACCGGAAGTGCAAACGTCGCCTCCGTTACGAAGACGTCGCACGCCACAAGCTCGAACGGTGCGCAGGTCGGATCGCTCGCGCGCTTGTAATCGCCGGAGACGACAGCGCGGCGGCCTGCCCACTCAATCACGACCTGCGCCGAGCCCAGAATGTGACCGGCCGGCACGAGACGGACGCTGACGCCGTTGATCGATAGAGGTACCCCGAGCGTCTGCTGTTCGAATGTGCCGGCGCAGTCGGCGCCATACCGCACTTTCATAATTTCGATTGTTTCGTTCGTGGCAAGCACCGCACGGTGACCCGATCGCGCGTGATCGCCGTGGCTGTGCGTAATCACGGCGCGGTCAACGGAGCGATGCGGATCGATGTAGAAGTTGCCCGGCTCGCAATAGAGTCCGGCTTCGGCCGGGTAGAGCCATGTATCGACGGGGGGTGTCAGCGAGGTCATAAGCTACTAACGCGCAAGGCCTGCAAACGGTCTTGGTGGCCAGAGCCGCAAAACCGATCAGGCGATGATATCGGGAAGCAGCTTGTCCTCGATCTGCGTAATGCGATCTTTCAGGACGAGTTTTTTCTTTTTCAGCCGCTTCACCAGAAGTTGGTCAGCCGAAGGATCAGCTTCAAGAGCCATGATTTCGCAATCGAGCTGCCGGTGCTGCGCCCGTAAGCTCACCAGCTCTTCTCTGAACTCGCGCTCGTCGCGGCGTTCCATCGCAATGCTACCCCACTGCCCGGCCCACTGCTCGGCCGATCGCAGCGTTTTGGAAGATTGCCTTTGATCTGGCAACAGGCAAAAGTGCAAACCGCCGTAACGCCTCTAATCATATGCTTTTCCTTGACAAAGTTCTAATAAGAGCAATTTGCGGATGCTGTGTAGTATAGCCCAAACAGGGCAAATGAGCTCCCCGACATGTTGGACAATGCCTTAAACGTGTGGCACGATTTCAATGTCTGCAATCTCTTTAGGAGGCAACTGATGGCAATTACGGCTCATCTTGCAGAACTCGCAGAGAAGCACCGGGCACTCGAAGAACGCATCGGTCAAGCTACTGCGCACCCCGGAGTTGACGACATCGAGATCCGGCGGTTGAAACAAGAGAAGCTGAGGCTGAAAGACGAGATAGAGCGGTTGAGGCGAGAAACGCGCCACTAAGAATCAGCCGAATTCAGTTGAGAGCCCTGCCTGCGCGCTTTTTGAGTGCCGCTGCGCGGGGCTTTTGTGTTTTCGCTAGCCGAGTTTTGCGCCGGATGCGCGCTCCGGGAGGCTTCTTTCACAGACTTGACTAGCCGTCCTAGAGCTTGTATTTAACCTAAAGGTTATTTAACCAATGGGCTTAATATATGATGCCTGCAGATCGTCTCAGCGAAACTTTCGCCGCTCTCGCGGATCCGACGCGCCGCGCGATCCTGGCGCGATTGGCACTTGGCGAGACGTCCGTCACCGAGTTGGCCGAGCCCTTCGAAATGAGCATGCCCGCCGTCTCGAAGCATCTCAAAGTTTTGGAGCGCGCCGGCCTCATCGAGCGCGGCCATGAAGCACAGTGGCGCCCGTGCCGCCTCGCGCCGGCGCCACTGAAAGACGTCAATGATTGGGTCGAGCAGTATCGCAAGTTCTGGGAGCAGAGTTTCGATCGGCTCGATCAGTATCTGCGTGAGCTGCAGACAAAGGACGAAAAGCGTGGCCCGAAGCAAGGCAAATAAAGCCAAAGCCGGCGGCTCGGCGAAGCGGCTCGAAATTGTCCGCATTTTCGATGCGTCCCGAGTTCGCGTCTTCGAGATGTGGAGCACGCCTGCGCATCTGCAACTGTGGTCGGCGCCGAAGGGCTTCACGATACCCGATGCGCGAATGGACTTCCGCGAGGGTGGAAGCTGGTACGCCCACATGCGTTCCCCTGGCGGCGAAGATCACCGCGTGCAGGGCAAGTATCTCGAGATCGTCGATGGCGCGCGGATCGTCATGACCCACGCCTGGCTCGATGAGCGCGGGCAGCCCGGACCCGAGACACGCGTGACTGTGACCTTTGAGGACTGCGCCGAAGAAACCTACCCGAAAACCAATATGTCTTTCCTGCAAGAAGGCTTCACGTCGAAAGCCTCGCGCGATGGTCACGCTGGAGGCTGGAACGAATGCTTCGATCTTCTCGAAGCGTACCTCGCAAGCGTTGCGAAATCACCATGACTGGTTCCAGGCAATTGGCAATCGTCTGATATTTTGATGAGGAAGTGTGCATGTCTGTCAAAAGCAAAAGCGCCGAAGCCTCGGCGGATCAGGAAATCATCGTCACACGTCTGATCAATGCGCCGCGCGAACTCGTGTTCGCGGCGTTCAAGGACCAAAATCACATCAGCCAATGGTGGGGGCCTAACGGCTTCAAGACAACAACTTACGAGATGGACGTGCGGCCGGGCGGACAGTGGCTGTTTACGATGCATGGGCCGGACGGCACCGATTACCCGAACCGCATCCGGTACACCGAGGTGAGGGCGCCGGAATTCCTCGCCTATGACCACGACGAAGGCAAGGGCGGACCGGAGATGTTCAAGGCGGCCGTTCAGCTCGACGCCGAAGGCTCTAAGACGCGCGTCACGCTGCGCATGACCTTCGCGACGAAAGAGCAGCGCGAAGCCATGGCGAAGTTCGGAGCGATCGAAGGCGGCAACCAGACGCTGAGCCGGCTCGAGGATTACCTCACTACCGCATGATTAAAAACTACCGCATGATTAAAAAAGAATGCCTCGTCGGAACCAGGAGGAGAACCGTGTCAGTCACTGAACGAAAGCCGGCGATCGAGCCCTTCGTCATTTCGCGCGTATTCGATGCGCCGCGCGAACTCGTATTCAAGGCGTTCACCGATCCGGAGCGAATGAAGCACTGGTGGGGACCGAAAGGTTTCAAGGTGATCGCGCAGAATATGGATCTGCGCCCGGGCGGCATGTATCACTATGGGCTCGAGGCGCCGGACGGCAACACGATGTGGGGCAGGTTCGTCTATCGCGAGATCGCGGCGCCGGAGCGCATCGTCTTCGTCAATTCTTTTTCCGACGAAAAAGGTGGTCTGACCCGCCATCCGATGAGCCCCGGATGGCCGATCGAAATGCTGTCGACGTTTCTTTTCGAAGATGTCGGAGAAGGCCAAACCAAACTGACGGTGACATGGGTCCCGCTCAAGGCGACCGACGAGGAGTGCGAGACGTTCGACAAAGGCCGCCCGAGCATGACTGGTGGCTGGACGGGCACGATGGACCAGCTGGATGCGTATCTCGCAAGCCTCAAAAATCAGGACGCCAAGGTCTGATTTTTGTCTAGAGAATGGCAGCGGCTGATCCGCTGCCGTTCGTCAGTCACGATTACTTTGCGCGCCGTGAGAACGACACGGCGTAGGCTTGCGAGCGCATCGGGTAAATCTTGTCGTTTGCCGGCCCTTCGATGCCGTCGACAACGTTTGTGGGATCGAACACGCCGGCATCACACGTCGCATTATCTTCAAGAGCAGTAATAGAGATCGTGCCGAGCGTGACGGCCTTGCGCTTGTCCTCGGGCCAAAGCGTCGTCGGGTTGTCGGCCGGATCCCCGGCTTCGCCGAGGATCGCCGTCAGGGTAAACTCGGCGGGACCTTTGGCCAGCCGGTCCTTGAGTTCGGGAGCATAAAAATCCGGCGCCTTGGCTTTCGCGTCGTCGTCGGACAGCCCAACCTCGCCACCGACGGGAAGCGCCTTGTATTTCACGACGTGCTTTTGGCCATTGGCGCTCGTTAACGTGAAGGCATGAACTCCCCAATAGTTCACGGTGGCGTAGCTCGCGGGAACTGGGCGCGCATTGAGCCAGGTTGCCTGCCCCGTCGATTCCGGATTGGCTTTGAAGAACGCGCCGATTTTGTCTTTGTCCTTCGTCGCAACCGCCGTCAGTAGCGCCAGAAACTGGTCGGGATCTTTGGCGGCGAAAATCGGCGCTGAAATCATGACGAGATCGGTCATGTTACCCTTGCCGATATCGAAATGCAGCGCCAGGCCGCGCACGTTATCCTTTTGCGTGTTCGGCGCTGCCGGATCGCCGCCGCCCATCGAGAAGCGGCCGGTGACGGGAAACGGGCCGGAACCTGAAAAATGCGGAGCCTTCGATAAGCTCGCCGCGTCCGGAGTAGGCTTGAACGAGCCTTTGACGCAAATGCCGTTGGTGTGAGCTGCGCGCATGCCGTCGTGCTTGCCGAAGACGGCGTTCAACGCGTTGACGAGACTTTCTGCGTCGGCCTCGGCGTTGGCGCTCGAGACAGGCACGACGAATGCAGCCGTGACGAAGGCTGCGGCAGCGATAAGCGGGGTAGAAACCATTTGGCAGGTCCTTCCGATAGGTGTGCTGACGGTGCGGGGGCGAAAGGTTGATGCGCGTCAGCGTTTTAGCGCTTTTGCCGTGTCACATTCAATTATTGCATTCGAAGAGGCTCACGTCGCACGCAGTGGGAACCCGAGCGTGATCGTTAATCCATCGGTCGCCCACGCGGTCTAAGATTGTCCTCCGAGTTGGCGCGCGGCCAGTTCCAGCAGCATGCTGCCAAAGCCGGCCGGCGCGGCGGACTGCGTGACGTCGGTCAGTGCCTCCTGCCAATTCAGCAAAATTTGCTGATCGTCGGCGTAATCCCATCTGATCGAGACGCGTCCCCCGCTTCGGAAGGCGCCGTACTTCGCAGAGTTGGTCGCCAGTTCATGGATGAAGAGGCAGATCGGCGTGACCTGGTGGTGACGCAAACTTATCGGAGGACCTGAGGCGTCGGCATCCGAGCCGGGCTGGCAGTAGGGCTGCATCAGTCGAGCTACGAGGCCCTCCAAGTCGACGTCATCGCTCGTCGCGATTAGAGCATCGTGCGCGCTGGCGAGTGCCGACAAGCGGTTGCTTGCTTTGGACATGAGATCGTCAATCGACGTCGCATCCTTGCCGGAAAGGCTGACCAGCGCGGCCGACACCGCCAGGGCATTTTTGACCCGATGATGATACTCGCGTGCCAGAACTGCATTTTCTTGTGCGAGCGTCGTCGCTTTAAGGGCCTGCTCCCGCAATGCGATCTCATCCTCGACGATGTGGGCGAGATCGGTCATGAGTTCGAGATCATTCGCAGACCAGTCTCTCGGCCCTAAGTTGATGGCGCAAAATGAGCCGATGACTTCGTCATCCGGGCCGCGAACCGGAATTCCGAGATATGAAATGACGTGCAGGTCGGAAATCGCGGCATTATCCGCCAGCATCGGAACCATGCGCGCGTCGGCAACGATAAGCGGCTGCTTCGAAGACACCACATGCTTGCAGAACGAATGAGATAAGGGCGTTTCGCGGCTCGTCGCGTAGGGTTCGACGAGACCGCATTGGCTTTTGAAGAACTGGCGATCGGAATCGACCAAACTCAACAGCGTCGTCTTGCTGTTCAGTAAACGGGCCGCCAGTCGCGTGATGCGGTCGAAATAGGGTTCGGGATCCGTGTCTAGGAGCGCGGCGCGTCCTAGAGCTGACAGTCGACTAGGCGAACGAATTCGGACTCGTCGAACGCTGAAGCCATGCCTGCTCGTTACTTAATTTACCGCAATTTCGGGGTTCAATTAGTGTTTCTTAAATCGCTCACGGATTTTACGCAACGATCGCGTCCTGTCCTCGTTTCACCAATGGACGAGGAGCGGTAGTGTTGCGTGAATCCATCTCCGTGCTGGTGGTTGAGGACGAACTTCTCGTCCGGATGGGCATTGTCGACGATTTGGAGGAAGCGGGTTTCAAGACGGTGGAGGCAGGTTCAGCCTCTGATGCCATTAGAGTGTTGGAGACCAGATCCGACATCAGGGTTGTCTTTACGGATATCGAGATGCCGGGGACGATGGATGGATTAGCTCTGTCGCATTACGTCCGGCATCGCTGGCCACCGACGATCATTGTGATCAGCTCGGGCAAGCGAAGGCCCAGCCCAGATGAACTGCCGGCGAACGTCGAGTTTATCTCGAAGCCGTACCACTCCACGAAACTGGCGAACGTGCTTCTGGGCATCAAACGTCAGTTGGGACAAATGTGAAATGCCGGGTGACGGCGACCCGATATAGGTACCCGTCACGCACTTCGCATCGCAGCATAGTCTTTCAGCAGGCTTGCAACGAGACAACGATCAAAAATGATCTCGTACTTCGAGACTTCAATGCTTTTTGCAGGGCATCGACTGTCTTGTCATTCGATGGGTCGCAGCTTAGCTTAACTATAAAGGCGTTATCTCACGGTGAGTGTGATGACAGAAACCGCTAGCCAAGAAATATCCAAGGCCGAAGTCGACAAATTTTTGTTCGGCAAACACATCACTGGTTGCCCCGTCTGCGGACGGTTTCGCTCCCAATGCGACGTCGACGTGCACACTTTGACTTGCCAGCGGACGGATCCCTCGTCCACCGCGCCAGTGCATGTGTTGATGATCGTCTGCCAGAACTGCGGAGCGATACAGTTTCACGACCGCAGTGTTATCGCCCAATGGCTCCTGTGCCAGAAGCGGGTCTGGGTGAAGTAGCCGGCGCCAGCTCCTGCCTCAACGGAAGCTTCGGCAGGTCGTGACCGCTCGCGCACCGCGCAAGCTGCTCACACCTCTTTCGCCATCTCGCGCAGCTTGAATTTCTGGATTTTGCCGGTCGAGGTTCTCGGCACTTCGGCAAACACAACGTGGCGCGGAACCTTGTAACGAGCTAACCCGGAGCGGCACCATGCGATGATGTCTTCGGCAGTCGAGGTCGCACCGGGTTTGAGCTCGATGAAGGCGCAGGGCGTTTCGCCCCATTTCTCGTCCGGCTTGGCGACGACGGCGCAAAACGCCACTGATGGATGCCGGTAAAGGACCTCTTCGACCTCGATTGATGAAATGTTCTCGCCGCCTGAAATGATGATGTCCTTTGAACGATCCTTGATCTGGATGTAGCCATCGGGATGCATCACGCCGAGGTCGCCGGAATGGAACCAGCCGCCGGCGAAGGCTTCTGCGGTCGCGGTGCGGTTCTTGAGATAGCCTTTCATCACAATGTTGCCGCGGAACATGACTTCGCCCAACGTCTCGCCGTCGGCGGGAACCTCGGTCATCGTTTCGGGCTCCATCACGGTCAGGCCCTCGAGCGCCACGTAGCGAATACCCTGACGAATTCTTTTGGCGCTGCGGTCGGCGGCGGGAAGGTCGTCCCAGGACGGGTCCCATTCATTGATCGTCGCCGGACCGTAGGTTTCGGTGAGTCCGTAGAGATGGGTCAGGTTGAATCCCGCTTCCGTCATGGCCGCGATGACAGCCGCCGGCGGCGGCGCGGCGGCATGGTTGAACGCCACGACGTGCGAGATAGGGCGTTTCTCGTCTGCGGTGGCATTGAGGAGCGCCGCCATTACGAAGGGCGCGCCGGAAAGATGCGTCACCTTGTAATCCGCGATCGCATCGTACATGGCCTTGGCGCGAACCCAGCGAAGGCAGACGTGAGTGCCGGCAGCGAGCGTCACCGACCACGGGAAGCACCAGCCGTTGCAGTGGAACATCGGCAGCGTCCAGAGATAGACTGGAAACCGCGTCATGCCGGTCGAGATTGTGTTCGCGTAGCACATCAGCGCGGCGCCGCGGTGGTGATAGACGACGCCCTTCGGATTGCCCGTCGTGCCCGACGTATAGTTGAGCGAAATCGCTTCCCACTCATCCGCCGGCCAACGCCAATCGAATTCCGGGTCGCCGTTGGCGATGAAGGCTTCGTAGTCTTCCGGAGAAAGTGGCTCGCCGGTTTGCGGAAATTCCGGATCATTGTAGTCGATGACGACCGGCTTCACTTTTGCTAGCGCCAGCGCCGCCTTCATCGTGGCCGAGAACTCGCGGTCGGTGATCAGCAGCTTGGTGCCCGCGTGATCGAGCTGAAAGGCGATAATCGCCGAATCGAGGCGCGTGTTGATCGTGTGCAGCACGGCGCCGGTCATCGCGACGCCGAAATGCGCTTCGAGCATTGGCGGCGAATTGGCGAGCAGGACCGACACGGTATCGCCCGGCACGATGCCGATGAGGCGGAGCGCTGAAGCGAGCTGCCGGCTGCGGGCGTAGAATTCGGCGTAGGTAAAGCGCGAGTTGCCGTGGATGATGGCGATCTGGTTCGGCGATGCGAGCGCCGTACGGGCGAGGAACGACAGAGGCGTAAGGGGCTGATAATTCGCCGGGTTCTTCGCGAGGTTCTCGTCGTAAGGATTCGACACCATCGCCATGCCTGCTCCAGCTATCGATCGCTCCGCCGCCTTGGGCATCTGACGCTAGCGAATGCGAACTGTGCCAGCAACCGCCGATTTGAAACCCCGTTGCTGGACGTCAATTCGCCCTCACGCGCCGCTCGCTGGCATCATTTATCAGGCAAGAAATCAGCTATCAGGCAAGAAATCAGCCTGAACATGGCGAGAGATTTTACTTGTTCTCGCCGTCGTCCTCTTTGTCTTTGTCCTTCGAGGTCATGCCCTTCAGCTTTGCCAGCACGCGTGCCTGTTCCTGCTCGGGCGTTTCTTCGGGAGCTTCTGCCGCGGCTTTGGGCGCCAGGATCTCGGCCATCGCCGGAGCCGGCGCCGTTGTCTCGGCTGTGGATAGGAGAGTGCCGGCCTTGTCCTGACCCTTGCCGCTTTCCCTGCGCTCGCGCTCCAACCGCCGCGCCGCCTTCTTGACCTCGGCGTCGAGGTCGGTCTGCGAGCAGAGCCCGAGAGTCACCGGGTCCTGCGGCGTCAGCTGTGCTGAGTTCCAGTGCGTGCGATCGCGAATCTGCGCAATCGTCGGCTTCGTCGTTCCCACCAGCCGCATCAGCTGGCTATCCTTCAGCTCCGGATGATTGCGCAGCAACCACAGCACGGCATTCGGCCGGTCATGGCGACGCGATACAGGCGTGTAGCGCGGGCCCTTACGTGTCTGCGGCAGCGGCGGCAGCTGAACCTTGCTCTCCGCCAGCTGAAGCTTTCGGGACGCATCGTTCTCGGCGCGGGCAATCTCCTCGCGCGTCAACTGACCGTTCGACACGGGGTCCATTCCCTTGATGCCCTGCGCCACCTCGCCATCGGCGATACCTTTGACTTCGAGTGGATGAAGTCCGCAGAACTCGGCGATCTGGTCGAAGGACAGTGCCGTATGTTCCACCAGCCAGACGGCAGTGGCTTTCGGCATCAGGGGGCGGCGGTCGCTCATGGGTGTCCTCATTCGGTTTTTGCGGGCGCGCCGCAAAAGCCACTGCAAACGATAAATTAAGGGAATAATCTCTTATAGCGCGTCGAGCAGCCGGGATGCAAGGCTTAGGCGATCGGTTGTCCTGCAACTAGGCCGCAGCCGGAACCGGGTCGCCGCGGTTGCGGCCGGTTCTTGCGACGGTCTAGTGTCAAAGCTAGGCCGGATTGCACTTCCGGCTGGGGGTGAGGCATTTGAGGACGACCATGCTCGCAACTGCCGGCAGGACCAAGTATTTCGAGGACCTCGAGATAGGCCAGGAAGCCTCGATGTCGCGCATCGTCAGCGAGGCTGACATCGTCGCATATGCGGCGCTCTCGGGCGACTACAACCCGGTGCACCTCGACTCCGAATATGCCGCCAAAACGATATTCAAAGAGCGAATTGCCCACGGCATTTTGTCCGCCGGATATATCTCGGCAATCTTCGGAATGAAGCTGCCGGGGCCGGGCGCCATCTACGTCTCGCAGACATTGCTTTTCAAAGGCCCGGTCAAGATCGACGACCGGGTAGAGACCATCGTGCGGATCATCGAGCTCATTCCCGAAAAGAAGCGGGCGCGGTTTGAATGCATATGTACGGTCGTGGGTAAGCCCGTGCTGACCGGCGAAGCCGTGCTGATGGTTCCACCGCGGCCGAGATAAGCGCAAAATCGGCGTAAGCGATTCCCGAAGACCGACGAGGTCCGCGCCGGCATGTACGTCATCCACGGTCACAAGCACGTTCCGCCCGAATTTCGCGGTTCAGCCGTCGCGATCGGAAATTTCGACGGCGTACATCGCGGCCATCGGGCGTTGATCGCGGAGGCTAAGGCGCAGGGCCGGGCGAAGGGCGCTTTGTCTTCGGCCTTGGTGTTCGAGCCGCATCCGCGCGAGTTCTTTCAGCCCGATGAGCAGCAATTTCGATTGACGCCATTGACTCGAAAGTTGGCGCTGTTCGAAGAGCTCGGGCTCGACGTCGCGTTCGTCGAGCCATTCAATGCCGAGCTTGCAGCCATTCCCGCGCAAGGCTTCATCGAGCGCGTGCTCGTCGCGGGCCTCGGCGTCGGACACGTCGTCATCGGCTACGATTTCTATTTCGGCAACAAGCGTGGCGGCAATCCGGAGCTGATGGTGCGGGCCGGGGAAGAGCTGGGCTTCGGCGTCACCGTGATGCCACCCGTCGCGGAGAATGGCGAAGTGTTTTCATCTTCCGCCGTGCGATTGCATCTTGCCCAGGGCGACGTCAAACGAGCGGCATATATGCTTGGCGAGCCGTGGCGAGTTCGGGGCCGGGTCGTCGGCGGAGCCAAGCGCGGAACGAACCTCGGCTTTCCGACCGCAAACGTTCCGTTGCCGAAGGGCACGACGCTCGGACACGGCATCTACGCCGTTCGTGTGCACTTCTCCGGTACCGTTCACGACGGCGCGGCCTACCTAGGTACGCGTCCGACGTTCGACGACGGCATGCCGGTGCTCGAGGTCTTTCTGTTCGACTTTACGGGCGATCTTTATGGCCGTGACGTCGAAGTCGAGTTCATCGACTTCATCCGCGGCGACCGTAGATTTGGCTCGGTCGAGGAGCTGGTTGCGCAGATGGACAAGGATATCGCCAAGGCGCGAGCGATACTGGCGTCGGTCTAGGCGGTAAGTATTTCCCCAGACTTTGCTAACGCGCTGCGCAGTTGCTAGAACGCCCGCAGATTTGAGGACGAAAGATCACCTGATGTCGAAAGACCCGAAGGCTTCGGCCAAGTCGAGCGTTGCCGAGGCGGCCCATCCGACCGCCGAGAGCGGCCGCGACTGGAGCAAGACGCTTTTCCTGCCGCAGACGGAGTTTCCGATGCGCGCCGGGCTGCCGGAACTCGAGCCGAAACTGCTGAAGCGCTGGGACGAAATCGGGCTTTACGAGAAGCTGCGTGCCCAGTCGAAGGGCCGCGTGAAATTCACGTTGCATGACGGGCCGCCCTACGCCAACGGCAACATCCACATCGGCCACGCGCTGAACAAGATCCTGAAGGATCTCGTCGTCAAGTCGCAGCAAATGCTCGGGCACGACTCGAACTTCGTGCCGGGGTGGGACTGCCACGGCCTGCCGATCGAGTGGAAGATCGAGGAGCAGTACCGCGCCAAGAGCAAGCAAAAGCCGAACTTCCTCGATCCCGCCGCGATCAACGCCTTTCGCGACGAGTGTCGGAAGTTCGCTGCGCATTGGCTCAACGTGCAGCGCGAGGAGTTCAAGCGCATGGGTGTCATCGGAGACTGGGCGCATCCTTATTCGACAATGGCCTACAGGGCGGAGAGCATCATCGCCCGCGAACTCATGAAGTTTGCGTCGACAGGGCAGCTCTACCGCGGCTCGAAGCCGGTCATGTGGAGCGTCGTCGAGAAGACGGCGCTGGCCGAAGCCGAGGTCGAGTATCAGGACTATCAGTCGGATATGATCTGGGTGAAGTTCCCGATCAAAAAGCTAGGGGAGTTCAAGGTCCCTACGTCGATCAATAATTTTGACCAGTGGTATGATGCGCTTGTGAATGCCTCGGTGGTCATTTGGACCACGACTCCGTGGACAATACCGGGCAATCGGGCGATCAGCTTTT
This sequence comes from uncultured Alphaproteobacteria bacterium, assembly GCA_963833715.1. GTDB lineage: Bacteria > Pseudomonadota > Alphaproteobacteria > Rhizobiales > Hyphomicrobiaceae > Hyphomicrobium_B. The sequence goes on from CAWHZB010000005.1 coordinate 131,332, forward strand.
CGTCCAAAATCCAGTACGGGCTTTACAGGGTCACTGCAGCGCCGGAAGGCAACTGGGCAAAGGTCGGCGACTGCTACCTAATCGCGGAAAAATTATCCGCCGACGTCTTCAAGGCCGCAAAAGTCGAAGCCGCCGAGTACCTCGGCGACGTCTGGCACGATACGCTTTCGCAGTCAGTTTGCGCCCACCCGCTCGCCGCTCTTGGGTACGATTTCGACGTTCCGTTGCTCGATGGCGATCACGTCACTGACGACACTGGTACCGGTTTCGTCCATACCGCGCCCGGCCACGGTGCGGACGACTACAACATCTGGACTGCGAACCAGAAGAAGCTGCGTGATCGCGGCATCGAGACCGAAATCCCGTTCACGGTCGACGCCGACGGCGTGATTACGAAAGCCGCGCCGGGTTTCGAAGGCAAGCGCGTGCTCAAAGAGAATGGAGACAAAGGCGACGCCAATGATGCGGTCATCAGAGCCTTGCAAGAGGCCGGCAACATCATCGCGCGCGGACGCTTGAAGCATCAGTATCCGCATTCATGGCGTTCGAAAAAGCCGGTCATCTTCCGCAACACGCCGCAGTGGTTCATTGCGATGGATAAGCCGCTCGCCCTTCCCTTCGCCGCGTCTCAAGAGGGGAGGGGCAGTAATCTACGCACGCTCCGGCAGATCGCGCTCGACGAAATCAAGCGCACGGAGTGGGTGCCGGCAGCGGGCGAAAATCGCATCACCGGCATGATCGAGAATCGACCCGACTGGGTCGTGTCGCGCCAGCGCGCCTGGGGTGTGCCGATCACCGTCTTCCGCAACGTCGAGACCGATCAGGTTATTCCGGGTCCCGACTTCGACAAATCGGAGGAACTGGGCGCGCCCGTCGAAAAGGCGTTCGCCGAAAATGGCGCCGACGTCTGGTTCGAGGCTGGCGCTAAGGAGCGTTTCCTGAAAGGCCTCATCCCGGAAGCCGAAATGCCGAAGTGGGAGCAGGTCAAAGACGTGCTCGACGTCTGGTTCGATTCAGGCTCGACGCACGCCTTCACGCTGGAAGACCCGATCGCATTTCCGGGTTTCAAAGGACTTCGGCGCAAACGCGATGGCGGTCAGGATCGCGTTATGTATCTCGAAGGCTCCGATCAGCATCGCGGCTGGTTCCATTCTTCGCTGCTGGAGGCCTGCGGCACGCGTGGCGAGGCGCCTTACGATATCGTGCTGACCCACGGCTTCGTCCTCGACGAGAAGGGGCAGAAGATGTCGAAATCGCTCGGCAACGTCGTCGCGCCGCAGGACGTGATCGCGAAGTCCGGCGCCGATATTCTGCGGCTTTGGGTTGCGGCCTCCGATTATTCCGACGATCTCAGAATTGGTCCTGAAATCCTGAAGACGTTCTCGGAAACGTACCGCAAGCTTCGCAATACGCTGCGCTGGATGCTGGGCGCGCTCGCTCACTTCAAGCCCGGCGACGCGGTCGCCTTCAACGACATGGGGCCGTTCGAACTCGAGCGGCTGATGCTGCACCGGCTCGCCGAACTCGATCACGATATCCGCAGGGCATACGAAACCTACGACTATCGCAAAGTGGTCGGCCTGCTCACGCAATTCATGAATACGGAGCTTTCGGCGTTCTACTTCGACATTCGCAAGGACGCTCTTTATTGCGAACCGCCGTCGAGCTTAAAGCGCAGGGCGGCACTGACGGTGATCGACCGGCTATGCGAAGCGCTACTCAAGTGGCTCGCTCCGATCCTCTCGTTCACAGCCGAAGAGGCGTGGCTGCTCTATCGTCCAGACGATGCCGAGAGCGTGCATCTGACGGCGTTGCCGAAAATTCCGCGTGAATGGCGGGACGACAATCTCGCGGCGAAATGGGACCGCGTGCGCGAGGTCCGCGCCGTAGTCACCGGCGCACTTGAGATCGAGCGAGCCAATAAGAAAATAGGATCGTCCCTCGAGGCCGCACCGGAAGTCTACGTCAGCGACCCAGACCTGATGGCCGGCCTCGAGGGCGTCGACATGGCGGAAGTGTGCATCACGTCGGATATCTCGGTCCTTGCGAAGCCCGCGCCGGCCGGGGCCTTCACGCTGCCGAACGAGCCGGGTGTCGGCGTTGTCGTCAAGCGTGCGGTGGGCAAAAAGTGTGCGCGATCGTGGCGCATTACGACGGATGTCGGCTCAGATCCCGACTTCCCTGACCTGTCGGCGCGCGACGCCGCCGCCGTTCGCGAAATCGATGCTGCGGCGGCTGCATGATGACAATGGCAAAGCCTCGCAGCCTGCTTTGGAGCCGGTGGGCGCCGCTCGCCCTTACGGTTGTTCTCGCGACCGTCGCAGTCGATCAGGCGAGCAAATGGTGGATACTCTCGGTCTATGACCTTCCCGCGAAGGGGCGCGTCGAGGTGTTGCCGTTCCTCGACCTCGTCTTTGTGCGGAACATCGGCATCAGTTATTCGCTGTTCAATCAGGATAGCGTCCTCGGCCAAAACTTATTGGCGGGCTTCGCGTTCGTTGCGAGCATAGCGCTCTGGGCCTGGCTCAACCGGTCGAGCGCCAACTGGTTGATGGCCGTCAGCCTGGCGCTGATCGTCGGCGGGGCTATCGGTAACGCTATCGACCGCCTCAGAATTGGCGGCGTCGCGGACTTTTTCTCGCTGCACGCTTACGGGTACTATTGGTACGTCTTCAACATCGCTGATGTGGCCATCGTTGCTGGCGTTGCCGGGCTATTGTATGAGTCGCTGCTGGGCGAGTCGCAATAGCGCCGTAAATTTCGGCGTATTGTCGCCTCGGGGGGGCGTGTCATGTTAAGGCACGGGGAATTCTGATGGCGTTGAAAACAATTGGGAAAACCGCGTTGCTGGTGGCGCTCGCCCTGGCATTGCCGGGGTTTGCCGGCTGCAGCATGGACGACGTGCAGCTCAACGGCAAAGTTTTCGACGCGATGGGCATGAACACGACCGGCTCGGTGAAAAAGGGCGATCCGAAAATGGCGGCTCGTGAGCCGCTTGTCGTACCGCCGGGCCTGGATTCGTTACCCCCTCCCGGAAGCGGTAAGGAGGCGCAGCCGACGCTGGCCGAAATTCAAGATCCGGATCGCAATCAGAAGGTTTCGAAGGCCGAACTCGAGAAGCAACAAGCCGAATACTGCAAAGTGCATTATGATCAGGCTAGGGCCCACGGCGATAATAACGCCGACTTGGCCACAGGACCGCTCGGACCGTGCCAACAATCCATATTCTCGGCCGTCAAGAAGTGGACGAGTGGCGACGACGACGGCGACGACACCGAAACGCAGTGACCGCTCAGGTAGTTGTGGTCGGTAAACAAATCCTTTCGAGCACATGAAAATGCTGATCGGCCCGCGGCTTACATGGGTCGAGATGAACGCCTTGTCATTTGACTTTTGCTCCCCACGACCGCTGATAGCGCTGACTTCCCGCATGGGCGCTCCGGCTTGCTGAAGCGCTTTTTTTAGCGAAAAGTAGTCCCCGCGCTTTGCCTCGGGGCTATCACTTCAACGGGTAGGCAGCGCCAGTGACGCTGCCTACGGTTCAAGGACCGACGACATGCGTCTTGTGACGTGGACCCGACTTAGGCTCTTAACCATTTTGGCGCTCCTCATGCTCGCAGTGAATCCCCAAGCCCATGCTACCGAGACGGGCGTCCGCGCCTCCGAATTCAAGCTGTCAAACGGCATGGAGGTCGTGGTCATCCCTGACCATCGCGCCCCGGTCGTCACGCATATGGTGTGGTATCGGGTCGGATCGGCCGACGAGAAGCGTGGCTCTTCCGGCATCGCCCACTTCCTCGAACATCTGATGTTCAAGTCGACCGACAAGATTCCGGTCGGCGAGTTCTCCAAAATCGTCGGCCGCCTCGGCGGCCAAGACAATGCCTTCACCGGCCAGGACGCGACCGCATACTTTCAACGCGTCGCCAAGGATCGCCTCGGCAAGATGATGGAGATGGAAGCCGACCGCATGGTGCATCTGCGGCTCGACGAAAAAGAAGTGCTGACCGAGCGCGACGTCATTCTCGAAGAGCGCCGGTCGCGCATCGATAACAATCCGGCGGCGTTGCTCAACGAGCAAATGAATGCCGCTCTGTATCTCAACGACCCATACGGCGTGCCGGTCATCGGCTGGTACCACGAGATGCAGAAGCTTTCGCGCCAGGACGCGATGACGTTCTACAAGCACTACTACGCACCGAATAATGCGATCCTCGTCATTTCGGGCGACGTCACTGCAGATGAAGTGAGAAAGCTCGCTGAAGCGACTTACGGCCAGATTCCCGTTAATCCGGATATCAGCCCGGTCCGTCAGCGGCCCAAAGAGCCGCCGCCGCTCGCTGCGCGGCGCCTCGAACTCAAAGACCCGCGCGCCGGCAATTTTTCGCTGCAGCGCTACTACGTCACCCCGAGCTACGTCACCGCGAAGCCGGGCGAGGCGGAGGCGCTCGATATCTTGATGAAGATCGCAGGGTCCGGCTCGACGAGCAGGATCTATAAAAAGCTCGTGGTGGCATCGAAAGTCGCTTCGAGTGCAGGCGGCGATTATTCCAGCTCCGGATTGGACGGCGGCATGATCTCGCTCTACGCAGTTGCCGCCGACGGTGTACCGCTCACGAACGTCGAGGCGGCGATCGACGAGGTCCTCGCTGACATCGCCAAGAACGGCGTCACCGACGCGGAACTTGCTCGTGCAAAGAGCAGCTATCTTGCCGATTACATCTACGAAAGCGATAACCAGGCGACGCTCGCCCGCCGCTACGGTTGGAACCTGGCGGTCGGTCGTACTGTCGCCGATGTTGAAGCGTGGCCGGATGCGCTTTCGAAGGTCACGGCGGACGATGTGAAAAAGGTTGCGGCGAAGTATTTCGACTTGCGGGGGTCTGTTACGGGCTATCTCATTCCCGACCAAACGGGCGTGGCGCAAAGCGAAGAAGACCTGCCTCCTCCCTCCTCGACCAACGTATTGAGGTGACGTCGATGCATCATCTTTTTCGGCGGATCGCCGCGGCGTCTGATGTCGCGAGCCGACTGACCCTTGCCGTGACCGTAGCGACGCTCAGCCTCATTCTCACTGTCTCAACCAGCAATCCGGCTGCCGCCATGAACATACAAAAGATCAAGACGCCCAGCGGAATTGAAGCTTGGCTTGTCGAAGAGCACAGCGTCCCGCTTATGGCATTGCGATATGCCTTCGACGGCGGCAGCAGCCAGGACCCCGCCGGCAAGGAGGGCGTCGCCAACTTCATCACCGCAATGATGGACGAAGGCGCCGGCGATCTCAAATCCGAGGACTACCAGGAGCGCATGGAAGACCTCGCCATGCGGATGAGCTACGAGGACAGCAAGGATGCGCTCTACGGCTCATTCGAGACGCTGACCGTCAACCGCGACAAGGCGGTCGAGCTGCTAAAGCTTTCGGTGCAGAACCCGCGCTTCGATACGGATGCAGTCGTCCGCATCCGTCAGCAGCTGCTGGCAAACCTCGCCTACGAGGATAAAGACCCCGATAAAGTCGCGCTGCGCGAATGGTATGCGCAGGCCTTCGCCGGCCACCCCTACGCACGCCCGTCAAATGGTACGATGGCGACGGTCTCGAGCGTCACGCAGGACGATCTCGCCGCTTTTCACAAGCGAACGTTTGCCCGCGACAATCTCAAGATCGTTGCGGTCGGCGACATTACGCCGGCCGAACTCGGAAAGCTCGTTGACGATGTCTTCGGCGGCCTGCCCGCCAAGGCTGATCTCATTCCGGTCGCCAAGATGCAGCCGTTAACCGGCGCCGGCCAGCAGGTGATCGAGATGGGCGTGCCGCAGTCGGTGGCCGTGTTCGGTCTCGGCGCCATGCCGCGCAAGGATCCCGACTTCCTGACGGCCTTCGTCGTCAATCACATCCTCGGCGGTGGCGGGTTCTCCGCCAAGCTGATGGAGGAAGTTCGCGAAAAGCGGGGCCTGGCTTATTCGGTCTACACATACCTGCAGCCCTATCACCACACATCGATCATGCTCGGCAGTGTCGCGACTAAAAACGCGTCGATGGCGGAGAGCATCGATATCATCCGCAAGGAATTGAAAAAGATGGCCGAGCAGGGGCCGACGGCCGACGATCTCGCTGCCGCCAAATCGTATCTCACAGGCTCCTACGCGTTGCGTTTCGATACGGACTTGAAGATCGCCGCGCAGCTTCTCGGCCTGATGCAGGAAGGCTTCGGCCCCGAATACGTCGAGAACCGCAACAAGTTGATCGATGCCGTTACGATCGAGGACGCAAAGCGTGTGGCGGCGCGGTTGCTGCAGCCTGATAACCTCGTCGTGACAATTGTCGGCAAGCCACTTGGTATGAAATCGGAGAGGCCGGCGGCGATGCAGCCGGCGATGTCGGCCCCTGGGCGCGGCTAAGCGCCTCCGACGCAAGCTTCTGGATCGATCCGCCGCCTTGGCCATTGACGCCAAATGGGATAGGCCGGAGCCGGGATTTTCCACGAGAGTTTGTGCCCCATGCAGGACGGCCAGCAGCACGATGGTAGCGTGTTCAAGCAAAACATCGATGGGTGTTTTGAATCGGCGATCGGAAAATATGGCCTGTCGCGTCCGGACTACGGCTCTTGGATCGCGCGCCTCGGTCCCCACGTCGAGGCGCTGAAGGACGATTACCGCAGCAATCGTCTCGCATTGCTCCGGATAGCAGAAGAGGTTTCCGACATAGCCGAAGCGGAAGCCGCGCTAACTCGGCTCAGCGACGGCGCTAGTACGCTTGTCTTCTTTGGTACCGGAGGCTCGGGCCTCGGTGGGCAAACGCTGGCACAGATTGCCGGCTGGAAAATTCCCGGCGTCGCAACTGAGGCGCAGCGGGCGCGGCCGCGAACGCGCTTTTACGACAATCTCGACGGCGAAACGCTCGAGGGCGTCTTGAAGACGCTCGATCTTGCCGAACGTCGTTTCATCGTGACGTCGAAATCAGGCGGCACGACGGAAACGCTGGCGCAGGCCATCGCGGCGCTTTCGGCGGTCAAGGCAGCAGGCCTCGAAGCGCAAATCCCGAAGCTCTTTCTCGGCATCACAGAGCCGGCGCAGCCCGGCAAAGCCAACGGCCTTCGGACGCTCTTCTCAAAGTTTGGGATCCCGATGCTCGAGCATCCCACGCGCATCGGCGGTCGGTTCTCGTGCCTGACCAACGTCGGCCTGATGCCTGCACTGGCGCGCGGGCTCGACGCGCATGCGATCCGCGCCGGCGCGAAAACCGTCATTGATGCGCTTCTCTCTGCCAAGGCGCCGGAAGACTTTGCGCCCGCGATAGGCGCCGCAACCGCCGTCGCCCTCGCAAAGGAGAGGGGCATCAGCAATCTCGTGATGATGCCTTATTCAGACAGGCTGGGCCGGTTCTCCGCCTGGTTCGTGCAGCTCTGGGCGGAAAGCCTTGGCAAGGGTGGCGAGGGCACGACGCCGATCGGGGCGGTTGGGCCGCTCGATCAGCACAGCCAATTGCAGCTCTTCATGGATGGCCCGCGCCAGCACTATTTGACGATCCTGCGCGTCGCCAGCGCTGGAAAGGGGCCGAAGATCGACGCCGAAATGGCACGCCTCGCGGGCTCCGAGATGCTCGGTGGCCACACCATCGGCGATGTCGTTGCGGCGCAGGCGGATGCCGTCCCTGAGGCTTTGGCACGTGCCGGGCGTCCGGTGCGTACAATCGACGTTGCAAAACTCGACGAAAAGGCGCTCGGCGCGCTGCTGATGCACTTTATGATCGAGACGATTCTCGCAGGCCGCCTCCTGGGTGTCGATCCGTTCGATCAACCGGCGGTCGAGCTTGCGAAAATCCTGACTAAGGAGCGCCTCGCCAAAGGCGCTTAACAGCGCTTTCGAGACGAGGAGACGGACGCCGTGGCGATCCGCCAGCTCAGCCCCGAGACGATCAATCGCATCGCCGCGGGCGAGGTCGTCGAACGGCCGGCGAGCGTCGTCAAGGAGCTTATCGAGAACGCCATCGATGCCGGCGCGACGCAAATCGAAATCGTCGTCGTGGGCGGCGGGCTGTCGCTGATCCGGGTGACAGACGATGGCTCGGGTATGAGCGCCGAGGACCTGGCGCTTTGCGTCGAACGGCACGCTACATCGAAACTGGACGAAGAAGACCTGTTCGCAATCCGCTCGCTTGGGTTTCGCGGCGAAGCTCTGCCGTCGATCGGCTCGATCGCGCATCTCGCGATCAGATCGCGGGCGCGCCAGGCCGAGCAGGGTTTCGCTGTGCTGGTGGCACGGGGTGCGAAGGCGCCCGTTCGGGCGGCTGCCGTCAATAAGGGAACGATCGTCGAGGTTCGCGATCTCTTTTCGGCGACGCCGGCGCGGCTCAAATTTCTGAAATCCGAACGCTCTGAAGTGATGGCCGTCACCGATGTCGTGCGCCGCCTGGCCATGGCGCATCCTGAGATCAGCTTCACGCTACAGACCGGGAACAAGAGGCCCATCACCTATGCGCGTGGCGGTAGATCGTCTGCCGCGTGGCTCGAACGCATCGGCGCTATTATGGGCCGCGAGTTCTTCGCCGATGCGCTGGAGGTGTCCGGCGGTGGAAGCGGAGCGTCGGCGCCGATGCGCGTGTTCGGTTTCGCGGGCCTACCGACTCTGCACCGGCCCGACAGCACGCAGCAGTTCCTCTTCGTCAACGGGCGGTCGGTGAAGGACAAGCTGCTCGTCGGCGCCGTGCGTGCGGCTTACGGCGATCTGATCCCGCGCGGACGTTCACCGCTTCTGGCACTCTTCCTCGACGTTGCGCCGGCAGATGTCGACGTCAACGTGCATCCGGCGAAGTCCGAGGTTCGCTTTCGCGATGCGAGCCGCGTGCGAGCGATGATGCTAGGAGCACTGCGCCAATCGTTGGAAGCGGCGGGGCATCGGGCATCGGCGCGTGGCGGCGTGCTGACGGTTGAAAGTTTCACTCCCGGAGTGCTGCCCAACGCCCCGGCGTCTTCGTCGTTCGGCCCCAAGCGCGCCGGGTTCGTAAGCGGGTTCGGCGAGACGGCGCAGGCGCCCTTCGCCGTTCTCGATGCCCCGAGCGGCGACGTTCGAGAGATAGACGGGAAAGCGGCGGAGACGGCCATCGACCGTCCGCTAGGTGCCGTCCGCGCCCAGGTGCATGAGAATTACATTGTGGCGCAGACACGCGACGGCCTCGTCATCGTCGATCAGCACGCCGCGCACGAGAGGCTTGTCTATGAGAAACTAAAGTCGGCGCTGTCCAGCGGAGGCGTCGCGACGCAAGGTTTGCTCATCCCGGCGATCGTCACGCTCGATGCCGATGACGCCGAGCTGCTTCAGGGCAGCGCTACAGAGCTTGCCGAACTGGGTCTCATCTTGGAGGGGTTCGGGGAAGGCGCGGTTGCGATCAGAGCGACGCCGGCATTGCTTGGCGAGACGGACATAGAGGGCCTCGTCAAAGACCTCGCCGCCGAGTTGCGCGCCAACGGCACCGCGAGCACGCTGAAAGACCGTCTAGACAGCGTAGCGTCACGGATGGCGTGCCACGGCAGCGTGCGCTCAGGCCGGCGGCTAACGGCCGAAGAGATGAATGCGCTGCTCCGGCAAATGGAAGCGACGCCCTATTCGGGCCAATGCAACCACGGCCGCCCGACCTACGTCGCGCTGAAACTTTCAGACATCGAGCGCCTGTTCGGGCGGCGTTGAAATCTCCCTCCCCCGCGTGCGGGGAGAGGGAGATGTAATTGCCTCAATGATCGTCGGAGTCGTTGGCGCTTTCGGCGTTGAGCTGGCCGTAGTTCTCGAGGCCAATGCTGCCGAGGAGGTCGAGCTGCGTCTCGAGGAAATCGATGTGGCCTTCTTCGTCCTTCAGCAGGTCTTCGAACAGCGCCATCGTTACGTAGTCGCCGAGGTCGCGGCAGATCTCGCGTGACCGCTTGTAGTAGTCCCGCGCGATGTGCTCGCCCCTAAGGTCACACTCGAGAACTTCCTTGATGTTTTCGCCGATCATCAACGGCGCGACGTATTGCAGGTTCGGATGACCTTCGAGGAAGATGATGCGATCGATGAGACGATCGGCGTGATGCATTTCCTCGATCAACTCTTTGCGCTCCTTCTTGGCGAGCTTCTTGAATCCCCAGTTGTCGAGCAGCCGAAAGTGTAACCAGTATTGGTTGACGGCGCCGAGTTCGAGTTTCAGTGCCTCGTTCAAGCGCGTAATAACTTCGTCGTTGCCCTTCATGCGGCGCTCCCAGCCCTTCCATTTACGAATGCCGAAGGCTCAAAGCCCAAGGCGGTCGAACCATTGGACACAAGTAGCGGATTGGACAAGGGATCGCCAGGGGCCCGAGCATCAATCGGGAACTTCTCGCGGGCATTAAGATTGTTGCGTCAGCGACAGTTACGCGACGCGACGGCGCGGACGTCCTTGACGGCCAGTGAGGCTCGCGGCAGCGATGCGACGCTGGCGCTCCTCGCGCCGCTCTTCGATGCGCACAAGCTTGGCGCGGGCTTCTGCCAGCGCAAACGGGCAGACGCGCGTATCCTTTGCCAGCTTGTCCATGGCGGCATAAATGACCGTTACGGCGACGGGCGCGCAGGTGCAGCAGTTCATCTTCTTGCTGAGATGCCGAAAGACGACGCCCGGAGTCGGCAGCAGCCCGGGCCCGGAGTTCATGATTTCGGAAACGGCAAGCTCGATATCCCGGTCTGAGATAACGGCGCACTGACAAACGATCACGTCACGGCTCCAATCAATCGGGGTTCAAGGCCCCGGCATCGGACACCCGAGCGGGCGGGTCGGCATAGTTGCGCGAAAAAGTATACTTTGGTCAAGTACAACCTTTCCACACATTGACATAGGATTTGCTGAAGAAAACTCCAAACCCTTGAACGCATAATATTAAACTGCATGTGGAGCCTCGGCGATCAACCGCGTTGCCGCAGCCTAAGCCGATCGAGCAGCGGCTAGCAGTGCCACTGGGAACACGCCCTAGAGATTTGAGTTTATTAGGGTTTCTTGAGAGTGGAGGGCGTAAAGCTCAGGAAGCGCACCTCGGTTTCGCCCCAAGTCCGCGAATCGAGCGTGCTGAACTTAGGCGGAATGCCGATCGGCGCACCGGCTTTTTCTTCGAAAACCGCGATCGCTCCCGGCGTCAGCCAACCGCCTTCGGCCAGGCCTGCCAGAGCCTTTTCGCCAAGGCCTTTGCCGTAGGGCGGATCGAGAAACGCCAGGCCATACGGCTCCATGTTTCCGGCTGGTCCGAGATCGGTCGCGTCGCGGCGGAAGATGCGCGTTTCGCCGGTAAGGCCAAAGGCTTCGACGTTACGGCGGATGAGTGCCCGGGCGTCGGGCGCCTCCTCCACGAACAGACAGTAGCTTGCTCCGCGCGACAACGCTTCGATGCCGAGGGCGCCCGTTCCGGAGAACAGGTCGATAACCCGCCGCCCTTCAATCGAGAAATCTCCGAGACCGTGAGCCAGAATATTGAAGACGCTCTCGCGCACGCGGTCCGAGGTCGGGCGAGTGCCCGCGTCGCCGGGCGCCGCTAGCGGGCGGCCGCGAAACCTGCCGGCAACAACCCTCATGCGTCGCCGGCTCCGCTCGCGGCCTTACCTCGCGCGTGGCGCGCCTTGCGCTCGACTTGACTTTCGGAAAGGCCAAACGCCTCGGCCGCCTTTGGTCCGAGCTGAGCGGCAAGCACGCGCCGCTTAACGGCCTCGACCGCGCCGGGTGAAAGATCGAGAAGCTGAAATGGGCCAAATGACACGCGGATCAGGCGGTTTACGACAAGGCCGAGATGGCTGAGCACATTGCGCACCTCGCGATTTTTGCCCTCGCGTATGGCGATCGTCAGCCACGTGTTTGCACCCTGAACGCTGTCGACGGCGGCTTCGATCGGACCGTAATTGACGCCGTCGATCGTGATGCCGTCCTTGAGTTTGGCGAGATTGGCCGCCGCCACCCGGCCCTTCGCTCTGACGCGGTAACGCCGGACCCAGCCGTTAACCGGTAGCTCCAGATGACGCGCCAGCTCGCCGTCATTGGTCAGCAACAGCAGGCCTTCGGTATTGAAATCCAGCCGGCCGACGGACATGACGCGCGGCATTTCCGGCGGCATTTTTTCGAATACGGTCGGGCGGCCTTGCGGGTCGGAATGCGTGGTGACGACGCCTTTTGGCTTGTGATAGCGCCAGAGCTGCGGCGGCGCGGCGGACGGCAGCGGCTTGCCGTCGACAAAAATCTTGTCGCTGGCGCTGACTTCGATTGCGGGAGTTTTGAGCAGTTTACCATTGACGCTGACCCGGCCATCGGCGATCCAGCGCTCCGCTTCGCGGCGCGAGCAGAGGCCGGCGCGCGCCATCGCCTTGGCGATGCGCATCGGGCCGTCGCGGTTTTCTTTCTTGGCGGAGCTTGCGATTTTAGACATGAACGATTGGATCACTTCGATTGACGGAGCGAGCTTATGACATCGACCGGCGCCGTAAGCCATATGTCGCTTGCGCTCGCCGAAGCCCGCGCCGCGGCCGCACGCGGCGAAGTGCCTGTCGGTGCCGTGATCGTATCACCAACGGGCCAGGTCGTAGCCGTGGCCGGCAATCGAACGTGCGGACTGAGTGATCCGACGGCGCACGCGGAAATGAATGCTATCCGCGGCGCCTGTACTGTCGTCGGCTCGGAACGGCTTATCGGTTGCGACCTCTACGTCACGCTCGAGCCCTGCGCGATGTGCGCGGCAGCGATTTCGTTCGCGCGCGTAAGGCGTCTCTACTATGGCGCCAGCGACCCTAAAGGCGGCGGTGTCGAGCACGGGGCGCGTGTGTTCAGCCATCCGACGTGCCATCATGTGCCCGAAATCTACCCGGGAATCGCGGAAGCAGAGGCGGGAGCGCTGCTCAGAGACTTCTTTGTCGCAAAACGCGAAACCTGATCAACCTTGTCGGCAACCAGGCCCTGATCATCGCTCCCCTCCCTCTTGCGGGGAGGGGTCGGGGGTGGGGGTAGTGCGACGGGCGGAGAGTTACTTTCGGCTCTCAAAAAAGATCGAGTACAAGACGAAGCGTGTCCCACCGCACCCCTACCCCTCCCGCGAGGGGAGGGGAACAAGGCTGCCAGCATTTAGGAAGCGCAGGCTTATTCCTGCTGGTGTCTTTTGCGGGCGCGCGCCAGCAGGCCGCGCTTTCTTGGCTTTTGCGGCGGCACGTCAGCTTCGAGCATCAGCTCGGGCTCCGCGAGTTGCGGCAGGGTTTCCACCGAGAGGACGCGCGCGAGCTGCTGCTTCAGCCGCTCCTTGGCTGGTTTTGAGGCTGCCAGAATCTGATCGAATTTCATGAAGTCGAGCGCCTGATATTTGCTCGTGCCGGCGCTGATCAAGATATCGGGCTGTGCCGCTTTCAGCTTCTCCTTGACGATCGATGATTCAAACAGGAACGCACTAGCGAACAGGGCTTCAAAAACTGTCGGCGTTGCGCGTCTCGGATCGGGCACAGGTGCGCCCGAAACGTCGATGGCGACGACGATGTCGGCCTCGCCCATCAGCAGGTCGAACGGCAACGGATTGGTCAACCCGCCGTCGATCAGGACCCGGCCGCCGGTGACTACCGGTTGGAAGAGAACCGGCAGCGCCATGCTGGCTGCGACTGCGGGTCGGAGCGGCCCTTCCGTGAAGACCCTCGGCTCCTGATCGTAGAAATCCGAGGCGACGATCTTCAGCGGAATCTCGCAATCGGCGAAATCGTTCTTCACGTACTTCGGCAGGATCAAGTCGAGAAGACCAGATGGATCCAGAATCGCGCTGCGTGCACCGAGGACGCTCATGATCCGCTGGAACGGCTGCCCCGTGGCCGCGAGCAGATTGCGCAGCAGGCCAAAGCGCTGCGAGAGAATTTCCCTCGTGTGCTCGCGGAGTTCGCGGCCTGAAATTCCAGATGCGAATGCTGCGCCGTAAATCGCGCCGATCGACGTGCCGGCGATGATGTGCGGTTTTACGCCGAGTTCGTCAAAGGCCTCGAGCATCGCGATGTGCGCGAGACCGCGCGCTCCGCCACCACCAAGGGCGAGGCCGATGGTCGGCGTCCGGACCGGGCGTCCACTGTGGATCGGCAACCTTTGAGACATGCGAGCGGTCATAGGCGATCTGCAATCCGTTGTCCGCTCAATCGAAGGCACGTTCGTTAGGTTTCACTTCTCTGCAGGGCGCGCCATCCGATGTCTTTGCGATAGAAGCCACCCGGCCAGTTGATCTTTGCGATTGCGGCGTAGGCGGCAGCGCGCGCTTCGGCAACGTTGCGTCCACGGCCGGTAACATCCAGCACGCGGCCGCCGTCGGCAACAAGGCGCTGACCGTCGCGGCGGGTCCCGGCGTGAAAAATTTCCACGTTCGGTGTTTGGTTCGCCGCATCCAGACCTTTGATCTCGGTGCCCTTCGTCGGCTTACCGGGGTAGCCGTTCGCAGCCATCACGACCGTCAATGCCGCGTCATCGCTCCAGCGAAGATCGAAATCCGAAAGAACGCCGTCAACGGTCGCCAATAAGGCGGCAAGAAGATCGGATTTGAGGCGCATCATCAAGACTTGCGTTTCGGGATCGCCGAAGCGGACATTGAACTCGATGAGCTTCGGCCCAGAGGCCGAGATCATCAGACCCGCAAACAGAACGCCTTTGAAGGGCATGCCGCGCTCGGCCATCGCCTTGACGGTCGGCATGATGATCTCGCGCATGACTCGGTCCGACATCTCAGGTGTGATGATCGGCGCCGGTGAATAGGCGCCCATGCCGCCGGTATTCGGGCCGGTGTCGCCGTCGCCGGCGCGCTTGTGATCTTGCGCAGAAGCCAGCGCCAGCGCCGTAACGCCGTCGCAAAGTGCGAAGAAGCTGGCTTCCTCGCCTTCGAGAAATTCTTCGATGACAATCTCGTTGCCCGCTGCGCCGAAGGCGCCAGAAAGACAGGCATCGACGGCGGCCTCGGCTTCTTCCCGTGTTGTCGCAATGATGACGCCTTTACCGGCCGCCAGTCCGTCGGCCTTGACAACGATCGGCAGGCTTTGCGACGCCAGATACGTCTTGGCGGCTTCTGGGTCCATGAAGCGGCCGTAGGCTGCCGTCGGAATGTTGGCCTTGCGGCAGAGATCCTTGGTAAAGCCTTTCGAGCCTTCGAGCTGTGCCGCGGCTTTCGTCGGACCGAAATACTTAATGCCCGCCTCGCCGAGAGCGTCACCCAGCCCTGCAACAAGCGGTGCCTCGGGGCCGATGACGACCAGCTCAATCCGCGCGTCGCGGCAAAACTCGATGATGACATCGTGATCGGAAGGATCGGTCGGGATACATTGGGCGACTTCTGCAATCCCGGGATTCCCGGGCGCGCAGAAGAGCTTGGTCAGGAGAGGGCTTGCGCTCAACGCCCAGGCGAGCGCGTGCTCGCGGCCGCCCGCGCCAATCAGCAAGACATTCATCAGGTCGCCTGTTGCAACTCGCGCTTTGGTGTAGCATCGAACGAGAAACAGGCAAGACGGCCAAACAAGTAGACAGCAAGCCATTGAATTCAACGAACAACGCGACTGATAACCGGCCTGGCGCCAACGCCCCGGAATTCTCGGTGTCCGAGCTCTCGGGCGCCATCAAACGCGCGCTCGAAGACGGTTTCGGTTTCGTCCGCCTGCGCGGCGAAATCTCGGGCTATCGCGGACCGCACTCGTCCGGCCATTGCTATTTCGCTCTCAAGGACGACAAGGCCAAGATCGAGGCGGTGATCTGGAAAGGAGCATTTGGCCGGCTGCGCTTCAAACCCGAAGAGGGCATGGAAGTCGTCGTCCAGGGCCGCGTCACGACGTTTCAGGGGTCGTCGAAATATCAGATCGTCATCGAGGCGCTCGATCCCGCGGGTGCCGGCGCGCTTATGGCGCTGCTCGATGAAAGAAAGCGCAAATTCGCAGCCGAGGGTCTTTTCGAGGAAGCCCGCAAAAGGCCCCGCCCGTTCCTGCCGAAAATAGTCGGCATCATCACGTCGCCAACGGGCGCGGTGATCCGTGACATGCTGGCCGGCTTCTACGAACGCTTTCCGACTTACGTTTTGATCTGGCCGGTGCGGGTACAAGGCGAAGGCAGTGCCATCGAAGTGGCGGCCGCGATCCGCGGGTTCAATGCGTTCGAGGTGAACGGAAAAATTCCACGACCCGACGTGCTGATCGTAGCACGTGGCGGCGGCAGCCTTGAGGATTTGTGGATCTTCAACGAAGAGATCGTCGTGCGCGCCGCGGCCGAGAGCCTTATTCCGTTGATTTCCGCAGTCGGACACGAAACGGACTGGACCCTGATCGACCTCGTCGCCGATGCGCGCGCGCCGACGCCGACCAAGGCGGCCGAGTGGGCGGTGCCGAAGTATTCCGAGTTGATCGATACGCTCGACAAGCTTCAATTGCGCAAGCGAACGGCCGTGCGCCGCCTGCTCGACGGCGTACGCACGCATCTGAAGGCAGCGTCTCGAGGCCTCCCGACGCTCGATGATATTGTCGCTCTGCCGCGCCAGCACTTCGACGCTGTCGATCGGCGTCTGTCGCGCGCACTGCTTGCCAATGCGCGCGCACACGCAACGAAACTGGCGCGCATTTCGGGACGTCTGACGACGGCGCCGCTGGCTCAAAAAGTGGCCCGGCTAGGCGAAAGGCTTGTCGCGGTCGAGAGGCGCGCTGGTCAGGCCCTGCTCAATCGCGTGGCGGTGCGCCGCAGGGTATTGGATGGCAAGAGCGCACTGCTCAATTCTCTGGGCTACCAGAGCGTGCTTTCCCGCGGCTTTGCACTTGTGCGTGACGAGGCGGGAATTATGGTCAGGTACGCGCGATCGGTCGCTCCCGGTGCGGCACTGAGTGTCGAGTTCGCGGACGGCCGCGTCGGCGTCGTTGCAAACGGCGGCGGAACGGCAGAGCCTGGGCCCGGTGAGGCTGCAGCCGGAAGTGGGTCCAAAACGCCGCGCCCCAAGGGGAGCAGGCGCGGCGGACAGGGCTCTCTTTTTTAGTGATTTTGGGTTAGAAGAATAGCAATAAGCCTGCCGAATTCTTATCAACTGCGTGGCACGAACCTGCGCAAATCGGCGGCCTAGGGAACGGCGTCCCAGGGTAATTGATGAATTGTATTGAGAAATTTTTTGGCGTTCGCAACGAAGCCAAGCTTCGATTTTTGGATGGCGAATTCGAAGTGCTGTCGCCCGGCGAATTTGTCCGCTGCGCGGTCACTGGTGAGCCGATTGCGCTTGCCGATTTGCGCTACTGGAGCGTCGACGCTCAGGAGGCTTACGCTTCAGCGGCAGTTTCGGTGCAACGCTATCTCGATCTGAGGGCGCGCCGGACGGGCTGAAGCAATCAACGGGTGATGGCGCGTTCGATCATAGCCGTCAGGACCTTCAAATCCGCACCCTCGATCACTGTTTCAATCGGCAGCGCCGCTGATCGCTTTTTGAGTTCGGCGCGGCGGCCAGATGCAGCTGTAAGCCGGACGAGATCTTTCTCTGTCGTGACAAGACTTGCATGGCTGCGGCTCGCGCCGTCGAGAAGCATCTCGGCTTCGGCCTCGCTGAAGGCGTGATGGTCCGCGAACGTGTGCCGTTCGACGATGTCGGCGCCGAGGCTGTCGAGCATCGAAAAGAAACGGTGAGGATTGGCGATCCCCGCGTATGCGACGACCTTTCGTCCTTTGAGGTCGGCGGCACCGCCCGTGGGGCGCGCCTCGGCTTTGACGATCGGAACGACCGTCATTTCGCGCAACATTGTGACAAGCGGCGGCTCGCCGGAGGGCCTTCGGCCGGTCATGACGATCAGGCCGGCAAGGCCGATTTGCGCCGCCAGGGGTGCGCGCAGCGGTCCGGCCGGGATCACGTAGCCGTTGCCGAAGCCACGATCCGTGTCGACAACGGCAACCGAAAGGTTCTTTGCAAGTGCCGGATTCTGCAATCCGTCGTCCATGATGATGACGCCATCCTGCGAGGCGCTTGCTTCGATCGCCTCGGCGCCTCGCCGCCGGTCCCGCGCGATGACGGTGGGCGCGTGACGCGCGAGCAGAAGCGGCTCGTCTCCGACTTCATCCGCGCTGTGCGTAGCGGGTTCGACGCGTAGCGGACCTTTGAGAGTTCCACCGTAGCCGCGGGAGAGAAACCAGGGCTCGCGACCGAGGCCGGAAACAATGCGGGCGAGCAGAATTGCGAGTGGCGTTTTTCCCGATCCTCCCGCCGTGAAATTTCCGACGCATATGACCGGGATTAGCGGCCGATAGGGCTTCGCACCGCGCAATCTCGCCATCGCGATTGCTCCGACGAGCGCCCCGATCGGGGAAAGTAGCGTCGCCCGCCACTGCGGCCCGGTGCCGTACCACCAACCGGGTTCGGAGCCTCGCAAGCTCACATCCTTCTCTTCTCGAGCAGGGGCAGGATGGCATTGAGCGTCTTCTCCAGTGCACCGCCGAGCGTTTGCAATGCGCGGTCTGCACCGGCGCGCATGCGCTTTGCGGCGAGCTGGTCGCTGAGGAGCATCGTAACTTGCCGTGCGATGTCGTCGGACGAGCGCACTTCGATCGCGCCGCCTTCGCGAAAAAGCGAGGCGTAAGCTTCGCGAAAGTTGTGAATGAACGGCCCCGTCAGTACGCAGGCGCCGTGGCGAACAGCCTCGATGGGGTTTTGTCCGCCGTGCTCGACAAGCGATCCACCGACAAGAGCAACGGGCGCAATCGCATAAAAGGTTCCGAGTTCGCCGATGCTATCGGCGACATAAATTTCGGTTTCGGGTTCGGGAGCCGACGACTTCGACCGCAGCTGCGTCTTGAGCCCAAGGCCGCCGAGCGTCGCGGCAAGCCCGCCGCCGCGCTCGGGATGGCGCGGCACGATGATCGTCAGCAGCCCTTCGATGTCGCGGCGCATCAGTGTGTGTGCTGCCGCGATCACGCTGTCCTCGCCGGGATGCGTGCTGGCCGCCAGAAAGACGGGGCGGTCGCCGACCGCGCTTCTCAGGCTTGCGAGCTCGGAATGATCGACAGGAGGCGGCGGGGAGTCGATCTTTATGTTGCCCGCGATGATGATATTCGGCGCCCCGAGGCGCTTGATGGCACGTGCGACCTGGGCGTTTTGCGCAAGCACGGCCGCAAAGCGCGAAAACAGCGGTCGGCCGAACTTGGCGAACTTGCGCCAGCGGTTGATGCTCCGCGGCGACATTCTGGCGTTGACGAGCACAAGTGGAATTTGTCGCTCGGCCGTTTCGAGAACGAGGTTCGGCCAGATATCGGATTCCGTGAAAATCGCTAGTGCCGGTTTCCAGTGATCCAGAAATCGCGCGACGTACTGCGCCACGTCGAGGGGAATGAATTGGTGAAATGCCCGGTCCGGTAGTCGGCTGCCTGCGATGCCGGCAGACGTGGTCGTGCCGGTCGTCAGCAGGACGTGGATGTGCGGGTTGGCATTGAGGAGGCCCTCGATAAGTGGAAGGATGGCGTTCGTTTCGCCGACGCTCGCCGCATGCACCCAGACGACCTGACCTGCCGGACGCGGACGGCCTGCGAAACCCAGCCGCTCTCCGCGCCGGCTGACATCCTCCTTGCCTTGCCGGCCACGAACGTTGAGCAACAGCGGTACGGCGGGCCGGAGCAGCGAGGTTGCGGCGCGGTAGGTCTTGAGTGCTAAGCCCGGCTCTGGCGGAGACATCGCCGCAAGGTGGTCGAGCGGCGTGGCCCTGCGTAGATCGCCGCCCGCGAGCGCGTAGGCTTTCGTGGTTGCGGCATTGAGGATCGCTTCTAGTTCGAGGCGTTTGACTTCGAGCGCGGCATCGTCCGCGTCATGCGGAACCTCGATCGGATCGCCAACGACGAATGCGAGATTTGAATAGGGAAGATTGACGGTAATCCGGCTCCACGTATCGAACGAGGCGAAGTGCTTGGTTGCTACCGCGATCGGAACGATAGGCCGGCCGGACATGCGCCCGATCGTAATGATGCCAGCGCCGGCGACGCGAGCCGGTCCGGGTGGAACGTCGGCGGTCATGACAAGCGAGGAGCCGTTCGCCAACGCGCGAAGCGAGGCGCGCAGCGCTGCGGCGCCGCCGCGATCGCGTTTGCGCTCACCCGCCCCGGCGCCGCGAATGAGTTCGACGTCGATCGCGCGCAATGTTTCGCTGATCAGTTCGGCGTCGCCGTGCCGGGCAACCATCGCGGCGACCCTGATATTTAGCGGACGCAGCGCCGAAATCATCATGAATTGGCCGTGCCAGCACGCAACGATACAGGGATGAGCGTCGCGAAGTTTGTCCGCGAGATTCGGAGGATCGCTGATGATTTTCGACGTGTTCACAACATGGCGTACGAAACCCGCCAGCGCTTTTCCGCCGAATTGCACAAGCGTCTTCTTAGTTTCAGCCATAAGATGCCGCTGCCTTTTTGTAACTGTAGCAAGGCCTTGCGGCGCGCGAAGCGGTCGCTATCCAAGCCCCTTGCGGCCTGTAGCTATAGTGAATACTTAGCAAGTTCAATTGGATTGGATCACGCGCTTTGTCGAACAAACAGCAGAACGGCAGCATTGGGGCACGCGTGCTCAGGCTCCGAATCGGGGCATTCTGATAGCCCACGATGGCGAACCTCATCAAACAAGCGAAGCGCGGCCTGCGCCGCAAGAGCGGTGCTCTGCTGGACAGGGTCGTTCATTCGTCACCGTCCTGGCTGGGGTCAAGGTTCGCACCTTTCTTATGCTACGCGGAAATGCTCTTTATAGACTACGGGCTTGTGCGGCTCGTCCGCAATAACAGGCATCGTATATCGCAGGATGCTTGGCGCTCAGCTCAGCCCGCGCCCCATCACGTCCGATGGCTCGCCAAACGTGGCATAAAAACGATCGTCAATCTCCGCGGGGAGCAAACGTTCGGAACGCGCTGGCTGGAGCAGCAGGCATGCGCGCGTCATGGCGTGAAGCTTGTCGATTTGGCGCTGAGGTCGCGTGCCGCACCGACACGTGCCCAGTTCAAGGCCATCAAGGCGTTGCTGACGAGTGTGGAATACCCAATCCTCATACATTGCAAATCAGGGGCCGATCGCGCCGGTCTGATGGGGGTGATGGTCCGCCATGTCCTCGACGGTGTGCCGATCCGTGAGGCGAAAGACCAGCTATCGCTGCGGTACGGCCATTTCCGCAATGCCGATACCGGCGTGCTCGACGCGGTCTTCGATCGCTACCTGGAAGACGCTGCCGTGACAGGCATCGAATTCTGGGACTGGGTCGAGAAGGTCTACGATCCGGACGAGATCGCCCATTCGTTCAAAGCGCGCGCCTGGGCGAACAGACTGGTCAACGACTTCTTGAACCGCGAATAGACGAAGTCTTTCTCAGCTTGCGAGAGCCTGTCCGTGGCTCGAACGGCTCAAGCGCGAATAAGGTCCGTTGCGCGCCAGAAGCTCTGCATGAGTGCCGCGCTCGACGATTGAGCCTGCTTCCATGACGCAAATCATGTCGGCGTTCTGCACTGTCGAGAGCCGATGCGCGATGACGAGAGTTGTGCGGCTGCGCGTGAACGTGGCGAGCGCTTCCTGAACGAGCTGCTCGCTTTCGTTATCAAGCGCGCTTGTCGCTTCGTCGAGCAACAGAATGGGCGCGTTCTTGAGTATCGCACGTGCCAGTGCCAGTCGCTGGCGCTGGCCGCCGGAAAGCCGGCCGCCCCGGTCGCCGATCATCGTCCGATAGCCTTGCGGTTGGGCCAAGATGAAGTCGTGGGCCGCTGCGGCCTTTGCGGCCTCGATGATGTCGCTTTCGCTGGCGCCAAGACGCCCGAGGGCGATGTTGGCGGCAATCGTATCGTCGAAGAGCGTGATGTCCTGACTGACGATTGCCACCTGGTCGCGCAGAGACGCTAGCGTCACGTCCTGCACATTTTGCCCGTCGATGAAAATCGCTCCTTCGATCGTATCGAAAAGCCGCGGCACAAGATTGACGACGGTTGACTTGCCGCCACCCGAACGGCCGACGAGCGCAACGGTGCTGCCACCCGGCACTTCGAGCGTAAAGTTGGAGACGGCACGCTCTTTCGAGCGCTTGTCGTAGCTGAACGCCACGTTGCGGAAGGAAATGGCACCTTCTGAAACTTGAAGCTGTTTGGCGACGGGCTTATCGGTAATCGCCGGCTTTTCATCGATCAGGCCGTAGAAACTTTCGGCCGCTGCGATGCCTTCCTGGACGCGGCCGGCGAGATTTCCGAGCGCACGAATTGGCTGCGCGGCCATCAACAACGCCGTTATGAAACCCATGAAATCGCCGACGGTCGAAATGCCGTGCGAAATGCGAAGGTAAGCGAAGCCGACGACGCCCGCGACAGCCAGGCCGCCTAGTGCCTCGAGGATCGGGTCCATGCGGGCGCGCGTGCGCACCGATTTCATTTTGAGCCCGTAAAGTTCCTCGAAACTGTTGTCGAGCCGCGCGGCGGCGTAGTCCTCGAGGCGAAACGACTTGATGAGACGGGCGCCCGAAAGTTTCTCAGACAGCAGCGATGTCATGTCGCCAAGGCCGCTCTGCGTGCGTTTTGCAACGCGGCGGAGCCTGTCGCTGATGGTCGCGACCGGAATCGCAGCGAGCGGATATACGCCGAGGACAATGAGTGTCATCGCCCAGTCGAGGTAAAGCATCGCGAAGACGAGTGCGATCACTGAAAAGAGATCGCGCAGGAACGAATTCAGCCCGGCGGTCAACGCGACCTGAATAAATCCAATGTCGTTCGTCAGGCGTGACATCAGCCGTCCCGGCGTCTCGCGCGACAGGCGTGAGAAATCCGAGTTGATGAGATGCCGAAAGGCGACCTTCTGCATGTCGGACGTAAGGCGTAAAACCACACGGCTCGACGCCACGGCCTGTAAAAAAAGCAGTGTCGCCCGGGCAAGCGTAATGCCGACAATTGCTGCAAGGACCCACGGCAACGCGCCCTTGTGCCCGCCCATCAGCAGGTCGAATGATTTCTTAATGATCGCCGGATAGCTGCCGGTGACGCCGGCAAGGCAGACTGTCAGAAACAGCGTCCAGATGAGCTCCAGCCGCCGCGGCCAGACCCAGTCCATCATGAAGCGGTGGAGTAGCGCGCGAGACGCTGCATCGAGCCGCAAACGCGGGCGCTGTTTCTTTTCGGCTTTCTGAGGAAGCGAACTCACGATGTGGGTGTCGCCTGCCGCACCGGGCCCAAGCCGTTCGGCGCGAGCAGGCGGTGGAGGTGAACAATGAAATAGCGCATCATCGCGTTGTCGACCGAGCGCTGGGCTGCTCCCTTCCACGCCGCATAGGCGCTTTGGTAGTTGGGGTAGATCCCGACCACATCGACGCTGCTGAGATCGCGAAATTCGTGGCCTTCCAGCGATTTCAGCTCACCGCCGAAGACAAGGTGAAGAAGTTGAGGCTGTGTGTCCGGGGAAGAGGCGGGCCGTTGCAATTCATCTTCTCCTGAAAGATCGCCGTTTCGCTGTCGGCAGAAAGCCCAAGCGGCGAATGACGTCAACCGCTTGGTGGTGCGGAAGCTCGATCCCGTCCGTCCGAACTTGAGACATCGCCTTAAGCATATTTTCACGATACAATTTAAGTCTAATGGAAGACAATTCAGTTAGAAATGTTAGCCAGCTTGGACTGACAGAAGCTCGAAAAAAATCAACAGGCGAGACGTAACGGCACGGCGCGAGTGGTTCAACCTCGCGCCGTTGCTGTGTGTGGCGACATGTCGTCGTGTGGCCTGTGTTCAGCCAAGTCCTGCGAACCACGAAAGTGCCTTATCGGCGACCAAGCCCAGGAATACAGCTACGCCCACGTCGCGGTTGGACTGAAATCGCCTCAGGCAATTGGCGGAATCGTCAACGTCGAGCGTCGCCACTTGCCACGACATCTGCAAAAAGACCAACGCAACGGCGAGAAAATAGACGAGGTGCGCACCTGCCAGGGCCCCGGCGACGAGCCAGAAAATGGCGGCCAGTCCGTACAGCGCCCCGACCGTGGACACCGTGTTGTCTCCGAATTTCAGAGCCGTCGAGCCAAGCCCGAGCAGTGCATCGTCCTCTTTGTCCTGATGGGCGTAGATCGTGTCGTAGCCGATGGTCCAGAACACACAGCCGGTGAAGAGTGCGAGCGCGGGCAAGCCGAGCGAGCCCTTGACCGCGGCCCAGCCGACCAGCGCGCCCCAGCTGAATGCGAACCCGAGCACCAGTTGCGGATAGGGGATAACGCGCTTGGCAAAGGGATAGGCGGCGACGATCAGCAGTGACGAAATGGCGAGCCAGATCGTGAACCAATTGAAATTGAGGAGAACTGCCAGGCCGATGCAGGCCATCGCTGCCACAAAAACCAATGCCGCTTCCGGCGAAACCCGTCCTGAAGGAATTGGACGATTCGCGGTTCGGTGAACCTTGGCGTCGATGTCGCGGTCGATATAGTCATTGTAAGCGCATCCTGCGGCGCGCATCGACAAGGCGCCGATGGCAAAAAGGACGAGATAACCGAAGTTGAGAAACGTCTCGCCGGCGGCTATTTGGGCGAGCGTTTGCGACCACCAGCACGGAAAAAGCAACAGCCAGGCACCGATCGGCCGGTCGAAGCGCCCGAGCCTTAGATAGGGACGCCACGATTCGGGCGCCCATCGGTCGACCCAATTCGAGGGCGGGGCATCGGCGATCGGCGAAAACTCTGTCTCCATAGTGCTCAGACGTTCTCTAGCGGTTTGTCGGAAACGCTATCTCGCGATGCAGAACTGCGCAACGTCGGCCACACCATCAAAGCGGCTTGACCGCATTGAAAGCTTCGGTACGACCGGAACATGGCAATTCGCGACTTAACATCGGAACGGCTTTTTGTAGAGAGCGGCCTTGCCGCGGGCGAGACACTGGAACTCACCGAGCCCCAGGCCCGCTATCTGACGACAGTACTGCGCCTAAGAACGGGCGCCGAGGTCCTCGTTTTCAATGGCCGGGATGGGGAGTGGCTTGCGTCTCTCGCCGAGGTCAAAAAACGTGGCGCGGTGCTGCGGCTCGAGCGTCAGGTTCGTCCGCAGGAAGGCGGTCCGGATATCGAATATCTCTTCGCTCCGCTCAAAAGGTCGCGGCTCGATTACATGGTGCAGAAGGCGACGGAAATGGGTGTCCGTCGCTTGCGGCCTGTCATTACCGAAAGAACGATCGCGGAGAGGGTCAACACCGAGCGGATGCGCGCCAACGTCATCGAGGCGGCCGAGCAATGCGGCATTCTTCGGGTTCCGGAGGTCGATGAGCCGGTCCGGCTGCAGGATGCCCTGACCGGGTGGGATGCGACGCGAAAGCTCATCTACTGTGACGAGCACGAAGACGACGCCGATCCGATCGAATCGCTAAGCAGGATCGCGCCAGGGCCGCTCGCTGTGCTGATCGGGCCGGAGGGCGGCTTCTCCGCCGGTGAACGCCAGCGGCTTGCCGGCAAGCCGTTCGTCGTTCCGGTGTCGCTCGGCCCCCGGATAATGCGGGCGGACACGGCCGCAGTCGCGATGCTGGCGCTGACCAATGCCATACTCGGCGACTGGCGGCGGCGCTAAATTCGCTCACACTTGCCGTCGGTGTCGCGCCCCGCCATAAGGCTCAGGCCGTGCGGGCGCCGCCGCGGGTGCAATCAGGAATGGGCCGGGCCGCTCGAGCATGTCAACGCGAGAACAAGGTTCGCAAAGCGCGACGGTCGAAACGCGCGACGATCTCGTGCGCTGGATTGCGGCCGGCGAGAAGCCGAAGTCCGACTGGCGTATAGGCACCGAACACGAGAAGTTCGTCTTTCGCACCGGATCGCTTGCTCCGGTTTCCTACGATGGGCCGGACGGCATCCGCGCTCTGATGGAAGAGTTGATTAGGCGCCATGGCTGGATCGCCATCCGCGAAGGCGAAAACATCATCGCGCTGAGGCGGCCGGATGGAGAAAAGGGCGGCACGATAAGCCTCGAACCGGGCGGACAATTCGAACTCTCGGGAGCGCCGGTCGAAACATTGCACGAAACGGCGGCCGAAACGAATGAGCACCTGCGCGAGGTCATCGACGTCGGCGAAGATCTTGCGATCGGCTTTCTGGGCATCGGCTTCTCGCCGAAGTGGCGACTCGACGAAGTCCCGCGCATGCCGAAAAAGCGTTATCAGGTCATGACGCGCTACATGCCGACGGTCGGCAGCCGCGGCCTCGACATGATGTACCGCACGGCGACGGTGCAGGTGAACCTGGACTTCGGCTCCGAACCCGACATGGTGAAAAAGCTGCGCGTCTCGCTGGCATTGCAGCCGATCGCGACAGCACTATTCGCGTCTTCGCCGTTCACGGAAGGCAGACCGAATGGATTTCAATCGATGCGCAGCGAAGTCTGGCGCGATACGGACAATCGGCGAACCGGCATGCTTCTGTTCGTATTCGAACCAGGGATGGGGTACGAGCGCTACGTCGAGTATGCGCTCGATGTGCCGATGTACTTCGTCTATAGGGACGGCAACTACATCGACGTCGCCGGAGCATCGTTCCGAGATTTTCTAGCCGGACGCCTCAAAGGTTTCGAAGGCCAGCGCCCAACCGCCGACGACTGGTCCGATCACCTCACAACTCTTTTCCCCGAAGTCCGGCTCAAACGATTCCTCGAAATGCGCGGCGCCGATGGCGGCCGATGGGGCACGATTACCGCGCTGCCGGCATTCTGGACCGGAATCCTCTACGACGAGACGGCGCTCGATCAAGCCTGGGAGATGGTGCGCGACTGGAGCGCCGGAGAGCGCGAGGCGCTGAGGAACGACGTGCCGAAGCTAGGGTTTGCAACGCGGTTCCGTTCGATGACCGTTCGCGACCTTGCCCGGCAGGCCCTCCGTATATCGCGGCTGGGACTGAAGAACCGTGGGCGTTTGAATTCGGCAAAGCAGGACGAGACGATGTACCTGGAGCCCCTCGAGCGGATCGCGGAAAGCGGCCAGACGATGTCAGATGAGTTCCTGCGGCGCTACTCCAGCGACTGGGAGAGCAATATTGACCACATTTTCGAGGAATTTGCGTTCTGATCGCGAACAGCGGGCCCACGTGGCCCCGGTTCAGACAATATTCATGGGCGATTGACTAGCACCCGTCGTTTGGCCCAGCCCCACGGTCGGGAGTGAGGAGGCGGCACATGTCGCGAGTAGCATGGCTGTTCAAACAAATGTCAGCCGCTGCTGTCTGCGGGCTTGTCGCTTTAGCCGCTTCTGCGGCTGCGCACGCTGATCCGTGCGTGCAGGAGTGCCGCGGTCAGCATAATGCCTGCCGCATGACGACGAAGATGTTGTCGTCTCCAGGCTGTGATGCACAGCTGCAGTCATGCATCACCCGGTGCTTCCACCGAGGCGGACCTTCGATGGGCCGCGAACCGCCGGGCCGCGAACCATTTGGCCGTGCGCCATTTGGCCGACCACCATTTGGCCGTGAACCACCGGGCCATGACCGCGGCCGCCGCTAAGCGCAATTTTGTCAAGAAGGCTAGGCATTGGCTACGGCCCATATTGCGGGCCACCATCCCCCATGCGAAAATGCTTAACAGTAGCGGCCGGATATTCGAACTCTGCCGCAACCCGCGGTTCGATCGAGCGTTCCGGAATCGAAAGAGACTTACGTGACGCAATGCCAATACCGGACGACCGGCACTAAGAGGTCGGGCGATGCCGCACATTGAGTTGCCTGAGCCTGATGCCGGCGTTCTCCGCCGGCGGGCGATCATCATCGAGGGGCTGAAGAACCGCGTCGGCATGGATGTGCTGATCGTCGACGAGGACGGCCGGCGTGCCTACGAGACTGACGCGTTTACAGCCTACCGGTGCATGCCGATGCTCGTCGTGCTTCCGCGCACGACGGAAGAAGTCTCGAAGATTCTCAAATATTGCAACGAAAGCGATGTGAAGGTCATCCCGCGCGGGGCCGGAACGTCGCTCTGCGGCGGGGCGCTTCCGAGCGAGGACGCCATCGTCCTCTGCATTTCGAAAATGAACCGCGTGCTCGAGATCGACTTCGCCAACCGCTTCGCCCGCGTCGAAGCCGGGATTACCAATCTCGAGATTACGGCCCGCGTCGCAGAACGGGGTTTTTTCTACGCCCCTGATCCGTCCTCGCAGCTCGCCTGCACGCTCGCGGGCAATCTCGCGATGAACTCGGGCGGTGCCCATTGCCTCAAGTACGGCGTCACGACGCACAACGTCCTGGGCGTGAAGATGGTGCTTATGGATGGGACCATCGTCGAGATCGGCGGGACTACTCTCGATCGTGGCGGATATGACCTCCTGAGCTTGGTCATCGGGTCAGAAGGTCAACTCGGCGTTATCACCGAGGCGACTGTGAAAATCGTTCCGTCGGCCGAAGCCTCGCGGCCGATGATGATCGGCTTCAGATCGCCCGAGGCGGCCGGCAGCTGCGTCGCAGCGATCATTGCCGCCGGAATCATCCCGGTTGCTATCGAATACATGGATCGCGCGGCAACGGAAGTCTGCGAGGCGTTCGCGGGCGCCGGATATCCGCTGGACGCTGAAGCCTTGCTCATAGTCGAGGTGGAAGGCTCGGAAAATGAAATCGGCATTCTGCTCGGCCGCATCGCGGAAATCGCTGCGCGGCACGATCCGAAAACCGTGACGATCAGCTCGAACCCCGATCAGAGTGCGCGCATCTGGGCAGGGCGGAAAGCGGCCTTCGGCGCAATCGGCCGTATCTCCGATTATCTCTGTATGGACGGCGTCATTCCGCTTAGCCAGCTGCCGCACGCGTTGACGCGGATCAGCCAGATCTGCGCCGAGCACGGCCTCAGGGTCGCGAATATCTTTCACGCCGGCGACGGAAATCTCCACCCCCTGATTCTCTACGACGCCAATAGCCCCGACGAAGCCGATCGGGCCGAAGTTGCGGGCGCGGCCATTCTGCGTCTGTGCGTCGAGCTGGGCGGCTGTCTCACGGGCGAGCACGGCGTCGGTGTCGAGAAACGCGAACTGATGACTACGCAGTTTACGGCAACGGACCTCGACGTGCAGATGCGCATCAAGAGCGCGTTCGATCCGCAATGGCGGCTGAACCCGGCCAAAGTCTTTCCGCTGAGTGCCAGCGAGGATCAGCGCACCGGGCTTGCCGCAAGTACTCCCGAGGCGGCGTAGCGAATGGTGCAATCGTGACGGAACTCTTGCGTCCCGCAGTCGAGTGGGAACTGCAGTCGATGATCGCCAAGCTCGCCAGTCAGAAGCGCGACATGGAGGTCGTCGGTCACGGCGCATTGCGCAATGCCGGTCGCGCTGCAAAGTCCGACGTCGTGTTGTCGACTTCCGGGCTCAAGGGCGTGACGCTTTATGAGCCGACGGAAATCGTCATGTCGGCGCGCGCGGGAACTCCAGTCTATGAAATCGAGGCCATCCTGGCGGCGCGCGGGCAGATGCTCGCTTTCGAACCCGTCGATCTCGGCCCTGCGACTGGTGCTCCGGATGGTGCGCTGTCGATCGGCGGGGTCTTTGCCACGAATTTTTCAGGTTCGAGACGCATCGCCGCTGGCAGCGCACGCGACAATCTTCTGGGCGTCAGGGCGGTGAACGGCCGTGGCGAAATCTTCAAATCGGGCGGGCGCGTAATGAAAAATGTAACCGGTCTCGATGTGGCGCGCGGCTTGACCGGCAGTTGGGGAACGCTCGCCGTGATGACCGAAGTGACGTTCAAGGTCGCGCCTCTGCCGCACACGATGGTGACACTGGCCTACACGGGATTGCCGGACGATCTTGGCATCGAGGCTTTGACGGTCGCAATGGGAACGCCGCTGGAGGTCTCAGGCGCCGTCCATCTGCCGAAAAACTGCGCATCCCGCCTGAAACAGGCGAAGCTCAAAGGCCTCGACGAGCCGGTGACGCTATTGCGACTTGAAAATTTCTCGGCGGCCGTCGATGAGCGCAAGGACAAGCTGAAAGCTGCGCTTAAAGTTTACGGAAATCCGATTGAACTCGACGCGGAGCAGACCTGGAACTTGTGGAGCGAGTTTCGGGCCCTTTCGGTCATGCCGTTTTCCAATGAAACTAGCCTGTGGCGGATTTCGGCGCTGCCGACAAAAGCCGCGGAGATCGTTTCCGCGATCCAGAAGTTCATGGACGTCGTGGCTTTCTACGACTGGGCGGGAGCCTTGATCTGGCTCGAGGTTCCGGTGACGGCCGATGCCGGAGCCGCCGACGTTCGCCGGGCCGTCTCGGTTCGCGGAGGTCATGCAACCTTGATCCGAGCGAAGCCCGAAGTCAGAGCCAGCGTCGACGTTTTCGAGCCGCTGAAGCCGGAAATCGAGCGATTGACACGCGGCATCAAGTCCGCGTTCGATCCGGACGGACTTTTGAACCGCGGCCGTATGTACGCCAACATCTAGACGTGTCAGTCCTACGGCACGCAACCCGCACAGTTAGGCGCGATGCAAACCAGCTTTTCCAAAGCGCAGCTCCAAGATACGCAAACCGCGGAGGCGAACCGCATTCTGCGCCGCTGCGTTCATTGCGGGCTTTGCACGGCGACGTGCCCGACCTACGTCGTCCTCGGCGATGAACGCGACAGTCCGCGCGGCCGCATCTATGCCATCAAGGACATGCTCGAGCGGGGCTTGAACGCGAAGCCTGAAGTCTCGATACACATTGATCGCTGCCTTTCGTGCTTCTCGTGCATGACGACATGTCCGTCCGGCGTCGACTACATGCACCTAGTCGAGATCGCCCGCGAACATATCGAAAAGACCGGCAGCCGCAGCCTCAAGGATCGCATGATCCGGCGCGCGTTGACGGCGATCGTGCCGTACCCCCGTCGCTTCAGGTGGGCAATGCGGGTGGCACCTCTCGGACGGCGGCTGTCCAAGACACTTCGTGCCTTCAGACTTCCGGAACTCGCAGCGATGGTCGATCTGGCGCCGATTGAGCGGCCGCACGTGGCGCGTTTTCGCGGACCCGGAACGGCAAAGCCAACAGGCGTTCGAACCGGCCGCGTCATCCTGCTCGCGGGCTGCGCACAGCAGGTTTTGAGGCCGGAGATCAACGACGCGACGATCCGGCTTTTCGCGCGTGGCGGCATCGATGTCGTCGTCGCTGCGGGCGCCGGCTGTTGCGGAGCGTTGAGCCAGCACATCGGCCGCGAGCACGAGGCGATCAGGGCGGCCAAGATCAATGTTGACGCCTGGAGCAAAGAAATTGCCAAGGGCGGCATCGACGCCATCATCATCAACACGTCGGGCTGCGGCACGACGGTCAAGGACTACGGCCACCTTCTCGCGAATGATCCCACCTACGCGAAGCGTGCCAAGGAAATTTCCGCAATGGCGAAGGACGTGAGCGAGTTCCTCGACCACTACGACATCGGTGCGCCGAAAAGGTGGTCGAGCCTCAAGATCGCCTACCACGCTGCCTGCTCGTTGCAACATGGCCAGCGTGTGACGCACCAACCCAAGGCGCTGCTGAAGAAAGCCGGCTTCACCGTGCTCGATATTCCCGAAGGTCATCTCTGCTGCGGTTCCGCAGGTGTTTATAACATTCTACAGCCCGAGATCTCCGGCGCCCTCCGCGATCGCAAGGCGGGCCACATCAAAGCCCTGAGGCCAGACGTCGTGGCCAGCGGCAACATCGGCTGCATTCGCCAGCTCGAGACGGCGCTCGAATTTCCGGTCGTTCACACCATCGAACTGCTCGACTGGGCTCATGGCGGACCGGTTCCGCCGGGCCTTGAAGCGCTTGAGAAATATTCGACGGACGTGCCGCAGCCGAAGCGCGGCGTCGAGGATTACATCGGCGCATGAGTATAGATCGCGACGGGTCCGGATTGCGCCACGCGCTTCGCGAGAAGCTTCAGGCGCGCCTTCGAGGCAAGGCCAAGCCGATCGGATCGTTGGGCCGCCTCGAAAATCTTGCCGAGCAGATCGGAATGATCAAGGGCTCGCTCGAACCCAAGCTCGGCGGCGCGAAAATTCTCGTCTTCGCCGGCGACCACGGACTGACGGAGGAAGGCGTCACCGCCTATCCATCGGCCGTCACGCGCGAGGTTGCAAAGCTGATCGTTGCAGGCAGCGCCGGCATCAACGTCCTGGCGCGCGCCGCAGGCGTCGGCGTCCAACTCGTCGATGCCGGAATGCTGGAGCCTTTGCCGCCGGACGACATGCTGCTCGATCGTCGCACCGGCAGCGGCACGCGCAATTCGCGGCGCGAGCCGGCAATGAGCGACAAGGAGTGTCACGCGGCGCTCGAGGCAGGGCGCGCCATCGATGCGCTGTTGGACCAGCCGAGCATCGATATCGTCGGTTTTGGTGAGATCGGCATCGGCAACACCAGCGCCGCTGCACTGGTTGCGCACGTGCTGACCGGCATCGATCTCGCGACCCTCGTCGGACCCGGCGCGGGTGCGCCGCCTCTGGGCCTCGAACACAAGCGGCTCGTGCTGTCGGACGTGCTGGCCCGCGCATCAATCGATGTAGCTGATCCGGCGGCGCGCACCTTCGAAGCAC
Source organism: uncultured Alphaproteobacteria bacterium (assembly GCA_963833715.1). Classification (GTDB taxonomy): domain Bacteria; phylum Pseudomonadota; class Alphaproteobacteria; order Rhizobiales; family Hyphomicrobiaceae; genus Hyphomicrobium_B. The sequence goes on from CAWHZB010000005.1 coordinate 163,783, forward strand.
TCCGGCAATTCGGCGGCTTCGAAATCGCCATGATGGCGGGTGCGATGACGGCCGCCGCAGCTTCGGGCCGCGTCATTGTCGTCGATGGGTTCATCTCGACAGCCGCCGCGATTGCAGCGTCGGGCCTGAAGCCTGAAACGCTCGACAATTGCATCTTTGCACACTGTTCGGCCGAGCCCGGGCACAAGGCGCTGCTCGAGTTTCTGCGTGCCAAGCCGCTGCTTGAACTCGAGATGCGGCTCGGCGAGGGGACCGGCGCCGCGCTGGCGATCCCGCTCATCCGAGCAGCCGAGCTGATGCTGCGCGACATGGCCGATCTTCCAGGCGAGCACCCGCTATGATCGCGCACGAGGCGCGATTGTTTCTCATCGCGGTGCAATTTCTGACACGAATTCCGGTCGGAACCGTCGACACGTGGCCGTCGGATTGGCTGGCGCGCGCAGCGAAATATATGCCGCTGGTTGGCGCGTTGATCGGCGCCGTCGCGGGCGCTGCGATGATAGCCGCGGCTCTGATTTTCCCGGAGCCGCTTCCGATGGTCATCGGCCTTGCAATGGCGATCTTAGTGACCGGAGTGCTGCACGAAGATGGCCTCGCCGACACGATCGACGCTTTCGGCGACGGAAAAAGCCGCGAGCGTTGTCTCGAAATCATGAAGGATAGCCGGATTGGGACATATGGGACGCTCGCGTTGATCATCGTGCTGGCGCTCAAGGGCGCCGCACTTTTGTCATTGGACCCCTTGTCTGCCGCCTGTGTTTTCATTGCCGCACATGCCGGTGCCCGCCTTGCAACAGTGATGACACTCTGGGCGCTAAACTACGCCGGCGCCGGCAGCGCCAAGGTCAGCCGGCCCGCTTCCGAGCTGACGCCGCAGGAACTCGCAACCGCGATTGTGTTTGGGTTAGCGCCGGGTCTTCTGGTTTTGAAGCCTGCCACGTTTTTTATCTCGACGGCTTTTGCCTGCATCGCCGCTGCCGCGATGGCCCTCATGGCCCAGCGACGAGTTGGCGGATACACGGGCGACGTCCTGGGTGCGATCGAACAAGTTTATGAGACAACGTTCTTCGTATTTGCGGCCGCTATAATTGCCGGCCCGGGTTAACCAACGAAGTTAACGCCGCACCGCATTCCCTCGTCGTTTTCTTGACGGCGTTCAAGATCCTACCGCCGCAAAAAAGCGCACGCTAACCGTCGCGTTCTTTGCTGATCTCGGTGTCTCCGACTATGGCGGCCCGATCCTCGGTCCGGCCGTTCTTAAAAAACGACGCTCGATCCGGCGCGCCTGGCGCGCCATTCGTCGAGCGATGCGTGGCGTCGATCTCATTAATCTCGAGCGCATGCCCGCACAAATCGGCGAATTGCCTAATCCGCTGATCACGCGCGCCGGTATCACGTCGGCACCGCACGCCGGCAATGTGCTCGTCGTTCCGGGGACGGTCGAAGACTCTGTTCGCTCGCGCGGTAAAAAATTTCCGCAAGGAAGTCGAGCGCTGCCACCGGCTGTGGGAGAAAGGGGGCGCGCCGCGCTTCTATCGCGCCACGACGCCGGAAGAGATCGCGCGTGTTTATTCCGTGCTCGAAGAGAAGCAGTCGCCACGGCACGCGGCTCTCGGCAGCAAATACGTTCTCGACGAGCCGGCCTATCGGGCGTTTTACGAACGCCTGGCGATGGACGGTTCTGAAGCTGAACTCGCTGCCCTGTTTGCGGTCGAAGCGCAAGGCGAAATCATCGCCACCCTTTTTGGCATCGTGCATGACGGCGCCTTTACGCTGCTGCGCATTTCGACTGCGGGACACGCCTGGGGCCATCTTTCGCCGGGACGGCTCGTCGTCGTCGAAGCGATGAAATATTTCGTCGCGCGCGGCGTGCGCCGCTTCGACATGGGGTATCGGCGACTATCGTTCAAACGCGGGTTTGGCGTAGAAGACGTGCCGCTTTACGATTTGATCGTCGCCCGCGACCTCTCAGCTTTGCCGGGCGCGCTGTTTCATCGCCTGAAAGGCCTGCTGCGCCAGAACAAGCTGGCGCGCGCCGTTTACCAGCGTTTCAGGCCGGATTTGAAGCGCTGAACGAAGGCCGCGAAGCCGACTTTCGCCCTAAGGGCCGATCCGATATAAGGCGGGCTCGCCTGTCGCGCCCCTCGGGTGTCTCGGCAACTTTTCTTTTGCAACCGGTCCCCCATTCGCCCTCATGTCCCAAGGCAATACAACTCCGCGTCCTCAAGCACGTATCGCGAAAGGCTTTCGCGACATAGAGGCCGCGGAGCTTAGCGGTCTCAATGAAATGCTCGCCAAGATCCGCGGCGTTTATGGGCGCTACGGCTTTGAAGCGCTCGAGACGCCGGCGATCGAGTACACGGATGCACTCGGTAAATTTCTGCCCGATCAGGACCGGCCGAACGCCGGCGTCTTCTCGTTCCAGGACGATGACGAGCAGTGGATGAGCCTCCGCTATGATCTGACGGCACCGTTGGCGCGTTACGTCGCGCAGAATTATCAGACGCTGCCGAAGCCGTTCCGCCGCTACGCGTTCGGCAATGTCTATCGCAATGAAAAACCGGGACCGGGGCGCTTCCGCCAGTTCATGCAGTTCGACGCTGACACGGTGGGTACCGATAGCGTCGCCGCCGACGCCGAGATGTGCATGTTGGCAGCGGATACGCTCGAGGCGCTGGGCATCAAGCGCGGCGATTACGTGATCAAGTTCAGTAGTCGAAATTTGTTGGACGGTGTGCTTGAGGCAATAGGTCTGACCGGAAATGAAAGCGCGCCCCGCCGTCTGGCAGTGCTTCGTGCCGTAGACAAGTTGGATCGCCTCGGAATTGAAGGAGTAACAGCTCTCCTAGGTAAGGGCCGCAGGGATGAAAGCGGAGACTTTACAAAGGGTGCGGAGTTAACCGTAAAATCAAATCGACGAAGTGTTGCGGTTTTTGGCTCCGGCTGTCGCTGATGCTCTATCTTATTCGGAGAAGGCGTCATTGCCGCATTGGAATAACCCCATTACGAGTCTGGGATATGGAAGAGGCCACGCTAATTGGGGAGATTTAGCGCTAGCAGGGCGGGATACGAAACTGATCGTATTCGACTGGATCCAACGGTTGTTCGCGGCCTCGAATACTACACCGGTCCCGTCTTCGAAGCCGAGCTGACGTTCGAGGTCAAAGGCGACGATGACCAACCTGTCCGCTTCGGCTCGGTCGGCGGCGGTGGTCGTTACGACGATCTCGTCGCGCGCTTCACAGGTGAGAAGAGTTCCCGCAACCGGCTTCTCGATCGGCGTGTCGCGGCTGCAGGCGGCGCTGTCGCTGATCGATGCAAAGCCGCAAGCCGCGCTCGGTCCCGTGGTCGTCCTCGTCATGGATAAGGCCGAGATCGCCAGCTATCAGAAAATGACGCAAACGCTGCGCAACGCCGGCATCCGCGCCGAAATGTATCTCGGCTCGTCGGGCATGAAGGCGCAGATGAAATACGCCGACAAACGCAATTCGCCGTGCGCGATCATCCAGGGCTCCGACGAGCGCGCCAAGGGCGAGGTGACGATCAAGGACCTGATTGAAGGCGCCAAGGCCGCGGCTGCGATCAAGGACAACAAGGAATGGAAGGCAGCGCGTCCGGCGCAGTTTTCCGTTCCCGAGGCGAACCTCGTCGACGAAGTCAAAAAGCTTATCGCGCGGCATCGGGGTTGAACGACGATGGCCGCTGTATCGACGCGAAGTCTCGAAGCGCTGGAAGCGCAGGCGCGGGTTCTCTTGTCCGTATTCACGAACGCGGATTATGAAGCCGTCGCACCGACGATCATCCAACCCGCCGACGTCTTTCTGGACGTCGTCGGCGAAAGTCTGCGCGCGCGGACTTACGTGTTCACCGATCCCGATGGGGCCGAACTTTGCCTCCGGCCCGATCTCACGGTTCCGACGTGCCGTTTGCACCTCGCGCGGTATGCCGATCCAGGGACGCCGGCCAGGTACTGCTACAACGGCGCCGCTTTTCGGTTTCAATCGCAAGTGGCCGATGCCCGTCACCCGCGCGAATTTCGCCAGGCCGGTATCGAACGTTTCGGCGATCGAGCGCGGGAGGAGGCGGAGGCGGAAACGGTCGCAACCGTCATCAGAGCCATCGAAGCGGCCGGACTGAAGGATTGGTCGATTCGTCTTGGTGATATCGGTCTCTTCTCGAGCATTCTGGACGTGGCGGGCTTAACGCCGGGCTGGAAGAAGCGGCTCGATGATGCTTTTCTCAAACCGGTGTCATTTCGCGACGCGCTGAAGAGCTTTGCCGTCAGCGCCAGGGCCGCCTCTGCGTCCGTGCCGGATGCGCTGCTCTCATCGCTTCGCCGCGATGACCCAGCCGGAAGCGAGGCTGCAGTGGCCGCCTACCTCGATGAAAAATCCATCGAGCTCATCGGTACGCGTACGCTCGCCGATATCACAGCACACTTGATCGACGTCGCCGAGGACCGCGAAGAGAAGCCGCTCGACGCGGCGGCCGTCGATCTCATCAAACGCTACGTCGGCGTAGCGGGGCCGGCCACGAAGCGCGGGAGGGACAATCGTTGAACTCCTGAATGGCTCGGGACGGGGTTCCGGCGCCGCGCTTGAAACCTATGACCGCCGCTTGGCGCTGCTTGCCAACTCGGGTGTTGATCTCAGCCGGGTGACGTTCTCGGCCGAATTCGGACGGACGCTTGCGTATTACACCGGCTTTGTCTTCGAGGTGCACGCAAAGGGGCACGGGGCTGAAAGCCCGATCGCAGGTGGTGGCCGATACGACGGATTGATGCGCGCCGCGGGTGCGAGCATGGATGTTTCGGCGGTCGGCGCCGCCATTCATACCGAGCGGCTCTTGGATACGGTCCGGGGAGGAGCGCAATGAGCAAGCTGACGCTCGCGATTCCCTCGAAGGGCCGGCTGATGGAGCAGACGACCGAAATGTTCGGCCGCGCCGGTCTCGTGGTGCGAAAAGTTGGTCACGCGCGCGGCTATCGTGGCGAGATCGATGGGCTCGCGGGCATCGACTTGGCGTACATGTCGTCCGCGGAAATCGCCGAGGCACTGAAGGCGGGAAGCATTCACCTCGGCATCACGGGCGAGGATCTGATACGCGAGAACATTTCTGACGCCGAGACGCGGATACGTTTCGTGCAAAAGCTCGGGTTCGGTTTTGCCGACGTCGTCGTGGCGGTACCGGAATACTGGATCGACGTCGCAACCGTTGCCGACCTCGAGGACATTGCCTTTCCGTTCCGACGCTCGCACGGGCGGTGGCCGCGCGTCGCTACGAAATACACGAATATGACGCGCCGTTTTTTTGCCTCGAAGGGCTTCGGCGACTACCGGATCATCGAGAGCGCCGGAGCAACGGAGGGTGCACCCGCCGCGGGAACGGCCGAGCTGATCGTCGACATCACGACGACCGGCGAGACGCTAAGGGCCAATGGCCTCAAAATTCTGGATGATGGCATCATCCTGAAGTCTCAGGCCAACCTCTGCGCCTCGAACGTTGCAGCGTGGACGCCGGAGCTCGACAAGCTTTGCGGGGGCATTGCTCGAAAGCTTGCCAGGTCAGTGCCAGCAACAGCCGCCCGGTAAAAAAAGCTCCACGTTCCCTCTCCCCATTTCTTCAATGGGGAGAGGGAGAGAAGCGCCGTAGTTCTATCAAGCCGAATCTGCGAGCATGCATTTGAGAACACCGTAGTCATAGCGGCCCTCGAGCGCCGTAAACGCCGGGCCGAGCTTGCCGGTGTCGCGCGTTTCACAACGTTCGAATGCGGCTTCGATCTCGTCGCGCTCTGCGGAACTGAGCTGTAACGCGTCAGATGACGCAATCAGTCTGGCTTCTATCGCCTCGGCCAAATGACCGTAAATCGTCGTCACTTCCAGGCTTCTCTCGGCGGCGATCGCCTCGGGGTCGAGGCCCCGCAAATGCGCGGCGAGCGTCGCGTTCACGCTTAGCGACAGCCGATTGACGAGCAGCGGATGCTTTTTGAATTGCGAGATCGTTTCGAGAAAAGCCGAGCCATAGCGCGCGATCTTGCTGGCGCCGAGGCCGAGAATGTCATGCAGAGCGGCGGTCGTCGTCGGGCGCTTTTCCGCGAGTTCGATCAGTGTGCGATCCTGAGCCACGACATAGGGCGGCAGCTTTGCCGCTGCAGCGAGCTTCAGCCGCAAGGCTCTGAGCGCATCGAACAGCGGCTGGTTTTCGCGCGCCACTTTTGAGGCGACAGACGCGGCGCGCTTCGACGGTTTGGCGCCCTGCAGCGTCACGCGCATCAGAAAGCGTTCTTCACCGCGCAGCAGCGGCCGGGCGCGCTCAGTCAGAATGAGCGTGCTTATGCCCTCGTCATCCCCGGTTAAATAGCCCGCCGCCGTCAATTGGCGAAAGAGCCCTTTCCAGGTCGTCTGCGGCAGGTCCTTGCCGATGCCGAACACGGATAGTCGATCATGACCGTTGCGCAGCACGCGCTCATCGGCCTTCCCTGTCAAAATGTCGGCGAGATACGTCACGCCGAAACGCTGGCCAGTGCGGTAGACGGCCGAGAGCGCCTTTTGCGCGACGAGGGTGCCATCTTCTGTGCGCGGTGGGCTCAGGCAATTATCACAGTTGCCGCAAGGCGCTGAATTTAGTTCGCCGAAATAGGCGAGAAGCGCCTGCCGCCGGCATCCCGGCATTTCGGCAAGACCAACGAGGGCGTCGAGCTTTTGCCGCTGGACCTGCTTGAAGGCATCGGAACCTTCCGATTGCGCGATCCATTGCCGAAGCTGCACGATGTCCTGCAGGCCATAGGCCATCCAGGCATTCGCGGGCTCTCCGTCGCGGCCGGCGCGGCCCGTCTCCTGGTAATAGGACTCGATCGATTTCGGCAGGTTGAGATGAGCGACGAATCGGACGTCGGGCTTGTCGATGCCCATCCCGAAAGCGATGGTCGCAACGATGATGATACCGTCCTCGGCCAGAAATTTCGTTTGCGCGGCGGCTCGCACCGGCGCTTCGAGCCCGGCATGGTAGGCGAGCGCCTTGCGGCCTTTTGCGGAAAGCCACGTGGCCGTCTCGTCGACGGATTTGCGCGACAGGCAATAGACGATCCCAGCGTCGGTCGAGTGTTCCGTCTCGATGAATTGCCATAGCCGTTCGCGGGCGCTGGTGCTGCCAAGCTCGGCAATCGTGTAACGAATGTTCGGCCGGTCGAAGCTGGCGATGAACGTGGCAGCATTTTCGAGTGAGAGCTCGGCGATGATGTCCTGGCGCGTGCGCTCGTCCGCCGTTGCGGTCAGCGCGATGCGCGGCACGTTCGGGAAACGCTTTGCCGAGAATCTTGAGCTGGCGGTATTCGGGCCGGAAATCGTGACCCCATTGCGAGACGCAGTGCGCCTCGTCGATCGCGAAAAGGGCGATGTCGCTGCGCTCGAATAGTCCGAGCGTGCGATCTTGCACAAGGCGCTCGGGCGCGACGTAAAGGAGATCGAGTCCGCCCGCCGCGAACTGCCGCTCGATCTGATCTTGCGTGCTGCGATCCTGCGTCGAATTGAGAAAAGCGGCTTTGACGCCGAGATCGTTCAATGCGTCGACCTGATCCTGCATCAGCGCGATGAGCGGCGAAACGACGATGCCGGTGCCCCGCCGGACGAGAGCCGGGATCTGGTAGCACAGCGATTTGCCGCCGCCGGTCGGCATCAAAGCCAGGCAATCGCCGCCGTTGAGGACGGTGGCAATGATATCGCCCTGCAGCGACCGGAAACCCTTGTAGCCGAAGACCGCTTCAAGCTTCGTACGCGCCGCGTCGAGAGCAGTCTCGGCAGAGGGCTCAAACCGGAGGGGAAGTGGCGCGGCGAGAGCCGGCATCGATGGAACCTATGCGCATGACATCAAGAGCTCGGACGCTAGTCCGATTCGCGCATTCCGCCCCAAAGCTAGCGGCAAAAATAAAATCTAAAGTACCTGATTTTGCGGGGATATTTTCGAACGATTGCCATTGAGTTGCTTTTTGGCATGCCTATTCAGGATGGGTTCACGTTTGTCGCGCTAATGTCAAAACCAAGCTGGTGTCACATCCCCCCGTGCGCACCAGAAGCTGCTGCTCCCGGCCAAGTCCCCGACCCCCCGTCTCCCACTTGGCCGGGCTGCGGCGCGCTCGATACCCAGCATCAAACCGCAACGTCGCCCGTAAGCCGGATGCGTTCGTTCGCGCCTGGTTCCCGAAAGAGATCGGGCCCCATCATTTCCCCGAATTGCATTTCGCGGATGGCGCCGTCCTTGGCGTTCTCGACTGTGTAGCTGCAATCGGAAATGCGGTTGCCGGTGACGAGAACGCTGCCGGCGCGGAACACATTGATACCGTTGCCGTACTCGCCCGTGCCGCCGGCTGCGTTGCGGATTTTCGAAATCCGGTTGCCTGAGATGACAGTGCCGTCTTCCTCAGCGTGCGACCGCCAGACGAGAATACCGTTGTTCCCGCAGTCGGTTACGGTATTGCCGCTGATGTCGAGCCCCTTCGAGTCGAGGCTCTTCAGCCCGGCGTCGAGGACGCTGCTGATCGAAATACCGTTGATGCGCCCCGCGCACTCGACGAGCGAAAGCCCGATGCCGACGCTGTTGCGGATATCAAGATCGACGAGACCTACGTGCTTGCGCCGCGTAATGGTGATGAGGCCGTCGCCGCGCGAAACGTCGAACGCTTTGTAGGCTCCCTCCAGTGTGAGACCGTCGAGGACCAGCCCATCGGCCTTGTCGGCCGTTACGAATGCTGCTCCGCCCGCGAAGGCAAGCGTCGTCGTTCTTGCCGTCCCGATAAGCCGCGTGCCGGCCCGCAAGCGCAGATCGCTAACGATGAACTTGCCCGGCGGTAGGACGAGCGGAATGTCCTTCTCGGCCGCTGTGTCGATCGCGGCCTGCAATGAAGCGGTCTGATCGCGGCCGTCGTCCGGAACGAGATTTGGCGAAATTGCGGATGCGTTGGCGGCGTCCATGCGAGGAGACGATGGAGCTCTCTGTTGCTCGTGCAGCGTTGGCGGCGGCACCGAGGCCGAAGCCTGCACCGATGAGGGAACGGCGATCGAGGGTCATTCAGCTGCTCCGGTGTTTGCCCGTTCAAGAAGCAAGCACCGAGCCAGCGCGCCAGACGTTAAGTCGAGGTTAAGGTAGCGAATAGGACGCCAGCTCGAGCGCAAATTTTGTGATCTCGAGGGCACCTGCACTGGCTTCGGCCAGATCGAACGGCGGCGTCGTCAGATCGACAGGGATATGCACGAACCCGACCCTGCAATCGCCCCCGCTTCGCTCGGCCAGCGCCAGTGAATAGTAAAGGGCGGCATTGCAAAGATAACCGCCGGCATCATTCGAAAGAGAGACGGGGTAGCCTTTCTTATCGAGCGCGGCCGCGATCGACTGGGCTTCAATCGTGACGGCCCGAACAGCCGTGTCGGTGTCTTCAAGCCTCGGCAAGGCTGGCGAGCATCCCGCCGCATCGGAAGACGATCGGCAGAAATTTCTGGCTTTTGTTTCGATGCGGAATCCGCGAGCTCCAGCCGCTATGCCGAAGTGCAAAGCCAACCGCGGCGCATGGCGTGCATGGAGCCATGCGATTAGCCGCGGCACGCGATCCCACTCAGTCGGCAATACGATGGACGCAAAACGATATTGCGGTAGATCGCGCCGGGCCCGGCGGACGACGGCCCTGACGAGATCGCCGGACGCATTCCAAGACACACCCGGGAATGGTCCGAAGCCGGTCAACAAAACGGCCGGGCGGTTGTCTGTGAGTTCCGGCAAGTGTGCGTTCATATTCGACAGATGGTTCGACAGCGGATGTAGCGCAAGCCTTCAATGTGAAGGCTGTCAAACGGCCATCATGGCCATGATGCGCTCGACGGCCAAATTCGGAAGCAGCGTGCCGCTGCGCACAGAGGCTTCGATACCCGGAAGCTCAGCCGCAATCTGCGGGTTGGCTTTCAGCGCCGCCATGAGCCGGTTTTCGAGCATGTCGCGCATCCACGATACGGCCTGCGCCTGGCGGCGTTCTTGAAATTCGCCGGTCGCGGTCATCATTTCGCGATGCTCTAGAACTTTCGCCCACAGTTCTTTCAGTCCGCGGTTGTCACGGCCCGATACGGTCACGACCGGTGGAAACCAAGTCGCGTTGGCCGGCGTGAAGATCTGCAATGCGGCCTTGTAATCGGCCGCGGCACGTTCGGCGCGCCTGACATTATCGCCGTCCGCCTTGTTGATGGCGATCATGTCGGCGAGTTCGATGATGCCTTTCTTGATGCCTTGCAGGTCGTCGCCGCCGCCTGAAAGCAGCAGCACCAGAAAGAAGTCGACCATGTCGGCGACCGCGACTTCCGATTGGCCGACGCCTACGGTCTCGACGATCACCACGTCAAAGCCTGCGGCCTCGACGAGGGCCATCGTTTCGCGCGTGCGCTTCGTCACCCCGCCGAGCGTTCCCGAAGAGGGCGAAGGCCGGATGAAGGCGTTCTTCTCCTGTGCCAGCGCACTCATGCGTGTCTTGTCGCCAAGGATCGATCCTCCCGAGCGCTTCGACGTCGGATCGATGGCAAGCACGGCGACCAGGTGGCCATCGGCAATGAGGTTCATGCCGAGCTGATCGATCATCGTCGATTTGCCAACTCCGGGAACGCCAGTGATGCCGAGCCGAACGGCATTTCCGGTCTTTGGCAACAGTTCCTGCAGCACAGTCTGCGCCAACCGGCCGTGCTCGGGATTGGTGCTTTCGACGAGCGTGATGGCCCGGGCGAGCAGCGCACATTCTCCGGCGGGGATGCCGGTCACATAGTCTGCAACGGGAATACGGTGGGCGCTAGCTGTAGCGATGGCCATGACTTTGGGGGGAAATCCTGATTTTCGAAGGCCCGAGCATGGGCAGGAACGCCCTTCGCGGCAAGCCGGGATTTCGCCGCTGGCTGCTGTCCTGGACGACTGTCACCCAGAGTTTGTTGCCGGACGGGTCCAGGCCTCGTAAATTCATTAAACTTATTACCGGGCGGGGTCCCGGGGGGAGGGGTGGCATGGTTTCATTTGCCGGACATCGCTTGCGGCCGCTGCCTCGTGCTGCATTTATTTTGACGGTACTACTCGGCTGCGGATTGTTGGCGTCCGCCTGCGGCGAGGCTCCGAAGCTCGCCAAAGCGCCCACCTCGCTGCCGACGTCGACAAGCGAGGAGAAAGCAAGCCCCCCACCCGGGGCGACCAAGCAGGTCGAGCCTGCTCAGCCGACAGAATCCGAGTCCGCAAAGACCGAGCAGTCTCGGGAGTTGAACGGCGCGGGCACTGTCAAGAAGCGCAAGTATTCGAGGCGTTACGAGTCCGAGCCGGGAGCAGGCGCAGAGCCGGGCGCACCCGGCACAAGCGAACCCTCGTACGATGCTGAAGGAGCGGCCGGAGGTGCTGCACCCGAAGCATCGAGCGACGAGCCGCGGGCAGCAGGCGAAAGTGGTGCGCCGATGCAACCCGAAATGCCGTCGGGCGGCGCGGCGCCGCCCAGCGACATGACACCCTCACCACCACCGCCCCCGCCGGCAACAATGGGGCAAGGCGCTCCGCCTCCGACAACGGAGCCGCCGCCCGTAGCTGAAGCGCCGTCGCCACCTCCGGCGGCGGCACCTCCTGCAATGAGCCCCGGTGCTGCCGCACCGTCTCTCCCTTCGCCGCAACCCAGCCTTCCGCCACCCGTGGCGAGCCCGGCGCCGCCTCCGCCCCCTGCGGCACGCGAAGCCGCCGAGGCTGATCCGTACAAGATGTTTGACGTGGTGCCTGTCTTCTACGGCACGGATCGGGCCGTCGAACCCGACCCCAAGCGTCTCCAATTCGGCTCCGAGCGCGGGCACAAGCTGCAACTCGGACGGGCTTTGATAACCGTGCCGCTCAGCCACAAGGTCCCCCATATCGAGCGGCCGTGGCTGATCGAAATTCCGTATTTCAAGGTCAAGATCTATGAGGAGAAGGAAGACCCGGCCAAGCATTTCACGGTGCAGGAAATTTCCAGCCTGACGGAAGATCAGATGCTGGCGCTCGTCAAACAGCGCTTGGCCCAGTCGTCGGCGTTCAAGGACCACGCCTTCGTCTTCGTGCATGGTTTCAACACGTCGTTCGATTGCGCGCTCTACCGCACGGCGCAGATCGCCTACGATCTGAAATTTGACGGCGTGCCGTTTGTTTACAGCTGGCCGTCGGGAGGCAAGGTCGCGAGCTATACCTACGACCATGGCAGCGTCGAGCAAGCTGAGCCGACGCTCGCTGAATTCTTGAATCTGGTCATACAGAAGACTGGCGCAAAATCGATCAGCCTCATCGCGCACTCGATGGGCAACGAACTGCTTTTGCGGGTGCTCGAGCGGCTCAGGCCCAAAATTCCGGATGGCGTCGTGATAAGCCAAGTAATCTTGGCGGCGCCCGATGTCGATCGCGACAAGTTCAACATCATCGCGCGCCAGATTACGGACTTTGCCAAGGGCGTCACGCTCTACGCCGCGTCGAATGACCGGGCGCTCGGATATTCGGCGCGGTTCTGGGGCGGCGTGCCACGCGCCGGCGATGTGCCGATCACAGGTCCGCTCATTATCCCGGGCGTCGATACGATCGACGTGACAGCCGTTTCGACCGACGCGCTGGGGCTCAATCACTCGGGTTACGCCGAAAACCCGGCGCTGCTCGATGACGTGAAGGCCCTCGTCGAATTTGGTCTGAGGCCGCCCGACAAGCGGATCAAGAACGTGCTGACTGTTGAATCCGAAGCCGGCACATTCTGGCGTTTCCAAGTCGCGAAGTGATGCGAGAGAGCCCAACATCGCTGGCGTGAAAGCGCCATTTCGTAAAGACTTCGTTTACCCGGTTGCAGCACAGTCCTTCGGTGCTTGTTAGCGAGGGTTTGTCATGCGTCGTTCGCTTGTGAGATCGTCCGGTACAGCCTTCTTTGTGGGACTTGTGGCGCTGACCGCGGCCGGCGGTGTAATCGCCGAAGCCGCTGAACTCGATGAAGTCGCGGCCGCAGACTCGCAAACTAGTCCCGCCGGTGTTCCCGATTCGAATGCGGGCAAGAGAAACCTCAATACGGTTCCCGAAGATGGCCTTGATGTTGGAAGCACGATGGGCCCGAACAACGGCCTCGTGCGCAAACTTATGGCAGCCCGGCCCAATGAAGACCTGATCATCTGCGTCGCTGGCTGTTTCAGCGGGCGGGATCGCGTCGTCTATGCGCAGCCTACCGAGAAGCAGATCCCCAAGGCCGCGGCGGCTAATCCGAACGCCCCTGCCAATTTGAACGGCGCCTCCGATGGCACGACCGGCGTAGACGCCAATGCGGCGACGTTGATCCGCGGAAGTCAGTAAAATCCGCCGCAGCGCCACGTCTATTGGCTCGGCGAACTGATCGGGTTTCGACGGACGGCTGCAGCGAGCCGTCGGCGACAATTCCGAAAAACGTCAAAGGTTTGACGGCCGCCACTGGTTTGCCGCAAGCCAAAAACTTCGCCAGCGCAACACCGTGACCTCGACATCACCGCGAGCCCGACGGATCGGCCGAATACCGGCGTTCTACCTGCGACGGCCGGGCAACCTTCCTCCCCCTACGCCTCACCTGGCCGGATCGAAGGAGATCGTTCATGCAAAATCTATCGCGCGGCGCATGGCTCGCGATTGCGGCGGTGGCCGCTATTCCGACAACCATCGCCATCGCAAAAACGGCCGACCGCGCAGGTTGGCAAATGACGCCAGAGACGCGTTCCCGTCTCGAGGACGGCCGCCTCGCGATGGCCAAGGTCGCGCTGCGGCTTAATGCCGATCAGGAAAAGCTTTGGGCCCCCGTCGAGCAGCAAGTGCGTGACACATTCAAGGCGCGCGAAGCCAGACGCGCCGAACGCATTAAGATGCGCGAGGAGCGCAAGGCCGAAAAATCAGACAGCGGCGAACAGAAGCGCCGGGATCTTGCTGTCGCGCTTCGAAAAGATGAGCCAGAGATTGTCGGAACGTGCCGAGCGGATGAAGGCGTTCTCGTCAGCCTTCGCGCCATTCTACGCGTCGCTTTCCGATGAGCAGAAAGACGTACTGCGTCCGCTTATGCGCGAACTAGCTCCGGGCTTTGGCAGGCGTGGCCATCAAGGTCCGCGTTGGGCGTACGGTGGCTGGGGCCCAGGTGGCGGACCGCGCCATCATCACGGCCGGCACGGTGGCGACCGCGGTGGTCCGGATGGTCAGGGCGCGCCGGGCATGCAGGACAACGGGCCGGACAACGATGGCGGCCTTGCACCGGCTGAGCCCGATAAAAAGGGCTAATCCGACCATACTTGACGTTTGCTTCTCCACCACTGGCCGGGCACGTTTGCCCGGCCTTTTTTATTGGCCGGGCATAGCCGGTTCGGCTTGTCAGGACGTCGGATTGCGGTCCGGACCTGCTGTGCGCGCGATCGTCTTCGCGACGCCTAAGGAATTTAGGCGCATCGGTGCCGCTCCATGACGTGCGGCTGTCGCCAGCACGCTCGGTATGACGCTTCATAGGTGCGTTACCGGCTTCGCGCTTGACGCCAGTCTCGCCGTCACGGTGACGCCCATGTGCAGCACCGGTGCGATGCCCGTCCGCGCGCCGCGCCGGGCGGTGTTCGCCCGAACGATGCTCAGCGGGGCGTTCATTATGGCCGCGCTGGTCAGGTGTGCGCCGTTCGCCGCGATGCGAATTGCCGGGCGAGGGCCTATCCTGACGACTAGCAACTCCGAATATCGCTTTGCCTTCCACATGGCCATTGGCCGGGCTCGATTGATCCGAACGCCCATTGCGAGCATGTGCCGAGCCATTATTCGGCCTGTCGCCGTAAGGCCGATCACCGTGCGAGCGGACTTTTGCGCCGTCTTGCTTGGGTCGTCCGCCGCCGCGATGGCCTTCGCCGCCACGACCGTTGCGAGGCGCGCCTTCACGGCGCGGCGCGTTATGCGTCTGATGCGAACGGCGCTCGGGCAACGGCAGCGTTTCACCGCCGACGTCTCCGATGACTTCGATTTTCTGCTTCATCAACCGCTCGATCGCGAGGATTTCCTTGCGCTCTGACGGATCACAAAGCGAGATCGCGATGCCGCTGTTGCCTTTGCGGGCGGTACGGCCGACGCGGTGCACGTAGGTTTCTGGATCGACGGGCATGTCGAAATTGACGACATGCGTGATATTCGAAACGTCGATGCCGCGCGCTGCGATGTCGGTCGCGACGAGCACGCGAACGTGGCCCGACATGAAGTCATTGAGTGCCCGCTGGCGGGCATTCTGGGCCTTGTTGCCGTGGAACGCCGAAGAGCTGATGTTGGCCATCGCCAAACGCTCTGCAACGCGGTCGGCGCCGCGCTTCGTGCGCGTGAAAACGATGACCCGCTCGCACGCCGCATCGGCAAGAATCGTGTGCAGCCGGCTTTGCTTCTCCGGCGTGCGAACGATCATGACCTTCTGATCGATACGGTCGACGACCATAGTCTTTGTCGACAGGTCGACGCGGTACGGGTCCTGCAAAATGTCATAAGCGAACTTCTTGATTTCCGTCGGCATCGTCGCCGAAAACAACGCCGTGCGGCGCTTCATCGGGATCAGCGAAACGATCTTCTTGATATCGCGAATGAAACCCATGTCGAACATGCGGTCGGCTTCATCGATCACCAGCGTCTGCACGCCGGAAAGATCGCAGCTGCGCATGTTGACGTGATCGAGAAGACGGCCAGGCGTCGCGACGAGCACATGCACGCCGCGCTTCAGCGCGTTGATCTGCGGACCCTTGCTGACGCCACCGAGCACGACGGCGCGGCGGATGTTCATGTTGCGGGAGAGGCTTGCCACTTCCTGATCGATTTGAATCGCGAGTTCGCGCGTCGGCGCGAGGATCAGGGTTGAGACCTGTTTCCAGCCGAGTTCGACGGGGTTTGCTGCGATCTTCTGCAGGATCGGGAGAAGGAATGTCGCGGTTTTGCCGGAGCCTGTCTCGGCCATGCCGAGAAGGTCGCGGCCCTCAAGCTGCGGCGGCAACGCCTGAACCTGGATAGGCGTCGGCGTCTTGTACCCACACTGAGTGAGGGCGCGCGAAAGAGGCTCGGCGAAGCCGAAAGCCTCGAAAGTCTGGATTGTCAAAGTGAAGAATTCCCAAGGGCTTCAAGCCCGTGCACTTGGTGCCGGGTCTCGTCCCATGGCCCACACCGGCGCTTTCGGGGTGTGGCCTTATCTGAAGGATTGATCTGGATGCAGGGTCGAGCGCGGCAGTTTAGCCGCTTGAAGTGGCACGAGGACCCGAGCGCCATCGAAGAGCAATGGGTGGTGTATGAGGATGTTCGCCGGTCAAGTCAAGGCATTACGCCGTGACGTGCGGCTCTGCCGCGGTGTGGCTGTGTGCGGTTGTGACTTAACCTCGCCCTCATTCGGGAGAGGGTCAGCTTGGATCAGAGTGCGTGGGGAGAGGGGGACGGGCCGTCAGTTCTCGCCGTCGGCGATCGCCCGGCGCATTGCGTCGATGACGCCGGGCTCGGTCATCGCGTGACCAGCATTCTCGATGATCTCGAGGCGCACGTCCGGCCACGCCGCTGCCAGCGCGCACGCGCTTTGAGGCGGGCATAAAAGATCGTAGCGGCCTTGCACGATCGTACCGCGAATGCCCTTCAGGCGGTGGGCATCGGCCAGGATCTGGCCCGGCTGCAAGAAGAAGTTGTGCCGGATGTAGTGCGCTTCGACGATGGGCGTCGGCGGAACGCGAGCACCGTCGCGAACGTCACCGGTGAGCGTCACGTGCCGCGGCACGAGTTCCGAGAGCGCGCGTTCGTAGACGAACCACGCGTGGGCGGCAGGGGCATGCACCGCCGGATCGGGATCGCCGAGCCGGGCGAGATAGGCGGCCAGCGGATCGGCGCGTTCAGCCGCCGGAAGGCGATCCCGAAAGGCTTCGAACAGTTCAGGCCGGAAAATCTTCGGCCCATCGATGAACGCCCACGCGGCCTCCTGGGCGGTGCCCAGAAAAATGGCACGAAGAATGAGACCCGAGACGCGGTCCGGATGCTTTTCGGCATAGGCGAGCGCCAGTGTCGAACCCCACGAGCCACCGACAACGAGCCATTTCGCGATGCCGAAATGCTCGCGAACGACCTCGAGGTCGCCCACGAGATGGCCTGGTCGTATTTGCGGTCAGCGACAAATACGGATGGCTGCGTCCGGCGCCGCGCTGATCGAGCAGGAAGACGTGGTCGCGCGCCGGGTCGAACAACGTCCGGTGCACGTGCTGCGATCCGCTGCCCGGACCGCCGTGCAGGAACACGATGGGCCGGCCGCCCTTGGTTCCGACTTCCTCGACGTAGATCCAATGCCCATCGCCGACATCGATCATGCGGGCGTCGAAGGGGCGGAGCGCGTCAGGCAGGGGCTTCATTTTCGATTTGAGCAGCATTGTGTTCGTTTTGCGAAAGCGCTTAACGGCCGCGGATGCCGGTAAGACGGTACGGCAGGCGTTATGCCACCCGTGACCGGGGGAGGATAGCTGGAGCAAGGCGGCTAATGCGATGCGGAAGCCCCGGCGCGTCAGGTGTTTTATGACAGGGTGGTGATCTCACCGCCTTCGATAGCGTAATTTTCAGGGACGGGAGGCCACATGGCTGGTGTGCGTCTTAAGTCGTCTTTGATCATTGAATCGCAGCTTAGTGTCCCCAGATTACGCTGCGGCGCAAACGGACGGTTAGCGCGCACCTGTGCGCTGATCTCGGCAAGTGCCAAGGCGGCGCATTAAGATTAGAATTATCTTGATGCGCCGATGCGCTGCTAATCCTCGACCGAGTAGCTTATGCTTCGGTGCATGAAAACGAATTACAGGAGAACGACGATGATCCGGAGCGACCTGCCGCGCGCGTCGCGAATTGTTGCCGGTGGCGCTGCCTTCGCGGCCGCGCTTGCTTTGAACTGCGCCGACCTCAGCGCCGCACGAGCGGACTCGGCTCCGTTGGTCGGCTCCTGGTCGGGCAGCGGCTCGATTTCGTTTGCGTCCGGCTCGAAGGAAAGAGCCCGTTGTCGTGCGTATTATGCAAGGGCTGGCGCATCGAGCTATCGAATGTCAGCCACGTGCGCGACGGCTTCGGCAAAGGTCGATCAATCGGCAATGCTGAGAAAGACCGGCGCCCGCACATATGTCGGAAGCTTTTTCAACCAGCAGTACAATACCGGCGGCGCGATCCATATCACCGTTGCTGGCGGCAGCCAGAGCGTGCGCTTGTCAGGCGAGGCCGGAACGGCGTCGTTCACTTTGAGAAGGCGCTAAGCTTCGTCAAAGGCAACTTCCATCTGGCGCAGAGCCGTTGCTCCGCGCCAGATGCAATTTAATTAGCGAACCGTTCGCAGCGATGCCGCGTCGAGGTTGCGGGCGTGCAACGCCATCGCGATCAGCGCCACACCTCCAAACACCATATTGATGCCGACCAGCAATCCTATCGCCCACTCGGCTGAGCTCGGGAGGCCGAGGAAAATCATGCCGGCCAACAGCAGATCGACAATACCGCTCAAAAGCATGACGCCCCAACTTCCGGGTAGCTGGCGCCTGTGATCGAGCGCGAACATGATCGAGGCGACGCCCTCGATGATGAAAAATGCGATCAGTACGAAGGTCAGCGTGATCGCGCCGCCGACGGGCGAGGCGAGCAGTACGATACCGGCCGCAATCGCGAGAATTGCAGAAACCAGTGACCACCAAAAGCCCGGCGCGGAACGCATTTGAAATGTGGTGATGAGGCCGACTATTCCGCTGAAAAGCAATAGCCAGCCAATCAACAGCGCGACCGTTAGCGTAGCAATCTGCGGAACGACTATTGCTGCCGCGCCCAGCAAAAGCAGAACAATGCCTTCAAACAAATATGCCTTCCAATGTTCGTGAAGCGTCATTGCAAGTTCTTGGCGAAAGCGCTCGATGCCGGGTTGATCAATAGACATTGCCAACACTCCCTAATTACCGATGACGGGTCTCGGCTCAACGCACGGCGAGCCGATGCCAGGGCTCTATTATTCCACTTCGGCACACCCCCGGACATTCGGATTTCGCTCACTAAGCTAAACGTTTTGAGTGCTGCCTGAGGTGATGCCGATGGGCGGCGCGCCTGCCGGCAATCCATGCCGGTAGCACCGGCGCCGACCGCCGAATTTAGCATTGGTAAAGCAGCTAGTTATCCAGCCAGCCTGCTTGGGGAACAGAAGGTGCCTCTATTTAGTTTAGAAGCCAGCGTTTCTTGGACTTCTTGGAGTATGCACTATGCATCCCTGGATGGCGGTTTGGATGTGGTCGATGACCATGTCGCAAGCTCGGCAGAATTCCCTCTCGGGCCGGGATTTCCTGGCGGCCAACGAGAACAATAGGGATGAAAGCGAGCGCTTAGCGCCAATTCTAATCAATGCCAGCGATTATTTGAAATCAGATATCGTCGAACAAGTTCTACCGGATATGATCCTCGACCGGCTCGCCGACCTGCATTGGATGGAGCGGGAACCGGCAATGGCTGTTTAACGCCGGGCCATTGCGCCCCTGAACCTGACGGATCGGAAAGAGGCTCTTTACTCCGCCGCCGCTTTGTCCGCGTACCCAAGCTGTTCATTCAGCTTCTCGACTAAATCCGCCGCCGCTTCGGGGATGTTCGTGCCGGGGCCGAATACGGCTTTGGCGCCTGAGCGGAAGAGTTCGTCATAATCGCTTGGAGGAATGACGCCGCCGACGACGATCATGATGTCGCCGCGGCCCTCTTTGTCGAGTGCGGTTTTGAGTTCGGGCACAAGCGTCAAGTGTCCCGCCGTCAGTGATGAAACGCCGATGACGTGCACGTCGTTCTCAACGGCCTGGCGCGCTGCTTCGTCGGCTGTCGCGAACAACGGTCCGATATCGACGTCGAAGCCAAGGTCTGCGAATGCCGACGCAATGACCTTCTGGCCGCGATCGTGGCCATCCTGTCCTAGCTTGGCGATGAGTATGCGCGGCCTGCGGCCATCGTTCTTGTCGAACTGCTCGACGAGCTTTCTGACGCGATCAACGCTCGGGTTCATCGCCGCTTCCTTCTTGTAGACGCCCGAGATGGCGCGAATCTCAGCTTTGTGTCGCGTGAAGACTTTTTCAAGCGCATAGGAAATTTCGCCCACCGTCGCCATCTTGCGCGCGGCCTTGACGGCGAGATCGAGCAGGTTGGCATTGCCCTTCGCGCCTTCCGTCAGAGCGTCGAGCGCCGCCTGCACTTCCGGCTCGTTCCGTTCGGCGCGAAGCCGAGCCAGCTTTGCTAGCTGCTGCTCGCGCACGCTCTTGTTATCGACCTTCAGGAACTGGACGTCGTGATCGCCGTTGATCTGGAACTTGTTGACGCCGGTAATCGTCTGGCGGCCGCTGTCGATGCGCGCCTGTGTGCGAGCTGCCGCTTCCTCGATGCGAAGCTTCGGGATGCCGGCGGCGATCGCCTTCGCCATGCCGCCCTGTTCTTCGATCTCGGCAATATGCGCCAGCGCCTTTTGTGCAAGGTCATAGGTCAGGCGCTCGACGTAGTGACTGCCGCCCCAAGGATCGATTGTACGGCAGGTGCCGCTTTCCTGCTGTAGCAGCAACTGAGTGTTGCGCGCGATGCGAGCCGAGAAGTCGGTCGGCAGCGCAATCGCTTCATCGAGACCGTTGGTGTGCAGCGATTGCGTGTGGCCCTGCGTCGCCGCCATCGCCTCGAGGCAGGTGCGCGTCGCGTTGTTGAAGATGTCCTGCGCCGTCAGGCTCCACCCCGATGTTTGCGAGTGCGTCCGGAGCGACAGCGAGCGCTCGTTCTTCGGGTTGAATTCTTCCTTGATGAGCTTCGCCCAGATCAGGCGGCCCGCCCGCATCTTCGCGATCTCCATGAAGTAGTTCATGCCGATCGCCCAGAAGAACGACAGGCGCGGAGCAAACGCGTCGATGTCGAGACCGGCGGCGACGCCGGCACGCACATACTCGATGCCGTCGGCAATCGTGTAGCCGAGTTCGAGGTCCGCCGTCGCGCCGGCTTCCTGCATGTGATAGCCGGAGATCGAGATCGAATTGAACTTCGGCATGTTCGCACTTGTGTAGGCGAAGATGTCCGACACGATGCGCATCGACGGTGCGGGCGGGTAGATGTAGGTGTTCCGCACCATGAACTCTTTCAGGATGTCGTTCTGAATGGTGCCGGCGAGATTTTGCGGGGAAACGCCCTGCTCCTCTCCCGCGACGATGAAGAGCGCGAGGACGGGCAGCACCGCGCCGTTCATCGTCATCGACACGGTCATGTCCTGTAGCGGGATGCCGTCGAACAGGGTGCGCATGTCGTAAATGGAATCGATCGCGACACCGGCCATGCCGACGTCGCCTTTGACCCGCGGGTGGTCGGAATCGTAGCCGCGGTGGGTTGCGAGATCGAACGCGATCGAAAGACCCTTCTGCCCGGCGGCGATATTGCGGCGGTAGAAGGCGTTCGAATCTTCAGCCGTCGAGAAGCCGGCGTACTGCCGGATCGTCCACGGCTGCAGGGCGTACATGGCCGGGTAGGGGCCGCGCACGAATGGCGCGATGCCGGGCATCGTGTCGACAAAATCGAGACCAGCTGTGTCGGCGTCCGTGAAAACGGGCTTCACCGGGATGCCTTCGGGCGTCTCCCAGGCCGGCGCTTCAGGGGCGGCCGGTCGTGCGGCGGGGGTGCTGCCAACGGGCGGCTGCAGAGGCACTTTTGCGAAGTTAGGAATGGAGGACATCGCTGGGGACTGATCCGATAAGTTGACGGCTTTCCAGGACGGTACGCAAAACCGCGGCGGACGACAATTGCCGTGCGACATGACGCGCTGCCAGGGGCAGGGTTCGTGCGCTTCTGTCCAAAGCAACAGGCGGGGACGGTTAACACCCGCCGCGGGGCGAAAGCTAGCGTCGGATCCGACCGCGAAGCTTGTGCCGCTGCAAACAAACTACCTCGCGCTTGAGCGGAATTTGCCTCAAAATCAGAATTTGAGACCGCATTCATTTATCGCGGCATATATTTGCTTGGAGATCGCGGCGGTTTTCGACCCCAGTCGGTTGTGCGGTCCAGAAAGTATTATGCGGGAGCAAAGATTCGCATGAATAAGATCTCATTTATTGCCGCGTCCGGTCCCTGTTTGGCGGCGGCTTTTACGATCGGCGGCGCTTACGCTATCGACGAGACACCGACAGATATTATTGCCGCCCAAATCCGCGATCAAGGCTACGAGTGCGTTAAGCCGCAGGGCGCCAAGCGCGATGTTGCGCAGTCGGCTCCGAATGAAACTGTCTGGATTCTGGATTGTGAGAACGGCTCATACAGGGTGACGCTCGTCCCCGACCTCGCAGCCAAAGTCGAGAAGCTCAACAAGAACTGATAGACGTCGCCAGAACCGCGCCGGTGGCCCGCTCCGCGGAGCGGAGTCGCGCGCTAGCGCGTCTATCCCCGAACGTCGCCAGACGCCGGGGCCCGGCTCCGCGAAGAGGAGTCGCCCGCGCTTGTATTTCCCCAAACGTCGCCACAAGCCCGCGCCGGCGGCCGGCTCCGCGAAGCGGAGTCGCCGGCGCCAAAAAAAGCCAGCTCTCGGGGGGTGAGAGCCGGCCAAGGGACGGGGGAGGAAGCAAGCAAGCAAGGGTGGTGGAAGCGGTGGCGCAGTAAAAGCTATTCGCGACCTGAGATGGCCAAAACGCTCATGATTGCCAGCATCGGCAGCGAGGCAAGAACGGAAGCAGCGGCGATTGCGTATTCGTTGCTGCCTTCAGTCAGCGGCGAGAGGAGCGCCTGAGCATCGGGAAGCGCTGCGACGATGACGGTGGCGGCGGCGGCAATGGAGGCGGCTGCTGCGCCAACGATAATGCCGGACATGATGCAATCTCCTCTGAAGTGCGGTTCAGACCAGGTCGTTTGGTCTTTCGTCTTGAGAAGGAGAATGGCTGAGGGCGTCACGCGCCGCTGTTCCATCGGTGACACTCGGTTTAGCGCGGGCGACTCCGCTGCGCGAAACGTCCGCCGGCGCGGCCCTGCGAAGTGCGCTGCTTATGCTCGCGTGTGCGCGATTTGCGGCCTCGCTCCTGCCTTGGTTGAAGGTACAGATTTACTGCGTTGGCCGTGAGGGGGATCACAAGAGTTCGCACCGCCAATGTCTACGATCGTCATGACGCGTGGGGTGTGATCCGCGACGACGCTCGAAGCCCTACTAAGTACCGCGTTGGGGGTGAACGTTTTGAGACTTAATGCAGTTACGATTCTTTTCGGTGCAGTGATGGCATCGTCGTTTCCATCAAAAGTGAAACGCGAGGTCGTATCACTGACTGGTCCTGCGCCGAGACCAGCGGCCGTGCAAGAACCGGTTTCGGTTCCGGAGTTCGTCTCCTTGGTCAATCTCAGCGAATTTCTTTTGGCGGCGGAGGACAACGCAGCCGTATCACCGCGTGCTCGCGAGGCCGCAGAGGCTTTGAGCGCCAAGTTCGCCGGACCTTTGCCGTCGGCCGCTTCGGACACCGAATTTCTCCACGCCGTCGTGCAAAGGGATTCGGTAACACCGAATGTGCTCGAGGCATCGCTCGACTCAAAGAAATTACCTCGGATTGCGGCTCTATCGGAGAGCCAGGCGGTGCGCGATCCAGATCCCGGACCGGCGCAAAAGGTAGTAGAGATTGCGAAAGTCGAGGCGACGGTTGAACCGCCCAAAGAGGCGGCAATAAAGCCAGTCGTCCGCCCGAAGGCTCGAGGCCAGCGTCAGACTAGGCACACTCAGCCGAAATCGACGAAGGTAAGTCTGGCGACTAGGCAAACTCGGGCGAAATCGGCGAAGGTAAGGTGTGGCGCATCAACGGCGGCAACGCCCGAGGCCGATCACGGCAAGCTCCAATTCGACAAGCTCTCCAAAGACTTCAGTCTTGGACCGGCTGGTCGGCTTTCTCGGGCTATCGCCGGACCCAACGACTTTCGAATTGAGCAACGCTGAAATCTGCGGCACAAACAAAGCGTATCGTGTCGGATTGATGGAGCGAACCATGAACGCCAACACGCGCTTAGCGTCCGACATTGCCGGGCTCATCAAGACCGCGTTGCTGTCGCGGCGCGGCTTCATGAGTGCGTCGGCTGCTGCCGCTGCGGGCTATACGCTTGCCGCCGGGCCGGTGCGGGCCGAGGCCATCCAGACGGACACGAGCGGAATCGACACCGGCGACGCTAAGGTCAAGGTCTCCGATGGAGAAATGCCGGTCTATTTTGCCCGGCCCGCAGGCGTCCAGAATCCTCCAATCATTCTCGTTACGATGGAGATTTTCGGGCTGCACGAATACATCAAAGACGTCACGCGCCGCGTCGCGAAACTTGGAGCTTTCGCAGTAGCGCCCGACTACTATTTTCGAATGGGCGACCTGACGCGCATCACCGAAATCAGTAAGCTGATGCCTCTGGTCAACTCCAAGTCCGACGCGGAACTCATTTCGGACCTTGATGCCACCGTGGAATGGGCGAGTTCGCAAGGTGGCGACAAAACCCGGCTGGGCATTATGGGCTTCTGCCGAGGTGGCCGGACAGTCTGGGAATATTGTGCCGCCAACGCCGGCGTTAAGGCGGGCGTCGCATTCTATGGCTCGCTCGCAGATCCGCCCGCGCAGAAGTCGATCTGGCCTAAGAGCCCCCTGCAGCTCGCGCCCGAAATGAAGGCGCCGGTCCTCGGGCTCTACGCTGGTGATGATCAGGGCATTCCCGCTGCGCAGATCGACGAAATGAAAGCGGCGCTCAAGTCGGCTGGCAAGACGGCCGAGTTCAAGATCTATCCCGGCGCGCCTCACGGTTTCCACGCCGACTACCGCCCAAGCTATCGCAAAGAGGCCGCCGAAGATGCTTGGCAGCAGATGGCCGCATGGTTCGAAAAATGGGGCGTGCTTCAGTGAAGCCGTCAAAAAAAGTTGTTTTTGGCGACAACTCAGTACCCGGAACGACCGGTCATTGTAAGTGCTTAACGGCAGGCTTTGCTTAACGGCAGGATTTGATCGCTCGTCCTCGGCGAAAACGACGTCGTGAATAAAATTGCGCGACCTCGCTCATCGACAGCGCGCTGCTTCCATCATCACCGAAACATTCGATTGAATTGACAGGAAGAACTGCTAGGCGCAGTCTCGAAAATGCTCAAGAACGATCTATCGTTCAGCATGAGATACCGGCATCGGCGGCCGGGTCCAAGCAAATGAGGACAACATGTTTGGTGGAAAAAACTGCCACGCGTACGCGGCGGCCGTAACATTGGCGCTCGCGTTTTCGCTGCTATCTCCCGCACTGGCGCAGGAGGTCGAACATGGTCGGAAGGATACCTCAGCGGGCGCGCCTGCCACATCGGTCACGCAAGAGCAGCTGAACAACGCTGCGACTGACACTAACGCGTTTCTTCATACCAACGGCAATTACGACCAAACCCGATACTTTGCAGGCAAGCAGATCAACGCGTCCAATGTTGCGAAGCTTCATCCCGCTTGGATCTTTCAATTGGAAGTGAAGGAATCGCTGGAGGCGACGCCGATCGTCGTCGGCGATGTGATGTACCTCACGACCTCATTCGATCACGTCTACGCAATCAATCCAAAAACCGGCGAGCAGTACTGGCACTACAAGCACAAGATGGGTCCGATCACGACCTATTGCTGCGGCCCAAACAATCGCGGCGTCGCGGTCTACGACGACAAGGTCTATTTCGGGACGCTGGACGCAAAGCTCGTGGCGCTTGACGCAAAGACGGGCAGCCTATTGTGGGAGACCGAACTCGCTGATCCGGAGCTTGGTTACAGCGAGACGATGGCTCCAACTGCCGTCAACGGCAAGATTCTGATCGGCACGAACGGCGGCGAATATGGCGTTCGCGGCTTCGTCCGCGCTTACGACGCCAAGACCGGCAAACTCATTTGGAACTTCAACACGATCCCTGAAAACTCGGTTGGAGTCTGGGAGACTAAGGACGCCACGGGGCGCGACTTGCGCCGCGATATCGCGGCTGAGAAGGCTCAGTACAAGAAGATGGGAGACCCCTACAAGACGCTCGGCGGCGGCGTCTGGCAAAATCCCGCGGTCGACCTGAAGCTCAACCGGATCTTCTTCGTCGTCGGCAACCCGTCACCGGATCTCGACGGCTCGATCCGTCCGGGCGACAACCTTTATACGGACTCGCTGGTTTCGCTTGATCTGGATACCGGAAAGTACGTTTGCCACTTGCAGTACATCCCGCACGACGTTTGGGATCTTGATGCCGTCAGTCCGCCGATTCTCATCGATGTGAAGGACAAAGCCGGCAAGGACATTCCGGGTGTCATTCACGCCGGTAAGACAGGCCACGTCTACGTTCACAATCGTAATGACTGCAGCCTCATCCGCTTTTCCGAAGCGATGATACCGCAAGAGAATATGTGGACGTTG
The DNA here is from genome assembly GCA_963833715.1 of uncultured Alphaproteobacteria bacterium. GTDB lineage: Bacteria > Pseudomonadota > Alphaproteobacteria > Rhizobiales > Hyphomicrobiaceae > Hyphomicrobium_B. The sequence continues at coordinate 190,186 of CAWHZB010000005.1, forward strand.
CCGACCAAGGAAGGCGCCCGAATGCTGCCCGGCGCCAACGGCGGTGTCGAGTGGTCGCCGATGGCGGTCAATCCGGGCCTTGGCCTCAGCTACGCTGTCAACCTGCACCAGCCGATGACCTATCAGGTTGAAAGCAGCCCTTATCCCGGTGGCAAGCTTTGGCTCGGAGGTGCCTTCAAGGTCATTCCTACGGAGGAGCAGTGGGGCAACGTCACGGCGGTCGATTACAACACCGGCAAGATCAAGTGGCAGGTGAAGACACCACAGCCGATGATGGGCGGCGCGCTTGCGACGGCCGGCGATCTCGTGTTCACGGGAGAAGCCAACGGCTGGTTCAGGGCCTACCAAGCTGATAGCGGCAAAATCCTGTGGTCGTTCCAGGCAGGTGCCGGCGTCAACGCGCCACCGGGGTCTTACTCGGTTGACGGCAAGCAATATATTGTCGTCGGCGCTGGCGGAAATACGCAGATCGACTTCAAACGCGGCAACAATATCATTGCCTTTACGGTGGATTGATTACCGTCATGGCGTGACACCTATGACGGCAGATACCAAGGAGCGCCGGCGGCGCTCCTTCGGTTTTAATGGTGGGCCACCGATTAGTAATTCGGAGTTCGGAATGACTCAGAACGCCCGTGGAGCGAGCTTGCGGCGGGCTCCAATCGCTGCGATGTTTTGCTTGCTGATTTCGCCGGCGGTTGCCGCAGACAGTATCGAGGACAAGGCGCAGATCTGTGCCGGATGCCACGGCGAAAAAGGCATCCCGCAAGCAAAGACGACGCCAGTCATTTGGGGACAAAACGAGGGGTATCTTTATCTCCAATTGCGCGACTTCAAGAGCGGCAGCCGTAAGAACGATCAGATGGCAGCGGTGGTGGCGGACCTTAGCAAAGATGATTTTAAGGCTCTCGCGGCCCACTTCACCAAGCTTCCCTGGCCAGATCTGCAGCAGCCGTCGGCGCCGAAGGATGTTGCCACCAAGGCTCAAAGCGTTATCGCCTCAGTCGGATGCACCGCCTGCCATCTCGATCAGTTCCAGGGCGATGGAACGACGGCACGGCTGGCCGGCCAGGAGCGCGAGTATCTACAAAAAACAATGACTGATTTCCGTGACCGCACGCGCGCCAACAACCCCGGTATGTCGGACCTCATGAATGCCGTCGCGCCGCCCGACATCGCGGTACTGGCGCAGTATCTGGCGGGCCTGCAGATTTCAGGCGGAACGAGCGGCCAGTAGGTGCCTCACTTGACGACGAGTTTGACGCGCAGTGCATCGTTGGCTGAGAGGTCCATAGCGGTCTTTCCCTGCTTATCATGAAGGCGTTTATCCGCGCCGCGCGCGAGGAGCACTTCGACCGCTTTGTCATGGCCGAGCGATGCAGCGATCATCAATGCGGTGCGTCCGCGATTGTCCTGGTCATCGAGGCGTGCCCCGTGATCGATCAGTAACGTCAAGATATCGGCGACGTCGTTCGACCCTGCGCCATCATCGTGGCCCGCAACCCACATGAGTGCGGTGAGATCATTGCCGTAGTGTGTGTTGACGTCGATACCGTGATCGAGAAGGTCGCGAACGACCGGTGTGAAGCCGCGCCCGCCGGCGTAGCATATCGGCGTCTTGCCGGTTGCGTCGACGACGCCAGGGTCCGCTTTGTTCTCCAAAAGAAGACGGACCAACGGCTCATTGCCCATATAGGCCGCCGCCGCAATTGCCGTAAGGCCGCTTCGTCCCGGCATGTTGACGTCGGCGCCGTGTGCGATGAGGGTTTGAACAACGGCGCGGTTGTCCTGTTCCGACGCCAGGAAAAGCGCTGTCGATCCGTCAAGGTTGCGCGAATTTATCGCCGCGCCGCGGCTGATAAATAGATCGACGATGTCGACATGTCCCGCCGCTGCCGCGTGGCTTAGCGGCATGGCGCCAAGGCGATCCCGCGAGGCAAGAGATGCGCCGTCGTCGAGCAGACGGCGTGCGAGATTGAGGCATCCTTTGTCCGCAGCGGAGGAGAGAGCGGAGTTGATCTCAATGGGACCCGCAGTCGTCTTGATTTGCTCGTAATTCTGTTCCTGTTCCTGGCACACCCGCACGTTGGCAAGCGCAGCGCCGGCAAACAGCAAGCAGCACGCCGCCGGCACGAGCGTCGCGAGGGCAAGCGCTGTATCGAAGTGGAAGTTACGGTGCCAGGAAATGAGTTTCACCCTTGTTGAGTTTGCGTGATGTACCCAAACGATGCTGGGGCAAGGTTCGACCACGAGTACTACCGAGCTAAACACATGCCCATGGTTAAAAACAGGATGGCGATAGGTGCAAGTCATACACGATCGACAAAAGAATTGCCGGCGCGCGATTGATCGCGGCCTACTCCCCGCTCGCCTCGTGAACCATGTCCTCCAGCCGGTCGACATCTTTCACGACAAGCATGCCACCCTGACGCTGAATGACACCAAGCTTGGCAAGCCGATTGAATTCACGCGTTACCGCCTCGCGGTGCGTACTTATGCGACTTGCGATTTCGGCATGCGTAGGGATCGGGGTGATATTGGCGGACTTTCCCTGACGTGGTGCGAGCCTCGCAAGGCGCAATAGCTCGGCTCGCGTGCGATTAGCCACATCGAGGCTGCTGAACTCGTACACACGCGTTGTTAGTGCTCGGATCTTGGCGGCAAAATGCCGAAGTAAGCTCAATGCCACATACGGTTCGGATTTCAACATCTCCGTGAATGCCGATCCCGACATCGATGCGACGCAGCACGATGTCCGTGCTTCTATGCTCGCCGATCGCGGGGCGCCATCGATTGCGGCAATCTCTCCGAATAATTCTCCGGCGGCCAGGTCATTGAACGTGACTGCTTTCCCTTGCATTGAATAAATGGCGACGCGAGCCTGACCTTCCGTGATGAAGAACACGTCATTAGATTGATCAAGGTAATCGAGTATCAGTTCGCCTGGTTCGTAACGCTTCCAATTGCAGCGCGCTTGAATGCGCGCGATAGCCTCCGGCGCCAGGCAGCGGAACAAAGCAATTTTTTCAAACGACTGTGAAAAGGACTCGGAAGGGGATCGGGTCATGATCGCTGCTCCGACGGTCCTGGAAGCGGTACGCTTCCGAAGGAGAGGGGGCAAGGCCCAGCTTAGTCGTATTGCCCGCAAGGCAGCGAGCGAATCCACGTCGGTTCAAGTTGGCCGGAAGGGGGACTTGCCCCCTCCCGGGGGCCCATTACGATCAGACATCGTTTACGGACCGCTACTACTTGATCGTCCCGGTCGCGATGCGCTCGACTTCCCTCATGGTCATCGCCTGCGCGTTCAACCCGCATGTGAACTCGAGAGCCTTTCCTTCCGCTGCGCTATAGCGGGTCGACTTGCCCGTGGGTACCGCCGCTTCATAGCGAACCATGGTAAAGCTCTGAACGTCGTCCGAATTCGGCTCGTCAGCCAGCGTGAGCACAAGCTTGCACTGGCTCGCCTCGCTGGTGAAGTAGCCGACACCGTGCTTTGGTCCGGCGTTGAACGTGATGCCCTGAAGAGGTTTTATCGATTTAACCGTGTTTGCATCGGTCGCATAAATCGCTCCGGTGATGCCAGTCCACATACCGCCTGCAAGAAGGGCTGTGGAAAGAATTTTTGATACGAAGTTCATGTCGGTCTCCTTGTGATCCATCTTTGGTTAGGGTCCACATCGTGTCTCGATGTTGGATGGATCATGGAGCAGGGCGCGATGAACCGCTGTGGCGATTGCCACAAGCCAAAAAAAATCGCCGACAGCGAACGAAGGCGAGACATTCCGTCGTTAATTACATGTCGAGATCGTATTCGCGCCGCTGTAAAGGGCACGAATCGTTTATTGCAGCGTCGTCTGCTCAGCCGCTAATTCGTTCGTGGGCACAATTGGAGATGGCATCGGCGTGTCATCGCCGGACTTTTTCTGCCACTTGCTCAGAAATGCTTCTATTTCACGCGACATCGATGTGAAGTGAATGAGAACCTCGCTCTTTCCACCTGCACCGATGCTCACGACTTTGCCGTAGAGAGCGCCAGGAACGTCGTAACCGGCCTCGTCGATCAGCCGTAATTTGAGATTGCTCAGCACCGGCACGGCCTTCTCGAACCGGCCTTCCGCCTGCTTGGAACCCAACCTTGTGAAGCTACCTTTGAAAGTCTCGTCGCTTTGAAGGCCGCCTTCCAGAACCAAGCACGTCAGAAGGATCGCGTCGGTCAGTTCCGTCAGAGTATCGCTTGACTGATACAACATGAGTTTGTGTGAACCACCAATTCCCAATACCTCGGACAGCGTTACCGGATGCTCGAATCCTTTCGCCCTGACCTCGATCTGCTTTCCAGTCTTCAAAATGCGACCGACCTCTCGCCGCGTCGTCTCCGAGACAAGAATCTGACCTCCGACCGTAAAAGATTGGATGCGAGACGTTAGATTGACGTGGCTGCCAACGACTCCATATTTCAAGCGCTCCGCGGAGCCGATGTTTCCGACAATGACTTGTCCAGTATGAAGTCCGATGCCCATTTCCACGTCGGGCAAATCGTCGAGCCGGTTTTGCTCATTGATGGCGGCCATCGCCAGCTGCATTTCGACCGCGCACGCCGTGGCGCGTTGGGCGTCGTCGTCGTGCCAGTCGGGAGCGCCAAAAAGGACAAAGACTGCGTCACCGATGAACTCATCGACTGTGCCGCCGTACTTTTTCACGATCGTCACCATGCTCGACAGATAGCGATTAAGAATGCTGACGACCCATTTCGGATCCATGCGCTCGGATAGGGACGTGAACCCTCTGAGGTCCGCCATCAACATCGTGACTTTGCGTTTTTCTCCTCCCATTTGAAGTCCGCTGGGCGAATCGAGCAGCGTTGTGACAACCTCGTCCGTCAGATAGCGGCCGAAAGTTTCTCGAATGAACCGATTGCGAATCTCGACTTCGCCGGCCAGCCTTTTCAGTTCCGTCTCAATCTTCTTCCGGTCGGAAATGTCGGCCCACGAGCCGATGAGTTCCTTAGGATTTCCGTCCTTGTCTTTCGTGGCTGTGAAGGTGTCCTGGATCCAAATGTAATGGCCGCGCCGATGCCGGAAACGGTACTCAATCGTGCCGCCGCCGCTTGCGACGAGTTCTCCGAGTTCTTCGAAAACGCGAGAGACGTCGTCGGGATGAAGCCTTTTGAGCCAGAACTTCGTATCCTCGCGCATTTCCCAGGGGGCATACCCCATCGTCGTTTTCAGGTTCTCGCTGACGAACGTGCAGGCGAAATCTCCGGATGCTTGGGTCGTGTAGATGACTGCCGGACTTGCCGCGACGAGAGTTTGCAGATCGTTCATCAACGCCATGCGCTCGCCGAGGGCGTGTTCGACTTGTTTGCGGTGCGTAATGTCCGCCCACGAGCCGACGATCTCGAGCGGTTTGCCGGCATCATCGAGAACGACTTTGAACGTATCCTGGATCCAAACGTAGTGCCCGTCTCGGTGTCTGAAGCGGTACTCAATCGCCCCGCCGCCGCCGTCGACTAACGGACCCATCTCCTCGAAGACGCGATTGACGTCGTCCGGGTGCAACCGCTTTGGCCAGAACTCGGGATCCTCAAGCATCTCCCATTCCGAAAAGCCCATGATCGGATCGACGTTTCGGCTGACGAAGGTGCACTTGTAGCCGTCAGTAGGCAGATTTGTGTACATGATGCCGGGCGTAACGGTCAGGAGGTACTGCAAGCGGCCTCGGGCTTCGTTCAGTTCGAGGGTGCGCTCCTCGACGCGCTTCTCCAACCCGTCATATGCCCTTTGAAGTTCCTCCTGCGCACGCTTGCGGGCCCGAAGGTCGGTGGCAAAGCCCACAGTTCCGATTTGATGGCCATCTTCATCAAACAGCAAAGATGCCGATATGAGGACGGGGATCACCGTTCCGTCTTTGGCCCAAAGGACGCTGTCGAATCCGGAAACGGTCCCGCCGCGCTTGCGCATTTCGCGCAGCACTTCATTTGCGGCCGCTTCTCCGCCGTAGATGCGCGTGACGCTTTGGCCGACCATTTCGTCCGCGCGATATCCCAGTAACGTTTCCGCGCCTTCGTTGAAGAGGACGATATGCCCTACTCTGTCGGTCGAGATGATCGCGTCAGGGGAGCTCTCTATCAGGCGGGACAGCGAACGCTTCGTCTCCTGAAGTTCGGCGTTGGCGTTGAGCGCCGCTCGCTCCGCTTCTTTGCGCTTCGTGATATCCGCCCACGCTCCGACGAGTTCTAAAGCTTGCCTTACGTTCTCGGGTCCGTTGGGGCTGCCGGTGGTCGTGTCGTCGTAAACGACCTTGAAGGTGTCCTGAATCCAGACGTAGTGCCCGTCTTTATGTTGAAACCGATATTCGACTGTGCCGCCGCCTTGCTCAATTAGTGGGCTCACCTCGCTGAATATGCGCGGAGCATCATCGGGATGAAGCCGGGCTGGCCAAAACTTGGCGTCGGTCGTCATTTCCACCGGTGCAAATCCCATGATCGAGCGAGTGTTCTCGCTCACATAGGTGCACTCGTACGTGCCGGAGGCCTGCGTCGTGTAAATGATCGCAGGGCTGAACGCGAGAAGGTACTCAAACCTCTGGCGCGCGTTCTTGAGCTCGTTTCCGGCTTCCTCGTAGTCTTTTTGGCGCGTCTCGAGCTCTGTGATACGCCGGCGAAGTTGAAGAACTTCCGCAAACAGCTCATCGCTGGTCTTTTGACCGTCATCCACGAAGACTGCCCCACAATATTAGCGAAGATCATCGCTGAGTGGAGTGGGATGCAATTCAAATGAAAAATTTCGTCGCAATCTTAGCACGGCGCCGCTGCCGAGGCGAGCAGCGCCAACCGTTAGCACTGGCCGCCATTCAAAAAACCAGAAATACTTAATGTTGGTCGCAAATCCCCAGATCCCTAAGCGACCAGCTTATTGACCTTCGCAAATCGGCTAAGGCTCAACCACAATTTCAAATCGGACTCGATTTGACGGTTCCCCGTGATGGTAAGCCTACCTTCATCTTTGGCTCGGGTAGGTATCCCTGGCATTGGCGGAAAAGGTCTGACGGCCGCGGATGTCAGGGCTCTACAAGGCCACGGTAAGTAGAGGCACAGGGGATCCAGACGCTAAATCACAGGCGTCTGGATCCGGTTCTGCATCCACTCCGCTTTGGCCCAAGCAGAAGCGTCGTCCGCCGACGTAAGCCTGATTTGCAGAAGCAAAATCAAACAGTGGGGGGTATCCGGCACGTTGTCACCAAAGCGTCGCGTCCGCAGGTTACATCGCGTCGTTTCGATCCCCTTATCTCGATCAGAGATGGCAAAATCGATGAACCGATCTATCTTCTTCGCGCCAATTGTATTTCTAGCAGGGCTGTCGCCCGCGCTTTGCGCAAGCCCCCGCCACAACGTCGTTCTCTTCGTTCCCGACGGCTTACGGGCCGGGATTGTGACTCCCGAAACTGCACCGACTTTTTCCGAAATCCGGGACAAGGGAGTGAACTTCACCAACACTCATTCGCTTTTCCCGACCTTCACGATGCCCAATTCGAGTGGCATGGCGACCGGTCACTATCTCGGCGACACGAGTATCTTCGCAAACAATATTTATGCCGGCTTCCCGATCCCGTCTGCACGCAATGCGGCGATGGCGTTCATCGAAAATGATGCAGTGTTGGGTGATATCGATGAGCATTTCTCCGGCAACTACATCGATGAGGAAACAATTCTGCACGTCGCCCAACGAGCAGGTTTCAATACGGCCGCCATCGGCAAGCTCGGCCCGACACTGATATTTGATCACACCGCCCGCGATGGCGCCGAAAGCGTCATTATCGACGATGCGACCGGCTCAAAGACGGGCATTCCTCTCGCGAACTGGGTCAGCGATGGGCTGACGGCGGCCAAGCTGCAGGTTGTCGCGCCGTCCCGCGGCGACAACGGCAAGCCGGGCAATTTGAACGAGCCCGGAACGAAAGCTGCCAATGTCGAGCAGCAGGAATTCTTTGCCAGGGCTCTGACCGAGGTCGTGTTCCCGAAATTCAAGCAAGATGGAAAGCCCTTCGTCGTTGTCTTCTGGTCGCGCGATCCCGACGGTACTCAGCACAATCAGGGCGACAGCCTCCTGCAGATCGAGCCCGGGATAAATGGGCCGACTTCGATGGCGGCGATCCGCAATGCGGATTCCAACCTAGCGTCAATCCGGCGAAGCCTCGATGAGCTCGGGCTCAGCGATATGACCGACATCATCGTTTCGGCGGATCATGGATTCTCGACGATCTCGAAGCAGAGCGCGACCAGTCCCGCCGCCAGGGCCAGCTATCCGAACGTGCCGAAGGATCTCCTGCCGCCGGGCTTTTTGGCGATCGATCTCGCTACAGCCCTTAATCTGCCGCTATGGGATCCCGACAGCGACAACGCCCGCGTTAAGACCGGCGAGCACCCGCGCGCCGCGAATGGATTGATCGGTGAAGATCCGAGCGCTCCAAAAGTCATCGTTGCGGCAAACGGCGGTTCGGACCTCATCTACATCCCGAGCCGCGATCCCGACATAACGCAGAAGGTCATCGATGTTTTGATGGCGCAAGATTACGTCAGCGGCCTTTTCGTCGATGACGCTCTCGGCGCATTTGCCGGAACGCTGCCCCTAAGCGCCATCAATCTCAAGGGTTCGGCGCTAGCTCCCTCGCCGGCAATTGCCGTGAACTTCAAGAGCTTTTCGACGGGCTGCGCCAGACCCTCGACGTGCAGCGTTGAAATCGCCGACACGGGCCTGCAGCAGGGCCAAGGCATGCATGGCGGGTTCGGGCGAGGCGACACCGAAAACTTCATGGCTGCCATCGGCCCCGACTTCAAAAAGGGCTTTGTCGACGAGGCACCCGTCAGCAATCCCGATGTCGGCAAAACAATCGCCGCGATCCTAGGATTTCTGCCGCACAGCCACGGCAGGCTCGTCGGGCGGCCGCTCATCGAGGCTTTTTCTAACGGCGCTCCCGTAGAATCGACGAGGCGGACACTCGCCTCAGAGGCTTCGAGCACGGGCCTCAAAACAATCCTCAATTATCAAATGGTCGGCGATACCAAGTATTTTGACAGTGCCGGGTTCGAGGGCCGCTCCGTTGGACTGCAGACTGAGGCTGCGTTCGCCCAAAGCAAGTAAGAGCTCGGCCCATGCTGAACTGAGCCACGCATCTGCGGGCGTGTCGGCTTTTCGCCGGCATCAGGAATTTGAGGCGATCGTTGCAATGCAGTCGCGTCCGATAGCGTTCTTGGCGACGCTCATGTCATTCCCGCGCCAGACAAACTTATTGCCGGCCCATCCCTGCAGCCACAAGAGCGGAAGCAGCAGGTCGCGAAGCATCCACGCCAAAGGCGAAAAGACCCCAATGTGCCAGCCCGCGGCTCGCGCCAGTACCGCCTCGGTCCCGAACCAGGTCAGCATCAAGCACGAGACAACGGAAATCGGCTCGTAACCGAAACCTTGGGCGGCAAGAATGCCCGATGCGATCGGCAGCGCGCTGCCGGTCAGGAGCTCGGGCACGTAAAACGCCGGGAACGTCGCGCGCCTGAGACGCGCCCATCGTAGCTGCCGGTTCCAAACCTGCGCTGCAGTCCTAGGTCCAAGCGGCTGCTCGAAGGGACGATCAACAAGGCGCACATCGAGGCCGCTGGCCCGCACGATCTTTGTGGCAGCGGCATCCTCGGCAATTTCGACACCGAGCGCCCCGATACCGCCCGCCTCATCCAGCAAATCGCGTCGCCAGAGCATTGACTTGCCCTGCGCAAATCCGAAACCAATGATGTCGGCGGCGTACTGCCAGCGGGCCTGATAAGTGTTGAGGAACGCGCATTCCACCTCGGCCCAGAATCCAACCGGACGGCTCCCGATCGGTGGCGAGCAAACCAGGCCTGTGCCGCGCTCAAAGCTCGCGAACAAGTCGTCAAGGTAGTGCTGCGGCATCAGCACGTTGTTGTCTGCAATCACGATCCAGGGAAACCGCGCCGCCGCCCAACCCTTGACGATGTTGTTCAGCTTCGGGTTTGACGTCGGCCTATCATCGCCAATCAGCAGCCGTGCCGGAATGTGCGGGTGCTCGTCGATCAAACGTCTTACTAGCGGCACGGCAGCGTCGCTTTCGCGCGCCGCGCAGAATATGATCTCATACTTTCGAGGCTTCAGCTCGAATGTGGAACGCAGCGTGAGCTCGTCGAAATGCTCGATACCGCAAACTGGCCGAATGATGGTAACGGATCGACTGTTGGAGCTGTCTTTATTCGCGCGTACCGCCGTAAACCGCGACAGTGCTAAAGCCGCCGATGTGAGATGAATGAGCGTGGCCAGGACGCTGAAGATCAGAGCCGCAGCGGCAAGATCGGCCATTGCTCCTCCATACGACAAAGTCTCTGCACGTGAATTCAAGATTCAAATGAAAGATTGACGACGGTTTCGCAACAGTCTTGTGACGGATTGAATCTGGCTGGCGGGTTTCTATTGAGTGCGCCCTCTTGCAGCGAGAAGCCGGCGAATATGGTCGTGGACGGTTTGAGGCTGATAGGGTTTCACGACCCACGGCGTTTCTTCGCACAGGCCGCCAGCAGCTGAAACAGCCCGACTAGGTGTTCCGGCCAGAATGGCTCTAATATACGGCCGATTTTCGCGAACCCACTTCAACAGCCCGAAGCCATCCAAAACGCCGGGCATCTCCGCATCGGTCAAGAGGATCTCGACGTTTATTTCCGCTTGCGCGAGCACGGCAAGAGCTTCATCTCCGTCCGCGGCTTCAATAACACGATACCCGCAATCCCGCAGATACGAAGCGATCGGCATTCGTATGAGCACGTCATCCTCGACGACGAGAATTATTGTGCGGCTTTCAATTTCGGTCTGAATTTCAGTCACGGTACTTTAACGAGCCGCAACCGCCATGTTCCGCTCTCTGCAGCAATTGCTGAATCTGCCGCACGAACGCTTCGATCTTCAAAGGCTTGGAAAATACTGCATCTAGGGCAGGTTCCGGTGAAACATAATTGCCAGACATCAGCACGACTTTGATATGAGGGAATTCGACTCGCACTTGCCTGGCGAGCGCAAGGCCATCGAGCTCTCCGGGCATCCTTAAATCGGTCGCTATCAGTTCCACCCCATCAACGTGGCCGAGAATCGCCAGCGCCTCACCGGCATCTGCTGCCTCCAATACGGGAAAACCTGCCTCCCGCAATTCCTCAGCAACGTGCAGTCGGATCAAGACTTCATCTTCGACGACGAGAATCGTACTCGCCGAGCCCTGGCCTTTATGCGCCGGGACCGGATCCCTCATCTGGTGCCCTCATTGTCGATGTGTGGAGACCAGAACGGTTTCATACCTTGCTCGGTTCCATTATGAGAACCGGGCGCCCAGCAGCCGCCTCGCGATTTGGCGTTTTAGCTGAAAAAAAATGGGCTCGCCGATACCATTGGTTGCGTAACGACCGGCGACGCAGAACGGATCAACGTGGGGCCACTAGGCGTCGTCGTATCGACAACTCATGGCGATCCTTGCGGCAAAACGAATGTTTTCCCACTCTCGGGTAGGTTTCGCTTTCCAGCGAGGCTAAGACTCTGATTTGGCGAGATTTACGCAATGAATGGCGGACCCGACAAGCCGAAGCGCTCGTCCAGCCTTCGGCAAAGTCCTCGGCGGGCTCATCTGCCCCGCTTATGCCGTCGCAGTCGTGCTGGCCGCCGGCGTGCTCGTCCTTGGTGTCGGTCTGATCACGCGTCAGGCACAAAAAAATGAAGCACACGGGTAACTTGACGCCAAATGAGCTGCGAGGGACCGAAAGTTCTTGACTATGACGTGTCATGTGATAAACTACATAAATTGTCAGTCATAAAAACGAGCGCGATCACTGCCATGACACAAGACGATCGATCAGCAAGGTTGGCGGCGCTGTCGCTCGATAGCCTTGAGACGCGCAAGCGCATACTTGCGGAAGCCGAACGGCTGTTCCGACTCTACGGCTACACGAAGACCACCGTGGCCGACATCGCCGATGCCTGCCGGATGTCCTCGGCGAACGTCTACAGGTTCTTCGCCTCGAAGTCGGATATCAACAACGCGATTTGCGAGCGTGTCATTGCTGGTGACGAGGACGCACTCGTCGCCATCGCGCGTCTGCGCCTTCCGGCCTCCGACCGGCTTAGGCGGTTCATCATCGAGCTCAACCGTCGGTCTGTTGAGAATTTCACCGATAATAAGAAAGTCCACGAGATGGTCATGGTGGCACTCGAAGAGCGGTGGGAGGCCATCCGCGCGCACATCCACCGCGTTTCAGATCTGATCGCGTCCATCATCGCTGACGGAATAGCTGGCGGAGAATTCCGTCAGCAGGACACCAAGCGATCGGCAGAATGCGTGTCCGCGGCCTTGGCGCATCTGCGGCATCCCGCGATGCTGGTCCAGTGCGCGGACGATCCCGAAAAGGCCACACCATCTGAGATGGCGGATTTTATAATCTCTGCTCTGAAATAACGGCGCACTTGACGAGCCTTTGTAGGAAAGGACCAAATCATGCGGCTAGCGATTGAAGAAAGTCGAAAAACATCAGTCAAATATCGTAAGATACGTCCCTTCTGGGTGCTGTTGCTTCTGCCCATGATCGCTAGTCTGAGCGCTTGCAAGGCCGAGACGGCGGCCGACGAGGAGGTCGTGCGGCCGGTCAAAGTTGCCATCCTGGCACCGGCGTCTTCCGGGCGCGTCCTGACCTACTCGGGCGTGGTCAGGGCGAGAGTCGAGAGTGCAGTCGGTTTCCGTGTCTCTGGCAAGATCGTAGAGCGCCGCGTCAACATCGGAGACCGCCTCGACGCCGGCCAAGTCATCGCCCGGCTCGACGATACCGATCTTAAACTTGCGGAAGGCAGCGCCAAGTCCACTCTCAACGCGGCCCGCACACGCCGCGACGTCGCGAGTATCAATCTCGAGCGCGCCAAGCCGCTATTGCCCAAGGGGTTCATTTCGAAAGCCGCCTTCGATATCAGGCGGAACGAAATGGATGCGGCATCCGCGGCGCTCGACACCGCCGAATCACAACTGAGCCAGGCCACGAATGCGGTTGCCTACACGACACTGCGGGCCGACACGGCAGGCGTAGTCACATCGGTCACGGCCGAGCTGGGGCAAGTCGTGAGTGCTGGGGAGCCCGTCATTACGCTTGCCGGCGCCGGAGAGACCGAGATTGCGATCGCCGTCCCCGAGCAGGAGACCGGCCGTCTATCGGTTGGCCGGAGCGCCCAGATCAAGCTTTGGGCGACGCCTCATGACAGCATCGACGGTCGCATTCGTGAAATCGCCGGTCAGGCCGAGGCGGCATCTCGTACGTACGCCGTCCGGATCGCCATAGGTGCGCCACCTCCAACAATGCGGCTCGGCATGACGGCAACGGTCACGATCAGTGTCGACGATGAAAACGCGTCAATGGTTGTGCCAATCGCGGCGGTGACTGAAAGCGAGGGCACCCCCGTCGTTTTCGTCGTCGACCCAGAGAACAAGCGCGTCCGCAAGACGCCGGTAACTCTCGGCGGAACAACAGAAGACGGCATCAGGATCAACGGCGGGCTGCAAGCCGGAGAGATGGTCGTGAGTGCAGGCGTCCAATTTCTGCATGACGGCATGCAGGTGAGGCTGCCAATCGAGCGACAACTCTCAAGAACGGCAAAGGCCACCTAGCGATGGCATCACAAGTCAGGTCCAACAGGAAGGTTGCCACCCATGCCCAACGAAGAACGCCACGAAAAGACATCGCCTGCCCGATTCAACTTGTCCGCCTGGGCCATTGACCACGGCAGTTTCACCGGGTTCCTCCTCGTGTTGATGCTCGCGGCCGGCATCTTCTCCCTCATCCGTATCGGCCAGAAAGAGGACCCCGATTTCACCTTCCGAGTGATGGTCGTGCAGGTGCTGTGGCCAGGCGCTTCGGTCGTCGAAATGCAGGAGCAGGTCGTCGACAAGATCGAGCGCAAGCTTCAGGAAACGCCGGACCTCGAATTCGTCCGCACTTATACGCGGCCAGGGTTCGCCAACATCTTCGTCAACCTCGAGGGATCGGCGCGCGGTGACGCTGTCAAGGAGGCCTTCTATCAGGCGCGCAAGAAGGTCGGCGACATTCGCCAAACGCTCCCCGAAGGGGTGATCGGCCCCTTCTTCAACGACGAGTTCGGCGACACCTACATCTCCCTATATGCCGTCACGGGGCAGGGCTACACCTATCCCGAGCTCAAGACGATTGCCAAGAACGCGCGCGACATCCTGTTGCGTCTCCCGGGCGTCGCCAAGGTCGATCTCCTCGGGCTTCAGGATGAGCGGATCTTCATCGAGGTGTCGTCGGCAGCGCTTGCCGAGCGCGGGCTTTCCGCGCTCGATATCCAGACGGCGCTCGCTGGCCAGAACTCAATGGACCCGGCAGGACGCATCGAGACCGGCGAGCGGTCGGTCCGCGTCGATGTTGAGGGCGGGCTCAGATCGGTCGAGGAGATACGCGAGCTGCGGCTTCGTGCCGGTCAGGAAACCTTCAGGCTCGGCGATTTCGCGGATGTCAGGAGGAGTCTCGAGGACCCGCCGTCCACCAAGACGCGTTACCAGGGGCGAGAAGCGGTGCTGCTCGGCACGACCATGCGGCCCGGAGCCAACGTCACCGAGGTCGGCGCCGCTGTTGCAAAGTCGCTAAAGGAGATCGAGCGGGATCTCCCGGTCGGTGTTGAGGTTGGGAAAATATCCGATCAGGCTCAGGTCGTCAGTAAGTCGATCACGCAGTTTCTAGAAGCGCTCGGCGAAGCGATCGGCATCGTGCTCGTCGTGTCTCTTTTGGCACTTGGCTGGCGCGCGGGCCTCGTCGTCGCCCTGACGATCCCTTTGGTGCTTTCGGCGACGTTTTTCGTCATGTACCTGATGGGGATTGATCTGCAGCGGATTTCGCTTGGCGCACTCATTATCGCACTTGGACTGCTCGTCGACGACGCGATGATCGCTGTCGAGATGATGGATCGAAAGCTCGAGGAGGGCTTCGAGAAGGTCGCGGCCGCGACATTCGCCTACACGTCGACGGCATTTCCGATGTTGACCGGGACGCTTATCACCGTCGCTGGCTTCATCCCCGTCGGCTTCGCGCAGAGCCAGGCCGGCGAATATGTCAGCTCACTGTTCTGGGTGACGGGAATCTCGCTGGTGATTTCTTGGTTCGCAGCGGTCTATTTCACGCCGTGGCTCGGCTATCGACTGCTGAAAGTTCGCGATGCTGGAACAAGGACCCATGGCGACGTCTACAGCCGCCGCCCTTACCGCGTCATCAGGGCCCTGGTCGCGTGGTGCGTCCGTTGGCGCCGTACCGTGCTCGTGTTCACCCTCGCGGCGCTAATCGCAAGCATCGCGAGCTTCGCCTTCATCCCTCAGCAGTTTTTCCCGACCTCGAACCGCCCTGAGATCCTGGTCGATCTTTGGTTGCCGGAGGGTGCATCGTTCCAAGAGACTGAGCGCGATTCCCTGCGCCTCGAGCAGCAGCTGTTGCGCGATCCCGATCTCAGCTATGTCGCAACGTTTATTGGCGAAGGGGTACCGCGCTTCTACCTGCCGCTCGACCAGCAGCTCAGGAATCAGAACTTCGCCCAGCTCGTTCTGATGTCCAAGGGAATTGAAGCGCGCGAGCGAGCCTTGATCCGGGTGCGCGAAACGCTGGCCCGCGACTTCCCGAATGTTCGTTTCAAGGCTGATCGGCTGTTCAACGGTCCCCCCATCGGTTGGCCCGTTCAGGTCCGCATTACGGGCCCCGACCGCGACGAGGTCCGCCGCCTCGCTGCCGCAGTCGGAGACGTGATGCGCGCCAACCCTCACGTCAGCAACGTGCACGACGACTGGCTCGAGCCGGTACCAAGCCTGAAACTCGAGATCGACCAGGACCGGGCTCGGGCCCTCGGAGTCACGTCGCAGACCGTGCGCCGTTCGCTCCAGGCCATGCTGTCCGGGTTCCAGATCGGCGAGTTCCGTGACAAGGACGAGACTATCAAGGTCATGCTGCGCGAGCCGTCCGACGGGCGCAACCTCTTGACCGCCTTGGACAACGTTTATGTCAAGAGGGCCAGCGGCGAGTCAGTGCCCCTGCGCCAGGTAGCCAGCGTCAGCACGGTGTTCGAGCCAGGCATTCAATGGCGCAGGGACCGGCTCCCCTCTATCACCGTGCGGGGCGTGGTCCCGGACAATGTCCAATCACCTGACGTCGCCAATGCCGTCTATGGCAACCTCAAAGAACTGCGCGACAGCCTGCCGGCCGGCTACCGCATCGAGCTGCAGGGCGCTGTCGAGGAGTTGGCCAAGAGCCAGGATTCAATCAACGCGAAAATGCCGGCGATGCTGCTGGTCATTCTGCTCCTGCTCATGGTTCAGCTGCAGCGCCTTGGCAAAACACTGCTGGTGTTGGCGACGGGCCCGCTCGGCATTATCGGCGCGGCGGCCGCCCTGCTGATGTTCCAGGCCGCGTTCGGCTTCGTCGCGATCCTCGGCGTTATCGCGCTTGCCGGCATCATCATGCGCAACAGCGTGATCCTGGTCGATCAGATTGAACAGGACATGGCGGCCGGGCACGATGCCTTCTCGGCGATCGTCGAATCGGCGGTCCGCCGCTTCCGTCCGATCATGCTTACGGCAGCCGCGGCCGTGCTGGCTCTGATCCCGCTCGCGGCCGAGGTGTTCTGGGCGCCGATGGCGCTTGCTATGATGGGCGGGCTGATCGCTGCGACGGTCCTCACGCTGACGTTCCTGCCGGCGCTCTACGCTTTTGCCTTCAGGGTCACCATTCCAGGTCGCAGTGGCGCTGGCACTGGGAATCCTCCTAACGTTGCCGGCGTTCCGCCGAACGTCCAAGCGGCCCTCCAGATCGCGGCGGAGTAGCTCGCTGGGGCGTGCTAGCCGGCGCGCTCGTTCTCGGCATCCGCCAGGTAAGGGACCTCCGTTGCGATACGGCACCCCTTCTTGTCGATTAGCGGTCGGTCTCGCACGTCGTGTGCGCTTTCTTGTGGGCGACTGGCTGGCAAGCGTGGCGCCCTCAAGCAGACTCAGATCGTTCTCACAGCTCAGGTCGCACAGAGAAATATTGGAGTGAAGCCATGCGCAATTTTACTGTTCCAGTCTTTGCCGCTCTCGCCATTGCAGGCGTCGCCCTCGCAGCTGTGCCAGCCGAGGCAAGGTCATGCTTCAAGAAGGCCGCTATCGGTGAGGCAAGCAGCGCCGATTCCGCGAAGTTCCAAGTCGACGAGGCGCTACTACAAGCCACGGATTGGGGTGCCTGGGCTTCTTGGATGGCGAGCGGTTCCACGCCGGGCTACTCGTTCGGCCCGCGCTCCTATAGCTGCAAGCAAGGCGGCAGTTGGGGTTGGACCTGCCGCGGCTCGGCGACGCTCTGTAAGCTCTAGGATTTGAAGACCTCTATGACGGTGAAAAGCTGCGGTACGGCATCGGGGCGCAGCATTCGCTGCGCGCCCATGTTTTGCCTGATCGTTTCGCCGCAACATCGTGAAGCGTCGATGGCCGCTCAGAGTCATGACCTGACTTCGCGCACGTTCGCACCGAACGTCTGCTTGTCTATTAATAGCGGACGACCGTTGGGCAATGACGAAACTCAGCTTTGGGCCATCACGAGACATCCGCAACACTGTCGGGCAGTTCCGGGGCGTGCCACGGCACCCTAGCAAGAGCCTAACCCTGATGCAGAGCCGCGCGGATGCTCTTGATCAAGTCGTCCTCGGTATATGGTGTTTGTAGAATTGATACTTCGTCGAATTCTTCCAGAACGTTGTGATCGAAGTATCCAGCAAGGAGAACCAGCGGCAAAGTAGGGCGAGCAACGTGGATCGCTCCGGCAAGTTCAACGCCATTCACTCCGGCATGGCGACGTCTGTGAGAACGAGGTCGATGCCAATCTCGCTGGCCACCAGTGGAAGCGCTTCCGCTCCACTCGCCGCGGAGATTGCAGTATATCCAAGGGTATCGAGCATCGGGATTGTAGATTTGAGAACCGCCTTATCGTCATCGACGACGAGAACACGCGATCTCCTTTTCATCGCCGTAGTATGCACAGCATCAACCATCCCAGGTCGCAATGGCGCTGGCACCGGGAATCCTCCTAACGTTGTCGGCGTTCCGCCGAGCGTCCAAGCGGCTCTACAGATCGCGGCGGAGTAGCTCGCTGTAGGAGAGGCTTTCTCCATTGCACGTTTTGCAGCGCCAAGACATGCAGGCGCTGATTGAATACGTGAAATACATCTAAAGGTGCAGCGCATCGGCGATCGCAAGGGCGAGATGAAGGCTTCTATCGCATGCTCTGCGGAGCGCTATGCGGAACTTCAAATCGGGCGGGCTGTTCGGCATAGAGAACGACGATCGGTACGTGTTCAGCTTTTTAAGAAAGCCGATTTACGTATAGCGGCAGGTCCGAAAGCGAGAAGGCGAACGATCAAAACGAAGCTGGTGCCGATTGCGAACTGTAGTTCAAAGCCGCCCAAGGCCTAGTTAAGCAAATGAAGAGATACGACATCGCTTTGGTCTGCGCGAGCATCTCGCTGTTGTCGTTGTCAGCAGCGTATGCGGCAGGCATCCAATGTGACGACGACTTCCAGACCGTACAAGGACAGCCGATCTCAACGCCCTATTGTCGAGATGGATACCTCGCCCGCGTCGCGCGGGAACATGGCTTCAACGCGTCCGAAAGAGCCGTTCGCGCCAGTCCATCGTTCAAGGAGGAGCTTTGCCGATCTATTGCCAGCGACATTCGCGTGCAGACGGCATGTGCAGAAGTGCTGCCGGATCACGGTGGCGATCGCTGAGAAGTCAAGAAGCACCCCTGTCATCGCGCGTTCCCTCACGCTTTATGCCGTCTCGACACCGCTTCGTTGAACACATTCTGTGTCTCTGGCGGGGTGCCTCGGTGAGACGACGAAAAGGACAGCAAATTCAATTTCATGTCGTTACCGGACAGGATGAAACTGCGAACACTTATGTCATTGAAGTGGCGCTCTAATTTCGGCTTGTTTGATCAGCCGCTTTAAGGTCTGAGGACCCGTCTGCTTCATTTCGCACAGCGGACAACAACATGAGCCCGAAGAACTTCGCTATGGGCCATAAACGGAAATAGGCGAAGTGCCACGACAACGGCTGTCAACTCTGAATGAGGCGAGCATCTCGCCGTGGCGGTTGAGGGGAGGTTGCTCGAACCGGAAAGTTCATGCACGTCCTGCTCAGATGCGACATTCTGAAGTGCTACACGAGGCATCTTGGCCAGCGAGGATGCAATAACGAAAGTGAGAGTTGCCGGGTTTGGGGTTTCGCTTGACGGATTCGCAGCAGGAACCGACCAAAGCCTGGATTATCCCCTTGGCAAGCGAGGCGAAGACCTGTTCGAATGGTTCTTCCCAACCCGCACCTTTCGCGAGATGCATGGCGAGAACGGTGGGGACACTGACCCCGACGACCGTTTTGCTCGGCGCTCAATGGAAGGCTTTGGGGCTTTCATCCTGGGCCGGAACATGTTCGGGCCGATCCGTGGCGAATGGCCTGACGATGAGTGGAAGGGGTGGTGGGGGACAATCCGCCCTATCATGCGCCGACTTTTGGGCTTACCCATTACGACCGCGATCCGATCGAAATGCTCGGGGGAACGACCTTTCAATTTGTGGCTAGTGGCATCGATGGTGCGTTGCGACTTGCGCGCGATGCTGCCGGGGGAAAGGATGTCAAAATTGGCGGCGGGTTGGTGCTCAAAATCGAGAGCATGCTGGGCCGTGGTGCGGGCGAGAGCGCGTTTGGGCTCACGCAGGAGAGCGAAAATGCCATCCTTCGTTTAAGTGCTGGCTACGAGTTCGAGTAGGCGCTCCACCACCTAGCCTCGCGATAGTCAGCGGGCCGTCGTCGGCCTGTTTGTTCCATTTCATGGCCAGTCTCTCGTCTGGCCGTTTGTGGCTGGACAGCCCTATTGCGATTTGAGAAAGCGGCTCGAGCTCTCGTTCGGACGGGCGTGGGCGTGGACGCTCGTCGTCTTGAGGTCGGCATGGCCGAGAGTCTGTGAGACGAGCGTGATCGGCGCGCCGTTGTCGATCGCGTGCGAAGCGTGGGCATGGCGCAGCCAATGCGGAGAGGTATCGGGGTTGCCGCCGGCGCGCTTCACGATCGCCTTCCGGATGTAATTGATGCGCCGCGCCGTAATCGGGAACACCCGATCCGACGCCGAGGCGTCGCCGCGCATGGCCAGCACGCGGCCGTGGCGGCCGTGCGGTCACGGAAGTGCAAGACCTTCCTGATGGCAGCTCAACCCCAAAGAGCAGACCTGTCTTGCCGCTCCCGGAACCGACGCGATGGGCCATTTGCGGAAGTTTGTTCAGAGTATCCCCGATGGCAAAAACAGCAGTCTGATCCTCAGGGGCTTGCTTGAGGTAGGTAATGGCGCGCCCTTCAGTACCTCCGTTGCCGGCAAAAATTTTCGGCTTGCCTATTGATCGATCGGTTCAACCCACTGGGCGCGCCCAGACCAAGGCTCGAAGGGGTCACCGAAGTACTGCGTCTCGCGAAAGACCTTTCCATCCCTGAACTCCATGATACTGACAGTGCGGGATGGCTTCCCATCATAACTGATGACATATTCGGTAACCCAAAGATCGCCGCGCCCGATCACGCGCCGAATGGTGAAGTGCTTGTTGGGAAGCAACCCCCGCGTCGTCCGGATGGCGAGCCGACCACGGATGCGCTCGCCGGACTGAGGGTACTCCAGCACGGCGTCGTCGTGATAGATCTCAACCTCAGCATCATCGTCACCGGCCTCAGACGCAGCCCAGTGCCGGTTCAGCGCAGCTCGGATGTCTTGGTCTCCCATCTCGCTTTCCTGTCATAGGTGCCGATGTCTGAAAGGCACTCTGAAGCGCGCCGGCTGTTAGCGGGAGGCTGTCATCGTGAGATTGAGCAGCACAGACCCATCGTTGAACGCGATGTCGGCGACGATCAGCGCCAAGATGCCGATGATGGAGAGTGCGACCTTCATCGTTTAAGGCGAGCACGGGGGTGGTCGGAGAGCGCCCGCGTTATCCTTACTTGCTTATGTCCACTTCCGAGATAAGCATCAAGAGGAACGTAGAGACCCACGTTCGTTATCGCGATTTCAGATACCGGCTCGAGCGGGCTGCGGCGGAGCTCCTGACGAAGTCGTTGAACTAGCGGCGCGGCTAAAGGCTCCAATCGTCCATGCGCTGCGTGGTAAGGAGTTCATCGAATACAACAACCCGTATGATGTCGGAATGACCGGGTTTCTCGGATTTTCTTCCGGTTATTTTGCAATGGAAAATTGCGACACCTTGCTGATGCTAGGCACCGATTTTCCCTATCGCCAATTCTACCCGAAACATGCACGCGTCGCCCAAGTGGACGTGCGGCCCGAAGCGCTCGGAAACCGGACCCCACACGAGGTTGGCCTCCTCGGCGATGTGTCTGAAACGATAAAAGCTCTCCTCCCGAAACTTGAAGATCATGATAATCATGCGCATCTCGACGACGCGCTCGCAAACTACAAGACTGCGCGAAAAGACCTCGACGCGCTGGCCGAAGAAGGCAAGCACGGCAACATTATTCACCCGCAATACGTCACGCGCATCGTCAGTGAAGTGGCCGCTGAAGACGCAATTATTACATGTGACGTCGGAACTCCGACGGCGTGGGCAGCGCGATATCCGTGGTAGAATCATTTCCTGACGCGCGCTCACGACGTCGCTTTCGTAGGAATAGGTCGTTACGCAAAGGAGAATGCTTGGACTCGATCAACGCCCGCATCGCCAAAGAGCTCAACGTCCAAACTGGGCGAGTAGCCGCCGCCGTGGACCTCCTCGGCGAAGGCGCAACCGTGCCGTTCATCGCTCGCTACCGCAAGGAGAAAACCGGCGGCCTCGACGACACGCAGTTGCGCAAGCTTGAAGAGCGTCTCGGATACCTGACCGAGCTTGAAGAGCGGCGCGCTGCGGTGCTCAAGAGCATCACCGAGCAAGGCAAGCTGAGGCCGGAGCTGCAACGCGCCATTAACGCCGCCGATACCAAGGTCGAGTTGGAAGATCTCTACGCGCCCTTCAAGCCGAAGCGCCGAACCAAAGCCCAGGTCGCGCGCGAAGCGGGACTTGAGCCACTGGCCGATACGCTGCTCGGGAAGCCAACGGTTGATCCGTCGATAGAGGCTGAAAAGTATGTGAGTGCCGAGAACGGCGTGAACGACGGCAAGGCCGCGCTCGAGGGCGCGCGTTCCATTCTGATCGAGCGGATCGGCGAGAACGCGAAGCTCGTTGGTGATTTGCGCCAGTGGCTATGGGCGACGGGAGTCATTACGTCGAAAGTGCTAAAAGGCAAAAAGGCCGGAGGCGCCAAATTTTCTGACTATTTCGACTTTCGTCAGGCTATTCGCCAGATCCCGTCGCATCGCGCTCTGGCGCTTCTGCGCGGCCGCAATGAAGGATTCCTCAATCTCGATCTTGATGTCGAAGTAGAGCCAGGCCGGTCGCATCCGGCCGAAGTGAAAATCATGTTGTCGTTCAACGTCGCCGACCGCGGCCGCCCAGCGGACAAATGGCTGATCGATACGGTCAAGCTCGCCTGGAAAACGAGACTGCACACGTCGCTTGCCGCCGATCTGCTGGTGCGGCTGAAAGAAGATGCCGACACCGCCGCCATCGGCGTGTTCAAATCGAACCTCAAAGATCTACTTCTTGCTGCTCCCGCGGGGCCGAGGGTGACGATCGGCCTAGACCCCGGCATACGCACCGGCGTCAAAGTGGCCGTTGTCGATCAGACCGGCAAGGTTCTCGATACGTCGACCGTCTATCCGCACGAGCCGCGCAACGATTGGAACGGCGCGCTGGCGACTCTCGCCGCGCTGTGCATCAAGCATAAGGTCGATATTATCGCGATCGGCAACGGGACGGCAAGCCGCGAGACGGACAAGCTCGCTGGCGATCTCATGAAGAAAATGCCCGACCTCAAGCTCACGAAGGTAATGGTCTCCGAGGCGGGCGCTTCGGTTTATTCCGCTTCTGAAATCGGGGCTCAAGAATTTCCGGACCTGGACGTCTCCTTACGTGGCGCGGTGTCGATTGCACGCCGTCTGCAGGACCCGCTGGCGGAGCTCGTCAAGATTGAACCGAAAGCCATCGGCGTCGGTCAGTACCAGCACGACGTCAACCAGACCGCGCTCGCGCGTTCGCTCGATGCTGCCGTCGAGGATTGCGTCAACTCCGTCGGCGTTGACGTCAATATGGCATCGGCGCCGCTCCTGGCTCGGGTCGCCGGCCTCAACGCGACGATCGCGAGCAACATCGTGCGGCACCGGAACGAGAATGGCGCCTTCAAGAAGCGCACCGAGATCAAGAAGGTGGCGCGGCTCGGCCCGAAGGCCTACGAGCAAGCCGCTGGCTTCTTGCGCGTCCAGAACGGCTCAAACCCGCTCGATGCTTCTGCAGTTCATCCTGAGGCCTACGAGGTCGTCGAACGCATCGCTGAGGCAACGAAGCGGCCGATCAAGGCTATGATCAGCGACAGCGCGTTCCTGAAATCTTTGAATGCCAAACAGTTTGCTGACGAGCGCTTCGGAACTCCAACCGTCACCGATATTCTAGTTGAGCTTGAAAAGCCCGGTCGCGATCCGCGACCCGAGTTCAAGACGGCGGAATTCAAGGAGGGGGTCGAGAAAATAGCGGATCTTCGCCCCAGCATGATGCTGGAAGGCGTCGTGACGAACGTGACGGCATTCGGCGCCTTCGTCGACATCGGCGTGCATCAGGACGGATTAGTGCACGTGTCGGAGCTGGCCGACAAGTTCGTGAAGGACCCGCGCGAGCTGGTAAAAGCCGGCGACATTGTCAAGGTCCGCGTGAAGGACGTTGACGTCGAACGCAAGCGGATAGCCCTCACCATGAGATCCGGTACGATCGAAATGCCATCCGCCACGCGCGATCGCGGCCCAGACGTCAGACAGTCAAATGCTTCCACGTCGAGCACGATCAGACCGGAGGGCGAGTCTGCCCTGGCCGCAGCTCTAAGGCGTGCTCGGGAGGCTGGAAGGGGATGAAGGTGCCTTCCCCGGCTATCCAAGAGAAGCAGACGCCACAGACGGCCATCGTTGGCGGCAGCTTCTGGCCCTAAGCGGAACTTCGTCGTGGCGAAATCAATGTCCGCTCAAGCGGCTAAAGCGGACATCCATCCAACAACTCCCAAACGTCAGCTATTGACCCGAAGCGGACTTCGGGCTCGCCCGGCCCGGTTGCTGCTTAGCCCAGTCGCCGTTACCCTACCGATGCCCGAGTTCGCGCCCGTGCCGATGGCCACCGATTTGTCCAACCTATCGCTCAGAAGCTGGCAGAGAAGTAGCTGCCTATTCTCCGCCGTAGCGCCGAGGGTGATCAACTTTAGGGGCGGGCGGTCGGTCCGCCCGAGATGTCTGCTTCTGGCCCAACGCAGACGTCAGCCCTCGTTTTTTCGGCATGTCCCCCATGGGTCAGTAGCAGGCCTTGATGTGCCGTTGTCGCGTCCACTTGTCACTCAAACGCAGACACAAATTGCAACGAGCACGACTTGGGACTTTTGCAAGCGCCTCCCTGGTTGGGGAATCATGGGATTGGGAGTGTGCGGAATGGAGAGCTTCACGAAAAGTAGATCCGCGTCCGAGTATCGAGCGCCTTACGAAAAGAACGAGCGACCTGCATCAACACCGGCGCCGGAATACGACGGACAATATCGACACCGCGGGACGGCTAATTCCCGATTTGATCCACGGAAATTGCCTTTGAGCGCGTGAAAAAACAGAAGGCCCGCCATGAGCCCCGCTGTGAGGCATGCAATGGCGAGCCCTTGGCTGATCAACACCCCGCGGAGGATCAACGCCGCAAGACTAGCAGAAGCCGGCCGCCAGACGAGCCCGGGGTCAAGCGATGGCAACCTTTTGAAGGCTCGTCGCCGGCGACTTGGCGAAACTACGCATACGCACAAATCTGCCATCGCCCACTGCGCCCGGATGCGGTCAGAAACTATTAACTGCGCGGGTTTAGAATCGTCGGCGATTCTCCGCGGGGGGAAAATCCTCACAATCTGACAAGTTTCGTGGTGCCTGACCGCACCCCGCTTGGTCACGTGCCGCGAGCGCCTCCTTGCTTTGTCCTAGAGGGCAGACGGGGAGGCGTGTCGGCACCAGCGGAAAGCAGATGATAACCTTCTTCATCGGCCTGACGTTAGGCACGTCTTTCGGCTTTCTGATCGGGGCGATAATGACCGATGCGAAATTTGCCGACGAGCGCGTGGAGCGAGAACAAGAAGAGGCTGCAGATCGGCCTCGGTATGAAGCTGAGACTGAGACTTCGCCCCTTACACTATTTATGCAGAAGAGTTGGCGAAGTGCATCGTATCGCGAGGCACTCTCGATGACGCCGCTGCAGCGCGCTGCCGCGAATAGTGAAAGCTTCAAGCCTAAACGATTGCTTCCCTGAGGCCGAGGCGGCTTCTGCCAGGGAATGAGTGTGGACGAGCGGAGACCGCGAGGTGCCACGAACGAACGTCCGCTCTCACCCCATCAGCCGTCGAAGTCGAAGCAGGAGATGTCGTGGCGGGGTTATCAATTGTCCCGCTCGCTCTGCCTCCGGCCACTGAGTTGATACCAATGGCAATGGCAGCACGTGGCTCCGACCAGGAGCAAAGCACTAACAGAAAGTGCGACGACGAATTCTTCGCAGATTTTTGTTAACCGTAATTGCGCACATCGCGCCTAGATTTGCCATGGTTCTCTCGCACGCTAGGCCCAGCGTCCTAGCGTAAAAGGTTTGCGTAAGATGCTTTGGGGGAAGGGGCGGTCGCTTGCCGCTCGAATTGACTTAGCCAACGGCGGTAAACACCCGCTACCAGCCGCGACATTCGCTGCTCTGCTGCTTTTGTGCTCGCATTTTGCCTTACCGGCATCTGCCAAGACTCCGGGCACGCGATATTGCTTCGGCGGCTGGTGTCATCGCGTCGGCACGCTTGCGCAAACCGAAACTCTCGTCGGCCGGCGCGGCTATCTGCTGGCTTCCTTTTATGATGATTGTCACCGCGATCGTCTCAACCCCTGCAGCCTAACAAGCTCGGGTGCGGTATTCCGTCCGGACCTTCCGGACAACGCTGCAAGCCCGCTCTTTCCTGACGGGACCGTCATTCTGGCTTACAATCCCAAGTCAAGCGATGCCTCGGTTCTGCGAATTACGAATGCAGGCCCTTACAGCGGAGACCGCAAGCTCGATGTCTCGCGCGCAGGCGCAGAGGGCCTCGGATTCAAGAATGAGGGGGTCGCGCACCTTGTCGTCACCGTGCTGAAATCGCCGACGATCGAGGAAGCGACCTACGTCAGGCGCCGCGTTTATCCAAGCGTGCCGGGTCACCTTGGCAAGTTCGAAAATTTCGACCTGGCCTACGCTGCGGCGATGGAAAAGCTCGACCTCGAGCAGCCGCCGACAAGCAGTGTGCGCGTCGACTCCGACGCGGCGCCTCACCGCCAGCTCCAGGAAGAATTGATTTTGAAGCCGCGGCCGGCCGTATCGCCATACTTCGCGCGCGAGCTTGTTATGCTGAGAGTACTACCACGGCCGGTCACGCGCATTCGGCCAATGGATGAGGAACCTGAGGCTCCGAGCGCTGACATAGGCGAAGACTCCGCGGCGTCGACCGGCACGGGGATCGATTTCGGATTTGGCCTGCGAAAATTCATTCGTGGTACGGAGAAGGCAGTAGAACGATGATTGGTCTCGCTATGTCCAGCGGTTAACCAATCACCAAAGTAGACCAGCGGGATTGGTATTAGTCGGCCAGAAAAACGTGTTCGATGTCCGCGTGGGGCATCCCCAGCTTGGTGCCGAATAGCATGTTGTCCGCTTCCCTGAGCCGTCGGCAGACTTCCCGACCCATGTTCATCTGCATTAGCGCGAACTGCTTAAGGTCTTGCGCGTACACCTGATAGAGGTTGGCGGCTGAAATATGGATTGCGACACAATCTTCGACCGCACGGACGGACGCGCTACGTGGACAGTGGTCCATTACCGCCATCTCTCCGAAGCAGTCGCCCTCATTCAGCGTTCGGAGCAAGTAATCCTGTCCGCGCCAGGATTTCAGTACGGCGGCTTTGCCCATTTCGAGGACGAACATCGAATCGCCTTTGTCGCGCTCGCGGAAAAAGAAATCGTTAGCGGGGACGGACGCGATCGGACTAGGATTGGATTGTAGCCGAAAGGCGCGATGGCGCCATGGCTACTATTCCGTCGCGGCAATTTCCGAGCGGCGCGCAGCTCGCGCAGCACTGCGCGTCCTTCGAAATTTGCTTGCCACGGTAAAATACTAGGGGCGCGCTCGCCGCGAGTGCTCAGCCGCTTTGAGCTAGCGATCACATGGGAACGCCCCGATGCAGGAGGTCGGGGCGTTCGGACGCTCACAGCCCAAGGTGGCCCACACAGAGGGGGAGCGTATATGCCATTCTACTCGCAATTACACTCCAAGCGAGGAAAAGTTTTTTCTGATAGCCAGACCTAAAATGCCCGTGTCTGCGGCTCAATTCCAACGTCGCCGGCCGGGGGCTCGTCGAGGACGCCAGCCGGTTTGCTCGTGAACTGATGGCCCAGGAGTTGGGCATCACCCTCCTGATCAGCCGAGGGGTGCAGTTGCTGACGGCCTCGGGCGATGACTTGACCGCAAGCGACGACCCGACGCGGAAGATGATGCGCCAGATCGCTGGTGCGTTCGCCGAGTATGAGAAGGCCCGTCTGGTCTCCAAGCTGCGCCACGCCCGCGAGCGCGTCCGCCAAGAGAAGGGAAAGTGTGAAGGGCGCAAGCCGCATGGGGAGCTGCGACCCGAGGCCGTCGCCTTGGCGAAACGCCTCCACCGGGCGAGCCCCAAGACCGGCAAGCGCATGAGCCTACGCAAGATCGCAGCCGCCCTCGCCGAGGCTGGTCATCTCAACGAGCGTGGGCAGCCATTCAATCCTAAAAGCATCGTCGCGATGGTAGCGCAAAAGACATACACGTGACGATCCCAGTCGCAGTATCAGCTAGGGCGTGTACTCATAAACCGACAGCCAAATGCTGACTTGGATGCGCCGCCCAACGTCCGTTATTGGGGGTAAATCGGACATGGCGCGGACTTGTCAGTATGTCCGCTAATGACCCTACTCGGACATTTGGGTCCAGCGGTCTGAGCCCAAAGCGAGGTCCCATTCCTGCGGCGCCTGCTGTCGGGATCATTATCTGCAGTCTGGAACACACGCGGGGGTCATGGGTGTCACGCGCTCCAATCAGGTCCCGAACTTATGCAGTCCGGTAAACGCGAACTGAACCCTCATCGACAGAACGATCAAGCCCATAAAGCAAAGCGCGTCATGGTATCACGCGCGAACCCACCTCTGCCTGCATGGCCGGCCGCTCGTGCAACGAACAACAGGATTAGCCAAGTGACAAGACCCGCCACGGCGACTGCCACCAGGGCGGTGACCGGAAGGCGGGTCTATCGGATCTGGCGCCGGGAAGGGCTAAAAATCCCAATGAAGCAACCGAAGCGGGGCCGTCTTTGGCTCAACGATGGGTCGCGCGCGCGTGCAACCTAACCACGTGTGGTCGGACTTCCCGCTGTGGGACGTGCTATGGATGATGCGGCGCGCCTCGTTTCGCGAAAGGACGATGCGTGCACTGCCTCAGCGACACAGTGTTCTTCACCTTCCGGTGCGTGCCGCACGCCGGCGGCTCAAAAAAGGCCGCCTCATGAGAGGCGTGGCCTAGGGAGAATCCCCATGGACATTCACGAGTATCAGGCTAAGGCGCTGCTTTCGAAGTTTGGCGTGCCAATTCCGCGTGGAGGCATCGCCTACAGTCCCGAGCAGGCCACCTATCGCGCGGCGGAAATCGGCGGCAACAAATGGGTCGTCAAGGCGCAGATCCATTCGGGTGCGCGCGGTAAGGCGGGCGGCATCAAGCTGTGCAAGGACGATATGGAGATCCAGCACGCTGCCGAGGGTCTGCTCGGCAAGCGCCTCATCACGCACCAGACCGGCCCTGTGGGCAAGCTCGTCTCGCGCCTCTACATCGAAGAGGGCGCCGACATCGCAAAGGAGATCTACTTCGCGTTAGTGATGGACCGCGCCTCCGAACGCATCATGGTGGTGGCGTCGGCCGCCGGCGGAATGGAGATCGAGGAGATTTCCGCGAAACAGCCCGAGACCATCATCCGGATCAGCGTCGACCCGGCGGTCGGCATGCAGCAGTTCCAGGCGCGCGAGGTGGCTTTTGATCTCGGCGTCGAGCCCGAGATCATCAGCAAGCTGGTGCCGACCATCATGGGCTGCTATCGCGCCTTGCGTGATCTCGACGCCACGATGATCGAGATCAATCCGCTCGTCATCACCAAGCAGAGGAACATCGTCGCGCTCGACGCCAAGATGAGCTTCGACGACAACGCGCTGTACCGCCGCCCGCAGATCGCGGAGCTGAGAGACAAGAGCCAAGAGGACCCACGCGAGACCTACGCCAATGACCGTGGCCTTGCCTATGTCGGTCTCGATGGCGACATTGGCTGCATCGTCAACGGCGCGGGTCTTGCGATGGCAACGCTCGACATGATCAAACTGGCGGGCGGCGAGCCAGCGAACTTCCTTGATATCGGCGGCGGCGCCTCTCCTGAACGCGTGACGAAGTCGTTCAATGCGGTGCTGCGCGACAAGCACATCAAGGCGATCCTCGTCAACGTGTTCGCCGGCATCAACCGCTGCGATTGGGTCGCGAAGGGCGTAGTCGACGCCGTCAAGGAGCTCGAGATCAAGATTCCGATCGTCGTCCGCCTCGCCGGCACCAAGGTCGAGGAAGGACGCCGAATTATCGATGACAGCGGCCTGACGATGATCAGCGCCGATTCACTGGCCCAAGCCGCGGACAAGGTGGTCGCCGCGGCGAAGAACTCGAGGGCCCTCGCTAGCGACGTCTGCCAGTAATGTCGAATCGGTCAGAGAGATATCTTGCCTGCTGCCATTTTTCCTGAACGCTGATTTAGCCGCGATGTCAGCTTTTGGCCCGAAGCGGACTTGCGCCACCGAGCAATTAGCTTCCGCTGATAGAAGTGAAGCGGACATTCAGTGCGAACATCATCCACGTCAGCTCATGACCCAAAGCGGACATGGTGTGTCCCGTTTCGTCATCATATTTCTCGATCACCGCGCGGCTTCGCATCGCCACGCCTATGATGCTCAGCGCCTGTAGTTGGATCTCACGATAAATCGGGCTGTGGAAATAATCTCTCGATAAGTTCAGCTACAGACCCCTGCCACAAATTACCTTTGCCGGTACCCGACCAGAGCGATAGAAAATCCGCCGAACGCTTGGCGGCCGACGCGCTTCGTATGTCTCGCGTAAAGCTATTCTGTGCTGGGAAGGGAAGAATCGACCGCGTTTGCATCTCTTCCATGAACCTATTCTCCATTCCGCGCGCCAGTCGCCCCGAGAACACGCGGGTCGTTCTGGTCTTACGGCCAGAAGGATCGAGCAACTTCGCTCGGTAGGGGTTGGATGTGCCTGCTTCATGGCATGCGAGAAAGGCCGTACCCATCTGCACAGCCTGCGCGCCCTTTCTCAAGGCAGCTTGAATGCCATTTGAATCCATAATGCCGCCTGCTGCGATCAGCTGCGTCCCGAGCTTGGACACGCACGCGTCGAGCAATTGAAAGGTTGGAATTTCTTGATCAAGCCCATTGGCATCGAAAATGCCGCGATGGCCCCCCGGCTTCAATCCCCTGCAGAACGATGGCATCGACGCCAGCGTCATCGAGAGAACGAGCTTCTTCCAATGATGTCGCGGTGCCGATGATAACGATTTTCTCCCTGCGCGCGGCAGCGATGTGTTCGTCGGGAAGAACGCCAAATATGAAGCTTAGCACGGCTGGCCTGACGCGAAGAACAGCCTCGAACTGCATATCGAAGTTTTCTTCATATGGTGCGGTGAACACTGGGGTAGGGATCCCAAGCTCGTTGCGATACTCAGCCATGTCCGCAATTGCCCTCGCGATCTGACTTGACGAAATCTCAGGCATCGAATGCGGAACGAACAGATTGATGCCGAACGGCCGATCGGTGGATCTCCTGACGGTCGCCGCGAATTCTTCAATAGCGGCCGCGTTCGAATAGGCGGCGCCCATCGAGCCGAGTGCTCCTGCTCTGGATGCTTCGGAAACAAGGGATGGAGACGAGGGCCCCCCCGCCATCGGAGCAACGATCAATGGAAATCGTAGCCTCAATTTCGCGATGAGCGTTTGGTCAGCGAGGCTCCCCGATTTTGTTTTCTTGCGCATGGCATTCGAACCGATACGTTACTTTGCCGTTTTTAGAAAATTGGCGACGAGAGGTCGGCGAGCAGTTTACGCTTCGACTTCCAGAACAAGTTCCAATTCGATCGGCATCCCGAGTGGCAGGCTCGCGACGCCAACGACGACACGACCGGATAACTTCGTTGCCCCGAATACCTGGAGTAGGATCTCGGACGCTCCATCCGCAACTTTCGGGTGCTCTCTAAAATCGCCCTCGGTGGCGATGAACACACCGAGCTTGGCGACTGCTGGTCACCTTGTCGAGCGATCCCAGAAAGGCTTTCGCCGCCGAGAGAGCGCTCAAGCAGGCTGTCGCGGCAGCCTCCCGGCCGTCCTCGAGCGTCAACTCTCCGCCTACTCGCCCGATGAACTGAGGCTCATGGCCAACAACCGGCAGCATTCCGCTCAGGAAGACCAGATTGCCACTCTGTACCGCTTCGACGTAGGCCCCGAAGGGTGTCGGCGGCGGAGGAAGCGTGATATCGAGCTCTTCCAACCGCTGTTCTGCGCCAGCGGACAGCGCCGTGCCACGCTCTACCATTTGCCCAAATGTGCGCCGCCGTCGACGTGCAGCACCTCCCCGGTTACGTGCGGCGCTTCGGTCAGGAAGACCACGGCGTCGACAATCTCCTGGACGTTGGAAATGCTCGCCATCGGCGACAGCGTCTTCAGGAACTCCTTCGGATTGTCCTTGTGCAACGGCGTGTCGACGATACCGGGGGCAACCGTGTTGACCCGAATTCCGTCTCCCGCATATTCCATCGCAAGGCTTCTGGAGATCGCGTCGATACCGCCTTTCGTTATCATCGCCACCGATGCGGTGAAGCCAGCGATCGGATGATCGACCAAGGACGTCGTGATGCTGACGATGCTGCCGCCGGATCTTTGAGCCAGCATCTGTTTGATTGCCCGCTGCGTCAGATGGATGAAGCCGTCGAGGTTGGTCGAGGAAAGCTTTCTGAAGTCTTCAACCGTGTAGTCGACGAATGGCTTGGCGACGAAGATCCCGGCGTTGTTGACCAATGCATCGATGGAGCCGAAGTTCTTGATCGCCGTTTCCGCTACCTTCTTTGCTGTTGCCGGATCGCCGATATCACCGTCGACCAGAGCAAGGCGGCTCGACGCCTTTATCTCGGCGGACTGGCTAACGTGGCGCGACGTGGCAACCACATTGTAGCCGCGCTCGACGAAGGCGTTGACGAGCCCCGCGCCTATGCCCTGGGAGGCTCCAGTTATCAGGATTGTCTTGTGCATTTCCATGTTGATCTCCGTTGGTTGGTTGCGTCCCCCGGATATTGGCCAAAGCCCATTCATTGATAAGATGGAAATATATGTATACTCTTTTCCACAAATGGAAAAATGGGGACATGGCGGATCTGAACGACATAGCGGTTTTCGTGAAGGTGGCGCAGTTCGAGAGCTTCAGCCGCGCCGCGCGTGCGCTTGGCATGCCGGTGTCGACCGTCAGCCGAAAAGTGACGTCGCTCGAAAATCAGCTCGGCGTAACGCTCATGCAGCGGACGACGCGCAGGCTCAGCCTTACGGCCCAGGGTCGGGCCTACTACAATCAGTGCAGCGAGCCGCTCAGCCATCTGTTCGATGCTGAAAGCGCATTGACCCAGACGCAGAAAAAGCCGGAGGGTCTCCTCAAGATTTCTGCGCCGGTGATTATGGGTCAGGAGCCGTTCTACGAATTTCTTTCCGCGTTCCTCAAAAAGTATCCGCGGATCCAAGTCGACCTTTTCATCACAAACCTGTTCGTCGATCTGGTTGCGGATAATGTCGATGTAGCCATCCGTTTTGGGGAACTTCAGGATTCGACGATCATCGCAAAGCGGATCGGGAGGAGCGTTCGCTACCTCGTGGCTTCACCGGACTATCTGAAAGGCCGAACTCCGCCGGCCAAGCCCGAAGACTTAGTGAACCATCAATGCATCCTGCTCAACGGCCGAAACAACGAGGCGGAATGGCAACTGGTCAATGGTCGAAAATCAGTTAAGCTGCATGTCTCTGGACCCGTGTCGAGCCGGGATTTCCAAAGCGTCAGCGCATTCACCCACAAGGGGCATGGCATTGGTCTTTTGCCATCGAACTACTGCGAAGAGGAAATCAGGAGACGCGATCTTGTTCGCATCTTACCGGAGTGGTCATCTCTCGAGATTTTCATCCAAGTGGTTTATCCGACACGTCGTTTCATTCCATCCAGACTTCAACTTTTCCTCGATGAGCTGAAGGCATGGAAGAGCCCGTTGTGGGTTCCTATGCTTTGACCGCTTTTGGCCCGAATCGCCATCGAGCGCCAGCGCGCCTTACGTCCGCTTTTGGGTGATGAGCGGAGATCATTAGAACTGATTGGCGAGTTCAGCTTCTGACCCAAAGCGGACCTTCACTAAGGACGTTGCCGCATATCTTCGATCCGCCAGCAGCATCGTTCGTGGGCTCAATCCGCTGAGGAGAAGCGAACATAGCCGATTGTCGTGCGCCTCACCGGGGGTGAGGCCGAGATGCACAGGCCATTAGCGTCGACAACGGCGTGTATCTTACTCGTCAGTCCGCCTCGCGACCGACCCATATGTTGAACTGCATTGCCCGAGATGCAGGAACCATGCTGATGGACACGCACGATTGACGTATCGATCATCTGCACGGGTCACGTCATGAGCGGCAGCGAGAGCATTCATGATCCGGTCCCAAACGGCTGCCCGCCGCCAGCGAACGAAGCGATTGTAGCAAGTTGTCGGAGGTCCATAGCTCTCCGGCACATCGCGCCACGGCGCACCCGATCGCAAAACCCAAAAGATACCGTTGAGCACACGCCGGTCGTTTACACGCGGCACGCCGCGCGGCTTGTTCGGAAGCATCGGCCCTATGACACTCCACTCATAGTCGCTGAGTTCATACCGCATGATTCGAGGCTCCAGTTTTGGAGCTTGAATCACGTCTAGGGCAACGCCCTCAACAGCAAACCGGCATTTCTGATGTTACCCGCAAATAATGCGGACATCGCAAAACCGACGCGATTGACCCTAAACGGACTTCATTCTCGATGATACCTCTCCGCGATCCACGGCGCATGGCCGACCAATAGCGTTCGCCCATACTGCTAATGCACTCGGCCCCACGGCCCCAAGACGTCACTTGGACAGTGTATTCTTGTAAATGGTGCCGTCCTTCATAATGACCAGAAAGTTTTTCTCGGGGTCTGCGACGAGCTTGATGTTTTCCAAGGGATTGCCATCGACCAATAGAAGATCTGCGAGCGCGCCCTCTTCCACCACACCAAGCTTACCGGGATAGGGATTTATAAATCCGGAAAGGGCCATCAACTCGCCGTTGTCGGCGGTAGCCATCTTGAGGGCTTCGGCGGGTGTGTACCAGCGGACCATCATTGCAAGATAAGATCCCTGCCGGCTGGCAGCGCCAGCGTCGAACAAGATATCCGTTCCCCACGCCGTCTTGACCTTGTACTTTTTCGCCAGCTTGTAGGCATTCTCTGTCCCGGCGAACACTTCTAGTGCCTTCTTCTGTGATACGGGGCTCATTCGCGCAAACACATCTGCATCGTATGTAAGGGGCTGCAAACTCCACCAGATGCCTTTGTCGGCGAGCAACTTGGCGGTGGCGTCGTCAATCAGCTGGCCGTGCTCGATACACTTGACACCAGCGGAGACCGCCTGTCGGATCGCACGCGGCGTGTATGCGTGCACGGTTACGTAGGTGCCCCAATTCTCGGCGGCTTCGACCGCAGCGCGAATTTCTGCTTCCGTGTATTGGGTTGACTCTATGGGATTGTACGGCGAGCTAACGCCGCCACCGGCCATCAGCTTGATCTGGCTCGCACCCTGTCTCAATTGCTCTCTCGTGCGCAACCGAACCTCATCGGGACTGTCGGCAATCGCCGCAATGCCTTCGACCTCGGAGTAACTCAGCGGACCACTAAGCAGTCGCGGAACTTCAAAGCAAAACGGAAATCTCCATGCCCCGAGGTTTGTGAAATGAAGGCGCCAGAAGGATAGATGCGCGGGCCGATCATAACACCCTCGTCGATCGCGCGTTTGAGCCCGAACACGGGACCGCCTAGGTCGCGCACGGTTGTGAAGCCTCTCATCAATGTCGCTTCGGCCTGCCGTGCAGCCAATAGATGAAGGTATGACGGCTGGGCGGTCATGAGGATCGTCTGGGGCGTGGCTGCCATAAACGCATGCCAGTGCGCATCAATAAGGCCGGGCATCAGCACCCGCCCCCCTCCTTGAACGACGTGGGCGTTCGAAGCCTTGTCGATGGGGTCCACCGTTATCCGCTGAATGGTGTTGCCCTTGACGAGCACATTCGAGGGAGCCGAAAGCTCGGAATTTTTACCGTCGAAGATTCTGACGTTTTGAAAAAGCGTTACCGTACCTTTGGCTTGCGCGGTGGGAGTTGCTAAATCCTCCGTTCCTGGCGCTGCCAATTCGTAATCTTGAGCCAGCCCCACTCCGCAAAATCCGATCGAGATCGCTCCCAACAACACCGACGCATGTAGCGCACTCGCTAATCGCGCGATTATCGAATGAGCCAAAGATGCGTTCAAAATTGATTTCACAATCATGAGAGCGCTCAAAGATCCTGGTAGGCGATCCTACGCTTCCGATGTTTGCGCTCTAGAATAATTGGGGCAATACCTAGCCGAAGGCTCCTTATGGTCCAAAGCAGTTCGAGCGGATCGCCCTACTTTGCGTCTGCTTCTGACCCTAAGAAGACGAGGTGTAGGAAGTCGCGCCAGTGCGCGTCTTGAAGCGCACATAGGGCTAGAACTCAAACACACGCCAGCCAAAATAGCGGCGTGGGCGAAAACCCATTCGTGAATCCTCAGCCTGGTACGCCCCGCGGAACCCATTCTCCGCCTTCCTTCACGTAAGAGCGCTTGACTGCGGCCCAAGCGATATTGTGCGCGTCTGCTTCCTCGATCGGGTTATGAGCGTGATTTTCGTAGGCGTTGTTGAAGGCCGTCCGGTAGATGTCTTGCGCATGGGAAGGAAGGTTGTTCCGGACGGAGGGTGGAAGGTCGGCGTTAGAGAGATAGGGCATACTGCACCTTGTATTTTGCTCTAGAGGACAACGGTATGAAAACCGCGAAGGTTAGTAGATATGGCGGACGCACATGGATCCTATATCCATGCCTCCGCGGCGGCGCTCACTACGACTGCCTCCATTTTTAGGAGGGAAAGTTGGTACGATGCCAAAATACGATCTCTACATAAACGAAAAAAAGCCCGGCATAGGTCTTTATGTGCGGAAGGGTTCTGGCCTTCCTGATTTTGCCAACTCCAGCGATTGGATCTTTAGTGGGACTGCGGAACAAGACCTGCTACCATCCAGCGTGGTGGAAGGTGTCGAAACGAACGGTCATGCGTTTCGGAACATGGGCTAATCTTCACGATGGTCGGAGATGTTTCGACAGAGCCACTCACGCTGAGCTGCATCCCGACGTGAGCTCAGGGCCCAAGCTCGTGCGCTCTACCGGAGAAACGTATCAGTGTTGGTGGAACGCCTTGTTCAAGATTTTCCATTCGCCGCCGGCTTTAAGGAGCGTGAAAAAGTCCGTGTATCGATAGCCATTCCAGTTCTCGAGTTCGAGCCGTACGGCGGCGATCGTGTCGACGATGTCGATGCTCACCAAGCGCGCCCGAAGCGCCGACGCCGGGGCATCGCTGCTTACTGAGTTGAACAGTTTTTGTATGGGACCGGCGAAAATCTCGCCGTCGGAAAAGCCAAAGATCGTTGCATCCGGGTGGAAGGCGGACTGCATGTCGCCGCCTCGGCCGGACTTGGCACCGTCGATGTAAAATTGGACCGTCTTGGCAATCGCATCATATTCGCTCAGACTTTTGTCTGCGTTGCTCATGGCTTCACTCCCCGGCTAACGCGCGGAAAGATCGAATTCTAGAGCATGAGCACCTTTGTTAGTAGCCGTCACCCGGCCCCCTGATGCCGTCAACGGCTGGGCGAGGTGAGCGTTGTTTCTTTGGGGCCGGTCGATCTTTGATGAAATCAGGTACTTCGTTCTCGAGCCACGCCCCAGGGCGATATTTGGCCGATGTCGAGCTGGCTCACTTCCTCGCAAACCTTCTTCACTGCACTGTTTGGGCCAACTTCTCTTGTGTGGGGCAAGTCGCGCTGGAAGCATGGGGGGCGCCGGTGGCGGCGGCGGCGAGAGAGCCAGTCGGGCTTTAGCTAGAAAATTTCAAACTCAAAAATCTCAACTCAAAAATCCCAAAAATAAAAAATCAACCGGGCAGCTCCTTGGCTTTCTTGATTTCCGCCTCCAGCTCGAAGACGCGATGCGCCAGGTGCCGGATTTCCTTGGCCTGCCATTCGAGCACGGTCGCGGCCTCCAGGCGCACCGCTATACTGTCGTCCGGGTAGCGCAGCCTCTCGATCAGGTCGGCGGCCTTCTTGCTCATGGGCCCTCCTCAATTGCCTTGTGCGGGTGTTTCCTGGCTTCGATCATCGCACCGCTAGGGAGCGAGCAATTCGGACTCAATCTTCTAGGGGCAGATCGGTTCCTTCTAGCGGCAGATCGGTTCGTATTCGTGAATGACCTTCGCCGCTCAGCATAGGAGGGCGAGCCATGAGCTTTCTCATCAACTATGGATGTTTCAGCCTCTCCGTCCTCAATCAGATTTGCAGCTTGGTGCGCCGCTTGAAAATGGCCTGGTGCCCACATCGCATCAGCGTGCTTCTGATTGTTCGCCTCGTGGCGCTGCGGATTAGATGAACAGAGGCTCAAGAGCCCAGCCCACAAGTCGGAATGCGCCGTAAGGAACCGGTGCGCAAAGAACGAGCCCAGAAAAGGTGCCCAGGTGCTGCATGATCTGACCGTCACTTATGTCGATCATGAGAAAAAGAGACACGAACCCAAGCCACGCCACAGCAGCAACAACTCCGAGACGGTGAAATGCTTTCTGCATGATTGCCATCTGAATGTTCACCCTCGTGGTACTCAAGCCGACGCAAGCGCCGAAGGCGCGCGCTCAATGGTAGGTCCGCTCGTCGGAGGAGACGATCACCGAACCCAGCAGGGAACTATTTGAGAAGCGGCGCTAGCCGAGCCATTGTGTCATAGGCATCCATCGCGTCGGCGATTGCCTCAAGCTCAGCCTCTTCCTGGGAATTCTCGCAACAGCCGACGAGCTCGTCGGCGCGCTTGTCGAGTGCCTTGTATTCGGCCGCATTAGCTGGAGTTGATATCGGCTTTTTCAACTTCGCCCCCGTCGCATTCGTCTAGCGCTCAATCCTTCTTCAACAAGTCGGGCAATTTTGCGATGTTCGAGGCGACCCTCCACGCTTCATCGCTCGTCAGCCGGTTCACGAGGCTACGACGCACGGGCTCGTCTTCGAAATACACGTAAGCCAGCGGCCGGCCGTTTGCATCTTCGACAACGAAGCTTTCGCTGTGCTCAATGACGCGCCACTCCGTCACTTCTTTCTCCGTCACTACTTGCTTGAATCGCGCCAAATCTTGAACCTGCGCCACAAGCCCTGAAAGGGTCCACGTGGTGGTGCCCAAGCCTCGGGGATTTCGATAGGCACGCCCGGATCGTTAGGATGCCAAAGGACGGTTGTTGTTTTAGTGCCGTCGAAATCTACCGGCGTGACGACGATCGGCGTCTTCTCCCGCAAACACTTCTCGATTGCCACGAAGCCTGCGGATGCCGAGACTGCCAAACGTCTTCTTCGTCGAAATACGGCTTCTCCATCAGCAACTCCCCCTTCTCACTACCCTCGCCCTGGGAGGCCGCTCTGAGCCCATGACGGTGCTTGTGGAGACATCCTCCACACGAACCCGTGCAAACATCGCATCCGGCGCCAACGCCGCGCACTAAGGAGCATTAATTCGTTCGCAGGAATCCGGAAGAATCCGCGCTACTTGTTGGGGCCGAAATTTGGGCCGCATAACGAAGCGCAGTGAAATATTGAAATTAATCAGACATTTAGGCTATGATCTTGGCGCCCCGTAGGGGACGCGTCATATGTCATTGATTTTCAATAGCTTTTTCAACTGCTACTGCTACCGCGTGTAGCACGCCGAGGTAGCAGTTGTCAGCTGCCAAAATGAATTACGCTGCCAGCTGGTCTTCCTTAGGTTTCCCGGACTGCACGATCCGCATCGGCGCCGGGTCAATTGTCTTTGCCGGGAAAAGGAGTGCCGGTCGGCATCCGCTTGTGCGCAAGTACCCCCGGTTGACTGGACAGCTACAAAGCCAACGCTATTTTCGCCACGGGGAACCGGTCGGGAGACCGGCTATATTGCCTGCAATTCGGGGGGCACTCATGTTGTCAGCTCTGCAGCGCGCGGTTTGGGTAGCTGGCTTTCTGCTACTGGCCGATCATGCGCTCGCCCAGTCGTCGGCGTCACCGTCCATGCCGACGATGCCCATGCCACCCGCCAGCGCATCGCCCGCGGTCCTCCCGGAGTTCGGACCTAGTCCGCCGCTGCTCTCGCCTGTGCCGAGCATGCCATCGATGCCCGCGCCGAGCATGCCGGGAATGCCACCCCGGCCTGATCAGTTGAGCGACAAAGACCTGAATGCCCAATACCAAGCCGTTGTAGATCTCTATGTGTCGGGCAAGTACAACGAGGCTGAGCCACGGGCCGATGAGTTGCTCAAATCAATCGAGGGCCGTTTTGGAGAAGATACTTCTCCTTATGCCGCCGCGATTAGCGTGCTGGGCCGACTTTACCAGGCGCAGGGTCGCTACACTGAGGCCGAGGAGTTCCGTAAAACGCGCTCTAGACATAGACCAGCGGGTCTTACGAGCTGACCACCCAAATATCGCCAGCGATTTCGGCGCTTTGGGTCAGCTGTATCAAGTTCAGGGGCGGCTCGATGAGGCAGAGCCTCTCATGAAGAAAGCTCTCGCTATAAGTGAGACCGCAATCAAGTCAGATCCTGTCAGCGTTGGTCGGGCGCTCAACAATCTCGCCTGGCTTTATCAGGAGAAGGGGCGCTACGCCGAGGCTGAGCCCCTGGTAAAACGCTCTCTTTTACTCATCGAGAAGGCGCGCGGATCCAAAGATGAAGATTACGGCCGGGCGCTCGATACTCTGGCCAAGCTTTATGAGAGGCAGGGTCGCGTCAAAGATGCCGAACCTTTATATAGGCGCGCAGTCGCAATATTGGTTGCTGCTCGCGGCTCTGACTTCGAGGGCGTGGCAAAGTCGCAAGAAAATCTCGGAGGCTTACTTAAGTCGCGGGGAAAACTTGACGAAGCAGAGCCGCTTTTAAAACAGGCGCTCGCGACCAAGGAGAGGGTTTTTGGCTCAACGCATCCCAACCTCGTAAGCTCGCTGTCCCTGCTCGGAGATCTCTACCGTTTGCAAGGGAAAGCCGACTCGGCCGAACCGCTGTTCCAGCGCGTTCTAGAGATTCATAAAGCCACTGTGAGGGAAATCCCCGTCTACTTCGCCACCGACCGCAAGCAAGAAAAAGACGCGAAGACAATCGGCTTTAGTGGTGAGAGTTCCGACGACGGGCTTACGTTTGGCCAAGCCACGGTCATTGTGGACAAGCCAGAAATTGTGCCCAGTCGCACTCTATCGAACGCACCACTCCCCAACGGGGAGCAAGGCGGCGAAGCTCTGCACATCGAGACAACGGAGGTGTCGCACCTCACGAAGTCCAAGGTCACCGTCGCTGATGAGCGCTTTATTATGGACGAGGCACAGAAGAGGCTCGATTCCGCGCGTGTTTTCCCGAAGCAGGTTTTTGTCTTCGTGCATGGCTTCAACGTGGACTTCGAGAACTCACTTTGCCGCGCTGCGCAAATTGCTTATGACCTCAATTTCGATGGCGCGGCGTTCCTCTTCACTTGGCCGTCAGGCAACGGTGATTGGTACCACCCTTTCAGCTATTTTCGTACCAATCAAGAAAACGAGAAGACCGCTGCCGATCATCTAGCGGAGTTTCTGGAAAAAATCGCAGCGAGTACGAACGCGACGAAAATCCATGTCATTGCTCACAGTATGGGGAACACCGTTCTGCTTGACGCTCTCGACAAACTGAGCGGCAAGCAATCGAATTTGCGGTTGGCCGAAATCGTCATGCATTCGCCGGACGTCGGCAGCAATCGATTTCGTCAGGTGATGACGGCGATCAAAGGCATCGGCGCCGGTGAAACGCTCTACGCATCCACCAAGGATCGGGCCCTCGGCCTTTCAGGTTTTATTTCCGGCGAAAAAGCCGGCGCCACTGCGTCCGTATTTCCTGGCGTCGAGACGATCGATGTGACTGCTGCCGGTTCGAGCTTTCTGGGGTTCAATCACGACATCTATGCCACCAATCCAGCCATTTTCAACGACATGAGGCTCGTACTCGAGCTCGGCACGCATCCGCCCGACAAGCGCTCCGTGCTGTTTCAACCTAAAGCCACGCACGGCGGAACATATTGGCTGTATCGCCCGCCCGAGGTCGGCAGCGTTGACAAAATTGCGCTTCCGGCCGGTGCTCCGCGGTTAAATACCGCTGCCGGCTTGCCTGTTGCGCCCCGGATCGAACCCGCGCAACCTGTGCCAGTACCGCCAGTTGCTGTGCCGGAGCTCCCGCCGCAGGCTGACTTGCGGGCAGCGGGAGTATCAGTGATCGCAGCTCCTCCACCGACGTCGCCCCAACCAACAGTCGCCGTAGCTCCCGCGTCAGGCAGCGAGTTAAATCTGAAGCCAGTGCCTCAGGCTTCTCCGGTGATGGGCGCAGACGTGACCACAGCTTCGATTGCGAAGCCTCCGAAGATCAAGAGGAAAAAGAGGACGCCAGACTTCGATCCCGACTGGAACACAAATCCTCTTCACTAGGTCGGCCTGATCTTGTCGCTAACCTTGTCTAGCCCTTGAGCGGCTCAGGACGTCTGGACGGGCTCGCGCTCGCCGTCAGTGGCCTTGCGGACAGCGGCGTGCGGTGTAAGCCGGAAAGATCGCCCACTGCGGTGCGATGGCCGGCGCACGATTGTCCGAAATGCGAAATAGCCGAAGGATGGCTTCGCGGCCCTGGTCATCGAATAGAGATTGCACATTGCACTGATTTACGGCCGCGATTGCGATGCAGCAACAACCCGCGGCTGAATATGTGTTTTGTCGCGCAGCAGCTCAAGATGAGCATCGACACGC
The DNA here is from genome assembly GCA_963833715.1 of uncultured Alphaproteobacteria bacterium. GTDB lineage: Bacteria > Pseudomonadota > Alphaproteobacteria > Rhizobiales > Hyphomicrobiaceae > Hyphomicrobium_B. The sequence goes on from CAWHZB010000005.1 coordinate 232,702, forward strand.
CCGCTACGGTGCTCCGCAGCCTTCAGCAGCGCGGTTTCATAGCCGTGTCGGGCAAAGGTTTGCGGATCGTAGACCTCGGCGCGCTGAAGAAATTGCTAGAGCCGGTGTAGAGGGGAACCGCGTGCGCGGTCCTCGAAACAGGACGCCTCTGCGAAGAACGCTCCCAAAACGTCAGTTTCCGGCTGTTGCGATTAATGAAGCACTCGCTGCGGTGTAAGCCTTGGGAGAAAAGCCCCGCGACACAACGACTTAAAATGGATCTTTTGGGATAAGAAGCGAGCTCGATATTGCAATTTCGATTCTGAATTGTGGCCGCAGAAGAATCAAGATTTCAGTTTGGAACACTAATCAGAAAAATTGATTTGTTGACTGTTCCAAGATCGATATGCGGGCATATCTCGAATACCTTGACAGTATTGACGCCGAGAGTCGCTTTGCGCATATTGGGTTCAGGGTTTTAAGTCGGTAAAGTGCTCGCCGAGGGTTACGCACCCGAACTCCGCCGTAAATCACAACGACATGTGGTTCGCCCTCCGAGGCGCAAGCCGGAAATCTAAAGGCCAGATGGCCAAATCAACGCTTCCGCAGCGGGAAAACTCCCGCGTCACGGGCCGGCAAGGCCTTTGCGGGAGGTCCAAGTAGGGACATCCCGGCAAAGAGCGGGATGACAATAAAGTAATGCGTAATTCTGCTAATGCCGCGCTTCGGCACAACAATCACGAAAATCCCCAAGCTCAGAATGACGGCGGGTCAGTAGCCGAGCAATACGAGCGGCCGCTTGAAACTGATGAGGACTTTGTGGCGTGGGCCGCCGCGAATGGCGTCCCGGAAGACATATTTTGGAAACCTATCGAAATTGCTTTGGGCGCCCACTCGAAGGCAACGACATGGGAGACGATGTCGGAAGCGTTTGCCATCTTCTATTGTCTTTGGTTCTCAAAGCACGAAGTCGGCAAAAAAGACGGGCTCTCCATCACTCAGGGCAGCCTTAAGTCAGAGCGTTGTGAGCGCACGATGGAGAACGCGGTCAAAAATTACCTCGTGATGGTTGACTTCGATAGCGGTCAGACGTTGGACGAGATCGAAGCAGAAGTGGCTAAACGGGGTTTGTTCTGCATCATCTATACGACGCACTCGCATATGAAGGCGGTATCAGAAATCAAGCAGAAGGCGTTGAGCGAATTTCTGAGTAAATCAGAGCAGAGTTTAGCGAACGACGACACCAACGAACTTATCGAACAAACTCGAGCCTACCTGTCCCAGGTAAAGAAATATCACGCCCGGGTGCTTGAGACCGTCACGGTCAGCAAAAGGTCCATCGAAGGCGCGGATTGCACGTATTGCATCTCGCATAGTCCCATGGCGCGTGCCCGAGCCGTTTTCGTGTTAGACGAGCCGTTCGATTTCACGTCGAGAAACGCTTGCGTTGAAGAAGTTCCCATCGGGAGTGGAGCGAACGTTACGAAGGCTGGTGCAGCGAAGCGCTCGGATTGTCTTGGGATCCGAAGTGCGCCGACCCCACGCATCTCATGTATCTTCCGCGTCATGCCGACGGTGCGGCGCACGAAACTAGAGTTATTTCTGGCCGTGCATTGCGCATCGATGAGATGCCGAGGGTCCAAACCAAAAATCCGGCTCGAACAAAGCAGAAGTCGAAGCGCAACAAACCCCCCGCGGCAACTCGTTCCACATCGGCGCGGACGTCGACTCTCCCACTGCAAATCTCATGAAGTTCATTCGCCTTCATGGCAACGACTTTGAGGTTTCGGAGTTTCTGAGAGATTGCGACTACGATGAACGCGGGTCTGCAACAGACGGCGGTCGGTCTTTGAGTGCCCCAACGAGCACAATCACACGAACCCGGCAGAAGGCCGGACGAGGTTCTTTGTTCGCGATGCATCCGAGAACAACGGACACGGGTTTCACATCTACTGTGCCGGCACCACGTGTTCAGGACAGTTTGCTCGGGATGATGAACCCCAGAAGCAGGATCGCGCTAAGTGGCTCGATTACATTTGCCAAGAGAATGGCATCACTGATGCGATGGGCCTTCGACAGTACTGTCCCGGCACAGACGCTGCCGTGGAAACACCAGCGCTTGAAGCGCAGCCGGATCTCGCAACTAAGGTCCGTGAATATAATGAGAGGTACGCTGTCGCGATGTACGGCAGCAATGTGTGCGTGGCTGTTAAGCCGCGGAAAATGAATGAACCCTACAGGTTCTTGAACCCGCAGGCGCTAGCGATATTTCACAAACCCGAGCGTGTCGGTGTTGCGGCTGCTGGTGACGGTGTTCGCCAGGTCGAGGCCTTTCCAATGTGGATGAAAGACCCGGCAAGAAATACATATGCAAATGTCATATTTGAACCGTTTGGCATCAACGAACACGATGCGACGCCATCCGATACGTTGAACTTGTGGTGCGGTTTCGGTGTGAAGCCTGTCCCGGGTGACTGGTCACTGCTTCGTCGGCACATTTATGAGAAATCTCTGCCAGGGGAATGCCCTCTATTTCGCGTGGGTGATGTCGTGGCTCGCGGACCTCGTCCAGAACCCATCGCGCAAACCTGGCACGAGTGTCGTTGTTCGCGGCAAGAAAGGCACCGGCAAAACCAAAGCTGCTCAGTGGGTCAGAGCATTATTTCCGCGCAACTCCTTATCGGTGTCGAAGCGCGACCAGGTGTTAGGACGTTTCAACGGGCACCAGGCGCAGCTCGTCTTACTTATCTGCGAAGAAAGCTTCTGGGCAGGTGACCCGCAAGCCGAAGGCGTCATGAAGGATCTGATCACGGGAGAGACGCTGGCTATTGAAGCGAAAGGCAAGGATGTCTTCGAGGTTCAGAACCATGTTCGGCTCTGGCAATGCACGAATCAGTCATGGGCTGTGCCAGCAACCTGGGACGAGCGCCGCTTTTTTGTCTTGATGCTTCAGACGCCCGACGCCTGGACATAGAGTTCTTCCGCAACATCGACGAGCAAATGAAGACCGGAGGTCTTGAGGCGATGCTGCACGACCTGGCCTCTTTGAAACAGCCCGCTTGGGTCGAGCTTCGCGACCCACCGCGAACAGCCGCTTTAATGGATCAAATTGAGCATGGTTTGAAACCCCACCACCGATGGATAGAGACGGTCCTGAAGAGCGGGGTTGTATTCGGCCCAGCGGTGTCGGTGTTGCGACCTGCCGATGGCAGCAGACCATTGACGAAGTCAATTCCAAAGAAATTCGGGCCGACGTGGTCTACCAGGCATATCTCGATTATGCCACGGAACACCGTGTCCAATATCCAGCTTCGAGAGGCCAGATTGGAACGCTACTGGGCGAGCTGGGCGTGTGTCGCCGTCGCGTCGGAAAAAAGAACAAGTCGCATTATGATTTCCCGTCATTGGCCGCCATGCGAAACACCGCGGCCGAGAATTTTGGATTCGACTTCGGCGAGCTTGTCAGTGTCGACGAAACTGGAAAGGCTGTTGGTGAAGGTGAATTGGGGGCTTGGACCGATTATGGATGCGGCGGTGTGCTCCCGAGCGCGGAGTAACTCGTCCGACCGGGCGACAAACCGGCGACCGAATGAATGAGGCTCTGGTCGCCGTCTAAGTGGCTGATTTTTATAAGAGGCGACCAAGGCGACCACGGAAAGTCATCTTTTCAATTAACTGAAGGAAAAGGGCTCTTTTGTTTTTTGCTTTTCTCTCAGGGAAGCAGGCGAGTCCCACGCGCGTGATTGCGCCCCCGCTCAAACGCAAATGGCAACTTTTTTCGGTCGCGCTGTCGCCTTCCAGTTATTTCAAGATGTTAGCTTTGGTTGCGCAAAATGGTCTGATCGGTCGCCCGGTCGCCAAATAGCGACGGCCCTTACCCGCGGAGCTTTTTACGGACGTGGGCGAGGGTTTGGGACCTGGAAACCATCGACTACTCGCTGGCTCTGAACACCGCCATTTATCGCGGCAACAATCGACGACCCGCGAGTGAGACCATCGAATAATATTGAATTTATATGTCCCAAATCACCGATTTGCGGTCAAATGACGCCGCCAACACCGGGAGGTGTACGTCATTTCGCCGCAATCAATCAGAAAATGCCCTATCTGCCGAATTTCGAATATCGCGATATTTCCTAACGACCCGGGACCACTGTCGCGGCGGGGTCTATTTTCTTGTGAACAATCGTTCGACTGCCGCGGTGCGCAGGTTGGCAACTTTTCTAACCATCACTGCGAAGATATCGCCCCAAGCTTCTGTTTCCAACTTTGCGAAACCTATATCTCCAGTATTGGCGGGTATAATTCGCTGATGGTTTCGTATTTTGAGGTGAGTGTGCGTCGATGGAAAATACGGAATCGAAAGCTCGCGGGCAGATGCAACCTTTCACGAAGGCCGACGTCGGTGTCATCCGGTCGAAACTCACCGGACGTGGCACCACGCGAGACCTCGCGCTCTTCGAGACAGCAATCAGCACGATGCTTCGCGGCTCTGACCTCGTCCGCCTGACCGTCGCCGATGTCACCGATCGCGACGGCAATGTGGTTCGAACGTTCCAGGCGAGGCAAAAGAAGACCGGCAAACCTGTACCGCTTCACCTGTCTCAAGCGGCTCGTGAAGCTCTCGCCAGGCATATCCGCCAACACCGCCTCACGCCGACGTCCTATCTCTTCCAGCGCGATGATCGCGCCGCTGGCAACTCTGCCGCGGCGATTACCGACCACCACGTATCGATCGCTCGTCAAGCGTGGGCAGATCTGGCGGGCTACACTGATACAACTCGGTTCTCCGGTCACAGCACGCGTCGCACCAAGGCGGTCGGTGATCTATCGCGAGACGCGCGATATTGAGGCTGTGCGGAAATTGCTTGGTCATAGCAGCCTCGCCCACACCGCGGCGTACCTCGGTGTGGGCAGCGATGAAGCGCTGGCGTTGCGGCGAGGATCGACGTTTAACGCCCGTGGCCGAGACGAGAGCGATCGGGTTTTCGGGTGATAAGCGGGTGTCGCGCGGCTTGAAAAAAATTGCCGGGGGTATGGGACCCAGGCGGAGGTACACCCTACGGGCCTGCGTCGGTCGCTCCTAGCGCGCCGGGCCATTGAAATAATTCGCCTTAACACGGACTAGATCGCGTTTTGGCGCCGCTACCGCTATGCCCCCCAATAGCAGATTAACACCGCTAAGCTTCGCACTGCAGCTAGTCATAAGCGGCGTTCGCTGCGCGAAATACGCGCCGTCCGCTTTCACCCCAATGACCGGACATCTTCAGCCCTTATGGTTGCGTCCGACAAGGGCCAGCGCTTCGAAATTCTACTTTTCTCGAGCAATAACTCCGAGCCTTAAGGGGGAATGGCCGATTAGCTTCGAGAGCTAGTTGCCCTAAGTGGTTCTAACCTTCTGCTTGGCTTCGCAGTCGCTCAGATGGCGCTATTAGTCTTCGAAATCTTTTATCCGATGCCCGATGTGGTTCCCGAAGCGGCCGGGTGAAGTGATTTGGGCAGAGTTAGCGACGGCTGCGGTCGGTGGCCTGATTTGGACAAATCTTGTCGTTCTTTGGCGGACGATGACGCGTTGAGCACAAGCATCGAGCCCCTAATCATGAGCCCGAGCCGCATCCACGCAGATGGCGACTTCGGCGTTGTCGCCAAGCGAGACTTGGGCTGGCGCATCCCCATCGCGGGCAAGGCCGACATGCAAAGGCTTGGGGAGGCGATCCATTCCGCCATCGCTTGCGATAACCTGGTCCGGAACGCGGCGCATAGCGTTGCCTTGAGCGTGTTCCTCCCCAAGCATCCTTCCCGGCCCCTACCGGCTCCCATGCTGATCATCGCCGCGTTCACGACCGCCTGCTCCATCTTCGGCGTGCTGATCTCCTTGTCTTTATAAAGTGGTAGACAAGGCGCCTTAGTCGGACGGTGACAAGTGGACGGTAAATCGGCGATTGCCACACAAGGCATCGCGAGCAAAAGCTTAGGCGCTGAAATAGAAGCCCCGCCATCGGCTGGCGGGGCTTAGCGAGAACCATCATCCTCGCGCCTGCTGGTATCGGCCCCGCTACCGAACTTTCAAGCAAACGATGTTGTTCCCACAGAGCGTCACTAGCGCAGGCCAGAGAGCTTGTCGCAAACAATTCATAGATGGGTTGCTGATGAGACCTAGCCGAAGGCTTTTCTGCAACGAAACTAACGGGGGTCAGGACACTTGGTCCTGACCCGTCTATCGACGCTCCGCCGACGATACGCAGTCACTTCGAAGCGTTGGTCGCGGATCGAACGCGGTACGAGACAATCGAACGACTTGCTTGCAATATAACGCGTGAAGTGCCAATTCATCGAGGCTCACGACCTCAACCTGGAAAAGGAAGCTATTGAGCAATTTCCGATTTTTCGGGTGTGCCAACGAGGGCGACCACTGGCTCTCCGGTCAAGCTGACATGCCCGCCGGCCACGTCGTTCATAAGTTCGCGGTGGGCTAAGCCGGTGACCGGCGGGTAAGGAAATGGAAACCAGCCGCGCTTA
>CAWHZB010000006.1:0-259450 GCA_963833715.1 uncultured Alphaproteobacteria bacterium
GGTGGTAGCGCCAGTCTTTCGCGCGCTCGGAAACGGGCGCGCTGGGACGCTGGCACACTGACAATATCGTCAGCTTCGCCTACCCTAGAGCCGGATTCGTCTAGCTAGAGGGAGTGAATTTTCATGGCAATGGACAAGGGCTGTAAGCCAACCGTCATCACGGGGGCGGCAGCATCCAAGGTGTACACCGCGCAGAAGCAGATGGCCGACAAGAGCAAGTCGCTTCCGGCAGGTTCACACATTCCGGTCCTGAAAAAAATTGCGGCAGCGGGCATCCATCCGAACGCCAGAAGCGCGATCAAAGGGCCTGGACAGAAGTAAGAGACTCGTCAGGCGAAATGGACAAGGCCCGCTAAATCTGGCGGGCCTTTTTTCGTTGCGAGTGCGCGTCCGTATGCTCAGGCAGCTATTGATCCTCACGCATCGACGCAGCCTGGCGTCGCGGCGAGGGCCGTGAAATTAAACCACGTCCTGAGCGCGCTACTCTCGTTAACAAGGGCGGCGCAAGTCTCTTTCGCAAACCGTTCGGCCCGCAGCTCTCTGTAACAGATGGCCAAACAGCGCCGCTGATAGGGCGTCATCTGATAGAAGCGGCGTCGGGACGGCTTCAGCTTGTCCGCCCACCATTCTTCTGCCGATAACCGTTTTTGCTCTTCTGTCATGGCGTCACCCACCTCTGAGCGCATTGGCGATTTCTTTCGCCGCAGTCGTCCCATACAACTCGGCCAGCTTCGCGCTTTGCTCTAGTGCCGCCCGCAGGTGTTCGATCTCTTTGCCGCGAGTAACGTCGTTATAGGCCGCTTGCTCGCGTAACCGCACGATCTCATCGGCGGCCCTATTGAGTAGCTGGCGTGTAACGTTCGTAGCGTTCGGATCAAAATAGGTCCGCAGTTCCTGTGCAATGTCTTCTGTCATGGCATCACCCTCGCGTTGGTGTTGATGGAGTAGCGGCAGTTCTTGCCGCCAGGATAGTTGTTGTTTGATTCGATCACCACGCCGATCTCGCGCAACCGCTTGCGCATGTTCGAGATGTGAACGACGAGCACGTACGGGTCTGGCGTGGCGCTGCCGACAGGGCGCTCTGCGTGGATCGCGTTACATAGGGCAAGCATGGTGCAGCCCTGCCGGCCGGCGTCGAAGATGTGTTCGAAGATTTCCATCTCGCGCGCCGTCAACAGCGCGTTCTGTCCACGCAACCAGACGCGTCGGGTTGCAGGGGGCCATGCTCTCGCTGAAGGTGAGAGAACGTCCCAGCCACTCCATCCGACACTCCTCGCGCAACCCTCTTAATTGGATTGCCAAACAATGCCTCTGATAGGGCGTTAACTGCTTCCGGCGTCTGCGGGACGGCTTCAGCTTGTCCGCCCACAGTTCGGCGTCGGTCGTGGGTTTTTGCTTGGAGCTGATGTCCGGCAAGAGCCTACTCACGGATGCACCCCGCCATCCACGTGGCGATCAATAGGCGATGCCAACAGGCAAGGTTTGGGTCGCGCCGCCAAAGCAGTTGAATTTCGTGGTCAAGGGCGGCGTCGGTCTTGGGCTCCTGCTGGGAGCTGATGTCCGGCAATGTCATGGCTTAAGCCTCTAGAGCAGGAGCGCTCACGACCGACCGCATAACGCTAGCCGACCGTGAGCGCGGGTGCTCGGATCGCCAGATACGAGCCAAAGAACGGTGAGGATATTCGCGCGAGCTGACAAGTGAGCCCAGGGCCTTGGCGTTGTCAGCGGCGAACACTTCCTGTCGTTCGCTTTGCCCGCTTGGCCTTCCGCGCCTCTGTCGCCTTGCGCCGAAGTTCCATGAGTTCAGCGACCGTCTTTGGCATCGTCGTGAACGTCGTCGGGCTGTCTTTCTCATTAAGCAGCAGCTTTTCCAACTTGGTGAAAACGTGGAACGCCGTTTCGTACACTGGCTTGCGCTCAACGTCTTGCACCCAATCGGGGTGCAGGCAGCGGCGGATCTTCGTAAAATCGGCCTTGGTCATGATGCCCTTTCGGGCCTCGATCGCCTCTTTATAGTACTCGGGCCGACAAAGCAGCGACAACGCACCGGTGCCCTACGCGGACGAATTTTCGCGTAGTGGCGCCGAGTTGCGGTAGGCCAGCTTTGGCGGCCTCCGTGACCGAAGTTCGGACCGCCTGAATTGCCGATCGTGCGCCGCCTTGCGGCTCGGAACTGGATTTCCGTGCGCCTTACATTTGCACTGGCATCTCAGCTGGTTCCTCAGCTCTGGTATCGGTGCGCCTCGACCGCTGCCGTCAGCAGCTGGCGGGTTCGCCCTCGGCTTCACCAGGCCTGCGCCGCTACATGATGATCCGCTAGAGAGCCGGATGCAGGGCGGCGGCACCCCTCGTCGCTCCTGCTTGGCGTCCTCAATTCCGATGTGGGGCGGTCACGGAGCACGGGCCTAAGTCAAAGTGGTGCCAGGCGCCTGCCTGCAGAGCCAGAGGCATGGTTTGCTTCGGCGTAGCTTCCCCACTAGCCAATTGGGAAGCACGTGAACACAGCAATACTGTATCGGATGGACGTCGTTTGAGGGAACTGGCGCGAGAGACGGGACTTGAACCCGCGGCCTCCGCCGTGACAGGGCGGCGCTCTAACCAACTGAGCTACTCCCGCAATCCAGAAAGTGACGGGCGCCGAAGCGCCCGCCGTCACAAGCGTCGGAATACGTGAAGCCCGCACTGTCGTCAAGCTGCAGATCTGCCGCCGGCGACTCTCGACCCCAACTCGCCGCTACGTCCGGCGCATGAAATCGCGCTTGCCGATTTCCAGGCCGCTGTGGCGCAGGATGTCGTAGGCGGTCGTGCAGTGGAAATAGAAGTTCGGAACGGCAAAATGCAGCAGGTAGTCCTGACCTGAAAAAGTCATTTCGTTCGGGCCGACCTTGATCGTGAATTGCTTCGCCTCAGTGCCTTCCATCTGCTCGGGTTTGAGGGTGCCGAGGAATTGAAGCGTCTTCGCTATGCGCTGCTTGAGTTCGGGGATCGTTGTCTCGGTATCCGGGAAACTTGGCACCGGCACGCCCGCAAGCCTTGCGCCGGCGGCCTTTGCGAAGTCGGCCGCACCCTGCACTTGACGCGTGAAGTTGAACATATCCGGATAGAGGCGTGCCGAGAGAAGCACAGATGGGTCGATCTTTTTCGCTGTCGCGTAAGCCTCGGCCTTGTCGAGGATCGCGTCGAGCGCGCTCAAATGCTTCTGAAAAGTCGGTACGGCGATTGCGTACATTGAGATGGGCATGACCGGTTATTTCCCTCGGTGGTGTACAGCGCTTTCTGTAGGTACGACGGCGATGGGCTGCGTAACGTAGAACTCCGCGTTGAGGCCGGATTGCATTGTTCTTGCGCTCAGGTGGCCATCGGCGTAGCCGAGAGCCTGGCTCCAAGAAAGATGGTGGGCGGTGAGGGGATCGAACCCCCGACATCCTCGGTGTAAATGAGGCGCTCCCTTGTCGCGATGCTGTGATTTAATGGTTTTTAACCGCTTGCCAGTCGCGATGGTACCTGTTTGTTCCCGAGTCGTTTAGGTATAAAAAGTCCAACGAACTGAGGAGCACCTCGTAAAATCCGCTCCACCGCCTCTCTGTGCTTGCGCCGCCCCCAATTGGCGCTTTGCTGAAGCTTGGAAAGCTTGCCGGGGTCAGCAATGCTTTCGACCGAGACCGGTGCACGGCGACTCGAGAAGGCGATGCCGATCTGGCGCCTTGTCTCGTTTTTCGGTTTTTTAGCTAGATACGATAATTGCGAATGCTCATGATACGAGGCTTGGTACGGAGTGGTCATCAGATCCAACTCCCAGATCATGACCTAGGGCCCAACGAAAACGATCGGGCAATTGACGGTCGCCACGCCGGACGCAAGAACCTTAGCCTTGCCGACGGAAGCGGAAAAGCTGCTTCCCGGCCTCACCGCCGCTTGGACCGGCGAAAGGACCCGTGACGCCTGGCGGACCAATCCATGGTCGTTAGGCTCATACTCATACCTGCCGATCGGGTACGCGACCACAGTGTGCGGCATCGAGGCGGAGCCGGAAGGGAACTGTTTCTTCGCGGGCGAACACACCATGATGCCCGCGGTGCAGCGCGGCTATCTCAACGCCGCCGCGGAGACCGGCCAGCGCGCAGCGAAAGAGGTGCATGACTCGATGAAACGAAAGCCGTGATTGCGGGGAACAGGGCAAGGAGGCCGTAGAACACGACTCCTTGTTGGCGCCGACGTTGGCCGCCGAACTCGCGCGCAAATAGGCCAGAGCTGGCGCGCGACTCTTGTCAGTTCTTGCAATGATGTCTCCGGTCTTTACCGGCGTCCTCCTCAGGCCTGCGGTTGTCCCGTTCTTAGCGGCAAAGTGGAAGACACATGCTCGTCTGGAACTTTCAGCTTTTGACCCGGAGCGAACTTAGAACGCAATGAACCGCATACCGGACATGGACCAACTCACTGCTGGTTGGGCGCGATTACCGCTGAGCAGAGTACATCAATCCACGGGACGACGACGGTCCAATACCGCTGAGGGTTGCGCGCGGACGGATCCGGCTGGCGCGTTACGAAGACACCCCCTACCCCCACGTTGGAGTCCTAACGCGGATCGCGCGCGGGCCGGAGATCCCACCCGGCATCAAGCCCAAGGGAACCCATCTCCATGGGACCCACAGGTCCCGGTATCGTCAGCGCACGCGTTTGGGCTGGGACACCTGAAGGGCGGTCACTCCGCTTCACGGTCTGTAGCGCGGGGGCGCTCCACGCCGGCTTGGAACGCCGCGGCGCTTCGCGCGTTAGAAGGCGAGCTCCCATCATCCTTTCCGGATGCCACCAAGAGCTGCGGTGGATGCCGATCCCTTTCGGGTGTCCTCATTGTTCTTGGGGGTTGGGGGCGAGCTACGGAGGACTTCTCAAATGGCTGATAGACCAAACGACGGCGGCGGCGCGGGCGAGACGCCGTTCGTCTTCGAGACGATGTTGGAGATGCAGCGGCCGGCGCTCGCTGCAATGGCGGAGCTGAACGGCCGGCTCTACGAGGGTATCGCCGCAATGAACAGTGAATGGACGTCGTTCCTCAACAAGCGCCTCAAAGAGGACATGGCGGTGCCTGAGCAGCTTGCCGCATGCAAGTCGGTGCAGGACATGTACCGCGTCTACACCGACTACTTCCAGGCGGCCTGCGCCCACTACCAAGCGGGCTTCGAGCAAATCGCCAAGTGTGGCCGGTCCATCGCCGAGGACACAATCGATGTCCTCCAATCAGACGCGAATAGCGCTGTACGCAAGCGTCAGTAGCCCAAGGTCGCGGCCCCAGCCGCGGGAACGGGATACCGCGCGGCGGGGGGCTCGCGAGGCGGCCTAGGTCGGAAGTTCGGTGTTGGCACGGGCGAGCAGGAGCAATCCCATCGCCTCGGCGCCAGCCTCAAGCATCAGCATACCCACTGCGAGTTCCTCCGTCTCTGGTAGGAGCGCCCGGATAGCTCTGGCATAGGTTGAGGCACTGCACGTGCCTAACGCATTGTCGGGATGCTCGCTGTCGAAAGCAAGCGCCTTGGCTTGCATGGTCGCTGCAATCTGGATGATTTCGCGCGTGATCCTTCCCTGCCGCTTGATGGGCATGCAATTGCTCCCGTCTTTCACTCTTGACTGGCTCCAAGACCGGCGCACCGCAAGTGCCGAGTCTCGGCTGCTTCGCCCCCCGTTGCACAGGCCTATAGCCATCCCGAAGTGTCGGCACCCCCGATTTGGGGGAGACTTGCATTCATGGAAAGTAGGGGGCCAAAGCGGACATTCTTTTCATGGCATTCCTCCTTGGGGTATGCCCGCAACCGGCTGGCGCTAGGTAGCCTGCCGTGCAGTAGGAACTTAGTCCGATCACGGTCTCGAAGGCGGCTCGTGCCTCATCGACGAGCGCGACGTCGCCGAGCTGGTCCCCCATCTCAAGCATCGTGCGCGCCCGCTCGACGGGCATGCCTATGGTCTCCGCGCCATGTCCGCTTTACCCCCAATAACGGACGTTGGGCGGCGCATCCAAGTCAGCATTTGACTGTCGGTTTATGAGTACACGCCCTAATTTGCATGCGTCCCGCCAGCTCATTCGGAGATATTGCGGACGCCGTACGGCCGGTCCCGAGTGGCTGCACGAAGTTAAATTCGACGGCTGGCGCGCCCAAGTGCACATCGAAGCCGGCGCCGCTACGCTTTACTCTAAGAACGGCGCCGACATTACGAGGCGGTTCAGGTCGTTGCGGCCGGCGCTGGCACGAGTTCCAGTCAGAAGTGCCATCATCGACTGCGAGCTAGTCGCCTGCGATGAAACTGGGATGCCGAGCTTCCGTTCCCTGATGAACCTCGGCAACAAGGCTCCTGCCCTCTGCCTCTGATGCTTCGATCTCCTGTCGCTCGACGGCATCCGGATCACGCCGCTGCCGCTTGTCGAGCGCAAGGCACTCCTTGCGGATCTCGTCACCATGGTTGGCGATAAGCACCTGAGCCAAGTTTCAAAGAACGCATTTGCCCCTCCAAAAACTGCTCAAGCAGGGCATTGCGCGCTCGGCGATAATGACGCCTCTCTCTTGGGAAAGTGAATGTAGCTGAAGGGCTTGCGGAGTGGATTTTGCGAGTGCAGCCACGTCCATCTCCTTCGCTGTTCTTGGCGCTCGTCTTCGTTGCTGTTAGCCCTTCTTCGGCTGCCACAGGCCCAGCATCGCTCCGGTCGGATCCGTGATGATGCTGAACGAGCCTCGACCATTTACTTCGGCCTGATCCTTGATGACGGTCGCGCCGAGAGACTTGGCCTTCGCGGTGGCGGCCTTAAGGTCATCGACGTTCACGTACGCAATCCACATCGAGCCTGCGTTCGGCATGGGGTTCTTCATGAGTTCCCCACCCGTGCCTTCACCGACCTTGATCATGGTATAGGTCATGTCACCGATGTCCATGTCCTCAAGCTTCCAGTCGAACAATTGGCCGTAGAAAGCTTTGGCCTTGCCGACGTCTGTCGACATCAATTCCACGTGGACGAACGGATTACCCATGAAACAGACCTCCTATTTGCAAGAGATTGTGGGCTTACCGCATAACCATTCCGTGCGATTTTCAGTTCCGGCCAAGCACGAGGAGTTGAGGATCCTTCGCGTGCGGCCCTTCCGCTCCAGCAATTTCTTCAGTTCCTAATAGTTATTCGGTTGTGGGGCGCGAAATGATTGGCCGAGCATCTTGCAGTGGCATCTTCTACCTTTGGGTTCGCGTTCAGGCGGGGATCGATCATGATGCGGTTGATGAAGTCATCCATCACCGTGGCGATGCTGTAGACACCGCCGAGCTCGTGCGGATCGTGGGGGCTGCGCTTTACGGCATCACCGCAAAGAATAAGAAAACGGCGAAGATGACCAAGTGTACGACGCCTTGAAGAACGGTAGTCCGGCCAGTGCCCAAGGTGATTACGCTGAGAATCAGCGTTATCGCGAGCAACGCTTGATCTTTCGCATTGAGGCCGAGCTCGAGGGGCTGCCGCAGCACGATCGAAACAGCAGCAACCGCCGGAATTGTTAGGCCAATGGTCGCGAGTGCGGATCCAAGCGCCAAGTTCAAACTGGTCTGCAGTCGATCGGCCTGGGCCGCCCTGAGTGCCGCCACGCCTTCGGGCAGCAACACGAGCGCCGCGATGATGACTCCCACGACAGCCTTCGGTACGTCGAGATAAGCTATTCCGACCTCCACAGCGGGAGTCAGAACCTTGGCGAGACCAACTATGGCGACGAGCGAGACGAGCAAAAGACCGGCACTGAGAACAGTCGTCTTGTTGGAGGGCAGCGGGGAATGCGCTTCCTCGTTGCCGGCTGGTCCCGGGAGGAAGTAGTCGCGGTGCCGCACGGTCTGGATGAAAACGAACGAGCCGTAGAGCACCAGCGACACAAGCCCGGCAAAGATGAGCTGCGCCTTGCTGTACAGCGGGCCGAGTTCGCTTGACGCGTAGTTTGGAAAAACCATGGCGAGGCTCGTGAGCGCGACCAGCACGGCGAGCGCGGCGCTCGCTCCCTGGAGCTGAAATCCCTGTTCGCGATGACGGGCACCGCCCATGAGCAGACAAAAGCCCACGATGCCGTTGCACACGATCATGACCGCGGCGAAAACCGTATCGCGTGCCAGCCCCGTTTTTTCGGTTGGCGCAGCGATCATGACGGAGACGATCAGTGCCGTTTCAATTACCGTTACTGCCAGGGCGAGGACAAGCGTGCCAAACGGCTCGCCGACCCGGTGCGCAACTACCTCGGCGTGGTACACTGCCGCGAACACGGTGCCCAGCAGGGCGACTCCGGCAACCGCGGCGATGATTCCTCCGCTGCCTAGAAAAAATGTCACCGCAAGAATCGCCCAGGCCAATACAGGCCATATCAGTGTCCACCAAGGCGTCTGTGTCGCGACCACGCCGCTACCCCGTCGAATTGATCAGAGGCTAATATTACATGGATGCAAACCGGTACGGCACGCGCAGATCGAGCCGCAGCAGCCAAAGGTCAACTCACGCAAGCGCCGATTACGCAAAGTCAAGGGCCGGCAACAGGTGTGTATCAACTCGGGCAACCTGGTCATACGCGCTTGGGATCAAAGCTCGAGCCAAGTCGCGCGCGGTGCTGTGCACTATCGCCTGCCACATAGAAGACCGGCAGCGCCGGCTCGCCCTGGCTCGATACTGTAATGGGTTATTTCCTTTTCGTTGCTCTTCTCTCAGCTCCTCTGACCTACTCTCAGCTTCTTGTGTTGGCACGTTTTTGTTCGGCTCGTTTTTGCCCGGCACATTTTTAACAACCCCATCATTGAGGCCGCCTGCATAGGAGTTGAAGACGTAGCCCGTCCGGGCCACGAGGACGGGACTGCCAGCTATGTTCTGGACGGCCAGGTACTCGCCTATGCGGGCCAAGATGTTCCGCGTTGTCGTTGGCGACCGAACCCCGATGCGCTTGGCCACAGCACTTGGTCTCGACGGCGAAACCGGAAGTGATGCGGCAAGGTAGAAGGCTACCGCCTTCGAACCCGATTTCAGGAGCACGTCGGGGACGGCAACGAAACCCTCGCGCTCCGCGGGCGACAGCTTTTCTGGTGTCCGAGCGACGATTTTAGAAGAACACTGCTCTCAAAAGAGCTGAGGTGCAGGCATGTTATTCACCTATATGGTGCCAGTCTTCTTCCTTCAGACCGCGCAAAAACGCAGCAATATCTTTAAGCGCCCGGTTCCGGTCAGCCCAACGAATATGCTCTTCGAGCCGAAACATCTTCGAAAGTGCAGTGGTCGTGTCCCATGCCGCAAGCACGAGCGGCAGGGCCGGCTCCCAGTCGTGCCCAACTCGCGTGCGGTTCGGCAACATCTCCCACAGCTCGATCCAGCGAATTGGCTGCGGGCAAACACGCCCGTCCTCGCGGCAATAAGCAATCAGGGTTTCAACGGAATCGTTCACAGCTCCCCACTAACCGCCGAATGCAGCATCGATAGTAGTCTCCGCTAGCCAACCCGAGCATAGAGATACTGCTGAAAACCGACGAAACTATCGCGAATTTTCGCAATCCCCCCGAGTTCGAGAGCGGCATTATTTACGGCCCGGTACTTCAGCTCCAGCAACGGCGTGAGCTTAGCTTGATCGAGCTCACCGACGCCTTCTCTCACGTACTCGCCCAGAACGAAATCAAGGAACGTGAACGTCTGGAGATTGTCATCATAGTGAGCGAGTATCCCTGCCCGTCGGCTGTTGACACGGTCTTCCCGCGTGATCGGCGACAACGCAAACGTGATGTAGGCGAGCACGTCATAAAGGTCGCCGGCATCGCCTCGTTGATGAGCACGTAGACGATGTTGTCCTTGCCCTCTAGCATATCCCCCCTCCCGTCATTCGCGTACTGCCTTGAAAACGGCTAGCGAGCTCACGTCAAGAGATTAGTTGGCAATACATCGGTCGCGTTGACTTATAGAGCGCCCATGGCTGGCGTTCTTTCCTTGGCTAGCGCCAGCGTCCGTGAGCGCCGGGACTTCGCGCCAAGCCATTGCCGCCTTCGTCAAGCGGATCGCCAAGGCCGCTGGCATCACGGGCGTCGTCTCGCCCCACTGGCTGCGGCACGCCCACGCCTCGCACGCCCTCGATCACGGCGCCACGCTGGCCGAAGTGCAGGCCACCCTCGGACACGCCAGCGTCGGCACGACGAGCACCTATCTGCACGCCAGGCCGAAAAGCTCTTCGGGCCTCAAGCTGTATGCGGGGGTATTCGATGTCTGAGATTGTGGACGCGGCCCCGCCTATGCCCACGATCGAGGAACGGATCGACCGCTGCGAGAACTCCGCGACGATCCTGAAAATTATGATGGCACTCAGGGGGAGGCCCACCCTCGCGCCACTGCTGCTGCGAGCGGCGGCACGGTTCAAGGCCATCGTCGGCATGGTCGGCTAGCGCAGCCGAAATGACGCGCAAGCGGCGCTGCTGTTAGTGAAGGCCATCGGCAAATACCTCTGACCGGGGGAGCCTGTCAGAATCGTGCGGCGGCAATATTTCACCGCGGTGCGCGCCTAGACCGGGATCGTATCGTCGCCGGACGAAGCGGCCTGTGCCGTTACTTTTTAATAGTGCCGTATATGGAGTGACAATTCCTATCGAAAATCTGATGCTGCTCTGATTCCCGGCAATGCTGATCGTCAAGCGGACACCCAGCAGAGTATGGATTTGAGTTCAGACAATCTTGAAGGAGAGAGGCCGGTCCCACACCTGGAACCCTGATTACCCCAGACATCACCAAAGCCGCAGCTAGGCCGCCAAATATGAGTAATGTTAAGAAGGTTTTCACAGCGCTTCCTCCGGTGGTTGCTCATCATTCGATGTCATGACGAGCCATCCTTCTGTTTCGCAAATCGCTCGGCGCGCAACTGCCTGAACATCTGTGCCGTACAGCGCCTTTGATAGGGCGTCTGCTGATGGAATGGGTCAACCGCGATCGGTATGGCCCGGAGAAGGCGATTTTAGACAAGAGTTGGAGGCTGCCGGATATTGAAATGATGATCTGACCGCGAGCGACGACCCGACGCGGAAGATGATGCGCCAGATCGCCGGAGCCTTCGCCGAATACGAGAAAGCCCGTCTGGTCTCCAAGCTGCGCCACGCCCGCGAGCGCGTCCGCCAAGAGAAGGGGAAGTGTGAAGGGCGCAAGCCGCATGGCGAGCTGAGACCCGAGGCCGTCGCCTTGGCGAAACGACTCCACCGGGCGAGCCCCAAGACCGGCAAGCGCATGAGCCTACGCAAGATCGCAGCCGCCCTCGCCGAGGCTGGTCATCTCAACGAGCGTGGCCAGCCATTCAACCAGTCGCAGTATCAGCTAGGGCGTGTACTCATAGATAGGCGGACGTGCGGCCAGCCCGCTAAAGCAGTCCGCTAAGGGCCAATAGCACACATACATGAGCGTCGCCTTGTCGGTGACGAGGGCTGCGTGCACGGGTTGGGAGCCATCGCCCACAATCGCATGGTCGGGCTAGCGCACTATGTGCTTCACCAATCGTCGTCGCCGATCGCCGATACGTGCGGTGTGCAGGTCGTGCCCGAAAACACAAGTCAGTGCTATATTCGCTTTGATCGGCACAAGGTCTGCCGTTCAAGTATGGAACCAGCTTCGATGATATTTTCAAAGTAACTAGTGGGTTTGAAAATGAGAATATCTCGTCGTCACAGCAACGATTGGCGGTCTTAGTCTACTTGCTGGCGCTTCGTCGAACATACAAGCGGAGCGTCGGCGCGTGTAGGTCCGCATCGTCGGCGGCCTGCAGGCGATCGCGCGGGAACAGTACGGGTTTCGCGGCTTCGGCGGCCGTGAGTTCGTCCAGCGCAAGTCTACCTAGTTGGGGTAAAATTGGCGTCCTAGTGCGCGCGTCAAACAGACGAGCAAACCATGTGCATCATCGTTCCATGCTCCATGAGCGAACGGCGCAAGATCGAAATACGATCGAAGTTGTTCGAAGAACTTCGCAAGCAATATCTCGCTGACGGTTGTCCAGAGTACGAAGCAAACGCGAAGGCCCTGGCTAAGGTGCGCGCGATCAGACTCAATTGAAGTTCGCGGGCTGAAGCGCCTCGGCGCGGCTAGTTCTTTGTTGCGAGGACGTGCCAGCGGTGCCGCAGTCTTTGCGCTTAACACGGCAGGGGAGGAAGAGCAGATATGTCCGACATAGTCGATGAGCTTCGCGATTTGGCTGCGTCACCGTCCAAGCGGGCGATTATCGCCCGGGCAGCCGACGAGATCGAAGCCCTTCGGAATCTGATCGTGGCTAGCGTTCCCGACGAGCGGCCGGCGTTTATCACTGATGGCCAATGGGCGCGCATCCAGAGTCTGAAACGTGAAGCGCAACGGAGGTCCCGATTGGCCCGATGAAAAGGATCATAGACTAGCAGGCGAAGTTGTTCGGCCGGTGCGCTCACCCCCCCGCCAAGCGCGCGAGCGAATGGGTCGGTGGCCCTCTCACGCGCCACCGCGATTGTGAAGGCCCCCTGACGAACGCAGCCCGCTTCTTCTCGAACATGGCGGTTTGCTTCGCGCCAAGCGGCGAGTGCCGCAAGTCAATCAATCAGCTTGGAGGATTGCTGCCGCAGCGAAAAGTGGGAGGAATTGTCCCCAAATGAGCGCCATGGGGAGTGCCCAGGAAATGATCACAAAATCGGGCTGGCAGTGCAGCCAAACTTGAAAGTAGGGACTGTCAAACATGAAAGAACGCGGAAAAAGCGCGGAAGGTGGTTCGAGCTGCAGGCATCTCTCTTTGTAGGCTGAGAGGCAGCAAAACTCTGCGCCTGAAAAGGGAACGCCTACAGCTCGATTAGCGGTATCTACCACCTTAATAATCTGCGCTCGAGCTTAAGCTGCAAATGTAGTTAGCGGGACAGCGAGGCGGGCTAATTGAGCAGAGTGCCATCTTCCCCTGTTAATACAGCGAAAAAACAGGCAAGCGGCCACAGGCCGAGGCCCTGTATTTAGCATCCCATCTTACGGTGATAATACACCGGGAAAACAGGGGAGGCGGCCATAGTCCTTTTGCCGAGACTTTCCGCGCATCCGACGCCTGCCTTTGCCTCGCGCTGACTTAGATTTGATCGGTGGCGGCGATTTGGAGCAGGCTAAACGCTTTCGCGCTAGTTCGGCTCGGACATGGATGCTTGAAGGAACTAGCAATAGAGTTTTTGGAGCCGCTCAGAATCGGGGACAACCGGTTTTAAACCCCCGGCAACGCGCGCGAACAAGCTTACGAAATCAAACGGCCCCGCTTTTTGGCAGGGCCGAGAAATGACGGCGTCATCGTTGGACATATCGGCTTGGTCCCACCTGCCGTTGATGCCTGCCCTCAATGCATCCGACTGCCCCGCCATCCGTCACCCGAACATCGGCGCCAGGTGATCGTTGAGGAACATGCCAGCAGGATCGAACGCGCGCCGCAGCAACTTGAAGGCTTCGAACTTCGGAAAGCGCGCCGCCAGGCGCTCCTCGGTCATGAAATGCAACTTGCCCCAATGGGGACGGCCGCCTCGCTCGTACAGCCGCTCGTCGCATGCCTTCAAATAGGGCCAATAGTTGGTGCCCGGCTTGCCGGAGACCGAAATCACGACCGAGTCGCGGCCGTAGTTGGGGCTGAGCCAGGCCTCGTCCGCGCGCACGAAACGCACTTCCATCGGGAAGATCGCGTCGGGCAGATTGCGCAGCATCAACGCGCGCTGGTCCTCGAAAATCTCCCGCGCCGCCTGAGCGGGGAGAAAATACTCAAGCTCGTGAAAGTTCGGCTCGAAGACATGCGGATAGATCCGGTACGAGCGATCGATCCGTTCGTTCGGCGGAAGTGTGCGGGCGGCGGGCTGCTCATCGGTCTCGCGGTAGAGCTTGACCATGCAGTGATCGGCCTTGGCGGGCGGAAATCCATACAGCTGCGACGACGCGTCGGTCGGCATCCAGAAGAACGAGAAGTGGCGATACTCGGCCAGAAGCCGGCTCCAGCGCTCGCGCACCTCCTCGATCGGCATGAAGACGATCTGCTCGTGGATATGGTAGGCCGGCGCGACCTTGAGCGTCAGCTCCGTCATCACGCCGAGCATGCCGATGGAACATTGCGCCCCGGCCATCGCGTCGGGCGTGGTTTCGAGCGACAGCTCGCGCACATTGCCCTCGCCGTCGACCAGCCGGCAGGCCGTCAGGATGGACGAAAAGCTGCCTAACGCCGCGCCCGATCCGTGCGTAGACGTCGCAACCGCCCCGGCAATGGTCTGCGTATCGATGTCGCCCTGGTTCTGCAGCGCCAGCCCCGCGTCCCACAAGGGCGCGCCGAACTGGGCAATGGTCGTGTGCGCCTTGGCCGTGGCGGTGCGGGCCTTGGCGTCGATCGCCGAAAGTCCGCTCAATGCGCGTGTGTCGAGCAAAATTCCGTCGGTGCAGACTACGCCGGTGAAGGAATGCCCGGTGCCTGGGGTTCTGAGGCGCAAACCGGAGCGCCGCGCTTCGCGGACCGCGTCAACGACATCCTGCTCTTGGGACGCCGTGACAATTTTGGCCGGCACGCAACTCTGGTTGCCGACCCAGTTACGCCAGCTCGGGTTGGCGAGGTGGAAGCCGGTGATGGGGGCGGTCATGATGGGGTGGTCCTTCGGGGAGGGCCGGGGGCTGGCCTTTGCGCCACGGCATCGGCGATGCGGGGATACTGGCACCGTAGAATAACGGATCGACAGCTCAGTCGAGCAGAGCTTTGCGTGCCCCTTCGCCGACTGAGAACAATGTCTGCATTCTCGAAAGTGCCGATAAATACGGGAGACATCGTGGCAAGAACAGACAAGAGCCGCGCGCCAGCTCTGGCCTATCTACGCACCTCATCGGCGGTCAACGTCGGCACGGACAAGGACAGCGAGAAACGCCAGCGCCACGCCATTCAGGGCTTCGCCGAGCGCGCCGGGTTCGGAATCGTCGAAGAGTTCTATGATGCGGCGGTGTCCGGTGCGGACCCTATCGAGACACGCGCGGGGTTCGCGGCCCTTCTGGATCGGATCGAGGGCAACGGCGTGCGTACCGTCATCGTCGAGGACGCCAGCCGCTTTGCGCGCGAGCTGATGGCCCAGGAGTCGGGTATCACCCTCCTGATCAGCCGAGGGGTGCAGCTGCTGACGGCCTCGGGCGATGACTTGACCGCGCAAGCGACGACCCGACGCGGAAGATGATGCGCCAGATCGCCGGCGTCAGCTCCAAGCACGCGACAGCGTATCGAGGCCCTAGCGCCAAGCGCAACCACGCACTGCCGGTCGATGATGCTCCACTGTTCGATCCGCAGGTAGAGATCGAGGACGCCATCGTGAAGGCCAAGCGATAAGCGAAAGCCACTCGGCTTCTGACTTATCATCGCCGCTCGTTGCAGCAATGCAGCGGGCATCATGCGGCCATGTGTCCGTCGTCTCTTGGCATTGATCTCAAAGCAGGCTGGGGCCACGTATTGACTGCAGTTCACGCATCGAGGAAGAGCCTCAAATGCCTATCGTCTCGCCGATCCTGCTCATCATGGTGACAATGATATTTATTGGCGAATGGTACGGCGGTGTACCCCCCTGCTGGCGGCTCGCAGCCCTAAAGCCATTCAACCTCTAGCTCAAAAAAATCCCAAAAAAATCCTAACCCTGCCCGTGGTTCAAAAACTCTCAGAAACACCTGCCGAGTTTAAAGGATTTGAAACCCGAGTCCATTACGACAATACCGGATGAAAAGAGACGAGCTTCAACGGGTCCGCGATTGGGCCGATCAGGAACTGACCATGGGAGTAGGACCCCCGTGGGCGCGGCATCAGTATAAGAAGCTTCGGGAAGCCGCTGACGCAATTTTGTTCTCTATGGACTCGAACCGCGCTGTCCGTGTCGCGCCGGATTCACAGCAACGGAAGCAGCGTCGCGGACACGGTCACCTTCGACTGGTCGATAACGCTCAACCCGACATCGAAGCAGACTGGTATCTCTGCCCATGTGACGTAGAGCCGTCCTCTTGACCATACCTCATGAGTGCTGGTTCTGCTTTGCTATCAGCAGCGCCCGTAATCCCCATGCGCCACAAATCATGAGCGCCTTGACGGTTACAACGGCCTGCTCCTGGCACCCCACATCGACCTCCTCTTCGACCAAGGTTACATTTCGTTCGTTCTTCGTCACGAGGAAGGAAAACACACGGCGGCCCTTTCGGACCGCCGCGCCTGTCAGTCCGGCTATTGCCCCGCGTGGTTCTTGAGCGCCTCTTCAACCGGCCTTAACCGCCTCAAGATTGAAACGCATCAGCCGGAAGCGCCACTTGGTACGACCTAGGTCAATGCTCTCTGGATATCCGCTATGGATGCCTTCGTCAGTGTTTTGCCGACCTCGGATACCAGTCGCTCCTGAACCTCCTTGTGCAATGTCGGGCGGATTTGGCCCAAGGTTTGTGGATCGGCGATGAGGACCAGCGCGGCGAAGTCTCCGCTGTGGGCACGGCGATAGAGTTCTTTTGCCAGCTGTTTGGCGAACGTGGCCTCGTCAGTCTCCTGGTTTGACGACTCTGGTGGACGCTTTCCCGCAGGCCCGTCATCGAGAAGATTGGTGGGCTTAAGCTCGCCTTCGGCTGACAACGAGACTTTGCTCTCATGACCGGCATTGCGGAAGAAGCGCGCGCCCGTGCCGTCAGCCACCACGACGAGTGCATTGTGAGGTATCTTGCCTGTCATCTTCAACTCTCCTGCTTTTTCTCTGTTCACTAGCTGGGGCGGAAATACCTTACCCTTAAAGCGTGTCGACCTTGAGCCGACCACATGCTTCGTTGCCTTAGATGTTTCATGCGGCTCTGGGAGCAACGGGCAGGGTGCCGAGATCGACACATCCCTCAACACGAATGGTTGCCGGTGCATTGGTCGATTGTGCACGCACTTCGCCCGTGACGGCCGATGTCTTTGGATGATTGACGGAAGAGAGATTGGCTCCCGTCAGGTCGTCGCCGAGAAGGTTCGCACCCGCGAGGTTCGCCCGCTTGAAATCGACGCCGCTGAGATCGAGAAGCGAGAGGTCCTTTCCGGAAAAATCAAGTTGTGCGCCCCCCGGCTTCGCGTTGAACAGGGACTCGACGATCTGATGGAGCGGTAATTCCGCGCCAGTGGCGGAAGCGGCGACGCCAGCCGCAACAACGAGGCCCAGGCCAAACCCGCGCGGCAACCTCAATTTCATCCTGCGCCTCCGAAAAAACCGAGCGCCCCGGTTGGCCGCCTCACGGCGGACAAGGGCTAGGCCGCCTCGGCCTCCTCCGGCCGCTCGGCCCATGCCTGCCGAAGTATCTGCGTCGAGGACGTCAGGAAGACGCCCGCCATGATTCCGGCAACCAGCAGGTCCGGCCACGCGCTTTCTGTTCCCCACACCGCCACGGAGGCAATCATCACGGCGACGTTGCCGATGGCGTCGTTGCGCGAGCACAGCCACACCGAACGCACGTTCGCATCCCCGTCCTTGTAGCGCAGCAGGAGGAGGACGCTTGCGAGATTGGCCGAGAGCGCAAGAAGGCCGATGCCGCCCATGATTTCCGCGCGGGGCAGTCCAAGGATCAGGACGTTGTAAAGAGTGTTTCCGAACACCCACGTTCCCATCAGCAGCAGGCTGCCGCCTTTGAGCAGCGCCGCGCCGGAACGCACCTGCAGCGAACGGCCAATGACCGCAAGGCTGATGCCGTAGGTGAGCGTGTCGCCCAAAAAGTCCAATGCGTCCGCCTGGAGCGCCTGCGAACCGGCGAGCTGGCCCGCGATCATCTCGACGAGGAACATAGCGCCATTAATCGCAATCACGGCCCACAGCACACGCCTGTAGCGCGGATCGACACCGTCGAAACGGGGGTTGCCGTTGCAGCCGCAGGCGGAGGACTCGCAGGATTCCGTCATCGGAGACTTTTTCACTTCCATCTTCCGCACCCTACAATCTCTAGTGACTAGAGGAGCAAGAGATTTATGAGCGAAGCCATGGCCATCGGCGGCCTTTCCCGTAAAAGCGGCGTGAAGGTGCCGACCATCCGCTACTATGAGAGCGTGGGCCTGTTGCCTGCGCCGGAGCGCAGTGAGGGCAACCGGCGTCTTTACGGGCCCAAGGCCGTGGACCGCCTGCGCTTTATCCGCCATGCGCGGGAGCTGGGATTCGAGGTCGGCGCAATACGCGAACTGCTGGGTCTTGCCGAGCAGCCGCAACGCTCCTGCGCAAAGGTGGACGCGCTGGCGCGCGAACATCTCCAGGCCATCACCAGCCGGATTGAAAGGCTGGAGGCGCTAAAGGCCGAAGTCGAGCATATGATTAAGGCGTGCGGGAAAGGGCGCATCGCCCAATGCCGCATCATCGATGTGCTGTCGCATCACGATCATTGCCTGCACGACAGACATTAGCGAAGACGCCGACCGAATTCGGCTCGGCTAACCAGACAGGGACCGGATAACCTTTTCCAGCCTGCCACGGACAAGTCCCGCTTCTTCCAGCAGCGCCGGATTGTCGATCGCCGCCATAGACGCGACGGGATCGATGGCGGCGACTTCAACCTGTCCCGGCGCGAGTTCCTGCACGATTACATTGCAAGGCAGCATGGTGCCGACCTTGTCTTCGAGCTTTAGCGCTTCAAGAGCAAGCGCAGGATTGCACGCGCCGAGAATACGGTACGGACGAAACTCCACGCCGATCTTGCTCTTGAGCGTCTTGGTCACATCGATTTCGGTGATGATGCCGAAACCCTCGCCCTTGAGCTTTTCGGTCACTTCCGCCACCGCCGCGTCGAAGCCGAGCGCCAGCACCTTGCTGAAATAATAACTCACATCGCCTCACATCATGCAGCAGCCGTTGCCGAGCAGCAGGTCGGCCTTCTTCTTCTGCGCGTCGGTGAGCGCGTTGTAGAGCGTTTCAGTCGCGGGCTTGATCGCCTTCATGCTGTCGAGCATGCTCTGCATGGCTTGCTAATGTGCTATGAGCGGAGATAAGTGCCCGGCAAGTTATTTCTTGTAGTAGCCGACACCACAAATTTGATCGCCGGCCTTCGTGAAGAACGTCTCTTTCTCCAGCGGCTTGTCGGAGCCAGGGCGCGGCCACCAATCAGTAACCTCTTTGATCGTTCCTTCGGCAGCCGTCTGCATTATCTCTTTTCCGAACGGCGCACCATGCTTGCCCTTAATCTCGCTCAAATCTTTGCCCTTGCATTGAGCACCGTTGACTTGCTGCACATCGCCATGCGGGCAATCGTATCGAGCGACGGGAACACCCGGCCGCGTTTGACGGCGAAGGAAAGCAGCACGCCAAGCACTTGGCGGTAGTTGTAACTCACGGCTTGGCCACGTTCCGACCGGCGTGCTTGTAAAGACCGACGCGAATGGCATCGAACTGCACGAGGATCTTAATGCGATCATCGCGCGTGATGCTATGCGCTGGCGGCTCTCGGAACTCTGAGCCCGTGTGATAGCCGGTGAAGTCCGGTCCCTCAGATTGCAGACGCTCATCCTCGGCATCGACCGCTGCAATCTGCTCGGCACTGTCGGCGCGGGCGAGCTGGTACGCATTCCGAGACTCATGACGCAAATCGCGCTCATTGGATTGTCATGCCTTCGGCGCGGCAGCAAAATTGCCAAAGAGACCAAGTCGAGCCAATCTACCAGATCGTGCAGAGGCTCTAACCAGCACCGCAACAGCGTCTCGTCGCCTGAACATCAAGGAGAGAATGAAGTGGCAAGAATCGAACAGAAGGAATTGGAGGAACATCGCGATGAAATCATCGCTGACGTGAAAAAAATGGTCGAAAAATATCGCGCCATATTCGATTGGAATGTGCCGGATATCGATCAAACTGTGGCGGATAAACTTATCCTGGGCGAAGTACGCAAGGCCTTAGATGAAATTGAAAAGAAATTGTTGGGCTAGATCCTGAAGCAGCTGAGGCCGATGAACCGGCAGGAGCGCTCAAACCCGTTTTTCGGGCGCGGATACGTTCTTTCACGTCCCTCCGTTGCAGGTCTGACGGACTTGCGGCACCGGTTACGAGTGTCGGTAACCAACCCAGGCGTGCTCTACCGTCGCGCTCAAGCTGTCGGAATCTGCAGCGCCACGGTAGAAGGCACCGCTTCGAGCTGCAGACCCCTATTCCCTACTCCCGAGCGGGCACCAACTCTCCCCACTTGTCTGGCTGTGCCAGTGCCTTTTCGCGGCGTCATGGACTCTGCACGAATTCGCTCACGCTCCAAGTATTGCCGTTCTTGCTGAGCCGCAGTTTCGCGGTGATCGGCTGAATGCCGGGTGTCTCCGAATCGATACGATAGACATACCCGATCACATCCGCGGACACGGACTGCGTTTCGACCGGGGTCACCTTGACGCGTGGCTTGTCCTTCGCGGGCTCTTTCAATCCTGTAGCCTCGATCTGCCGCAACACTCCGTCGAGCCTTGACTTAGCCGCACCGCTTGTGAGCTTGGCAGCCGCCGCTACGTTGTCTTCTACGAAATACGCGCGAATGAACTGATCGGCGACCGCGGTAGCCTCCGGAGGTACATTGGTGCAGGCAGCCATCAATAACACGACGCCGATGAGGACTGCGGCGCAGGAGCGCTCTGTGGTCATACCAAGCATGCACTTCCCGATGGGTTCTTGCTCAGCATTGTCGATCAATTCGCTGCCAATGAGAGCATCCTAGTGTGTTGAACTGGTCCGCAGGCTCACGCTCGCCAATCACCTGGGTGCCGGTACGGTCCGCCTACCGGCAAGCCAGAAGACAAAAACAACAACCAACAGTGCCGCAGTGCAAAGCAAGAGCAGTATTGCAGCTTGATCCACCCACGCCACCGCCGGAAGAGCGAGGCCCATCACGGCACCGACCACGCAGATCCGCCATGCGCGCGCATGGACACCGGCAACGAACGTTGAAAGGGCTAAGAGAGCCAACAGCGCCAGCGCCATCGCATTATCATTCAGTACGCCACGCAGCTGCTGCATAGACAGGACGTACGTCACGAGCATGAATGCGGCCCAGTGCAGCGCCTGTGTCCAAATCAGCGACCGCCGTTGCTCCGTGGTTTGCGCTGCCGGCCAGCCAGCAAGGACGCACATCACGCCGAAGAGCGGCAGCAGGATCTGCCAATAAAGCAGCATCGGACGGCCGCTGAAGCTGCGAAACGCGACCCCACCAAGTCCGAGCACGAGCATGGCTAGATAGGGCAGGTCACGGAGCAGGATTCGACCGAGGCCAGCGCTGTCGCTGTGCGTCGATTGACTTGCCGACGGCTCAGTTGTCGTCATGGCGTACACGCGTTCTCAAATTGCATTGCAATCAATATTAAGCCCACGAGCCATACCCGGTCACCAGAAGATCGGGTCCTTGTGGCCGACACACTGGGATGGTCTGCCTGTCCGGCGACAGCCGCTGTTATGAAGACGTCACATTGGGCTCCTTGAGCAAAGGATTCGGGGCGCCACCATCCGTCAAGGGCGCCGGTAGGGGCAGATTGCCAGGCGACCCTGCGGAGTATTGGGCAATTGCAAAGCGCACGAGCACGCCGATCGAGGCCGCGAGCGGCACGGCGATCAAAAGACCGACGAAGCCGAACAGATAGCCGAAGGCGGAAATTGCAAAGATCACCCAGACGGGATCGAGATTGACACGCGCGCCAACCAGATAGGGCGAAAGAGCGTAGTTGGCGACAGATTCGCCGACGACGAAAATGCCTAGAATGATCGGAATGACCGACCAGCTCGGCCAAAACTGGAGGATCGCCACCGAGACCGATATGACGAGCCCGGCCAACAACCCGAGATAGGGCACGAAACTGAATAGACCTGACGCGAGGCCAATCAGAAGCCCGTGATTGAGCCCTATCAGTCTCAACGCCAGAGCATAATACAATGCAAGAATGATGCAGATCGTCCCCTGGCCGCGCAGGAAGGCGGCGATGGTGTCATCGATGTCACGGGCGAGTGCCTGCACAGTGTCGCGGTAATCCGACGGAATTGCACGGTCGATCGTCGCAACAATGCCCTTCCAATTGTTAATCAAATAGAACGTGACGATCGGAGTGACGATCAGGAGGGAGAAGATCGATATCAACGCCTTGCCGCCGGACAACAGCGATCCGAGGAAGCTCATAGCCCAGCTCGCGCCGACGGGCCCGGTCGCCTGCTCGGCTTCACTCAATCCTTCGCCGATGATCTTGTGTAGCCATGGGTGGCTTGGATTTTCCGCGAGCGCCTGAAGCTCGGAGACATAGCCTGGAAACTTTTCAATCAAGAGCCCGATTTCCGAACTCAAGATGGGCGTGACGAGAACGATCGCGGCGATGACGAGGCCGACAAAGAAAACAATGATGCCAAGGGCCGCAACAGCGCGATTGAATCCAATCCGTTCGAGCCAATCGACCAGTGGGGCGAGCAGATACGCAAGCGCCATTCCAGCCACGAAGGGCAGCAGGATTTCGCGCAACAGCACCAGCGCTGCGAGGGCGACCGTGAGCGTCGCGATCCAGAAGATGCGAGGCCGTGCTGGTTTCATGGCCTAACAGTCCGATATTCCTGAGACGACCGGAGACTGAGCGATGAGATTGGCTCGACCTCGTCTGTTTAGCAAATGTGAGGGTCGTCCCCAATGCCGCGCTGGAGAGCCTCTCCGTAAACCATCGCGCTTGGCACTACTCCCACTGGAGTACCTCCAAGCTCCCGGGTGCCGTCTCACCATTGAGGACGCCGAACTATAGGCCCTAATATGCGCGTCGCTCGGGCATCAGCATTTCGAGGCCGCGAAATGAGTTAAAACATTCGTTGGGAGCCGTGGCATGAGGCAGGAACTCACATTGTTCATCAGCACGTTCACGACGCTGCTGGCCATCATCAATCCTTTGGAGGCTCTGCCGATTTTCCTGAAACTTCTCGACGGCAAAGACCTGAACGAACATCGCGCGGTCGCGCGCCAGGCATGCATTTACGCCTTGCTGCTGATGTTTTTCTTTTTGCTCTTCGGGACCTTGATACTCCGGCTTTTCGGGGTGCCTTTGAGCATGGTCCGTATCGTCGGCGGCATTATCCTAATGCAGATAGGCTTCCAACTCTTCTCGGCGTCTTCCGGCAAAGGATCGATCATTCCACCGGGCGGCGCAGGCGAGGCTGGCAATGTAGCATTTGTGCCGCTGGCGTTGCCGCTGATGTGCGGTCCGGGAGCCATCGCCACCATCCTCGGCATGACGACGCTGATAAAACATTCGGAGGTCGAGGTCCCTGCCTTCGTCGCCACCGCGCTCGCCATCCTGGCCACGATGTTCGTCACCTATCTATGCTTGGCCTACGCCGGAAAATTAGTGGATCGACTAGGTCCAATGGGCATCGATGCGATCACTCGCATTGTCGGCTTTTTCGTCTCCGCCATGGGAGCCGGTTTGATCTTCGACGGCGTTTTCGAAGCGTTGCAAGCCCATGGCGTCACGCCTCCGCACTAAACCGTCAGGCCTGAGAGCTTGCCGCAAACAATTCATAAGTGGGTTGCAGGGCCAGGAACCGCAAAATCAGCCCTTTCGTTCCGCATCGTTCCTGGTCGACGTTGATCCGCGACGCGCCACGCTCGACGACGTGCAGACCGCTCTCGAGACGATCCGGGTCAAACTTGACGGCGCGCCGGCCAAGGCCGCAACGGTCAACGCCAACGTCGCCATCGTGAAGGCGCTGCTCGGCTTTGCACATCAAGTTGGCTATACCCGCTTCAACGCCGCGCCGCTGATCAAGCTCAGAAAGGCGCCCCGGCAACGGGCGCAGCGCTATGTCTGCTTTGTGCCAGGAGCGTACATTGAGACTGCGCCCGCCTATGCTTGCACTTTAGCAGTGGGTGGCGCATCCGCGCGTCGCGGGCTGGAATGCCTGAGAAGGGCCAATAGGCCGAACGACTAGCATCGACATTCGAATTGCGCTGTCAAAATTCAGAGCCGGCGTGATCCGCCGGCTCTGAATTTTGATTGCCCTACGTGAGAGCTAGGACCGATGGCTCGTCACTGCACCGCAAATTCAAAGTCCCTTCTGAGCTGTTCAAACTCGCCTTTCTTCTCGGGAGTGAGTTGGTCGGCCCCGAGCGAGATCTGGAGCTTGCTGAGCGTGCCAGTGAACTTGAACGGCATCTTCGCGTCGTACTCGTCGATGACCGGCGTTCCTGTGTCCTCGCCGACGTCGAAACTCTCATCGAGCGTGAACTTGCCGACCGGAGAGGTTTGCTCAATACGACCCTCGCCCACTTTATTGCCATCCACCGTCAGCGTTCCTTGACCCCCGTATC
Source organism: uncultured Alphaproteobacteria bacterium (assembly GCA_963833715.1). Taxonomy (GTDB): domain Bacteria; phylum Pseudomonadota; class Alphaproteobacteria; order Rhizobiales; family Hyphomicrobiaceae; genus Hyphomicrobium_B. Next base: position 24,288 of record CAWHZB010000006.1, read on the forward strand.
TTCGTGTTCAAGCATGAGTGTGGGCATTTGACCGTCGGCGGCAGCGAGTTGGCGGCCGACTGTTTCGCTGTTCACCAGGGCGTGCGCGAGCAGTGGCTCGACGGCAACGGCCTCGACCAAGTGTGCGCGTCCCTTGACGGAGAACCCGAGTCCGATACCCACCCCTCCGCCGAACGCCGATGCCGAAACCTCGATAAGTGTTACGTCGAAGCGCTGGCGGAGCAGCGTGCCGGCAATCCGGTCACGGCGGCCGTGGTGCCGACCCCAGGCAAGGCCTCACTGCCTAAGAAGACGCTCGCCAACAAGCCGCCTGCGGCGAAGGCGCTTGCGGCTAAGCCGGCACCGACGCCATCCACTCCTGCCAAACCGCCCGTCGTGGCATCGGCATCAGAGCAAAAACCGGCGCTCGCAACCGTAGAAGCCTGGAGCGTACACGTCAGCGAGGAGACAGCAGCGGCCGCCCATAGGGCCGTGTGGGCGTGGCGTTGTACCGAGCCCTTACGGGTCAGTGACAACAGTGGCGACGCTATTGCTCGTCTTATCGGCGAGGACGCTAAGACGGCCGCTGGTTGCCGTTAGCCGCACGAATTGAAATGGATACGGGCACCGACCGTCACAATCTGCTTATCTGCGCTTTGGGTCAGATGCGGACCACTCTGCGGGGCGGAGGTTGGGTCCGCTTGTCCCTCGAAAGCAGACGTCGAGCAGATGCGCCGAACACGTCAGCTATGGGCCATTAGCGGACATAAGTGCCCGGCAAGTTATTTCTTGTAGTAGCCGACACCACAAATTTGGTCACCGACCTTCGTGTACAGGGTCTTCTTCTCGAAGGGTTCGTCCGAGCCGGGTCGCGGCCACCAGTAGGTGGTCTCCTTTATCGTTCCCTCGGTGGCGTTCTGCATAATCGTTTCACCGAACGGAGCACCGTGCGCGGCCGCTGCTCTCTCAAGCATAGGTTTGGCTTCCTCGGGAGTGCCGAAGTCAGCTGCCCAGACTGAGGCGGTAGTGGAAAGCACCTGGATCACGGCATAACCGACGACGAATGCGAGATTACGTATCATGACTTCCTCCATGGGGCCCCGGCAGAGTGACGCTGGTGCGGGGGCGTAAGAAATTACCCGAAGGTTGCGAGAATTCCCAGGAAGAGGCTGAGCTTGAGGCAATCGCTGACGCGATGGATGCCTATGACACAATTTATCGCCGCAAAGTTTCAGGAATTTATTGACAGTCTCGCGGCTCACATCCGCTGCGGTTCATCGATGTCGCCAACGCCGCGATTCAGATTCATCTTCGGCCGGATTTGAAATCAAACCGATCCGGTATGGGCCACTACCACCGGAAGCCGCCACGCCAGCGAGGACCCAGGCAATAGTCGTGCTTGTAGGTGTAATAGCAATTGTGGCCATCGAAATAGTCTTGGCCAGCGAAGGGGTCGCCGCGATAGCTGGCCCAGCCGAACTTATAACCGTAGCGTGGCCCCGGCCTTGAAAGCCGCTGAGAGCGTGCCCAGTGTCCGGAGTCTGCCCAGTATCCGATCCAGTATCCGGGATGGTAGCCGGCGCCGGAACTGCCGATTTCGTGATATCTCGCAGAGCTGGCATCGGCCGCAGTCGCGAGTAATGCTACCCCCAATGCGGTGCCTATAACGGCCCAATTTCTAACCATGATCATGCCCCGACGGTTGCCGCGGTCACCCTGCCATTTAATTCTTTAAGTTCCTATTAATGACTGATCCTCAAGTCTTGATGATCGGCTCAGGCTCGACTAGCGCCGCTTCTCAAATAGTTCCCCTTACGGAGCAGCATCATTGTTTTTATGGGCCTGACCGTCATGGCCGGTGGCGTGGTCGTCGTTTTTCAATGACGGCAATTGCCTGCACCGGAGGCTACGGTTCCGATCGTACGTGGAACAAAAAGCATGTTTCGACCATTGTAGGTCAGTCAGTTTGTTGTTCGAGCATTGTAGGTCAGTCAGTTCGTTAGTCGAGCGTGAGGTGTGCCCATGCCGGCCGATGCCCCTAAATGCATCCTCATTGTCGATCGTTCCCGCACATCCGGTTGCCGACTTCGGGACTGCCTGCTGAAAAGCCACACAACGGCTCACGTCTTCGATGCTTATGTACCGGCCTTGTCCATGCTTCAGCGGAAGAAAATCGACACAGTCGTTGTCGAGTTCGATGCAGACAAAGCCACTCTCGACTTCTGCAATGCAGTCAAGGATTTGAATGTGCCGATGGTGTATTCATCCGCCCCATTAGAACCGTTCGATCTGCGCCAGTACGGCTTCGGGGTCACGTTTCCGACGTTGCCACACTCACCCAGCCTGAGAGTGCAGTACGCACACACGCGGAATAGCGAGCTGACACATCCGGTTGTCAACTAAGACGACTTAGAATGTGCGTTCGGACGCTCAACGTCTTGCCGGTCCGGTTCAGAGAGTTTGTATAGGGCAATAAAGAGCTAACTCATTGGAGAGATTATTTTTTTTGATTTTTTTGAGGCTACGTGTTGGACGGGTCTCGGCGGCGGCGCGGCCAGCAGGGGCACCCCTCTAAAAAGTAAGGCTTATCAATAACTTAGGTGTTTGTCGATCTCTGCATCTATCCGTCGAACTGTGCTCACCAAACGCAGCCCTGTTTCCGGTTGCCAACCCGGCCCAGACCGCCTGGTTATGATACCACACATCGGAACGCCCCGATGACCGGATGGAGATCGGGGCGTTCGGACGCTCACAGCCCAAGGTGGCCCACGCATAGGGGGAGCGTGTGTGCCGTTATACTCCCAATTACACTCCAAGCGAGGAAAAGTTTTCTTAGCCCTCACCGGTTTCGACCGATGCCCACACCTTCCCGCAACCATTGAAGGATTGACCTCGGCTCCCAAGGTCCGCGCCTTGTTGCTACTACTCAGCTCAAGACAAACCAAAGCCGGCGCCGCATTGAAGCAACACCGGCTTGGGTAGGTCAGCAGTGTTGAGTGCTATCGCTGGGCTTCGATCAGATCACAGATGTCTAGTTGCCTCTCACCGAACAAGCCGAAGTCACATGGCTCCTGCTCCGGCGTTGCGTTGCTCCTCGCCAGCTTGTCGATCAGCTCGCGCGTCGTCGGAGGCGCCACGTCCGGCAGGAACGAAGTCTGTCGCATGGCTACTCCTCCAACATGGCTTTGATGCTGTAGGGGTTGTAGGGCTTGCCGCGCTCGTTTAGGAAGCCCATCGCTGCCAGTTCTTCACTGATCTTTCGCAAGCTTCTGCGCTCGCCGTTTAATGGGCTTGCCCTGCGGAGGCGCTTGGCCTCCTTGACCACTTCGGGGCGCAGCTCCTTGTGTGACTTCCGACCCTCGCACTTGCCGGTAGCTTCCTTCTTGCGCTCGCGTGCGTGCCGCAGCTTGTGGACGAGGCGGGCTTTCTCGTACTGCGCGAATGCGCCGGCGATCTGGCGCATCATCTTGCGGCTTGGATCGTCGCTTGCCGTCAGATCGTCACCGTTGGCAGTCAGGAGGCGCACGCCGCGAGAAATCAGCAGCGTGATGCCCAACTCCTGAGCCATCAGCTCGCGGGCGAAGCGGGAGGCATCCTCGACGATGACCGTGCGGACGTGGTTGCCTTCGATGCGATCCAGCAGCTCAGAGAAGCCTGGACGGCTCTCGATAGCGTCAGCGCCGGACACTGCCGCATCATAGAACTCACCGACGATCTGGAAGCCGTTGCGTGGGCGTTCATGGGCGTTCCACTGCGATTAAGGCCGTTTCACTGGTTATCAACACTTTTTCCTCTCAATCAAAGTATCCCCCTAATAGGGGATGGCTATGTTTGGCGGCCACGGCTACATCGTTGGCCATCGACGGTGACTGACATGATGCACAAGGGAGACGACTTAAGTGTTTGCTCTGCTTATTTATTTGGAAGGCATCGTGTCAGTTTCCATCATTGGTTACGTGATCGTCCGCGAATGGCAAACATGAACACTGCGCGGGGTAAGACTAGCCTAGCCTAGCCTAAGGGGACGGCGGCGATGGGTGAGGGAGTGGACCCATCGCCGCCGTTGTCCCGGATTAGGAGGCGATGGCTGTTGCTGGTGCCGATGCAGTGACGACCGCGACTGCTGGCCGAAGGGCGTGCGCGCCAGTTGGGACCATGTTGGTTTTCTATCAGCCATTGGACCACCGCGTCCCTGGGCGCACTCTGTCCTTTGCTGCTACGGCCTTCCGATGCTGCCGAGTGGCGGCACGGAGCCGTTGAGCTTCGACCGCTGCCTGATATTCCTCGCTCTCTACTGAGAAACTTGTCCTGGGCTTGGGCGGCGCCAGCTCTGGGAATAGCTCTGTAGCCGTCCACGTAGGACGCAGGAGCCACCTTGGTACGAGCAGACCATGAGCCCCAGGACGGGCTGGCAAACGTAGTCCGCAAATGGTCAGCGACCGATGTCTTGAACTTCTCCCCGATGCAGCTTCGACTTCCAGAACAAGTTCCAATTCGAGCCCATCGAGCCGAGTGCTCCTGCTCTGGATGCTTCGGAAACAAGGGATGGAGACGAGGGCCCCCCCGCCATCGGAGCAACGATCAATGGAAATCGTAGCCTCAATTTCGCGATGAGCGTTTGGTCAGCGAGGCTCCCCGATTTTGTTTTCTTGCGCAGAGCACCCCAAAGTTGCGGATGGAGCGTCCGAGATTTTACTCCAGGTATTCGGGGCAACGAAGTTATCCGGCATCCCGAGTGGCAGGCTCGCGACGCCAACGACGACACGACCGTGCGTGTCCAAGCTCGGGACGCAGCTGATCGCAGCAGGCGGCATTCTGGATTCAAATGGCATTCAAGCTGCCTTGAGAAAGGGCGCGCAGGCTGTGCAGATGGGTACCGCCTTTCTCGCATGCCATGAAGCAGGCACATCCAACCCCTACCGAGCGAAGTTGCTCGATCCTTCTGGCCGTAAGACCAGAACGACCCGCGTGTTCTCGGGGCGACTGGCGCGCGGAATGGAGAATAGGTTCATGGAAGAGATGCAAACGCGGTCAATTCTTCCCTTCCCAGCACAGAATAGCTTTACGCGAGACATACGAAGCGCGTCGGCCGCCAAGCGTTCGGCGGATTTTCTATTCGCTCTTGTCGGGTACCGGCAAAGATAATTTGTGGCAGGGGTCTGTAGCTGAATTTATCGAGAGATTATTTCCACAGCCCGATTTATCGTGAGATCCAACTACAGGCGCTGAGCATCATAGGCGTGGCGATGCGAAGCCGCGCGGTGATCGAGAAAACGAAACGGGACACACCATGTCCGCTTTGGGTCATGAGCTGACGTGGATGATGTTCGCACTGAATGTCCGCTTCACTTCTATCAGCGGAAGCTAATTGCTCGGTGGCGCAAGTCCGCTTCGGGCCAAAAGCTGACATCACGCCTGTCATTTCTCGTGACGAAGAGCGCTCCGCCTGAGGCGACCAAAAGCAAAAAGCCCCGGACGATGCCGGGGCTTTGAAGACTTCAATTTTCTCTTGTCGATTAGTGGCTATTTCACGAGTTCGACGTCGCCCATCGTCCAGGTCTTGTCCAAGATCGCCTTCTCCGGGCCATAGAAGCGAAACCACGGGAACCACTTCATATCGGCTGTGGTGGAAAGCCAGTTCAACTCCTGGCCGACGGGCGGCTTCAGGCCAAAGTAGATATCCACCGCCTCAACCTTGTTTGAGACTGTGCGGGCCAGCGGCTCACCCACACTCACGTTTCAATTGCGGATGACGACGTATGGTGTCGAACAAGGCGATGACCATGGAGACCTCTTGGTCGTTGAAGCGATGGATCGTTCGCTGTCTTCGTGCTAGCGGACCAAATCAGCTCTTACGGTTCACTTTCCGGGAGGAGTTGCGGTCCTCCGAGGACTGCCGGTCTGACGTTCAACAGATCAATTCATCGGGCTGGGAATGATTTGGAATCGCTGGCGGCATCGCCTGACCTATTTGGTGATGTCGGCATTCGTCGCCTGGCACACCCTTGCCATGGTGATCGCGCCGGCCCCGGACTCAAGCGTGTCGGTGCGGACGTTGCGTGCCGCTCTCCAACCCTACCTGACCTTGTTCAGGTTGGACAATCCATGGAATTTCTTCGCGCCGACCATCGGCGGGTCTCAACTTCGCTACTCCGTCGAGGATGCCGCCGGGGCGCGCCATGCCTTTAAGCCGACGGAGCAGTTGAACTGGTTTCATCCGGATTATATTTGGTTCAGGGATTGGCATTATGCCATCATCGAAAATCCCGAGCTCTACGCCGATCGCGCCGGCGCGATACTGTGCCGCAAGCACGCCTCGTTGGGTCCGGTTTCAATCACCTTCATGACCTACGAGGAGGGGAGCTTCACACCCGCGGACCAATTGAGCGGGAAGCATCCCATGGACCCCGAGTTTATCACCGTAGAGACAGTGAAGTCCGTCAAATGTCCGGCCCCGTGACGCTCACCCGCTTCGCCCGCGACACGTTTGCAGCCCTCAGCCGGGCCTGGTCGCAGGTCTGGTTTCAAGATAGTCCCACGTCGCCGCTAGAGCTCGCCCGCATCGGCATCGGCGCGGCGCTGCTGCTCCACTACGCCCAGGCAACCCCCCATCTTTTCGATCTGTGGGGCGACGCCGGCTGGATGCCGCGCGACGTCGTTATGAAGATCCGCGATCCCTGGATGCAATCGGTCTTCTTCTATTTTGGCGCCCCGTGGGAGTGGGTCGCCTTCCACGGTCTCTTCCTGCTGTGCTGCGCCGCCTTCATGGTGGGCTGGCGGACGTCCTGGGTGAAATGGATCGTGCTGGTCGGCCAGATCTCCTACGATTACCGCAACCCGATGCTCACTTACGGGGTCGATTGGATTGCCGCCAGCCTGCTCTTCATTCTGTGTGTCGCGCCGGTCGGGCGCGCGTTGAGCCTGGACAGGGTGCGCGCCGTGCGCGCCGCAAAGGTCAAGGACCTCGAGGCACGGTTGCCACCCTACGGCAGTGCCTGGGCCGGCGCCTGCACCCGGCTGATGCAGATCCAGATGGCGGTGCTGTTCTTCTACAGCGCCATCAGCAAACTGCGAGGGGGCGCCTGGTGGAGCGGCGACGCCGTATGGACTGTGTTCACCACCGACGAGTACTACAACAGGATCATCCTGGGCGTTCTGGCATCGCACTATTGGCTGGTCAACCTCGCGACCTATGGTACGATTCTCATCGAGATCTCATTCCCATTCCTGATCTGGCAGCGGAGCACGCGCCCTTATCTGCTTGCTGCGGCCATATTCCTCCACCTGCAGTTCGCGCTCCTCATGGGTCTGTTCTATTTCTCCTTCGTGATGATCATGGGCCACATGAGCTTCGTGCGCCCGGAGTGGCTGACGCGCCTGGGCGTGGCGTGGAAGCGCGCAATGGGCGAAATGGAAATGATCTACGACGGCAGATGCGGATTCTGCGTGCGGTCGATGGTGTGGTTTCTGGCCTTCGACGGCCTCGGGCAGATCAAGCTACGTAACTTCCGCACCGATCCGTCCCCCATCGTCAGTGACGCGCAAATGGAAAGGGCGCTCTACCTCGTCCTGCCCGACGGTCGGGCGTTGCCGGGTTTCGAGGCTTATCGATATGTCGTGCTGCGCGTACCGGGATTGTGGTGGCAGGTTCCGTTGTTCTATGTGCCGGTTCTCAGCCGCCTTCTTGGCCATCCGTTATACAATTGGATCGCCTCGCACCGAAGCCTGCTCTCGTCGATGGGAAGCCGCGCCGTAGCCGGGGCGTCCCGACAACAGAAACGGTAACCGCGGACTCGACGGGATCAGTTAAAGGCCGCGGTTGCTTCACTCGCGATCTCGAATAGGTCGAGCTCGGGATGGTTCGACAGCAGGAAGATGCTGAGCGGCCGGTCGAGAAAGCGACAGATATACGAGTAGAACCCGTTCCATTCACCTTCGTGCTCGGCGAAGCGCACGCCCTGGTCAGTTCCCACGTACCAGCCAAATCCGTAAGTCGTAGGAGTGCCATCGTTGGTTCTGCCGCTGGTGAAGATCTGCCGCATGCCGGCCTCACTCAGGAGGCTGTTCGTCGCCAGGGCGCGGTCATAGAGGCTCAGATCGGACACTGTCGTGTAGAACGACCCCGATCCCACCACCTCGTCGACCCCGGTGCCGCCGTGCTCGACGTAGGCGCCTCGATCGTCGCGGATGTATCCGGTCGCGCAGCGACGATCGCCTACTCGGCGGTCCGGAACCGAGAACGTATCCTTCATGCCCACCCGGTCGAACACGCGTATTTGGAAGAAGTCATGGTATGACTGGCCTGACACGCGCTCGATCACCGCGCCGAGCAGGTCGTAGCCGGAATTGCTGTAGCAGAAGTCGTCGCCCGGCCGGCCTCCGTCTTCGGCCATCGGACAGCCAAGATCGACATAGGTGCGGATCATATCGGCATTGGTCGCCCGCTCGCAGCGTGCCAGCACTTCCTCGACACCGTCCTCGTCATAGAGATCGCGAATCCCCGAGGTGTGATGCAGCAACCGGCGAATCGTGACCCGCGGGCCGAAGGCGGCGAGCAGGCGAAGGTGCTTGGCCACTGGATCGTCGAGATGGAGCTTTCCCTCCTCGGCGAGCATCGCAATTCCCAAGCCGGTAAACTGTTTCCCGCAACTGGCCAGGTGAAATATCGTGTCCGGTGTAATCGGGCGCCCGCGCCTGTCGGCCAGTCCATAGCCGGCCGCGTGGACGACGGCCCCGGCTTTGACGACGGCCAGTGCGAGCCCCGGGCCATCAGGCCGGATCTTGCTGGCGACATAGCCGTCGATCCGCGCCGACGGAGGGTTCAAGAGATGTTCTATTGGATCTACGACCTTCCGGCTTTGTGGGTAATAGTTCTGTTCGAAGCCGTGTTTGTGGGCGTGTTTTGGCTAGGGGCTATTTTTTTTGCGCCCCTATGCCGGGCCTGGCTCAAGGAAGAACCCCGCCTGAACGAAATGCTGGCGGCATTCTTTCAGTATTTCGGGCTCATCTACGGCTTGCTTCTCGGCTTGCTTGCGGTGGCGACCTACCAAAACCGCTTGGATGTCGAAAAGAGCAACGCCAACGAGGCTGCCTCCCTGTCAGCCCTGTACCGGAACATAACCGCCTATCCCGAGCCGACCCGCACTGAGTTGCAGAATCTGTTGAGGGCGCATACCCGCTACCTAATTGAGGAGGCGTGGCCCCAACAACGTATGGGCATCGTTCCTGTTGATGAGTTGCATCGGATTACCGCGCTCCAAGCGCGGCTTGCGCTATTCGATCCACAGTCCAAAGCCCAAGAGCTTCTGCATCAGAACACCTTGCGGCAATTCAACACCTTCTACGAGGATCGAAGGGCGCGGATTTACAGCCTCACCTCCGGCATCCCTCCCATCCTTTGGTACACAGTGGCTGTCGGGGTGCTCATCAACATGATCCTCTTATGGTTGTTCGACCTCCGCCCGCGTGCTCACTTTATACTTGGCGGACTTATCTCGTTCTACCTTGGCACCATCATTTCGGTGACTGCCCTGATGGATCACCCCTACCGAGGCGAGCTAGGCCTGTCACCCGATGCTTTTCAACTGATCTACCATCAGGTGATGAAACAGTAGCGAGCGGCATGCCGCAGGCCGCCATAGAGCCAGATGTCGGCTAATGGCCCATTCGTCCGCGAACTCATTGTCCGCTTGTGGCCCGAAGCGGTCAGCCGTGAGCCGCGGTCGTACGTCAGCTTGCAGGTGTTGTTGTTGAGCTGACGTAGCCAACGCGCACCGGCGAAGTCTGCTCGTGGCCCATCGCGGACATAGCCGCAGCTTGCGTTCTTCGTCTGCTGCCGAGTGAAGAGCGGACCTGGGGTTCGATCAAGGGCTGAATTTCGTGGCCCCAGCCGTCTAGGAAGCGCACTCGCAGCCATTTCGCATTCCACAGGGACAATTTTCGACGCGAAACAAAGCGCCCGTCCGTCGAAGGACGCAAGGCCGTGCGTAACGACATCGGTCGAGGGGTTATCCACGGTTAAGCGCGGACCAATTGCTGACGATTGGCGGGCACGGGCTAGGAAGATGATTGAGAGGCCGACATCTCTTTCAGTGCATCTTGCACTTCTTCAAGGGTGAACGGCTTCGACAGCATCACACCTTTATCGAATGGTTCGACCACAAATGATTTGGGGTATCCGGTCGTCACGGCGAAGGGTATGCCTCGCTCCATGAGGGTGGTTGCGACACAAGCGGTCGTTTGCCCTTCGCCTAGGTCGATATCCAAGATCGCGCAATCAAGGTCCACGAACTGCGCAAAGTGGAGTGCCTTCGAAGCCGTTTGTGCAGGACCGATCACCTCATGGCCCATCTCGCGGAGCATGTCTCCCAACATCATCGCGATGAGAACTTCATCATCGACGACCAAAACACGGCGGAGAGGCGTGGCCTCGTGCATCCTATTTCCCCCACCGTACTTAAGCGGAAGGTAAGTTCTTTGTCCACCGTCGCGGTGAGGGACGCAATGGCACGTTTCAGAAAAGACTATTGCTCAATAATACTTTTCTATATTGGTCGAATTGGGGATAAAGGCGGCGCCCGTAATGGGAGACGCCAATGACAACACGGGGGCAACCAATACCGCCAAAGACAAGCGAGATGGCAGAGGGTTGAAGGGCAGCCTGCATGACCCGCGATAGGCTACTTCAGAGGTACAGCCTCTGGGGGCTCCCCAAATTTGTAATTCAACACCGCCCGAACCGTGTCTGTGCTGAATTGGTCGGTCGCGCTCGAATGAAACTTTGTTATGCTCGAACCGCAGGCTAGGGTCGCACGTTACTGTGACGCGAGATGGTTGTGTCAAAATTCGAATTTGCATATTCGGCGTGCAGATACTCGACGCCAAGAGAAAGCGAATTCGTAAATGCGTACTGGAAACCACCGCCCAAAACGCCGCCTACAAAGGTCGTGCTGCCGCCGGATTCCGCGAAATCGGTCTCAACTGTATCACCTGGGTCGCCTGAAATTTGCTTCTGCTTCCTGTTGATGCTCAGCCCGCTTGCCGCCACGCCGCCTGTCACATAGGCGAGTAGCCGATGGTCCGTGCCAAACGTGTAACCAAGCTTATTCAGCCACTGAACGGTCCAATTCTGCTTAGCGCGGCAATCGGTCGTCTCGCTGAACCCAGGTTCTGTCACGTTTGGAAAAGACGGAAAGCAGTTGCCGTTTCCCTCAACGTTACCCCACGATCCGGAGAGTTCGGTGCCAAGCACGACCCGGCCAAATTGATGGTTGTAGCCAAATTGACCGCCGCCGATCCAGCCGTCGATCGTCTGGCGATCCACTGCAGGGTCAAAAAATAAATCAACGCCATGGATATCTTTCTGCTCCCAACCGGCATGAACGCCGACGTAGAGCCCAGTCCAGCTGAAAGGCTCATAGGCAACCGTTGGACTATAGGGCTGGATACCGTCCGCATAAGCGGTCGAAGCAAGCGCCGTGGAAAGCACAAATGCGCTGATGAGATGTTTACTGACTAGATGTTTCATGACTCCCCCAACACCACAGGCATCACAACTTCCAGCTACAACTCATGCAGCTAGCACAGCGGACTCGCCGCTGCTGTACCCGAGGCGCAACACGCAGGGCTAAACGGGGTTCGACACGATTGCTCAGATCAGGCCGTCTCGAAACCAGTCACCACCAGCATATTCCTACCTCGCGATCTATCTAGGCCCTAGAAAGGTTGCTATCTCGTTACCGTGTTTTCCTATCTTGGTCATACCTAGGAACCTATCTAATGGCCTATGTTCAAACTTCACAGTGCCTCCGGCCGTCAGCTTCCAGTCGCGAAGCGCCGACGCCCTGACCGGCGGAATTCAAAATCATCTTCAAAAAATTGGGGTCGTTGATAATCCTTTTCCCAGTCGAAGGGTCGCGGGCGTTATTCAAAATGCGGATAGTTTGTTTCGGCAGATTGTCGGACAGGATCGACTTGACCACCTGAATTTGCTCTTGATACCCAGCGCCAAATTCGCGACGCAACTCCTCAACCGCGCGGCCTTTGTCCTCGACATCGACAGCGTTGAGACGCTGCGTGTTCTCCTCGTGGATTGACCGATACCAATCAAGCGCCTGATCGAGCTGGCCCTGACTCAAAGATGCGGCGTGCGCACCGTTCTGAAGGAATAACTCAAGAAGACCCCGATCCTGTTCATGGATAAGGAGATCAATCATAATGGCAAAGAGAGACTTTGACCGGGCGGGTGATTGAAACCCCTCGCGAGGCAACGCAACCTGAAACTCCAAGCATTTATTCAGCGCTTTAATCGCGTCGATGATCTTGGCGGTGGTCGTTGGCTTAGGCTGGGACCGTAGCTGCCCTCTCCACTACCACCAATTGAAGAACGAATTGCCGCCGTGATAGCGCCGCTGGCGGTAACGCTCGTCACCATAATAATCACCGTCTGATTCGTAGAGGTAATGGTCGGCCGTGGGCCCTTGGTGTGGCCTCTTCTTCAGACCGCCCTGCGGCTCGCCACTGATGAGGACGATAAAGTCCGTCGCCTGGCTCGTCTCTTTGCTCATTTCCTCATCGGAAACGATCAACGAAGATCCTGGCCAGACAGACTCAGAAACCCGAGCCATAACTTCCGGCTGCAGGGTTATGCGGTCGAGTGCGGCGTTCGCCGAGCGCAGAGCGCTCGGCAGCGGCACGACGGGGCTGTCTGAGCGGCGATGTTTCCGATCCAAGTCATCCTCGGCGTCGTCCAGCGTGCGTCGCTGTAGCGAAACGACGGTCCATCGGACGTCTTTGCCCTCATTCACGTAGTCGACGGCCGTGTAAACATGTGTGCCAATCGGCTTCTCAGGCTCGGCTATTGTCACCGGGGCGTCGAACACCGGCTCATGCGCCTGCCGAACGTAGAGCCGTTGCGTCTTGAGGCTTATGAACAGCGAAACGGGCAGCGTTTTGCGTTCCGCTTCTTCGGCTGCGCTAACGGCGGCGACCCTTGCGGATTCGGCTGGAACCGTCTCTTGTTTCGCGCGAGCCAGTTCGTCGTCCGCCAACTGTAATGCCGCAGTCGCCGCAACAAGCTTGGCGTCTGCGTCCATTGCCGCGGGCAGTGCTTTGCCCTTTGCGGCTTCCCAATACTTCGTCGCAGCCGGAGACTTGGCGGCGGCAAATCCGTGATCCGCTTCAGCGACGTTCTCGTCCGCCGCACGCTTTGCGAACTCCGCTACGCGCACAGCCTTGGCGGCCCTGCCGCGTTGAGCAAATTTCTTGGCGGCTGCACGTTTCAACTCGTCCGCATGCGCGGTCGCGGCAGAGGCCGCGGCGGCCTTCTCAGCCGCTATGGCCTTCACGGCCTCGAACCGAGCCTGCCGCGCCGGCCAATTCTGAACGTCGGGCTGGAACGGACTACCGGTCTCCGAGTTCGACCCTTGTGCTTCGTAGGACGCAGCGGTTGCGCTTGCGGAATTGATAGCGGGCGACAGCTTCGCCAGAAACGGATGGGAAACCTCCACCGGCGCAACATCGTCATGGGCGACGATGACGCGTAAGCCGATTTTCGTCAGCGGGAATATTTGCTTGGCGAAATCATTTGGCATGCGGACGCAGCCGTGCGACGCGGGATAGCCCGGCAGAACTCCGGCGTGCAGCGCGAGTCCCGACCACGTCAGGCGCTGCATGAACGGCATCGAAGCATCGTCATAGACGTTCGAGTAGTGCTCCTCCTGCTTCGCCAGGACGCTGTAGATACCGACCGGCGTTTCGTAATCGGTCCGGCCCGTTGAGACACGGGCGCGCAGCGCGCGGCCGTTGGCATCGTAGAGTGAAATTAGCTGAGCCTTGATTGACACGATCGCCACAACCGGAGGGCCGGCTATCGTGCCTTGAAAGATTTCACTGTCTTGGCGGTCTCGACGGCTGGCGGCACTGGCACAATTGATCGTCGCGCCCATAACGAGAGCCACCAACGTCGCCGCAGCTAGCTTTATGACGTGGCGATGCAGTGATCGGCGGGCCATGCTGGTAGCCTTGAGGAGCCGGCAGGTAGTGCAGTCATAAATGACTCGCCACAAGTTAATTATAGACGTAGGTCCGCGGATTACGTTGCATTTCTTCGCCGCTTGTGACCGGCGAGCTACGGCACGCTATCCATCTGGCGATCAAATCTGTGACCCGCAGGGTTGGCAATGTCGGCACCGTGCGCGTGCAGCGTCGCAGCAGTCGCGAACAATGCTCAGCTCGGCTAGGTGATCAATCGGACCCAAGCGGAAGGAACGCAAATGACTGCTGATCCACTACGGCTTCTGAGCTTCTGCCGCGCCATTGAAGAGGCATCCGACGAAGGCTTGCTCATGTTGGATCGAGAGAGCTTGCTCGCTGTGCACAGTGTCCTGACATTGTCGGAGCCGGCCTGCCTGAACTAGCTCCGCACCAGCAATACAATAGGCGCAGCGGCAGCGGCGTAGACGACGAGTTTGAATGCGTCAACTCGCGTGAAATTCACTGCCCACTCTTCCTTGGTCGCGGCCGGCGCCTTCCTTCTCTACCGCAAATGAAATTCGGTGATTTCGACATGCCTGGATATTTTATGCTTAAGCGTCGCGCGCGTACCGTTGCAATTCGTTTCAGCACTCCTATTAGCTCGATTGCCATTACATGATGCTTCAAATTGAAAGAGGCCGAGAAGCGAACTTCCCGACCTCGAAACCTAAACAAAAACCAGTGGGTGTGTACTAGCAGCCGTGGCGCCACATGCACCGTCCGAAACCAGGACCGCCCCAGCCCCAGCGATCAGCGCACACATGGCGGACGCCGCGACAGCCACCGTAGCCATACCCAAGACCAACCACAGGGACGCCAACAACGATCCCGACGCGCGGCCCCCAACCCCAACCATGACCACGCCAGTGCGTTTGCTGCACCAGCTGCTGGTTTGCCGGTTCGGCCATTCCAAACGGTGCTGCCGTCGCGCCGCCTGCGATCATAGTGCAAGCAGCCGCAACAATTGCGATTGTCTTCATAACATTCCTCCAATTGGAAATATGCATTCCGCTGCTAGCTTGCACCGAGAACATTGTGTTCCAGATATTTGCCAATGAGAAGTTATGTCTATTTTGTTGTGAGGTTTCGCAGCATCAAATGAACGCACCATTAGAAGACGATTAGCCTTTCCGTCGCTTGCAACGGGAATGTTTTCCAGTGTCATCGACAGGTTTCGGATTATAAAAATAAGAGCCGGCCCAGCACGCATGGAACATTCAAGCCTCGTGCCTGCGATCCGCCCCTCCTCGGGATGCGTTCTTTGCCGAAAGTAGAAGGAAGGCAGAGTGCTATTTTCTCATCACGACCTTCATAACTTTATTGCGAATTATGGCTACTGGGCCGTTGCTTTCTTTGTGGCCCTTGAAAGCATGGGCATCCCGCTGCCTGGAGAGACAATACTCGTTTTGGCTGCAGGCTACGCGGGCAGTCACGACGGCAATATCGTGCTCGTCATTGCTAGCGCTGCAGTCGGGGCGATTATCGGCGACAATGTTGGATATTTGGTTGGGCGGGAGCTGGGCTCACGCTTCCTTCAGCGCTACGGACCGACGATTGGATTGACGCCTGCTCGGATCAAGCTAGGGCAATACCTGTTTATGCGTTACGGCAGCACAGTGGTCTTCACAGGGCGGTTCATTGCAGTACTACGGTTCCTGGCTGCCTTCCTCGCGGGTGCAAATCGCATGGTTTGGTCCAAGTTCCTCGTCGCCAACGCTGCAGGTGGCATTGTATGGGCGACGGTTGTGGGTTTGGTAGCCTATTCGTTCGGAAAGGCGCTGCATCACGTGCAGGGGCCATTCGGCGAAGCTTCCTTTGTCCTCGCGGGCGTGGTGCTGTTGGGGATTTTTATGTATTTGCGTCGTCACGAAGCTGAAATGCAGCGCGAGGCTGAAAAGGCCTTACCCGGTCCCAACATCTGAACCCGGGTATCCGCTTTTAAGGTCGCAAGCAGATGAGCTGTTTTTCGCTCCGAGCGCGACAATCCTTGTCAAAAACTCTGGTCAAACAATGGCAAGCCGTGTCTTGCATTGGGGAGAAATCGACGTTCTCGAGCCCAGGTTA
Organism: uncultured Alphaproteobacteria bacterium; assembly: GCA_963833715.1. Classification (GTDB taxonomy): domain Bacteria; phylum Pseudomonadota; class Alphaproteobacteria; order Rhizobiales; family Hyphomicrobiaceae; genus Hyphomicrobium_B. The sequence continues at coordinate 40,365 of CAWHZB010000006.1, forward strand.
GAGGATAGCATGGTCGTTCCGCCCTTTAATCCAAAGTCGGAGCATAGCTATATCGCGCCCGGCGGTACGAGTTCGAAATCGCGTTCTTTCTCCAGAACCAATGATATCCGCGCGCATCGGCGAGCCATCTACGTCTTCGGCAGAATTGAGTATTTTGATGCGTTTAACATCAAGGACATCCTTGTCAGCGCAAGGGCATCGGACGAGGCGGGCGCTGTCCAAACCATGGCGGCGCCAGCACAGGGCCGAAGACCCTTGGCCGGTTATGGCCCAATGCGGACCTCCGCCGCTGGTGCGGACTTCGACTGCTGATGGGGGTGTGAGCGGACATCTGGCGTCGACACGCGTGACGTCTGCTCCTAAGTTCTTACTTCGACAAGTGGCCCGAAGCCGATACTCAGCGCAAGTTGCGCGCATTTCAAATTGACGGCATTTGCTTCACCACGGCGCAGGAGGTCCCCCAATGGGAAAACGCTGGCGGAAATATGCGGTTGGAAATTACAGGCTCGGACAGCTCCACGGCAAAGCCGTCGTCTGCTGGCGTGACGAGAAAGGGCTGCACCGCAGACGACTTGGCGTCCACACTGAAATAGAAGCCCGCGCTGCGCTTGATTCGTGGGTGCGGAGCGTCGCGCTCTTACGCGAGCGCGAGACGAAGACCGTCGCCGCCATCTTCGAAGCCTACCGCGCCGATCGAGAAAAAGACGGCAAGCTCATCGCGAACTTCGACAATGACTGGAAAGCTCTGAAGCCGCGCTTTGGCGCGCTCGAGGTCGACGCCGTGACGGCGGACGCCTGTCGCGACTATGCGGCGACGAGAGACGCGCAAGGCAAATCCACTTCGACCATATGGACCGAGCTCACTAGGCTCAGGTCCTGTCTCAATTGGGCGCAAAAGCGCCGCGTGATCTCCGTCGCGCCTTATGTGTGGGTGCCATCGAAGCCAGACGGGCGAACCCGCGTTATGACGGTTGAGGAAGTCCAGAGGTTGATTGATGCATGCAAGATGCCGCACGTCCGGCTATTCGTGATCCTCGCCGTAACGACCGGTGCCAGGTCGTCGGCCATCTGCCAGCTCCTTTGGGCGAAGGTCAACTTCGAAGCGGGCACGATCGACTTAAGGTCGACGGAGAAGATCAATCCGCTGGCGAAGCGGTCACAGAAGGGGCGCGGATTCGTGCCGATGACCGGCGAGGCCCGCGGTGCGCTGCTTGACGCCAAGGCCGGCGCTCTGACCGACTACGTCATTGAATGGGACGGGGCCTCCGTGAAGAAGGTTCGTAAGGCATTCATGGCCGCCGTGAAGGCCGCGGGCTTGGAAGGCGTGACGCCGCACGTTCTGAGGCACACGGTTGCGACGTGGCTGGACGAGGACGGCATCCCAATGGAACGGATTTCAAAGATGCTTGGGCACCGCGACCGGCGCACGACGGAGCGGTTTTATGCCAAGCCCGGCGTCGCCGTTTTGCGGCCTGCGGCCGAGGCCATCGACATGAGATTAAGAAGCAAAAGTAGCGCCGCAACAGGGCGCACATCGAAGATTTCAACTAAATCATTGAAATCATGGTGGGCGGTGAGGGGATCGAACCCCCGACATCCTCGGTGTAAACGAGGCGCTCTACCGCTGAGCTAACCGCCCCACGCAACTTTCTGCTAGTCGCTCAATCAGAGACTGTCAAAACAAAGACGCGCGCCGCTTGTCGCTGCGCGCGTCCGGGAACCAGTCGAACCGGCGCGATTAGTTCAGCGCGTCCTTCAGGCCCTTCGCAGGCGTGAATTTCGGCACGCGCGAAGCCGGAATTTGGATCGTCATGCCGGTCGCGGGATTGCGGCCTTCGCGCGCCTTGCGGGCAGCGACCTTGAACGTACCGAAATCCGGGATGCGCACTTCGTGCCCGTCCTTCATCGCCGCGCGAATGTGTGCGAGCACGGCGTCGACGGCGACGCTCGCCTTTTCCTTCGTCAGCTCACACTCCTTGGCGACGGCATCAATCAAATCTTTTTTGCTCATCTGATGTGTCCTCTAATGCGGGGAGATTGGGTTCAGCTCAGGGCGCAAAGCCCGAGGCGGCGGGGCAAATACCGGCCGCGCATGACCGGGTAGAAGCGCTCAATCGCACCGTCCGTCAAGCGGAAAACGCCCGTATTTCCGGAGAAATGCGCGTCAAAATGCTCACAATCGACACAAGAAAATGCCCCTGCGCAGAGCCTGCGCAGGGGCAAATTTTGTTCATTAAGCCGGCAATCGATTTCACCTCGGCGCGACGTTAATGCGCCGTAATGCGCGACCCGCTCTTTTCTCTTTCTTTTGCTTCAAGAGCTTCGGCCTCGGCGGCTTCATCGTAGGTGATCGCTTCCGGCATGCGGACCAGAGCAATCTTAAGCACGTCTTCGACGCGCGCGACCGGGAGGATATCCATCTTGGTCTGCACCTCCGTTGGAATTTCCGCCAAGTCCTTGGCGTTCTCCTCCGGAATGATTACCGTCTTGATGCCACCGCGCAGCGCCGCAAGGAGCTTCTCCTTGAGGCCACCGATCGGCAACACGCGACCGCGCAGAGTGATCTCACCCGTCATCGCCACATCCTTCCGGACAGGGATGCCGGTCAAGACCGAGATGATTGCCGTCGTCATCGCAACGCCAGCGGAAGGCCCATCCTTCGGGGTGGCTCCTTCAGGCACGTGGACGTGGATGTCGCGCTTCTCGAACAGCGAAGGATGGATGCCGAAGTCAATCGAGTGCGAGCGCACATAGGCGTTTGCAGCCTGGATCAACTCCTTCATCACGTCGCGCAGGTTGCCGGTGACGGTCATATTGCCCTTGCCCGGCATCATGACGCCTTCAACTGTCAACAGCTCGCCGCCGACTTCGGTCCACGCAAGTCCGGTTACGATGCCGACCTGATCTTCAAGTTCGGCTTCGCCATAACGGAACTTCGGCACGCCGAGGAAGTCCTGAACGTTCTCGGCAGTGATGACGATCGACGTCTTCGACGACGTCAGGATCTCCTTCACGGCTTTGCGCGCCAGCTTCGCAATCTCACGCTCGAGCGAACGGACGCCGGCTTCGCGTGTGTAGCGACGAATGACTTCCTTTAGTGCTCCGTCTTCAACGGTCCACTCGCCCGGATCGAGCCCGTGCGCGGAATACTGCTCCGGCAACAAGTGGCGCTTGGCGATTTCGAGCTTCTCGTCCTCCGTGTAGCCCGCGAGGCGAATGATCTCCATGCGGTCCATCAAGGCGGGCGGGATGTTGAGCGTATTCGCCGTCGTTACGAACATCACGTTCGAGAGGTCGTAATCGACCTCCAGATAGTGATCGTTGAAAGTCGCATTCTGCTCAGGGTCCAGCACTTCGAGCAGCGCCGCAGCCGGATCGCCGCGGAAGTCCTGGCCCATCTTGTCGATCTCGTCCAAGAGGAAAAGCGGATTCGTCCGCTTCGCCTTTTTCATCGACTGGATGACCTTGCCGGGCATCGAGCCGATGTAGGTCCGGCGATGACCGCGGATTTCCGCTTCGTCCCTGACGCCGCCCAACGACATGCGCACGAATTCACGACCCGTCGCGTTGGCAATCGACTTGCCGAGCGACGTCTTGCCGACGCCGGGAGGGCCGACGAGGCACAGAATGGGCCCTTTCAGCTTGTTCGTACGCGCCTGCACGGCGAGATACTCGAGGATGCGTTCCTTGACCTTCTCCAGGCCATAGTGCTCCTGATCGAGGATCGCTTGCGCTTCCGCGATGTCCTTCTTGATCTTGCCCTTGATCCCCCACGGGATCGAGAGCAGCCAATCCAGATAGTTGCGCACGACCGTCGCTTCGGCCGACATCGGCGACATCTGCTTGAGCTTTTTGAGCTCAGCGAGTGCCTTGTCCTTGGCCTCTTTCGACAGCTTCGTATTCTCGATTTTCTCCTCGAACTCGGAGATGTCGTCGCGCTCGTCGGAGTCGCCTAGTTCCTTCTGAATGGCCTTCATCTGCTCATTGAGATAGTACTCGCGCTGCGTCTTCTCCATCTGGCGCTTGACGCGCGAACGGATCTTCCGCTCGACCTGAAGGACCGAGATTTCGCTTTCCATCAGCGTATAGACGCGCTCGAGCCGCTCCGAAATGCTGGCGGTTTCCAGGACGTCCTGCTTGTCGGAAATCTTCACGGCGAGGTGCGAGGCGATCGTGTCGGCGAGCTTCGCGTAATCATCGATCTGGCCAACGTTGCTCAGGACTTCGGGCGAGACCTTCTTGTTGAGCTTCACGTAGCTCTCGAACTGCGTCACGACCGAACGCGCAAGCGCTTCGAGCTCGTCCTTCGTGCCGGGTACTTCGACGACACGTTCGACCTCGGCCTCGAAATAGCTGGCGTTGCTGGTGTAGCGCGTGATCCTGGCGCGCGCGTTACCTTCGACCAGAACCTTCACGGTTCCGTCGGGAAGCTTCAGAAGCTGCAAGACGGACGCGAGCGTTCCTATCTCGTAGATCGCGTCCGGAGCCGGATCGTCGTCGCCGGCGTTTTTCTGAGCCGCGAGCAAGATCTGCTTATCGGCGCGCATAACCTCTTCAAGTGCCGCGATCGACTTCTCGCGGCCCACGAACAGGGGCACGACCATGTATGGAAAGACCACGATGTCACGAAGCGGAAGGACTGGAAACAGCTCCTTGCCGCCGGCCTTTTCTTTGGTCTTTTTCTCTTCGTTCATTATCAATACCTATCGTCGCGCGCTGAAACTCTTTTCAAAGTCGGCCCACGCATTGCGCGCATCGTTCCACTTTAGGAGCCACGCTTCCCGCCCCTTTTGTGGCGACGGTGGCGTGCTCGTGAGCGCGGGGGGAAACCAAGAGGCAAATCTCGGAGTTATGGAAAAATAGGTCCCCGGTCAGCCGCTCGATACCTCACCCTCCGAACAAATGGGGACCAACGCCCCGCTTCGCAAGTGTCGAGACCGGCCCTCCCGGAAGGGCTGGCAATCGCTTTCCGAGTTACCCCGTCGAGCCTTTCTCTTCGGCCCGATCGGAATAAATTCTCAGCGGCTTCGCCGAGCCTTCGACCACCTCGGGACCGATCACAACTTCTTCTACGCCTTTCAGGGTCGGCAGATCATACATCGTATCGAGCAAGATGCCCTCCATGATGGACCTGAGACCACGGGCGCCTGTCTTGCGCTCGATCGCCCTGCGCGCGATCGCCTTCAACGCGTCGAGCGTGATCGCCAGCTTCACGTCCTCCATTTCGAAGAGGCGCTGGTACTGCTTGACGATGGCGTTCTTCGGCTCGGTCAGGATTTGAACAAGCGCGCCTTCGTCGAGGTCTTCCAGCGTGGCGATCACCGGCAGGCGGCCGATGAATTCGGGGATGAGGCCGAACTTCAACAAATCCTCGGGCTCGACGTGGCGCAGGATTTCACCTGTGCGCCGCTCGTCAGGTCCGGTGACTTTGGCCGAGAATCCGATTGAAGACCCCTTGCCGCGCCGCGAAATGATCTTCTCGAGGCCAGCAAATGCGCCGCCGCAGATGAACAGGATGTTCGTCGTGTCGACCTGCAGAAATTCCTGCTGCGGGTGCTTGCGGCCGCCTTGCGGCGGAACCGACGCGACGGTGCCTTCCATGATCTTCAAGAGCGCCTGCTGCACTCCCTCGCCCGACACGTCGCGCGTAATCGACGGATTGTCGGATTTGCGGCTGATCTTGTCGACTTCGTCGATGTAGACGATGCCGCGCTGCGCCCGCTCGACGTTGTAGTCGGCGGCCTGCAAGAGCTTCAGAATGATGTTCTCGACATCCTCACCGACGTAGCCGGCTTCGGTCAGCGTGGTTGCATCAGCCATCGTGAACGGCACGTCGAGAATTCGCGCCAGGGTTTGCGCCAGCAGCGTTTTGCCTGAACCGGTCGGACCGACGAGCAGAATGTTCGATTTCGCAAGTTCGACGTCGTTGTTCTTCGACGCGTGGTTGAGCCGCTTGTAGTGATTGTGAACGGCGACCGACAGAACGCGCTTAGCGTGGAACTGGCCGATGACGTAGCTATCGAGGACGCCGCAGATCTCCTGAGGAGTAGGAACACCATCGCGCGATTTGACGAGGGTGTTCTTGTTCTCCTCGCGAATGATGTCCATGCACAGCTCGACGCATTCATCGCAGATGAACACGGTCGGACCGGCAATTAGCTTGCGGACCTCATGCTGGCTCTTGCCGCAAAAGGAGCAGTAGAGAGTGTTCTTCTCTTGAGCCATTTCTTCTCACCTTCAATGCAAGACCCATCGGCGTCGATGTTCTTGCTTTGGCCCGCTGTTCACTGCCAACGTTCGGCGACATGAAACTCCGAACGAACATCAGCACGCTAGCGTTCAGCAGATCAAGATTGGATTAATGGACCGCACCCGGCCGCACCTCGCAAGCGGCGGTATTGCCACAGTCAGGGGAACGTGCAGGCAACACCGCAATTCAAGCTTAAAATTCACCAAATCGCGGCAAAGCTTCCGGCAACGGGTCGCTATCCGAGTTACCCCGGGTGCGACAATTGCGTTGCCGTTGCACCTCTCAGGTCGTGGCCTTGATATCGAACACGCCCGCTTCGGTTTCGTCTCGGCTTTGCAAAACCTTATCGATCAGCCCGAAGTCTCGCGCCTGTTCGGCCGTGAGGAAATAATCGCGGTCGAGCGTCTTCTCGATCATCTCGTAAGTCTGGCCGGTATGCTTGACGTATGCCTCATTGAGCCGCCGCTTCATCTTGATGATGTCCTCGGCGTGGCGCTCGATGTCAGATGCCTGACCGGAGAAGCCGCCCGAGGGCTGATGCACCATGACGCGGGCATTCGGCAGTGCGTAGCGCATGCCCTTTTCACCAGCGCAGAGCAGCAGCGAACCCATCGATGCCGCCTGACCGATGCATAACGTCGCAACCGCCGGCTTCACGAACTGCATGGTGTCGTAAATCGCCATGCCTGCGGTGACGACACCGCCTGGCGTGTTGATGTACATCGAGATCTCTTTCTTGGGGTTCTCTGACTCAAGAAACAGAAGCTGCATGCAGATCGATGCCGCCATGTGGTCCTCGACGGGACCGGTGACGAAGATGATGCGCTCCTTCAGTAGGCGCGACGGCAAATCGTAGCCACGCTCGCCGCGCGTCGTCTGTTCGACCACCATGGGCCAAAACGTGTTCGTCACGGTGTTGATCGGATCGCGCATTGCCTCGTCTTTCCTCGTTTCAGCCGCACGGCCGTCTCGGCCGCCGGTCAGACTCGTGTTGTAGTTCCGCAGAGATTGCGCCGCCAGGATAGCCTAGAGAACCCAGCCGGCTCAGCGTTCGGTCGCTTCTTCCACTGCTTTCAAGAGTTCGTCTCGTGATACCTTCTTTTCCGTTGGGTTGGCCTCGGCAATCACGTGGTCGATGACTTTGTCCTCGAAAATCGGCGCGCGAAGCTCGGTGAGCGCTCCCGGCGTCTTCTCGTAATATTCGTACACCTGCTTCTCGTGACCATGGTAACGGCGCGCCTGCTCGACGAGGGCGCGGCGCATCTCGTCCTGCGAAACCTGTAGCTTGTTCTTCTCGCCGATTTCACCGATCACGAGTCCGAGGCGTACCCGCCGCTCGGCGATGCCGCGATATTCGGCGCGGACCTCGTCTTCGGTTTTGCCTTCGTCGGCGAAGGTCTTGTTCGTGGCTTTGAGATTGTTCTCGAGTTGCGTCCATATATTGTTGAATTCGAAATCGACAAGGGATGCCGGCAGCTCAAACTGATGTGCCGCATCCAGCCCGTCCAGGATTTCGCGCTTCAGCTTGGCCCGCGACGCCTGGTCGTACTCGCGCTTGATCTGCTCGGAAACGAATCCGCGAAGCTTTTCGAGGCTTTCCGCGCCAAGGCCCTTGGCAAAATCTTCGTCGATCTCGGGTTTCTTCGGCTTTGCAACCGTCCGCACCTCGACGTCGAAATCGGCCGTCTTTGCGGCAAGCTTCTCCATCGGATAGTCGTCCGGGAAGGTTGCCGTGACGACTTTTTTATCGCCCGCCTTGAGGCCCGTTACGCCCTCTTCGAAGCCCGGTATGAACTGCTTTTTGCCGATGACAAGACTGGCGCCTTCTCCCGAGCCGCCTTCGAATGTCTCTCCGTCGACCCGGCCGACGAAGTTCATGGTCACGAGATCGCCCTCGCCAGCGGCGCGGCCGTCCTCGGGCTCAAAAGCCGTGTTTCGCTCGGCGAGATCCGATAGCGCCTTGTCAACTGCTGCATCGTCGACGTCGGCGACGAGCCGCTCGAGCTTCAACGTCTTGAGGTCGGCAACCGGAATCGGCGGCAAGACCTCAAACGACATTTTGTACGCGAGGTCCGCCTCGCCATTGACGATGCGCTCGAACGTGCCCTCATTTACGTCGACCAGCTCGACTTTAGGCTGCTGCGCAGGGCGTTCGTTGCGGTCCTTGATGACCTTGGCGCTCGTATCGTTGAGCGTCTGCTCCATCACTTCCTGCATCAGCGACTTGCCGTAGAGCTTTTTGAGATGCGTCAGCGGAACCTTGCCGCGGCGGAAGCCTTTGATCTGCACCCGGTCTTTGAGTTCATCGAGACGCTCCGAGAAGCGCTCGTTCAACTCGGCCTGCGCAACGACCACTTGCAGGGTGCGCTTCAGACCGTCTCGTGCCGTTTCCGTAACCTGCATCGTCCGTTTCCTGATTGGAGACCCGTGTTACACGCTGATCTCGTCGATCGACCAATAATGTGGGAAGTCGTCTGTCTGTCTACAAAACATCTACCCCAGCGAGCCCGAAGGCGCACTGGTGCGGGCGGAGGGATTTGAACCCCCACGACTTTCGCCGCTGGAACCTAAATCCAGTGCGTCTACCAGTTCCGCCACGCCCGCGCACGAAGTACGTCTTCGCCTGCCCGCCGATTACCTTCAACACGATCACCCCGGCGAATCCGGCGCAATCGCTCGCTCCTGCACCGAATGGCGCTAGTCGTCCTGCTATTATCAGGAGGCGTCCGGCACACAAGGCTGGGGAGCCGCTGTCTTACGCGGGGACGGTTCCGAAAACAATGCGCAAATCGCTGCTGCCGGAACGGGCTTCAGGCGCCGAAACGACGGAAGGGAGGGGCAGCGCTCAGCCCGACCAACCAAGCAGCAGCACGACCGCGATGGCCGAAACCGGCAGAGCAAGGAAAATGGCCCCTTGTTGCGAGTCTATGTCGAATATGTAGTAGCCGACGATTGCGGCCAGCAGCAGCGCGATGGCTTTGAAAAACATGACAAAAATAACTTTTTTCGGCCCGCCTCCGGCGAAGCGGAGACGACGTAGAATCGATGAAGGGGTCAAGTGTCTCGCGACGGGGAAACTTCGTCAACGGATGCGATTTTATATAAATAACGAAAGATGAGCGGAGGTCGTGCATCCGTGCGCCTGCAGGAACCGATTTTGACGGTACTGGTAGATCGCTAGTGCAGTGATCTAAATGCCGTTCAAGACCACCGCGGGAAGAGCGCTTGCCGCGCTGTCACATGGGCTTACTCGAACTTGCGAGGCGGGTGAGTTTTGCCTATGTGCTGTTCCGCAATGATTTCGAGCGTGGGGGAACTCCTTGCCACAGACCGCCAAGAACTGGATCGTCGAAACGGAGTGGCTAGCAAGCCATTTGTCCTCCCCCGACCTGATCGTGCTCGACGGCAGCTGGCATCTCCCGACAGCAGGCCGCGACGCAAAGAAAGAATATCTCGCCGAACACATTCCGGGCGCCCTGTTCTTCGACATCGACGATCTTTCGGATGAGAAATCGTCGCTTCCCCATATGCTGCCGTCGACCGTTAAGTTCGCGTCCCGCATGAAGAAAATGGGCATCGGCGATGGCGCACGGATCGTCGTCTACGACACCAACGGAATTTTTTCGGCGGCGCGCGTGTGGTGGACATTCCGCGCGATGGGGCACCAGGACGTCGCCGTACTGAACGGCGGCCTCAAGAAATGGAAGGCCGAGGGCCGGCGGCTCGAAGACGGCCCGCCCCCTAAGCGGTCCGAACGGCATTACACGCCGTTGCAAAACACCGAAATTATTCGTGACCTCGATGAAATGAAGGCACTTCTCAGGAAGCCCGGCACGCAAATCGTCGATGCGCGTCCTGCCGGCCGCTTCGAGGGCCGCGATGCCGAGCCTCGCCCGGGTTTGCGCTCGGGCCATATTCCGGGTGCCAAGAACGTTCCCTCACAGCAGCTTTTGAATGCTGACGGTACGTTCAAGTCGCCTGTCGAGCTCGGCGAGCTGTTCAAGAAGGCCGGCATCGACGTGTCGAAGTCGGTTGTCACCACGTGCGGTTCGGGCGTCACCGCCTCGATGTTGGCCTTAGCCCTCGCGGTGCTAGGGCAGACGAACGCCGCCGTCTACGACGGCAGTTGGGCCGAGTGGGGCAAGCATAACGATCTGCCGGTAGAAACCGGAGCAGCGCAGTAGGACGTCAAGTCTGGTCGGGGAAATACTGGTAAATCCAAGTCTCGGTCAGCGCCTGCTTGCCCTTGCGAAGGAAAACCCTGAGATCCACCGGCTCGGTCCCGCTGGCCTTGATGTCGAACATGGCGCGCCAGCGTTGCTTCTGATCGACAACAGGATAGTTGTAGACACCTGACAGCGTCCCGCGGGACACGTTGACGATCAGCTCGACGCCGTCGTTCCGGCCGAGGCCGTCGAATACCTTGCCCTGAAAATCGATGACGAACTTGCGCACGCCCGCCGGACGCTCATGGCTGGCACCAGGGCGACCACCGAGGCCCGTCCATGTCCCTATCGCGCGCGCTACTGCATCCGGGAATGGAATCTCGTCGAGCCAGGAAAGCCGGTACCGCCAGGTCCGTCGATCGCCGGCCTTGAATTCCTCTTTCGGCGCCCAGTAAGCGACGATGTTGTCAAACGTCTCGTCAACCACCTGAATTTCGACAAGCTGCACGGCGCCTTCGCCCCAAAGATCGAGCGGCTCGACCCAGACGGAAGGCCGGCGCTCGTGGAAAATGCCGTCGTCAAGGTAGTGGTCGAAATTGCGATCGCGCTGTAGCAGTCCGAAACCCTTGATGTCGCGGTCCACAAAAACGCTGGTGTTGACGCGCGGCGGATTGTTGAGAGGCCGCCAAATCCGTTCACCCGTGCCCGTTAGAATGGCGAGCCCGTCGCTGTCGTGAATTTCCGGGCGCCAGTCCTCCGCCTGCTTGCGGTTCGCCTCTCCGTACCAGAACATGCTCGAGAATGGCGCGATGCCGAGACGATCGATGTTCTGGCGTGCAAAGAGCCGGGCCTCGATGTCCATGACGATGCGAGCGATTCCTTCGGCGTTGGTCGACCGCTTCGCATGCATCCGATATGCGCCGGTGACACTCGGTCCCTCGAGCAGCCCGTAAATAGTCAAAGGTCCGTCGGCCTCCTTCGGGCCTTCGAGCCAGTAGTGACTGAACCGCGGAAATTCTTCTTTCTTAGGCATCGCCGTATCGATCGCGACGCCGCGCGCCGAGAGGCCATACTGATCGTACGGACCGGACGTCCGGAAATAGGAAGCGCCCATTGCGGCGAACCAATCCGTCTTGAGGTCGTCCGCCATGATGCGGAAGCCGGCGAAACCCGCTCCGGCGGAAAGTTTGCGCGCCGGGCTCGTTTCGGGGATGTCGAATAGCTCGGGACTGTAAATCACCTCCCGGGCAGCGCCGGCTTCGACGACGTAAATGTGAACGGGCTCGGTTGCGTATTTGCCCAGGTGGAAAAGCTGCACCGGATAGTGCCCATCGCGGTCCAGGCGAAGGCTCTTGTCGGGGCGATAGCGAATGCGCTGATACTCATCGTAGGTGATCTCGGCCAACACGTTGGGCGATGGCACGATCGGCTTCTCGTATGGTCTCTTGGCGAGGTCCTCGGCCTGTCTGGCGATCTCGTCGAACGAAAACGGCATCGGCGGCCCAAGTTCGTCACTGGTAACGCCAGCGAACGCATAAGCTTCGCCGGCGGGTCCAAAAAGAAATGACGACAGAGCAATCCCGCCGGCACCGCTCAATACCTGGCGACGGTTTGGCCCTAGCATCGGAAATATGTTTATCCTGCTTGTCATATGCCTTCTCTGATGCCGGCCAATTTGCCCGGCTGCCGTCACTGAAAACACAGTCTGCGAGCTGAATTCAGGCGATGGCCAAAGCAGAGAGTCGCTGCGCCGGTCAGCCGCGTTGTGCCAGCAGGCCAAACCAACCTTAGAAACCGTCCGTCACGGCCGATCAGGTATTTATGGAAATTCCAATTGGGCCGGCCCGCGGGCCCCATCGCGCCGGCGGCCCATTTGTAGAAGGGAAGCGCTTCAGGTCCGGCCGCCACCTGCTTCGACGTCAACGGAAAGGTGACGCCGAATGCGCCCTGACAGAACGATTTAATTTCGCCTTCGGATTTCGGTTCCTGGTCACCGAAATCGTTCGACGGCACGCCAAGGACGACGAGGCCCGCCTTCTCGTAACGCGTCCAAAGCTCCTGCAGCCCGGCGTATTGTTTGGTGTAGCCGCAGAACGATGTGGTGTTGACGATCAACAGCACCTTGCCGCGCCAGGACGCCAGCTTCAGCGGCTTGCCGTCTATACCCGGGAACGCGAAATCGTACGCAGAACCGGTCACGGATTTCGATGGCGCAACACTTGGGGCTGACGTCCACATAGCGATAAGGCTGGCTACCATCGCCCAGAGTTTTCCCATTTCCGCCCCAGGCCTTTTCGCGTAGTTTCACTCGATACTACACACCGCCAACCTCAGGTGCAGCAGCCGGCCGATTTTGTGGACTTTCCACGCGCGGGTGGTGGCGTGTTGGTAGCCCGGCGGCATTACACGTCGCGGTCTTGGCATATTTTCAAGTGACACCCGTGATGCGCCCCAATCTTCAGCGGCACCGTCCATGTCCTGTTCCAACGGGAACAGCGGGAAGGCCCTGCCGTCGCTAAATCTGCCTCCATCGAAATGAGCCCGGGCCGCCGGCCCACCTAAGGAGGAATTCAGAAATGACTTTCCGCAACACCCTCGCCATCGCCATCGCATTCGCAACGATCGCCGGAGCGGCGCTTTTCAACGGCTCGCCTGCCGAAGCCCGTGGCAGCAAAGATGTTTACATCCAGGACTACCAGTTCGCGAAGCCGATGCACGGTTATACGGGGCATTCCGGCAATTACTACTGTGACTATCAGCGGCTTCCCAACCGCAAGTGCATCGTCACCAGCGGCGGTCAGGAAAGCTGCAAGATCGTCGGCTGGACTCTCCGCGAGATGTGCCAGTAAGGAATTTACAAAACGCCGTTCAGGCAATTTACCCTAAGATAAAAAATCCAAGGCTTCGGGAATTTCCGAAGCCTTTTTTGTTTGGTCCGCAGCCGCTTCAGCGCACCAAATTTTTTCACCGACCCACGAGCTGTTCCACCCGAAACAGCCAATGAGGATTAGGATCGCTAGCGTCGCTCGTGTGGTGGGCAGGTGCGAACGCGCCGGCTCGCGATCGAATTCTTAAGGAGGATTATGACATGAGCACTGATGACAGCTATCGCCGACCTAGAGGGAGAGTTTTCCTGAAGGTCCTCTTCCTCATCCTGGCCGTCGGCGCAGGTGCGTTCGGCGCGATCGCTATTTCGCGCAGCGATCTCCTGGGCGCCAAGTCCACCAACGACGATACTTTAAAGGTCGAGACAGCGACGCCTAAGATCGACTGGCTTGCCGCTGCTCCCGGTCGCATCGAGCCGAAGTCCGGCCTCGTCCGCGTTGGTGCACAACTTCTTGGGCGTATTGCCGAAGTCACCGTGAAGCTGAACGATAAGGTCGAAGAAGGCGAGCTTCTGATCCGCCTTGATGACGAAGAGGCGCGCGCCCGCTTGCAGGCCGCTGAAACCGAAGCCGCATCGCGCAAGCGTGAGCGTGACGCCCAGCCCCTCGACAAGGCACGCGACGACCTTCGCAATGCCGAGGACAACGTGTTTTCGGCAGAGCGCGCACTGACGAACGCTCGCTTCGTGCTCGAATACGAACTTCAGGCGAAGCGCCAAGGCACCGGCAGCGCCGAACGCGTTGCAGATGCCCGCCGCAACGTCAAAAACGCCAAGGAGAGCCTTCAGAAAGAGCGCGAACGTTATGCGACCGCGTCGGCCAAGCGCAACGTTCCGGCGCCAAATCGGCTGGAATCGGCACTTCAGGCGGCCCGCTCGGACATATCGGTTGCCGAAGCCCTGCTAGAGAAGACCCGCATTCGCGCTCCTGTGGCCGGCACCGTGCTGCAACTTCCGGCGAAGGTCGGCGAGATGATCGCGCCCTCGCCCGAGCAAGCACTCGTCGTCCTCGGAGACATGTCGGTCGTGCGTCTCAAAGCCGAAGTCGACGAGATCGACGTCTCGAAGATCAAGGTCGGCGGCAAAGTGGTCGTCAAGAGCAATGCTTATCCGAACCAGGAGTTCACCGGCACCGTTGCGGAACTCGCGCCGTCACTGTCATCGCCGCAGTTCGCGCTGCGTGGTGCCCGCCGTCCGACCGACGTCGAAGTTCTCGAGGTGACCGTGGATCTCGAAGGCAATCCGCCGTTGCTGCCCGGAATGAGGGCCGACGCTTTTTTCAAGTAAAGGGGGAAGTGGCTCCGGTCGGAGAGGGTGCTCGGCTAATGCTGGCAGCACAATTTCCGACCGGCCTGATCAGGCCGGCGGCGGCGAGCTTCCTCCTTAGCCAAGCCGCCACCGGTCCTGACGCGGGGAGGAAGCGCGGATGCGGGTATGCGGCCCCGCTCCACGCCCCTCCCCGCTGCCGTTTCCGATACCGCGCTCGAAGCTGCTGCTGCAGTGCAGATTGCCGCGTGAAGCTTTCTCTGCCGACCTAATCGGCGTCGGCTTCGCGACGAGATTTCCTTCTCACACCAACTCCTGTCCCGACCGGAACAGCGGCTCCGCGCACCTCCGAGCATGATGCAGCGAATGGACGCCGAAACGTCCTTAACCCGCTGCTTCACGGAGAGACCCATGTACGGAGAAATCAAGAAGTTCCGCCGCGATCTCGGGGTCGGCGTGATCTACGCCGAGGACGGCCGCGCCTACCGTTTCGAGCAAGCTGCAATCCGCAATCACCGCGACGACCTCGAGGGCCACGAAGTCCATTTCGAGCTCGGCGGCCTCAAGGCTCGCGACATCATCGTTCTGGCCGGATCGCCCTGGGTGGCTTTCGGCGGCATCGGCCTTTGATCTGAACCCCGGGAGCCCGTGCCATGACCATAATCTTGAACCTGGCCGATGTGCCGAGAGTCGACGCCGCCGAACTCGATATGCCGATGCGTCTGCTAGTCGGCAAAGGTCAGGGTCTCGCCCTGCTCAAGGGCCTCACCGACCATGAAATTCGCGAACTCGAGAACGAGATCTGGTCGGGCTTCGAAGGTTCGGACGAGGCCCGGCTCGCGGTGGCTCTGCGTTTTCGGGCGCTGCTCGACGTTTTTGCCTCCCGCCGCCTCAAGGGTCTGCTTATCGAGCGCGGCTTCAGGCTAATCGCGGCAGCGATCCAGGAAGCTTCGCGCCTGCCGCTCAACACGCGCTTCGGCTTCAACGCCCACAAGCTGTTCGCGGCGCTCGATGCCGCCACCGCTCCGCCGGTTGCAGTCGTTGCCGAGCCGCTTCCCCTCAAGATGGCTGCCTAGTCCGCAACAGCTACCAACCCAACGCACCTGCCGCTCTAAGCCTCTGACGGGGCGAGGCAATTTACGCTTTTGGAATAACGATATGACGAGGGATATGGGCTTCACGATCAAGCGCGCGCGGGAAGGTCGGCATCCTGCTGCTTCATCGGCTGTGCGGAACGCCGGTCGAAATGCGCTTCGTGGCGAACGGCCTCGCGGACCAGGGCTATACCGTCCACTGCCCAATGCTGGCCGGACACTGCGGCAGCGAAGAGGCGCTGAGGGCCTCCTCATGGACGGACTGGTACGGTAGCGCCGACCAGGCGCTCGACGACATCAAGAAGGATTGCGACTTCGTCATCGCGGGAGGGCTATCGGCAGGAGCGGTGCTTGCCGTCATGCTCGCCGCCAAAAACCCCGCCAGGGTGAACGCGACAGCGTTGCTTGCGCCGACACTTTGGCTCAACGGCTGGATGATGCCGCGGTATGCGCGGCTATTCAAACTCATCCGCTACAAGTGGTTCACGAACCTGTTCACATTTCGGCACCACGATCCGCACGGCATCAAGGACGAACGAATTCGCGAATTCATTCAGAGGGCACGAACGTCCCGGGGTGCCTCGGAAGCCGGCTCCCGTAGCCGGGCGGCGCTGTTTTCGAGCACCGCCATTTGGTCAAGGCGATGCAAAGCTGGTCCTAGCCGGCCCTGATCGTGCATCCTCTCGAGGACGATTACGCGGCGCTGAATAATGCAACGTGTCTGCGGGACAGCCTGAAGGGCCCCATCGAAATGATGGTGCTGGAGGACTGCTACCACGTCATGACCCGTCGATCGGCAGCGCCACCTCGTCGTCGAGGCGATCGACGCATTCGTCGGAAATCTCATCGGAAACCTCGCCGGCGACGCTGCTGAGAACAGGGTTCCCGCCCGCAATTCGGCGGCATGAGGCACAATAGGGTGTTGAAACACATGGAAAAATAAAAGTCTGCTGAATTGAATCGTGTGTTCCGACCGGAACAGCAGTCCAGCGAGGCTTGCGGCATGGTCCACTCATAGCCGGTGAGAACCGGCGCCGAGATCGAAACAAGACCGCAACTGAAAGCCCGAGGAGTCTCCAATGACCAAGACCACTCTCGCACTCGCCGCTGCACTGCTGGCCGGCACCACGCTGACGAGCGCCGCAAACGCCGGCGGCGTCCGGGTTGGCTTCGGCTTTCCGCTCGGCTCGTTCGTCGCACACTCGAACCAGAGTTATTCAGAACCAAGTTACGGCGGCGGCCGTCACTGCGATAAGCCGCGCTATGCAGCTCGCCGCCGGTACCTGGCGGATGCCGCTCCGGCTCGCAAGATCAAGCGCGCTCCGAAGGTTGACGTCGCTGCAAAGACCAGCAGGCCGGAAGTGCGGAAGGTTGACGTTGCTGCAAAGACCAGCAAGCCGGAAGTGCAGACAGCGAAGCTTGAGGACAAGCTGGTCACCAACGAGGAGACCACAACCGAGATCGCGAAAACGCCTGCTTCGGAAGTTAGCGGGACGCAGTCGACGGCTACCACGACTTCGACAACCACGACGGTCCTCGACAAGGAATCGGGCAACTCGGGCACCACGACAACGCCGGCCCCGGCGAAGGTCGAAGCCCCCAAGGCGGACAAGGTAGCCACCGTCGAGAAGACCGAGACGAGCGAGAAGTCGGAGGTGAAGACGGCCCCGGTGTCTGCCGCCAAGCGCGTGTGCCGCCGGTTCTCGGCTGCCATCGCGGGCTTGGTCGACGTTCCTTGCCAGTAAGGTCAACAGGTTAATCCCGGGGCAGGCCGCAGCGTCTGCCCTGGGAAACGTTTCGCCGAACAGCTATCGTCCGTGAAGCCGGCCAACGCCTCGAGGAGGGGGATAGGTCAATGGAACTCGCAGTCAAAGCCCCGGTCGGGGCCAAATCCCAAAGCACGGCCAATAAGCGGCCGAGATCGCCCAGGCGCACCATCCCGATGGTGGCGAAACTCGCCTATCGCAATCTTTTCCATGATCGGCTGAGCTTCTTCGTTACGATCGTGGGCATCGTATTCTCGGTAGTCCTCGTAGCGGTTCAGTCAGGCATCTATCTCGGCTCGGAAAAGAAGATCGCCGCCATCATAGATGCGGCCCCGGCCGACCTCTGGATCGTGCCGCTCGGCACCAAGAGCTACGACGATCCTTCGTTCCTGTCGGGCCGCGAGCGGCACATGGCTCTTTCGACACCGGGCGTTGAAGATTCCGAGGACATGGTCGTTTCCTTCGCTCGTTGGCGCAAGCCCGAAGGCGGCACCAATACGGTTCTGTTGATCGGCACGGCGAGCGATAGTCCGAAGGCACTTCCCTGGAACATCGTCCAAGGCAGCCGCCAAGCTCTCGAGGCGCCGGACACCGTCGCCATCGACCAGAGTTATTTCCCTGATTTGGGCGTGTCGAAAATCGGCGATCAAGGCGAGATGAACGGCGTGTCCGTTAGGCTCGCCGCGATTACCAAACGCATTCGCTCGTTCACAACGCTTCCCTTCGTCTTCACGTCCATCGAAGAGGCGCGCCGGCTATCGGGTGCTGAGCAGAACCAGGCTTCGTATCAGCGCGTGACGCTTCTGCCGGATGCCGATCTCGAAAAGGTGCGGACTGAACTCGAGCGGCGGCTGCCGGATACCGACATCCTCACGCAAGACGAGTTCCGCAAGCGCAGCCAGCACTACTGGCTATTCCAGACGGGCGCCGGTGCGGCACTCATTGCGGGCGCGCTTCTTGGCCTCATTGTCGGCATCGTGATTGTCGCACAGACCCTCTATTCGAGCACGAAGGACCACATCAATGAGTTTGCTACGCTGCGTGCTCTGGGGGCGGGCGCAGGCTACATCGTCAAAGTCATCTTGATGCAGGCTGTGCTTTCCGGGCTCATCGGCTACGTGCTCGGCATGGCTTTGGCGATGCTCGCGATCCACGTGGCGCAGGATACCAAGCTGACGATATTGATGACGCCGCAGCTCGCAGGCGGGCTGTTCGCCGTCACTATCGGAATGTGCATATTCGCGGCAATCAGCGCCATCATCAAAGTCGTTCGGATCGATCCGGCCGTCGTGTTCAGTCGCTAAGAATTTTGGAGACCACTATGTCGGAGCCTACGAACAGCAAAGTCATCCTCGAGGCGCAGGGCATCGTGAAGGTGCTCGGCACGCCGCCGAACGAGGTCAAGGTGCTGAAGGGTATCGACCTGCAGCTGCATACCGGCGAGCTCACTTTGTTGATGGGGCCGTCCGGCTCCGGCAAGACGACGCTGCTTTCCATTCTCGGCTGCATCCTGACGCCGACGGAAGGCAAGCTGTCGCTCTCCGGGTTCCGGACGCAAAACATGAGCAAAGAGGAATTAGCCAACTTGCGGCGCAAGCACGTCGGCTTCGTGTTCCAGTCCTACAATCTCGTCCCAACGTTGACGGCGGTTGAAAACGTGATGCTGGCGCTGGATCTCAGGGACTTGAGCGGGCCCGACGCTTACGACAATGCCGTTGACGCACTCGAGGCAGTGGGACTTGGCCATCGCATCAATGCCATGCCATCGAAGATGTCGGGTGGCGAGAAGCAGCGCGTATCGATTGCCCGCGCACTCGCCGGGTCGCCTTCCGTCATTCTGGCGGACGAGCCGACAGCGGCGCTCGATGCCAAAAACGGCATGGCCGTGATGGAGCTTTTAGCCAACGTTGCACAAGACACCCGGCGCGCGGTCCTCGCGGTTACGCATGATCATCGTACGCTGCAATTCGCAGACCGCATCATCACCATCGACGATGGCCGGATCGCGGGCTCCGACCGGCCGAAACTTTCAACCGCCGAGATGCAGGTTCCGGCCCAGTAGAGGCGATCGACCGCCCTCACTGGTGCTGACCTTACTGAATTGTATTCTCGCTAATCGGGCCTTATCTCCGGGCGTGGCCAATGGGCCGCGCACGCGAAGCCAGTGGCCATCTGGACCGCCAAGTCCATTTGTGTAGGATGCGCCATCTCACTTATCAGAACAGAATAATTAAGGGAAATCGAGCCCATGGCGGGGTCTGAGACGAACATGTCTGTCACCACCGGCACGTTGATGGCCGGCAAACGCGGGCTGATCATGGGCATCGCCAACAATCGATCGATCGCTTGGGGTATCGCCAAGGCCTGCGCGGGACAGGGCGCCGAGGTCGCGCTTACCTATCAGGGCGATGCGCTGAAGAAACGGGTCGCGCCCTTGGCCGCCGACCTCGGCACGAAGGTCGTCCTGCCCTGCGACGTGACCGATGCGGCATCTATGGATGCCGTGTTCGACACGCTCGCCAAGACTTGGGGCCGCCTTGACTTCGTCGTCCACGCAATCGCGTTTTCCGACAAGAACGAACTCGACGGGCGCTACGTCGATACGACTGAAAAGAACTTCACGCAGAGCCTGCTCATCTCCTGCTATTCATTCACGGCGCTTGCCAAGCGTGCCGAAAAGCTGATGACCGATGGCGGCTCGCTGCTGACCCTCACCTACTACGGCGCCGAAAAGGTAATGCCGCACTACAACGTCATGGGCGTCGCCAAGGCGGCTCTAGAGGCGAGCGTGCGCTATCTCGCGGCCGACCTCGGCAAAACAGGCATCCGCGTCAACGCGATTTCGGCGGGCCCGATCAAAACGCTCGCAGCGGCGGGCATCGCTGACTTTCGCTACATCCTGCGCTGGAACGAGTACAACTCTGCGCTGCGCCGCAACGTCACGATCGACGATGTCGGCGGGGCGGGCATCTATCTGCTTTCCGATCTTTCTCGCGGCGTAACCGGCGAGATCCACCACGTCGACAGCGGCTACCACGTGCAAGGTATGAAGAACGAAGACGCTCCCGACATTTCCGTAGTGAAAAGCGACGACAGTTGAAAAGCAAGTTGGTGCGCCCGACGCTTCTTAAGCCCGGGATCACGCTGTATCTCATTCGTCATGGCGAAACAGACTGGAACAGGGACGCTCGCTACCAGGGCCAGCGCGATGTTCCTCTCAATGCAACAGGCCGCGCCCAGGCGCAGCGTCAGAGCGAGGTGTTAAAGCCTCTGATGCCGGCCCTCGGGGACTTCGATTTTGTGTCGAGTCCACTGGGCCGAGCTGTCGAGACGATGAAGCTGATCCGCGCCTCGCTCGAACTTGACGCTGAGAACTTCCGCACCGACGCGCAGATCGTGGAGCTGAGCTATGGCCACTGGGAGGGCCAGCTTGCGGCCGAGCTGCCCATGACAGACCCTGCGGGCCTTGCCCAGAAAACGTCCGATCCCTTCGGCTGGCGGCCGGCAAACGGCGAGAGCTATCGCGATTTGCAGGAGCGCGTCTCGGCGTGGCTCACGATGCTCGAGAAGGACACCGTCGCCGTGACTCACGGCGGCGTCAGCCGCGTGGCCCGCGGGGCGATTTTTGGCATCGAGGACGCCCTCGTGCCGTTCCTGGACGTGCCGCAGGACAAGATCCTGAAGCTTCGCGACGCGACGATGTCGTGGCTCTGATAAGTAGGCGGAGCTCTCTTACTTGCACGACCCCGCCAGCCAAAAAGCAAAAGAGCCGGGGAAGCGGCTCCCCGGCTCTTCGTCACCCGTTGGGTGCATGATGAAAGACCATTCGACCGCGGACGCTCAAATCCCGGCGGAACAGTCTTTTGGCTGGTCGACGGCTTCTTGCCGTCAGCCGTCGCGCGGACTTGGAAACAGCACGGTCCTCAATCTTTGCGGCTGAGCACCAATTCCGTTCTTGTCCCGGTACATGCGATCCTTCGATGCGACGCGGGCTGCGTTCGGGCAGCAATCGCGTGCTCGGCCGAGTTGCCGGTCAAATACGGATACAGGTTACGAGTGCTGTCGTCGTATCTGCTCGAAAGCGAGACGGAACCATCGACGTACGCAGACTGTGGCTGAGTTAATCTGCGTCGTCGCAACTTGTCACGCGTTTTGCCTACCGAGCGGGCTTGCCGCGTTTTGCCGCCGCACCTAAGAAGGGTAGTGACGCAGACCGGCAACACAATCGTTGCAGCACCACCCAAACTAATTTGACGGGCCGCTCTCTCAAACGATTAGCCAGGCGATGTCGCACAACACCTTCGGCCATCTTTTCCGCGTGACGACCTGGGGCGAAAGCCACGGGTCCGCCATCGGCGCCATCGTCGACGGTTGTCCGCCCGGCATCGCCCTCGATGAGAGTGACATCCAGGGCTATCTCGACAAGCGCAAGCCCGGCCAATCCCGCTTCACGACCCAGCGACAGGAAGCCGATGCGGTGACAATCCTCTCCGGGGTCTTTGCCGACGCTTCAGGCAAGCAGGTGACGACCGGCACGCCGATTGCGCTCGAAATTCAGAACACCGACCAGCGCTCGAAGGACTACGGCGACATCAAAGACAAGTATCGGCCCGGGCACGCCGACTTCACCTACGACGCGAAGTACGGCATCCGCGATTATCGAGGCGGCGGCCGCTCGTCGGCGCGCGAAACCGCATCTCGCGTTGCGGCCGGCGCGATCGCGCGCAAAGTCATTCCTGGGGTCACAATTCGCGGCGCACTCGTCCAGATCGGACCCCACCACATCGATCGGACCAGCTGGGACTGGAATGAGGTCGGTAGCAACCCGTTCTTCTCGCCGGATAAGAAGGCCGCCGAATCCTGGGCCAATTACCTCGATAAGGTTCGCAAAGCCGGGTCCTCTATCGGCGCCGTCATCGAGGTTGTCGCCGAAGGCGTGCCGGCCGGCTGGGGCGCGCCACTCTACGCCAAGCTCGATCAGGACCTCGCCAGCGCCATGATGTCGATCAACGCCGTCAAAGGGGTCGAGATCGGTGCGGGTATGGCGGCCGCCACACTGACCGGTGAAGAGAACGCCGACGAAATCCGCATCGGCACCGACGGCAGGCCGCACTTTCTTTCAAACAACGCCGGCGGCATTCTCGGCGGCATTTCGACGGGCCAACCGATCGTCTGCCGCTTTGCCGTGAAGCCGACATCGTCAATCCTGGCGCCGAGGCGAACGATCGATGCTCAGGGCCGCGAAACCGATATCAGCACGAAAGGCCGTCACGATCCCTGCGTCGGCATTCGCGCCGTTCCCGTCGGCGAAGCGATGATGGCTATCGTGCTTGCCGATCATTTTCTGCGCCATCGCGCCCAGTGTGGGGCTTAACCCGGTATTCGTGTGGCCAAACGGGACGTCTTGCCTTCGGTCCTGGATGGCCGCCTCGGAGGGCTGCCATGACGTGAGTAGAAGGCGCTCGGGTTGGATTAACGCCGGAAGACAGCGACGACCTCGACGTGCGCCGAGTAGACGAACTGATCGACCGGCGTTACGAACTCGAGGTTGTAGCCGCCATCGATCAGATGCCGCGCATCACGTGTCAGCGTCGCCGGATTGCATGAAACCGCAACGACCATTTTCACCTTCGATCGCACAAGTTTTTTTGCCTGAGCTTCGGCGCCCACGCGCGGAGGATCGAATACGACTGCGTCATGCTCGTTGAGTTCGAGTGCCGACAGCGGCTCACGGAAAAGATCGCGCACGCGTGCAGTGATCGGCTTCAGACCGGTCGCCTTTCTCGCGGCGGCCTCGAGCGTGGTGATAGCCTCGCGGTCACCGTCGAAAGCCCACACACGCGCTTTGGCTGCGAGTGGGAACGTGAAGGCACCCATGCCGCAGAATAGATCCGCAACCGTCTTGGATTTGCCGACCGCCGCAATGATGAGGCCGGCGATCTCACGTTCGGCCTCTGCCACGGCTTGAACGAAGGCGCCCGATGGCGGCGTCACGTCGACTGCGCCGAGCGTTAAAAGCGGCGGCAACGTCTGGCAGACGACATCGTCGCCGATGGCAAGGCGCGCGAGCCCCAGCGCACTGGCTCCCGAAGCAAGACGGCTGCTGACCTCAGACGTCAATTGGCGCGCGGTCCCGTCGAGCCGCACGTCCAGACCAGTGTTCGTCAGCAGCACTGTCAGCCTCGCTTCGCCGCGCTTTGACAGCAGCGGAGCCAGCAGATCAGTGAGTGCCGGAAGCGCCGCGACAATCTTTGGTTCCAACACAGGGCATTCTTCTATCGCCACGATGGCGTGCGACGCGGCTTCGTGAAACCCGACGACAATTCCGCTTTCGGTTCGCTCCATCGTAAAAACCGCGCGACGACGCTTACCGCCCGGTGAGATCAACGGTGCAACCTCGATATCGAGACCACGGGCGCGAAAGGCTGCAACGACGGAATCGCGCTTCCACGCGCGATAGGATTCAGGTGCCATGTGCTGGACCGAGCACCCACCACAGACGCCGAAGTGCCGGCATACGGGCTTCACGCGTGCTTCGCTCGGTTGCAGAACTTCAAGCAGCCGGGCACGTTCGCCCGAAACATCGGCCGCGACCCGCTCGCCCGCTAAGGCGAAAGGCACAAAGATCGCTGCTCCCTTGTTGTCAGCGACGCCATCGCCCTGGGCGCCCACGCGTGTAATGAGCAATTCACGTAGCTCATTCATGCTTCCGCGCTCCGATCAGGTATTCGACGTTTCCAGAGCCGCCGAGGATCGGCGACGCCACCTCGCCAGCAATTTTCCATCCGGACTGCGCACTGAGCCACGCGACCACGTCGTTGACGGCGCGTTGGCGTGCGGCTTCGTCACGGACGATACCACCGCCGCCGACCTGCTCACGCCCGACTTCGAATTGCGGTTTGACGAGCACGACAAGTCATGCACCGCTGGATGCCAGCGCTAACACTCGGTCCGAGCACTTTGGTTGCCGAAATCAAACTGACATCGACGACGATGGCGTCGACAGGTTCCGGAACCAGCTCGCCCGAAAGAGCACGGGCATCGAAATTCTCCAGCGCCACCACACGCGGATCGCCTTTCAACTTATGATGGAGTTGTGCACTACCGACGTCGACGGCATAGACGCGGCGCGCGCTTCGTTCGAGCAAAACTTCTGTAAATCCGCCGGTCGATGCTCCGATGTCCAGCGCCAGCGCCGGCAGGATCGAAAGTAAAATTATCGAGCGCCGCGGCGAGCTTCTCGGCACCTCGCGAAACGAAATCCGGCGCGTCCTGAGCCAACTCAATATTCGGCGCGCCCTTTACGTCGAAGGCCGGCTTGTCACAAACAAGCCCGGCCAAGCGCACAAACCCCCGCCGGATCAAATCCTGGGCGCGGGCTCGCGACGGTACAAGTCCGCGGGCAACAAGCGTTTGATCAAGCCGCACCATGAAAACGCAATAATCCGACGCCTAATCCGGGCGCACTGCGTAACGGCCCGAACCATTGGCGAACAGAAGAGCAAGCCGCCAGCCATCGCGACGTTCTTCATGAAATTTATCATCTGCATCTGGTCGGCGAAGTTGTTGTGAAAGAGCGCAGCCGCGGCCAATGAATAAAGCGCAAGCGCAAGCCCGGCATATCGCGCCCAGATGCCGAATAGAATGGCGAGCCCGCCGAGCAGCTCAACAGCAATCACCGCCGGCAGCAGAACGCCCGGCACGCCGTGTTGCTGCATGTAGGCTTCGGTAGCTGCATAGGCCGTGATCTTGCCAAATCCCGACAGGATGAAGATCGCCGACAGAAAAATACGCGCGATAAGGCTTACGAGTGGATGCATTTTTGGTTCTCCCAAGCACGAGGGCCGTGCACGCCACACAAGAACGTAGGGTTATCAGGCGCGCTCGCCAATAACGTCGGCACGGCCGAGCACGTTGAAAACCGCTTCGACGATGCCCGAGGCATTGAGGCCCGCCGCCTCATACATTGCTTCGGGCTTGCCGTGTTCGATGAAGACGTCCGGCAGAACCTTCGAGCGAACATGCAGCCCACGGCTGAGCAACCCCTGCTCTGCCAGGAATTGCAGAACTTGGCTTCCGAAGCCGCCGATCGCCCCTTCTTCGACGGTGATCAGCACCTCATGATTGGTTGCGAGGTCCCGGATGAGCTGAGCGTCGAGTGGCTTTGCAAATCGCGCATCGGCGACCGTCGTCGATAGCCCGAACGTCGCGAGCTGATCGGCGGCTTTCAGGCATTCCGCTAGCCGCGTTCCGAGCGAAAGCAAGGCGACTTTCGAGCCCTGCCGCACGATGCGCCCCTTGCCGATTTCAAGCGGCACCCCAAACTCGGGCATCGCCACGCCGATGCCTTCGCCGCGCGGATAGCGCAGCGCGCTCGGCCGGTCGTCGATTTGCGCCTGCGTCGCGACCATCTGAACGAGTTCAGCTTCATCCGCGGCCGCCATGATGACGAAACCTGGCAGGCAGCCGAGGTAGGCAAGATCGAACGCGCCGGCATGCGTCGGACCATCGGCGCCGACGAGACCTGCTCGATCGATCGCAAAGCGGACGGGTAGCCGCTGAATGGCAACGTCATGGACGACCTGGTCGTAAGCGCGTTGCAGAAAGGTTGAGTAAATCGCCGCGAACGGCTTGAACCCTTCGGTCGCCAGACCTGCCGCAAACGTCACGGCGTGCTGCTCGGCAATGCCGACATCGAACGTCCGATCCGGAAACTCCCGGCCAAAGTGGTCGAGTCCGGTGCCCGAAGGCATAGCCGCGGTGATGGCGACGATGCGGTCATCTTTGCGGGCCTCCGCGATTAGGCTGTCAGCAAAGACCTTCGTGAAGCTTGGTGCATTCGGCTTCGGCTTGACCTGCGCACCGGTGACGACGTTGAACTTGTTGACGCCATGGTACTTGTCGTCGGCGGCCTCCGCCGGAGCGTAACCTTTGCCCTTTTTTGTCACGACGTGCACCAGTATCGGGCCCTGCTTGGCGTCGCGCACATTCTTCAGCACCGGAAGAAGGTGATCGAAGTCGTGGCCGTCGATCGGTCCGACGTAATAAAAACCCAGCTCCTCGAACCACGTGCCACCTTGCCAAAGGTGCCGCGTATATTCCTCAACGCGGGCGGCGCGGCGTTCCCACTGCTTCGGCAACAGCTTTACGAGCTGCTTTGCATAGTCGCGCAACTGCAGATACGTGCCGCTCGTCGTGGCGCGTGCCAGGTAAGCCGACAGAGCCCCGGTCGGCGGGGCTATCGACATATCGTTGTCATTGAGCACGACGATCAGCCGCTCGTCGCGAGCACCGGCATTGTTCAGCGCCTCGTACGCCATGCCGGCGCTCATCGCCCCGTCGCCGATGACGGCGATGACGTTGTTCTTGCCGTGCTTGAGATCGCGCGCCACGGCCATGCCGAGCGCCGACGAAATCGAGGTTGAGGAGTGGGCCGCGCCAAAAGGGTCGTATGGGCTTTCGTCGCGTTTCGTAAACCCCGATAGCCCGCCGGGCTGCCGCAGCGTGCGAATGCGATCGCGCCGGCCGGTGATGATCTTATGCGGATAGGCCTGGTGGCCGACATCCCAGACCAAGCGGTCCTCGGGCGTGTTGAAAACCCAATGCAGCGCCACGGTCAGTTCAACGACGCCGAGCCCGGCGCCCAGATGCCCGCCGGTAACGGAGACGGCGTCGATCGTTTCGGCGCGCAGTTCGGCCGCGAGCTGAGGCAACTGATCTTCGCTCAGCCGACGCAGGTCTTCCGGCGTTTTGACTTGATCGAGGAGTGGTGTCTTGCTCACTGGAGATGCCTGATGTCGCGGTCGTCCTGGGAACTGTCCGTGCTCGACTGACTTGAGCTTACCGGACGCGGAACATCACCCATAATGCTGATCCCACGGCGACCCAACAGCCGAGGCCCATTCGATAGAAAGTGCGCCCGCGTGCCGCAGGTTAGACTTAAACCGTCCGGTTGGCGAATCTCTCGCGAGGCTCAGAAAGGCGAACCATTATCTGTCGAGCGGAGCTGTACCCTTCGGCGCACCATCGGCTCCGAGTGTCAACTTCTCGACCTTGGCTTCGGCCGCCTTTAGCAGCCGGTCGCAGTGGTCGCGCAATGCCTCACCCCGCTCGTAGATCGTGATGCTTTCTTCAAGCTCGACATCGCCGTGCTCGAGCCGCCCGACAATGGCTTCGAGCTCTTTCAGCGCCCGCTCGAACGTCATGTCCTTAATGTCAGCGAAGTCTTTGGCCGGTGGTTTGGCTGTCGTCATGTCGTCCTGCCTTGATGTGGCGTTCGCGCGCAGTTGAGCGCCGCCGCTAAGTGCTGGCGCGCATCAGCGCCGTTACGTGGGCGGCGACGGATTGCGCCAAACCCGTTAGATCATAGCCGCCTTCGAGCATCGACACGATTCGCCCGTTTGCGTGGCGGCGCGCCACCTCTGTCAGGGATTCGGTCGCCCAATGAAAGTCCTGTTCGACAAGCTCCAGCCCGCCAAGGGGATCGCGACGATGCGCATCGAACCCAGCGGAAATAAGCACTAAATCGGGCGCAAAATTGTGAAGGGGCGCGAGAATACGGCTGCGAAAGGCGTCCTCGAAGCGCTCGCGCCCATCTCCCGCGCGTAGCGGCGCGTTGAAAATGTTGCCGACCCCGGTTTCGCGCAGAGCGCCGGTGCCGGGGAAAAGCGGCATCTGATGGGTCGATCCATAAAACAGATCCTTGTCGGACCAGAAGATCTCCTGCGTCCCGTTGCCGTGATGCACATCGAAATCAACGACCGCGACACGCTCCGCACCGTATCGGTGGCGCGCATAGTGTGCAGCGATGGCGACGTTGTTGAAAAGGCAGAAGCCCATAGCCCGATGACTTTCGGCGTGATGTCCCGGCGGACGCACCTGGCAGAATGCATTCGCTGCGTCTCCAGACATCACGATATCGACGGCGTCGAGGCCGGCGCCCACCGCTCGACGTGCGGCTTCCCACGTGCCGGGTGATACGACCGTATCGGCATCGAGATATTTGTGGCCGCTCTCCACGTGCTCCGCGAATTCGCTGACCTCCGCTATATGCTCCTTGCGGTGGGCCATCGCGGTATAGGTCTGATCGTCGTCGCGCAAAGACGCCGACCGGCGCTTGAGGGGCTCGAAAGCGTCTCCCGCCAGGGCCTTGTCGATGGCCCGCATCCGATCCGACCGCTCGGGGTGAGAATCGCCCGTGTCGTGATTGAGAAAGGCTGGATGCGTGATGAGGACCGTTGTCATTTATCAGCGCGCAATCCCTGTCCGCCGCTTCTCGAGTCCGTAGCTGAGCCTAGCTCCGAGAGCCGTGCGATTTGAACACCGGGAGGCGGTTTGCTGTCGGCCGGCACGAAGAAATCGGGCGCCAGGGGCAGCGATTTATCGAGCCGGTATTTATCAAACTTCGTAACGCCGCCGGTGACATGGAGAAACGTATCGTCGATCAGAAAGTTGCCTGTAAAGCTCTTGGCTGGTTGCAAAAACACGAGGTGGGCAGCATCGGCGACGATGTCAGGGGAGCGGCTCATCCGCATAAGCTTGTCGCTCCCGAGGATATTCTTGACAGCAGCGGTTGCAATCGTCGTGCGCGGCCACAGCGCATTGACGGCGATCCCGTGGCTTTTGAGTTCGTCGGCAAGCCCGAGTACGCAAAGGCTCATGCCGTACTTTGCGATCGAATAGGCGACGTGGCCCGAGAACCACTTCGAATGCATGTCGAGCGGCGGCGATATCATCAAGATATGAGGGTTATCGGAACGCTTCAAATGCGGCAGGCAGGTCTTCGATACGAGAAAGGTGCCCCGCGAGTTGACGGCGTGCATCAAATCGAAGCGTTTCATTTCCGTCTGCTCGATCGGCGTGAGGGAAATGGCGCTGGCGTTGTTCACGCAGACATCGATGCCGCCGAATTTCGCGACTGTCTGCTCGACGGCACGCTGAACCTGATCCTCGTGACGGACATCGCAGGCAATCGGCAGCGCAGTTCCGCCGGCCCGTTCAATCTCCTCAGCGGCCGTATGGATCGTACCTTCCAGCTTCGGATTAGGCTCCGAGGTCTTGGCGGCAATCACCACGTTGGCCCCATCCTTCGCGGCGCGCTTGGCGATCGCCAACCCTATGCCGCGACTGGCGCCGGTAATGAAAAGAGTTTTGCCCTTCAGTGACGCCATTGCGCTTCTTTCATTGCCTGGGATCTGGGGGAACTAGACTAGTCGTTCGGCGGCATTTGCGTAAGAGCGGACGAGGCTTTGCTGGCCGGAAATTGCCGCCGGGTTCGCCAAAACCGCGCAACTCCCCATATCGGCGAACTCCAACATCGCGAGCTAGACGCTTTTGCGGAAGTTCGCTGGCCGCTTCTCGAAAAATGCCGTGAATGCCTCGATAGCTTCGGGCGAGCCCAGCCGCTGGCGAAAGGCCGCTGCCTCGGAGTCGACGCGGGCAAGAATCTCGGCGGGGTCGCCGCGCATCAGACGGCGCGCCATCGCGAGGGCCTCGGGCGGTTTTTTTGCAAGACGGCGGGCGGCATCGAGGGCTGTCGCCTCCAACACTTCAGGACCCACGGTCTTGTTGACGAACCCCGCCGCGACCGCCTGCCCGGCTGTTATCGCCTCGCCGAGCACCAGCATCTCGAAGGCGCGCGCGTAACCCATGCGCATCGGCATCAGCAGGCTCGACGCGGCTTCAGGAATAAGCCCCAAATCGAGAAACGGGGTCGCGAAGGTCGAACCGGGCGTCGCGTAGACGAGATCGCAATGGAAAAGCAGCGTCGTACCGATGCCGATCGCGTTGCCGTCCACGGCCGCGATAACCG
The DNA here is from genome assembly GCA_963833715.1 of uncultured Alphaproteobacteria bacterium. GTDB lineage: Bacteria > Pseudomonadota > Alphaproteobacteria > Rhizobiales > Hyphomicrobiaceae > Hyphomicrobium_B. The sequence goes on from CAWHZB010000006.1 coordinate 70,602, forward strand.
GCTTGCGGATAACGGGCAACAGGCGGACGAAGCGCAGCACGTCCTTTCCGAGATCGCCGGTTCCGCGCGATGTGGCAAGAAAATCGCCTAAATCATTGCCGGCCGTGAAGGTGCCACCCGAGCCGATGATGGCATGCGCGGCAATCGAGTTATCGGCATCGCCTTTCTCGATCGCGTCACAGAGGGCTGAATACATGGCGCCCGTCAGCGCGTTCTTCTTTTCGGGCCGGGCGAGCCGCAACAGTTGCGCGCCGTCGACACGCGAAACTTCGACGTCCGTGGTCATGCAAACACCGCGCCGTGGGCATCGACGAGAACCGAGTCGGCACCGGTCTGTATTGACTCCGCCAGCCCCGCAGCTTCGGTCAGCAGATTTTCTGCGAAATAGCGTGCAATTGCGACGTGAGGAGATCCGGCTTCTTCGGCAAGCGCACCTTTCGCGAGATACGTGCCGCCGGCGGTCAGGCTTATCAATCGCAGATACGGCGTCGCGGAGGCAAGCGCCGCTTCCGGCGCAGTTTGCAGCATCAACGCCATCCACAGAGTTGCCGATTGCAATCCGGTCATCGCTTCGGTCAGCCGTTGCGGAATATGACCGAAATCAGTGCGATTTGATGCCCGCACATTGGCGATGATTTCGGCCAGCTCGCCCAGGTACGCGGTCACGACGGCGCCGCCGTCGAGCGGCAGCTTTCGTGTGACGAGGTCGATTGCCTGGATGCCGTTGGTGCCTTCGTAGATCGGTAGGATGCGCGCATCCCGCAGATACTGCGCTGCGCCGGTCTCCTCGATAAATCCCATGCCGCCATGAACCTGAATGCCGAGCGACGCCACTTCATTGGCAATATCGGTGGCGAACGCCTTGGCGAGCGGAGTGAGCAGTGCAGCCTTATTCAGCGCGGCTTTTCTCTCTCCTTCGTCTTCGGCACGATGCCCGATGTCGAGTTCGCGCGCCGTTGCGAAGCAGATCATGCGGGCCGCCTGCGTCAATGCCTTCATCGTCAGCAGCATGCGCCGAACGTCGGCGTGCTCGATGATGGGACTCATGGCGCTGGAGCCGTTCTCCGCGGAACTTTTGCCTTGCCGCCGCTCCTTCGCGTAGGCGGTCGCATGTTGCGTGGCACGCTCCGCGACGCCGACACCCTGAACGCCGACACCGAGCCGCGCGGCGTTCATCATCACGAACATCGTCGCGAGACCACGGTTTTCTATCCCGATGAGATAGCCGACGGCACCGCCCTCTTCGCCGAACTTCATCACGCAGGTCGGGCTCGCCATGATGCCGAGCTTATGTTCGATCCCAGCGCAGACGACATCGTTGCGTTCGCCCAGCGAGCCATCATCGTTGACGAGGAATTTCGGGACGAGAAAAAGCGAGATGCCGCGCGTCCCGGCCGGTGCATTGGGCAAGCGGGCGAGCACCAGATGGATGATGTTCTCCGCCATGTCGTGTTCGCCGTAGGTGATGAATATTTTTGTACCGGTGATGTGGTAGGTGCCGTCGCCCTGCGGCTCGGCCCGCGTGGTCAGAGGACCGAGATCGGAGCCCGCCTGCGGCTCTGTTAAATTCATCGTGCCAGTCCAGGCGCCGGCAATCATCTTCGGCAGGTATTTGGCCTTGAGTTCATCGCTGCCGCCGGCCTCTATCGCGTGAATGGCGCCTTGCGTCAGCAACGGGCAAAGCCCGAACGACACGTTTGCTGAATTCCAAATTTCGCCGACTGCGGTTGCGACGATCTCGGGCAGTCCCTGCCCGCCGAACGTCTCCACGCCCGGCAAGGCACTCCAGCCGCCGTCGGCGAATTGCCGGTAAGCGTCGCGGAAGCCACGGGGCGTCGTTACAGTTCCGCCGTTAAATATTGATCCGGTCCGGTCGCCGCTTGCGTTCAGAGGTGCTAAGACCTCGGCGCCGAACTTACCGGCCTCTTCAATGACCGTAACGATCGTGTCCTGATCGAGACCCGGATAAAGCCCACGAGCCATCAGCTCATCGATGCCGGCAGCCGTCTTGAGGGCAAAGACGATGTCGTCTACTGGAGCCTGATAAGTCATGGATCGTCTCTCGATGTCGTCCTCATTGGTCTCGAACACTATGCCGATCGCGGACAGTAGCAAACCGGGTGAATGACCAATGCACGGCAGGATCGCTCCCGCCAACGCGGAGTGGATAGCGGAAGCGGGACACTTGATCCGCTCCGGCGCGCTGGTCGCATTTCCGACCGAAACTGTCTACGGGCTTGGAGCCGACGCAACGAACGGAGAGGCGGTAGCGCGGGTTTTCGACGCGAAAGGCAGGCCGGCCTTCAACCCGCTGATCGTGCACGTGCTTGATCTCGAGGCTGCCGAAGCCATCGGGTTATTCTCACCAACGGCCTGCGGCCTGGCGCAAGCATTTTGGCCGGGGCCGTTGACGCTCGTCGTGCCGCGACGCAATGAGGCCGGCGTCAGCGATCTCGTTTCCGCAGGCCTGCCGACGATCGCGCTCAGAGCGCCCGATCATCCCGTTGCCTGTGCGCTGCTCAGCGCGGCACAGCGGCCAATCGCGGCACCCTCTGCCAATCGCTCGGGCCATGTCAGCGCCACGCGCGCCGGGCACGTCGCCGCCGACCTCGGAGACAAGGCCGCGGTGATCCTCGATGGCGGCCCGACGACGCGAGGCCTCGAGTCAACGGTTCTGAGCCTCGCCGGCGAGACGCCGGTGCTGTTGCGACCGGGTGCCATACCGGCCGAGGCCATCGAGAAGGTCGTCGGCGGAGCGCTTGCGCGACTGCCGCCCCAGAACGGCGGCGTCCCCACCTCGCCCGGGCAACTTCAGAGCCACTACGCGCCGCGAGCCCGGCTGCGGCTCAATGCGAGCACGTGGGAACCGGACGACGCGGTACTGGCGTTCGGCACAGTCGCTCCTCACCCGGCGCGCGCCATGATCAATCTCAGTCCATCAGGCGATCTGGTCGAAGCCGCCGCCAATCTGTTCGCTGCGTTGCGCGAGCTCGATGCCAGCGGAGCGGAAACGATTGCAGTCACGCCGGTTCCCACACGCGGTCTCGGCGAAGCGATCAACGATCGACTAGAGAGAGCCGCAGCGCCGCGCGGCTGAAAGCTTTATCGACCTGCCAACGCGCCGCTGACGAGACGATCCGATGAAACAAGGGTCGGAGCATCGGACTCTCCATCGAAAACGTGTCGAACGTTGCGCGCACCGACTGCAACAGATGGGGTGCCGAAGGAGCGAAGGCCAAAAACACGCCGTAAAGCACCAACGTCATCGTCCCGTTCACGATCAGATAGCGGCGCAACATCCCGACCTCGCGACCCGTTAATGCTTTGTTAACAAAGCACGGGTGCCGCCGCGGGCTCAAGGATTTTCGCGGTGCAGTTTGCAGCTTGGTGAACGAGCGCGCGGAGACGACGTTGGGTTACGAGCAGCTTAGCCGGGCAGCGCGACGGCCGGTCGACGCTTCGTCAGCAGCCCGACGACGGTCCGTCTCAGCCGCAGGGCCGGCTTCTCGATGCCGATCCACGACAAAAATGCGATCGGCAATACGATTGCGAAAGCCAGCAGCGAAAGCCAGAGTGGCGTCAGCGCCGGGATCAGCCAAAGCAGCGTCTGCTGGATCGGCCCGGCGTCTATGTAAATTCCGAACGATGTGTCGAAGCGGTTGCATAGCGGGCGCAACGGTCCCCATGTCAGCGTCGCCGCATAGAGCCGCCGCGTAGCCGAGGAACAGTGCCGCGCCGACCTCGGCAAGAGGCGTGCGGATGCTCACGACGAACAGCACGAAAAGCGGAACGAGCACGATAGCGTTGATGCGGAGATCCTTGCGCACGAGATAGCCAAGCACGCCGGTGCCGAAGAGAACTGTGAAGTAGCGCACGTTATCGACGAACGCGAAAGCATCGGGATTGGTCGGCAATGACAGAGATACAGTGGCGACAAGAAGCGCCAAGCCGGCAAGCGCGGGCCATCGCCAGCGCGGCTGAAACAATCCGGCAAATCCCAAAAGAGCCAGGCCGAAATAGCAGATGACTTCATACTTCAGAAGTCCATAACGACGAGTTGACGTAGCCCGCATACGGTACCGTTTCAAAGACACCTGGCAGCGATGCCGAACCGCTCGAAAGCGTCAACGTCTTCGCCAGGTAGCCATAGAGGCCTGGGTTCGCGAAATAGTCGGTGGGCGCTAAGAGACTGACGAGCGGCCCAACCACAAACGCTGTGATCAGCACGCAAACGATCAGGGCCGGAAAAATTCTCAGAATACGCGCGACTGCGAAGTCGATGACACTGCGGCTGCAATTCTTCAACGACATGGGGCCGTTCGAACTCGAGCGGCTGATGCTGCACCGGCTCGCCGAACTCGATCACGATATCCGCAAGCTTTGCGCCACCATCACGCCGCTCAGGATGAAAAACACCTGAACTGCGCACTCTCCGTAGCGACCGGCCGAGCCAGCCCACGAGCGGCTCGGCCTCCGACGTTCCGGCGCAATAGAGATAGCTGTGCGAGATGAGAACGAGCGTTGCCATCGCAAAGCGCAGCACGCCGAAGCTGTTGGCTTCGGGCGTCAGAATATCTGCCAGGCGGGGCGAAGGGGTTGCGTTCGCGCGAGTGTTCATGGCCCTCAGTGTGCTGGATTGAGACCGTTCAACCGTCCGCACGGTCTATGCCAAATGGGTAAATACTCTTGCTTTTTGCAGGGTTAACGAGGACTTACCGGCAGCGTCGGATCGCGCGATCACGCTGACGACGGCGCCCCGCCCTTGACGCGCTGCCTCTCAGCTTCGATCGCGGCCTTCTGCGAACGCCAGCTGGCGCCGATCCAATCGTCCGTGCCGAACGCCAATACCGGAAACGGTTGCGGCGATGATAACGCTCGATCAGAAGGCGGTTCATCGTGTCCATGTGCGTGTTGAGACCGTTGAGCGTCTCGACCGGCAGTGAGTTGTCGCGATCGATGCTCGTCAGACGGTTCAAAATGTTGGCAACGTCAACTGAAGTGTCGGTCCGCCACTCGTCCGTGGACCCAGCAAGCGTGTGCTGGTTCTGATTTAGCTTCATCAAGGCTTCATGGACCTTGGAGAGATCGTTCGCATAAGCCTGATGCTTCGCGGCGGCCGTTTCGATCTCTGCGGCTATGGCACTTTCGACTGCCGAAAGCCGCTGGGCGAATTCGCCGAGCGCTTCAATGCGCGAGTTCTGGATCGCGTCGGTCGGGCTTGCTGTGAAATCTCCACGATAGCCCCGAGGACTCTCGGGACCGTGGCGAAAAGCCGGGCTCGCCACGTAGCGCAGATCTGTTCCCGATCGAGTTAGCGGCGGCAGCGGGTCGTGGCCGTCGCGCAGCGCCACACGCGAGGTAAATCGGGCAAGAAGTTCGGACGTCGGAAATTCCGCGCGTTGGTCGAGAAGGACCTGCATCAGATCGTCGGTGCCGGCTGCCGCGTTCCGCCGGGCCGCCACGGTGGAAGCTGCTCTCAGCACGTCTGCGAGCTCGTCGGATCGGTGCGGCGATGGCGAGCCGTTGCTGGCGGCGGTTGGGATCTCACTCGCGATGATTGCAGCCGTTTCGCGCCGGAGTGCCGCCACCCGAACGCCGCGCGCTTCCAATGCCATCGCGGCCGCCTCGATCCGCGACATCGCATTCAGAAGATGTTCGACGCGGACATCGGAAGAGCGATTAGCCAAGGTGACATCGTAGCATAATTGCAGCAGGCGAGCACCGTTTCATCAACCAGGATGGGACCGGAGCGGTAGCCGCCGCGATTGCCGCTTTGTTGCACGGGCAATTCGCTGGACGCCGAAAGCTCGGCCGGTGCCGCGACCCACGTCTGCGGTGTTCGAAGATCGAGATCCTCACCCCTGTAAGCCATCATGTCGTCTCCCATCGACAGTGCCACCCCCAACTCGGGCAGATCTTGACCGTTGCAGGATAACGGCAATTCGTGACCGCTGCGAGTTGGGGAGTACGAGGGGCTGGTCGAGCCCGTCAGAGGAGGTTCGGCTGAGAGGATTGCTGAAGTTCGGGCCCCTCGGCGCGCGGATTGTTCAATGTTGGACTAACCGCCGTAATCGTGAGCCGCCCGTCAGGCAAGGGCGCGAGAAGATCTTTGACTCCCTCGGCACTGCCGGAGCTGCAATCAAGCCAGCGGCCAAAATCCCGGGTCTCGATGATGACCGGCATCCGGTCATGGATGCGCGCCATGTCGCCGTTCGCGCCGGTCGTCAGGATCGCCATCGTTTCGATTTCGCTCCCATCCGCGCCAAGGCAAGTCTCGGAGAGCCCAGTAAAGGCAATAAGCCTGCTGTCATTCATACGGATGAAATGTGGCTGCTTGGACCCGCGCGCTCCCTTCCATTCGTAGAAGCCGTCGGCCGGCACAAGGCACCGGCGATGGCGCATCGCGCCGCGAAACGATGGTTTGTCGGATGCCGTCTGGCGCGGCTGTTGATCAGCGTCGTGAATTCGCGAGGGTCCTTGACCCACGACGGGACGAGGCCCCAGCGCACCAGGCGCAACTCGCGCGCGCCCTTCGGATCAGGTGGCGCGATCAGAACAGGCTGCGTCGGCGCAATGTTGTAGCGCGGCGGAAAGTCGTCCACGGCAGCGCAATTAAATAACCTGCGAACGGCCTCGGACGGGGATGTGAGGCTATAGCGTGAGCACACGGCATGACCCTAATGATCAATCGACAATTTTAATATAAGCGATGGCCGTCGCTCCGCCCAGAATCTGCTTTAAGTGCCCTCGAATGGAAATGCCGGCCCCAACGACTGAAATGCGCAAGCGAAGCCGATGGCTGCGCGCGCCGGTGGTCGTGATGGCCGTCGCGGCGGCCTCGCTCATCGTTGCAAACGCCACCACAGCGATCGCCGCAGCGGATAAAAAACCATACGACGATAAACTGTTACGGCTCTCTGAGATTTTGGGTGCGGTGCACTACCTACGCGAACTCTGTGGCGCCAACGAGGGCCAGTACTGGCGCGATCGCATGCACGATCTCATGGAGGCCGAAGGGTCGAGCGCGCTCCGGCGCGCCAAGCTGACGCGCGCTTTCAACCAAGGGTACCGGAGCTACAGCCGCACCTATAACACCTGCAGCCCGTCGGCCCAGACGGCGATCACGCGATTTCTTTCGGAAGGTTCGGAACTCTCGGAAGGCTTGCTCAAAGCTTTTCCCTGACCGGCAAGCTTAACGTGGAATGTACGCCGTAGGGTCAGGTTTACTGTGAATTGTGGCAGCGGCGGCCTATCGCCCAAGCTCATGGTAGTTCACAAGGTTCAGGGGGCCGCCACCGAAGGTGCGGGAGATACAGGTTCAATATTATGCACTGCTTCGAAGACATCGATACGAAAAACCCGACGCTAAAGGCGCTTGATCTTATTCTGGCGGCTTGGGACGAAGGCGTGGATACCGGCGTAGCGCCACAGCAGATGGCTTACGCGGCACTCTTCACGGCATTGACGGACCTTGTGGCAATTTACGGCGAGAATGCCGTCATTCATCTGACGCGCGGGCTTGAAAAACGCGTCGTCGAGGGCGAGTTCACGCTGTCGCGCCGCGATCAGTAATCAAAACCGCCCACCCTTCCAGATCACCTCACCAATCAGCACTGCTCCAAAGACACTTAGCAGCAATCCAGCAATACGATTGATGGTCTGCAACGTTCGCATATCGATCTGATGGCGATAGCGTCCGATGACGTGAGACAGCGTGATCCACCAGAGCATGCTGCCTGCGACGATCGCTGCGACCAACAGCAGCACATCGATTGTCGAATGAACTTCGACGAACGTACTGATGCCACCGAACACAGCGATTAATCCGAGCACGGCGCCGGGATTGGTGATCGTCAAAAAAAACGTTTGCGGAATGTCCCAGGCAAAGTCCCTGAGGCGAGCGGTAGCCTCCGCTTCGCCGGACAACTTCAGTCGGGGTGGACTGAAGAAGAGCCGCATGCCGAATACGATCAGCGCCACACCGCCGCATAACTGAATGATCGCCCGGTGGGTCTGCACGGCGCCCGAGATGGTGCCGACGCTGAGGCCCGCGCAAAGCGCGATCAAGCCGTCGCCCATCACCGAACCGATACTTGCGGCGATGCCGCCCCAGAAGCCGCGTTCTATGGCGCGTTGAATGCAGAGCACGTTGACCGGTCCAACGGGCGCAGCGATGAGAATGCCGGCGAGCAATCCGATCGGAATGATGAGCGGGTTCGGGATGTAGTTCATCAAGGCGGGATGTGCTCAGTATTGGAGAGTTATGTCACGCGTACGAGATGGTAGTTGCACATTTTTCCACATTTACGCGTAGCCGGGAGAGGCAATGGCAATGTCGTGCTCCCCGGCGGCAAATTCAGAAGGCCAAGACGACGCCAGAACAGGGCGCATGGCCGAGCGAGTCCCGAGCCCGTACTGGTAGTTGCGGCTGGCTCGCTTGTCCATGTTCGAAACTGAGAGCCAGCGCCGCACAAGCGCCGTGATTGCGGCATGACGTTGCGGAACTTCGAACTCATCTCACCATCGCGGGGCCGGTGACTTAAAAGAGAGCTGACGGCAGCTTGAGGCACGAGCGGCGCCGTCGTTGCGGCACACGAAACCTGGTTAACGTTCAGGAAATGGGCAGTTTCCGGCGGGACTTTGCCGCGGGAGAGGACACGCATGTCCGCCAATTGCCGCAGAGGGGTGACGGAAACACAAGATCCGCGGTATTGGCGCTCTCACATTTTGTGAGCGGCGAGGTTTAATCCGATGAAGACCGTATGCGTTTTTACCGCGGTAATTTTAGCCTTCGCAATTGCAGCGCCGGCCCAGGCGTTCCACCCCGCTGATGAAACATACGGGTATGTGCCCCCTAAAAACCTGAAGCGTGCGCATCAGCGCGACGTTGCTCCGCAACCGCTCGTTAGCATGGGCTGGGACTGGGGCCGGCCGCAGGACCGGTCCGACAACGGCGATGCGGATGACACACTAAGCCGGGGGCAATCGCTCACCGGTGGCGGTCAGCCGCATATCGCTCCCGTGGCGCCGCCGAAGGTTTCGTTTTCGAACAACTACGGCGCAGGATCAATCGTCATCGATACGGCCGGCCGTCGTCTCTACTACGTCCTATCCGGATCAACCGCGTACCGCTACCCGATTGCCGTCGGCAAACAGGGCTTCACCTGGTCTGGTACCGAAAAAATCTCGAAAAAGGTGCCTTGGCCGGAATGGCGGCCGCCGGTTGAAATGCGCGCCCGCAAGCCTGGACTGCCCGAGCACATGGGCGGCGGCATTCGCAATCCGCTCGGCGCCATGGCGCTCTATCTCGGCAACACGCTCTATCGCATTCACGGCACCAACGACGTCAAGTCGATCGGAACCGCTTCGTCGTCGGGCTGTATCCGCATGACCAACGGCAACGTGATGCACCTCTCGAGTCTCGCCGGCATCGGCACCACGGTGCACGTTGTGAAGCGGTTGCCTGCAGGAACGGCGCGGACCGCGCGAGCTGATAGCAAGTAGTCGACGCGGCCCGGCTTTGCTGTAGCACCGCCAAGGCGTCAGCGTACGAAGCCCTCGAGAAAGCCAACGGGCTCGCCGTGTGCGGGCCCGATGATTTCACCTTCCCACATGACCTTTTTACCGCGGACGAAAGTCCCGACCGGCCAGCCCGTCACCTCGGCGTCATGGTAAGGCGTCCAGCCGCAACGACTTTCGATCCAATCGTTCGAGATCGTCGCCCTGCGTTTGAGATCGACGATCGTCAGATCGGCATCATAGCCAACGGCCAGGCGTCCCTTGTTTTTGATGCCGAAGAGCCGTTGCGGCCCGTGGCTCGTCAAATCGACGAAGCGTTGCAGCGACAGCCGGCCAGCGTTCACATGATCCAGCATGGTCGGCACCAGCGTCTGCACGCCCGTCATTCCTGAATGCGTATCCGGATACTTGTGATCCTTCTCTTCACGCGTGTGCGGGGCGTGATCGGAGCCGAGGATGTCGACGGCGCCGGACGTGAGCGCCGCCCAGATCGCCGCGCGGTGCCGTGCATCGCGGACTGGCGGGTTCATCTGCGCATAGGCACCGAGACGCTCGTAGCAGCCCGGACCTTCAAGCGTCAGGTGATGCGGCGTGACTTCGACCGTCGCGTAGGCTTTGTGATCGGCAAGAAACGCCATCTCGTCGGCCGTCGACACGTGCAGCACGTGAACACGCTTGCCGTGCTTTTCGGCGAGCCCCACGAGCCGCTTCGTTGCGATCAGCGCGGCTTCGGGGTCGCGCCATTCGGGATGCGAGGATGGATCGCCTTTGCGGCGCAGATGCATGCGCGATTTAAGCCGCGCTTCATCTTCGGCATGAAACGAAGCACGGCGCGAAATCTTCGCGATGATGCCGTCGAGCGTCGCCTCGTCGTGGACAAGGAGATCGCCGGTCGACGAGCCCATGAAGACCTTGATGCCTGCCGCTGCTTCAAGCTTCTCCAGTTTCGGAATGTCGGCGACATTTTCGCGCGTGCCGCCGACGAAAAAGGCGAAATCGCAGAACATGCGATGACGTGCCCGGCGCACTTTATCGGCTAGCGCTTCGGCGGAGGTGGTCAAAGGTTTCGTGTTCGGCATTTCGAAGACGGCGGTGACGCCGCCGGCAACCGCAGCTCGGCTACCGGTCTCCAGATCTTCCTTGTGCTCGAGGCCGGGCTCGCGGAAATGCACCTGTGTGTCGATGACACCGGGCAAGATGTGCAGGCCCGCAGCGTCGATGGTCTCTGCCGCTTCAGCGGCGCCGAGCTGGCCGATTGCGGCGATCCGCCCGCCCGAGATCGCGATATCGCGGATGCCTTCGCCATCATGATTGACGACAGTTGCGCCCCGCAGCACGACGTCGAATATTCCGGCCATTTGGCGCCGCTCCTTGCACTTGCCTTCGGCAAGATCCCCGCATACGTAACTCTCACCCCGTTTGCAATCGAAGCGAGCCCCTATGTCCGCCGCCCATATAGCGCGACTTACCGACCGTGGCGTCGTGAGCGTGACAGGCCGCGACAGCGAAAAGCTGCTGCAAGGGCTCATTACCAATGATCTGGAGCAGGCTGCTCCGGGTGCAAGGCCGTACCCGGCAGTTCATGCGGCGCTGCTATCGCCACAGGGCAAAATTCTGTTCGATTTTTTCGTCGTCCAGGTTGCCGATGGCTATCTGCTCGACGTTGATCGCGCCAAGGCCGCAGAGCTTATGAAGCGGCTGGCGATGTACAAACTCCGGGCAAATGTCGCGATTGCCGACGCATCGTCCCGCTACACGGTATTCGCTATTTGGGGCGACGGTGCCACTGCGCGCGTCGAAGCCGGCGGCGGGATCCTGTTCGCCGATCCCCGACATGCCCTCATCGGCTTGCGGCTATTGGCAGAAGCCGAGGCAGGCGACACGTTTGCTGATGAACCGCGCGACCCCGAAGCTTCACATCGGGCCTACGATGCAGAGCGCGCGAGGCTTGGCGTTCCCGAAGGCGGCAAGGACTACGCATTCGGCGATGCCTATCCGCACGAGGCGAATTTCGATTTATTGCACGGCGTGTCCTTCACGAAGGGTTGCTACGTTGGACAGGAGGTCGTCGCGCGGATGCAGAACAAGACGATCGTTCGAAAGCGCGTTGTAAAAATTGCTGCACCCGCCACGCTGACTTCAGGCACAGACGTGCTTCTCGGCGAAGCACCAATCGGTCGAATTGGAACGGTCGACGGCACCAATGCTCTTGCCATGCTGCGTCTGGACCGAGCCGTCGAAGCGGAACAGAAAAGCCAGAAGCTTACCGCGGGCGGCATCGTCGTGACGCCGGATGCAGAGGCACTGGCGCGCTATCTCGCTACGACCGCAGCACGGCCCGCGTCGGCGCTCCACACGTGAGCGACCCCACATGACAATCTCGAAAAATATCGAACGTTGTGCGTGGGCTGGCGCTGCTGACACGGACTACGCGCGTTACCACGACGAGGAGTGGGGCGTGCCGATGACTGACGACCGCGCTCTTTTCGAGAAGCTCATCCTTGAAGGTTTTCAGGCGGGACTTTCGTGGCTGACGATCCTGAGGAAGCGCGAAAATTTTCGCAAAGCGTTCCACAATTTCGATGCGTCGCGCATTGCGCGCTTTACCGAGCGCGACATCGCGCGTCTGATGAACGACGAGGGCATCATTAGAAACCGCGCGAAGATCGAAGCGACAATTTCGAACGCAAAAGCCTATCTGGCGTTGACTGAGCGAATCGCGTTTTCGCGATACGTATGGGGATTTATCGAAGGCCGCCCGATCATCAACAGACTGACATCGTTGAAGGGTGTGCCGACTGAGACGGATGTATCGAAGCGGATCAGCAAAGCGCTGAAGGCGGAGGGCTTCCGATTCGTCGGATCGACGACGCTCTATGCCTTCATGCAGTCGACCGGCATGGTCAACGACCACATGGTCTCGTGCTTCCGGCACGAGCCCTGCGCGAAGCTTCAAAAGAGACTCAAAATCGCGGGCCTGGGAGCATGAAGGATCAAAACGCTTCGAGAGCTTGGCAGCGCATGCTATCGGGTCGCCGACTCGATCTTCTCTCTCCGCAACCCGAAGACATCGAGATCGAAGACATCGCCCACGGGCTGGCACGGGTCGCGCGGTGGAACGGACAGACGATCGGTGAGCACGCTTTTTCCGTCGCGCAGCACAGCCTCATCGTCACCGATATTCTTGCGGCGATCCAACCAGACTTCGGACCCAAGCAGCTTTGCGCCGGACTTCTGCACGATGCGGCAGAATACGTGATCGGTGACCTGATCAGTCCATTCAAGGCTGCGATCGGGCTTGACTATAAAGCTTTTGAACAAAGGCTCCTTGAAGTCATCTATCGCCGCTTCGCGCTAGGGGAAACCGATGCTTCGGTCAGGGCTGAGATCAAGCGTGCCGACAGGATCGCGGCCTATTATGAAGCGACGCGGCTGGCAGGCTTCGCGCAAGAGGAAGCACAACTTTTTTTCGGGGCGCCCGCGGTGCCGGAAATTCTCCACCGTGAACTTGCAGGACTAAGAGCCGTCTCAACGAGCGACGCACAGCTGCAATTTCTTGCAAGATTTGAACTTTTGTCGCAGCGCTGACATTCCGGCGGTTTTTGGGCGCTTCCACAGTTATAGTTCAATGGCGTATTCTGAAAATCGCCATGATCACCCGCTAGCTCGCCTCTTGGGGAGCACGGGGAAGATATCGATGAACATGGAACTTTCTGGTCGGAGAAAACCGTCGCTCGAAAAATTTCAGCGCACTCCTGACAGCCAGCCGGCCGAACACTCGTCCGTCGGTATCGGCCTCAACGCGGCGATCATAGCGGTTGCCGACAATGAGCCCGTTGCTCTTGTGGTCCGTGGCGACACGGACAGCATCGGCGCGACGGACATATTGCCGTTTGGCCCTTTTAATCCGCGTGAGCATCGTACGCTTGAAGGCGGGCTCAGGGCCTGGGTTCACGATCAAACAGGTCTGGACCTCGGTTATGCCGAGCAGCTCTACACGTTCGCCGATCGCGGACGCCACGCCGAGCACGGAGACTTGTCACCACATGTTGTATCGATCGGGTATCTCGCGCTGACGCAGGCGGTCGGCCATCACGGCCTCACAGACGGCGTTTGGCGCAGCTGGTATCAGTACTTCCCGTGGGAAGACTGGCGGCGTGGACGGCCCGAGATCATCGCTCGCGATATCGAGCCGCGGCTTAAATCCTGGGCGGATAAACCGGCACCACAGACGGCGGCGCAAGGGCCGATTGCCCGTGCCGATCGGGCTCGCATCTGCTTCGGCCTCGACGGCATGCCGTGGGACGAGGAGAAGGTCTTAGAACGTTTCGAACTTCTCTACGAAGCCGGGCTCGCCGATGAAGCCGCACGCGACGGACGCAACTCCGCCCGCGAATGGACGGAACGCCCGAAGCTCGGCCTGGCAATGCAGTCCGATCATCGCCGCATCCTCGCCACGGCCATCAGCCGCACGCGGGCCAAGATCAAGTATCGTCCGGTCGTATTCGAGCTGATGCCGGATGAATTCACGCTTTACGAACTGCAGAAGACCGTCGAGGCTATTCTCGGACCACACCTGCACAAGCAGAATTTCCGCCGGCTCGTCGAAGGAGCAGGTCTCGTCGAACCGACGGGCGACGTGAAAACGCGCACCGGCGGCAGACCGGCCAAACTGTTCCGCTTCCGGCGGGAAGTTTTGCTGGAACGTCCGGCGCCTGGCGTGCGTGTCTCAGCACCGCCCAGCCGTCTCTAGTCGAGGGCCCGTTACAGCCAGCTGCCGGAACTGCGGCACTGGAAAATTGTTCTCAACTACATTATCTTAACAGGTGTCCGGGGATGCTCATTTAGAGCATTTCCGGCACGTTCTACGGCCGACGATGCCGGCGCGTTTTACGATCCTAATATGCTCGTTAAGAGCATAACGTGTGGAAGTTAAATCGATGGGTTCTACGGTTGCTACCGCCACTAGATCGGCCCCCTCTAAGAATTTGGGCTTTGTCGTTCGGAAACCTGGAACGGCTTTGCCGTTTTCCTGGTCGCCGGCGCTCAAACTCGAAATGGCGCCGCTCTATGCGCGGGTACAGCACATCATCACGCCGATGGAGTGGCCGCACTATGCGCCGCTGATCAAGTCGATCAACAAGCTGAAGGCCGAGCGCAACTCCGTTATCCTGGCGCACAACTACATGACGCCGGAAATTTTCCACTGCGTTGCCGATTTCCGCGGCGACTCGTTGCAGCTTGCGAAAGAGGCCGCGCGCACGAGCGCCGAGGTCATCGTTCAGGCCGGCGTTCACTTCATGGCGGAAACTTCGAAGCTGTTGTCGCCCGACAAGACCGTCCTCATTCCCGATCTGCGTGCCGGCTGTTCGCTCGCCTCATCGATCACCGCCGAAGACGTGAAGATGCTGCGCGAAGCCTATCCGGGCGTTCCGATCGTCACCTATGTCAACACGTCCGCAGCGGTCAAAGCCGAATGCGATATTACGTGCACGTCGTCCAATGCCGTGAAAGTCGTCGAAAGCCTCGGCGCGCCACGCGTGCTGTGCATACCAGACCAGTATCTGGCTAAGTGGGTGCAGTCGCAGACCAAGGTCGAGGTTATCGCCTGGAAAGGCGCCTGCGAGGTGCACGAACGCTTTACAGGAGAAGAACTCGAACGCATGCGCGCCGACGAGCCGGGCCTCAAGATCATTGCGCACCCTGAGTGCCCGCCGGACGTCATCGCGGCCGCCGACTTCACGGGCTCGACGTCCGGCATGATCCAGTGGGTCAAGGACAAGCGCCCGGCGAAAGTAATGCTGGTCACGGAATGCTCGATGGCATCCAACGTCGCGGTCGAAGTACCCGACGTCGAGTTCATCCGTCCATGCAATCTCTGCCCGCATATGAAACGCATCAGTCTTGAGAACATTTACGAGAGCCTCGTGCACTTGCGCTATGAGGTAACGGTCGATCCGGCCGTAGCCGAGCGTGCGCGCCGCGCCGTCGAGCGCATGGTCAAGCTAATCAATTAGCTCTTGAAGGCCGCTCCGGAGACAATCCCATGGCCACACGAACCAGGCACGCCGCGAAAAAATTCGCAGCCTTCGAAGGCCAGCCGGGTCTCGGCGACATCGTGATTATCGGTGCCGGCCTTGCCGGACTTTTCACGGCGCTGAAGCTCGCGCCGCTGCCGGTTACGGTGATCGCTGCAGCGCCGCTCGGTGAAGGCGCGTCGAGCATGTGGGCCCAGGGCGGCATCGCCGCCGCAGTCGGCAAAGGCGACAGCACGGCAAAGCACGCCGCCGACACGATCGCGGCGGGCGGCGGTATCGTCGATGAGGACGTCGCTCGTCTCGTTGCCGACGAAGGCCCAGATCGCATTCGCGATCTCTTGACGTATGGCGTGCCGTTCGACCGTGATCTCGAAGGCCATTACGTCCTGTCGAAAGAAGCCGCACATTCTGAAAAGAGGGTCGTGCGCGTCTCGGGCGACAAGGCGGGTGCAGCCATCATGCAGGCCCTCATCGCCGCTGTACGTAAGACGCCGTCGATCCGGGTTCTGGAAGGCTACGAAGCTGACGATCTCATTGCCAAGAACGGCCGCGTCGAAGGCGTTCGCCTGATCCGTCCAACCACACCCGGCAACGGCAGCTACGCGTTCGTTCCTGCTTCCGCGGTGGTGCTTGCGACTGGCGGGGTCGGCGCACTTTTCGCGCTCACCACGAACCCGTCTTATGCGAAGGGCGAAGCGCTCGCGATGGCGGCTCGCGCCGGCGCGGTGATCGCCGACCCGGAGTTCGTCCAGTTTCATCCGACAGCCATCGATGCCGGGATCGATCCTGCGCCGCTTGCAACCGAAGCGCTGCGCGGTGAAGGGGCGACGCTTGTCAATTCCAATGGCGAACGCTTCATGAAAGCGATCGATCCGCGAGCCGAACTCGCCCCTCGAGATGTCGTGGCGCGCGCAGTCTATGCCGAGCTCAACGCCGGCCTCGGCGTCTACCTCGACTGTCACGAGGCGATCGGTCCGAATTTCGAGACGGAATTTCCGACCGTCTGGGGCCATTGCCGAAGGGCCGGGATTGACCCATCGACCGAACTCATCCCTGTCGCGCCGGCCGAGCACTATCACATGGGCGGTATCGCCACCGACGCGCGCGGCCGCACCAGCCTGGCCGGGCTTTGGGCCGTCGGCGAAGTCGCGTCGACGGGCTTGCACGGCGCCAACCGGCTGGCATCGAATTCACTTCTCGAAGCCCTGGTCTTCGGGGCGCGTGTCGCATCCGACATCCGAGGGTTTATCCCCAATGACCGCGTAGGGCATTTCGTGCAGCCATTACGCATCGCCGGAGCGCGCGCCGCTGATTCTGCGTCCCGGCGCGCGAAGCTGGAACAGCTACGCGCCATCATGACCAAATACGTTGGGGTCGTGCGTTCAGCGAAAGGCCTGAAGTCAGCGCTTGCCGCCCTCAGAGCGCTCGAGGCAGGCCCTGCGGGGGACTCGGTGCTTTCGAATATGATTTTGACGGCACGACTGATCACTGTGGCAGCGCTGACGCGCAAGGAGAGCCGCGGTGCACACTTCTGCGTCGACTACCCGACAGCCAATCCGGCACTTCAGCAGCGCACGTTCATCACGCTCGATGACCTGAATGACCTTGACCAGCCGCCGCGCTCGTCAAGCAGCGTCACGGCGCTCGCTGGGTGCGGCTCATGACGCCGACGCGGAAGCCGCCTCCTCCGCCTCCATATCTCGTCGGTTCTGCGGTCCGCGCCGCTCTCGACGAGGACTTGGGAATAGCCGGCGATATCACGACGCGCGCGACCGTGGCGCCGGGCACGCCCGCTGAAGCTGTAATCGCTGCCCGAAAGCCGGGCGTCGTCGCTGGCCTCGCGTTGGCGGAAAGAGCTTTTCGTACACTTGATCCCAACATCGCCTTCACGATCGAAACGGACGATGGCGAAGCGGTCGCTGCGGGAAGCGTGATCGCGCGGATCTCGGGTGATGCCCAGGCCATTCTTTCAGCCGAGCGCGTCGCCCTCAATTTTCTCGGCCGCATGTCGGGCATCGCGACGCTGACGCGCCGGTACGTCGACGCGATCGCCGGCACGGGCGCCAAGATCGTCGATACGCGAAAGACGACGCCAGGACTTAGGGCATTAGAAAAGTACGCCGTGCGCTGCGGAGGCGGCCACAATCACCGCGCCGGCCTTTTTGACGCCGTGCTGATCAAGGACAATCACATCGTCGCGGCAGGTGGCGTTAGGGCCGCTATCACGTCGGCGAGGGCCGCGGTCGGACACATGACCAAAATCGAAGTCGAGGTTGATACGCTCGAGCAGCTGAAGATTGTGATGGGGGAGAAAATCGACTGCGTCCTCCTCGACAACATGAAACCTGCTACGCTGACTGAAGCGGTGAAAATCGTGGCAGGACGCTGTCTGACCGAGGCCTCGGGCGGCGTCAATCTGAACACGGTCCGGGACATCGCGACAACCGGCGTCGATCTGATTTCAGTTGGCGCCCTGACGCATTCGGCACCCGTGCTCGATCTCGGATTGGACTTCATGGCGGCGGCGAAAAAATCAAAAGCCATACAAGCTTGATTTCGCCACAGTCGATACGCATCTGCCCAGTGTTCTAAAAGCGCACGAAACGCCAAGGCGGAGTCAACATTGGAGGAATACGACAGATGGAGTGGATCGTCGCTTGGGGATTGATCGCCATCTCGGCCTCGGCACTCGCGGCTATTCTGGCGGGCATTAAAAATCGCGACTATTCGTATTGGGTGGCCTGGAGCTTTCTCGTGCCGCCGCTCGTCCTTTGGCTCCTGTTGATGCCGAAGAACAAGGGCCCGCGCCCGCGTCAGCCGCGCCTCGACGATATCGACCGTCGCGAAAACGGCCCGTTCTAAGACTGCTCTCTTTGAAAAGATTTAGCTGCCTCGCGCTGCCGACGACGGATCGTCGCTTGCGCTGCTGCCAACCGGGCGATCGGAACGCGAAACGGTGAGCATGAGACGTAGTCGAGATCCACGTCTTCGAAAAATCCGACTGATTTCGGGTCGCCACCGTGCTCGCCGCAAATGCCGGTCTTTAGGCTAGGCTTGGCACCGCGGCCGCGCACGACGCCGATCTTCACAAGTTCTCCGACGCCTGACTGATCGATTGACACGAATGGATCAATCGAGATGACTTCCTTTTCGATATAGTTGGAGAGGATCGGCGCGGCATCATCTCGCGACAGGCCTAGCGTTGTCTGGGTGAGATCGTTGGTTCCGAACGAGAAGAAGTCGGCACCTTTTGGCCCCGCGGCAATATCGGCGGCACGCAGCGCAGCTCTCGGAAGCTCTATCATCGTACCGACATCGAAAGGTATGGTGACGCCGGTCTCAGCCTCAACGGCCTTCGCCGTATCGACGACGACGCTGCGCAGAATGTCGAATTCGCGACGATACGCGATGAACGGGATCATCACCTCGGGCCGAACGGCGTTTCCAGTTTTGCGCTGCGCCTTGACGGCGGCTTCGAAGATGGCGCGCGCCTGCATGCGCGTGATCTCCGGAAACTTGATGCCGAGCCGGCAGCCGCGGAATCCCAGCATCGGGTTGAATTCTTCGAGCTCGGCGACGCGCGCCTTCAGGTGCATCAGATCGACACCGACGGCGGCGGCGACTTGCGCTGCCTCGCGATCCTCATGGGGCAGGAATTCGTGCAGCGGCGGATCGAGCAGACGGATCGTGACAGGCAAGCCGGCCATGATCTCGAACAGCTCCTCGAAATCGGCGCGCTGCACCGGCAGCAGCTTGTCGAGCGCCCGCTGACGGCCCTCCTCATCCTCGGCGCAGATCATTTCGCGCACCGCCAGAATGCGGCCTTCCTCGAAAAACATGTGTTCGGTACGGCAAAGTCCGATGCCCTCGGCTCCGAAAAGCCGGGCCTGACGGGCGTCGCGTGGCGTATCGGCGTTGGTGCGAACCTTCATGCGCCGGACGCCGTCCGCCCATTCCATGACCGTTGCAAACGTCCCTGAGAGTTGCGGCGGAAGCATTTTCGCCTTGCCGGCGTAGACGCAGCCCGTGCTGCCGTCGATGGTGATGATATCGCCGGATTTGAAGGTGCGTATGCCGGCGCGCATCACACCTGCATTGGCATCGATCCTAAGCGTTCCGGCTCCCGAGACGCATGGCCGGCCCATGCCGCGCGCCACGACGGCCGCGTGACTCGTCATGCCGCCGCGTGCAGTTAGGATGCCGACAGCCGAATGCATGCCTTGCACATCCTCTGGGCTCGTTTCGGAGCGGACGAGAATGACGTCCTTGCCGTTGGCCTTCAGTGCCTCCGCCATCTCTGAATGGAATGCGATTTCGCCCGACGCGGCTCCCGGCGAAGCGGGCAATCCCTTGGCAATCAGGTCGTGCTCGGCGGCAGGATCGATCGCGGGATGCAGCAGCTGATCGAGCTGCGTCGGCTCGACTCGCAGAATAGCCTCGTCCTGGGTGATCAACCCCTCTGCCGCGAGGTCGATGGCAATTCGCAGCGCGGCGTCAGTTGTGCGCTTGCCGGGTCGCGTCTGAAGAATCCATAGTTTGCCGAGCTGAACGGTGAACTCGACGTCCTGCATGTCGCGATAGTGATGCTCGAGCCGATGGAAGATTTGCTTCAGCTCTGCGAACGCCTCCGGCATTGCGACTTCGAGCGACGCTTCAGGTGCGTCGCCGGCGCTTTTCTTGGTCAGGGGTTGCGGCGTGCGAATTCCGGCGACCACATCTTCGCCCTGCGCGTTGGGCAGGTACTCGCCGAAAATTTCGTTCTCGCCCGTCGAAGGATTGCGCGTGAAGGCAACACCGGTTGCGGAATTGTCTCCGAGGTTGCCGAAGACCATCGCCTGCACGGTGACTGCCGTGCCCCAGTTGTCCGGAATATCGTGTAACCGACGGTAGGTTTCGGCGCGCGGATTGTGCCAGGAATCGAACACCGCTGCGATGGCGCCCCAGAGCTGCTCGCTGGTATCCTGCGGAAATGGCGCGCCGTACTCGCGCTCGATGGCTGCTTTGTAGTCGGCGATAATTTCGCGCCACGCCTCCTCGTCGAGATCCGTGTCGGCGGCAAATCCGTTGAGGTTCTTGAAGTTCTCGAGGATGTCCTCGAACGCGCCGTGATTGACACCCAGAACGACATCGCCGTACATCTGAATAAAGCGGCGATAACTGTCGAACGCGAAGCGGGGATCGCCCGTCAGCGCGGCCAGCCCTTCAACGGTTTTGTCGTTCAGCCCGAGATTAAGGATGGTGTCCATCATTCCGGGCATCGAGGCACGCGAACCGGACCGGACCGAGACCAGCAGCGGCCGCTGTTCATCGCCGAAACGGCCGGAGACCGTTTCGCCGATCGCGTCGAGTGCCTGCATCACGTCGGTTCGCAACGCGTCGGGCAGTTTGTTTCCGGCAGCGAAGAACAATTCGCAAACGTCCGTCGTGATCGTGAATCCGGGAGGCACAGGAAGCCCGAGCCGCGCCATCTCCGCGAGATTGGCACCCTTGCCGCCGAGAAGTTCAGACATGCCGGCGCCGCCCTCGGCCTTGCCGGGGACGAAGGAGTAAACCCATTTCCTTTTGCCGTTAGTGTCTGGCTGTGCCATCAGACCTCCGGTGCGGTCTTCATGCTGACCGTGATGTGCTTCAGGGAGACGTGCCATAGCAGCTGAAGCTCGGCATTCCTAGGTTTGTCGCAGTTCTCGCTTCGCCTGCAACAGTTTGGGAAGTTTATCACAATGAGCGTCCTCGAAACCGTACTTGATACTCTCGGCCAGTCGAAAGGTGCCGGACTCGACCGCCTATTCGAACTTTTGCGAATTGACAGCGTTTCGACCGATCCAGCTTACAAGGCAAGTTGCCTCAGCGCGGCCCACTGGTGCGCCGCGACGTTGAAGGACATCGGTTTCGCGGAGGCCAGGGTTGTGCCAACAAGCGGCCACCCAATGGTGGTAGCGCATGACCGCACACAGCGCACTGCTGGTATGCCGCACGTGCTGTTCTACGGGCATTACGATGTGCAGCCGGCCGATCCCATCGAGCTTTGGAAAACTCCGCCTTTCGAGCCGCGCATCGCCAGCGAGCCGCCAAACGGCGACGTGATCGTGGCGCGTGGAGCCGAAGACAATAAGGGTCAGCTGATGACCTTCTTCGAGGCCGCGCGGGCGTGGAAGACGGTCGCCGGGCAGTTGCCGATTGCGGTCTCGGTGTTGATCGAAGGCGAGGAAGAGTGCGGCTCGCCGTCGCTGCCAGGCTTTCTCGCAGAGCACGGTGACGAGCTCAAAGCCGATCTCGTCCTCGTCTGCGATACCGGCCAATGGGACAAGGACACTCCTGCAATCACGACGATGCTGCGCGGCATCGTCGGCGACGAACTCGTCATCAGTGGACCCGATCGTGATCTCCACTCCGGCATATACGGCGGGCCGGTGACGAACCCAATTCGTGCGCTCGCGAAAGTAATGGCGGCGCTGCACGACGACAGCGGGCGGGTCGCCGTGCCGGGCTTTTACGACGGCGTCAAAGACCCAACCCCAGAGCAGTTGGCGCAATGGCAATCCCTCGGGCTCAGAGGCGATGCCTTCCTCGGCGCCATTGGGCTCAAGACAGCGGCTGGCGAAGCGGGCCGCTCGATTATCGAACAGCTCTGGTCGCGCCCGACGCTCGAATTCAATGGCGTCACCGGCGGCTATCAGGGCGTCGGGTCGAAAACAGTCATACCTGCGAAGGCGTCAGTGAAGATCACCTGCCGGCTCGTTCCAGGACAGGACCCCGACAAGGTGATGCAAGGAATTCGCGACTACGTCGCAGCAATCCTGCCATCGGATTGCAAAGCGAGCTGGCTCGGCCATCACCGCGGCTCCGGAGCCATCATGTTCGACACGGCTGATCCGGCGATGCGCGCAGCCGCCAAGGCGCTCGAAGACGAATGGGGCAAGCCAGCCGTGCTGATGGGCTGCGGTGCGTCGATCCCCATCGTGTCTTCATTCCGCGATGCGCTCGGGATGGACAGCCTGCTGATCGGCTTCGGCCTGGAAGACGACCGCATCCACTCGCCGAATGAAAAGTACAACGTGCGGAGCTTCGAAACAGGGGCGCGAAGCTGGGCGCGCATTCTGGAAGCATTGGCGAAGCCGGGAACCTAGCGGCACCACGTCCTCGGCGGGCGGTGCGTGATCACCGTCCCGCACCCTAAACCTTCGCAATATCCAACGACCGAGACGACCCCAATGCTCAAGCCACATCTTCTTTGGACGATCCTGGTGTTTGCGATTTTGGGGGGCTTAATCGTGCGTTTCGCCGCTCAACAGGATTGGTCGTGGTCGAACCGCAGCACTCCGAGCACAGGCACAAGCACGAGCACAAATGGATACAACGATAGGGCTGACGGCAATGGCAACGGTTACGGCAAAGCGCGCAGCTACCGAAGCGATGGTCAGCGCTACGTTGCCGGCCAGTTCGATTATTATGCCCTGGTGCTGTCGTGGAGCCCGACCTATTGCGCCGAAAAGGGCGACAACGACCGCATGCAGTGCAATCGCAGCGACGGTCGCCGCTATTCGTTTGTTCTGCACGGACTCTGGCCGCAGTATGAGCGCGGCTATCCTTCGGATTGCGAATTGCCGCGCCGGCCGTTCGTCCCAGAGCCCGTGATCGACAGCATGCTTGACGTCATGCCGAGCCGGGGTCTCGTCATCCATGAATACCGCGCCCACGGAACCTGCTCGGGCCTAGATCCGGCACCATATTTTTCAACCGCGCGGCGGCTGTTTGACGGTATCAAGATACCGGAACGGTTTCGCAATCCGTTTCAATCGCAGTACGTGTCGCCGTCAGACATCCGCAACGAATTTCTGCGTGCCAATCCCGGGTTGAGCGACGACATGCTGACCATCGTCTGCAATGGAAGCGGCGGGCAGCTGAAGGAAGTCCGTTTCTGCTACTCGAAAGGCGGCAAGCCGCGCGCTTGTGGCGAAAACGAAAATCAACGCAAGCTTTGTTCCGCCGACCGCGTCTTCATTCCGCCTGCGCGCTCGACTGCACAGGACGAAACAACTCGCGGCCGCTCTCAGTCATTCGATCCTAATCAAAATTCGCCGCTTCCCGGACCCCGCATGGACGACGGCTATCGCGCCCACTAATTCCGTCTCACGCTCGTTCCTGCGAACGCAACATTCATCAGGCGACGCGTCGCTGCCTCTCGGCCCGCCAGCTGTGTGGCGCACGGCCAATCCAACCGACGCCGGCATCCGCGCCTAATGTGCCGATTGCCACTGGGCTGATGCTCCACGCACCAGCAAGGCTCAGAACATGCAGCTCGGTCGGATGGAGGTCGAGCGCACCGCCGATGTCTCCACGCCGGCCTCTGATACCGCGCAGTTCGATGAACGAGAGGCCAAGCTTTCGCTCTTCTGACGTCAGCTTGCCGTTCTCCCAAATGATGCCTGCCTCGCCGATGGCAAAAGCCCTGACCTCGCGGCCTTTCTCCCACCGCGCCCAGGCATAGAAATCGATGATCGGAAAAGTCGCGAAATACTGCACTTCCGCGAAAGCGGTGGCGAGGCGCTGCAGCAGCGGCGACATCTTGTCGACGAACGCTCCTCCAGCCGGCAACGGCAGCGAAATGCCAGCTACAATCGTCCACCCTTTGATCGGCGGCGAGACAAAGACGTAAGCGTCAGAGAGTTCGGCATCGTAGACCGCGCCAAGCCCCGAATTCCAATTTGCCTGACGCAGGACCGTTAGCTCCAGAGTTCGCACAAGCCGGTGCGTATCTCGGGTCCTGACGGCCAGCCACGATATTTCGCTTCCGAAGGACCGGGGCGCGTCAGGGACGTCATCGAGCACCACCCGGCGCGGCAAGAGCCGCGGCGCCAGCCAAAGGGCCGCGACGAGAGTTGTAATGACGACAAGAGTGATGACGGACGGAAGCACGATATGATTAGCTCGAACCCAAGAGCCCGCACGAATCTTGTCGTGAGTTGCCCCGCTTCGCAAGCAGCCGCGTGGCGGAGATTGATGAAAAGTCGGCCGGCAGAAGACGTGTTGTAGCCACTCACAGAAAAGGACCGGAGTCCTGATGGACCCCGGCCAAATTGGAAGACGGGATTGTAGATTCGGGGACTAAGGAAGTGTCACGCCGGCTGTGAACACGAAGCGGGCAGTCGCAAGTTCTCTTGGATCATTGGCTTCGTCGATGTTGGTATCCCAGTAACGGAAGTCCATGAAAAACTTGTCAACTGCCAATTTCAAACCGGCATTCCAGTATGTGTAATCCTGACCCGATAGAAAGGGGCCGTTCGGCAAATCCGCGTTTGTAGAACCGTGGGTATATCCGATTAAAGCGCTGAGCGTCGGCGTAAAGTCTTCTATTGCGTACTTCGGCAAGGTATAAGCGGCCGTACCCTCAATCGTCTCGGTCTCGGTGATTGCAAGAGCCTGATCCGGCGTCGCATAGGCGTTAAAGCCAAGCGTCAGATTGGTGACCGGCGTCTCCGTGGCGGAGATCTTGAATTCGATGTAGTCGAGCCTACCCGCTCCTGGAGCGTCCGGATATGTATAGTAAAGAACGCCAATATCCCAGTTTAATCGGCGCCATCCTTCAGGGCCAGTTACCGGGCGAAGGCCGGCATAGATATCCATTTCCCAAGGCTCGTAGCAGATTTCCGCTGGGCAGCCGTTATTAATATTAGAACCCCAAAAACCGAGGTAGGCGATGCCATACGTGAATTCGAGATATGGCTGGAAAGCAGGGTCATTGTCGGTGAACGACACGCCGCGGAATATGTAGTCGCTTGTCCCTGACAGGGTCAGCGTGTATCCAAACTTCGGCGCTTCGGTCGGGGTCGCCGACCATTGGTTCAACCACTCTAGGCCGCCTGCTAGCACAGCTGATGACATCGCAAGTGAAGCGACGGCTGCCACGCCTGCTGCAGATAGGATCCCTCGAACATTCGCCATAATTAAAAATCCCCAGATATCCGCTCGCAGCCGCTTCGTTGGCTGCGAATCTCGCCACCCTGAGTCGAACAAGAACTTTTCTAAGACCCGCAAACAAGTGGTTGCATGGCTCTGTTTCTCACTTCGGGGACAGATGTAACCGCCGGGCAACGCTGCCGGGATAAGAAGCCCGGTTCTTGCAAATTTGACCTTGAAATGAGCAGGAGCTGAGCTGGGGGAGAGATGCAAACAGGTGCAACCGATCAGAAACCGCTCATGCCGCCGGCGCCTCGTCCGAACGGAGGCATGCTAAAGTCATCGGGCAAGAGCGCCCCCCAAGTCCTCAATCCTCCGACATTCAGGCTCAATGGACCCAAAACCTTCAGTAGCTAAAACGGTGCTGATCACCGGCGCGGCGCGGCGCATAGGCCGCGCTATCGCACTCGACCTGGCGAAGGCCGGCTGGAGCGTCGCTATTCACTACCGAAAGTCCACTTCTGAGGCCGAGGACCTGGCGCACGACATCGTAAGCCGAGGCGGCACGGCCAATATTTTTCGGGCGGATCTTGCCGACAGCGAGGCGCTGTCCCGCCTTGTCGCCGACTCCGGGCGCGAACTCGGGCCTCTAACGACGCTGATTAATAACGCGTCGGAATTTCTTCCCGACACCCTTCAAAGCCTAACTGAGTCGACCTGGGATTTGCATCTGAGCATCAATCTGAGGGCGCCGGTGTTCCTGTCACAAGCTATGGCCATGCAACTGCCGGAGGACACCAAGGGCAACATCATCAACATTCTCGATCAACGCGTCTGGAACCTGACGCCGGAATTTTTCTCTTACACGATCTCCAAAGCTGGCCTTTGGACTGCGACGCGCACGCTGGCGCAAGCGCTTGCTCCGCGCGTGCGCGTCAACGCCGTCGCGCCGGGGCCCGTACTGCGGAGCATCCACCAGACGCAAGAAGAGTTCGAACGCGAGGCCCGATCGACCTTGCTCGGGGTCGGCGCATCGACGGAAGACATTGCGAGTGCGGTACGATACATCCTCGCGACGCCGTCACTGACCGGACAGATGATTGCACTCGACGGTGGGCAGCACCTCACGTGACGACCGAGGTGGCATCGGCAACCGCTGTCCTCAACGTGAGTTTTCTGCCGCAATCAAACCCTTAGCCGCTCTCAATACCGCCCAAATGCTTGGCCACGGTTCAGACTAACTCACGGGGGGTCAGAAGAAAGACTTTCTTAACGTTAAGCGCCTAGAAACCTTATTGGTTCTGTTGGGCGCTCTTCTGGGGGTGCCGCGTCGCTATGGGTGGATCCATGATTTGCCGCGTTCGAGTGCCTGTCGCACTCGTGGTCGCAGCAGCCATTCCGTTGGCTGCCTTTTCTCTGCCGGCTTCGGCCGCAGATCTTCCGCAGGTAGAACTCAGCACATCCAATAAAGTGCCCGTCTGCGCTACGCCGGGCCGATTGATGGGTTTTCTGCAATCCCGCAACCGCAAGCTGGACGAGCGTTTCGCGACGATCGCCGCCGACTACATGCGGATCGGCGAAAAGCTGAACATTCGCTGGGATATCGCGTTCTTTCAGATGATGCTCGAAACGGGCAGCCTGACCTTCAAGGGCGATGTCTCGTCGAAGCAAAACAACTTCGCGGGACTCGGCGCGACCGGCAGGCACGTACCGGGCGAGAGCTTCCCCGACGTAGCGACGGGCGTCACGGCCCACCTTCAGCACCTTCTGCTGTACGCCGGCGAGCACCTCGACAATCCCGTCGCAGAGCGCACGCGCAAGGTGCAGGAATGGGGCGTTCTGACCGACTGGCAAAAGACGCTCAAGGGCCCCATCAACTACGCTGAGCTCGCCAAGCAGTGGGCGCCGACGTCGCGCCATTACGCCAGCGACATCGTCGGCATTGCCGAATCATTCTACGGCGGACCATGCAAAGGTTCGGACCCGAACCCCGAGTTGCTGGCACTCGCCAAACCGGGCATGACTGCAAAATCCAAAGCTCCGGCTAAGGTCGAGGTCGCGATTGCGGATACGGCTGAAGACGCCACGTCCGAGCCAACGCCGGAGCTTTCCGGTGCCGATCTGGCGCGTCGCGCCGTCGACGAAGCCCGCCGATCCGGGTCGTTCGTCCGATCGAGCCTCGGTGCGGAATGGCTGGTCTCTACGGAAAATACGCCTGGCGTAACCGTCGGTGAACCGGCCCAGGCGAACAAGGCTCCGGCCTCGGTCAAGATTATCAACGCGGCTCTGCCGGAAGCGGCGACACCCGCCGATGCTTCAGCTGAGGCAGACACCCGGGGACCTGCCGACGCAGCGCCCGTCGAGCCGCCGAAGAAAAACGCCAAAAAGGTTCAGACAGCCGCCCTTGGGGCAGGAACCAAGCCGCTCATGTCTTCCGGCATAACGTCGAAATCCTTGATTGCTCCGCCTTCGGGGCCAAGGCCGACGTGCAAGGTCTGGACGGCGAGTTACGGCGGCGGCCATTCGGTCATCATCAGAGCGCGCGCCGATCAACAGGACAATTACACGGTTCTCGACGTCAACGAAGGCTCCGAAAAGCGCGAAGCAGAGGCCTACATCTCGGCCTATGCCAAGGGCGGCAAGACCGTCGGCGAGTTCGCAAATCCATCGCAGGCTCTCGATAAGGCCTTCGAGCTCTGCCCCGATGGCTGAGTGCAGGTTGCTGTAAAGGGCCACCTCATGGCGATGCGATCCGCCCGCCACGCGTTGCGCCGCTCAGCCGCTAGGCTGATTTCAGCCGCAGCCGCTGTTGCGCTTTCTGCATCGGCGGCGGGCGCGGCGCCGCCGATCCGCTCGAGCGACGCGAACCCTGTTCCCAAATGCGTGACGCCGGCACGGCTTATGGCCTTCCTCGCTGAACGCAATGCGCATCTCGATCCGCGTTTCCGCAACATCGCCCATTGGTACAAGCACTTCGGCGAGGCTTGGCGCGTGCGTTGGGACTACGCTTTCTTTCAAATGGCGATTGAAACCAACTTCCTGTCGTATCGGCGCGGCGATGGACGGCGCGGTGACGTTGGCGAGACCCAAAACAACTTTGCTGGCATCGGCGCCACCGGCGGCGGCGTCCGCGGCGAGCGCTTTGCCGACGTGCCGACCGGCGTGCACGCGCAAATCCAGCACCTTGTCGCCTATTCGGGAGAGCGCCTTGCAACGCCCATCGCGAGGCGCACGCGGGAAAGACAGGGCGATATTGTCGAGGCCTCGCAGCGTCTCGGCCGTCAGGTAACCTTCGGTGATCTGGCGCGCCGTTGGGCCGTCGACCGCGCGTACGGCAAATCGATCGATACCATCGCGGCTCTTTATCAGGGCAAGTACTGCGGTGATCGCGCAGCGCAGTCTTCGGACGATCTCAATCCCCCGGCTCCGCAACCGGCGCGCCGCGATCGAAACTTGCCGTTCCCCCCGCCCGCGGGGCTCGGCGGGCCGAAGCCGCAAGGCCTCGCAGGCCCACAGGCCGACGCCGACGTCGGCGAGCAGCTGCCGTGGCTGATAGACCCGAAGAATCCTCCGGCCCCGGCCCCCAGGGCACAGGCAAAGCCCGTCGAAAAACATAAGTCCACGAAGAAGAAGACGCCGGCCAAAACCATCGGATCGCGAGGAACCAGCGGCCAGAAAGCCAAGCCGAGTGGGACGCCGGCCAAAATTCCCGATGCCAAGCCGAACGATGTCGCCGTCGCCCACCCGCAATCTGCAGCGCCGGAACAACCGCCGGCCGGCGCCAACGGCAACGGCATTCCGGAGGCGAAGGCCGCCCCAAAAGACGACGATGCGGGCGCCGATCAGACGCCGATACTGCCGACTTTCAGGATAGCGCCTGAAGCATCACGGCTCGGCGGTCCCATACCGGCCGACCCTTCGGCAGCCGCCAAATCACCCTCAAGCCCGTCGGACACGCCATGCCGCGTGCTTTCGGCGAGCTATGGCGGAACAAAGACGTTGCTGGTTCGCTCGACTGCCGACGGCGAGACGCGCTACACCGCCCTCACCGTTCTCGACGGTTTCGAAAAATCGATGTTCGACACCTACACCAAGTCCAAGGCCCCAGGTGCCGAAATCGTCGGCGAATATCCGAGTCGTGACGACGCGCTGGCCGACGCCCGCGTGAACTGTCCGGGCGGCTAAGCGCTCCTGCTTATTCTGGCGCCAGATATTTGAGCGCCGCAGTGGAAGCGGCACCGCCAACAACGCACGGAATGCCGAACTCGATTTGACCGAGCACACCAGCCGCGACGCAGCCCAAGGCCAGCGCTGTCTGGCCTGCCTGTCCCCACCAATTGTAGTTGCGCAAATTCTCCGAGCCTTTCGCCTTCAACTCGTCGATCGACGCCAGCGCGTCCTTGCGAAGTTTGCTGAGCTCAAGGGTCTCTGCCGCATCGATGACTTCGGCCAGCGGCTTTTGCGTAGCGGGCTCGACGTCGGGCGAAATCTTCTTCAGCATCATCAGGAGATCGTTGTCACGCGAGGCATTCTGCGCCAGCGTCCACTTCGCCATCGCGCCGATCGTCAGCGTCTCGACCTTGTTCTTGTCGAGCGAAAATGCCAGCGCCCCCACGATGCGCCGCACGGGGGCTTCCCAGCCGGTCGCAAAATAGTAACCCCAATTCAAGTCGATGACGGAGGAATCGTCTTGCATCTTGAGTTCGGTAAGCACCGGCTTTGCGCCGAACATGAACTTGTCGATCAAATCCTTGCGCGCCGGCATCCGCTCGACGAACTTGCCCAAGAGGTTTTTCCAGCGGGGAACGCCCGAGTAGGCAATCGCTTTGATAATCAGCACCTGATCTTCAGG
Organism: uncultured Alphaproteobacteria bacterium; assembly: GCA_963833715.1. Taxonomy (GTDB): domain Bacteria; phylum Pseudomonadota; class Alphaproteobacteria; order Rhizobiales; family Hyphomicrobiaceae; genus Hyphomicrobium_B. The sequence continues at coordinate 100,908 of CAWHZB010000006.1, forward strand.
TGGCAGCGGAAACATCTTCGCTATCATGTCTTCGGCCGTATCTGAGTTGGCTCCGATGGCGCCAGCCACGAAGCCGATATAGACACCAGCTTGATCCATGTCCTTGGTGGCGCCAAATGCCGACATAGCCTTCACGGCTTCGGGCACGCGCTTCGGCTCAGGGTCGTGACGATAGCCGTTGATCCATTTGAGCAGCTCTGCAGTGCTCTGGAAGGGCTTTGGCGGCTTTACCTTGGCTGGCTTTGCCAGCGCGAAACCCTGACAGGCCAGGAGCAGCGCAAGAACTGCAATGGTGATGACGCGATACATGGCACCCCCCGGTGGCGCAGCTCTGTTTCCTCAATGTCTTAAAGACTTAGACCGCGCCCTCGGCATGGTGATTTTGTGGCGCAGATGCGCCGGGCTTGCTTGACCTGCAAGTCAGCCCAACTTTAGGTGCGACATGATCGAAGACCCTACGAATTCCGGCTCAACGGAGACCCCGGCCGAAGCACCCAAGACCGGCGTCGACGTTATTGCCAGTTATTTGAAAACGCTGCCGCAGTCGCCGGGCGTCTATCGAATGCTCGATGCGAGCGGCGACGTCATCTATGTCGGCAAGGCCCGTTCGCTTAAAGCCAGAGTTTCGAATTACATCCGGCTGGGCGGCCACACCAACCGCATCGCGCGCATGATCCTGGCGACCGCTTCGATGGAATTCGTCACGGTGGGTACGGAGGCCGAAGCGCTCCTGCTCGAAGCCAACCTCATCAAGCGCTTCCGTCCTCGCTTCAACGTGCTGCTGCGCGACGATAAGTCGTTTCCGTATATCCTCATCGGGCGCGACCACGCCGCCCCGGCGGTGATGAAGCATCGCGGAGCAAGAAACCGCAAAGGCTCGTACTTCGGTCCATTTGCGTCAGCGGGTGCCGTCAATCGTACCGTCAATATGCTGCAGCGGGCGTTCTTGCTCAGATCCTGCTCGGACAGCGTCTACGAGAGCCGCACACGCCCGTGCCTGCTGCATCAAATCAAACGCTGCTCGGCGCCGTGCACGGGCGAGATCGGGCTCGACGAGTACCGGGGGCTCGTCGATGAAGCCGAGCGGTTCCTCAATGGCGAAAGCCAGACGGTTCGCGAGATGTATCAGCGACTGATGCATGAAGCCTCAGAGAAACTCGAATTCGAGACCGCCGCGAAGTATCGCAACCGTTTGTGGGCGCTGGCGCATGTCACTGCCGATCAGTCGATCAATCCGGAAGGCGTCGAAGAGGCCGATGTTTTTGCCGCGCATCAGGACGGCGGCCAAACGTGCGTCCAGGTCTTTTTCTTCCGTACCGGACAGAACTGGGGCAACCGCGCATATTTTCCAAAAGCCGATCGTTCGCTCAATGTCGACGAAGTGCTCGATAGCTTCATTGCACAGTTCTACGACGACAAGCCGGTTCCCCGCCTGATCCTCCTGTCGCACGATATTCCGAACCGGGCGCTGCTCGCGGAGGCGCTGTCGACCAAAGCCGAGCACAAAGTCGATATCCGGGTTCCGACACGGGGGACGAAATCGAGTCTCGTCGAACATGCGCTTTCCAACGCCCGGGAAGCCTTGGGACGCAAGCTCGCCGAAAGTTCATCGCAAGCTCGGCTGCTCGAAGGCATCGCGGAGCGCTTCAATCTCGCTGCAACGCCTCGCCGCATCGAGGTCTTCGATAACAGCCACACTGGCGGCACGAATGCCGTCGGCGCCATGATCGTCGCCGGCGCCGAAGGCTTCGTCAAAGGCCAGTATCGAAAGTTCAACATCAAGTCGCCCGACATTGCGCCGGGCGACGACTACGCGATGATGCGGGAAGTCCTGACGCGCCGCTTCAAGCGGATCGCGGACGCAGAGGTGCTCGAAAACATCGAAGATGAAGTCGCCGAACTCGCGGCGCAGTCTGCTGGGTTCGATCCCGCTGCTGCGGTGGTGACTGAAGAAGAAGCGCCGGACGAGCGCGTCTTGCCGGACAGGCCCGACCTCGTTCTGATCGACGGCGGCCTAGGCCAACTCTCGGTCGCGCGCGAGGTGCTGGCGCGCTTCGGACTGCACGACATCGCGTTGATCGGTGTCGCGAAGGGTCCGGACCGCGATGCCGGCCGCGAGCACTTCCACGTTCCAAGTCAAGAACGCCCGATCATGCTCGAAGCCAAGGACCCGGTCCTCTATTTCGTGCAGCGGCTTCGCGACGAAGCGCATCGCTTCGCGATCGGAACGCACCGGGCGAAACGAGCCAAGTCCCTCGGCGTCAATCCGCTCGACGAGATCGAGGGCATAGGTCCCACGCGGCGGCGGGCGCTGCTCACGCATTTTGGATCGGCGAAAGCCGTATCGCGCGCGGGCATCGAGGATTTGAAGGCGGTCGGTGGCATTTCGGCCGACATGGCGAAGAAAATCTACGATTTCTTCCACGAGCGTTCGCCGTAGAGCCTCGCATGCGGGCAAAAGACGCTGGGCATTAACATCACCGTTGCCCTATTTTCGCGGCACTTTGGGGCGATGCGATTTCCCTCCCTTTGCCGAACCTTTGAGGGCTCCTATTGTGCCGAAGCTGAGACACGCCATCGCGGCTATCGCCCTCTTAGCCTGCGCCACATCTCAAGCAATTGCTGAAACGCCGACGCAGCCTGCCGCCGGTCCCGCCACGACGCCGGCACCTCAGGCTCAGCCTGCCACACAGAACGGGGCGCCCGCTCCTGCCCCAACGGCAGCGCCCGCGCCGTCCGGCGCTGCCGCGCAACCTGCACAAGCTCAGCCCAACCCCGCCGCGCCCGCGCCTCAGGCGCAGCCTGCGCCTCCCCCGCCTTCATCGTTGCCGCCAGAGGTCCACTCGACGATCGACAATGTCGTCGGCGTCATGGACGGCGCTGAAAAGGCGCTGACGGCAATCAGCAACGTCGACACGGACCTGGGACAGCTGCGCGACAAGATTGACGGCGTCATCTCCACGACAACGCAAACCGCCGATAGCCTCCGGCCCGGCCTCGCGCACATTCAGCATCAGATCGACAAGCTCGGTGAACCGCCCGCAAACGGCGCGCCGCCCGAGTCGCCAACGGTCGCGACCGAACGCTCGCGCCTGACGGCCCAAGCCTCCGAAATTTCGGGCGCCATCAAGACGCTTCAGGTCACGTGGTGGCGGGCGCGCCAGGCTATCGACAAGATCACCAATCTCCGGCTGCAGCTGTTTGTGCAAAGCCTTACGCAACGGATGGCAAGCCCACTCTTTCCGGCATTTTGGGACGATCTGGCGAACGGAGCGCCGAGCGTTAGGTGGCGGCTGGAATATAATGCGACGGATTGGGGGTCGTCCGTCAACCGGCAGAAAATGAATGTCGCGGCGCTGCTCACCGGCGCATTCATACTCTATCTTCTTCTGAAGACATTCGTGCTCTCGGCGATCCGCTACCGGGCGGCGCCCGATGCGGTGCCACCGACCTTTTTCGAGCGCGCCGCAACCGCCTCCTGGATTGTGCCGGCGCGCGCCATTCCTGCTGCAGCGGCTGCCTTTCTGCTTTATGCCGGCCTCGACTACCTGGGGCTGCTCTACTATCCGACTGCGGCCCCCGCCGGAGTGGCATTGCTTCGCTCCTCACTCATCTTCATCGCGGTATCGGCGCTCATTTCTGCGGTCTTCGCACCGACGCGACCGGAACGGCGGCTCGTCCTGCTCTCGAACCGCAGCGCCCGACGCATTTCGCGTCTGCTCAAAATTCTGGCGCTGATCTATTCCGTCGATCTCTTTCTGTCGGCGTTCGGACAAATTCTCTATTTCCCGCTTTCGATCAGCGTCGTGCAGTCGTTGTTCACGAGTTTTGCCTTCGCGGTCGTCCTGATGGGATTGCTGCTGACGCCGTTTGAATCGAACTCCGAAAACCCGATGAAGCCCGTCGGTCGCAATGATCCGGTCTGGCTTAAACTCCCGCTTTGGTTGGCGGCAGGCGCGATAATCCTCTCGTGTCTTCTCGGCTACGTCGCTTTTGGCCGCTTCCTGGCGCAGCAGATGGTGATGACGGGCGTCGTCGGAATGGTGGCGACGCTGCTCTACCTTGCCATTCGCGCCTACACGCGCGGCAGCACCACGACGCGCGGCCAAATCAGCGTCCTGCTCGAAGAACAGCTGGGCTTTGATTCCACGCGCCGCAAACAGCTCGGCTGGCTTACGGAAACGGTGTTGACGCTCTGCGTCGCTTTCGCTGTTATTCCCGTACTGATGTTGCAGTGGGGATTTTCCGGCCCCGACATTCGTGACTGGGTCAAGTCACTGCTTTTCGGTTTTGAGATCGGTCAATTCCGGATCTCATTGGTCCGCATTCTTATCGGCGTCGCGATATTCGTGGCGCTGCTCTTCGTCACGCGATTGATCCAGCGGCGGCTGCGCGAAAATATTCTTATTCAGCCGCGCATGGACCCCGGCATCGCGAACTCGATCGACACAACGGTCGGTTACGCGGGCACCGGAATGGCGGCGATCATCGCCATATCGTACGCCGGATTCGACATAACGAATCTCGCGATCGTCGCAGGCGCGCTCTCGGTCGGCATCGGCTTCGGGTTGCAATCGATCGTCAACAATTTCGTTTCGGGCCTGATTTTGTTGATCGAGCGTCCGATCAAAGTCGGTGACTGGGTTGTCGTCGGCAGCGAGCAGGGCACCGTCAAACGGATTTCCGTGCGCTCGACCGAAATCGAGACCTTCGATCGCGCCAGCCTGATCGTTCCGAATTCGGAGCTGGTCACGGGGCGTGTGTTGAACTGGACGCATCGCAACGCTCTTGGCCGCGTCGCGCTGAAGTTCAGCGCTGGACCAGATACCGACCCGCGACGCGTGCTCGCAGTGCTCAACGACTGTGCCAGCAGGCATCCGGAAATCCTGCGCGAACCGGCGCCGCTCGCCGTGTTCGAAGGCTACACACTCACTACGACCGAATATTCGCTGCGCGTGTTGTTGCCCGACATCACGCACGGGCTCAAAGTTCAGTCGGACCTCAGAGTTGCTATTTACGAGGCTTTGAGGCGGGCCCACGTTATCGAGACAGCCGCCTAGAGCGGAAATTTGGCATTTGGAGGAGTCGTAGCCGCGGCTTTGCTGCACTTAGCCGAACCCCATTGACGCAACCTTGCTGCTGCGGCTACCCCAAATCATGGATCAGATCGCGCACCGCTCGATATCGACGAGCCTGCCCAATATCCTGACTTACGGCCGGATCGTCGCGGTTCCGGTCTTGGCCGGCGTCTTGTTTTTCGGAACGAGCGATAACGCCCGCTGGCTGGCGTTCGCGATTTTCGTCACGGCATGCGTGACGGACTGGCTCGACGGGTATCTGGCGCGCATCTGGGCGCAGCAGTCGAACCTCGGCCGCATGCTTGATCCGATTGCCGACAAGCTGCTCGTCGGCGCGACGCTGCTGATGCTCGTCTATTCCGGCACGATCGGTGGCTGGTCGATCTGGGCGGCGCTCATCATACTGGCGCGTGAGATCCTGGTTTCCGGCCTTCGCGAATTCCTTGCCGAGCTCAACGTCAAGGTGCACGTCACGCAACTCGCGAAATGGAAGACGGCGATGCAGTTCATCGCTCTTGCCATGCTGCTTGCCGGACCCGCGGCGGAAGCCGTACTGCCGGGAACGACGACCGCGGGAGTGGTCCTCTTGTGGATCGCGGCACTGCTGACGCTGGTTACAGGCTATGATTATCTGAAGGCCGGCATCCGCCACGCCATCGATCGCTGAGGGCGTCAATGACCGCCGAAAAGACAACGCACGTCGTGGTTCTTCGCTATTTCGCCTGGCTGCGTGAAAAAACCGGAATCAGCGAAGAGCGCCTGACACTGGCGCCCGAGATCGCCACCGTCGCCGAGCTGCTGCGCTGGCAAGCGTCGCGCGGACACCCCTTCGATGCAGCCTTTGCGAAACCGGAGGCCATTCGCGTCGCCCTCGATCACACGCACGCAAAGCCGGGCGCCCCGGTCGGAAGCGCTCGCGAAATCGCCTTCTTTCCGCCGGTGACGGGAGGCTAAGTCGTGACCGTCCGCGTCGAGACTTCCGACTTCGATATTTCGGCTGAGATGGCGCGTCTGACGGCGGGCAACACCGGCATCGGCGCCGTCGCCTCATTCGTCGGCAAAGTGCGCGACCATGTTGAAGGCGCGCCTTTGACCTCGATGACGCTCGAGCATTATGCCGGCATGACGGAAGCGGAACTGGAGCGCATCGAGGCCGAGGCGAACCGCCGATTCGGTCTCTCAGCCTCGCTCATCGTTCATCGCGTCGGCGACTTGAAGCCCGGCGACAACATCGTTCTCGTCATCGCCTGCGCATCGCACCGGCAGGCTGCTTTTGCTGCTGCAGAGTTCTTGATGGACTATTTGAAGACGCGTGCGCCCTTCTGGAAGAAGGAAGTCTTCGCCAACGGCAAGGCGCGTTGGGTCGAGGCGCACGAAAGCGACGATGCGGCCGCCGAGGCCTGGAAATCGTCCGAAAAATAAGTCCAATTTGCAGAGGTTTCCGAAGGCGTCGGGATCCCTTAACGGGAGATTAACCCGCCACTCGATAACCTTAACCTCGTACCGACGACACCGCCAAAACGCCATCTTCGCAAGGCATTGAGATTATGTGGCTCATGGGGCTGGGCGGTTTGCGCCACGGGGGAAGAACACTGCATGCGTAATTCCGGTCAACGGGCGCTTTGCTGCGTGGTTGCAACAGCTGCAGCCATTGCGCTCTCGTGCCCAGTGTGGGCGGACGACACGATCATCGCAGATGCGAAGCCGCGTCAGAACGAGTTGCAGATCGAATCGGCGAAACCAGAAGGCCCCGTAACTGCCGTCGCAAACAACATCCTGCGCACGCGCTTCGTTGTCGGTCTCGAGCACAAAGTCGACTATCAGATCTTTTCACTTACGAATCCGAACCGGGTCATCATCGAGCTTCCGGATGTCAGCGTGCGCCTTCCGGCGCTCGAGGAAAACAAGTCCGTCGGGATGGTCAAAAGCATTCGCGCCGGATTGGCTGCGCCCGGTAAATCCCGCATCGTCATCGCCGTCACACACCCGGCTATCGTCGAAAGTTCAAAAATTGCGCAAGAGACAGATGGCGAATTCCGCCTGTCGCTCGTAATCCGGCCCGCGAACGGGGCGTCCGATAATTCGGGCCAAAAAGGTTTTGCGGTTCCTCCGTCCGGTCTCGGCGCCGGCGGTATGCAGCCGCCACTGCCGCGTCTCGCCGAAAGTCCCAAGGAACGCGCCGCGAGGGCTTTCAGACCCATCATCGTGCTTGACCCGGGCCACGGTGGTGAGGACTCGGGCGCCGTGAAACTGGGTACGGTCGAAAAGGATGTCGTGCTGGCCTTCGGGCACGTCTTGCGCGACCTGCTCGAGAAGACAGGCCGCTACAAAGTGCTGATGACGCGCGACGACGATACATTCATTCCGCTCGACGAGCGTACGGCCTTCGCCGAGCGCAACAAGGCGAGCCTATTCATCGCGATCCATGCCGACTACGCCCAACCCCGCGCGCGGGGCGCCACGATCTTCACGCTTCGCGACCGCGTCGCAAAAAACCTCGAGCAGTCAGCCAAGGATAAAGCCGCCGACCGGGCGCTTTCGGCGAAAGAAATCGATATCGTCAAGAAAGTCAGCGACGACGTCAGCGCAGTGAGAAACATCCTCGCCGATCTCGCCGAGCGCGACGTCGGATTGACGCACGAACGTACCGGCATGTTTGCGAAAACCGTCATCGAGAACATGGGCGAGAGCACGCCGATGCGCAGCGAACCGGATCAGCAAGCAGCGTTCCGCGTCCTCAAGACGGCGCAGTTCCCTTCCGTACTGATCGAACTTGCCTACGTCACGAACCGGGAAGATGCCAAAAATCTCAACTCGGACGATTGGCGAGAGAAGGTGGCGCAATCGATCGCGACGGCGGTCGACAACTATTTCTCCCACGAGATTGCGCGCCTGCCGATGTGAGGCGTGCTCAAAGCCTTCAGCAACCTAATCAAAAAAGAAGGCCGGCTGCGGAGCCGGCCTTGTCATTTCGCGTGGCCGGAGGTCGTCGCACCGCCCCGGCATGCATCAGTCAAGCCCTACATGGGGGATGCTTGCTGTGTTGTCGCCAGAGCAGAAACAACCAACGCGGGTTCCTCGACGGATCTTGTCGGGCATGCGCCTCGCCGGATCGGAGAAAATCGATTGGCTGGTGACAGCGCTTCTGCATGAGGCACTCCATCTTCCAGGTAGCCGCGGCCCCGCCTGTAGCAACGGGGGCTTCGCTGTCGGGGCAACGCACGCAGTCGCTCAGTACACGGGCTCGCTGAGCGGCGCGCTAACGTCAAAATATCGACATCGAAAGTGCGGGAAGGGTTGGACAGGTCTGTGAAGCCGTTGAGCCGGGACCAGAACGGCGCTCCCTCGGGCAGCCCTGTCCATCGCTGCCACGCGCCGTTCGAAGCCATCTGCCGGTCCGTTCGGAACCGGTCCAGAGAAGAGAAGGGCATAGACCCTTGGTTCTCGCTCTGACGCTCGCACAGTGTTGTAAGGCCAAAGGCCCACAACGCTTCACGATTCGTATGCTACGTGATTCGCGTGACGTTTCGTGAGATCAGCAACATAGGCTGGCGGCACGATGAGCCGAACTCGCGGTCCTTCGCCGCTGACCACGATGGGCGATATGCCAGCCGCATCGCCATCGACTTCGATAGGTACGGTGCTTTGCAAGCCGATGCGCGCAAGCTTCACCGGTAGGACGTGAACGCCGGCCGGCCGCCTCTGCGGGTGCGTGAGCCGCCCGAGCGCCAGCGACATCGCACATCCAGCAATACCGAGGCGCGAGCGCGCGTCCATCACGACGGCGACGAGATGATCGTGCCCCACTCGAGTGTCGCGCGTCAGCACGAACGAGCTGCCATAGCGGCTTGCGAACGTCAGGATCACCCAGCTTGCCTCGAAGCGCCGCCCATCGAGCTCCACGTCAAATGAGCGCGGCCCTTCGGTAAAAGTCTTGATCACGGGATAGGTGTAGGCACCGCGGCCGAGTGCTCGCTTGGTGTGGTAGTTGAGCTGCGCCACGATGCGCGCATCAAAGCCAGCGCCAGTCATCAGGAAAAAAGGCTCCCCGTTGACGAGCCCGCCTCGCGCGTCGATTTCGGAACCCTCAAGCAGCACATCTGCAACGTTGCGCGCGCGCCGCCTCAGGCCGATTTCGTGGCAGAGCACGTTACCGGTGCCGAGCGGAATGATGCCGACGGCAAGCCCACTTCCGGCAGCTCCTGTGGCAACGGTGCGAAAAGTGCCGTCGCCGCCTGCGGCTATAACGGCATCGCAGCCGCCTTGCCGCGCCAGCTCTGAAACGCGCTCTGCCGCCTCGGCCGCATTACGCGCCGGGAGCTGGAAGACTTGAGCCCCGCTTTGCCGCACGACGGCGAGCACGCCATCGAGCAGCCGCGGTACCGCAACTCCTGCTTTCGAATTAAAGACAAGTGCAAACCTGCGGCGCATTGAACGGCTTCGCTTCGGAGCTGAAATGGCTATGGCGGCACCGGTCGGCGCCGCCATGTCCTACTCAGGAAGCCGGTTCGTTAGGCTACGTCAAGAGCGAGGCCAACATCAGGCGCGTCGATCCGCGCCTTCAAGGGCGTCCGGCGTCTCCGCGCGGCGTGCCGTTGACGTGACCGCTTTCTGCACCTTCTCGAAGGCGCGCACTTCGATCTGGCGAATGCGTTCGCGGCTGACGCCGAACTCTTCCGAGAGCTGCTCGAGCGTAGATGGGTCTTCCGCGAGACGCCGAGCTTCGAACACGCGCCGCTCTCGGTCGTTCAAGACCGACATCGCCGACGAAAGGTACGATTTCCGGCGCTTTAGTTCCTCGTCCTCAACGAGACGGTCTTCCTGCGTCGGCGTGTCATCGACGAGCCAATCCTGCCATTCGCCAGATTCCGAACTCGGCGCGGATCGGCGCGTTGAGCGACGCGTCGCCGCCAAGCCGGCGGTTCATGTTGACGACATCTTCTTCCGGCACACCGAGCTTCGCCGCAATCTTCTTGACGTGTTCGGGTTTCAGATCGCCTTCGTCGAGCGCCTGCAGCTGGCTTTTGGCGCGCCGCAAGTTGAAGAACAATTTCTTCTGCGCGGCCGTGGTGCCCATTTTGACAAGGCTCCACGAGCGCAGGATGTACTCTTGTATGGAGGCGCGGATCCACCACATCGCATATGTTGCGAGGCGGAAGCCTTTATCGGGGTCGAACCGCTTGACCGCCTGCATAAGGCCGACGTTACCTTCGGAGATGACTTCGCCAATCGGCAAGCCATAGCCGCGGTAACCCATCGCGATGCGCGCGACGAGCCGCAAATGCGACGTCACCAGCTTTTCGGCGGCGTCCGAATCCTCACGCTCCTGCCAGCGCTTCGCGAGCATGAACTCCTCGTCGGGCGCGAGCATCGGAAACTTGCGTATCTCTTCCAGATATCGTGTCAGACCGAGCGAACCGCCGGCCAGCGTCGGAAGACCTCTTGTTGTCGCCATAGCCCTCTGTCGGACCTTGACCCGTCACGCGGTTCGGTCCGACGTTCCCTGCAATGTCTTGGAGTCTATATTCGCGGCCCCAGTGCCGCACGTTACATAGTAGTTAAATCCCGCAATTCATCGGGGGTTCCCATCACGGCCGCTGAAACGCTCGTGTCCGGGCGGGAATCCAGCTTTTCCGTCCTTCAAGAACGCCGCTTAAGCATCTTTTCCGGCGGCCGTCTGGTGGATTCCTCGCGCCCGAGTGCTTGGGCGAGGCGTTCGAGATCGGCGGGCAATGGGCTGTTAAAGCTCATCTTTTCACCCGTTATCGGATGCTCGAAGGCCAGCCGCTCCGCGTGCAGCGCCTGGCGGCCGAGCGCCGCCGCCGCGTCTTTGGTTGCTAGCCCCAGCGCTGCGAGACGCGTTTTGAAGCCGCTGCCGTAAACCGGATCACCCAGAACCGGATGGCCGATATGCGCGAGATGCACGCGAATTTGATGGGTGCGGCCCGTCTCGAGGACAAGCCGCAGCAGTGAAACGTCACCGGCAGGCCGCTCTCCGGGAAAAGTCTCGAGCACGTCGTAATGCGTCGTAGCGGAACGGCCCAATTCGCCGCGCGCGACCGCGATCTTCATTCGATTGGCGCGGCTTCGCCAGAGCCGCGCATCAATGGTCCCCTTGGGACGGGGTAGCTTGCCCCAGACGAACGCCAGATAGCTGCGGTGCAGCCGGCCGTCGAGACCGTGACTTTTGAATTGAGCGGCAAGACTATGATGTGCGGCGTCTGTCTTGGCGACGACGAGCAGTCCCGACGTATCCTTATCCAGACGATGCACGATCCCGGGCCGCTTGACGCCGCCGATGCCTGAAAGGCTCTCGCCACAGTGCGCGACAAGAGCATTAACAAGCGTTCCCGCGGCGTGGCCGGCGGCAGGGTGCACGACGAGCCCTGCCGGCTTATCGACGACAATGAGAAAGTCGTCCTCGTAGACGATCTTGAGCGGCAGGCTTTCGCCTTCGACATTCGCTTCCATCGCGGGCGGCAGGCTGACGGTGTACGTCACGCCCGGTTTGACCGGAGCGCGGGCCTCCCGTATCGTCCCGCCGCCGCTGACATGGCCGCCGCGGATCAGGGCCTGCAGGCGCGCACGGCTGACCTCGCCGATCCTCCCTGCAAGCCAGCGGTCGATACGCTGACCGGCATCCTCGGGGCCAGCGATCAGTTCAATAACGCTCGATTCTTTGACTTTGGTCGGCACGGATCAGAGTCGTTCAACCGGAAGAAATTTCATCACGATGACGAACGGCGAGCCTCAGCCATCCTCGACCGACTTGTTGCGCGAACAGCGCCTGCAGCGCAACCTTAAGATCGTGGTCGCAGGACTTGCGGCGCTCATCATTGTCGGGCTCGGCGCGGTTATCGTGCGTATCATCGGCCTGGCTTCGGGACCCGGCGGCAAGAGTAAATCGCAGGCGATTACCACCGTCGTCGCGTCCCCACAGGGCACGCTGGCGCTCGAAATCCCACAAGGTTCGAAGATCGTATCCGTCTCGCTTTCCGGCAACAGACTGGCCGTCCATCACGACGGGCCAGCCGGAGCCGGGATAGCAATCCTCGACCTCGAAAGCGGTCAGCGCCTTTTCGATGTTAAGCCAGTCGAGTCACTACCGCGAAACTAGCCTGAATGTGCCCGAAGCGGTTTGAGCCTCGGATCTGAAGGAATGTGAGCATTGCCGCGGCCGGCAGTCGGGGCTTGATCGGCCGCGAACACTCGATTACACGTCGCCTCGCGCATGTGCCCCGTTCGTCTAGTGGCCTAGGACACCAGCCTCTCACGTTGGTAACAGGGGTTCGAGTTCCCTACGGGGCGCCATCTGGCGGTAAAAGCTATTGATATAATTATGTTATCGAGAGCGACCGCTGACGGCCCCAATTTCGGCCCCAACAAAATATCTGGCTTTCCGCGAACTTCGGCGAACAAACAGTGTGAGTTCGCGCGACGAACCCTCTCCGCCCACATCCCCCAACGCCTTCCGGGTTCGCAATGTCTGCTGCACGTTTGTTTTAGCGAGGTCATCCTATGCTCTAGGCGAAGTGCTTTGGCACACGAACCCCTTGTGCTGTCGCCTGGAGGCGTGATCCGCGCGTGTTGTACCCGAGATTATAGTCGCCCCAGGCGGCCCCATCCGAGCCGTCATAGACGACATGCCAGAGCCAGCCGTCGGCGGTCAGCACGATACTCTTTTCGTAATGCCTCCCCCGTGGCGGTGTGCCCCTGAAGAGCAGCAGGAAGGACGTCTCTACCTACGTTAATGTGCGTCAGGTCGCGACAGCAAGCGCTGGTGTATTTCTTGCCGAGGCCGAGTCAACCAGGATGAACGAAATGACGAAGAAAGTACTGTGCGCAGTGGATGACAGCGAACACTCCAAGATTGCAGTCGCCGTGGCGGGAGAACTAGCGAAAGCTACGGGTGCGGAACTCACCCTTCTTGCTGTGAATGCAGCATTGGGTATTCCAGCCAGAGGGGGGATTGCGTACGCGTGGGAGGACTCGGATTTGAAGCGCATACTGGATAGCGCTTCGGCTATCGCTAAGAAGGCCGGAGTATCGGACCCCAAGACGGTGAGCGCGAAAAGCCGCGATGTGGCCCGAGCCATCGTCGTATATGCCGAGGACAACGATATCGACCACATTGTGGTCGGAACGGGTGGCAAAGGCGGGGTGGCGCGGCTGGTGCTGGGTTCGACTTCACAAGACGTTATCGCCCGTGCGCATTGCCCCGTGACCGTCGCAAGATAGCTGCGGGGTTGTTCGCTGGCTTCCGCATTTGCCGAGGCTAGTAAACGACCCCACATCGGCCGCATGTTGCGTAACATTCCATTCATCAAGCCGATGGCCCCAACGCTGGCGAAAGATACCGCCGGCCGGACCTCTGCGATGCGGCCTTCGGACCCCAAAGGCTCGCCGGCTGCTCGGACTGGCGAGCGCAGCGTACTCGGGAAACCCCCCGTGGCGAGCCGGGTGTCGATCTCTCTCCAATACGGGCGTCTATAGCGGGGCATCATGTGACGCCGGCGCCATTTCACCCAACCGAGGACCACCCAGAGGATGCCGGCCGTGGCTGTCCTGTCAGCGCATCTGTGCCGGGACCTCGCGTATGAGCGAGGGTCTCCAACCGCGCTACCGCATTAGAGCCGGCATGCGCCTCACCATTCTGAAGGACGGTTGAGTGCATAAGTGAGGGTTTGCGATGGAGTGGTCGCCGATACAACACATCCAGCCTCGTAGAGACTCCTACAGCGGCAAACCTCGTCTTGACTCCCCCAGGTAGTGACGAGCCCTAAACGGGCGCCAGCGACGTTCCTGACTGACCGAGCTGACCGGTTGGGTGCTCGGTGGCGACCGGGCGGCGGCTGGCGCAATGGACGAGTGGACCGCACCGCCGTTGCAATCGCGGCCTGGTTCTGTCGGTCATCCCTTGGCCGTCATGGCCGAAGGAGCTTATGGCTACGTGATGTCGCCCTCCGGCCGGCCAAAAAGCGCGACCAGCCCCAGCTGACCACCCACGGCGACTAGCTTTTCCCGCAGCGTCAAGATTTAGTTGACGACGGTGGTGTCAAGTTTATGTCGACGTCATGAACCAGATACTCACTTCGCCCTCGCTTCCTGCCTTGCCAGCTCACGGCGCTCCGTGGCACGCTTGGCGCGACTACGGTCTCGCCTACGCGCGACTGTGGAGCGACCGGTCGCCCCACGATCTCACCGCCCGCTGGACCTCGACAGGTCCAGTGCCGGGTGACATCGCTGAGAGCGCCGTCACATCCGCACGCACCATGACGATGTACGCCTACCGCGAGGAACGCCCCGGACCCCGCTGGCTGGCGCTCTACAACGCCACCTGGGCGGCCTACCGGCAATGGTACACCCATGAAGGCATTGCAGCCCGTCCCAGCCTTGCCGAGTGCCGTGTGGTCCTCAGACGTCACATGCCTGAGCTGCTGCCCATTTGGGAGCGTCTCAGTGAGCTCACCGAAGGCGACCCTCTGGCGGCGCGGATGCTCGCTATGTGGCGGCTTCCGGCGTTCGCCGTTGGCTGCGCGCAGACGGTCCTGCCCGGCAAACGCCCCGTTTTGGTCCGCAACTACGACTACGATCAGGCTCTCTTCGAGGGGGTGATTGCCTCAACCAACTACTCCGGACAGCGCAGGGTCATCGGGACCAGCGACATGCTTTGGGGCCTCCTCGATGGCATGAACGAGGACGGTCTCGCGGTCTCGCTGACCTACGGCGGGAGGCCCGCACGCGGCAGCGAAGGTTTCGGCATCCCCCTGGTGTTGCGGTATCTGCTCGAAACCTGCGGCACGGTCCGAGCGGCGGTCGCTGCACTACGGCGGATTCCGGTCGCCCTGTCATACAATGTTGCGCTGGCAGACACTCACGGCGACCACGCAACCGTCTTCGTGGCCCCCGGAGAGAAGGCTAAGGTCTCCAGGATCAAGGCGACCACCAACCACTGCCTCAACACCGTCGAGTACCCAGAGAAGGCTGCTCGCTTCAACAGTCTCGGCCGCCAAGAGGCACTCCTGACACTCCACCGCGAGGGCGCCAGCGCGGACGACACCATCGCAGCGATGTTGACGGCTCCGCTGCGCAACCACGAGTTCGACGCCGGTTTCGGCACGCTCTACACCGCGTCTTACGACCAAGTGGCGAGTACCGCCACTTGGCATTGGCCCGGTCAGAGCTGGAGCCGTTCGTACGATGCCCCCGATGCAGAGAGGACAGTGTTATTGACCAAATGAAGCACAAGCCCCGCGACATCACTACCGAGAACCCGGCCCGGATCCGGCAGCTGCTCGACGAACTCGCGGTCAGCCCCGATCCGGCCGCGTTCACCGCTTTGTTGGAACTCCAGGCAGACCTCGGCCTAGGACTTCGCGCAATCCGGACGAACCCTCGCCGAGGCCAGCTCTTGGAGCAGAGTGGCAGATCTCGCTGGGATGAGCCGCCAGGCCGCGTGGGCTCGCTGGCGCTACACCCCATGATCCTTGTGGATGCCGCCGGACGCCGCATCTGGGGTATTTCAGGGATGAGTTCGTCGCGCGTCGTCGTTGGTTGAGCGAAGCCGCTTACGCAGACCTCGTTGCAGCTTGGCGCTTGCGCCGAGCGCTGGCCGTCGAGGCCAGCGGTTGGCAGGGATCCAAAAAGACCACGGTCGAGGACTGCCTGTGTCTTTCCCTGTCTGCGCTCGTGGCCGGGTCATGGACGCGAGGCTCTTGGCAGTGGTCCTACGAGGGTTCCGATCCGCACGCGAGGATCGGTTACGAGGCCAACTTGATCGCTGCGAGCAGGCCATTTCTCGCCGCGTCCAGTTCGGGTTGGTAAGACCGTCACCGACGCCTCAAGCCGGCGCCGATGGCAAGTGTTTTTGCAAGACGGTCGTCCTGCGCTTTAGCGATCCGCTTTGAAATAAAGCGGAGAATGGGTGCCGCGGTTCCGTGGCCGCCCTTGACAGTTCGAACACCCCGACTGTCCCCGAGTTGGGGTGTTCCTTTTACGTGTCCGGACTAGTGCCGAGGCTTGGAGGGCAGCGTTCGGTCGGTCTTCGCTTCAGTTCACCGCGCCAGTGCGAGCGCGCCTGAGCACGACGTTCTATTCGGCGCGCACCCCAACACAGCTCCAGTGTCATTCCAGTGCCATCGCGTCGCCCGCTGAACTTGTCTACCCTGCCCAGGAACCGAAGGGTCGCCTCCACCGTAGTTGAGCTAGGAGGAGAGGAAACCGTGACCCAGGTATCCCTAGAAGCCGGACAGGAACGCAGTAAACACTCCATTCTGGTGGTTGAAGACGAACTGTTGCTACGGCTCGATCTTTCCAATCAGCTTCGCATGGCAGGCTTCGATGTGATCGAAGCCGATACCGGCGACGAGGCTCTTAGGGTGCTGGCGAATGAAATCGACGTGGAGTTGGTCCTGACAGATATTCGCATGCCCGGAAACACAGACGGGATGGGCTTGGCTAAATGGATTAGGCGACAAGCCCCGCACATCAAAGTTGCTATCCTCTCTGCATACATTGATCCCTACTGGGATATGCCGGTAGACGCGACTTTTGCGAAGCCCGTCCGTATCGAACGGCTGCTCACCGGACTGCGACAGTTGTGGCCCCCGATGGAAAAGGCCGGCTCCGGAAGTCATTAAGCGTCCGTGAGTAAGCGTACCGACAATTCGGGACATGGCCTGGCACGTGACCGCGGACAGGTGCTTGCACTGTGCGGGTGCCTTCCAGATGACAGTGCTTGGAGTAAGGGTTTCCTCAACGGTCATCACGCTCCAGATCTGCCTTCCGGTGCGCGCGTCGAGCGCGACCAGCCGGCCGTCGAAGGTCCCCACGTAAATCTTGCCCTTCCAGGCGGCGACGCCGCGGTTGACCACGTCGCAGCACCCTCTGACGCCAAGCGCGCGCGGCACCGCCGGGTCGTACGACCAAAGTAACGCGCCGCTCTTTGCATCGAATGCCTTGAAGAATGAGTGCCATAAGTGCCCGAACGACCGGCATCCGACAGTCTGTCAGCCGAAATTCCGCGCTTGACGAGGAGGGTTGAGGAAGAGCGAGCATGCGGTTCACCCTTTTCGGGCTCAGCTCAGGTCTGTTGAGTGACTGACCAGATATTCCCGAATGACACGGGGTTTAGTGTTTAATAATATTAGTTCACGCGATGTGCAGCAACATCCAATGGATTCTGCACAAGGCCCGTGATCATTGCCTTTACGTTTTTCATGTCTTGGTCCAGGGCATCGAGCGTGAGCTTGAGATCGCGGGCGGCCATGGTGGGAGCCGGCTGCTGCAACGTCGCCAATGCTTGGAGTGTCATCCGCACATGACGGACGCTGACACTATCGCCGAGACTACAAAGTCAGATGCAGTCGATCGAAGGGGCGCCTCTGCCAAGATCCAAAGCGGCCGCACTGTCGCGCGGGCTCCGGCCATTCTCGTCAGCATCATCATCGCAGCAATTCTCGGTCTCTCTCTTTGGTATTTGGTTCAGCCACAGCCCGTGCTCGTTCAAGGCGAGGCCGACGCCACACGTATGGATATTGCTGCCCGGATTGATGGTAAGGTCGGAAAGCGCCCCGTCGAACGCGGGAATAATGTCACGGTGGGCGCGGTGCTGTTTGAAATCGACAATCCGGAATTGTTGACCAAATTGCACGAGGCAGAGGCCGCGCTAGGTGTCGCCCGCGCGAACCTAGCCCACATCCAGGCAGGAACACGTGCGGAGGAAATCGATCAGAAGAAAGCAGCGATGGACGTCGCAGCGGCCAATCTAGTGCTGTCGCAACGTAGCTTCGACCGCGTCAAGGAACTGGCCGGCCATGGCAACGCCTCGCTCGAACGCCTCGATGAGGTCACCAACACGCTCCAAGTCGCTCAGAGCAGCAATGAGCAAGCGAAACTCGCCTACAAAGAGGCGGTCGCCGGCTACACACCAGAGGAACGAGCGGTCGCTCAGGCCAACGTCGTGCAGGCCCAGGCCTCTGTGGACACGATAAAGGCACAAGTCGACGAGCTGACGGTGAAGGCACCCATTGCCGCGCAAGTCTATCAGATCGGAGCCGAACTTGGGGAATACGTGTCGCCCGGCGTTCCGCTGCTCTCTCTTGTCGACCTCAACGATGTCTGGATCGGCTTCGATCTGCGTGAGGATCTGGTCAAAGGTTTGAAGGTTGGTGACCGCTTCGATATGCGCGTGCCGGCTCTTGGAAATCGTCTGATCACGTCGGCGATACGCGTGATCGCACCAAAAGGTGAATATTCCGGTTGGCGTGCCACACGCGCGACGGGTGATTTCGATCTCAGGACTTTCGAAGTCCGCGCCTATCCCGATCCGCCAGTCCCCGAACTTCGGCCGGGCATGAGCGTCTATGCCGAAGCGCCGAGTAAGAAATGAAACGCGTACCCAGTCCGGGCATTCTACTCGTGGCTACCCGTGAGCTCCGATGGATGCGACGCGACGGCGTGGCCCTTTTCCTTGTTCTTGGCGTTCCCCTGATCGCGTTCGCCATCCTCGCGTATACGTTCAGCGACGCCGTGATCCGAAATCTCCGGGTCACCGTTGTTGATGCCGACCGGACGCCTTCCTCAATGGCCTACGTACAGGCGGTCGCATCGGCTGCGGGTGTTCGTGTGGCGCGGCGCGCGAATGATCTCACTGAAGCTATGCACGATATCCGGTCGGGCGAGTCGCTTGCGGCCGTCTACATACCAGAAAACTTCGAGCGTGAGCTGAGCGGACGCAAACGTCCGCAGATCGTGATATTTTACAACCGGCAATACTTCACTCCCGGCAACAACGCCAACAGTGCCCTTTCTGCCGCAATTGCGGCCGCTACGGCTGGCCTTCCTTCTCCCGTTGTCGGGAAGCCGAGCTCATTCCAGCCTGGCTCGCTCGTACTTGAGCAGTATGTTCTGAGCAATCCGGCCTTGAATTACGCGCAGTTCCTATTGCGCGCGATACTTCCCACGGTGCTTCACGTGATTACGGCGATTGCTGCGGCTTATGCCGTGGGCTCGGAGTTTTCATCACGAAGCATGGCGGCGTGGCTGCGCGCGGCAGGTGGAAGTCCTCTCGCGGCCCTCATAGGCAAGCTGCTTCCGCTGTTCGGGGTCTTCGTGCTGATGATGGTCGTCGTGGCCGCCATCATTCACAGCGTTTTTCACGTCCCGTTTCGCGGAAACTCCTTGATCATGGGCGCTGCCGCATGCCTCCTCATTATTGGATATTTGGCGATGGGGGCTCTTTTCACGCTCCTTACTCGAAACTTGGCGCTCGGCTTGAGCGTCACCGCTATATTTTGCTCTCCAGCGTTTGGCTTCGCTGGTGTTGGCTTTCCGATTCTTGCGATGAACGACTTCGCGCACGCCTGGGGCTCCGTGCTGCCGCTCCGATGGTATATTGAAATTCTGTTCGATCAGGCCGTCCGGGGCCTGCCGCCCGTGGAATCGGTAAGGCCGTTCGCAATTCTTGGATTGCTTGCCGTGGTATTTTTAATGCTCGGCTGGTGGCGTCTCTCGGCAATTAGGAACTTCAGGGCGACTGCGAATGCGGCGGAAGCCTACGACGCCAGCGATGCCGGCGCGCCGGGGGTTGGCGGCGCAATGATGAATGAAATTCGACGGGTTCTGAATGACCGAGGTGTTCTCGGCCTCGTCGTTCTCGCCCCTGTCGTTTATGGCATCCTCTATCCACAGCCCTATCTTGGGCAGTTATTGCGCGGGTTGCCGATCGCGATCGTCGATCAAGATCACACCGAAATCAGCCGGCGGTTCATTCAGATGCTGAACGCGGATGAGGCGATCAAGGTGCTGGTCTCCGTGAATACTGTGGCGGAAGCTCGAACGGCGCTGGACAGGAGAGAAGTTTACGGCGTCGTCTCAATTCCGGACGGAACAGAACGAGAGATCCTCAAAGGCAACCCGGCACGCATCGGCGCCTACGTCGATTCTGCTTATTTCTTTGTCTACAGCCGGACACTGCAAGGCTTATCCGAAGCCGCCGCGGCCGTGAACGCAGAGATCGCGGCGCGCGGCGCGCGGCTCGACGGCAGTCTCGCTCATGCTGGTCTTATCAAGGTTTCGCCCGTGGAAGCTCTGAATGAGCCATTGTTCAATCCAACGGGTGGATACGCCAGCTATATCGTGCCGGCCGCCTTCATGCTGATCATTCAGCAAACGCTTCTGATGGGCTCGGCGACGCTCGGCGGCGTCGCTTTCGAACAAGGCGGAGCCGAAGGCCGAAGACGGCGCGACAGCTTCGTTGCGATGATCGGCCAAGCGCTTGCGCATCTTTGCTTGGCTTTACCCGCACTGGCCCTCTACCTCATTGTCCTTCCACGCGTTTACGGCTTTTCGTATTCGAACCGCATCATCGATCTTGCAATGCTGGCGATCCCCTTCGTCCTGTCGGTCAGCTTTCTCGGTCAACTTGCAGGCTCTTGGTTCAAGCGGCGCGAAACGGCTGTCCTGCTCTTTATCGCGACTAGCTTACCGCTGTTCTTCATGGTCGGCGTAGCATGGCCCGTCGAAGCAATTCCTGAGACGCTGCGCCAGATCAGCTTCGTGTTTCCGAGCACGTCGGCGATCGACGGTCTCGTCCGCATCAACCAGATGGGCGCGACGCTCCACGAAGTGTCCCATGACTGGGTGACCTTGTGGGTCTTAGTAGCTTTCTACGCGGCGCTGGCAGCTCTTTCAGGCTGGCTCACGAGCCGCAGCAGTACAGTCCTCGGCCAATGAGAAATCTCCATGAGCCGCTTTCTCGTGCCAGCTTTGATCATCCTCTGCGCCGCCGGTCTCCTCTTCTATCTTCACGGTCGATCAAATCGCGATGCAGCGCTGCCGATCGGGGTGGTGAGGGAAACCGAAGTCCATATTTCAACCGAAATCAATGCGCGGCTGGTTTCAATTCCGGTTAAATCAGGCCAACAAGTTCATAAGGGTGAACTTATAGCGCTGCTCAGTAGCCCGGAGCTTGCCGCCTCGCTCGATCATGCGAAGGCTTCCGAACTGCAGTCGCGTGCCGATCGCGCCAACGTATATGCCGGCGTGCGCAAAGAGGAGATCGACATCTCGACGCGCGCGGTCGCAATCGCGGAGTCAAACGTCGCGCTTGCCCATCAGCAGTATGACCGTACGGCGGCACTGGCCGAGAAAGACTATCTCAGCAAGCAGAAATTGGATGAGGCCGACAACACGCTGCGGAAGGCGGAGGCCAATCTTGCACAATTGCGGGCAGCTGCCGCCCAAAGGAAAGCGGGGCCGACGAATGACGAGCGCGCCATCGCCGACGCAAAAGTCTTTCTGGCATCGGCAACAACTGCGGATCTCGAAGCTCAACTTGCCAAGGTGCGGATAACGTCCCCTATCGACGGCGTCGTCGGTTTGCTCGTGGCGTCACCCGGCGAAGTCATCTCACCAGGTGAAACCATCCTGACACTCAGCGCGCCGAATAAACGCTGGTTCTCATTCACCGTTCGCGAGGACAGGCTGGGCAAGATTGCCGTCGGCGCTCCCGTGACCCTTGTCACAACGACGGATCAGCGTACTCCTGGCCGGGTCACGGAGATCTTTCCTCTTGGCGAGTTCGCGACCTGGCGTGCAGCCCGGGCTGTGAATGATCATGATCTCAACAGCTTCCTTGTCCGTGTCGATCCAACCGCAGCAAGCGACGGCATCGAGGCGGGAATGACGGTCTGGCTCGACGCCAGCGTCGTCTCACCTAACCATCGGTGAACGCACACATCCACGCGGTGCACACCGCCGATCGGTCGCTGGTATGTTCGAAGGCGGACCTGTGGATCGCAGTTCGCCCGCTTCATCTTCTTTACGGAATAGAAGAGCCGTTAACTTTCGTCCTTGGATCACGTCAACCCGACGTTCGCCATTGCTGGTATCATCAAACGTCCTCAGCTCGGGACGCGGGCTACAGAAGTAGACCTCAACTACTGGTACTTGCGCTCTCGTAATCTACGAACCCAAGTCACCACGGCCTATCAAGGACTCAGCTTAACGCGGTGATCGCTCATGGATGCATCTGTAATTTCGGCTCTGGCGGCGTTGTCAGGGGCCGCGATAGGCGGACTTACCTCTGTCCTAGCGTCTTGGCTCACCCAGCACACGCAAGCGAGGGCTCAATGGATCGCCCAGGACAAATTCCGCAGAGAAGAGCTTTACAGGGAGTTTATCGATGATGCGTCGAGGGCCTATTTGGACGCGCTCCAGCACGACAAAGCAGACATGCCGGTGTTGATCAGCCTTTACGCGAAGATTGGCAGGATGCGCGTCCTTTCTTCGCCGGATGTTGTCGAACGTGCCCAACGAGTCGCACACAAAATTGTTGATACGTACTTAGAACCCGAAAAGAACTTCATTGAACTACGAGAGATGGTGAATGATAGGTCCATTGACCTTCTGAATGACTTTAGCGAGGCCTGTCGCCGAGAGTTCGAGTTGCTTCGTGTTCGGGCCGTTGGTGATAAGCGATCGACACGTCGACCGTGAAAAGAGACGAAAAAGCATCTTTGCGGAGGCTAATGCGAACGGAAAAGGTCTCGGGCGTTTCAAAGGCTACAGCGCAGGCCTTAATCCGGCGAGCGATACGGTTGCAGCGAATTGGAATGCGCTAAAGGCGAAATTGGCCGCCGACAAAGACGCGTTTAAGGCGGTCATTGCCCGGCGAGAGCATGATTTAGGCATAAGACGCGCCGAGAATTATGCCGAGACGCTGGAGTATGAGGCAACTTGTTCCGTGGATTATGCCATCGCGACGGGCGGAAGTGAGCGGTGTGAACCCAACTTCTCGGACAATCGATGCCAGCTGTCCGGAGCTCGGTATTCGTAAAATTCCATTCGACTTTCTGGTGGTCGCTACCGGAATGCGCCCGAGCTACTTCGGCCACGACGACTTTGCCCAGTATGCGCCGGGTCTCAAGAACCTGAACGATGCCGAGAAGATCCGAACCAAGATCCTCGGCGCTTTCGAGCTCGCCGAAGAGACCGACGATGCGGGCGAACGCGCCAGGCAGATGACCTTCGTCTTGGTCGGCGCCGGCCCAACCGGAGTAGAGCTGGCTGGCTCGATCGCGCATATGACCGCCGTCACGCTCAGAGGGAATTTCCGACGGATCGATCCGACCGAGAGCAGGATCGTTCTGCTCGAAGGCGGCAACCGCGTGCTTCCCAGCTTCGCCGAGACCTTGTCCGAGAAGACAAACAAACGGCTCGAAAAGCTTGGCGTCAAAGTTGTGACGGGAGCCATGGTCGAAAAGGTCGATGACCAAGGCGTAATCGCTGGTGGTAAAAGGATCCCGAGTGCCACGGCTGTGGACCGCAGGAGTGGCGGCATCACCGATCGTGAAAATGCTTGGCGCCAAGACCGATCGTGCGGGTAGGGCATTCGTTGGTCCGTTTCTGGACGTTCCGGATGTCGCCGGGGTATTCGTCGTTGGCGACGCGGCGTCCGTCACGCAGGACGGACGTCCCGTGCCCGGCGTCGCGCAGGCGGCGATCCTACAAGGGCGTTATCTGGGGCGGCTGATTGCAGGGCGGCTCAATGGGGAGGAACCGAAGCGTCCGTTCCGGTACTTCGATAAGGGCAACATGGCCGTGGTCGGTAAGAACTTTGCGATCCTAGAGGCCGGGCGTGTTCGCATGAGTGGGTTTCTGACCTGGCTGATATGGGCGTTCATCCACGTGGCCAGCCTTCCCCAGCTGCAAATCGATTGCGGGTCGAAACCCAATGGCTCTGGTCATACTTCACCGGTCAACGCAGCTCTCGATTGATTGAGGAGGCTTCGTTCACAACCAGCAAGCAAATCCCTGAGAAACAAACGCTTACATCGTGATCCAGGAAGCGCCCAACAGTCAATACCGCCTCGGGGCAGTTTACGTCGACTGCATTCTCAAGGGTGAGAATCCAGGTGATCTTCCTGTGCAAGCTCCGACAAAGTACGAGCTAGAGCGTTTTCGACGTGATGTGGGTCACACGCCATATCCGGCATGCTGAAAATAGTTAGCACACTCCTCGGGTGCCAATGTCTTGGTGATCCGTCCGATCAGTTTCAAGAGCCTTGTCACAGTGCGCGCCGCACCCTTGCGTAGCGCCGCCTTCAACTTCGAGAACGCTTGCTCAATGGGATTGAGATCGGGCGACTAGGCGGGCAGAAAGCGCCGCGTTGCTCCGGCGGCTTCGATCGCCTGCTGTACTCCC
Organism: uncultured Alphaproteobacteria bacterium; assembly: GCA_963833715.1. GTDB lineage: Bacteria > Pseudomonadota > Alphaproteobacteria > Rhizobiales > Hyphomicrobiaceae > Hyphomicrobium_B. Next base: position 125,193 of record CAWHZB010000006.1, read on the forward strand.
TCGATCTTGTGGGTGCGCAGATTGTCCATGAAGACAATGTCGCGCTTGCGCAGCGTTGGCGCCAGCACTTGCTCGACATAGGCGAGGGTGGCGGGCCCATCCATCGCGCCGTCGACGACATAGGTCGCGGTGAGGCCGTCGATGCGCAGTGCGGCGACAAACGTTAGCGTCTTCCAATGTCCGTGCGGCACACACCCGACGAGGCGCTTCCCGCGCGGTCGTCGTGACCGCCGTCTCATCAATAAATACGAGGCGTCGTGCAGTGCTCGTTTATCTGGCTATCATCGGCTTTGCCTCGCTGATGATGTTCGCCGCCCGGCGTCTGGCGGGACAGTCAGGAATGCCAAAGCATCCGCGACAGCAAATATTTTCAATCGGCTTGCGCCAAGGTCCTCGAACTGCGCCGTGAGTTGGCGGTAGCTCAAGACTACGAGCAACTTGACGTTCGGGCCAGGGAGCTGCGGCGGACGCTTGCAGGCACACCTATTGTCGCGACTTCGGATCCGCTTTCGGAAGCCTTTGCCGCCACCGCTCGGCCGTCTGCTGCCGCTCGACGGTCGCGTCGGCGTGGCTCTCCTCCTCACATTCGTCATCGAGATCATGAGCTGCTTTGGACTCGCATCGCTGCGGGCTCTGAGGGAGGAGGGGCGAGGGCTAGCCAAAAAAGTGTTTTGACGCTCCCTGGGGATGTCGGAGACGATGTCAGCGAGACCGCTGCAGTGGGCTCCGAGGTCACGGGCAAACTCCTCCCTGAGGGAGCCGAGAACGTGTCATCCAACTCCTCCCTAACGCCCGCCCATCCTGAGCCCCTGACAACTCGCGGCGAATGGAGGGAGCTGGCGAAAAAGCCATCCTCCAATGTCTTCACGCTGCCCAAGAAGACGACGAAGGGAGGGAGTTCCAAGGGAGCATCTCTGAAACGCTCAATCTCGTCCGAAACGGTCGTTCCGCTCGGGGGCTCACACATCGAAGCGTTCGCCGCTGACTGTCTCTTGACGGCACCGGGCGCGTCACTGGCGACGGCTGATATCCGGACAGCTTACGAGGCTTGGTGCGCTGCGAACGGCCATGAGCCACTGTCGCAGCAGAAACTCAGCGCCAAGTTGCTTCGTCTCGGGTGCTCGAAGTGGAAGTCTTGTGGCCTCATCCGATACCGTGATCTGCAGCTTGCAGCATGAATGTCGAACCGACGTGCTCGCCGGCATCATCGCAGGCCGTCCAACCGAGGTCCGCGGCTATCATGCGCGGCTTGCACGACTAAAGGAGCCGACAAGGTCAAGGTTTGTTGAGCTTATTCCGGCGGCGCCCCGCCCGCCTGCTTGCAAGGGCTAAGTGACTCTAAACGTGAGATTTTCCAAATTTGTCGGACAAAAAAACTATTACATCAAGCTGCAAGTTGCAGATCCATATAGCGAATAAGGCCGCATGACTTCCACTTGGTGAACCCGAGGCCCGTCAGTTCGGCGCCGAGCTTCTGCATCGACAATGGCCTTAGACTACGCGCAGCGCACCAAACCTCATACCGTGCCCTCAATTCCGAGGCACTGAGGGATTTTCCGGACGCGGACTGCAAACACTCTCGGACGAACTCAGGGACATGGTTGCACTTCTTTGAGATGGTCCCTGAACTTGGGGACGCCGTCGATGCCTCCCTGGCGCCAGGCCCCCTCTGCTTTGCTCTCCTTAGAGGGACAACATTGGAGGGAGTTTGGGCCTGCTCATCCCTCGCCGACGCAGGACATGGCAAGACCCCAGTTCTCGCGGCCTGTGGGGATCTCATATCTGTTTGGTTGTGGTAGCCGCGCCGCCGGAGCCGTCGTTGATCCGGTTGGCGACATCGGGCCCTACCTGTTCGCGGCGGAAGAGGCCGGCATGCGTATCAATTTTGTCGTCGATACCCACGTCCATGCCGACCATTTGTCCACCGGGCGTGCGCTCGCCAAGGCGGCCCGCGCCGACTACGTTCTCTCGGCGCACGCAAACGTTTCGTTTGCCTTCAAAACAGTCCATGACAACGACGAGCTTTCCCTCGGCAATGTCATGGTGCGCGTACTGCATACGCCGGGTCACACGCCCGAGCACATCTCGCTGCTCGTCAGTGACCGGACCCGCGCCGAGGAGCCTTGGTTCGCTCTGACGGGCCACACGCTGATGGTTGGCGACCTCGGCAGGACGGAGCTTGCCGTCAGTGCCGAACAGGGTGCGCGCGACCTATTTAAGAGCGCGCGCCGCCTCATGGAATTGCCCGACCATGTCGAAGTGTTACCCGGAGCCTATGCCGGTTCGGTATGCGGTCGGCGCCTGAGCGGCAAGCCGTGGTCGACCATCGGGTTCGAGAAGCGCCATAACGAGGCGCTGCGCATCGAAGACGAAACGGCGTTTGTCCGCTTTATGCTCGCCGAGATCCCGCCCGCGCCGGAAAATGCCGCGGCGTTACGAGCAGCCAATTCTGGTTTGACGTCAGCCGCGGCCTGACGATGGACTCAACGGCGACGGTACCACGCTCCTCTGTCAGACTCGGACTGCTCGAGAACTGGCGCCAGTTCTCCTTGCTCGTCCTGGTGAATGCGTTCGTCGGCGGCATGGTCGGGATGGAGCGCACGGTGGTGCCGCTGATCGGCTCGGAGGAGTTCAAGCTCGCATCGAGCACTGTGGTCGCCTCCTTCATCGTGAGCTTCGGCATCTCGAAGGCGTTCACGAACTTGCTCTCCGGTGAGATGGCGGACCGGTGGGGCCGCAAACGCGTCCTGGTATTGGGCTGGCTCATCGGCTTGCCGGTTCCCTTCCTGATCATCTGGGCGCCGAGCTGGAACTGGATCATCGCTGCCAATTCACTGCTGGGCGTCAGCCAGGGCCTCGCCTGGTCGATGGCCGTTATCATGAAGATCGATCTCGTCGGTCCGAAGTCGCGCGGACTGGCGGTCGGCCTCAATGAATGTGCTGGCTACCTCATGGTCGGCCTGACCGCGTTCCTCACCGGCTGGATTGCTGCCGAGAACGACGCCCTGCGGCCACAGCCATTCTATCTCGGCATCGGCTATGCCGTGGTCGGGCTGGGTCTCTCGACGCTTCTCGTACGCGACACAAGCGAGCATGTGCGTCTCGAAGCGAGCATCCACGCGAAGGCCGATCCGATCAGCTTCAAGGAGGTGTTCCTGCGCACCTCGTTCACGGACCGGAATTTGTTCGCGGCCTGTCAGGCGGGGCTGGTCAACAATCTCAACGACGGGATGAGCTGGGCGATCTTTCCGATCTTCTTCGCTGCACAAGGGTTGGGCGTCGAGCCAATCGGCGCATTGAAAGCAGTCTATCCGGCCGTGTGGGGCATCATGCAGATGGTCACAGGCCCGCTCAGCGACCGCATCGGTCGCAAGGGCCTGATCGTAGCAGGCATGTGGCTTCAAGCTGCCGCGCTGTTCATGGTGGCGGGATTTGATGGCGTCGCATGGTGGCTCGTCGCCAGCATCCTGCTTGGGCTCGGCACGGCCATGGTCTATCCAACACTGCTCGCTGCGGTCTCGGACGTCGCGCACCCCACTTGGCGGGCCCGCTCGCTCAGCATCTATCGCTTCTGGCGGGACATGGGCTACGCGGTGGGCGCGCTCCTAGCGGGTCTCATCGGCGATGCGTTCGGATTGACCTGGGCCATCACCGGCATCGGTTTTCTAACGTTCGCGTCGGGAGCGTTTGTGGCAGTCGCGATGCAGAAAGCGAGGCCTTAAGCATGCGTGCTGAAAAATGGGTGGCCCAACATACCCGATGCCGCCGTGAGGCAAGCTGACGCCGGAAAACAGGAAGGATGGGCCAGCCGCCGGACAAGCCGGTTTTTGACCTTGGTCAAAGCGGTACGTCCGAAAAGTGACTGGCGTTGGAGCAAGCTGCGAAATTAAGTCATAAGGAAAATCAGATCATGAAATCGAAATCGCGTTTTCTCACTGTAGCGCTGATTAGTACCCTTGGACTTGGCGCGGGCGCAGCCCTCGCCCAGCAGGGCCAGCAGCAGATGCCCAGGATGGGCTACGGAATGGGCCAAGGCATGATGGGCCAGATGGGGATGGGGCAGGGCAACATGGGAATGATGGGTCCTGGGATGCAAGGGATGATGGGAGCGGGCATGATGATGGATTTCGGTCCGATGATGGAGGGGCGCCTCGCCTACGTGAAGGCCGAGCTCGGCATCACTGACGCGCAGTCCGCAGCCTGGGACGGCTACGTGACCGCAGTCAAAGCCCGAGCATCGAATATGCAGGGCATGCACACCGCGATGATGCAGGCCATGCAAGCGGGAACGGCGCTCGAGCGTCTGGACGAACGTACTAAGGCAATGGAAAGCATGGTTGAGAGCCTCAAGGCTTTGCGGCCCGCAACCGAGACGCTCTACGGTGCGCTGAGCGACGACCAGAAGAAAAAGGCGGATCTACTGCTCGGGATGGGCTGCTGCATGATGTGAGCGCCAAACGCGAGGCGGCGGTCAGCGCTAAATGGAGACTGCATGATGATGCGCGATTGGTGGACGAGTGGAGGCTTGGGCATGGGTTTCGGGTGGTTGTTCATGCTGCTTCCTTTGGCGCTCCTGGTTGGTCTCGTGGTCGCTTTTGTTCGAACTCTACGATGGCGATCATGAGCAATTCTCGAAAGGCGAGATCGATCGCGAGGAATATGAAATGAGGCGCAAGGTGCTTAGCGGTTGACGTGGAGGATGGCGGCAAGCCTTCAGGCGCGCGGATCTGTGCGCGAACGCAGGTCAAGTCGAGCATGCGTTCCTCCGCCGCAAGAACAACCATGGAGGTTCGATCCATGAGCTTTTACATCGCAAAAACCATACGAGTGGCTTTCGATGTCGCGATCGAAAAAGTTACCGCAGCGCTGAAGGAGGAAGGGTTCGGCGTTCTAGCTGACATCGACGTCCGATCGACGCTCAAGACGAAACTCGGAATCGAGTGGCGGCCCTATCGCATTCTCGGTGCGTGCAACCCTCAGCTGGCCCACCGCGCGCTGCAAGCCGAGGACAAAATCGGCGCCATGCTGCCGTGCAACGTCATTTTGCAAGAGCTCGACAATGGCGACGTAGAGGTGGCTGCAATCGATCCAACAGCATCAATGGAACATGTCGGCAAGCCTGCATTGTCGGAACTCGCTGAAACCGTACGCAACAAACTGAGCGCTGTCCTGGCGCGCCTCTAGAGTTGAAAATTTCCCTAGGCAGCCGAGTACTTTTCTTCTAGCGGCCCATTACGAGTATCTGGGACGTGAACTTCCACATCGGGTCAGCGTGACCATCGATTGGGCAGCAGGCAATGTTAATGCCCTCGCCGTCAACCCGGTTGCTGGCGACCATCACGGGTTCCGCAGCGCGGTTGCAGCCGACGAAGAGTTTTACACCCAGCTCCGCCTCAAAGCGGGTGACAAGCAGGATGTGCTGTCTTCCGCATGATCGAGCCAGAGGGCGTCCCCATTAAACGCAGCCGAATGCCGGCCAGCCTCGATTTAACCAGCAATTCCAACAGCCGTACATCACCATTGCTACCAGCGAGGTGCAGGACTTATGTTGCAACTCATTCGCATTTGCAAATGCTCCAGGAACACGTGGTGGATCGGAGGATCGACGAGCGAAAGAAGGGTCGTCTGGCCGACGGGTGGAGGCACGCGCGCGCCGCACCGTCGCTGCGCGAGGTGTGGGGGTCGATCCCGGTCACTGGCACCGGCTGGCGCAAGCTGGTGGCATTCCTCGGGCCCGGTTATCTCATTTCGGTTGGATACATGGACCCCGGCAATTGGGCAACCTCACTCGCCGGGGGAGCGCAGTTCGGCTACGCGCTGCTCGTGATCGCGCTGATTTCCAATCTGATGGCGATCCTGCTGCAGGCGCTGAGCGCGCGGCTCGGCTTTGCGACCGGTCGCGACCTTGCCCAGGCCTGCCACGACGCTTTTCCCAAACCGGTCAGCTACATTCTGTGGGGCTTTGCGGAGATCGCAATCTGTTCCACCGATCTGGCCGAGGTCATCGGCAGTGCGATTGGCCTCAATCTGCTGTTTGGTATTCCCCTCGAACTCGGCGTGTTCATCACCGCCCTCGATGTGTTCCTGATCCTCTACTTGCAGAACGTCGGGTTCCGCTGGATTGAAGCTTTTATCATCACGATGCTGGGAGTGATCACGGTGTGCTTCGGTATCCTACTGGCGATGGCGCAGCCGGACATGCGCGCCATCATCATCGGGTTCGCTCCGACGACTGAGATCGTGAAAAACCCCGCCATGCTGTATCTCGCCATCGGCATCATCGGGGCGACGGTGATGCCGCACAATCTTTACCTGCACTCCTCGATCGTGCAGACGCGCATCGTGGCCGATACCATTCAAGCCAAGCGCGAGGCCATCAGGTATGCGACGGTCGATTCCACAATTGCCTTGATGCTCGCGCTCACCGTCAACGCCGCAATCTTGATCCTTGCCGCTGCGACCTTCAACCGGGTGGGCCAGACCGAAGTCGCGGAGTTGGGCGATGCATATCGATTGCTTGCACCGCTGCTCGGCTCCGCCTTGGGAGCCACGCTGTTTGCGATCGCGCTGCTCTGCTGTGGCCTCAATTCGACGGTGACGGCAACGCTGGCAGGCCAGATCGTCATGGAGGGTTTCATCAAATTGCGGCTGCCGGCCTGGGCGCGCCGGCTGGCAACGCGCGGTCTGGCGATCATTCCGGCTATCATTGCCGTCGTCGCTTATGGGACAGGCGGCATCACCAAGTTAATTATCCTGAGCCAGGTCATTCTCGGGATGCAGCTTCCGTTCGCCATCGTGCCGCTTGTGATGTTTACCGCCGATCGGCGTAAGATGGGCGAGCTGGTGGCGCCGCGCTGGATGGCGGTGCTTGCCGCCATCGTTGCCATCGTATTGATCGTCCTGAATATAAAGGTCGTCGCGGACGCGTTGCTAGGCTGACAGGCGGGGCAATTGAACGCGGAGCGCGTTCCAGTGCTGTGGGTTTGATCGATGTCGAGAATGGCTGCAATCGAGCGTCGCTGTGCCAACCAGCACATTCGCATGACGGAGCAAAGGCGTGTCGTCATTCGGCTGATCGCCGAAGCCACCAACCACCCGGACGTGGAAGAACTCCACCGCCGGGCTCATGCACTTGACCCCAATATGTCGCTGTCGACGGTGTACCGAAACCTCAACCTGTTAGAAAAACTTGGGCTGGTCAAACGGCACGAGTTTGCAGACGGGCGATCGAGATATGAAGTCGTGCCGGCGCGACACCATGACCATCTGATCGATGTGGAGACCGGACAGGTGACTGAATTTCAATCCCCGGAGATCGAACAACTCCAGATTGCGATTGCTCGACAACATGGCTACCAGATCGTTGATCATCGTTTGGAGATCTACGTGGCCCCAATTGGGCGTTCGAAAAATCCGCACCGCAAGGGGTAACGTGGTGAGCTGGGCTTAACGATGGTATCAACTCGGCGGAAGGCTGCCGCTGGGATGTTGGAACTCATTGACTGCAAGATCACCTGGGCGACTGACCGACCCCCACTAAGCGGCCCGGTTAGAAGCCTTCATCGGCTAGATGCTGTGTGGACGACGGAGCGGCCGAAGGCCTGCACTGGCCAGGGCTTTACCCAGACGACGAAAGACAAATGCGCGAAGATCGAAGGCACGACATTCGAGCCCGCGAAATAAGACCCGAAATCAGAAGCGCCGCTCTTGAGCGGCTTTTTTTGAATGAAAATCAAAGTAGCGTCTGGTGGCGCGCTCACTGCATTGCCAATGGTGCCGTAACAAGCACCGCTGCCCAAGCGAAGTCTGACGATATGGTGAAGTGCTTTTGCCTCAATGCTTATCCTCGCCGGGTCCGCACGTCGCGAGGTGCAATAGAGGCAATTGCGTCATAATGCCGTGGAAGGGCGCGTTGACGGTCAGAAGACCGCCTTGTCGCGGTTCTTCGCTTCATTGAGGCCTTTCACATCCCCCAGTCCCTTGGCACTCTTGAACACGGTGCCGTATACGTTGGCGTCGGTGAAGTCCGCGCCAGCAAGGTCCGCTCCGCTCAGGTCCGCGTTCGACAAATCGGCCCGGACCAGGATGGCGCCCTTGAGGTTGGCGGCATCCATGTTGGCGAAGATCAGGTTCGCGCCAGTGAAGTCGACACCCTCCAGATTCGCGCCGCCGAAGAGTGCGCCGGATAGATCGGTCTGCTTCGGCATCTTGAACTGGTTGTGTTCGGTGCCGAGATGCGCGCCTGACAGGTTGGCGTTCCGGAAATCGGCGCGGCTCAGCCGGGCGAAGATGTGGGCACCGGAAAGATTCGCACCCACGAAGGTCGGCGCGTTGGCGGCCGGAACCTCGAAGGTCAGGGACCCAACGGCGTCGAACAGCGTGGCCTGTGAAAGATCGGCACCGTCAAAATTGGTGCGCGCCAGCGACGTCCGATCGAGCTTGGCGCCCGCAAGTTTGACGCCATAGAGATTGGCTCCCGTCAGGTCATCACCCAACAAGTTCGCGCCCGTCAGGTTCGCCCGTTTGAAGTCGACACCGCTGAGATCAAGAAGCGAAAGGCGTACCGGTACGACAGTCGTACCGGTACCCCTTCCCCGAAAAATCGAGCTGAACGCCTGGCTTCGCGTCAAACAGCGCTTGGACAATCTGGTGGAGCGGAAGTTCGGCGCCAGTGGCAGTGGCGCCGATTCCAACCGCGATGACGAGACCAACGCTAGCCCGACAGAGTGGCTTCAACGTCATCCTCCGCACAGAGAACGGAATATTCGAGCGGGGTTAGGCGACGGCTCAACCATAGATCAGAAAGCTAGGCCGCCGCGATCTCCCGGCGTTCAACCCAAGCCTGGCGCAGAACCTGCGTCGACGACGTGAGGAACACGCCCGCCATGATGCCAGCAACGAGCAAGTCCGGCCATGCGCTGGCGCTTCCCCACACCGCCAGGGCGGCGATCATCACCGCGACATTGCCGATGGCATCGTTGCGCGAACAGAGCCACACCGAACGGACGTTGGCATCCCCATCCTTGTAGCTCAACAGGAGAAGCACGCTGGCCAAGTTGGCGGTGAGCGCGAGCATGCCGATGCCGCCCATGATTTCGGCGCGCGGCAACCCGAGGATCAGCACGTGGTAGAGCGTGCTGCCGAACACCCACATCCCCATCAGCAACAGGCTGCCGCCCTTCAACAGCGCGGCGCCGGAGCGCACCTGCAGCGAACGGCCGATGACCGCGAGGCTGATGCCGTAGGTCAGCGTGTCGCCGAGGAAATCCAGTGCGTCGGCCTGAAGCGCCTGCGATCCCGCAAGCTGGCCGGCAATAAACTCAAGCACGAACATGGCAGCATTGATGGCAATGACGGTCCACAGAACGCGCTTGTATCGGGGATCGAGACCGTCAAATCGTAGATTGCCGTGGCAGCCGCAGGCAATGGATTGGCAGGCATCAGTCGAGGCTTTTGTTGTCATGGCTCAGACAGTATCTCTAGTGACTAGAGGAGCAAGCGTATTATGAGCGGTGTCATCCCGATCGGCCAATTGTCGCGCAAAACCGGGGTCAAGGTGCCGACCATCCGATATTACGAGGGTGTGGGGTTGTTGCCGCAGCCGTCACGGAGCGAAGGTAATCGGCGCCTCTACGGGCCGGCCGCAGTTGATCGCTTGCGCTTCATCCGCCATGCACGGGAGTTAGGATTCGAGGTCGACGCAATACGAGAACTGCTCAGTTTAGCACAGCATCCCAAACGCTCATGCGCGAAGGTGGATGCGCTGGCGCGGGCGCATCTTCAGGCCGTCACCAGCCGTATCGAGAGGCTTTTGGAGTTGAGAACCGAACTGGAAAACATGATCAAGACTTGTGCGAAGGGACGAATTGCAAAGTGCCGCGTAATTAATGTGCTGTCACATCACGAGCATTGCCAACATGAGAGGCATTAGCGCGCAGTCGATTTCGGCCGCGTTAGCGCATCTGCGAGTCTGCTGTTCCTTCCATAGCTGACATCGGTTTGCTTCGGATATCGCTCTCGCCGCCGCACCTGATGTCGGTTGGCGGCTCGACCCATTGCGATTATCGGATATCGGCCCCATGCACATTGGCTACGCCCGCGTCTCGAGACAGGACCAGAATCCCGATCTTCAGCTCAAGGCGCTGAAGGCCGCAGGTTGCAATAAGATCTTAGTCGAAAAGGCCTCGGGCGCCCTTCGCGACCGGCCCGAGCTGGCCGCCGCTGTTGGCTACGCCCGCAAGGGCGACACGATCGTCGTCTGAAGGCTCGACCGCCTCGCGCGCTCCCTGAAGCAGCTGATCGAGACGGTTGAGGGGCTGGAAGGGCGTAAGATTGGATTCCGCTCGCTCCGTCAACCCCGGTTTGCCCTGGCGTCCGCGGATGATTTCTGCGGCGACGAAGACAATACTCAACGCAATGCATGCTTCTACGGGTGGACCGGGAACATGCACAAAGCCGAGCGTGGCGGCGGCGAGCGTGATGCTGTGCGCTACTGTGAACGCGGTGATAGTGCCGACGAGGCGCTTCCAGCCTTTTACCAGGAGGACGAGCGCGAGAACGAACAGCAGGTGATCAATCCCAAGCAGAATGTGGGATATGTACTGGACGCTCGGCAGCCACGACACTGTCGTGGTGTTCGAAGCGCCCGACGATGAGACAGCGACTGCGCTTGTACTGAGCGTCTCGTCTCTGGGCAACGTCCGCTCGGAGACGCTGCGCGCCTTCTCGCTCGACGAAATGAAGAAGGTGCTCGGCAAAATGGTTTGAGAGGAGTCTAGAGGCAGCCGCGGAGCGTTTATTAAGACCACAAACTGCTCGTCGCGCGACGGGAACTATTCCGTGGGCGGTGCTTTCATTCATCTTGCCGTTCGCAAACCCAAACTTGGACATGCGCTTCAACCGTCCTTCAGAATGGTGAGGCGCATGCAGGCTCGACCGGAAAGTACCTGTGTTGAGCCGATGTCCCATCTGCCCCAACTCTCCGAGACGACGGATTGGCCCCAAATTTAGTCGAAGAGCACGGTGTTCAACGCACTCGCTTGGCTGGCTCTCTACGGCTTCCTTGAGAAGCTACGGCGCATCACGCGCCGGGATGGCATGCTGGGGACGAGGACCGTGCAGACGAACAATGTTTACGTGCTGAGATTTCCCAAAGGACTCAAATCTTTCGTCGCCGGCGCCTTTCGCTCGGCCCCTGATCACAACAACTCAACTCCATCAGAGTCAAAAAGTGCAGTGAAGAAGGGCTTTCAGGGTTGCCATCACTTTGATTCATCTCAATGCATTGAATATGCGCCAGATCATTATTCCTTCAGCCGGATAACCCGAGGGCGCCGATGATTGCGGACCGGCTCCAATGACAAAGCTTCCTTTAATGACAAAGGAGATCGATCGATGAACGAGAGGGTACTGACGTTAGCGGCATTTGCCGCGCTCACCGCGAGCCCCGCATTTGCGGCTGGCTATTCTGGAAAGTGCACGACAGCCACGAAGGCCAAATGGATGACCGAGGCTGAAGCGCAGGCCAAAATCGCCGAGGCGGGCTACACCGTGACCAGTATCAAGACAACTCGCGCTGGCAACTGCTACGAGGCCTATGTGACGGACAAGAGCGGGAAGAAAATGGAGCTGTTTCTAGATCCGACAACGGCCAAAATCGTCCACTCGCAGTGAGCGGCAATATGTCTGCCGAGACAGGACAAACTGTTGAAGCCGGCGACGAGACGCCGTCGCATTCAGTCAAGGTATGGGACCTCTTCGTACGCGTGTTTCACTGGCTGCTCGTCATCCTGTTCGCTGTGGCATGGTATTCAGGCGGGATCTGGGACAACCCCCACCTTGGCGCCGGGTACTTCGTATTGGGATTCGTCGTTGCGCGCATCGTCTGGGGATTCGTAGGCTCCCAACATGCACGATTTTCCGACTTCGTTTATGGCCCGCAAGCAATCGCGCGCTATATCGCAGACATGCTGCGCATGCGCGCTCCACGCTACCTGGGTCACAATCCGGCTGGTGGCGCTATGGTGGTCATGTTGCTCGCAACATTAATGGTCATCTGCATCAGCGGCGTGATGATGACCACTGATGCGTTCTGGGGTGTTAAGTGGATCGACCGTCTTCGCCAAACGGCGAGCAATGTTGCTTTGGTGTTGATAGCGGTGCATATCGGCGGCGTGATTTTCGCCAGCATAGAACACGGCGAGAACCTTGCGCGGGCCATGATTACTGGTTGGAAGCGCGCCTTGTGACTTCAATCTGGGGCAGCTGAGGTGTAAGCGGCACTTTAATCTCGCAGACAAGCCCTTCTTTCCTAAAATTCAGTTTGATGTCGCCGGACGTGAATGCGCTTTGGATCATGCACGCCGTTGGTAAGCCGGCATTGTCGGAACTCGCCGAGACTGTACGCAATAAGCTGAGCGCGGTCCTGGCGCGCCTCTAGAATTGATGTCCACACACCCCAATAGAGTGCGAGTTCGTTGGAGAACGAACGCCAATATGCGCGTTAGGTCGTAGCACCGGAGTCTGCTTCATTCCTCACTGCTTGTAGCCGGTTCAGATAGCGCTGCACATGACGCATTGGTCGACATCAAGGTGCAGACATCGCTGGTTGGGCTCATCAGCGCCACCGAATGAAGCCAGACTATGCGTCCGCGCCTGATGAAGTCAGGTCGCGGCTGCGGCATCGTAAATGTCTTCCTCTTGGGCGTTGTGAATTCGAACGAGCGCTTCAATCGATCCAATCACACGCTGGGCGTCGCGCACGAGGTACTTGTCCGCATCCTCTGCGCGCAACCCATGAGCCAGCCGCCCCAGGAGTCTTGCCTGATGTTGAATCTCCCGGTGGGCACGAACTCATCGCCGATAGCCCGTGGCCGTCGGCCAGGTACTTCGTCACACGCGGATAAACGGTAGTTTCGTCCTCGCGCTCATGCGTAACGACGCTCCCTTCGACGATGCCGCGTGCGCAGAGGATCAAGTCGACCGCCTGTTGACCAATTGCGTCGTCGAGTGCGTCGGAAATGGATCTCAGCTTGTCCAGCTCTTGTTCGAGCAGGCGGTGCTCCTGACCAAGATCCCGTGCCAATTTGCCGGGCAGAGATCGTGACCTGGGGCGACGCCCCGGGCCAAGGGCGCGCAAGGCGTTGAGGATGACGGCAACGTCGATGGCCTCTTGCGTAAGCGCGCCAGCGACCGGAGTAAGCCAGCCGTAGGCCGCAAAGCCCATGGCAATTCCCGACAGCGCCATTCCGGCAACGATGCTCTCGATGGCGATGCGTCGGGAGCGACGCGCGATCGTAACAGCCTCGGATACGCGATCGAGACGGTCAACGACGATCACGACATCGGCTGCCTCCGACGAAGCGCTTGCACCGCGCGCGCCCAAAGCGACGCCGACATCGGCAGCGGCAAGGGCCGGCGCGTCGTTGATCCCGTCTCCAACCATCAATGTCGGATGGAGCCGCCTCTCCATTGCGACGGCGTCCACCTTGTCGGACGGAACCCGGTCGGAGAGGACTGCATCGATGTCGAGCGCGGCTCCGATCGTCTCCGCCGCATCTGCTCGATCACCGGTGACCATAACGATCCGTGCTACACCGGCGGAGCGTAGCGACTGAATCGCGCGAGGAGTTTCCTTGCGAAGCTCATCGGCAAGCAGCAACGCCCCAATAATGCGGCCATCCACTGAAACGAAAATGCTGAGCGCAGATCGCCAGGACGCCCGGCGCAACGCGCGCGCAGCCCAGTCGTCAGGCTTGCGGGCGCCGAAGATGAGCTGGTGTGAGCCCACTCGGACTTTCCGGCCGGCAACACTACCTTCCAGGCCTGAGCCCATTACTTCGTGTACATGGTCGGGCATCTGCAATGGAAGACCTCTGCCGACGGCGGCAGCCACGATGGCGGCAGCGACGACATGCTGCGAAGCCTGTTCCAATGATCCAGCGACCTGCAGCACCTCGTCGGTGCTTACATCGGGCGCCGTCTCAACTACAGCCAGCCGCGCACCTCCGACCGTCAGAGTGCCGGTCTTGTCGAACAACACAGTATGCGTCTGGGCTAGGGCATCGAGCGGAGCGCCGCCCTTGATGATTATACCGCGGCGTGCTGCCTGAGAGACGCCGGCAATGAAGGCGACGGGCGCGGCAAGTATAAGCGGGCATGGAGTGGCAACCACCAAGACAGCGAGTGCCCGAATGGGGTCCCCCGACAGAACCCAGGCGCCTCCCGCCACCAGAACTGTCATCGGCAATAAGAGCAACGCGTAGCGATCTGCGACGCGAATGAACGGAGCTTTGGCCGTCTGAGCGGCAGTGACGAGACGGACAATACCGGCGTAAGTGCTCTCGTCGGCCGTGGCGATGGCCTTCAATTCAAACGTGTCGCCTGCGTTGAGCGTCCCACTGCGGGCGTTCTCCCCCGCCCGGCGCGTGACCGGGATCGGTTCGCCCGTGAGTGCTGATTCATCGATCACCGCAACTTGGGACGTGATCAGCCCATCGACGGGAATGACCTCTCCCGCGCGGACAAGGATCACATCGCCGATCTTGACGTCATTGACGGCAACGTCTTCGACCAATTCGTCTGCGCGCCGGTGAGCAAGCCTCGGGGCACGATCGACGAGCAATTTCAAATTACGCTCTGCGCGACCGACCGCGTAGTCCTCAAGTAACGTGCCGCCCGTGTACATTATGGCGACCACGATTGCGGCGAGGGACTGATTAAGACCGATGGCTCCGCTCATTGCCAGAAGGGCGATAACGTCGACGCCCATTCGCCCCGCCAAAAGATCGCGAACAATCGAGATGGCAAGAGCGATGACAACGGGGATTGTTGCTGCCGTCCAGATCCAACCTGCCAGTTCGCGACGTCCAATCAGAATGGTCGCCACACCTAATACAAGGCCGAGCAGCGTAATGAGAACCAGAGCGCGCCTGGCGAGACGTTCGTTGATCATCGGCACCTCTCGCCGTGCGTCGCCCAAAATACCTCATGGGTCCTTCACGGTGCATCGGGCGGAGGACGCGAGAGAATCTTGCGGCCGGTAAACATCGCCGACGTGATGCTGCCGCCTTCAGGGAGCTCCGTAGCCACGACCGCGATGAGATGAAGGACTATCACGACAGCCAATGCGTAGAAGCCCAATTCATGCACTTCAACGAATGGGCTGCGTAAAGCGCGCATGGTCTCGTAGCCAGACCTATCGACTAAGTCGGTGGTGCCCGGTACGACCAGCGTCGGGTCGACGCCGGGGGCAACCCACGCCGCGAACCAATACCCGAAAGGTGGCCAGAAAAGATCCGTGCCGGCGATGACCAGTTCCGTCGCGACCTGAATGAGCAAGAGCAAGAAGAGCAGCGCAACGCCTCCGGACTCGCTTGACCGGGCTCTGCTTGCCAAAAACGATGCGGAAGCCAATGCCGTGGCCCGGCCCTGCGCACGTAGTCACGAGATGCTCGCAGGCTTAAGTTAAGGCAACAACCGAAGCGTCCCTCGCGCGCGAGTCGCATTGATGGAACAATGCTTCGCAATGAGTAGTGAGCTCATTACTGCGCTGGAGGCGGTTGCAAGCTCATGATGTATGCGATGACGTTGTCTCGATCCTTTTCGGCAATGAGAAAATTTGGCATCGTGGGGTGGGATGTTTGGAGCCAAACGGCTAGCGCACGCCCTGTCATTCCCGGTGTTTTCGCGACGCTCGCGAAAGTCGGCGCATCGGGATTTGGAGACTTAATTTCGGTATCAGTTATAGCGTGGCATTCTGCACAATTTGCACGCGCAAACGCGAGCCCAGCACGCGAGTCACCTGGCTCTTGCGCATTGACGTATAGAGGAAACAGAAGAGCAAAGAATACCGCCACACTTGGCCACCGCATGGACAAATCTCCAAAGGTCAAAGTGAGTAAGGTGAACTTTCGTCAAACGGTTTGATCTTGCTCAAAACCAGATTGCGAGCGCTGCATGCGCCGAGGATTGGTTCCTCGTGGTTTCGTCCACGCACGGCCGGCAACCGTCACAAGCGAGTCGCAAAAAGATTCTGCATCTAGCTAAAAAAGTATAAAATAGTTTCAATTCAATCGAAATGCCCTGGAATGCGCCAGCACAAACAAAAAACCGCCTTGCAGGCCGTCGAGGACGATGCGGATCTTCTCCTCGGCCGAATACTGCTTGCGGGCGGCCCTGCGGATGTCGCGTACAAGCCGTTAGGATGGTTCCTCCCCTCCTCCCTGAGCGCCCTCAACGCGGCTAATCCGAAGCAGCTGATCATCTCGATGACCAAGGTGAGGAGTAGTGCCACTCCCACACGGCCGTCGAGTGGGAGCAGAGTTCGACAAATCGATCGTCGACTTCCCGAACATCAAGCGCATTCCAGGCGGAGCCTCGAACGATCAGATTCCAAATCTCCAGAATCCCGGAAATCCCGTGCCAGCACTGGATTTGACAAAACCGCCGCACATCAAGGGCGGCATGGAGGACTGAGTTGTGCGTGATATGGGTGACATGTTCAAGCGCGGGGGCTATGCCACCGCAATATTCGGCAAGTGGCACTTGGGCAGCGAGCCGCAGAGCCTGCCAACCGCTCACGGCTTCGACGAGTTCTACGGCATCCCGCCGGACATTTCCTGGGATGCGGCGACTTACGTCGACACGATGGAGGTGACGCACTCCAACCCGGCGCCAGCCGGTGAGGGTTGATCAATCGAACGAGAAGACTTCGGCTTGTGTGCAGCTTCTTCTCACGCTTGCCTCATTCAGCTGTCATTTTGCCGACTGATTTTGCCTTCCCGTGGCGCAGATAATTTTGCTGCACGGAAAATAGCGGCACAACCTATTCGGTCCTACTTGAGGCTTGATTCAAATCAGTGATGGGTCGCCAGAGCGGCGCAAGTAATCGCACCTTGTGCCCTCAAAGGAACTTTTGAAGCCGAGGCAAAGTGAAGAGCGCACCTTCCACGTCGTTGCTGACGACCACGACGCAACACGGTGAGTTGCTGATCGTTTCTGCCGACGACTGGACTTCATCGCATGCGAACCAGCTCGATCAGGCAATCCGTTCCATACTGGCCAGCGTCAACGGGCAGGGCGCACCCAGTATCGATCTGTCTCGGATTTGCGCCTTTGACACGTTCGGGGCCTGGCAACTCGCGCGTCTTGTTCGCGAATTGAAATCTAGCGGACACGATTTGAAAATAATCGGCCTGCCGGAACGATACGCCAGCTTGTTCGATGCGGTCAGAAACGCCAGCGCTCGCGCCGAAGCGGAGCATATGAATGATGGTCCTCAATTTCCATGGTTAGCGTCACTTGGGAAATCAGTAGCGGCCGCGTGGCAGAGTTTTCTGCTCTTGCTCAACATGCTCGGAGCCATCTGCGGCGCCGCGGTGCGCGCGATACTCAAGCCGTCGACCTTCCGCTTTACCTCCACCGTTCACCAACTCGATCGTGTCGGCTGGCAGGCTGTGCCTATCATCCTGCTGATTACCTTTCTGATTGGAGGGATTATCGCCCAACAGGGCTTCTTCCATTTCCGAAAGTTCGGCGCGGACGACTATGTCGTCGACATGGTCGGAATTCTCGTACTCCGTGAGATCGGCGTCCTCATCGTCGCCATTATGGTGGCGGGCCGGTCGGGCAGTTCATACACGGCCGAACTCGGCTCGATGAAAATGCGCGAGGAGATCGATGCGCTTCGCACCATGGGCTTCGATCCGGTGGATATTCTGATTCTGCCGCGAGTCGTCGCATTGGTGATTGCGCTTCCGATCCTCACGTTCCTCGGCTCCATGTCGGCGTTATATGGCGGCGAACTCGTCGCATGGCTCTACGGCGGCATGAGTCCGGAGATTTTCTTCGCTCGCCTGAAAGAAGCAATTTCCATCACGCATTTCAAAGTCGGAATGATCAAGGCGCCATTCATGGCTCTGGTTATAGGCACCGTCGCCTGCACCGAGGGCCTGAAAGTCCGCGGCAGTGCCGAATCCCTCGGACTACAGACGACAGCCTCTGTCGTGACGTCGATCTTTCTTGTGATCGTACTCGACGGCCTGTTTGCAATCTTTTTCGCATCAATCGGGATGTAATGCCGTGCTGCCTCTAACGGTCATAAGCGTACGGGATCTCGTCGTCGGTTTCCGCGACCACACCGTGCTGGATCATGTCTCTCTCGATGTCCGCAAGGGCGAGATTCTAGGATTGGTCGGTGGTTCCGGAAGCGGCAAGTCAGTCTTCTTGCGCACGATCATCGGTCTTCTGCCCAAGCGCTCCGGGAGAATCGATGTTTTCGGTCAAAATATCGATGATGTCGGCGATAGAGCGCGCCACGATTTGCAGCGACGAACCGGCGTTCTTTTCCAGAATGGCGCATTGTTCTCATCATTGACCGTGTTGCAAAACGTGCAGTTTGCGATGCGCGAATTCTTGCACCTTCCGGAACACGTACTCGATGAGATTGCCGTGACGAAGCTAGCGATGGTTGGGCTTTCCGCGAAGGACGCGAGCAAACTTCCCTCGGAGCTTTCTGGCGGCATGACCAAACGCGTCGCACTGGCCCGCGCCCTGGCGCTCGACCCAGAAGTTGTGTTCCTCGATGAACCCACCTCGGGTCTTGATCCTATTTCGGCTGGAGACTTCGACGCGCTGATCCGAACGCTTCAGCAAACACTGGGATTGACCGTCTTCATGGTCACCCACGATTTGAATAGCCTGTACTTGGTTTGCGATCGGATCGCCGTATTGGCCGAAGGAAAGGTCGTGGCGGATGGGCCGATCTCGGCAATGCTTTCGAGCGAGCATCCCTGGGTCAAATCGTATTTTCGCGGGCAGCGCGGTCAGCTGCTCGGCGCACACTTCTCACATTCACCAGCTTGAGGCTACGAGATGGAAATCCGCGCGCGCTACACATTGATTGGCCTTTTTACACTTTTCGTCTTCGGGGCAGCTTTCGCGTTCGTCTACTGGTTGAACCATGCCGGCGGCCTCACACAGCAGGCCCTCTATCGAGCGCGCTTTGAAAATACGGTATCAGGCCTGCTGAAGGGTTCTGCCGTGCTGTTCAACGGAATTCGCGTCGGCGAAGTCGTGGCGCTGGAATTGAGCCCTGAAAATCCGAAACAAGTTACAGCGGTTATGTCCGTCCGCCGGGAAACTCCCGTCCGATCCGACACCAAGGTTGGGATCGAGTTTCAGGGCTTGATGGGCGCACCGGTTCTGTCGCTGAACGGCGGAGCACCGGACGCATCTCCGGCGACATCGACCGACGGTCAACCGCCGCTCCTTGCCGCAACGCCGGATGCCGGCCAAAACGTGACGGATGCCGCACGAGGTGTCCTTCGCCATATCGACGCCGTCGTAAGCGACAACGCCGAGCCCTTGCGCACGCTCATCGCTAACATCAACATGTTCTCCGGAGCACTGGCCCGCAATTCAGATCGTGTAGACGGCATTCTTTCCGGATTGGAGCGCATGACAGGTGGGGGAGCACAAAAGTCCGCGGCCCATGTCTTTGATCTCAAAGCGGTACAAAGCTTTCCGCCCCTGGCTAAGATTCCGGCGGGCCAACTGGTAGTTCCCGAGCCCGATGTTGTCGGCAATCTGTTCAATGATGAGATTGTGGTCAGGACGCCGACGGGAGAACGATCGACGGCAATTCAAGCCAAATGGCCGGATACTTTGACCCGAGTTCTGCAATCCCGGATCGTTCAGAGCTTCGAGAATGCTAATTATCTGAAAATCCTCGGACGCCAGCCCGAAGGTCTAAAAATCGACTATCAGCTTTTGATAGACTTACGCAGTTTCCAAGTTGTGACGTCAGACCCACCCACTGCACAGTTTGCGTTTTCCGCGAAGATCATCGGCGAAACTGGCGAGATTCTCGGAGCACGGATCTTCGACGTCCGCGTACCGGCAAGCATCACGGACGAGGCAGCTGTAGCGGCTGCCCTTAACGAAGCCTTCCGCAAAGCTGTAACGGACCTCGTGGTTTGGACATTAAAGTCCGTCTAAACCGTATCTGGTGATCCCGCGGAGAGCTACTCTCCACAGTGGGCTATGGGCGCCCAGGTCTGCGATTGGCAAGGCCGCGAGGTCTATGACTTAACCCATCCAGGTGACGAGCCAGCCCAGAAGCATGCGCTCTCGCTGGGCTCGCGTTGGGAGGTTTCACGACATGCCGCCGGTAGCTCTCGACGCGGCAATCATCTTCGCTCCCGTGGGTGCGCTGGTCCCGCAGGCGCCGCGAGCACTAGCATTCCCCTTGGCAACTCGACCTCGACGTCCCGTCAGCGGGGCGGTGCAATGGCTGCACGCTTTAACGCTTCGGCAGAGGCAAGATAGAGAAGGCTCACGCCGGCAACCGCGGCGAGAAGTAAGGCCGGCAGCGGCACGAAACCGGCGATGCTGGCGAGCGGCGTCAACGCCAAGACGAGTGCAACGGCCAGCGCCCCTAGCGATGTTCCGGTAAGAGCGGGATGAGGCCAACTCGCCCAAAACGGGCGCGCCGTGCGGATGATGAAGATGACGAGGATCTGCGTCAGGATCGATTCGACGAACCACGCGGTCCGAAATGTTTCAACGGTCGCATCGAAGCCAATCCGGAGAAGGGCGAAGGTCGCAACATCGAATACGGAAGACAACGGCCCCATAATCAGCGTGAAACGCAGCACGGCCTTCATGTTCCAAACCCTCGGCTTGGCTAGGTCCTCCTTGTCGGCGGAATCAAAGGGGATGCCGATTTCGGATAGGTCGTAGATCAGATTGTTGAGAAGGATCTGCAGCGGCGCCAGAGGCAGGAAGGGCAGAACCAGCGACGCCAGCGCCATCGATAGCATGCGATTTTATTTTGCCCCATACTGTCAAGCGCCGCGACCATACGGCCTTCGCGATAAAGCACTTTATCGGCAAGCATGACGAACAACCGGTTTGGGATCGCAGTATCGGACGATCGACGCAAAGCTTGTGCGATGGCCACTTCGGGCGCGCGAGGATTTAAGGCGCATAGCGTGATAAACGCGGCGGCGGTCGAACGGCTAAGCCCCGCGAAGCAGTGGATTAAGATTGGTGCCTGCCTGTCCCAACTCTGGACGAAATCGAGCAGCTCCAAGACATGCTCAGTGCTCGGGAGTGTTGTTCCTGGCTGCAATTCGGTGATGTCGTGCATGTCAAGCTTGAGATGGCGGTCACGAGAAATCGCCGCTGGAGTAACCGGCAGGCAATCGGCGTTGATGGCGCTCACGAGATGCCGTGCGCCGGTCTGCTTGACCATCTCGGGAATGTGTCTCAAGGCGCAGACGTGGATGCGTTCAGTCTGTTGTAACGTCATGGCTTGTTCGCTTCTGTTGGTCGCAAATGACAGCAGCCAACCATGGCCGTTTAGCGGTTGAACTTTTCCCACCAAGACCCAAGAACAGCAAGCCCGCTTCAGCTGAACCGAAGGAGGAGGCGCGTCGCGTATTCCCGACGATTGATGCTCGGATAGATCGCCGTGTCGCGCAGTGGCGTCAACGCCGGATGGGCATTGGTGCCCGAGCGTCGTGTTTTGACGCCAATCAATGCTTCGCTACTTGAAATGCGCGATGTGGTTCTGAACGTCTTATGAAAAGGATGTGTGATGCCCGATGACCGATCCAACGACGCCTTTAGTTTTGGCAATGTTCTTTGGCAGTGGCCGGGTGCCGACACCGATCTGTGGGACCCCCTGATCAGCGGACCGCAAGAGTGGTGCAGCCGATGTAGCTCGACCATCTATGCTCTAAACAAGCACTGGTTCGAGTTCCTTCAAAAACGAGCCCAGGAGGATTTCGCTCTGCCTCAATACGTCATGTCGTGCCGCACGCCCGTTGAAGTCTGGACCGTCTACATGCAGTTCCTGCAGAAGGCCGTTACGGACTATCAGAAGGAATTTGTTGAACTCGGAAAACTTGGCATCGTCGTAGGCTCCGAACCCGTAACGCAGAAGCCAAAGAAAAGCACTTCGCGCGTTGATGAATTTCGGCGGTCGGCGTTTCAGTAGGAGCAGCCCACGGAAAAGGCTTCTCTTCTGTCGCGCAGTCCGAGCAACGAGGCTACCAACCTCGCGCGACCCACTTCACACCGACCATAAGTGCGATGCCCGCCGTCGCGGCCGTGGCCAATGCGGCCTCAGAATTGGTGGCGGCAATGAGGTATTAGAGATGGCAGCGGTTTTGCCATCGACACTCAAGGTCGTCCGAGATTGGTGGTGAAGCCTCAAGTAGCAACTGTTTGTGCGTGACCGGCTTTGGCTTTGTTTCGCCGTTCGCGATAATCCTGTGGGGCCACTAGGGCGTCCGCCCCTAAATCGACGAGACCTTGCGAACTCGGCGAAACGTCGCCGCATACTTTACAAGACTGCTGCCCTAACCGACGGAACGAAGAGGAGATGGCATGGCCGCACAAGCCCCGTCTGTGATTTTGGCTGGAACGCCCCAGGCTTCACGCTCCGCGCAACGGACGGAAGGACCTACAGCCTCGCTGACCTCCAAGGCGAGCACGGCACGCTCATCATGTTCATCTGCAATCACTGTCCTTATGTGAAGGCCGTCATTGACCGCATCGTCAGGGATGCACGCGAAATCAAGAAGTTTGGCGTCAATAGCGCCGCCATCTGCTCGAATGATGCCGCGAGCTATCCAGAGGACTCCTTTGAGAACATGCGGGCCTTCACTGCACGCTCGAGGCGAGCACGCGGACCCGGACCTCGCCGCGGCCGGCCGTCGGCAAGGGAGCGTCGACCACCTCCAGCTCGTCGGGATCGCCGAAGCGCCTGACTTGAACAACCCGGTAGCGCGGCTCTTTCAGCATGGCTTCTTAATCAATGTCGCTGAAGCAACTGTCTCAGACACTTCGCATCGTTGTTCCCCCCTCACTTCGATCCGTATTGCTGAGCGGCCTTGCCAATCGATGGACCGGCCTTGGCAAGATCTTGCGGGTTCATGATCGGCCGCAGCGAGACTTTTGCGTTGAAGGCGAGAAACCAGGGCTCAGCGACCGCCGGAATCTGCGATGCGTCCTTCATGTCGAAAACGATGGAGCCCGACCGTTGGCCGCTGTCGTCCGCGAAGAAATAGGCCGCTTCCGGTTTGAGATCGGCCAGAATTCGCTCGATCGTAGAACCCAGGGTTCCAGCCTTGGCGGCGGCATTTCCGGCCTCCACGGGAATCGATACTCTCAGCAACATTCGCATAGGACTTTCCTCCTTTAAAGAAAGGTCAATTATACCCGATTTTCTTGCTGGAAAGGACCAGCGACGAAGTCCCCTATGCCTCCTCATAGCCGAGTCAACAAATGAGTGTCATGACCGCCAAGCCCATGCCCAACGACAGCATCCCCTCGATCCCTTGAGTGCAGAGGCAATTCCGCCGGGTCCGAGAGGCGATATCCAGCCCACGACATAGGGCGCGAACGGCGGTTCGCATCATCGAGCTGCGCGAGCCAGCCAAGCATGTGATGCTCAGATGGCGGACCGGGGACATCGTTACCGCATCCGCTTGCCAACCTGAATCGCGTGTTCCAGCGCCTGGAGGAACTCCTCCATGAGCGTCGGGAGCGCGGCTAGCCGATGTGTTCATAAGATACGAGCACCCTTCAGCGGGACATCCAGACCGTCATGCCCGGCTCGAAGGCGGTCGCACCGCCTTGCGGATCAAGCCGCAGTCGCAATGATGCTTGGCGCTGGCGTCGCAACTGCGCAGGACCTGCCTTCTAAGCATTTGCATCGTTCTCACCATCAGACACATGCGATGCACCACAAAGTTGAAAAGCACTACGCATCGAAGCACGGCCATAAGCACTACAGCTAAGTTCGCTGAAGGAGGTGCGCGGCCCAGGTCTCGCACCTCATTTCCCGAAACACGAAAGCCATTTATTGAGCGGGAACTCGCTGTAAGGAGAGCCCTCGGTTTACCATCGGGGGCTTATTCTTTTGATCCTCGCCATCTGATGAGGAGAAAGTCTGTGTCGTCGTTCGCTCTTTGGTAGTGGTGACCTCATGTCAGACGATAAAAAGACTGATCTGGAACAACGCATCGTGGAATGCCAACAAAAGATAGAGGAACTCAGCTTGTCCCAGCACGACCCTAACAGCGAAAGGATCATTAGGGCCTTACAGGAGCAGATTGCTCTAGACTTAGACCGGGTAAGTTTATTGGAATAGATCATCTTCAAGCCCAGAGCTGGCTATCGACTGCGCGTCCAATCTCGATGGGCTCGTCAACACTGAAAAGAATTTCATCGTTTCAGACGCCTCATTTGCCTGGAGTGCAAGCGATGAAGACGCTGTAAGAGCTTCTGAAAGCTCACGAGCAGAAGTTGAACGAGCTGACGAGCCCTCTCTGCTCAGACACCACCACGCCGGAAGTTCGAGAGATACTGATTGAAACTTGTAAGAGCGCCATCGAACAACTCAGACGAGACATTGAAGATGACGAGAACGAGTTCCGTACGAAGGGAATATCGCGCAACAGCTTCTGACTTGGGTCGGTTGATTCTTAACTGTCTGGCCGCGTCTCATGCTCGACCTCTTTCATATTCCGGTCGGCAGCAACGCATGTCCTACAAACGGACAATCGCTCGCCGTCGTGGGCGGCATGGCTCTTGCCGCGCAGGACAGTGCCATCATTGTATGCACAAAAGCGAGTGCCGCTTAACCTCCAAAATAGCAACCTCGATTGGAGAGCCGAATGTCCGGACTTGCCTCGAGGATTTACCGTCGCCTTAACCAGCCACCATGTTTGAGCAAACCATAGACGCTAATAAGAGCCCAGAAGCCTTCTATAATGGCGGCAGGCAAATTCCATGCTGTGATTAGCGAGACGAGGATGAGGACTGCGCCCACGAGATTAGCTAGCGAGTATCGCCAGTTCTCGGCACTGAGCCATCCCTGCTGATTTGCAAAATACGCAAGAACGATAAGCGCGGAGCCAGCGACTCCCGCAATAGTTAAGAGATCTAACGCCATGAAGGCTTTCCAAGCCGCGCGGTCGTCCCTCTTTTTCGGAGGGCAGGGTCGTCCCCCAGCCTACGAAGTTGGATACTCCCAATCCTATACAAGGAATCAGGAGCTGGCACTTAGCCGACATCGATGCCGACGCTGAACATTTCTGCTTTCGGGTGTAAAGCCGACATGGCGCGGACATTACAGAATGTCCGCTAATGACGCAAAGCAGACATTAGCGCATTACGTCCTGCGCTCGACCTTCACCTTCCACGCCCCCTCGAATTCGCTTGCGGCGAAGGCAGCGACCGCCATCATGCCGACGGCGAAGACCGCTGCCAGGAAGGTGCTCGTAACATTCTTCACTCTGCGCATGGGTGAGGTCCTCCTTTTGATAATGAAAGTCTCTCGTAAAGAACGCCTGCAACACCGTCGGGGTGCGCCTATCGCAACTTAATGCGCGTGCGCACGCAGCGGGAACAAAGCGATCGTTTCATGAGGCAGCTATGAGGCACCGAACCATTGGCAATCACTACGAACGGGTCGCAAAAAACCTGATAACCGATTGAAACGGGTTGGAATCATCTGGATAAGGTCGAACCGCCTCGGAACGCCCAGCAACAAATACAAAACCGCCTTTCGGCGGTTCATTTTTTCTCGAAATTGCAGGCTTTTAGAGTGGTTGCGGGGGCCAGATTTGACCGAGAGTTGAAATGCTCGTGTTGAACTTCCAGTCTGGGGGAGTGGGGGTCGGAGATTTACTGAATTTCCCGCTGATCGTAAAATCGCTGACAGGTCGGAATAACGTCAAGATAACCCGAAGCGGACATCGCGCGGGCGATCTTTCCGCGTAAGAACCGGCAACGATACCAAAGATTTACCGAGAGCCGAGGCACGTTGACTTCGATAAAAATCGAACTACGGCGCGTCCACCTTCCGCCAACTTTGATCCGGGTCGAAAGTCTTGATGCCTGCTGCGACACCTGTTTCTGGCCCGAGATCCTTCTGAAAGACATCGCCGTCCTGATTGACGATAAACGTCATCACGCCGGAATTGCCATAGTTGGCCGGTGTCGCAATAAGAGCGAAGCCGCCGATCATACGGCCCTTGACGATATAGTCTTGGGCTCCGCCTGCCGCATTCGGCCCTTGGGCATAGAGAATCCTATAAAGATAGCCGTGGTAGGCTGGCGGGTCTTTGTCCCCTTTTGATCGCCTATAACCTTCGCTCCGCGCCCGGGCAACGAGCGGCCCTAATGGGCTTACATCTCCATCGCTCGATACCGGCCAATAGAGACCATCCTTGTGCCCCTCACTGCTCGCTAGGCGGCGGGCGTATTGAATGCCACGGCCATCGCGGTCGCTCTCAGCATATTCGCGCTGCGCATCAACATAGGCATGCATAACCTCGATTGCAGCGAGTTCATTTTCGCCGATACGTCGTGTGAGTATTTCATCAAGACCCGCCGCAGTATCCCAACGCCACCTGCCATCTTTTGCAACAAGTGGAATGGGAAACGGATATTGATCCTTTCCGATGACAAGGACAGCTTTGGACGAGTCTCTCCGATTGATCTCATGGGCCTCATCGAATGCGCTCGTAAACTTATTGCGTCTGGCTTCGTCGGCGACGGGATCACCCGAGTTCTGCGAGATCTGCCCCTTGAGGGCCCAGAACTTTGACAAGAGCATCGCTGCCCTCGGCCCTGACCGCCGCGATAAGGGCCGAGACACCTTCCTCAGGTGAGGCAAATGAGGTCTGGGTGCCAGCGGCCGCACGGACAAGACCGGCGCTTGAAGCGGCCACGACAAATATGCAGATGGCCAACAGACGGGCAGGCCGACCGAAACTTGAGAATAAAAAGCTAAGCATGAGTACGCTCCGTTGTTCGTGGTGAGCCGTCCAAAGCAGAAAGGGAACGACGGTAAGGCGTGAGGCATGAGATTGCTGCGTCACCTGCGGCGACCGCCGCCTCCACCACGTCCTCCGCCACTGCCTCCACGACGCGCTCCGCCGCCGCCTCGACTTCCAGCCCTTGCAGCGTGCGACGACGCAGCTTTGCGGCTGGCACTTCCGCGATCCACCTGCCGTTTCACTTGGGACGCGGGTTTGACATCCAAAGCCGTTGAAGCGGGTCTTGCTGCGGTTTTTTTGGGAATATTCGTCGCGGCCTTGGTCCCCGCCTTGTTTGTTATCTTCGATCCGCCGCCGCCGCTAATACGATCCTTGACATTGCCAGCGCCGCCTTCACTAAGCTTGCCCTGAACGCGGTCACGGGTTTTGCCATCGTCGAAGCCCCGGAAATCCTTTCGAGCTTCGGTCAAGTTGCTCCCCTTGCCAAACTTTTCACGGCTAGCCTTGTCGCGGTAGGGCACAGACCCTCGATGGGCGGCGTCGTGCTTCCAGGTGTTTGAGGTAATCTGCGTCTGGTTGACGTTGATACGATTGTACCGGTTGACGTTGATGTCGATATTGCGGTGGCGCCAATCGCAGTGACCCCAACCCCAAAGGGAGTTCGCTACAGCGAAACCCGTCCCCCAAAAGAAACCCGAGACAAACGCTGAGGCCGGCCGTCCCCAATACCAATAATAGGGCGGATAGCTCGGATACCACCAATCGCCATAGACCACGGTCGGCTGATAGACCGGAACGTACACGACATCGGGGCTTGCAGGTTCGATGACGATGTAATCGTCCTGCTTGGCTACCTTCTGCTGACTATTCGTCTTAAGATTTCCGGCCGCTTCCGCTTTCTTACGAAGGAACTGAATGCGATCCATCACATCGTCTTGCTGCGCAAGAAACGCGTCCCCGAGTTTCTGCGTCCACTCGAGCTTCTCGCTCATGGTTTGGAGGACGTCAGGAAACTGCACCAAGGATTTTACGCTTGGATCCCAGCTTTGCGCTTCGAGGGCCTTGGCCAGGGCGTCACCCTGAAGCTTGGTATTGGCCGGTTCCGCTCGCCAGCGCGCAGCCTGCACCACTTCGAGCGGATAGGTTGAGGCCATCAATACATTCGACAAGAGATCGTCAGGATAGAGCGCGATCGGCGCCAGCATCTGATCGAGTTCTTCCGTCTTGAAGGTTTGTGCCTTGGCTGCTTCTTGCGCCTGAAGGCTCTGTGGCAGCAGGAAAGCGATTGCGAGAAACAACGCTCCGGACCACTTCGTTAAGGATCTAATATCCACGGCAACTTACCTTTCGTGATGCCACTGCTCGTCGTAGAATGCTTTGAGAAAGTTTGCGGTATAATTGGATGGAGGCTTGAGCCTCATTCGAGTTAGTTTAAGCGGCTTTCGATTGGTGCTCTCACGAGCAGAAGTTGAACGAGCTGACGAGCCCTCTCTACTCAGACACCACCACGCCGGAAGTTCGAGAGATACTGATTGAAACTTGTAAGAGCGCCATCGAACAACTCAACGAGACAATATAGCGAGCGGCTACTTCACCTTTTCCGCATCTGAGCTGTTGGCCGGTGGACCGTCCAACGGTTGGCCTTTGCCAAAAGCCGTTTTCTTGTAGTGTTCGCCGTCTTTGGTGATTTTCGTTGTCCAGCCTGTTTTCCAGGTGATGACAGCGGTATTGCCCTCTTGCTTCCAGGTGCCGACCATTCCTTCACCCCGGCTGGCAGTCGCTGTGCCATCGCCCTACAAGGTAATCTCGAACGGCTTTCCCTCCGTGTCTGTCACCTTCCACGCGCCCTCGAATTCGCTTGCGGCAAAGCAGGCGACCGCCATCACTCCGATGGCGAAGACCGCTGCCAGGATGGTGCTCGTCGCATTCTTCACTCTGCGCATGGGTGAGGTCCTTCTTTTGATAATGAAAGTCTCTCGTAAAGAACGCCTGCAACACCGTCGGGGTGCGCCTATCGCTACTTAATGCGCGTGGGCACGCAGCGGGAACAAAGCGATCGTTTCATGGGACAGTTATGGGACGTCGAACCAATCGTGATCGTTGCGAACGTATTCCAAACAACCAGATAACTCATTGAACAGGCTGAAAATCTGTTGGAAGGAGTTAAACTGACTCGGAATACGCCGGAACAAACAAAAAACCGCCTTTCGGCGGTTCATTTTTTCTCGAAATTGCAGGCTTTTAGAGTGGTTGCGGGGGCATGCAACATCCGGTGCAGTCACCCTCGCAGCCGCGTCCCGTTCAATGTTACGGCCTAGAGGGCGCCAGTGGGGCACAGGCTCAAGCGCAAGCTGCGGCCCAAACCCGGTCCCAGGAGCTCGCATCGGAGCGGAGCGAAACGCCAAAAATCAACCTCGCGAAGTTGCAAACGCCAAGCCACGACGGTAGCGACGAAAAAACCTATCGAACTCCCTCTTTTCCCGTGTCCAACCCAAGAGGGGGTTCATCGATGCCACAACTTGCCCAGGTTCCGTTCTCAGATGTCAGTTTCGTCGACAATCCGGAGCCGCGTTGTCCGTGCGTGCTCCTGCTCGATACGTCATCAATGTCAGGCTCACGTATCGACCAGCTCAACGCCGGCTTAAAGCAATTCCAGAAGGAGCTCGCTGCCGACCCCATGGCATATGTCGGAAAGACGAGATGCACTAAATCGTTGGGCGCAGCATGTGCATGTCCTCACCACTAAGCGCTGACATAACCCTGATGACCCTGCGGGCAGCTTCGTTTTCGTATGCCAAGTGCTAGAGGGTCGACATGGCCAACAAGAAAAAAAAAGACCAGCGCTTGGTAACTCACTCGAACTCAACGCGGATGAGCTGGAAGTCCTGCGCAAGTACTGGAAGCTTAAGTGGCCGGACGACATTCCAGAAATTGAAATATCCGATGAGGAATACAAAGAGGCTCTGCTTTCGAGTTTCAAAGATCGTCATGCACTGGAAGAAGCGTTGAAGATGCTGCCTTCCAGATTTGGGATAGAACAAGAAATACGCATCTTAGGAAGTATTTTGGAAGCTGCGGATTATTTGATTGATGCGAAGCCCGACACAAGGACCTCATACCATCGGCGGCACTATTTGTTGAAGCCGTAAAGGCGTAGGTTGGGTTTTAGCGACGGTCACTGCGTATCCCCTCAATCCGATCGAGCCCCGTCAGCCAACTGAAAGTCTAAAACTGGTCCGCTTGCGATAAGGAGGCGACATCATGGCCAAGCCACTTTCCGATCGGCCGCGAGAAACGGACACTGCCGTATTCGGCAAGGACATCATGGCGGGGTCGCATGAGCCGACGTACGGCGGCGTGCTCTCCTTCATGCGACGCAGGCTTTCGCGCGATCTCACCGGCATTGACGTCGCCGTTTGGGGCATTCCGTTCGATGCGGCCGTTTCCAACCGGCCGGGCGCACGCTTCGGGCCACAGGGCGTTCGGCGTGCCTCGGCCACGCTCGAAGGCGATCCGCAATATCCCTTCAAAGCCGATCCGTTTGAAACGCTTGCTGTCGTCGATTATGGAGATTGCTCCCTCGATTTTGGCCGGCATTTCGATGTGCCGCAGCAGATCGAAGGCCAGGCCAAGGCCATCCTCGACGCCGGGACGACGCTGCTTTCGATTGGGGGCGATCACTACATCACGTGGCCGCTTCTCCGGGCTCACGCGAAACGGCACGGGCCGATGGCGCTCGTCCAGTTCGATGCGCACCAGGACACCTGGTTCGACGAGGAGGCGCGGCTCGATCACGGCTCCTTCGTGGCGCGGGCCGTGCGCGCCGGCATCGTCTGCCCTGAGCGCTCGATCCAGGTCGGGATCAGAACGCACGCTCCGGAAGACTGCGGCATTGAGATTATCTACGGCGACGATGTGCAGGCCCTCGGCGTCCAGGGTGTGATCGAGCGGATCAAGGCCCGCGTCTGCGATGCGAAGGCATACGTTACCTTCGACATCGACTGTCTGGACCCCGCCTACGCGCCGGGCACGGGTACCCCGGTTGCGGGCGGACTGTCCTCGCGAGAAGCGCTGATGATCCTGCGCAAACTCGGCTCGCTCGATATCGTCGGCGCTGACGTGGTTGAAGTCGCCCCGGCTTACGACCACGCCGACATCACCTCGATTGCCGCGGCGACTGTGCTGCAGCACTATCTCGGGCTCTTGGCGGAGAGCAAGGCGGCACGGGCAGCGTAGGATCGGCATAAAGCCCCCGAAGCGGGCCCAAGAGGAGGGGACGATGAGCGGGGAAGGATGGAAGCGGCGGCTGGAGAGGGCCAAAGACCTGCGGGAGCGCCTGCGGGCACTGGACAAGCTACGCCTCCCCATCTGTGAGGAGTGGTCGCAGATGCTCCAGAACCCAGCCGCCTCCACCAGGAGGGCGCGAGACCTGCACGACCGCCTGCAGGCGCTGAACAAGCAGAAGCGCGCCATCGATATGGAGTGGAATTCTGCTGTGGCACAGCCCGGCCCCCGCCCCCGCCCCGCACGCCGTGGCCAACCACCTGTGGAATTACTTTATGTCGACGCTCAAGCTTGACCCATCGCAGGGCCCGGGTCCGTCGCCATGACATCGGGTTGGTCGTCGCTAGAAGAATGGTGGGCGGACAAGACGAAGCCTTCCGGCAGACGCGCGCAGATTGCCGAGGAGTATGCTGGCAGCGAACGCGCCAGCGAACTAGTCCGACACGCTATTTTGAATTGGCCGCGTTTTTCTCAGGAGCATAAAGACTGCGTAAGGAAAGGGGGCGGCCTGGATGAGATCGGCAGAAATCGAAAAGCCACGGCATGAACTAATATAGTGAGACGCCCTTCGTCACATCTCCGTCCGTCTCCGGCCCCTTCCCCTTTCAGCGCGTCGAAATAGTTTGACGCTATTATTGGACAAGGATCGTGGCGGCAAAGGCTTCCATTTAGTGAAGATGGGTATCGCATGGCTTTCAGTGAAGAAGTTTTCGACAGGATGGTCCAACAGGCCTTCGAAGAGTTGCCGACGGAGTACCGTGAGGCCTGCAAGGACCTGTCGATTCGCACCGAAGCGCTCGCTTCGCCTGAACTGATGTCAGCATTGCATCTTGCCAACCCCTACCAGCTGTTGGGCCTGTACCACGGGATAAACTTGGCCAAGAAGAGCACCTTCCAAGTGCAAATGTTGCCCAATGAGGTGCTTATCTATCGCGAGGCGATTGCCGCGTACGCAACGGCGCGGGGACATGCGATGCGGGACGTCGTGCGCCACGTCCTCGTTCACGAGATCGGTCATCATTTCGGGTTTTCAGACGCCGACATGGAGGCCATCGAACGACAGGCGTAAGGACGTTCCCTTGAAGACGGAAAACACGTTGTCGATCACTGCTACGAACGATCATCACGCACGAGAGCATTGAGAATGCCATGAGCGATGAAGCAACACTCACCCGACGCGATACCTTGCTTGGCGCAACGACCGTTGCCGCAACGGCCGCTTTCGGAATGGAACTGCCAATAAGCGTGGGCGTGACACCGGCGAACGCGCAGGATGAACACGCCTTGAACTAAGGCGCCGACAGGACCTTAGATTTCAAAGTCCGACAAGTTTGGCGCCCTTCTTCAATCTAGCCGTCAGGTCGCTCACCACCTACCGCAGCATCGCAAGGATGGATGGCATCCTGGGCGCGCGTCCTACCCATCCTGGCCCCCATTCGTCTTCCACCCTCAATGAAGGCTGCCGGTGGGTGGCGGTTTTTCGAGCGCCGCCGTCACGAGCCTCAGCATGGCTCGCTCGGCGCGCTCGATATCCTTGTGGAACTCCGTCGGAAGCTGATGACGAACTGAGGTGGCTTTCGCTAGGTGTTGCACCGTCCGTGCGATCGCTCGCCGTTGTCCAGCGGCGTAAGCTTGCGACCGCTTGTCCCGTGGAGCAGGCGATGGCCAATTCAGGCAGCCGACGCAAGCTGGCCGCGACCGTCGAAACCCTCAAATCCTGTCGCGACATCATCGCGCGCCTGGTCACGCGCCGGGGCGGCCGCGACGATGCCCGCGCGCTACGCTCAGAAGGCCGAGCAGGTCACGCTGACTGCGCAAAGCCGGGGCTCGCCAATGCAGCTAACATCGCGGCATAATAGATGCGTCCCCGCGCGAGTCACGAGAGGGCCCGGCAGCCCACTCAGCCCTGCACTGGCTTCTTCTAAAAGCAGAAAAATTCGTCAGAATCCTACTGTGGAGTCAATTGCTTATATCCGCGCCAATTTGAGCCGCAGAGCAGTTTCTGCTATATTAAATCATCAAAAGTGCCCGGGAAAATCTGACTGACATTTACGCTTCTGCCGCACAACGATCGCTCGCTGTGCTCGGCGATTGAAGCCCGCCGCGCGTCTTACTCCCAAAAATTGACAGGAGCTCCGATGACCGCACAAATACCCGACATTCTGATCCACCGTGGCCAGCGCCTGTCGCTCTGCTCAACCCCTCTGGAAGACTACTTCGAAGCTCTTGGTAGGCGGCGGCGACCTCGTTTTTTTAAGGCTGGCACAGCATGTTGGCGCGGATATATCGCAACTTGGGAAATCCGCGATGGCAAGTTGTACCTTAACGAACTCGATGGCGAACTGGAGCGCGGGCGCAAAAAAGTCAAGCTCGTTCCGGCCGACCTCAAGACCGTGCTGCCCCAGTTCGAGCCACCAATCATGGCGACTTGGGTGAAGTCGTGCCAATGATGATGGCTCGCGCACGCGCTATGACAATTGTTTTCAAGGGTCGGTCGCGCTTGATGATCCGTTTGGGCCAGACGAGGTTCCCACGGGTCACATCTTCTGGGGACGGCCAGAGACCAAAGAGACTAATGATGACGAGGGCTACCTGCTCGGCGGCTGTTTGAAATTCCCTCGCCCTGATTAGAACGCTATGGCTCTGGGCTACAGGAGGAGGTTGGCCGCTGCTGCATGCTCGTTACCCGCCGACCACAGATGCTCAAGGCCCGGGAACCAAAAATTCGTGCCGAGTGTTCGTAAACGAGCACTTCCCCTCAGTGCTTGGGCACTCTCCCCGGTGCCCAATCGGCTCTCCGGGCCCTTCCGCTGAGCACCCCATCGCGCAGGGTAGCCATAAGCCAGGCAACGACAAGGAGGTAACGCGTGTTAACAAAAACAGATTTCCCGATCGGTCTCGATGCCAAGACTTGCGAGGCATTCAATAAAACATTCGACGCCATGTCCGAGTGGCGCGATGAGACCACAGCATCGACGGAGCGATATGCCGAGAGGGTTTTCGACACATTCGCCGTTGCGGCTCGCGGTGTCGGTTGGCCCGAGAGCCTGATCGACATGACGAAGGCCCAGTTGTTGCAAGCCTCCAAGATGCAGACCCAGATGATGGATCGCCTCATGGAGACTTGGCAGGATCAACTGAAGTCGCCGGTCAGCCCCAGTCAATTCTTGGGCAAATTTACCCAAGGTGCCTCGGGCACTGGTCTCGACAATGCCATGGCCAATCCGGTGCAATTCTGGATGCAGGCGACGCAGATGTGGCAGAAGAACTGGATGGACGCGATGGCGCTCTGGATGGGCAATAAGCCTTACCGACGGTAGTGGGCTTCGCTCGCACTAGTCGCTTGAGGGTCTCAAGGCCGATGCTGCTCTACGGGGCCCAATTTGACCGATCGGGAGGGAAGGCCGAAGGGTCATCTCGCGTATACGCACGAATGGGCTGAATGCAGGCCCGGGAAAATTACGTAGTCGGTCCCCTAGGGCAATTCTGATTTCGTAAGCATGATACGACGGTCAAAAAAGTGAAAAAATAAAGTGATCTTCTGTGATCAGAGCGACGGCAGCAGGGGCATTTCTGGCCTTCGAACTGCATTGATGCGGGTACTGCCGTCGCTCATCACGAGCGAGGTCGACACAGAAGGGCATGGCATTGAACGCCCTATTTTTTCCCCGTGAGTTCGTTCCACTTGTCGCCGAGCTGTTTCTTCAGATCATCGAGTTTCTTTGAGGCTTCATCCGACTTCGCATTGAACGCCGTTCGACCTGCCGTGTAGTCGGACTCAGTTAGTTCAAAGTCTGTCATGAAGGGGCAGCCACCACTGCTGAACTGTGGCGCGGCGAAACGGACGCGGATTGTGTTTGGGGTTTCGCCCGGTCCGACTTTCATGATGATGGCGTCTTTGTCCATCCGGCATTTTTCGCCCTTCGCGATCTTTTTCATATCGATCGTAACGAACTTGCCGCCTTCATTGAGAAGAGTGACATCCATCGTGCTCGGCATGATTGCAAACTCACTCAACTCGACACTCGCGCCTTGGGCTCGTGCGCTTGGTGGTGCAGCGAATATTGCCAAGATGATTGCTAATTTCGCGGCATTCGATTTCACGGGCAGCTCCGATCTAATCTTTGCTCGCATGCGTCAGTTGGCACGCGGGATACGGACAGTTGGAGACGACGTTCGAAACGGATAGGGCTCGTCCGGATTCCGATCTTTGACCCGATCCTGATCAGATGTCGTTCTCCGACCAAGTTGACGACCCACAATACTCAGGACGCCACAATGTCCTTTTGGAGGCGGCCAGGCGGCGTTCGAACAAATGGCGATAAGCCATTTGTGCAGGTGACCATACTCGTGGTACCAGCCCCCGCCGAATTCCGCCGTCTTGACGCCTTCCAAAAGTAATATTGCGTCTTTTGTACTCTCATGGCGCGCCCGCTCGCAGGCGCGAGCAGAGGCCCCAAACGGGATGATCTTCGCAGTATCCTTGTTCATCGCCATCACCTGATTGGGACAGAGTGAACGGGCGTGTCTTGACCGTAGGTTCGAGCCGCGACCGGATCAGGCGCGACGACAGGCAGAGATAAGAGAGAGAAGTTCATCATAATCCTCTGTGCACTTGCGCCTTCACCCGCGGCATGAGGGTTCGTCAGTCGCGAGGATCGCGCAAAACTTTGAATTTTTCCATCCTACCACTCCAAATAAACGAGGGTCAGCACGCCGAAGATGGAGGAGGTTCTGAAGCCTCCAGCTTAAGCGATCGAGGGTGTAGGAACGGGAGTGCCTTGGTGGGTTATTATTTTACGATCACCCCTAGCCATCACCGTATACTGGTTCGCGCCCACTTCGGGTGTCCACGCTTCTCTCCACAGCGCTAGCGTCTCTGCATAATCTCTGAAAAGCTTGCAATGCGTGTCGCAGACTTATTCGGACGGGTCATGAAATCCGTGGTGGCGCGAACTGGAGCGCGCGCAGCCGCTGGTTCGTGATGTTGGTGGCGAAGAAGTCGACGACGCTATAGAGGGCCCAGAGCAGGCCGATTATGTGATGTCGCCAAGAGAGATACATTACCGATTCCTTGCCTAACCAGAACAACTCGGCGCCAATGACCACCAAGCACGGCAGGAGCGCCGAAAGCAAATCGATAGTCGCCGCAAGTTCGTCGCCTCGACCAGTCTCGTACGACAGCGTAATTTGTTGTACCGCCGCGTAGAGCATCATTCCTACCACGACGCGCACCCAGAACCACTCCGTTGCGGCTCCAAGCGCGGGATTCCAGTCGGCGCGTATCACCATGAACCACAGGAGCCCCAGAGCTGCTGCGATAGCCGCGACCGAGCTAATGCCGCGACCGGTATGTGGACGCAACCGGTGCCACCGGGTGGTTTGCGGAGGTATCGGATTAGCCATCTTAAATCATTCCGCAAAGGCCAAGGCCATTCGTTTACGCAGTGCAGAGTGCCGAGAAGTTAAGTGCCGCAAATCTTTATTGCAACCTAGCTCGTCCCTCAGATCAAGGGCCAAGAGCGTTGCCAGCCCCTTCTGCGCTTCGGTCAAGCGCCGTTATGCAAATAACTAGAGAGTTACGGACAGCTTTCGTTAGAGCTGTCGCCGTGGCAGCATTCCACTTCGCATTTTGCGCGCTCAGTAATTTGCGTTGCCGGGTTGGTCACGTAGCACCAACAGCGCCGCTCTTCTGAATTCGGGGCCTGAAAGATGCTCGGGCCCGCGGCCGTATAGCCGCATGGATAGATCGTCTCAGATTGGGCAATGCCGGTGACGTCGAGCCGGTTGGTGGCGGTATCAGCGAGCTACGGATTGATTATGGGCCCGGATATCGAGTCTATTTTAAGCGCATCAAAAAAGACACGTTCATGCTCTTGTGCGGCGGAACCAAGGCTAGCCAGGCGAAGGACATCGCGTCCGCGAAATCCATTGCCGATTCGTTGGAGGAGTAAGGTCGTGGTCAAAACATCAGTTGCTACGAAGCCCTTCGACAGTGCCGAGTATCTCGACACGCCGGAGGCCATTGCAGCCTATCTGCAGGATATTTTTGAAGACCCAGACCCCGCGCTGATCGCGCATGGCCTCGGTGTTGTCGCGCGAGCCAAAGGCATGGCTTCGATTGCCGAGAACGCCGGACTATCGCGCTAAACCCTCTATCGAACGCTGAGCTCCTGCTAGTCGATCGACTTCCGCTTTCTCTGCAATGCCGACATCGCCGCTCAAAGATTAGATCCGACCGCTCATAGCCGCTTCTGATGCTGTGGACGGCTCCTCCCACGGGGCGCGCAAGCGCCCTGGAATCGGTTGCCGATGAGGCGACCAGGATCCGGAGGAGCTCATCATGCTGGCAATCGCAACGATCGGCCTCGACATCGCAAAATCTGTCTTTCAGGTTCACGGCGTAGATGCGCACGGAGGCGTCGTGGTCCGTCGCCAGCTGAAGCGTCGGTACGTGCTCGCGTTCTTCAAGAAGCTGCCGCCCTGCCTGGTCGGCATCGAGGCCTGCGCAACGTCGCATCATTGGTCGCGCGAGCTGCAGGCCCTCGGGCATACCGTGCGGCTCATCCCTCCGGCTTACGTGAAGCCCTATGTCAAACGCCAGAAGAATGATGCTGCTGATGCCGAGGCAATCTGTGAAGCGGTCCAGCGGCCGAGCATGCGCTTCGTACCGACCAAAACGCCCGAGCAGCAGAGCTGTCTGATGCTGCATCGAACGCGGCACCTCTTCATCCGGCAGCAGACAGCGGTCATCAACACCATCCGCGCCCATCTGGCCGAGTTCGGCATTGTCGCTCCGGTCGGACGCAACGGCGTGGAGGAATTGCTCTACGCCGTTGCAGATCAAAGGGACGACCGCATTCCCGAGGTCGCGCGTGCGTGTCTCGAAGCCTTGGGTGCGCTGCTCGGCAAGCTCAAAGCACAGATCCTGGAGTTCGACCGCCAGATCAACGCCTGGCATCGCTCCAACGAAACCAGCCGCAGGCTCGACGAACTACCTGGTGTCGGTCCTGCACTGGCAACCGCGCTAGTCGCGAGCGTCGCCGATCCGAAAGCGTTCCGATCCGGCCGGGACTTCTCAGCGTGGGTCGGTCTCGTGCCGAAACAGAACTCCAGCGGTGGCAAGGATAGGCTCGGCAACATAACCAAGCAAGGCGACCGCTATCTGCGCTCGCTCTTTTGCGCCGGTGCCTTGGCGGTGATCCGTTACGCCAAGATCCATGGCACCACGCATCGCCCGTGGCTTGCCAAGTTGCTCGAGCGCCGGCCGATGAAGGTCGCAGCGATCGCGCTCGCCAACAAGATCGCTCGCATGGCCTGGGCCATGATGGCCAAGGGTGAGAGCTATCGCGAACCTATCGCTTTAGCGCGATAGACGAAGCGACACTGACGAGATCGCGCCGGCAACGGTGTGATGTAACGGTTGGAAAGGGCGGACAGCACGTAATGCAGAACCGGTCGACCCGGTGATCAGGACAACCCACATGGGCCAGAGCATCGTTGAATGCGAGCTTTTGACCGGGATCTGATCCGCGGAGGGCATTATGGCCAGCGGCCCTGTGAGCCGCACTGATAGGCCGAACACATGGCTGCTCCGACCAGCGCTGCGACGTGATCGATCCCTTGACAACCCGGAGCCGTCCACACATGGCCCAAAGCGAAGATAAGCAGATTGGGACGGTCGGTGCCCGTATCCATTTCAATTCGTGCAGCTAGCGGCAACCAGCGGCCGTCTTATCGTCCTCGTCGATAAGACGAGCAATAGGGTCGCCACTGTTGTCACTGACCCGTAAGGGCTCGGTACAACGCCACGCCCACACGGCCCTATGGGCGGCCGCTGCTGTCTCCTCGCTGACGTGTACGCTCCAGACTTCTGCGGTTGGTAGCGCCGGTTTTGGCTCTGATGCCGATGCCATGACGGGCAGTTTGGCAGGAGTGGATGGCGTCGCTGCCGGCTTAGCCGCAAGCGCCTTCGCCACAGGCAGCTTGTTGGCGAGCGTCTTCTTAGGCAATGAGGACTTGCCTGGGGTCGGCACCACGGCCGCCGTGACCGGATTGCTGGCACGCTGCTCCGCCAGCGCTTCGGCGTAACACTTATCGAGGTTTCGGCATCGGCGTTTGCCGGAGGGGTGAGTATCGGACTCGGGTTCTCCGTCAAGAGACGCGCACACTTGGTCGAGGCCCTTGCGGTCGAGCCACTGCTCGCGCACGCCCTGGTGAACAGCGAAACAGTCGGCCGCCAGCTCGCTGCCGCCGACGGTCAAATGCCCGCACTCATGCTTGAACACGAAGATGCGCACCGTCTC
This sequence comes from uncultured Alphaproteobacteria bacterium, assembly GCA_963833715.1. GTDB lineage: Bacteria > Pseudomonadota > Alphaproteobacteria > Rhizobiales > Hyphomicrobiaceae > Hyphomicrobium_B. The sequence continues at coordinate 164,581 of CAWHZB010000006.1, forward strand.
TGGCTGGTCATTCAGCATATCGGGGTTGAGACTCACGGACTCCTCGTCCGCTGCGCCCTCGCTTGGCAGGTTGTAGTCGACAAAGATCGGCGCATTGTTGCATTGAACCTTGCGGCCGCCGAGGGTAACGCTGCTACCCATCAATTCTTGGGCCCTGGCCGGAGCGGGCAAAGAATAAAGGCCGGCACCGAAGAGGGCGCAGGTGGTCGCGGCCGCCAGAAAGCTACGCAGTAAACGCATGCACTCGCTCATAAGCCCCCGACCCCTCCTAGTACCGCAGACGAGGATGGGAGCGGATTGGGCCCGAATTGGGACGTTGAGCCGCAACCGCTATTTTTCCGCCCGCATCAGGAATTCACATCAAGGTTCGAAGACGTCCGTTCTTGATGCTGTGGACGGCTCCTCCCACGGGGCGCGCAAGCGCCCTGGAATCGGTTGCCGATGAGGCGACCAGGATCCGGAGGAGCTCATCATGCTGGCAATCGCAACGATCGGCCTCGACATCGCAAAATCTGTCTTTCAGGTTCACGGCGTAGATGCGCACGGAGGCGTCGTGGTCCGTCGCCAGCTGAAGCGTCGGTACGTGCTCGCGTTCTTCAAGAAGCTGCCGCCCTGCCTGGTCGGCATCGAGGCCTGCGCAACGTCGCATCATTGGTCGCGCGAGCTGCAGGCCCTCGGGCATACCGTGCGGCTCATCCCTCCGGCTTACGTGAAGCCCTATGTCAAACGCCAGAAGAATGATGCTGCTGATGCCGAGGCAATCTGTGAAGCGGTCCAGCGGCCGAGCATGCGCTTCGTACCGACCAAAACGCCCGAGCAGCAGAGCTGTCTGATGCTGCATCGAACGCGGCACCTCTTCATCCGGCAGCAGACAGCGGTCATCAACACCATCCGCGCCCATCTGGCCGAGTTCGGCATTGTCGCTCCGGTCGGACGCAACGGCGTGGAGGAATTGCTCTACGCCGTTGCAGATCAAAGGGACGACCGCATTCCCGAGGTCGCGCGTGCGTGTCTCGAAGCCTTGGGTGCGCTGCTCGGCAAGCTCAAAGCACAGATCCTGGAGTTCGACCGCCAGATCAACGCCTGGCATCGCTCTAACGAAACCAGCCGCAGGCTCGACGAACTACCTGGTGTCGGTCCTGCACTGGCAACCGCGCTAGTCGCGAGCGTCGCCGATCCGAAAGCGTTCCGATCCGGCCGGGACTTCTCAGCGTGGGTCGGTCTCGTGCCGAAACAGAACTCCAGCGGTGGCAAGGATAGGCTCGGCAACATAACCAAGCAAGGCGACCGCTATCTGCGCTCGCTCTTTTGCGCCGGTGCCTTGGCGGTGATCCGTTACGCCAAGATCCATGGCACCACGCATCGCCCGTGGCTTGCCAAGTTGCTCGAGCGCCGGCCGATGAAGGTCGCAGCGATCGCGCTCGCCAACAAGATCGCTCGCATGGCCTGGGCCATGATGGCCAAGGGTGAGAGCTATCGCGAACCTATCGCTTTAGCGCGATAGACGAAGCGACACTGACGAGATCGCGCCGGCAACGGTGTGATGTAACGGTTGGAAAGGGCGGACAGCACGTAATGCAGAACCGGTCGACCCGGTGATCAGGACAACCCACATGGGCCAGAGCATCGTTGAATGCGAGCTTTTGACCGGGATCTGATCCGCGGAGGGCATTATGGCCAGCGGCCCTGTGAGCCGCACTGATAGGCCGAACACATGGCTGCTCCGACCAGCGCTGCGACGTGATCGATCCCTTGACAACCCGGAGCCGTCCACACATGGCCCAAAGCAAACTTTCGGCAAGGCGCCATCGGTCTGATAGAAGTGGAGTGGACATTCAGTGCGAACGTCACCCACGTCAGCTGCCGACCCTGGCTGTGTGAAAAGACCGGCCCGTCTATGATTCCCTGATGATTCTGCGGGGGTGATCATGAAGCGGTTCGTCGAGGGAGCAGATCGGGGACAGTCGACGCTTCTGCCGGAGTGCCTCGACGACTGGATCGACGAGGAGAACCCGGTTCGCGTGATCGACGCCTTCGTCGATGCGCTCGATCTCGGCGGTCTCGGGTTCGATGGTGTCGAGCCGGCAGCGACCGGGAGGCCCGCCTTTCATCCCTCGGTTCTGTTGAAGCTCTACATCTACGGCTACTTGAACCGCGTGCAGTCGAGCCGGCGGCTTGAGCGCGAGGCGGGGCGCAATCTGGAGCTCCTCTGGCTGCTCGGGCCGCCTCGTTCCCGACCACAAGACGATCGCCGACTTCCGCAAGGACAACGGTCCTGCGCTGCGCAAGGTGTGCGCCCGCTTCGTCGAGCTGTGCCGCGAGATGGGACTGCTCGCGACGGCAAGCGTCGCCATCGACGGCAGCAAGTTCAAGGCGGTCAACAATCGCGACCGGAACTTCACGAAGGGCAAGGTGGAGCGGCGCCGTGCGCAGTTGGAAGAGAGCGTCGCGCGCTATCTCAGCCAGCTCGACACCGCCGACCGGCAGGAGCCGACGGAAGCGCTTGCGGCCAAGACGAAGCATCTCAAGGAGAAGCTCGCGAAGCTCGACGGAGAGATGAAGCGCCTTGAGGCCTACGAGAAGAAGATGCTCGCCTCACCTGACCAGCAGATCTCCTTGACCGATCCTGATAGCCGCTCGATGGCAACGAGCGGGCGCGGCTCGGGCGTCGTCGGCTACAACGTGCAGGTGGCCGTCGAGACCGAGAACCATCTGATCATCACGCATGAGGTGACGACATCCGGATCGGATCGCTCGCAACTGGCGCGCGTCGGGAAGGCGGCGAAGGCGGTCATGCGGGCCGACACGCTCGAAGCCGTTGCCGATCGCGGCTACTTCAACAGCCCGGAGATCCTCGAGCTGCCACGAGGCGGGCATCACGGTGACGCTGCCAAAGCCGATGACATCGGGCGCCAAGGCGGAGGGCCGCTTCGGCAAGCAGGACTTTGTCTATCTGCCCGATGAGGACGTCTATCGCTGCCCGGCCGGCGAACGCCTCACGTACCGATACTCGAACGAGGAGGACGGCAAAGAGCTGCGACGCTACTGGACGACGGCATGCTCAGGTTGCCCGCTCAAGCCGCACTGCACGACAGGGCCGGAGCGAAGGATCACGCGATGGGAGCACGAGCATGTGCTCGAAGCCGTACAGCAGCGGCTCGATGCCAACCCGAACGCCATGCGCCAGCGGCGCGAGACGGTCGAGCATCCGTTCGGGACGATCAAGGCACGGATGGGCGCGACCCACTTCCTGATGAAGACGTTGCCGAAGGTCGCCGCCGAGATGGCATTGCACGTTCTGGCCTACAATCTGACCCGCGTGATGAACATCATCGGCATCAAGCCGCTGATGGCCGCCATCAGCGCGTGAGGCAACCGGCCGGCCCGATCACTGCGCCCGCCATCCTGGCTCAACACGCTCGCAAGCGTTTTTACACGACCAAGACCCCAAGCCGACATGAGCGGACTCGCGCGTGATCGATGCTCAGCATTCTTGCGCCTGCGCTCACTTCGTGGACTTTGCTGTGGAATGTTGGCCGGGCCGGCGTACGGCTCTAACCATTCCGGAGCTGGAGCCGTCGCAGAAAAATGTGTCTTTGCCGTTGGACTCGAGGCCCGACACCTTGACGCCCGGCGGCATGTCGAGCTGCTCCAGGACCTCGCCAGACCGCGGATCGATCCTGCGCAGCTCGCTTCGATCATCCTCCAATGTGCCGTGCCATAATTCGCCGTCTACCCAGGTGACGCCGGTAACGAAGCGGTTCGACTCGATGGTGCGAAGGATTGCGCCACTCTGAGGATCGATCTGGTGGATCTTGCGGTTGCGATGCTGTCCGATCCAGAGCGTCCCTTCGGCCCAGGCCATTCCCGACGCCCCGCTCGCGGGCGTGGGAATGCTCGAGACTACACGGCCGCTGTCCGGGTCGACCTTCTAGATGCGATCGCCGGAGATCTGGAACAGGTATCGGCCATCGAACGCGGTTCCAGCGTGCGCAAGAACATTCAGCTCCCGAACGGTATTGCCGCTCTCCGGGTCGATCGCATTCAGAGTATTGCCGGTCGCGATCCAGATATTCTTGCCGTCAAAGCTGACCCCATGCACATGGCTCACGTTCGGAAAGGGACCGTACTCGCGGACGATCGTGGCTTCTGCTCGCTTCATTGTTCACCTGTCCTGCTGCGGTTCATCATGCGCGCCACCCTATCTGGCGGTCAGCGCAGCCGGGAGTAACAAGGTTGTCGGGAATCCCGGCATCGGCAGCGCCATCCAGCGGCGCGCGCGGCCGCGGCCGACCGCCTGGATCTTGCCGTCGGTCACCAGATCGTCGAGGGCGCGCTGCACGGTGCGCTGGCTTGCGCTGAGCGCCAGTGCCAATGCCGAGCTCGACCACGTTTCGCCGTCTGCCAAAAGGGCGAGCACCGTTGCATGCGCTTCGTCCGCCGGCGGGGCGAGCACAACCAGGCCGCTTCCACGGCGCGGCAAGATCACAAAGCCGTCTCTGGTCGCGTCGATATCGGCGAGGTCGCCTAGCGCCTTGCGCAGGCGGCTGATATCGACGCGCAGTCGACGCTACAACGGCGCGCCCGGCCAAGAGCATGGGTCATCCGGCAGCACCCAAAGACCGGCGAGCGCACACCAGCCGCCGCTTAACGCGTTGTTTCTGTCACCGAGAAAAGCTCCCCCGGAGAGACCACGCGGCCTCCGATAGCGAACTGAGCAATTCCCAGCCGATAGGCGCGGTCGAAGAGTTCGACCGCGTTTCCTTCAAGATCGAAGCGGATGGCGCGATCCGGACTGTAGTTGATGATGATTCCCACAGCCCGACCGAACGCCGGAAGTTTACCGCGCCATCTCTTGAGTCTCTGACGGAGCCCGTCGAGGGCTTGAGCAAGGAAGGTGGCGGGGGCCAAACGGAGGTCGAAATCAAGCCGCAGCAAAACATCCACGCCGATCAGAGCGGCCACAAAGATGGGCTGGGGTATTTGTCTTTCGGTTAGAATGATAGCGTGCGGTCTGAAGGCGGCGCGCCACGCCGCTTCCTCCGCCTCGCGGAGATATTTCCGCGACTCCTCGACAGCATGGTTGATCGTATCAACCGGAACATTGACCGCAACCGCAAGCTTGTCGATAAGCCCGGCACTTTTTTTGAAATCGCCCGAGTATAGCTGCTCAAGCCGCCGTAAGCCCTTTGAGACGTTCTGATACCGGCAACGACGTATTAGCTCTGGCTGAGTTAGGCCGAGTTCATTGCAGCGACGGCGCACCAGCGCCTCGATTGCCAATGTCTGTTGCTCTGTTACGGACATAAAAAATCCTCCGGTCAGTTACCTGAGGAGGACATGTCCTCCCCTCTTGGTTGCCACGTTTGTGGCCGCATCCCGCTTTCGCGGCGTCCACCTTGCCAGGGGAGGCAGGTTGGCGAGTGCGCAAGCGCACTCCTCTTGATGTTGTTCAAACTATCGCAGGTCGTCAGTCAGCGTTCAAGAGTTATTAAGATGCTGATCGTAGCACGGATCAAATGCCTAAGCCGCCCGACGTAGCATGAAAGTCTTTCCTCCGTCGCTGGACGTGATGTGTCCGAGACGAGCAAGGGCAAGTATCGTAAGGGCGACGCGCTTCTCTACAGCCTTACCCTGGCTGAAGCTTCGAGCAATCTGTTCGATGGTGAGGGGCGTTGTAGCTGTAGCAAGCTCGCGCATCACATCGGCGGTCTCCGCAAGTTCGTGGCCCGTCTGGAACTTAGGTTTGGCCGTGGCCTCTTCGCGTCCTCGTCCCCTTCAAGCACAAGCTGATCTTGCTTGGCCTTGGCCTTCTCCGTTTTCGAGCCGTGTGCGCTCGGCGGCGGAGCCAAAGCGCGGTATCTGGTAGTCGGGACGGAGCCACTTTACATTCCCGATCTGCTCTTCAAGCGAGCGTTGTTTGTTCAGCGCGACGAGGCGGTCGAGAATTTCTTCGTCTCTGAGCGTGGCGGCCCAGCCGTATGAGCGTCTATGCGCATGGTAGGCCGAACGACATTTCGGCACTCCAAGAGACGGTGAGCGCTTGGTTAAGGCTAGCGCGTTGAGACGATGATATCCGTATCGTAGTCCATCTCGTCGCTGCGCGCGTTGTCGGTGACAATGACCTGGGCGCCGACCCATACGAATTCGGCCATGCTCGCGCACATTGTCCGCCACCGCAACTCGGTCGAGCGCCGCAGAGGTGTGAAGCCGACAGATTGGCCGCTCGCGCTCGACGATGGCTAAGGGTCAGAAGCGGTCTTCGCGCTTGGGTCGTAAGTGGAGGAACGTCAGCCGCGCCGCGCTGCCTCGATCGCGGCGACATCGATCTTCTTCTGTCCATCATCGCATCGAACGCGCGCTTGGCTTCATCGCCACCGGCCGCCAGCGTTTGGGTCAAAATGCGCGGCGTGATTTGCCAAGAGACGCCCCACTTGTCTTTGCACCAGCCGCACGCGCTCTCCTGGCCTCCATTGCCAACAATGGCGTTCCAGTAGCGGTCGGTTTCTTGCTGATCGTCGGTGGCGATCTGGAACGAGAAGGCTTCGCTGTGCTTGAACGCGGGACCGCCGTTGAGGCCGAGACAGGATACGCCGGCGACTGGTGAATTCGACCGTCAACACGTCGCCTTCCTTACCGGACGGATAGTCGCTGGTGCACGGTGGACGGCACTCACCGCACTGTCGGGAAAGGTTTCGGCGTAGAAGCGGGCGGCAGCCTCAGCATCCTTGTCGTACCATAGGCAAATCGTGTTCTTGGCCATTGCGTGTCCTTTGCTCGTTTTACGTGCGAATTTCCATCGAAGCGATGGAAGTCTCGACCGCAGTGACAATGATTGTGTCCTGGCACTGCCGTTTTGCAAGAGATCGCGGCGTTACGGCAAAAACGTCTCGTGCAGCTTGCGGTTCCGCCCAGGCCCGAGGAGGAGCCTACGCGGGCGCATGGGGAGGCCCACTGCATGTGTAGAGGCCATAAAAAACTCTTTGGTCGCGTGTCGGATATAACGAGTGCCAAACGTCTTGATAGCAGAGAGCAGAACTGTCGTGAGAAAACCGCTTGTCCGCAGAAAACGAGGAGGAGCAACATCGTGTCCGAGAATCCGAAGTCGAAGACATCCGCCACGCGCACGAACACCATCCGGTTGCATCGCGTACTGGCCGCCAAGCCCGAGAAGGTCTACCGGGCCTTCCTCGAAGCAGATGCGATGGCCAAATGGCTGCCTCCCAACGGCTTTACGTGTAAGGTCCAGCACATGGACCCGAAGGTTGGCGGCAAATTCAGGATGTCATTCAAAAACTTCACGACCGGAAAGGACCATTCATTTGGTGGGGAGTATCTCGAACTCGTTCCACATGAGCTCATTCGCTACACAGACAGCTTCGATGATCCGAATCTCCCAGGCATCATTCATGTGACCGTCACCCTCAGGTCAGTCTCCGTGGGCACGGAGATCAACATCGAGCAGGCAGGCTTGCCAATCGCGATCCCACTCGAAGCCTGCTATCTCGGTTGGCAGCAATCCCTCTCCCAGCTGGCGCAGCTCGTCGAGCCAGAAATTCCCGAGTAAACGCCACAGTCCGAGCAATGTTGATGCGGCGACGCTAGCCGTCGCACTCTCAGTGTGGCTGTTCTTCTGTTTGTCCTTCATAGCAGACAATCCTGACAGTTCCGTCGGCAGCATCAATTTCGGCCAGTCTGCTTTTGTATAGATGCTGACAAGCGTTTCGCCCTGCCGTCAACGGAAGACCAGCCACTATCTGAGGAACGGCTCTCAGTGCCGGGTTCCATTTGGAACTGGAAACCGAGAAACCTTGGCGGGTAAGTCATCAAATCGGGATTGCGCCCAGACGAAATCTCCACGCGTTTCCTGAAGAGATGCGGATGACACACAAAAGCCAGGCGCTGCTTAACAGGCCTGGCTTCTGTATCTCTTGATCTCAAACGAAAGTAGCGGCCGGTGATGCAAGCGCCGAGATAGCCCAACGCGAGTTGATCCACTAGCCTGAGACCCAGCCGGGCGCACGATGGTTGCTCGGGATCTCAGAGGGAGTGATTGGCATGGACGCAATGCCGAGGCCGCCGATCAAGGCCGGATGCCTCAAAATCATCGATCCCGGGAACAACGTCTATACCCTCAAGGGTCAGGGAAATGGGCCCGAGGCCGCCATTCGGATAACGGACAAGAGGCTTCTTCGGCGGCTGATGGTTGTTCCCGATCTATATCTTGGCGAAGGCTATATGGACGGGACGCTCAAAGTCGAGGATGGTACGCTCTATGATGTTCTCGACTTCTGCGCCATCAATCTCATGCCGCTCCCGGGCGACGGCGGCGCAGTGGTCGCGCCGCCGGTAAACCAAAACGTCATTGGCAAGGCGCAATCCAACGTCGCACATCATTACGATCTCAACCGAGTGCTCTTCGAGCTGTTCCTCGACTCCGACCTGCAATACTCATGCGCCTATTTCGCGAGGGACGGCGAGAGCCTCGAGGACGCGCAGGCAAACAAGAAACGCCAACTCGCAGCCAAACTCCTGCTCAAGCCCGGCATGCGCGTCTTGGATATTGGCTCCGGGTACGGCGGACTGGCGCTCGAGCTTGCCCGCACGGCCGGCGTCGAGGTCGTGGGCGTCACCTTATCCGAGGAGCAGTGGAAGGTCGGCCAGGAACGGGCAAGAGCCGCGGGGCTCGAAAAGCACGTGACGTTCAAGCTCATCGACTACCGCGAAGAAAGCGGGCGCTACGATCGCATCGTTTCCGTCGGCATGTTCGAACACGTGGGCAGCAGCCACTATGGCGAGTTCTTCGGTAAGATGCGTGACCTTCTTACCGACGACGGCGTCGCCATCCTGCACTCGATCGGCCGCATGGCGCCGCCCGGCTCGGCCCTCATTTGGATTAACAAGTACATCTTTCCGGGCGGCTATACGCCGTCGTTGTCGGAAACCATCGCAGCGGTCGAGCGAGCGGGGCTCTGGATCACGGATGTCGAGATCCTCCGGCTCCATTACGCTTCGACGCTCCAGGAGTGGCACCGGCGGTTCCAACGCAATCGCGACCGGGCGGAATCACTTTACGACGAGCGCTTCTGCCGCATGTGGGAGTTCTATCTCCAGATCTGCGAGGTCGCGTTCCGGCGTTTGAACTGGATGGTATTCCAGGCTCAGATCACCAAGTCACTCACGGCCGTTCCGTTGACCAGGAGCTATCTCCGGGAGTGAGTATCCGGACATTTGCGGCCATGTCTCCGAAGCGCTCAAAATCCAAAGGTACCGCCGCGTGGAGTGAGCATGCAATTTGAGGTAAAGCCCCGGCCGTCATGTGTGCTCTGCCGCTGAATGTACCCGGCGAGGCGCAGGAATTAGCAGTCCCCATAGAGGAGCCAGATCGAAAATCTGCAATTTTGCGCGCGCATCCTACACAAGGCATGAAGAAAATGATCGAGCTACACTCGACGATCACCTGTCCTCGGTGTGGCCACCAGGCACGAGAGTCGATGCCGACGGACGCGTGCCAATATCTCTACACCTGCAAGAAGTGCGGACATGAAATGAAGCCTAAGCAGGGCGATTGTTGCGTCTTCTGCTCCTTTGGTGACGTTCCCTGCCCTCCCATCCAAGAGGCGCACGGAGAGTACCAGGGCTTATGATCGTGCCCACCACAGCGCAGTAGCTTTTCCAGCGCACCTCAACCCCGCGCAGCCAGCTGCACCCTGAATACCAATGCGCCTTAGCGGAAAACGGCTATGTCATCGTCATGCAGTCAGTAACCCCGGGCACTTTCGGGCACGAATTGTATTGTGATCAGCGACGTCGGTGGAGGGATAGCGCCACCAAAATCAGCCAACCTTTTTCAATTGATCGAAAGTCTTGGTGAAGGCCGAGTTCTTGGCTTCGAAAGTTTGCTGGGCCACCTTTGCCGATAGCTCTCAGAGTTCCTTGGTCTGTGTGCTGGCAGCGGCGGCCTGCTTTTGCCTGAACTCTTGTGATCCCAATCCAGTGTCGTTATTGGCCGCAAGCTTACGTTGCTCTGCCGAGCCTCGACCGCTGCTTGGGCCGGCGCGTGGCCGGCCGCTCACCTGGGCGTCGACCTGAGCTCCTGTCGCCCGGTCCAATCCAGCGAGGGTGGATGCCATCATGATCGAGAGCATTAGCGCCATCACGCTCGGCACCCATGACATGGCGCGCGCCGTGCGGTTCTACCGGTCCCTCGGGTTCGACATCCTGCACGGCGGCGAAGCTGCTGCGTTCGCCAGCTTTCGCGCCGGGGCGGGCTATCTCAACCTGATCGCGCAGCCCGAGGACAAGCGCTGGGCCTGGTGGGGACGCGTCATCTTCTATGTTGCCGACGTCGATGCGCTCTACGAGCGCGCGCTTTCGGCGGGATGGCAGCCGTCGACGACGCCGCGCGACGCTGAATGGGGCGAGCGTTGCTTCCATCTCACCGACCCCGACGGCCACGAGCTCAGCTTTGCGCGGCCGCTATCTTGACGGTCGCGCGCAGTGCCTGATTTCTTCAAGAGCAATTTCACGAGCTTTCTCAGTGAGCGTTGAGAATTTTGCTGAGAACTAGACCTGCTGCCACAATCTGTGACCGATACCCAGAGCGATCTTATAACCGGCGTACCAAGACCTTCACCTTCACAAAAAACGATCACTGCTAAGAATTCGCGCTGGATAATGATGATTGGGGTCTGATCCGTCACTTCGCGCAGCGCAACGTACGCGAACTCAAGACGAGAGACTGGCAACTGTTCATTGAAAGTATTGCCCTGCTCTCCATCAAGGCAGGGCTTAGAGCGAAAGAGATTGCCTGTCTAAAATGGGAGATGCTGACTGAGGCCGAAGGCCGGCTGGGCACAGCCATTCATTTGCGGAACGCAGCCAGTAAGGGAAAGTCCGGAAGGGTCATCCCTCTCAACAAGGAACTGAGAGCAGCATTGCAAGAGTTGCAAAAGCAGGAAACCCGATCTCATTACGTCATCACGACCGAATGCTCAGAAAGTTTTTCTTCGGCGGCGATCGTCAATCTGTTTGCAGATTGGTTCAGAACAATAGGCCTGCAAGGTTGCTCAAGCCATTCGGGCCGCCGCACGTTCATTACAAACGCGGCCCGGAAAATCTCAACGGTCGGCGGGTCACTGAGAGACGTGCAGGTCTTAGCTGGTCACAAGGCACTCAGCACCACCCAGCGCTACATTGAGGCGGATGCGGCGGCTCAAAAACGGATCGTGGACCTTGTTTGAACTTTGCGTCTGAGACTCAACGGTTGAGACTTTGGACGAAATCGATTGTTTGCCTTGCCGCATCGATTGCTGAGTCCGCTTGGAGCCTTGCCTGGCGAACACCTATTGCAGTTTTAAATTCTAGATGGGGTTTCGTCTCGCTCCAGGTGCCGATTTTGGCAGACCCCTTCATGATGGAAATCGTGTCTTCAACAATCAAGGCGCAAAAGCCCAACTCAGTTAGTTGGCCTTTGGGGTGCAACAAGCGTTCCAACTACTTGAGCATCTCTCCCATCGGTTCCAACTTCTCAAAGCCTAGCCAGACGCACCCCCAGCGCTACATTGAGGCGGACGGGCCAAAACTGGGTGGTAGACCTGGTTTGATTGCGACCGCAGCCGCTAGGCCGTCACAATAAGCATCATCGCAGCAAAGATATAAACTACGAACTACAACAGTGACGTGTAGATCAAGCGCGTTACCCAAACCATCTTCTGGCTGCTTACCTTGGTTGCGAACTTCGCCACAGCCTTGAGGCGAACAGCTGTTGGGCGATGTACCAACCTACCGGTGATGCGGTTTGAAATTCCAGAGAGCCACTCTCGTTCACACCCCTCAACATCAGCTTTTGAGCGATGTCGCATTGTCTGCGCGCTTGCATCGTTTCAGGCAAAGAATAAGCCCCGCCGAGTGTTTCGCCTCGAACGGGGCTATTGTCATTGATGACATATCCAGCTGAGCTGGACTTTTAAGGCAAGGCTCTGTGACCCGGATCCTGGATCCCGCCCTCGCTTGAAGGTTTTCAATATTTGATTTGTTCGGCTCCGTGAGCGTGACCAGTCTGCTGCAGCTCGCTACCAGAGCCGGGATCCCGCGTCAGCGCGAGATCCGAAGTAACTCCCCGGTGGTGTCATCCTTCCTCCGCTCGCTGTTGATCCTAGTGACGCCGATCCTCTCAACCAATGGTACTTCCGAACGGCTCAAGATCAGGAGTACTCGCTACTCATTCGGAAGCGACGGCATCACACTAATAGAGCTTGGCTCGATAGATCCCGATGTCAAGGGGAGTCGTAACAACGCATTTATTCGCTGCGTCGCACACTGACTTGCGATGATCTCGAAGCAGACGGTGCTCAACGCGACGGCCGATGTTGTAGTCCATTTCCATCATTTTGTCGGAATAGTTGCCAAGGCGCGACTTGCCCTGGAACGCCTTGTTCGGGCTGGTCGGCTGGTGCATGCCCATGAAGTTCACGCTCACGAAGAACGGCTTGCCATCCTTCGCGTGCTTCTTGATGTATTCAACCGCTGATTCCGTCTGCCGGACATCGAAGTCGGCCAGGTTTTCCAGGGTAATCTCCGCGCCGTTGTTGCCCTTGACCGCAGGCTTGCCGGCCGTGCCTTCCCATTCGTAAAGGTTCACGACTTTCCGGTACATGTCCCAGAATTCCTTGTTGTAGGTCGGGAACCAGGGATGGGCGTTGGGCGACGTGTCGCTGTAGGCGTAGACTCCCGGGTAGTAGGCGGCGAAATGCTTCATCTCGTCGAAGCCGTGCTCGATCGGGTAGAACTTCGGCACGTCGCCGGGAACGACGACGACCGACAGCGCTGAGCGGACCGGGATGCGCCCTGTATTGAACGACGCGCGGCCCGCCGTGCAACTGGCTTGGCCATACCAGCTCGTGAACATTACGCCTTCTTTGGCCAAGCGATCGATGTTCGGCGTGGGATGCCCGAGCGCTGCGCCGCCGAAGTACACCCCATAGTCACCCCAGCCCAGGTCGTCGCTCATGAGAATGACGATGTTGGGTTTCTTCTGCGCGGCTGCTGGCGTGCTCGCCAGGATCACGGCGGCAGACAACGCGAGCAGACCGAGCCGTGTCGGCGCCCACCATCTCAGCCGCAAGCTGCAGAAGCCTGAAGGAGGGCAAGGCATGCTCCTTGGCGTCGGCAACCGATCGGCGCGACTACGACGTCGACCTGCTTCGTCTTGAATCCCTGCGCCCCTTCGGCGTCGTCATCGAACTCGCAGGCGAAAGGTGGCGATAATTTTTTCTACGCACGCCGAACCCGATTTCGATGGCATCAAAGTGCCTTGCGAAAAGTCAAATTAATGCGGCACCGCCCTGTCGCTGGGTGCTCGCCGTCCTTGAGCGTGTCAACACCGTGATACGCGAGACGCGAAGGACCGCCCCACACAACTGCATCGCCATGATTGAGGATGATGTGTCGAGGCCGATCACTTCGCCTGAGTCCACCAAACAGAAACTTCGCTGGCAGCCCAAGCGAGACCGACACAATCGGCGCGCCGAAGTCAATTTCGTCCTTGTCTTGATGGAGCGTCATCCGCGCGCCAGGGACGTAGCGATTGATGAGGCAGGCGTCGGGTTCGAAGTTGCCGTAACCCGCTTCCATTGACGCCCGCCGTGCCAGCTCCAAAAACGGCACCGGCAATTGCGGCCACGGCTTGCCCGTGAGCGGGTCGATAGGATCATAACGATAGCCTTTGCTATCCGACACCCAGCCGGCGCTACCGCAATTCGTCATCGCTACGGACATGGTTTGACCACCCGGCGTCACCATGTGCCGGAACGGCGCCTCGTCAATGATTGCCCGAAGGGCGGCAATGAGCTGAGTTTCGGTGCCAAGCGCAAATCTTCGCAACACCACTGCGCCCCGATCAAGATCCACTTTATCGGTGAGGTCCGGGGAAGCGCCAAAGAGATCATCCATCGACTGCATCGGACTCACGCCGCGTCGTGGAAGATAATACCAAGGGTGTGGCGGCGGCCGCTGCGAATTTCGCTGACGCCGTGGCGCAGGTTAACTCGATAAGACCCGCGCGTTCCGCGAACCGGACGGTGATGGACGGCAAAGACGACGGCGTCTCCCTGATGGAGTTGAACTACCGAAGCGCGAGACTGCATACGCGGGCGCTGCTCGGTAAGCACGAATTCGCCCCCGGTGAAATCGCGATTTGGCTCCGACAGGAGAACCGCCACCTGTAGCGGAAAGACATGCTCGCCGTACAGGTCCTGGTGCAGGCAATTGTAGTCGCCGGGGCCATACTCGAGCAGAAGTGGCGTTGCCCGTGTCTGGCCCGAGTCATGGCAGCGCTTTAGAAATTCCGCGTGGCCCTCTGGATATTGGATTGCGATGCCCATCTCCATATTCCAGCGGTTGGCGACCTTTGCTAGCTGCGGATAGAAGCTTTTTCGCAGAGTCGCAATCGGTTCAGGCAGGGGATAGGCAAAGTATTTGTATTCGCCGCGCCCGAAACCGTGCCGCGCCATGACGATGCGGCTGCGGAAGCGTGCATCCTCGGGGTAAAGACTTGCAACGGCGCGGCAGCCTGACGGCGTCAGCAGCTTCGGCATTACTGCAAATCCCTTGGCATCGAGCTCTTCGGCGACGCGGGTCCAATCGACGACTGTGGGCAATGCGCCAGTCGCAATGTCTTTGCGTGTGAGGACGCTCACGACTTGGCCTCCCGCGCGATCAGGAGGCGTTTGCGATCGACGCCCCAGCGATAGCCGGAAAGCGAACCATCGTTCCGGACCACGCGATGGCAAGGAATGGCGACGGCAATCTTGTTGGCAGCGCAAGTGGCGGCAACGGCGCGGACGGCCTTGGGCATGCCGATACGCTCGGCGATCTCGGAGTATGTCGCCGTCGTGCCAACGGGAATCTCTCGCAACGCCTGCCAGACACGATGCTGAAATGCCGTGCCGCGAACATCGAGCGGGAGGTCAAGCCCGGCTTCCGGCGCCTCGACAAGGCCGACGACCTTGGCCATGATCTTTTCGAAATCACGGTCGCCACCAATCAGCTTTGCCTTCGGAAAACGATCTTCGAGATCGTGGATCAAAGCTTCGGGATCGTCGTCGAGAAGAATGGCGGCGATGCCCTTGTGGCTTGCCGCGACCAAGATCGAGCCGAGATAACACTCTCCGACAGCAAAGCGCATTTCGGTATTTGCGCCGCCCTTGCGGAAATCGGACGGGGTCATGCCGAGAACTTCCGCCGAGTCCGCGTAAAAGCGGCCGCTGGAGTTGAACCCGGCATCGTAGATAGCTTCAGTCACGGAGTTGCTCCTTTTGAGATTTTCGCGAACCCGCTTCTGGCGGTGTGCTGTCGCGTAAGCCTTGGGCGTCACGCCTGCGATGGCTTTGAAGACACGATGAAAATGAAATGCGCTAATACCGGCGGCGTTTGCGAGTTCGCCAAGCGTTGGGGGGCTTCGGCGGTCTCAATAAGCCGGCAGGCCTCGGCAACCTTCTGCGCATACTGATCGTGCAGGGAAGGCTGATTGGGCTTACACCGCTTGCACGGCCGGACCCAGAGCCAAGAGAGCGAGTTGTCTGCGCTGCCCCGTGAAGAATTTGCCAACACTCAGCCCCCGGCCCTCCGGTGCGGCATTGAGCGCACGGAACGCCTGGACCTCGTCGTTGGTGACGAGCCCTAGCTCGGTGATCGTGACAATCACATCGCCAGCTCGAATTGCTGCGACCGCTTCGAAGAATGAGCACCAATCGGAGTGGCAATCGAGGCAAGTGTCCCAGTGGGACTCAAAGCGATCCTCAAGATCTTCCGGTAACCGCCAGAGCGTAACGACGTCATTTCGCGACAGAAGCTGATCACACCGCTGCGACGCGATGGCGATGACGCTGCGCGCCTGGGCAAAATGATGGGTCCGTGGAAAGCCTCTCCTTACGACAGATGCCCCGGCTGAGCCGAGTTGTTTGCCTGAGTTCCACCACCGTGCCAGATCCATCTCGCCGCACCGAGCAACGGCCACTCGGAGCTTGAGCAGCCAATCACAATCCAGCTTGTTTTCGTGTTCAGGCAAGCTCATCGTGTTTTTGATTTATTGTGATGACCGGAGTTTGAAGGTTCTGCTTCGACGGTCGTGCTACTTCGTCTCGTCAATCTGATTTGGACGCCCTTCCGATTCTGAGCTTTGAGACGTTCGAACTCCTCCACGGCCATCACGACGACGACGGGTCGTCCGTGCTTCAGGATGGCGACCGGCGCGGCTCTCGCGATATCGATGAGACGACCGAACCCGTATTTGGCTTCTTTCGCGGAGAGAGATTTCATCGAGCATCATTCAAGACGTCTGCGTAGTGGCCATTTTGGCCAATCAACCGCGCGACGCAACGTCGTAAAAAGTTTCATCCACAGCCCAGGCGGACACCCATTTTAGACCACCGGGGGCGACACCGGCTAGTGCACGTTGGACTGCGACCTATTTGATGGTGGCGCGCCCGGCAGGAGTTGAACCTGCGACCACTCGGTTAGACGGTGAGTGCTCTATCCAGCTGAGCTACAAGGATCTCAAGTTGAGGAGCGCCTCGAACGCGAAGAACGTGGTTCCGAAAGCGCCCGGTATGCCGTCGCGCGACCGATACCAAGGCGCGCCGCAATCGCTCGCATGCTCAGGCCCTCTGCCTGTAGCGCTTCGACTTGAGCCCGAAGCTTAGTATTTATTTTCGCCGGTCGCCCAAACTTCACGCCCTTCTTCTTCGCGACCTCACGCCCTTCTTCGGTGCGAGCGAGGTAGGGACATTCGCCGCTCGCCATCGCTGCGCGGCTCAATGCTGAGGGCTTGCCCGCGCCGCGCGGCGGACTTTGGAACGCTTCAACTCTTAACGGCTCGCGCAGGCGGCAAAACGGAATCCTGTCGAATAGCCTCTACATCGGGATTCTGACTTACAATCGACAGCGCTTCCTCAAGGACCCGTCGACCGGCAAACGACAAGCTCGGGAGAACCCCCATGACGACTGAGCTGCCCGAACTGCGGATTATAGATGCTGAAACATGGGAAGCAGCGCAGGGCCGCCGCACAGTGGCGGGTTGCGTTCACCTCACCCACCGACGCCGACCTAAGCGGTTACTCTCGGGGCTGCTTACGTGCGGGTTGTGTGGCGGGAAGTACATCGTGCGGACTCGCGACTACGTTGCGTGCTCGGGGAGGATGAATACAGGAACGTGCGATAACAGTCGCGAAGTTGCCATGTCCGAAATCGAGGAACGCGTGCTTGCGGCGATCCGGCAGCATTTGTTGTCGCCGGAAACCGTCGAGATTGCCGTCAAAGCTTATCGGGCCGAGCGCGAACGTCTCGCGCGTGAGCAAGCAAAGACTTGGGCCGAGAGCGGTCGTGAACTTTCTGAGACGAAGAAGCGCATCGCGCACATCGTCGCCGCTATCGAGACTGGCGCCGATCCCGGCGCACTCCTTAAACGGTTAGGCGAGTTAGAATCGCGCCGGTCCGCGATCGAGGCGCAAATGCAACCAATCAACACGCGAAAGGTGGTGAGCCTGCATCCTCAAGCCGCCACGCGGTATCGGCAGATGGTAGCAGACATACACCAAGCCCTAACCGGCGGCACCGCAGCAAGTGCTGAGGCCCTGACCCTTGTGCGTCAGATCATCGGCGAAATCCGGATTATCCCCCTGGGCAACGGGGAGCCGGTGGCACTCGAAATCACAGGGGATCTTGCTGCGCTAATGGTGCGAGAGGGCGCCACACCCTCGGTGACTGCATCGGTGGTTGCGGGGGCTGGATTTGAACCAACGACCTTCAGGTTATGAGCCTGACGAGCTACCGGGCTGCTCCACCCCGCGTCACCAAATGTGTTTGGCCAATTCGGCCAACACGTCGTCCGGATAAACAAGGCCGCTCGTCTCCGAGCGGCCCATGCTGGCCCTATAGCACAAAAATCCGGTGTGGGAAGCACGCACTTGAGATTTTCCTGGATTGCACGAGAGCACGCGTCGTCTCGGGCCGGAAATTCCTCCCTCGGTCGCATTTTGCCGCGCCGTGGCCAGGCCGCGCCTTGCCGGCAACTCCGAATGCGATCAATCCGGGTCGGCGGCCTATTCGACGTGGGCGAGGGCCATTCCCAGACCTTCAGGTTATGAGCCTGACGAGCTACCGGGCTGCTCCACCCCGCGTCACCAAATGTGTTTGGCCAATTCAGCCATCACCTCGTCCGGATAAACAAGGCCGCTCGTCTCCGAGCGGCCCGTGCTGGCCCTATAGCACAAAAATCCGGTGTGGGAAGCACGCACTTGAGATTTTCCTGGATTGCACGGGAGCACGCGTGGTCTAGGGCCGGAAATCCTCCCTCGGGTCGCATTTTGCCGCGCCGTGGCCAGGCCGGCCTTGCCGGCAACGCCGAACGCGATCAAGCCAAGTCCGCGGCCTCTAGGAGGCGCGCGAGGCGGCAAGAACGCGGCTTCTCACGGCGGACACGGGTCGATCGAGACCGGTAGAAATCGTCGTCGTGCCAAGATAGAAGCAGGCATGAATTCTCGAACATCCGGCCCTGCCGCCTCCACCGCCGATGCGGCCACCAGCGAGGCGCCCGCTCACAAAACACCGGCTCTTGCAGAAGGTTTCGTCCTGCTCGACGACAGTACGAGCCTCGAAGCCGTATCGCAGCTTTTCGAGCATCCGGTTGAAATCATCCGCGCCGACGCGCCTGCCGATGTCGACAGCGCGCTCGCCGCGCTGCAGGCTGGGTTGTCGCGCGGCCTTCACGCTGCCGGCTTCTTCGCCTACGAACTTGGCTATCTCTTGGAGCCGAAACTTGCGCTCGCTGCTGCCCGCGCAGCGCAAAGTGCCACTCCTATGGTTTGGCCTCTATACAAGTCCGCGCGAACTAACCGGTGCCGAAGTCCAAGGCTGGCTGACCGAAGAAGCAATCGGCAATCCGTCGCTCGGCGAGCTGGCGCATAGCTGGGACAGCGTTTCCTACCTGAAGAGGTTCGAAAAGGTTGCGAGCAACATCAGAAGCGGCGACATCTATCAGCTCAATCTGACTTTCAAGGCGAAGTTCAATTTGAGCGGCTCGCCGCTGGCTCTTTATCGCGATCTGCGCCTCAAGCAGCGCGTGGCGTACGGGGGTCTCGTCGATACAGGCGACGCGACGATCCTTTCGGCTTCGCCTGAACTTTTCATCGAGCAGCACGGCCGAGCCATCGAGACGCGGCCAATGAAGGGGACGGCCCCCCGCGCTGGCACCCTTGAAGCCGATGCGGAGGTCAGTCACACGCTTTCGACCGACGTAAAAAACCGCGCCGAAAATCTGATGATCGTCGACCTGATGCGCAACGACCTCGGCCGCATCGCTGATCCCGGCTCCGTCAGCGTTACCGATCTTTTTACGATCGAGACCTTCAAAACACTGCATCAGATGACCTCCGGCGTCCGCGCCCGGCTGAAGAACGGCATTGGCGTCGTCGATATCCTGAAGGCGATCTTTCCGCCGGGCTCCGTGACGGGCGCCCCGAAAATTCGCGCGATGGAACTTATCCGCGAATTGGAAACAGAGCCGCGCGGCGTCTATTGCGGCGCCATCGGCCGCTTTTCCCCGGATGGATCGGCGCTTTTCAACGTCGCTATTCGAACAGCCATTATCGATCGCCATGGGGCCGGAGAAATGGGCATCGGCTCCGGCATCGTCGCCGACTCCGATGGCGTCAAAGAGTACGCCGAGTGTCTTCTGAAAATGAAGTTCCTGACCGATCCTGTTCGGCGCTTCGAACTGATCGAGACGATGCTGTACGAACCTGACGGCGGAATTTGGCTCAGAGGCTACCATCTCGCTCGGCTGTCGGCCTCGGCGACATACTTCGGTTTTGCGTTTGATGCCGCGAAGGTGCGCGACGCCATCGATGCGGCGATTGCTACCAACCCAGCCGAACGGTTGCGCGTGCGTCTGTTGCTTGATGAAGATGGCGGCGTTTCAGTCACCGCAACTGTGCAACCTGTGCCCGCCGCCGATGTCGTGATGCGGTACGTCATATCCGACACCCGCATCAACAGCGCAGATCTTTTTCTCTATCACAAGACGACGCGGCGCGAGGTCTACGATCGTGAATGGAAGCACTATTCAGATACGCTCGGCGCCGATGAGGTCATCTATCTGAATGAGACGGGCGAACTAGCCGAAGGGAGCAGGACGACGATATTCGTCGAACGCGGCGGCAAGCTTGTGACACCGCGGCTCTCCGCCGGTGTCCTTCCTGGCACGCTCAGAGCCGCACTGATCGACCAAGGACGCGTCGAAGAGGGTCGACTGACGGTCGACTGACTTAAATAAAGCCGGAGCGATCTTCCTCGGAAATTCAGTGCGAGGCCTTGTGCGGGCCGAGCCCCTCGTTCCCCGTCTGCCGGTCGACGACGGGAACCAGGACTGACTGATCCATAACCGGCAAGTTCGTAACGGGGCTTAATATCTTAACGGTCGCCGACTCTTTGTCGTGCGCAGCAATAGCGATTGCAAACAAGGCCGCCAGCGTTAACGCGATCGCCGTTAGAATGGCTTTCGAAGAATGTCGCGCCCGGCGCGCAAAAGTCTGAGGCATTTCATTCGGCATACCGTGATCGATACTGAGCGGCATGCCGATGCTCCATTCCGCGGGATGCCGCGCGACACGAGCGCACATCGTCAACGAATTTTGACCAAGATCAAGGCATTTAAGTGCCCGGTCCGTGTCGCGCCGCGGCAGGTTATCTCGCCGGCATTACAAGCCGGGTACCATGCATCCGAGCATCAGGACTGCGTAGGACGCCAGCAGGGCCCAGAGTTCGTTGCCCTTGAGCCCCGGTATTTCGGCACCGAAATATTCCGACATCAAAACAATCACGGCAAGAACGACGGAAAGCATAAATGTAATGATGCTCGGCGCCTTTAATCCCATGTCGCGAACTCCCTCCTCGCTTCTGAATCGAACGCGCATGTTCGCCCCCTTTGGCCTACGGGTTCATCGCTAATTTCGCGAATCGTTATAGCAGGCAAGCAAGCATGCTGGGACAAGCGGCCCGTGTTTGGGTGTGGACAGCTTTGCAGCTCGCCGCCGGTCGCTGCTAAGCACCTGGAGCCGGGGCCGGCGGGCGGGTTCTCGGCCGAAACAGACGGCCGATCCAGGCCAGAAAGATCAATAGCGCGAGGCCCGCGAGCGCCAGGCTCCACGGGTGTTTATCCCAGAGCAAAAGGGGCGCCACGCGACCCTCCCAGACGAGCTTTGCATCCTCGACGAACTCTCTCGGGGATAGCCCGCTTGGCGGTTCGAGCATCATCTCGGCGGCAGCAGCCTGATCGCTACTCGCGATGATCCGCTCACGTACGCTCCCTGTTGCCAAAATCTGCATCTTTGCCGGGTTCGCGGCGACGGCTTTCAAAACCTTGTCTCGCGGCCCCGGCTGCAAGCCCTTTAGATAGCCTGCAAGGGCCTTGAGCTCGTCTCCCGACAGGGATTTCAGGAGAGCGTTAAGGTCATTTGCATCCAGGCTGAACAGCGTGTCGCGCGCTTCCGGCGGCAAGCTCGCGATCCTGATGATGGCTACGCGATTGTTGAGAGCCAAAATCCTGTCGAGGGAAGCTCGGGTCAGGTCATCGGGTGCGATGCGGCGATGCAACTCGTAGTCGACGACACTGTCGAGGCGGTCGCCGGCGAGCGCGGTCCAATCGAGGGCGGTGGCGACGGATTTCGTGTCCCTTGCGATTTCGAGACCCTTTTCCGGCATCAGGTGTACGGCGTTGTTGAGAGACCCATCCTGAAGGCGCTTCAGGATAGACCCTTGGCCTTCCGAGACGACGAGGAGCGACACGACTTCGTCGAGTCGCGGAAGCGCCTGCGGTTTGACCCCGTCGAGAAATTTGCGGAATTCACCGTTCTCGTCGGCGATCCGCAGCACCAGGGCGTGGGCGTGCCTGAACGTCTGCCAGACTTCGATGACGTGATCTGCTGCGGCTGAGGCAATGTCCTTGACGTGATCGTTCATCTGCTCGGCGAGAGTGCTGGCAAGCTCCTCGCGTACCTTTTCCTTGGTCGCTGGTGCCTTCATCTCGGTCGCGATGATCGGCAGAACGCCATTGCGGAACTCCCAGATGTCTTTGGCGATCAGGACCAGGCCGACGCCGCCGGCGACGACGGAGACGAGGCGCGACAGGACGCTGCCGACGATGCGCTGCCCCACCCGCGTCGCAAGGTTTGCGAGCTGGCGGCGGACGATCAGGATCGTCGCGCCGGCAAGTCCGGCACTGCTTTCTTTCAGAACCGAGCCGGCCGAAACATCGATCGAGCCCTTCTTCGGGTCAATCACAACATCCTTACTCGCATCGCCGGCGAGCGCGTCGGCGACGGCCACGCCATAGCGTGGGCCGACGAATGCCTTCAGGCAATCGAGCAACGGGCCGGTGGCGTCTGAGCTCGCAAATTCGATGGTTTTGCCAACTTCCTTGGCGACGCCGGAGGCAAGACTTTCAATCGCAGCTTTGACGGCGTCCGAGCGGTAGACCCGCTCCGCGACCGATGTTGCGAGTTCTTGCGACTTCTCGGCATTCGTGAGGGACTTGAGCCGGTCGGACCAGCTCGTCTCGTTCGTTACCGCCTGGACCGCGCTATCGACCTGCGCGTCGATGATCTGGTCGAGGTTGTTCTCTCGCCACTGCTCCGCGACGAGCGCCTTGTAATCGATATTTTTGGTGCCGTTCGTGATCGCGTCGGTGGCAATTGTGACGACCGCGGCTCTGAGACCGGCATCGTCTCGCGCTTGGCAGGCTTCATAGTCAGCGCGGCTGATAACCTCCGCCGCGGTCGCCGGCAGCGCCACTTGGCTCGTTACTAGGGCAATCACGACGAGCAGTGAAATGGCCAGACGCCACGAAGCGATCACTTGAATCCAGTCCTTGGCCGTTGCCGGTACAGCGGCCGCGTGGGCGCTTTGATCTGCGGCAAATATAACCAGCTGATTGCGCGCGAACAGTGTCTCGTGGCGTCAGCTATCCAGCGCTGCCAAACTTTTTTCTTTCAGCTTGCTGCACGGCGAAGCCGGGCAAACTTGCCCCTCATATGGTGCAGCATGTACGCACATCTTGTAGAAGCGTCGGGGCTGACTTCGATGCGAAAAACGTTGTCCTGACGCTCATATTCGTAAGGAGCAGTAAAACTGTCGCCCTCACCGATTTTATGCTGCAATGCAATAAAATGAGGCCGCCCGCACCCGAAATTGGCCCTTCGTTTGCACTGCGGCATAGGGTCCAGTCTTAACCAATTGGCCGACATCCGCGCTCAGAAGGTATGGCCATATCAGCGGCTTCGTAATACCTTCCCAAACCAAATCTTAAGTGCGGGACGTTCAGATAACGATGGATCTATGGCGACGCGACAAAGTTGCGTTGGCATCCGTTGCGATCGCGTCGTAAGAGCGTTCGGGTGGTGTAACAGCGAGTGCATCGTTAGATAATGAAAAATGGTTCGAAATTTCAGGCGCCGCGCGGCAGTCTCTTTGTTCCCGGCGGCGCAACCGGTGTGTTGCTGATCCACTCGCTCGGTGGTTCACCTCTTGAGATGAAGGCGGTCGCGCATGCGCTGTCGCGCAAAGGCATGACCGTCTATTGCCCCGTAGTCCCCGGCATGACGTTCGGAACCGACGTTTCGGGACTTTCGACATGGCAGGATTGGTACAAGTCGATCGCAGCAGCGTTCGATGACACTGAGGGGCATGTGCGAAACGGTCATTATCGGGGGCGCCTCGGCCGGATCGATCCTGGCGCTCAGGCTTGCCGCTTATCGACAGGACCAGGCCGCGGGCCTGCTGCTTTTCGCGCCGACCCTCGCGGTCAACGGCTGGGCTATCCCGAAGATGTTGAAGCTTTTCCACTGCGTTACGGACAAGTGGACGGCGCGGCTCTTCAAATTCCGCACGCCGGCCCCTTACGGCATTAAAGACGAACGCGTGCGCAACTTCGCACTTGAGGCGATGCGCGGCAGCGACTCGATGCCGGCGGACGTCACCGGGCGCGGCGGCGGCACGGTCTACGAGTTTTTCTCACTCGTGAGAAATGTGCGCCCAATGCTGTCGCTGGTGAAGCTCCATACGTTGATCTTCCATCCGCGCCATGACGATCAAAGCGACATTAAGAATACGATGGCCCTGCAGCGCAAGCTCGGCGGCATGGTCGAGGTGTCGGTTCTCGACGATAGCTACCACTTGGTGACGCTTGATCGCCAGCGCGGCTACGTCATCGAACGGACGTTGGAGTTCGTCGATCGGCTATTGGCCCGTCAGGCCGACAAGGCTGCGGAGATGCATCAGGTCGGCAGCAAGCCGGCTTCGTCTAATTCGAAGCAACTGGGGGTCGCGGAGTAGAGGCGCTCTCGGTTTTGGTTGACTTGACCGCCGGCTTTGCATCGGAGGCACCAACCTTGGCCGTCGGAGCGGACTTCTTCTTTCCAGCCGCACTGGCGGTCGTCTTGCCAGTTTGCGGCGACCCTGCATCGGGCTTCGACGCAGCGTCGTTGGAGCAGGACGGCAGGTCATCCGGAGCGCGGGTCCAGATCAGCGATTTGCCGAGGAAACGCATTCCCGCATAGCCCGTAACCTTCAAGGTTTTGCGATTCAGGAGGTCGAGAGCCGCGCTATATGATTTGCCGACCTTCGGGTCATAGACCCAGCCATTGTCGAAACCGCCCTCGGACATCTGTTGCAGATCGCCGAGAACAGGAAGGCCGCAGATCGGCCGGCGCCGCATCGAAGGTTCGGGATTATATTTATCGGTCAGGGCCTCGCCTTTGAGCGTTCAACGGGTCCTTGAGCCAAACGATTTTGCCGCAGAGCGTGTTGCCGCAGATCTCGATCTTGACGGCGCCTTTGCCGCTATCGTCGTACCAGATGCCGACTTCGGCCGGTGTCGCGCCAGCCGGTGCCGCAGAAATCGCAAAGCCAATTGCAACGGTCGCCGCACGAAGCGCATGACCAGAATACTTCGCAATGTTGATGTGGTGCATGACAATAAACCGCAGATGAGGGATTAACTTTTATTCTGCTACGTCTCGAAAACGGCGAAACATTGGAGCTTAATTGCTAATCGGCGTTTAGGTCCTTGAAGGCGACTGCATTGTACTTAATTCGGCCTTTATTCGTTGGCGCAGGCGTTGTTTCCTTGTTTCGAGGTAGTACCGGCTAAGCAACAAGACTATACGACCGTACACGCGGCATACCCAACTGATAGGATGCAGATGCCGTCGCGCAAAGCGCAGAGCGGATATAACATTCGAGAGATCCGGCAGGCACCATGATTTTCACCTTAGCGCTCCGTAACCTGCTGCATGATCGTGTGCGCCTGGCTGTTACGCTGGTCGGCATTCTTTTCTCGATCGTCCTCGTCGCCGTGCAGCTCGGGCTCTATCTCGGCTCGAGCCGGATGATCACGGCCAACATCGCGCGTTCTAATGCCGATCTCTTCGTAACAACTTACGGTGCGAAGAGTTTCGAAGACGGTGGGATCTTGCTGACAGATCGTGATCGTCACCAAGCTTTGGCGGCCGCCGGCAGTGCAAAGCGTGGTTCCCATCGTCGTTTCCTTTGCCGAATGGCGCAAACCCGCCGGCGGATCGTCGCGAGTCGTTCTCGTTGGCTCCGATAGCGAAGACAAAGGCCTAGTTCCCTGGTCTCTCGCTGAGGGAACCTTAGAGGATATCAAAGCGCCAGATGCCATTGCGGTTGATCGCAGTTATCTCGATGAATTGGGCGTCACCGGAATTGGCGATACGGCACAGGCCGCGATGGGTAGAGTCAAGATCCGTGCACTCACGGAAGGCGTCCGGTCGTTCACACAGTCGCCATACGCTTACACGACCCTTAACAGGGCGCGGCAATTACTCGGTGTTGGCGACGACTAGATCAACGTTCCTGCTTGTGAAACTCGCGCCCGGTGCCGATGTAGCCAAGGTGCAAGCTGATCTGAGACAGCGCCTGGAAGGCGACGATGTGCTGACCAAGGACGAATTTGAGAGCCGCAGCCTGAAGCAGTGGCTGTTCCGGACGGGTGCGGGCTTGGCTCTAATCGGTGGCGCCATTCTCGGCAGCCTCGTCGGTACCGTCATCGTCGCGCAGACGCTCTACTCGAGCACGAAAGACCATATTCACGAATTCGCGACATTACGCGCGCTCGGCTCGTCAAAGGGCTACATTCATAAGGTCATCCTGGTCCAGGCCGGGCTGAGTGCCGTCATGGGATACCTGTTGGGAATGATGATCGCACTGCTCGTTCTCTATGCCAGTCGCAATTCGTCATTGCCGTTGGTAATGACGCCAGGATTGGCATTCTGGCTCTTCGCGTTGACGCTGTTCATGTGCGCAATCTCTGCGCTGTCGGCCATCGTCAAAGTTACGAAAATTGATCCGGCTACGGTGTTTGCGCGATGACCACATTTCCCGTCCTGCGGGGCGACAGTATCGTCAAGGAACTCGGCTCCGGCGCCGGGCTGGTGATGGCGCTCAAGGGCGTTAGCCTTGAACTTGTGCCCGGGGAACTGACGCTGCTGATGGGCCCGTCTGGCTCCGGCAAGACGACGCTCCTGTCGATCCTCGGCTGTATCATGAAGCCGACATCCGGCACGATCCGACTGGCCGGCATGTCCATCGATGGTCTTTCGGCCGAAGAGCTTGCGAAAGTACGCCGCGACCACATCGGCTTCATCTTCCAGTCCTACAACCTCTTTCCAACGCTGAGCGCTCTTGAGAACGTGCGCATTGCGCTGGACGTGCGGGGCATCAAGGGCTTCGCCGCGACGAGCCGCGCGGAAGAGGTTTTGCGCGAGGTCGGCCTCGGCCACCGCCTGACCAACTATCCGAGCAATCTGTCGGGCGGTGAGCAGCAGCGCGTCGCTGTCGCCCGCGCAATCGCCAGCTCGCCGTCGATCGTCCTGGCGGACGAGCCGACCGCTGCTCTCGATGGTGAGAATGGCCATGCTGTCATGGCGCTTCTCGCTAGAATTGCCAAGGAACAGAATCGCAGCGTGCTTGCCGTTACGCACGATCCGCGAACCTTGGGTTACGCCGACCGCGTCGTGCGGATCGAGGACGGCAAGATCGTCGGCGAGGAACGCCGGCCGGAAGGCATCAACGCCCCCGAAATTACCGATTTGACCAAGAGGCGAAAGCTGCATGCTTAAGAAGATTGATCCCGCGATCTCGACCATTCTGGTCGGGGGGGCGTTGGCGCTTGCTATGGGCTTCGGCGTCAACACACTGTCAAAGGGCGGCTCCTTCAGCACCCTGACTCGCGCCGCCCATGCCGACACGGTCGCACCGGTTGCCGCCCAGTGGGCAGCTTCGGCTACGGGACGCGTCGAGCCGAAGGACGGCGAGATCCGGCTCGCCAGCGAGGTTTCCGGCAAGATCGTCGAGGTCCTCGCGAAGACCAACGATCAGGTCAAAGCGGGAGATCCTCTGCTGCGGATCGACGATAGAGATTATTACGTCAAAATCGCTGCTGCCGCCGCCGAAGCGGGCGTGCGCGAGCGCGAACGTGCCGAAGAACAGGTGACGGGCCCGGCACTCGACCGGCGCAACGCCGAAGACGCGCTCTTCAAAGCCAACGAAGATCTTTTTGCCGCGCATGAAGCCTTCGACGCGGCGTATCGTGCCGATAAGACGGGCAAGGGCAATTCCGACGCCGTAGAGGCAGCTCGCAAGACGCTAGCGTCGCGACAGGGGGCCGTAGAAAGCGCGGAGAAAAAACTGGCAGAGATCGAAGCCAAGCCAGGCATGCCTTTGCCGTTGCGGCTTGAATCGTCGCTGTCGTTGGCACGGGCCGATGTAAAATCGGCCGAGTTGGCCCTTGAGCATACCCGCGTTCGCGCGCCGACCGATGGTACTGTTCTCAATGTGCTGGCGAGCGTCGGCGAAACGGCCGTTCCATCGCCTGATAGCGCCCTTGTCGTGTTCGGCGATTTATCGAGCCTCCGCCTTCGCGCCGAAGTCGAAGAGCGCGACGCCGCCAAGGTTCATGTCGGTCAGCGAGTGGTCGTGAAAGCCGACGCGTACCCGGAGAAGACGTTCGAAGGTTCGGTGACGTCCATCTCTCAGTCGCTTGGCACGCCTCGCATCGCGACGCGTGGCCCGCGACGGCCGAACGACGTCGAAGTAGTAGAGGTGATGGTTGATCTCGACGGTCATCCGCCGCTGTTCACCGGAATGCGGGTCGACACGTTCTTCAAGCTTGACGATCAAGCATCGACCGCCGCTGCAGGCCCTGCGAAGACAAACTAGCCGCAGACTTTTTAGTTATCACTGTGAGAAACCGAAGGGCGCCCGCAATTTGCAGGCGCCCTCTTCCTTTACCCAGCACAATGAAGAACACCGCGGGCGCAACGCTATGCAGCGGCGCTCTGGGTTGTCGCGTCGATGTGCGCGGCGAGCGTCGGATTAATCTCAAGTGCCTGAGCCAGGGATTTCAGGAACTGCTTCTCGGCAGGGGAATCAACGGTGACGGCAATCCGCGCGGCCGTATAAATCTGCGCGGCCTCTTGCGGCGACCTGAGGGAACGAGCCAAGTCTTGAACCGAGCGTGGGTTATTCAATTCATTCGCAAGAAAAGCCTCGGCCTCGCTATCAAGCCCTGCTTGCTTGAGGCCGCCGATAATCCTGTCGTGCTCCGCGGCATCGATGCGCCCATCAGCGCTCGCGGCGGCAACCATCGCCTGGATGTAGTGGACGGCCGCATCGTGCGTCACTGCGTCCGGTTCGAAGCCGGAGCCGGCTGGCGCGGGCTCGGTGGTCGCGGCACCGGTGATCAGCGGTTTCCCCGCCTGATAGTTCTGCATGGCCTTGTAGGCGAGGCCACCGATCATTGCGAGCGCGCCGATCCGGGCGGCGTTCGCCGCTATTGCGCGTCCGGCGCGCGTGCCGAGCACAAGTCCGCCGAGGCCGCCGGCAGCCGTACCCGCTGCGAAGGGGCTGTTCTGCACGACGGCCTTGAGCTTAGCCAAGAGCTCGTCGGCATCGGCATTCCCCGTCGCGCGACTCAACGCATCGCTGGCGCCCGTCGCCTCTCCAACGCGCGTCGCTCCTTCCTTCACGCCTTGCGTGGCCTGTGTGAATATTTTGCCCAATACTTCGGCAACGCTGCCGCCGTCTGTCACCGACCCGCCGGCCTGCCCGAGCTTGTCTTTGAGCTGCGCGAAGATATCGCCCAAATCCGGATTGGCGCCCTGGTCGGCACCGGTGCCGGGTGCCGCCTGACGTGGCGACGGAAGTGGAGAGGACGTCTGTGATGTCTGTCCAATTCTTCGGGCAAGTTCACCGAAGATGTCGCCCAGGCCTTTGCCTGCATCGCCGCCGCCGCTTGGGGGGGTGCCGGTTGGTGCCTGGCCTTGCGGCTGACTGAGGCTTCTGCCGATCTCGCCCAGGATATCGCCGATGCTGCCGCCGCTGCCCTGCGTGCCGCCGCGATTGGCGCCGCTGTTTTTCAAAATATCGTTGAAAATGTCCCCAAGGCTACCGCCCGGCTGCTGCGGTGACTGCGAGGGCGCTGCCCCCCGCACAATACTTTCAAGTATGGATTTTGCGTCGAACATGGCGAAGTCCTCTTGTTACGACAGCTGGCCGGAAACGTAGTCACGGCACATGTCATCCACAATCGCCCGGTCGAAGATTGCTTTCTTTTTTATTCCGCGGCGAGAGGAAGAGGGCGACGTCCGCGGGTTGTCGCGTGTTTACCAAATTGGGGGGCGAGGGGCAGCGCCTCGTCCGGCTCGTCCCTCGGTCCAACGAAGCGGCCAAAAATGCGCTGCATCAGGTTCCCGACGTCATCCATTACCGTGAAGAACGAGGGGACAAAGACCAGCGATAGTAGGGTCGAAACGAGAAGCCCGCCGATCACGGCGATTGCCATCGGGGCTCGAAATTCGCCGCCGTCTCCGAGCGCAAAAGCGCTGGGAAGCATGCCGGCAGCCATCGCGAGCGTCGTCATAATGATCGGTCGTGCCCGCTTGCGGCCGGCATCGATGATGGCCTCGCGGCGCTCGACACCACGGGCGACTTCTTCGATCGCGAAGTCGACGAGCATGATCGCATTCTTCGTCACGATGCCCATCAGCATCAACAGGCCGATATAGACAGGCATGCTGATTGGATTGTCGGTGACGAGCAGGCTCAATGCGACGCCGCCAAACGACAGCGGCAGCGACAAGAGAATGGTGATGGGCTGGAACACGCTTCCGAACAGCAGGATAAGCAGGCCGAGTACGATCAGGAGGCCAGTGCCCATCGCGCCGATGAAGCCATTCGCGACTTCGTCTTGAATTTCCGCATCACCTGAGGGCTGCAGCGTAACCGACGGCGGCAGCTTCTGGTCCGCGATGACCTCGAGGAACCGTTCGCGCGCCACGCTCAAGGGCAAACCACGATCGAGATCGACGCCGACGACGGCACGCCGCTCGCGGTCGAAGCGCGTTATCGAGGCCGGGCCACGGGCGAAGTTCGACCGATGCAACGGCCGTAAGGGGGATGGCTTTGCCTGCCACGTTGGTGACGCGCAACTGCTCGATCTGCTTCATCTCGGTTCGCGTCGTCTCGTCGAGCTGCACGCGGATCGGAATCTGGCGATCGCCGACGGTGAATTTTGCGAGGTTGAAATCGGCATCGCCGATCGTCGCAACGCGGATCGTTTCGGAGATCTGATCCGGAGCAACGCCGAGCCGCGAAGCTTCATCGAGGTTCGGCACGACGCGGATCTCGGGCCGTTCGGTCGAGCCTGCCGCCGCAACGTTGCGGAAGCCCGGAACCTGACGTAAAGCGGCCTCGACTTTGCCGATTGCGGCGTTCAAGTCATCGCCGTTCCGCGATAGCATCGAGAATGATAGTTCGCGCTCGCCGCGCTCGTTCACGTACCAGGCGCGGCTGTCCGGAATGTCGGAAAGCTTCGCGGCTATGATGGTTTTCAATTGCTTCTGCGTCAGCTTTCTTTGCGTCTTCGGCACAAGCTTGACGAATAGTGCAGCGCGCCGGACCTCGAGCTGGCCGGTCGGGCTCGTGCCGCCAAGCACGAAGACCTGGGAGACTTCGGGTATAGCCCGCAGCGTCTTCACCATCTGGTCCGTCTTGCCGAGGGTATCGTCAAGTTGCGTACCGGGCGGCAGCTCGACCGAGACGACAACGCGCGACGTATCCTCATCCGGCAGAAAGCCGGTCGGCAGCAGCGTCGTTGCGTAGATGGCCGCCGAAAACAGTGCGACGCCGCTGACGAGCGTTGCATAACGCCAGCGCAGTGTCGCCGCCAGAAAGCGCGTGTAGAAACGCATCAGCGGGCCATCGACGTGAGCTTTTTCCGGGACGGGCCGCATCAGGTAAGCCGCCATCATCGGCGTGATGAGGCGCGCGACGAGCAGCGAAAACAGTACGGCAACGGCAACGGTCATGCCGAACTGCTTGAAGTATTGCCCGGCGATGCCGCCCATGAACGACACGGGTGCAAAAATCGCAACGATCGTCAGCGTGATCGCGATGACGGCCAAACCGATTTCGTCGGCCGCTTCGAGCGCGGCGCGATAAGGCGATTTGCCCATGTGCATGTGACGTACGATATTCTCGATCTCGACGATTGCGTCGTCGACAAGAATGCCGGTCGCCAGCGTGATGCCGAGCAGGCTGACGAGGTTCAGCGAAAACCCGAATGCGCTCATCGCCCAAAACGTCGGGATGGCTGCGAGCGGCAGCGCAATGGCCGAGATCAGCGTCGCACGCATGTTGCGCAGGAACAGGAGCACGACGAGGACTGCGAGAACGGCGCCTTCGATCAGCGCTTCCATCGCGGCGACGTAGTTGCCGCGCGTGTAGGCCACGGCGTCGTCGATCTTCGTCAGCTTCACATCGGGATATGCGGTCTCGAGTTCCTGGAGCGTCTTGTCCACCGCATCGGCGACCGAGAGCTCACTCATTCCTTTCATGCGGAAGATCGAGAACGATACGACGGGCTGGCCATTGAGCCGGCCGAAGGTGCGCTGCTCGCTGGCGTCGTCAACGACGCGGCCGAGATCTTTAAGGCGCACCTCGCGGCCGCCGCCGAGAATGATCTTGGCATCGGCCAGCGCTCTGACCTGCCGGGCGCCGGCAAGCATGCGGATCGCCTGCTCCTGGCCGCCAACCTCGCCGCGGCCGGAGCCGAGATCGACGTTGGTCGCGCGCACCTGCTGGTTCACTTGCGCGGCCGTGATGCCGTAAGCCAAAAGTTTTTCAGGATCGAGGTTGACACGGATTTCGCGATCAACTCCGCCGTAGCGTTCGACCCGCCCGACGCCCTTGGTCGCCTGCAGCCGCCGCTTGATCACATCATCGACATGCCAAGAGAGCTGCTCGAGCGTCATGCCCGGCGAAGTGGCCGCATAGGTCAGAATTGCCTGACCCTCGACGTCGATGCGCTGGATGACCGGCTCATCGATCGTGCGCGGCAAATCTCCGCGCTTCGTCGCGATCGCATCCTTGACATCATTCAGGGCGCGGTCGAGGTCGGTTTCGAGCCGGAATTCCAGAACCGTCGTCGACGTGCCGTCTGTCAGCGTAGACGTGATGTGCTTCACGCCGGCGATATTTGCCACGGCGTCTTCGACGACTTTCGTGACTTGTGTTTCAAGTTCGGCCGGTGCCGCGCCCGACTGCGTAATTTTCACCGACACGATCGGGATATCGATGTTCGGAAAGCGCGTGACGGGAAGCTGTTTGAAGCTCAAGACGCCGAGCAGCATCAGCACCGCGAACAAAACTATCGCGGGGACAGGGCGGCGAATCGACCATGCCGAGACGTTGATGCGCATTATTTCGCCTCGCTCAGCGCCGCTTCCGGCACGATCGGGCGAACGATGTCGCCGTCGCGCAGGAACGTACCGGCGCGCGTCACGACAACGTCGCCCTCTTTAAGACCGTCTTTCACCTCGACAAGGTCACCTGCGGTTAGTCCGACAGTGACGATGCGTTGCTCGATCGTGTTGCCGTTGGCGACGACCTGCACGGAGGTCGAGCGCTGATCGAACGTGACGGCGGACGACGGCACCGCGAGGCCGCGGCTGTGCGCCGTTTCAATGCGTCCTTCTGCAAAGGAGCCGATGCGCAGTGCCGGGTTCTCACCAAGGAAAATTTTGACCCGCCCCAATCGCGTCGTCTTGTCGACTTCAGGTGACACGAGCCGCACCTTGCCCTCGAACTTCCCGAACTCGGGGACCGTAACGACAGCCTTTTGATCGACCTTGACGTTCTTCAATTCGGTTTCGACGATCTCGGCGTCGAGCTCGATTTCACCGTCCTCGATGATGCGGAACATCGGCTCGCCGATGGCTGACGCCATCGCACCGATGCGCGCCGTGCGGCGGCTGATGATGCCGTCCTTCGGCGCGGTCACATCGGTATTGCTGCGACGCCACAAGATTTCGCGGCGCTGAGCCTCGACCTGAGCCTTGTCGGCCTCCGCCGCCGTCAATCCGTCACGCGCCGCGACCAATTGTGCTGCCGT
Organism: uncultured Alphaproteobacteria bacterium; assembly: GCA_963833715.1. Classification (GTDB taxonomy): domain Bacteria; phylum Pseudomonadota; class Alphaproteobacteria; order Rhizobiales; family Hyphomicrobiaceae; genus Hyphomicrobium_B. Next base: position 198,107 of record CAWHZB010000006.1, read on the forward strand.
CGTACCGGCCGCGCTTTCGCGTTGATCATACGTAGCGCCTGAGAGATAGCCGGACTTCTTCAGCGGTTCAGCGCGCACGAGCTGAGCCTGCGCCTCTTTGGCTTGGGCTTCGGCTTGCACGATCTGACTCTTGGCTTGGGCAATCGCTGCTTTTGAGCGCGCGAGATTGGCTTCGTTTTGAGCGAGCTGCGCATCGATCTGTTCGGAAACGAGACGCGCCAGCACCTGGCCTTTCATCGACGTGATCGCCCTCGTCCGCCAGCAGCTCGCGCACCCGCAGGCCCTCGATTTCCGGCGGAAACGAGAATTTCCTCGCGCGGCACGAGGGAACCCGACACCACAGCGGTCTGAATGAAATCTTCTGTCGCGACTTTCGAAACGGTTATTGCCGGGGCGGCGACTGGCTTTGCCGCCTCCAGCCGCTCCGCCTGGATGGCGGCCGTCTGCTTTTTCTTGATGTAAATGTAGCCGGCGCCCGCCGCGACGCCGGCGACGAGCAAGCTCATCATTAGTCTTTTGGCAATTTTACTGAGGTTCATCGGCGCAACTCGGAGGCAGGCGCCTCTCTGCTGGCGGAGGCGCGTTCCGTCGGATTGAGCAGCGTGCCGATCAAATCGATCAAAACCGGCAAGACCGCGCGCATATTGGCGTTGGGCTCGATGGCGCGCCGCCAAAACATCCCGTCGCCGAGCACGTTGAAGACTTTCGCGAGTGTCGGAATATCAACCCGGGGCGCGATGCGGCCCTCGTCCTTGAGACGCTGAAAGAGCGCCTCGAAACTGTCGCAGCAATACTTATCGACACTCATGAAGATGTCGGCGATGCGCGGATTGCGCGTCGATTCAACCCCCATCTCCACGACGAAGCGCTGCTTGTCGGGCAATTCATCGACGAAGTAGTGTTCGCCGATGGCGGCCAGCGCTTCGAGAAAATCGGGTGCCGCGGCGAGATGAGCGAACCGCTCGGCGAACTCGGCACGGTCGCGCTCGCAGAGACCGGCGATCAGTGCTTCCTTGCTGTCAAAGTAGACGTAGAGCGCGCCGGGGCTGACGCCCGCCTCGCGGCAGATGGCCTGCATCGTCGTGGCGTGAAAGCCACCGCGCGCGAAGCACGTCAGCGCCGCGTCGAGAATGTGCTCGCGCCGAGCGCGTTGCGTATCGGGTTTCAATTTCGGCATTTGCAGCGACAACCTGAGAAGAATTGGTCATGAAAAGCGAATGAGCGTTCTGTTTGTCTGAGGATTGCGGTGACGTCAAGGCGAACAGTTGTTCGTTTTGCAATATTCGTCTGTTCCCTACGGAACAGCCGCGAACCGGCGAAAAGTGCGCTTGACAATGGAGCAGGGAGACCCGGCTGCCCGTAAGGCCATGATAGGGCTAAAGAAAACGCACAGACGTTGCGGTGAAATGAGGACGGATCAAAATTCGATCATCGCGGACGGCAAAAACAAGAGAGGAGCAGTAGGTCCCGCAACCAACCGCTCCTCTCCAGTCCACTCGGCCTCAAGGCCGTGCGGATTTCGCAAGCCTCATGAGGTTTTTGAATTCAGCGCGATAGCCGTAAAGGTCATCGCCGCGAGCGCTCTGCGCAAGAGCGACCTCGTCGTCGTAAGTATAGCCATTAGTCAATGACACGCCTCTCACGATATGGCCAAATGCCGCAACGGCGAGCGAAAAGCCGAGGACCTGTGACATGTCGGTAATGGCTGGCAGTGACATTGCATCGGTGATGTTAGGGCCCAGCTACGTTGACGCCGTTCAGGGATGCAAGTTCCAGGACATCTGCGTGAGTGCAAAAGGTGGTGGCGCAACCCTGGCCCTGCGTAATGGCTTCAGGCCTGCCGCTGGCGTGCAGAGATCAAGGAAGGCAAGGCGTGCCGGTGAAAATGCACACCGTGCTGGCGGGGCCGCTCAGACACCGCTCTTCGGTGTTTTCAGCATGCGCCCAATTGGCATAGCCGGGCCCCAGCTCTGTCATCGATCGGACCTTGCGGCGCCAGTTGGCGCGCGCCTTTGTTTTTGCCAGCCACACGAAGCGGGATTCTTCGCCGCGTGCGCTAACCGCGGATCCAGCGCAGGCACCGGCCTGGGCTGGACTTGCGAGAACAATCGACGAGACGATCAAGAAGAGAAGCAATAGCAGCGTCGCTACTGATCCCTTCATGGCACTCCCCTCATCACTGCAAGATCTTGGTCGCACACTAATGCTGAAACAGTACGTTGAGGCTGCCGTAAGGCGACACGTCCTCGCTGGCCCAATCGCCTATCCGCTCGCTCACGCCGCCTGCCGGCGATACTCCGCCACCGTTCCCCTCATAGCGGGCGAAAAGGCCGGCACGGCCGTTCTACTCGCCGTCGCCCGATTCAATGTTCTTGTCGTAGCGCAGCTCGGGTCCGACCGACAGTCGCGGCTGGATGCGCCAGCCCGCCCGCCAGCGCGACGACGTTTCATTGCGAGTTGTCGCGTAGCTAAAATCAACGGACGTCCACGCCTCGGCGCCCATGTTGAGCCAAAGTTCGAGCACCCCTTGGCACCGTATTCAGTGCCGTCGCTTTTGTTTTTCAGGCCCGACTTTTCATGTCGTTGGGAGGACATTGAGGCGCCGGCAAATGCCTTGACAGTCAGCTGGCCGAGCCTGAGGTAGTAGCCGACCAGCGCCTCGGCGTAAGAATGATCGACGCGGACATGATCCGAATGGTAGCGGCAACTGCAGTCTGGGAGCGTGCCGCATTCGCCGCTAATGGGAATGCCGCGATCATACGAATATTGCCCATAGCCTCCGCCGACGCGCAGCCGCCAGCCATCGCTGTAAATGTCCGAGCTCCAGGGAGCTAGCGTCATCCCGGAATAGGCAAGCCACTGATTGCCTGCGGCGTCGACGCCGCCTGAAACTTCGCGCCAGCCGTATTCCGGCTGCATGCGATCAACGGACGGATTGACGATCGGCGCCCAGCGTTCGTCGACCGAGGCGGGGTTCACGGCGAGCAAAAGGGCGGCGGCTCCTGCAAGATGCAGGCACTCTCGAACTCCGAAACGCCCCCCGCATCACGAACTCGAATACTAGAAATGAACACTGTTATTATATCGCCAGTAATAAATCTCTCCCGTCAAGAAGAACAAAGGTGATATTTAGTACATCTATGAGTAAAGAATTTACCTGCAATGCAATCTTAGATGGCGGCGCAAATTGGTGTAGGTAAACTCTTTGTCTGCCGTGGGGTCCGGGCATCTCACCGCCGTCACATACAGCTGGCATTATGCGTGGGCATGCACATATGTGTGAAATGCAGCCGACGAAATGTCGTGTTAATGTAAATAATGAGCAAACGGCGAGCCGTGGTTAAAAGCTCGCAGAAATAACGTTGCAAGCTATATTGCTGAAGCAACGCTTATGTGTCTGGGAGGACGCAAAAATGACGGATAATGCAGCAACGTCTGCAGAAAATACTTATTCTTACTATCCTGTTTACCAGGCACTATTTGAAACGGCCGATATGGCGTCGATGTTTTGGCAGCCATTACTTAAGGCTGTTGGCAGAAGTCAGCTTGAGTTGGCCGCACTTCAGGCACGGCAAGCACGGGCTGTCATGCAATGGAGCCAACAGATCATGCAGCCGACGTCGCCGTTGGATATCATCAACACCAACGCGCAGCTCTGGCAAACGATGACTGAGCAGTACGTGGATGTGGTTCCGCGCGTCGCGGCGGCCGTCACCACTGTCACACAGCCCGTTGGATCGACCGTGCTTCCGATGCCAGCGAAACGGGCTCGGGATACCCTCGTTCTTATCGATCGTAACGAAAAACCGAAGAACGGTCTGGATCGGAAGGTCGCGTGACGCCGACAACCGTCCAACTGGCGGCAGTCTGAATCGAACGGCTCAACGCGACGACAGCGCTGCGGGGTCACTTCAGATCGCCGAGCGCTTCTCCGAATCCCTTCAGCGATATCGGGATGCCGATACCTGCTTCCTCAGTCTGGAAGATAATAAAGATCGCCGTCTTGCCGGTCTTCAACCGGTCGACGAGCGGGTCGTCGACGACGACCTGCGCGTAGCATGCGAAGCTGTGGCATCTCAGAAATGGTGCATGCCCGACATCTTTGTCGTCGATTTTAAGTCCCAGGCCCGGCGGCAACAGCACCCCGAGTGGGGCGAAAACCCGAAGCACCCGCGTGCCGTTGGAAAACTTCTGAAAATAAACGGTTAGGCCGATGTTGTTCTTGTCTTCAGCGGTGACGCTTTGGACGAGTGCGCAAACAGCATTCTTGGCGCCGGGGGGCGGGTCTTTGCACACCACCTGCCAATCCCCGTGCTGAGACTTGACCGTCCCCTCGGGCGCATCAATCGCAAGCGCGACACTCGGCACGAGAAGGACAACGGCTAAGTGTGCAATAGCGAGCAATGCTGCTGCAGCTGCGTTGCAAGAGCACCGGCGCCATCTCGCTATGCGCACCGCGAACTGCAAAGTGTGTTCCCAGCCTCGTGGGCGTCGTGCATCGAGTCCCAAGCGGATGTCCTTGCTTTGGCGGGCTGGGCCCAGTGGATGGGGTGCTGACGAGCGCGCGTTTCGTCGGCCAGGAATTCGGCCGAATTCTGTTCCCTGATTGCGAACGCTCACTATCGACCCTAAGAACGATTCGCACTCGGCATGCGCCGGTTTCGCGAAGAAATGACGCACAGACTTGACTTGAGTGTTGTGGACCGCTTGTGCTCTCTGTCAACCTGCCTTAGCAGGTGAACGAGATCACGTGGCCCTTCATGATGATGGTGGGTCATTCCCGGTCGGAACTGGGCAAAAAGAAAACGGGGCGGTGTGCCGGCTTCGTCACATCAGACAATGGGAGACTGTCGGGTCAGCGGGAATCTGGTCCGACGAACTGGGAGCGAAGGAATGTCGAAAAGGATGTTTGGCGCGGTTGCCATTCTGGCGGCCGCTTGCCTTGCGGTGGCGTTTGGCGGCCTCACCCCTGCGCTGGCCGGCCTCGGAGAGCCAACGCCAGGCGAACTCGGACTTCAGCTCCCTGCCTCGCCGATAATGCAACAGCTCAGCGACCTTTTCAGCGCCGTCAACATCATCCTTGTCGCCATTACTCTCTTCGTTGCAGTTCTCATGGTGTGGGTGATTTACCGCTACAGCGAGAAGAACAATCCCACCCCGTCGCGAATAACGCATCACACCGGTATCGAGGTTGCCTGGACGATCCTCCCGATTCTGATCCTCGTCGGCATCTCCATCCCATCCTTTCATTTGCTGTTTAATCAGTATGCATTTCCGAAGCCGGACTTGACGATCAAGGTGACCGGCAACGCTTGGTTCTGGGATAACGAATATCTCGACCAACAGGTGACGATCACGTCCAATATCGTCAACGATGAAGATGTGATACGCGCCAAGATCGGCGACGAGGAATTCGAAAAGAAATACGGCTCGCTGCAGGGTACAGCGCTCCACGACGCATTGTATCGGGACTCGCTACCCATATGGGAGGCAAATCATCAGTTGCGGCGTCTAACTGTCGATCGGGAGATCGCCGTACCGGTCAACAAGGTCGTGCACGTGCTCGTAACGTCGAACGACGTCATTCACTCTTGGACGGTCCCGTCCTTCGGCGTGAAGATGCAGGCTGTTCCGGGCCGCACGGCGGCGGTCTGGTTCCAAGCCACGAAGGTCGGCACGTTCCGCGGCCAATGCTCAGTTCTATGTGGCAAGTTCCATTCTGCGATGCCGATCGTAGTTCGCGTCGTCGAGCAGCCGGTTTACGACGCCTGGATGGCGGCGCTGAAAGCCAAGGATAAGAAAAAGGCGCAGCAAATTCTGAATGCCGATGCTGCAAGCCGTCAGGACAACCAGTCCGTAGCTGCGGCGCAGTAGGCGAAGGTTTGGCCGGTGACCGGGCGCGATCCGCCTTTCCGGCGCTAGAAAACAAGACAGAGAAACTTCCGGGACAAGGGCTATACGACAATGGGAAGCACGGCATACGCAGCGGAAGGCCACGACCACGCGCCGACATTCTTCAGGCGCTGGCTCTGCTCGACGAACCACAAGGACATCGGCACGATGTATTTGTTGTTCGCGATCTTCGCGGGCTGCATCGGCACCTTCCTGTCCTTGATGATGCGTCTCGAACTCGAGCAGCCGGGCCTTCAGTATTTTGCCAACGAAGGCATCTACAATGTCTTCGTCTCTGCGCATGGAATGATCATGATTTTCTTCATGGTCATGCCCGCGATGATCGGTGGTTTCGGCAATTGGTTCGTGCCGCTGATGATCGGCGCGCCGGACATGGCCTTTCCGCGTATGAACAACATATCGTTTTGGCTTCTGCCGGCGGCGCTCACCCTGTTGCTCATCTCGCTGTTCGTTCCAGGAACCGCCGATGCGGACGGCGCTGGCGCCGGTTGGATCCTCGTGTCGCCGCTTTCCGGCAAGATCGGCAACCCTGGTCCTGCGATCGACTTCGCTATTTTGTCGGTCCACTTGGCAGGCGCAGCTTCAATCCTCGGCGCGATCAACTTCATCACGACCATTTTCAACATGCGCGCCCCGGGCATGACGCTGCACAAGATGCCGCTGTTCGTCTGGTCGCAGCTTGTGACGGCCTTCCTGCTGCTTTTGTCGCTTCCCGTGCTAGCGGGTGCGATCACGATGCTGCTGACGGATCGTAACTTCGGCACAACGTTCTACGATCCTGCGGGCGGTGGCGATCCTCTGCTCTACGCGCACCTCTTCTGGTTTTTCGGTCATCCTGAGGTCTACATACTTGTTCTGCCGGGCTTCGGCATAGTCAGCCACGTCGTGTCGACCTACTCGCGGAAACCGATATTCGGCTATCTCGGCATGGCGTATGCGATGATTGCGATCGGCGTCGTAGGCTTCGTCGTGTGGGCACACCACATGTACACTGCCGGTTTGAGCGTCGACACGCAGGCCTACTTCATGTTCGCGACCATGGTCATCGCGGTGCCGACCGGCGTGAAGATATTCTCCTGGATCGCGACGATGTGGGGTGGCTCGTTGCAGTTCCGTGTGCCGATGCTCTGGGCGCTGGGCTTCATCATCCTGTTCACCATCGGCGGCGTGACCGGCGTTATGTTGGCCAACGCCGGCGTCGACCGCGCGCTTCACAACACCTATTACGTCGTCGCGCACTTCCACTACGTGTTGTCGCTCGGCGCCGTGTTCTCGATCTTCGCGGGCTGGTATTACTGGTTCCCGAAAATGACGGGCTACATGTACAATGAATTTCTCGGCAAGCTGCACTTCTGGCTGTCGTTCATCGGCGCGAACATTCTGTTCTTCCCGCAGCACTTCCTGGGCCTCTCCGGCATGCCGCGCCACTACGCCGATTACCCGGAAGCCTTCGCCTTCTGGAACCGCATCTCGTCGTACGGCTCCTACATCACGACGGCTGGGCTGGTCGTGTTCCTGTTCGCGATGTTCTACGCCTACTTCATCCGCAAGGAGAAGGCCGCGGACAACCCGTGGGGCATTGGCGCGACGACACTCGAATGGACACTTCCGTCCCCGCCAGCGTTCCACTCCTACGAAACGCTGCCGCGGATCGCGCCTACCGATCATCATTGATCGAGCATACTGACAATCGGGAGCGGCGGCCGAACTCAATGCGGTCCGCCGCTCTTGCAAAGATAGAATGGCAACTACGAATGCGAGCGATGCGCAGGCAATGAGCGTCCAAAGCGAAGTTGGTCAAGTCGATTTGACTGCCGAGCCAAGCGTCGGCGACTTCATCCAGCTGATGAAGCCGCGTGTCATGACGCTCGTCATCCTGACGGCACTTGCCGCGATGCTGGCTGCACCCGGATCGCTCAATCCCGTCATCGGCACGATTGCCATGATCTCTATTGCCATCGGTGCGGGCGCCTCGGGCGCCCTCAACATGTGGTACGACGCTGATATCGATGCTCGCATGGCTCGCACCGCCGCCCGTCCTCTGCCGCGCGGCCGTGTTACTCCCGAAGCGGCTCTGAGCTTCGGTACTGTGCTCTCGTTCGGGTCGGTTCTGACGCTCGGCGTCTTGGTCAACTGGATGGCAGGTGCGCTCTTAGCGCTGACGATTGCCTTCTACGTTTTCATCTACACGATGTGGCTGAAGCGGAGAACGCCGCACAACATCGTCATCGGTGGTGCGGCCGGTGCTTTCCCACCGATGATCGGCTGGGCGGCGGTGACCGGCAACGTCAGCCTCGATAGCCTCCTCCTGTTTCTCATCATCTTCATGTGGACGCCGCCGCATTTCTGGGCGCTGGCGCTTTATCGCTGCCGCGATTACGAGCGCGTCGGTGTTCCGATGCTTCCGGTCGTCGCGGGCCTGAAGGAGACGCGGCGGCAAATTCTCATTTACTCGGTTCTGCTCGTGCCGCTCGCCATTGTGCCTTACTTCACTGGACTCGGCGGCATCGCTTATCTGGTCTCCTCGGTCGTGCTCGGTGTTGGATTCCTTGGGCTTGCCATCAGGGTCTATCTGACGACCGAAGGCCGCGAGGCCGATACCGCGGCCCGCCAGCTTTTCTGGTTCTCGATTCTATATCTCTACGTGCTGTTCATGGTGCTTCTTGTCGAGGCAACGGTCAGCCGGATGATGGCGTGAGGTTCATTGGTCGAATGGACGAAGTCAAAAACGAGCGCCAAGACCTTGCAGCGGAGAGGATTCGCCGTCGCCGCTCGATCGCGATCGCGCTGACGCTCGGCTTCATGGTTCTCGCGTTTTATCTCGCGACATTCGTCCGCTTCGGCGAAGTCGTGGCGAACAGAGTGCTCTAGAGGAAAAAAGTTCTGATATGGTGCAGCCCGACGCCGAGAAGCCTGAGAATGCCTCGCGCAACAATCGCCGGGTCGTTTTCGGTTGCATTGCAGGTCTCGCGGTGATGACCGCAATCACGGCCGTTTCGCCGAAGCTGTATTCCATGTTCTGTCAGGTGACTGGTTACGGCGGCACGACGCAGCGCGTCGAGGCCAATGCCGGCAAGATTCTGGATCGCGTCTTCACCGTACGCTTCGACGGCAACGTGGCATCGCATCTTCCTTGGAAATTCGAGCCCGACGTCACGACGATGAAGGTGAAGATCGGCGAAACAGCCCTGGCGTTTTTCCGCGCGACCAACATGTCAGACAAGCCGTGGACCGGTCAGGCGGCGTTCAACGTCGCGCCGCAGACGATGGGGCTCTACTTCAAGAAGATTGAATGCTTCTGCTTCACCAAGCAAACGCTGAAACCCCACGAGACCGTCGAAATGCCGGTGACCTTCTTCATCGATCCCAAGATGGTCGATGACAGTGATACTGGGCAGCTTTCGACTGTCACGTTGTCGTACGTCTTTTTTCCGGTCGAGAACTCGGCGGACGCCACCGGTGTTGCTCCTGGGGCGGAGAAAACGAGCGGTGGCTAGGCGTGCTGAAGGTGTCTGTGCCAATGAAACTATGAGACTAGTCTAAAGAAGCAAAAGAAACGGGATCGCAATATCTGAGTGAGGCGCGGCTCTAGAGCCAACACTGACGTCAGGTTTCGATCTGGGAGCGCGAACGGGGACGACGGAGACCGAAATGGCCAACACGCACGTAAAGCATCACGATTATCACCTTGTAGACCCAAGCCCCTGGCCGGTTCTGGCGGCTGTCTCAGCCTTCATAACGGCGCTTGGCGCCATCGCATGGATGCGCACGCACGTAGACGGCTCGGGTGTGCTCGGCATCAAGGGGCCATGGCTATTCGCCATTGGCGCTGTGGCACTCGTCGCATGTGCCTGGTCCTGGTGGCTGGACGTCATCCGTGAAGCCGACAAAGGCGATCAGACACCTGTCGTTCAGCTGTCCCTGCGCTACGGCATGATTCTGTTCATCGCCTCCGAGGTGATGTTCTTCGTCGCCTGGTTCTGGGCCTATTTCGACAGCGCCCTTTTCCCGGCCGGCGTGCATGAGCTGATGAACAACACCGGCCACCTCGTCGGCCTTACCTCACGCAACGAGGTTTATGGCGGCCACTGGCCGCCGGCGGCTACTGAAACGGCTGCGTCTGTTCCGGGCTTCTTCAAGCACACATTCGATCCATGGGGACTGCCGCTGCTCAACACGCTCATCCTGTTGACCTCCGGCATGCACTGTAACGTGGGCGCACCATGCGCTATTGAACAACGATCGCCGCGGACTCGTCACCGGTCTCGTGCTGACAGTGCTGCTCGGCATTACGTTCAGCATCTGCCAGGCCATCGAATACAGCCACGCCGGATTCAGCTTCGCCGGCCACAGCTACGGTTCGACATTCTTCATGGCGACGGGCTTCCACGGCGCGCACGTGATCATCGGCACGATCTTCCTTACTGTCTGTCTCGTCCGAGCGATCAATGGCGCCTTCGCGCCGAAGCAGCACTTCGGCTTCGAGGCGGCGGCCTGGTACTGGCACTTCGTCGACGTGGTCTGGCTGTTCCTCTTCGCCTGCATCTACGTCTGGGGCGCCGGCGCCATTGCGGACCATGCGGCGGCAGTGGCCCACTGACGCCGGGCGTTGGAGAAAACCCAGAAATTACGAGAGAGGCGGCCCGCAAGGCCGCCTCTTTTCATTTCAGCGCGGCGTACTTCGGGATTGATCTCACCGGCGCGATAGGCGACGGTCAGCCCGCGCCAACAATCTAGAGGAAAGATTTCGCTCGCTCCCGTGCCCAGCTCTAACCAAGCCATTAATCCACTTGTCGCCGCATTGTATTGCTGCTGTCCGCGTTGCGGCAAAGGCAAGCTGTTCACCAGATTGCTCACCGTTCGCGACAGCTGCGAAGTCTGCGGGCTCGACTTCAAAGCCGTTGAGACCGGCGACGGGCCAGCCGTCTTCGCTATCTTTATTCTGGGGTTTCTGTGTCTCGGGGGCGCGCTGATCGCCGAGTTCAAATTCGGTGTGCCGTGGTGGATGCATGTCCTGCTCTGGGGTATCCTGACGCCGCTCGTCGCGATCTTTCTGTTGCGCTTCCTGAAGGCGTTACTGATCGCACTGCAGTACAAACATAAGGTCGAGGAAGGCCGCATCGCCAAGGAATGACAATGTTCGCACGTTGGCGCGCCGCCGGCCTCATCGTACCTGGACTTCTGACGCTCGCTCTGCTGCCGGTCCTCATCGGTCTCGGCAACTGGCAGTGGCAACGCAAAGCCTGGAAAGAAGATCTGATTGCCAAGATCGAGGCACGGCGAACGGTCGAGCCCGTGTCGTACCCGAAAGCACTCAGCGAATACGTCAAGAACGGCGACGTCGAATACCTGCACGTCCGCGTCACCGGGACGTTCGATTATGGCCAAGAACGTCACCTCTATGCCCCGACACCCCAGTCCCAAGGATGGCACGTCTACACGTTGATGAAACCGGATGGCGGGCTGCCACCGGTGTTCGTCAACCGTGGGTGGGTGCCCGATACGCTGAAAGATCCCTCGAAGCGGGCCGCAGGTCAGGTTGCGGGCCCAGTAACGGTTACTGGCCTCATCCGTCTGCCCGAGCACAAGGGATGGTTCACGCCGGACAATGACTATGCCGGCAATCGGTGGTTTTCGCGCGATCTCGACGCCATGCAGTATGGACCCGCGGGCCCGCCGTCACCGCTGCAGTTCACGACCGAAAAGAAGCAAGCCTACGCCCCGTTTTCAATCGACGCCGACGCCGTGCCTGAGAATCCCGGCGGCTGGCCCAAGGGCGGGACAACGGTCATTCATCTTCCCAATTCGCATCTGCAGTATGTCGTGACGTGGTATGGTTTGGCGCTGACGCTTATCTGCGTCTTTGCCGCATTCGCTATTCAGCGCCTGAAGGCTGTTAAAGATGACGGCGTACAGCCATAAGGCGGCTGAACTGCGCCGGCGGGCCCCGGCGCGTGGTTTCGCTCTGCTACTTCGCCGAGGCTCGACGGCACTCCTCACCACGTCGATTGAGAGATCGAAACATTGAAGTACATTTCAACGCGCGGTGCAGCGGAAACACTCGGGTTTGAGGACGTTCTGCTGGCCGGACTGGCGCGCGACGGAGGACTTTTCGTCCCGGAAACGTGGCCCGTTATCCCAGCCGGCACGATCGCCTCGTTTGCGACGAGGCCATTTGCGGAGATTGCGGTCGAGGTAATTCACCCGTTCATGGGCGGCGAAATCTCCCGCGACGAACTCGCCCTCATGGCCCGCGAGGCCTATGCAGACTTTGATGATCCGGAGATCACGCCGCTCGTAAACCTACGGCCCGGTTTGACGATCCTAGAGCTTTTCCACGGCCCCACGCTGGCATTCAAAGACGTTGCGATGCAACTCTTGGCGCGGCTGATGGATCACGTGCTCGAGAAGCGCAATGCGCGCGCCACAATAGTCGGGGCAACGTCGGGCGATACGGGCGGAGCGGCGATCGAGGCGTTCCGGTCTTCGAAGCGCGTCGACGTGATCGTTCTGTTTCCCGCCGGCCGCGTCTCGGATGTGCAACGGCGGATGATGACGACGCCGAAGGAGAAGAACGTTCATGCCGTTGCCGTGCGCGGCACGTTCGACGATTGCCAGGCGCTCGTCAAAGCCATGTTCAACGATCATGCATTCCGCGATCGGGTTGATCTGTCGGGCGTCAACTCGATCAACTGGGCCCGCATCGTCGCGCAGGTGACGTACTACTTCTATGCGGCGTCGAGGCTCGGCGGGCGTGGCCCCTTGTCGTTCGCCGTGCCGACCGGAAATTTCGGCGACATCTTCGCGGGCTATGCCGCGAAGCGTATGGGACTTCCGATTGACAAGTTGATCATCGCATCGAACGAGAACGACATTCTGCCTCGCGCGGTCGCGACCGGCGCTTACGTGATGAAAGACGTGGTTCCGACGTCCTCGCCGTCGATGGACATTCAAATCTCATCGAACTTCGAGCGCTATCTGTTTGAGGCGTCAGGGCGTGATGTCGACTTCATTTGCAGTTCAATGGCGTCTCTCATCGCCACCGGCCGCTTCGACCTTGGACGACTGTGGCCGCGCCTGAAGGCAGACTTCGCTGCGGCATCCGCTTCGGAAGTCGACGTTGCCACCTGCATCAAGACCACGAAAGACCGCCACGGCTACGTTCTTGATCCGCACACGGCCTGCGCCCTCGTCGCCGCCGAGCGCATCGGCGGCACCGGCGAAACCGTAGTTCTTGCAACCGCCCATCCCGCCAAGTTCCCCGACGCCATCGAGGCCATCACTGGAACGCGGCCTGGGCTACCGAACCGGCTTGCCTACCTGATGAGCGATCCCGGACGCTTCGAGACGCTGTCCAATAGTCTTTCTGCCGTGCAAGACTTCGTTCTGAAGCACTGCCGTGTCACCTCGAGGACCCCATAATGACGACTGAGATCACCACGCTTGCGAACGGCATCCGCGTGGCGACGCAGCACATGGCGAACCTCGAAACGGTCTCGCTCGGCGTCTGGGTGGCGGCTGGCTGCCGACACGAGCGGGAAGACCAACACGGGCTGTCGCATTTCCTCGAGCACATGGCGTTCAAAGGGACGAAATCACGATCGGCCCGCACGATTGCCGAGGAGATCGAAAGCGTTGGTGGCGATCTCAATGCATCGACCGGCCTTGATACGACGGCCTATTTCGCCCGTGTCCTGGCGGGAGATGAGACAGTGGCGCTGGAACTCATCGCCGACATTCTGCTCAATTCGAAATACAGCCCTGAAGACCTCGACAAGGAGCGTGTCGTCATCCAGCAGGAGATCGCGGGAGCCGACGACAGCCCGGACGATCTCGTTTTCGATCTGATGCAAGGTGCCGCATTTCCCGGCCAGGCGATCGGCCGGCCAATCCTCGGCACCAAGACCAGCGTCGGACGGTTTTCCGCCGCCGACCTGACCTCTTATCTTGGAGAGCACTATCTGCCTGAGGCCATTGTGGTTTCGGCTGCAGGTGCCGTCCACCACCAGCGCATCGTCCGCCACGCTGAGGCCCTATTCGGCGGGCTCACTCGCGGCTGTCGTGGGTCTGAATCGCAGGCGCGGTATCGGGGCGGCTTTGCGGCGTCTGTAAAACCGTTTGAACAAAGCCACGTTTTGATCGGGTTGCCGTCGCCGTGCTGTCTGGACAGGGCGTACTACACGGCGCAGGTGTTCTCCGGGCTGTTCGGCGGTGGGATGTCGTCTCGCCTGTTTCAGGAAATTCGTGAAGATCGAGGTCTTTGCTATTCGATCTACTCGACGGTGTGGGGATTGAAGGATATCGGAATGCTGGCCGTGCACGCCGCAACGGGTCCCGAAATGGTCGATGAGCTTGCCGACGTGGTCACCCAAGAGCTTGCCGCAATTGCGGAAGCGGGACCGACAGAGGCCGAACTGCAGCGGTCGAAGGCTCAGCTCAAGGCAGGCCTGCTGATGGCACTCGAAAGCTCGTCGGTCAATGCCGAACAAATGGCGCGACAATTGCTCGCGCACGACAGGCTCGTGACGACCGCGGAGCTGATCGATGAGGTCACGAGCGTCGATCGCGAGCGAGTCAAAACTTTTGCACGGCACCTGATGAGCGAAGCGGCCTCTGTGGCGGTGGTTGGCTCCGGCAGGAAGTCGGCAGGGCAGGCATCCCGTGTGGCGGCGCGATTTTCGGTTTCGGACGCGCGATCGCCGCTGGCCAACATGAGGTGAGGACAAGGTGGCTTTCCTTCGCTCGGCCCGCCCAGACGAAGACCTGGAGGTCATCCGGGGACAAACGCTGACGCTGCGTCAGCCTGCGATTTCGGATTACGCCGAATGGGCGGAACTTAGAGCTCTGAGCCGAGCACATCTGACGCCATGGGAGCCGACGTGGGCCTATGACGATCTCGCGCGCTCCATGTATCGCCGCCGGCTCCGGGCCTACGCGAAGGATATTCGCGACGACGCGTCCTACCCTTATTTCATCTTCGAAGCCGCGACAGACAAATTGATAGGGGGAATAACCCTGTCGAACGTGCGCCGCGGCTCGGCGCAGACAGCATCGCTCGGCTATTGGATGGGCGCACCTTTTGCTGGCCGCGGACACATGCGCGCCGCCGTCGAGACATTGATGCCTGTGGCGTTCACGATGCTCCGCCTGCATCGGATCGAGGCGGCGACGATGCTCAGCAACGTTGCTTCCATTCGCGTGCTCGAGTCCTCCGGCTTCACGCAGGAGGGGCTGGCGCGTGCCTATCTCAAGATAAATGGGCATTGGGAAGACCACCTGCTTTACGCGCGCATTGGGAACGCGCCCCTATCAGCTGCACCGCGGCAGGGCGGAGGGGCCTGATGCCAAGCAGGGGGAGCAGCAGGGGGCAACGCGGGGCAGCTTGGATCGCCGCGCTTGTGGTCGCGACCTTCGCCGTTTGCGCCGGCACCGGCCGCGCCGAAGCCCTGACGCCAATTCCCGTCCAACCCGATCAGGATCGCATCGAAATCACGACGCTCGGCGACGCCTACGAGGGCCGCGGCGACAGTCTGCAGGTCGAAACCGCGGCGGGCGAGGAGGGTGTATCGGGCCGCATGACGGTACGCGCCTCGGTCCCCGGAACCAGTCCCAACTGGATGGTGTTCGCGCTAACCAACAAGACGGACAAGTCGCTTGAGCGCCTGCTGACGGCCGATCGCTACACGGTCGTTGGCTCCGGCACGGTGTGGCCCGATCTCGATGCACGTCGGATCGAAAGCATAACGCCGTCCGTCGGTTTCGTGCCGGAACGCATCAAAAACGACAAGGCGGACGTTTTCCGCATTACGCTGGAGCCTGGTCAGACGATCACGTATGTCGCCGAACTTTCGGGCGACCGGTTTTCCCGCGTGTATCTCTGGCGGCCGATCGATTACGAGATCAAGAGCCGCGATCGTCAGCTTTTCAACGGTGCGATGCTGGGGCTGACGGGTCTTCTCGCGATCTTTTTGACGGCCGTTTTCGCAGCCAATCACAAGCTCATCTTCCCGGCCGCGGCGCTCGTGTCGTGGGCCGTGCTCAACTATCTCTGCGTCGACTTCGGATTTTTTCACAAGCTGTTCAACTTGAGACCGGAGGACAACGCGATTTATCGCGCCGCCGGTGAAGCCGCGATGGCCGCCAGCTTCGTAATCTTTCTTTCGACATTCCTTCGCCTCGGATTGTGGCACGGCATCGTCCGAATGATGATCGGCGTCTGGATCGTGGCGCAGTTGACGCTGATCGCCGTGGCGGTGATCGATCCGCGCCTCGCCGCAACTTTCGCGCGTTTGTCGTTTCTCGCAATCGGCGGCGTCGGCGGGTTGTTTACTGTATTTTTGGCGTTCAAAGGCCAGGACCGCGCGCTTTCAATCGTGCCGACGTGGGTGCTTTTCCTCGTCTGGATATTTGCAACAGGCATGACGCTTAGCGGGCGCATGTCCGGCGATGTCGTCGTTGCCAGCCTCATTGCCGGCCTCGTTCTGGTCGTTATCCTGATGGGGTTCACCGTCACTCAATTTGCATTCCGATCGATGGACTCGGCCTATGCCGGCGCGCCGACGGAATTGCAGGCGCGGTCGCTGGCTCTCGCCGCTTCCGGCTCCACGGTCTGGGAGTGGAATATTCGCCGCGATGAAATCAAGGTCGGGCCTGAAATCGAGATCAGCCTGGCGCTGATGCCCGGCGAACTTTCGACTAAGGTCGACGAGTTCCTGAAGCACGTGCACCCGACCGACAAGGAGCGTTTCCGCGTCATGTTGATGTCGGCGCAGGAACGTTCGGGCGTCAAAATAAAGACGGACTTTCGTCTCCGGCACTCCGACAACAGCTGGCGCTGGTTCGATCTCGAGGCAGCGAGTGTGCCGAACTCAGACGGTCGAACCCTGCGCTGTGTGGGCGTGTTGCGCGATGTCTCGGACGTGAAGCGTACGCACGAGCGTCTCCTTTATGACGCCGTGCACTGCAGTCTGACGGGCCTTCCCAATCGCGAACTTTTCCTAGACAGGCTGAAGTGCGTCGTAGCCCGCGCCAAGACCGACAATGCCGTCAAGCCGGCGGTCATTTTCATCGACCTCGACAAATTCAAGAGCGTGAATTCCTCGCTCGGCCTGGTGCGTGGCGACAGCCTGCTGTTGACGGTGGCCCGGCGGCTTCAGCGGCATTTGGGCCCGCACGATACGGTCTCCCGGGTTGGCGGCGATCAATTCGCGATGCTGTTCATTGGCGAGCGCGAGTCCCGCAATCTGCCGGCGTTAGCCGAGCGCGTCCGCCGCTCGCTAAGGGCTCCCATCCCGCTCGCAAATCAGGAAATCGTTCTGACCGGCTCGATGGGCGTCTCGGTATGGGATGGCACGCAAACGGCTGACAACGAGCTGCTTAAGGAAGCCGAGCTGGCGATGTATCGCGCCAAACAGAGCGGTTCGGATCGCATCGAGGTCTTCGAGACAGGCATGCGCCGCGATCGCGATGGCCGCGTTGAAGTCGAAGACGATCTGCGCAAGGCGCTCGAAAAGGGCCAAGTCAAAGTCCTCTATCAGCCCATCGTCTATTTGCCGACGAAGGAACTCGCCGGATTCGAAGCTCTCGTACGCTGGGAACACCCGCAGCATGGGCTTTTAAACCCGCTGTCGTTCGTTACGGTGGTCGAGCAATCGGACCTGATCATAAAGCTCGGGTCATACGTCATGGTTCGTGCGGCGAAGGATGCGGCGCGCTGGCTGACCGAATTGCCGAGAGCGGAGCGGCCGCTCTTCGTCAGCATCAATATTTCGAGCCGGCAGCTTTTCCGCCCTGAGGCCATTCAGGAAATCAGGCATGTCCTGGGCCGCAACATCGTGCCGTCCGGCACGCTGCGACTGGAAATCGCCGAGAGCCTGGTCATGGAAAATCCGGAGCAGGCCGCGGAAGTCCTGAAAGTTCTACGCGGCTCGGGCGTTGAGCTTGCCCTCGACGATTTCGGCACCGGCTACTCGTCGCTCGCTTATCTCAACCGGTTTCCGTTCGATACGCTGAAGATCGATCGCGAACTCGTTCGCGGCTGCGCCTCAGCGAACGGGGCGGCCATTATGCGGTCGATGGTCGCCCTGGCTCATGAGCTTTCCAAAACAGTCGTCGCGGAAGGTGTCGAGCGCGCCGACGAAGCGATGTTCCTGAGGTCGATAGGGTGCGAGTACGCGCAAGGCTATCATTTTGGGGAACCGATACCCGACCGCGCCGTCATGGAGTTGCTGAAGGTGGTGCGCCGTTCTGAACGCAAAATGCAGCCGCGTGGCTTCTTCCGTCCGAAGCAGAAAAGTACCGCGAAGGAAGTCGCCGCAAAACCGGTGCGAGCAGCATCGGCTAACGGTAGCTCACCCAAATCGGCAGCCTTGCCGGCAGGCTCGGTCGTGCGGCAGCGACAGAAGGCCAGCAATGACAAGGGCCCCGTGAACGGTGCAGCTAACAGCGCGGCTTCGTTCCCGATCACCGAAAAAAGCCCCGCCGCAATGTTGCAAGAGGCGGTCACTACGGGTAGCCCGCCCCCGCCTCCTCCGATGCTTGCGCCACCGCGGCCGCAGCGGCAACAGCAGTCGGCGCCGAAAAAATCCGCGACGAGCGCCAAGCCGGCGTCGCGTCCGGCCGCAAAGGTTCACAATCTCGCCAGGCCCTCACTGCCTAAGCCCGGCCGCGAATTAACGCTTGACGGGCTGGGACCCAGTATTGTGACGCCGCTTGCCGAGGCCCTGGTGCGCGCCTCTGCAAATCCGGCGCCGGTGCTCCCGCTGCCGCCACAGCCGCAGCCCCAGCTTTCGCCGTCAATCTCAATCCCGCCGCGCAATGATGGTCCCGTATCTGCGGGCGAACCGCCGCCGCTGCCTCTTGCCGACGTGCCGACGACGAAGTCGCCCTCGACGACGCCACCCTCAACCATGCCACCCTCGACGCAGCCGGACTTCTCATCGTTGCCGCCATCGATTGCAGCAAGCCTCGCCCGGCTCGCCGGCGGCGTCCCCGTAGTAACAACGGAAGGCAAAGGCGCCGGCTCCGACGCGCCGAAGACCGAACCAAAGATTGCCTCGAAAGTGGGTTCCGGCGGGGCATGAGGCCGGCATCCCAGTCATCATTGGCGGGTCACACGTAAAGCATTAAGCGTGGCCGGCATCGCTGACGAGATGCGACGGATCAATGCCCATTTTTCTCAGCGCGCGGGAATATTTGTTCTCGAGGTCTTCGTCGAAAATCAAATCGGGATCGGCCGGGCAATGCAGCCAACCGTTCGATTGGATCTCCGTCTCGAGCTGCCCCGGCGACCAACCCGCATAGCCGAGCGCCAGCACGGCTCGCGTCGGGCCGCGGCCCTGCGCAATCGCCTTCAGAATATCAATCGTGGCCGTCAGACAAACGCCCTGCTCAATGGCAAGCGTCGAGTCCTCTGAAAAATAGTCTGAGCTATGCAGCACGAACCCGCGTCCAGTTTCGACGGGGCCTCCGACTTGAATGGAAAGCGACAACACGTCGCTCGTAATCTCGTCATCGGGATTGCGCGCGGAGATGCCGAGCCTTTCAAGCAGGTCAGGAGCGCTGATATGATTGGCGCGCTGGTTGATGATGAGGCCCATCGCCCCTTCGGGAGAATGGGCGCAAATGTAAATGACCGAGCGCTGAAAGCGGCGATCGGACATTGCCGGCATCGCGATAAGCAACTGCCCTTCGAGTTTAATGGCCACCCGCTTGGTTCGGCTTTTCTGTCTAGTTGACTTCATGGGGCAAAGACTAAACCGATAGGATGGCGACGTGAAGATGTCCGAAAGTGCCCAAGAAATAGGGGGAGGTAGCTCAAGATCCCCCGGGCGCCGGATATTGTCTATGGCGACGCAAACGTATGCAACGTTCGGGCGGGAAGCGAAAACGTGAAGCCTATTGCGCAATAGGGCAAAGACCGTGATCAAACTAGCTCTGGTTCTTTTGGCGTTCAGCGCGACGGCGGCATGGAGCCAAGCTGCCGAACCCGCTTCAACCGACTGGCACCAGGGTTTTAACAACAGGGCTCGGCTGCTCGCCGGCCGCGCCGTTCGAGACGGGCGGCAGGGCCTCTATGCCGGCGTTGAAATCGAAATGCCGAACGGATGGGATACGTATTGGCGGTCGCCGGGCGAGGCCGGGGGCGTCGCCCCCGAATTCGACTGGAAGGGTTCTGAAAACCTCGAATCTGCGCACGTGCTTTATCCGGCACCGCGTCGTTTGCGCACCAAGGCTGGAGACGTCGTCGGCTATACTGATCGTGTGGTGTTCCCCGTCAGCGTGACGCCGAAGGACGCAGGCAAACCCATCTCGCTTCGCGGCGTGGTTGCCTATGGCGTCTGCAAAGACATATGCGTTCCTGCGGAGGTCACTCTTCAGATCACGGTGCCACCCGGCATTGGCGCGTCGAAGGCGCTGACCGACGTCCTTGCGCGGGTTCCGCGCTCGGAGGCGCGGCTGGGTATTGATCCTTCGCTTGCTTCTTGGCGCCTCGATCAGTCAACGGGCAAGCCCAGGCTCGTGCTGAGCATCGCGACGACATCGCCCATCGGTGTTGATGCCTTCGTCGATGTACCCGGCGGCATTTACGTACCGCTGCCGAAGCGCGTTGCCGACTCTGCCGGAAAGGTCGTGTTCGAGGTCGACTTGACCGACGGCGTCGATCTCAAGGATTTGAAGGGCAAACCGCTGACGGTGACGATGATCGATGGCAAGGGCCAGGCCGAGACGACAATTACGCTTGAGTAGGTGCAGGCCCGCCCTACAGTCCGGATGCCGCAATTATTGGAGTAGAAAGACGCCATGACGATCAAGCCAGGTGACCGATTGCCGGATGCAAAATTTACCGTGATGGGTGCCGACGGACCGACGGCCAAGACCATCAATGATGTGTTCTCGGGTAAGAAAGTCGCGCTGTTTGCCGTGCCCGGAGCTTACACGCCCACATGCCATAAAAATCACATGCCGGGCTTCGTCGATCGCGTTGACGAATTCAAAGCAAAAGGCATCGACACCGTCGCCTGCACGGCCGTCAACGATATTTTCGTGCTGACGAATTGGGCGAATGACAGCGGCGCTGCCGGGAAAATCGAGATGTTGGCCGACGGCTCAGGCGATTTCGCAAAGGCCATCGGCCTCGACATCGATCTTTCGGGCTTCGGTCTGGGGCTGCGCTCCAAACGCTATGCGATGCTCGTCGACGATGGCGTGGTCAAAGCCCTCAACGTCGAGGACAGTCCACCTGTCGTGGACAAATCCAGCGCGGCCAATCTATGCTCGATGATCGACCGATCATTTTAGATCGTCTGCCGGCGCGGCGCGCGTAGAGCCCGGCTTGAACGGCGCCATAGCCATACGGGCCAACTCGTCGGCGCGCTCGTTCTCCGGGTGTCCGGCGTGGCCCTTAAGCCAGTGCCACGTGACCTGATGCTTTTCGCGAAGACGGTCGAGCTCCTGCCAGAGCTCGGCGTTTTTCACGGGCTTCCTGTCGGCCGTCCGCCAGCCGTTTTTTTTCCAGCCGTGTATCCAGCCGGTGATGCCGTTCCGCACGTAGGCGCTGTCCGTCCACAGTTCGACATTGCTGCGCTTCTTCAAGGCTTCGAGCGCTGAGATCGCCGCGAGCAGCTCCATGCGATTGTTGGTGGTCAGCGCCTCGCCGCCGCTGATCTCTTTGCGGTGGGTGCCCGACATCAGGACCGCGCCCCAGCCTCCGGGCCCCGGATTGCCGGAGCAGGCGCCGTCGCTATAGATCAGAACTTTGGGCAACGAGGTGCTCATCGGGCCAGCTCACAGCCGTAACCGCCGATCGATGCAACAGACTTATGGAAGCGCAGGCGGCGCACATAGTCGAACGGATCTTTGCGGGCAACAAGCGCGTCCTTTGGCGTGTTCAGCCAGTCGAAGCTGCGGGTAAGCAGGAAGCGCATGGCAGCGCCGCGCGCAAGGATCGGCATGGCGTCGCGCTCTTCTGAGCTGAGGCGGCGCACGCTGTTATAACCCCCAAGGAGCGCCCGGCCCTTGGTGGCGTTGAAATCGAAATTTGGCTCGAAGCACCACGCGTTGAGACAAACTGCGATGTCGTAGGCGAGCGCGTCATTGCAGGCGAAGTAAAAATCGATCAGACCCGAAAGTTTCTCATTGATGAAGAAGACATTGTCCGGGAATAGGTCGGCGTGGATGACGCCCTGCGGCAATTGATCCGGCCAGGAAGCTTCGAGATATTGAAGCTCGGTGCCGATAAGCCCCCTGAGCCCCGGTATGATGTCCTCTGCGCGGGAAGCAAACGTCTCGAAAAGCGGCCGCCACCCCTTTAGGCCGAGCGCGTTGACGCGTCGAAGCGAGAAGTCTTGCCCGGCAACGTGCATGCGCGCCAACGCTTTTCCGAGTTCAAGGCAATGCTCGACCTTCGGCCGTTTTGGCCACATGCCTTCGAGGAACGTGATGAGAGCGGCGTGCCGGCCGGCAAGCACGTTGAGAATGTTTCCCTCGTTGTCGCGCACCGGCAAAGGACACGTGACAGCACGCGCCGAGAGGTGTTCCATAAGCCCGAGAAAAAACGGCAGATCGTCGGGATCGACGCGCTTTTCGTAGATCGTCAGGATGAACGTGCCCGTCGTCGTGTGCACGAGATAGTTCGTGTTCTCGACGCCTTCGGCAATTCCCTTGTACGACAGCAGCTCGCCGAGTCCGTAAGCGCCGATGAAGCGCGCAAGCTCCTCGTCGCTGATTTCGGTGTAGACCGCCATGCCGCCTCCGCGCGTCGAATGCAGCTTTAATGCTGCTCGGGCGGGGCGCGCGCAAGCCTAACCTCACGCGGCACGTTGAAGATTACGCGCTCCTCGAGCGTTGTTACGACGTCGATGGACACGTCATAGTGTTGGCGAAAAGCTTCGACGACTTCTTCGACGATAACTTCCGGAGCCGAGGCGCCAGCGGTAATGCCGATTGTCTTGGCGCCTTCGAGCTTCGACCAGGGTATGTCGGCAGCGCGTTCGACCAGAACCGAGAACTGACATCCGGCGCGCTCGGCAACCTCGACGAGACGCAGAGAGTTGGAGCTTCTAGGGCCGCCGACGACAATCAGTCCGTCGATGCGCGCTGCGATCGCGTTCACCGCGTTCTGCCGATTGGTCGTCGCGTAACAGATATCCTCTTTCACCGGGCCACCAATCCCCGGGAATCGCGCTTTCAGGATCTCGACGATGCCTGCTGTGTCATCTAGCGACAGCGTGGTCTGCGTGACATAGGCGAGGTTGGCAGGGTCGCGAGGAGAAAATGACCGTGCCTCATCAGCTGATTCGATCAGGTAAATGGCGCCGTCTGGAAGCTGCCCCATGGTGCCTACGACTTCGGGGTGCCCACGGTGTCCGACGAGAATGATCTCCCGGCCCAGCTCGTGGTGGCGGGCCACCTCCATGTGAACCTTTGAGACCAGGGGGCACGTCGCATCGACGACGAACATCTTGCGCGCCCGCGCGTTGGCCGGAATGGCCTTGGCAACGCCGTGTGCCGAAAAGATCACGGGCTGAGTCGTATCTGGTATCTCGTCCAGCTCTTTCACAAAAACGGCGCCTTTCGCCCTCAGGGAATCAACAACATAACGGTTGTGTACGATTTCATGACGGACGTAGACGGGAGCGCCGAATTTAGTCAAAGCCTGTTCTACGATTTGAATCGCGCGATCGACGCCGGCACAGAAACCGCGTGGCGCAGCGAGCAGAATTTTCAGGTTTGGCTTCGGCACGGTCACTTCGCTTGGTTAAGGCCGGACATGGAAGAACGCAGTTCCTTATACTCATCCGGCGCGGCTGAAAATGCGGTTGGATGCCGATGGCTTCGGATGCTACGGTCCTTTTCTGACAATGCAAGGGGCCGAGACTCACAAACTCGGGGGATAGTATTGGCCAATTCGGGTTACCGGCGTCCTCGTAGAGAGGATGCGTCTGCTTTGCGCGGACGCCTAGCCGCGCCGACTCGTGCCCTGGCGCTCATTTCGCTCAGTCTCTCCCTCAGTGCGCTTGGTGGCTGCGGAATGTCGTCGCTGACCTCCGGCATTGGCGGCGGAATGTTCGGCGGCCCTTCCCCGAACACCGAAGTGTCGTCCGTCTCCGAAGATCAACTTCTCGCCGCAGCAAAGACCTCCGATCCGAACGCGACCGGCAGCACGAGCGTCGGAGAGGTAGCAGCCGGCTGTCCTCGTTTTATCGTCGCACCGCACGACAACTACATCACCTTCTATGAACAAGGCCATGTTGGCGACGGGATGTCCGTCACACAACGCGGCGAGATTACAAAGACAGCGCGCGAGTGCCAGATCGAGCCCGGCCGAGTCGTCGTGAAGTACGGCTTCTCGGGCCGCGTGCTGCTCGGACCGAAAGGCAAACCTGGGAATATCTCGCTGCCGGTCTCCGTTGCGGTGAACGACGCCAAGCGAGCAATGATCGCTTCGGATAATGTGAAGGTCGACGTTGACGTCGGCAACGACAAGCCTATCGCCTACTTCTCCACCGTACGTACGATAACCTTCCCAATTCCAGAAGGATCACGGCCGGGAGAATTTGAACTCGTTGTCGGGTTCAATAGCAAAGCATCCGGCTCCGGCTGATTGCCGAGGCCGCTGAGCCGCCGCACGAACGAGCGTATAAAAAAAGCCACGCGCGAGCGTGGCTTTTGATCTTCTGGAGCGCGCCCGAGTTAGTTGAGCTTGCCCTTGAGATCGCTAATCGACTGTGAGATCAGCGTTTCGCCAGTCGCGCCGCCGGCGCGTGTCTTCAATAGCTCCTGCGCCGCTGTGAGGGCAGTCTCAACCGCGGCAGCGCGGACTTCGCTCAGCGCCTGAGCTTCGGCGCGCGCAATCTTTTCTTCGGCAATCTTGGACCGGCGCTCAAGGCTCTCGACAAGCGCTTTCCGTGACTCTGCAGCCAGCGTCTCGGCTTCCCGCTTCGCCTGTTCGATGATCGTGTGGGCCTCAACGTCGGCTTCGCGGGCCTTGCGCTGATACTCTTCCAGAAGCGATTGCGCATCCTCGCGGAGCCTGCGCGCTTCATCGAGTTCCTTGCGGATCATATCAGCCCGGTCGTCGAGCATTTTGCCGACCATCGTGGGCACGCGGTAGTAGACCAAGAGGCCGACGAACGCCAGAAAAGAGATAAGAACCCAGAAAAGCGGATCATTGGGGTTGAACATGACCAATCCTCACTCGCCCGGCGCGGGACGCAGCGCCTTTTTCACCTCGTCGGGCGAGACGTCCTGCCCGATGAGTTTCGCGACCACCGCACGAGCCGTATCGGCGGCGATATCGCCGATCGCCGTCACGGCCTTCGTCTTCGTTTGGGCGATACGCGCATCTGCACCTTGCAGCTTAGCGGCGATCTGCGCGTCGACCCGGTGGCGTTCGGCGTCGGTCTCAGCAGCAAGCGCCTCACGCGTCTCCTTCGCGATACCGGATGCATTCGTACGCGCATCCGCAAGGGCTTTCTCGTAATCGGCGAGTGCCTTGTCGGTATCGCTCTTGAGGCGGATTGCCGTGTCGATATCCCGTTTAATCCGATCGCGGCGCTCTTCAATCACCTCGCCGACCCGCGGCAATGCGATTTTCTGCATGATGAAAAGCAGTGCGATGAACGTCACCGCCAGCCAGAAGAGCTGTGGCGTGAAGTGTTCTGGATTGAGCTGCGGAAGCCCTCCGGATTTGGCGGCTTTCTCAGCCGCCTCGGCCGTAACCGCGAGCAGTAGTGTCATGCCGGCATACATCCTAGCCTCCGGTTAATCGGCCGCGCCCAGTCTCAACCGTAGAGGATGATGAGCGCGATCAGCAGGCCGAAGAGACCGGTCGCTTCGGCAAGCGCGAACCCGATCAATAGGTTCGTGAACTGCCCAGGCGCGGCGGATGGATTGCGCATGGCGCCCGACAGATAGTTGCCGAAGATGTTGCCGATGCCGACACCGGCGCCGATGAGCGCGCTGCACGCGAGGCCGGCGCCAATCATCTTGGCTGCTTGAAGGTCCATTTCAAAAGTCTCCCTTTGCTTTGCTCTTACGTTGAAATCTCGTCCCTTGCAGGGGGCGCTCGTTCAATGGTGCATGTGGAGTGCATCGTTCAGGTAAATCGTGGTCAGGACGGCGAAGATCAGCGCCTGCAGAAAGGCGACGAGAAGCTCGAGGCCTGTGAAGGCCACCATGAAGCCCGTCGGCGCAATCTTGCCCCACCAGGGCAGCAGTACGGCAAAGCCCGCGAACACCTCGAGCATCGTATGGCCAGCCATCATGTTGGCGAAGAGACGCACCGAGTGACTGATCGGGCGGATGAGATAGGAAATAAGCTCGATCGGAATGATGACCGGCATCAGCCAGAAAGGCACTCCCTCCGGCACGAAAAGCCTCAGATATCCGAATCCGTGCTTCCAGAAGCCGATGATCGTCGCGACGATCCAAACCATGGCAGCCAGTGCGAACGTCACGATGATGTGACTCGTCACGGTGAAGTTGCCCGGGATCAAGCCGATAAAATTGAGAACCAGAACGAAGATGAAGATCGAGAACACCCAAGGAAAAAACTTCATGCCATCTTGGCCGAGGTTTTCCTTCACCATGCCGGCAACGTATTCGTAGACGAGCTCAGCCATCGACTGGACGCGCGAAGGAACGAGCGAGCGACCCTTCATCGCAAAAATCATGAACCCAGCAATGAGAACGAGCGCCACGATCATCATCAACGACGAGTTCGTGAACGAGACATCGTACCCGAAGAGTTCCAGCGGGATGATCTTGCGGATCTCGAACTGGGACATCGGTCCTTCGTGGACAGCGCCCTCAACACCTTCTGCAGCCAAGATCTATCCCCTCCGCCTCATTCGTCGTCGTCATTGACCGACGGCGTCGCCCTTTGCTGCGGCTCGTTTGCTGCTTGCGCCTTCCGCGCGGCGCGGACGACGTTTAGCAGACCCGCCGCAAATCCGAGAATGACCAGGACGATCATCAGCCACGGCGCGGTGCCGAATTGCCTGTCGAGCACCCAGCCCAGCCCGCCTCCGACAACCACCCCTACGACCAACTCGGCCGCGAACTGGAAGGCTGGTCCATAGTCGGACTGAGGCGTCTTGCCTGGCGATCCGCCGGCAGGTGGTCGCCGCGACTTGAGCGCATCGAGCTTCTGGCCGATTTCCGCCGACCGCTGGCGAATGGCTTCGCGGTCTTCAGGGCTAATTTTGCCATCGCCGGAGGAATGATCCTTGCCATTGGCTGACATGGTTCAAACCATCCAGAAACGCGGAAATCTGGCCGCTGCGGGGAGATCGACGGCGCGGACCATAGATAGGGGGTGTGGGGGTGTCAAGGAATTGGGCCGTGGCGCGGCCGCCGCCGGGGTATGGCGAAACGGCGCATATCGGAGCCGTTTCGCGGCTTCAACTATGATTTCCCAGCCAATCCTCCGTTGGCAGCCCTTACGGCTGCACAGCCTTTCCGGGATTTTCAGGCGCAGTCGTTGAAGGCAGAGGCTTCGGTGCTGGGGGAACATTATTGGTCTGCCCCGACTGGGCGCCCTCTTGCGACGAGCCGTCCATCCGCGCAGGAGTAGCGTAAAGAAAGGCCAGCACAAACCCGGCGAAGATCAGGACGATCAGACCTGTTGAAAATATCAACACGCGGAGGTTCGTTTTCCGTGAGTTCGCCTGCCGCGCTTCGGTAGGTTCGAGGACCTCTCCCCGCGTGGGAGAATAGTGTTGCTGTTTCACGGGCGATCTCCTTTTCCAGTAAAGGAAAACGCCTGGTGTTGACGATAGGTTCCCCTCGTGGAGAGCGGGCCAAAGCGGGCTTCTCTAGCGTGGAAACGTTAGCTCGCCTCGCGGAAGCTCTGCGCCGTTTGCAGGTCGACGGAAACGAGCTGCGACACGCCTTTTTCGGCCATTGTCACGCCGAACAGGCGGTTCATGCGCGCCATCGTCATCGGATGGTGCGTGATGACCAGGAAACGCGTCGCTGTCTCGCTCGCCATTTGCTCCATCAGCCTGCAGAAGCGATCGACGTTGGCGTCATCGAGTGGCGCATCGACCTCGTCCAAAACGCAGATCGGTGACGGGTTCGTCAGGAAGACTGCGAAAATCAGCGAAAGCGCCGTTAATGTCTGTTCCCCGCCTGAAAGCAGCGACAAAGTCGCCGGCTTTTTACCGGGCGGCTTCGCGATGATTTCAAGGCCGCCCTCGAGCGGATCTTCCGGGCTCTCGATCATTTCGAGGCGAGCTTCGCCGCCGCCGAACAAATGCGTGAATAGCCGTTCGAAGTGACGGTTGACGATGGTGAACGCCTCATCGAGCCGCGCCTTGCCTTCCTTGTTGAGCTGCTGAATGGCGCTGCGCAGCTTGGCGATGCCTTGCTCGAGATCATCGCGCTCGGCCGCGAGGCTTTCGAGCTGCTTTGAAACTTCGACGAGGTCTTCATCAGCTTGCAGATTGACGCCTCCGAGGCGCTCGCGATCCGCCTTGAGACGCGTCAATTGCTTTTCGACATCGGCCAGCGGCGGGATTGTCGTATTGTCGGGTAGCGCCGCAACCGCAAGGCAATCCTCCGGCGCGACCTCGAACGTCTCACGAATATGCCGCGCTGCCTCCTGCCGGCGCTGACGCGCATTTTCGAGCCGCGTCTCGATCCGGGCATTGGCCTCCCGCGCGCTTGAAACCTCCGCTTGAATAGTTCGCAATGCCTCAGACGCAGCTCGCATCGCCGTCTCGGCGGTGCTGAGCATATCGGCCGCGTCGCGGCGCTCTTCGTCGGCGCGCGAGAGAGCCGATAGCAATGCGTTGCGCTGAGCGTCGATCCGATCGGGTAGATCGGCGTTGGCCTCAATCTCTCCGCGCGTCTCGTTGAGCCTTGCTTCGAGGGACTCGATCTGCCGCTCGGCGCTGGCCTGCCGGCCTTGCCAGCGGGTGATGTCGGCGATGACGTGCCGGATGCGCTCAGCGCGGATTTGCCTGTCACGCTCGATGCTTCCGAGCCGGATCCGCGAATCCGCAACATCGCGCCGTGCCTGCTCCGCTTCCGCCTGCGCGGTTTTGAGCTGCGGTTCGAGATCCTCGCCCTTGCTCATGGTGACGATGTGCGCCTCGATCTCGACGTGACGCGCCTGTGCATTTGTCAAATCTTCGTCGGCACGCGACCGTTGCGCCGAAACGCCGGCCAGACGCGTTTCGCTTTCGCGCTGCAGCTTCTCCAGCGACGTCAGCTGCTGCCGGATCTGCGCCAGCTCGTTTTGCCGCTCGCGCCACAGTTGGCGAAGCCGCCGCTCTTCCGCTTCCGCTTTCTGGGCTGATTCGACGGCAGCGCGTTCGGCGTCGATCGTGTCCTTCGCCTCGTTGAGAACTGCCTGCGCTCGACGGTCCAGCTCCAGAAGGCGGTTCTTGTGCGCTAGACGCTGGGCTGCCGGCGTCACACCGCCTGCAGCGGCGACGAAGCCGTCCCATCGCCAAAGATCGCCTTCACGCGAGACGAGCCGCTGGCCGGGCTTCAAATGCGGCTGCAGGCGCGAGCCTTCGGCCCGCTTCACGACGCCGATCTGGCGCAGCCGACGCGTCAGCTCCTGCGGCGCCTCGACGTGCATCCCGAGCGGTTCGGCATCTGCCGGCAGCGCATGATCCTCGGCGGGCAGATCGAGGTGACGCCAGTGAACGCTCGCCTCCGGCGCCAGCGGCGCTTCGAGATCGTCTCCGAGCGCCGCACCAAGCGCCGTCTCGTAGCCCGGCGAGACGCGGATGTGATCGACTGCGGGCGGATAGGCACCTTCGTCGGTTCTCGCCAGCAGCTTGGCGATCGTGTCGCGCTCGGTAGAAAAGGCATTGGCGGCGAGCCGGACGCGTTGCGCTTCGTCGTGCCGCGTTCTTGCTTGCGCCTGCGCGTCCCTGACTGCTTCTTCGGCGGCTAGCGTCTCGGCCTCGATCTGGGTGATTTCCTGAGCCAGATCGTGGCCCCGCTCGGAAATGTCGCTCAACTGCGCGCGGTCCGGCGCCTTTGCCATGATGTCTTGGATCTGCGCGTCGAGAGACGCGACCTGCCGCGTCATCTTAGCGACGAGGTCCTTGCGTTCGGCAAGCGCAGCTTCGAGGCTCCGGAGTTTGGCGCGCGCTTCCGCGGCGCGGTGCGTGATCTCCGCAAAATGCGCATCTGTCTGGACGCGGCGGCCTTCGGCCCGTTCGAGTTCGCTGCGTTCTGCCGCTTCCTCATCCACGGCCTTGAGTTCGGCCTCCTTGATCGCCGCGAGATCGGCTTCGAGGTGAACCAGAGTTTCCTTGGCTTCACGGATGAATCCGGTTTCACGTACGAGATCACCGTCGAGCTGCTTGGCGCGGGCCTGAAGCTCGCGGGCGCGTTCGGCCGCACGATCTGCCTCGCGTTCGAGATTTTCCTGCTCGATCTTGAGCCGGGCGAGCGCCGCGGCCTTCGACGCTTCAGCCTCGCGAAGCGGCGGCAATCCTTCGGCGAGCCGCAATTCCTCGTTGAATGCTCGGGCTTCCGATACAGTCGCCGAGCCGAGACGCATCATCGCGTCCGTCAGCTGCGCCTCTTCTTGCTCAACGCTTTGTTGCGCGTCTCGCCATGCGTGGTGCATCACAAGCGCTTCGTTCTGACGGATTTCGGTCGAAATCTCCTTATAGCGGTGTGCTTGGCGCGCCTGGCGCTTGAGCAATTCAGCTTGCGATTGAAGCTGGCCGACGACGTCGCTCAACCGCTCGACATTGGCTTCGGCAGCCCTGAGCCTCAGTTCTGCTTCATGGCGGCGCGTGTGCAGGCCCGCGATGCCGGCTGCGTCCTCGAGAATCCGGCGGCGCTGTTCCGGCTTGGCGTTGACGAGTTCGCCGATCTGCCCCTGGCGCACCAGCGCAGGCGAGCGCGCGCCCGTCGCTGCGTCTTCGAACAAAACCTTGACGTCTCGGGCCCGCACTTCGCGGCCGTTGATGCGATAGGCGGAGCCCGCCTCGCGCTCGATGCGACGCGTAACCTCGAGAACTTCGCTGTCGTTGAATTCCGCGGGTGCACGGCGCTCGCTGTTGTCTAGAAACATTGTGACTTCGGCGCTACCGCGTTCAGGCCGTGCCGTCGTGCCGGAAAAGATCACATCGTCCATGGCCGCAGCGCGCATCGATTTGTGCGACGACTCGCCCATCACCCAGCGGAGCGCTTCGAGCAGGTTCGACTTACCGCAGCCGTTCGGACCGACGACGCCCGTCAGCCCCGGCTCGACAACGAGTTCCGTCGGATCGACGAAGGATTTGAATCCCAAAAGTCTGAGCCGCGTGATTTTCATATCGTGTCGAAGTCCTCGATGCCTGCTCTTAGTGGCTCAGGACCGTTGCGAGTCTGGCACTACGGGCTTGCCGCCGCGGTCGGCGTGCCGCCCTGCTCGACATAGTCGGCGATCTCGGCAATCGTCAGCTCTTTCTTGAAGAGCTTGTCGCCGATGAAAAAGTTCGGCGTCCCTACGATACCGAGCTTGCGCCCGCGATCCTTCACCCACTTGAGGTTCTCGATCATGCCTTGATTCTGCAGGCAAGCGTCAAACTGAGCGCGCGTCATCCCCACCTGTCGCGCAACCGCAAAGATCGCATCGAGGCGCACTTCCAGCGAAACCCACTGGGGCTGTTGCTCCATGAACTTTCCATAGAGCTCGAGATATTTGTCGGGCGGCGCGCATCTGAGCGCGATTGTGGCGTTTCCGGAGGTCTTGCCGATCGGGAATTCGCGCAGGATGTAGCGGACTTTGCCGGTATCGATGAAGCGCCGCTCCAGTTCCGGATAAGTGACCTTGTGGAAGTTGCGGCAATGCGGGCACGTCAGCGACGCGTATTGCACGATCGTGACCGGAGCGTCCGGTCTGCCCCAGCTCATTTCGGGCAGCGGACTCGGCGCCATGACATCGGCGATGGTTGGTTTTTCGATGACTTCGCGCCCGCCGAAGGCCGTGGCGGGGGGATCGGCGAAGGGAGAGGGCATTGCCTCGGCCTTGGCGCCTCCGATTGGCGGATAGGCCGCCCCCTCGGCAGCGCCCTCTGTGCTTATGCTGGCGGTCAGCGCCGGCAGGTTGTTCGCACTGCATGAGGCCAGCGTCACCGCGATGCTCACGGCGACGACAGGGCTCAATAAGCGCATGAACTGCATCAAGATTCCCGTTTACTTCGCCGACAGCATCGGCTCGATCACCTTGTCGAAGGCTGCCATACTCGGTGCTTCCGTCAGACGCTTGCCGTTGATGAAGAATGTCGGAGTCGCATTGACGCCGAACGTATCACTGGCCCGCGTACGCGCAGCAGTAATCTGGTCCAACAACTTCTGATCGGTCAGGCACTTATCGAAGCTTTCCTGCGTGAAACCGGCCTGCTTGGCGATGTCGAACAGCTTCGGCACGGGATTGCCTTGCACGAAGGCCCAGTCGGCCTGTTTCGCGTAATAGGTCTCGATCAGCGGAAGCATTTTGTCGCCGCCCGCGCAGCGCGCCAGCATCGATGCCGCGGAGGCGAGATTATCGAGCGGAAATTCGCGGAAAACGTAACGGACCTTGCCGCTGTCG
The DNA here is from genome assembly GCA_963833715.1 of uncultured Alphaproteobacteria bacterium. Taxonomy (GTDB): domain Bacteria; phylum Pseudomonadota; class Alphaproteobacteria; order Rhizobiales; family Hyphomicrobiaceae; genus Hyphomicrobium_B. The sequence continues at coordinate 230,574 of CAWHZB010000006.1, forward strand.
ATGTACTTCTTCTTGAAATCGGGAAAGACGTCGCTGGCGAAATGGGCGCAGTGCCCGCACGTCATCGAGCCGTATTCGACGACTGTCACTTTCGCGTCCGCAGGACCGACGGTAATGTCGGGAAGATCGGTCGGCTTCATCAGCTCCGCGACGGGAACTTCTGCCGGACCCGTCGCACGCTGGGCAAGGCTGGGCTCGGCGGCGAGGATAGCAAAGGCCGCAACGGCGGCCGCGGCTGCAAAGCTGAGCAACGCGGCGCGGCGCGGCCAGGAAAATCCGCCAAATACATTTCTAAGATTGATCAAGGCCTTGGCTCCTTCGGGGACGCGTCCGCAAGCTGAGGTGCACGGCTGGACGCCGCCTAGCATGGTTTAGCCGCCCGAATAAGCCGAAAGCGCGCTGAATAGCAACTGAATGGGTGGTAATTTTACGTCAGCCGGGCCGGTTCAGCGGGCCGAGGTGGCACTTGCGATACTGTGCCCTAGTTCATCGAGTACCGCCGCCAGGTCGCGTGACTCTGTCGAGGCTCGGACGGGAGGAGGTGCGCGGCTGGAAGCCGTTGCCGCGCCCGCTGGCTCTGTCGTTTGCGGCACCTGGAGAATGCGCAGGTTTGCAATCGCCCGGTAGCCGAAATAGCGATTGATCCGGTCGAGGATATCCTGCGTGCGATACGAAATTTCGAGTGCGAATGCCGGGTCGCATGCGATGATGAGTGTCGCCCCGGCGGCCGGCGCCCCCTCATCAGCCTCATTCGTGCGAGCTTTGGAACCGCGCGGCCACTTGATCGCCTCGGGCCTCGTAAGGCGCGCCAGATCGGCGCCGACGATCGTTTCCCACGATGTCATGATCTCGGCGCTGTGGAACCCATATCTTTCGAACGCCGCGGCAGTCATTTTTGGTACGAAAGCCCCGACCGCGCGCGCAAAATGGCCTTTGCCGGGCCGCCTGTCAGGCGGCAATGGCCGCGCCGGAGCTGTGGGTTCTCGACTTCGCACGGGGCTCTGTGTCTCGTGTTGGCTTGTGGCGACGTACAAGATGTCTACCATTGTCGATGCGATTCGGAGGTCCCGCGCAACCGGAGATGAGCGGACGCATGGGCGCGGTTCAGCATAGCCAAGCGCAGTTGCCGTTGCGGCCCGCGGGTCCCGAAACCGTGCGGGCGCTGCTGCAATGGTACGCAGCCGAGCGCCGCGATCTTCCATGGCGTTATGGTCCGCGCAAGAAAGCCGACCCCTATCGCGTCTGGCTTTCCGAAATCATGCTGCAGCAGACGACCGTGAAGGCCGCCGTTCCGTACTTCGAACGATTTGTGGCGCGATGGCCAACGGTCGCGGCCCTGGCCGCTGCGCCGCTGGAAGAGGTTCTGCAATTGTGGGCGGGGCTCGGCTATTACTCACGTGCGCGCAATCTGAAAGCCTGTGCCGATGCTGTCGTGCGCGACTTTGGCGGCGTATTCCCGGGAACAGAGAAAGAGCTTCGCGAACTGCCGGGCATCGGCCCCTATACGGCAGCCGCAATTGCCGCCATCGCATTTGGCGAAAAGGCAACGCCAGTTGACGGTAACGTCGAGCGCGTCGTGGCGCGGCTTTTCGCCGTCCGCCAACCATTGCCGGCCGCGAAAGCCGAAATCCGCCGTCTGGCCGGGACGCTGACGCCCGCGCGCCGTGCCGGCGACTTCGCCCAGGCGATGATGGATCTTGGCGCCGAAATCTGTACACCGAAAAATCCGTCGTGCCTCGTCTGTCCGTTGCAGCAGGACTGCGCCGCCAGTGCCCGCGGGCTCGTCGAAGTTCTGCCCATCAAAGCCAAGAAGTTGGCACGACCCTCGCGCTACGGCATCGCTTTTCTCGTCCAGCGAGAAGACGGTGCGGTTCTACTTCGCCAGCGGCCGGAAGCGGGTTTGCTCGGCGGCATGCTCGAGGTTCCTTCGACGCCGTGGCTCGACGCATTGCCCGCCAAAAAGGAGGCGCTGCGATCGGCGCCCGTCACAACGTCCTGGTTGCCGGTGGCGGGAACGGTCGTGCATGTGTTCACGCACTTCCGTCTCGAGCTGAGCGTCTACCGCGCGCTGGTGCCGGTCGACGCGAGCTTCACGCTTTGGGCCGAGCAGGAGCGCTGCCGCTGGGTCGCTCGGCGCGACCTCCACGCCCAAGCGCTGCCGAGCCTGATGAAAAAAGTCATCGCGCACGGGCTGGACGACAGCCGATAGCTTCGACGTGCCCCCATCTCACACGTCATCTCCGCCTCCGAGGCGGCCATCCAGGGCCACAAATGCAAGGAAGAGTGCAGGTGACTCTGGGTGGCCGCGTCAAGCCCGGCCATGGAGTGGAGTTGTTATTCGGCGGCTTCGAGTACGATCGGTCGGCTGAGCCCGAGCTGACGCTTGGCTTCGGAGCGCAATACGTCGATCGGCTTTAGTTTGCCCTCGGCCTCAATGTGCCAGAATGTCCAGCCATTGCACGCAGCCTTGCCCTGCACGAGGGCGCCCAGGCGATGGATGGACGCCTGTTGGCCCGCGCACGCGAGCGTGCCGTCGGCGCGTACTTCGGCGCGCACTTCGCGGCGCGCGTCGAACAGCTTTTGTCCGGCTTCGATGATTCCAAGCTCCAAAATCTGGCCAAATGGAATGCGCGGTTCGGTCCGCTTTGACGGCAACGTTTCGATGGCATCGAGGCCGAAGGGACGAACTTTTTCGATACGTTCGGCTGCGGCGCGCGCGTAGTCGGCATCACGCTCGATGCCGATGAATTTCCGGCCTAGCCGTTTGGCGACGGCTCCGGTCGTGCCGGTGCCAAAGAATGGATCGAGCACTGTGTCGCCGGGCTTTGTCGATGCGATCAAAATGCGATGCAGGAGTGCTTCGGGTTTCTGCGTCGGATGCGCTTTGCGGCCGCCGTAGTCCTTCAAGCGCTCAGGCCCTGAGCAGATCGGGAACAACCAGTCGGAACGCATTTGCAGATCGTCGTTTGAGGCCTTGAGGCTCTCATAGTTGAACGTCACACGCGATTTGCGATCGCGTCCGGCCCAAATCATCGTCTCGTGCGCGTTGGTGAAACGCTTACCGCGGAAATTCGGCATCGGGTTCACTTTGCGCCAGACGACGTCGTTCTGAATCCAGAAGCCCAAATCCTGTATAGCGACGCCGAGGCGGAAGATGTTGTGATACGAGCCGATGACCCATATTGCGCCGTCGGGCTTAAGAACGCGGCGGCACTCCGCGAGCCACGCACGGCAAAACGCATCGTATTCGGCAAAATCGTGGAATTTATCCCAGGCATCATCGACGCCATCGACTTTGGTGTTGTTCGGCCGCAGCAAATCACCGGCGAGCTGTAAATTGTAGGGAGGGTCGGCGAAGACTAGATCGACGCTCGCGCTTCGGAGCTTCTTCAATTCTCCGATGCAGTCACCGACTAAAATTTTCCCGCTCTCGGAGAGAGCCTTACTACGACGCAACACCATGAACTCAACCTGCTACGCTACGATCACATCGGCTTCGTCATCGCCGATACCTGCGGGACGAGCCGACGATCTTTGTACATGATGCGACGCGCGTTTGGATATGCGCGCAAGGGCGTCAAAAATTTATATTTTTTGATTCGATGTGCAACTCGATGCGCGGGCGTCGCGGGTACAAAAGAATTGTCTAAACCAATCCGAGCGCCAGCTGCACCGGCTTGAACGAGTGCCGATGCAGAGCAGAAATTCCGAGCTTTGTGATCGCGGCCTGATGCTCCGGCGTGCCGTAACCTTTGTGGCGCTCGAAACCGTAACCGGGATAATCGCGCGCCAGCTCCATCATCAGCCGGTCGCGCGTCACCTTCGCAATGATCGACGCAGCGGCAATCGAAAGGCACTTGGCATCGCCCTTGACGATGGTACGCGCCACCATCGGAAGCCGCGGCGCCCTGTTTCCGTCGATGAGCACGAGTTTTGGCGTATCCGTGAGCTGTGCCACGGCCTCAGCCATCGCCCATAGCGTCGCGCCGAGAATTTTGTCGCGATCGATTTTATCGACGTCGGCTATCCCGACGCCCACGATCGCGACTTTCATGATGCGCTTGTAGAGATAGGCTCGCGAATCCTCATCGAGGACCTTGCTGTCATCGATATTGGCGGGGATGCGGTCTGGGTTGAGGATCACCGCTGCCGCAACGACAGGCCCGGCCCACGGCCCACGGCCTGCTTCATCGACGCCGGCGATGGGCCTGGAGCCGAGCTGATGTTCCGCCGCTTCGAGCTCGAACGTCGGCCTGATGCGCGAATCTGCAATCCTCATTCATAGGATTGACCATCGCGTCCCCGGCGCTGTCAAAGCAGCTCCAGTTGTTCTCCACGGTTGTTAGGCTTTCTGAAGAGGTCGTTGCGCAACGCCAAGCGCTCTTCTCCGAGGCCAAGCCGCTTTTTCGCTAGTTTGAAGCGCATTGCGATCTGGCCCGCGTAAGGCCCGGTGCCACGCTGGCGTATGCCGAATTCCGCCACGTAATCTCGGCCACCGTGCGTCGATTGCAAAAGCGAGATCACGCGTTCGGCGCGGTCAGGGAATTCTTCGCGCAGCCACTCGCGGAAGAGGTCCTTGATCTCGATCGGCAAGCGCAGCAGCACGTACCCGGCATCGCGGGCCCCCGCATCGCGAGCGGCTTCAAGGATTGGCTCGATCTCGTGGTCCGTCAGTCCGGGGATGATCGGCGCCACCATGACGGTCACCGGAATTCCCGCTTCACTAAGCCGCCGCACCGTATCGAGACGTTTCGGGGGCGTCGCGGCGCGCGGCTCCATTGCACGGGCGACGCTGCGATCGAGACTTCGTGATCGAGACCGCGACTTTCGCGACGCCTTTCTCCGCCATCGGCTGCAGGATATCGATGTCGCGTGCGACCAGCGCCGATTTCGTGACGATGCCGACCGGATGGTTCGTTCGCGCCAGCACTTCAAGGATCGACCGCGTGATGCGCCTCTCGCGTTCGATCGGCTGGTAAGGATCGGTATTGGCTCCAAGGGCGATCGTTTCCGGCTTGTAGCCGGGCTTAGCGAGTTCTTGCTCCAACAGCGCCGCAGCATTGGACTTGGCGTAGAGTTTGGTTTCGAAATCGAGACCTGCGGAATGCCCGAGATAGCAATGGCTCGGTCGCGCGTAGCAGTAGATGCAGCCATGCTCGCAACCGCGGTAAGGATTGATTGAGCGGTCAAACGAGATGTCGGGGCTGTCGTTGCGCGTGATGATCGACTTGGCGCTATCCTCGAAGACTTCCGTCTTGAAGGCCTCCAGCAAACCGAGGCTCTCCCAGCCGTCGTCGAAGGCTTCATGGACGTCGGCTTCAAAGCGCCCGGTCTGGTTCGATCGCGCGCCCCGGCCGCGACGGCGTTCGCCATCGACCACGTGATCTCCGGACGGTTGCGATTTCGGCTGTCGAGCGGCGGCCATAGGAAACGGTCTAGTGGTTCGGAACTGACCTCCGCGTCTAGCATGGAGCGTAGAACAAATAAAGAACAAATCTCATTGTGCTCGCCATGGTAGCCAGCTTCCGGCCGGGCTATGTCTTGCCGCGCCTTGTTCACCATGGCAGGAGATGGGCATGATTTCTGTTGTTATTTCGGCTCGAAATGCCGCGCGGCCGCTCGCTGCGACGCTGATGCCACTCATCCCGCCGGCCGTCGACGGCGTCGTCCGGCAAGTCATCGTTGTCGACGGCCGCTCATCCGACAGCACAGCGAAGGTCGCCGACGACGCTGGCGCCGACATCGTCGAGAGCGCTGGAGGTCGCGGCGCTCAACTGGCGGACGGCGCGGCGCGAGCACGCTTTCCTTGGCTTCTATTTCTTGATGCCGGAACGGTTCTCGAAGACGGTTGGGAACAGAGCGCCACGACATTTATGCGACGAGTGGATTGCGATGAGCGGGCGGTGGCCGCCGGCGCCTTCACGTTGCGGCTTGATGATACGGGAATGGCCCCGCGGTTGATCGAACAGCTGGTCCAACTGCGTTGCAAGATCTGGCGCAGGCCCTACGGCGACCAGGGCCTGCTGATCCCGCGTCAACTCTTTGACGCGGTCGGCGGCTACAAGAACCTTCCGATGATGGAAGATATCGATCTTGCGCGGCGGCTCGGCCGGAGTCGGCTTGTCATGCTCGATGCGACCGCCGTGATATCGGCCGAACACTACAAACAGGATGGCTATCTACTTCGCTCGACGCGCAATCAGCTGTGCCAGGCGCTTTACGGCGCAGGGTTTCCGATGCGCCTGATCACACGGCTTTACGGAAAAATGGAAATGGCGCCGTAGAGTTTTTCGTAGTCACGTCATGGCCGCTCTCCGAGGCGGCCATCCAGGGCCACACGCTCAAAGTTGCAAAAAGATTCTAGCCTTTCCGGTGTTCCTCTAGCCGGGGCATGATCTCGACGAAGTTGCACGGCTGGTGCCGGGCGTCGAGTTGCAGCTTTAGAATTCCCTTCCACGCATCCCGGCAAGCACCTGGTGATCCAGGTACACAGAAGATGTACGTTCCTCGCGCCACGCCGGCACAGGCGCGCGATTGTATCGTCGACGTACCGACCTTGCCGTATGACAGCATGTGAAAGAGGATCGCGAATCCTTCGATTTCTTTTTCGAAGAGCGGCTTCACGGCTTCGGGTGTCACGTCGCGGCCGGTGAAGCCTGTGCCGCCCGTCGTGATCACGCAATCGATCGAGCGATCGTCAATCCACGCCTCGATCGTTTTTCTAATTGCGTCTGTGTCGTCTTTGACGAGCTTGCGGCCGGCGAGCGTATGTCCCGCCTCGCCGATCATGGCTTGGAGCAGATCGCCCGATTTGTCTTCGGCCGCGGTTCGCGTGTCCGAAACCGTCAGAATGGCGATGCTGACCGGAATGAATGTGCGTGCGGCGTCGATGCCGGCCATCGGAAGTCCTCGCGTCGCGGGTTACCAGTGACTTTGGCCCGCTGAAGTTCAGCCGTCCAGTTAGGAATGGCGCGACGCAGCGTCATCTGCAATCAAACGGTGGCGGCCGCCTTTGAACATCCAATGTCGCCGACGACCATCGCGGGCACGCAAATGTCGGCGCGCAGCTCGTGTTCCGCATGGCGATTGGGATTGTCGATGTAGATCGAAACCACCGGGCGGTTGCCGTCGAAGCTGAGGCCCGGAAGAGCTACGAACTCCGAGTAAACATTGGCGGCGACGGAATGCATTCGACTACGGAATGCATTCGACTATAGCTGCCGGCGAGCCGCCGGCAGGCATAGGCTCCGCCCGGAAGCGTTGTTATGCCGAGATCGCGAAGGGCGCGATCTTCGACTTCCGGCGGAATCTCGACGCAAGCATCGTAGCGGCAATTTTGATTGATGACGTCGGCGGGATTGTCCCGCGCCAGTCCGTAGCCGCGCCCTATCGGAGCATAGAGCCCGTTGTCGTTCAGCCACGTTGTGAGCCGTTGCCAGGCTTTCGGGATTGTCCGGTCGTAAGGTCCGGTTTCGCGGACGTACATGAGGCGCGTCGGACGCAGATAGACCAGCACGGAATGTGGGTTCTGCATTGAACTTTGGCCCCTTTACAGGGGCCACCTTCGATCATGAATCCGATCAATCGATCTGCGCTGATACTAGGCTTGCCGGTTTCGAAGCGCCTTAAGTTAAAGATTAAAATTTGATCGAAGTTCGCGGATTCCCGGCTCCAGCACCTGCCGAGTGCGGGCACGGTAAAGAAAAGTTCAAATGCGGATTAATGGATCAATTACAGCTTAGAGCCGGGATTTGATCTGCAGCAGGTCGGCCCACGCCAGGTGCTTGGCAGCAGGCGTGCGTAGCAGATAAGCCGGATGCAGTGTTGCTATTGCCGCGATCTGTCGATCTCCCACCGTCACCTCGCGCCACTTGCCCCTGAGCCGCGTGATGCCTTCGGCAACTCCGAATATTTCTTTGGCAGCCGCTCCACCGACAGCAACAATGATTTTAGGGGCGACGAGTTCGATCTGCCGCTCGAGAAACGGACGGCAGGCGAGCGCCTCCTGTGGGGTCGGCGTGCGATTACCCGGTGGGCGCCAGTAGACGATGTTGGTGATGTGAACGTCCGCCTCGGTGAGACTGATCGCAGCAAGCATCTTGTCGAGCAGCTTGCCCGCCCGGCCAACGAAGGGCTTACCCTCGAGATCTTCGTCCCGCCCGGGCGCCTCGCCAATGATCATCAGCGGCGCTTGCGGCGCCCCGCGATAAAAGCAGAGCTTCGTGGCCGTCGTTTTAAGGCCGCAACCGTCGAATTTCCGAAGAGCGGTTTCCAGCGCTTCGAGCGAGGTGGCCTCCCCCGCGATCCGTCGGGCCCCGGTTTCTGTGCCGCTTGGCCCTAGCGGCGTGGTAGCTCGCGGCCGCGTCGCGGCCTCCGCTGATTTTACGTGTGGTGAGGTCAACTCGGGCCGAGCTGACGGCGGAGCCCCGGCGCGTTCCGGCGAAGATATAGGGGGGGTAGCATTGGACACCTCGCCGCGGCCGGGCCACGCGAAGCCGGCCCCCGGCGGCAGCGGACCACGCGCCAGCCAATCCTGCGGGACGTCATTGAGTGCGGCATCTACGCCCATGGCCTGAAACCAATCGAGCAGTGCCAACATTTCATCGTGCGAAGGGGTTTTCGTCATCGGCGGCGAGATTAAAGGTACCGCGGCCTAAATGCACGCTGTGGCGTTTCATGCCCCCTTCGTCACTGCTCAAACTTGACGCTTGGGTATCTGCGACCTAATCGGAATTGATGGCTTTTCAACACATGCGACGAGGATGACGATGGCTGCGGACGAAGCCGAATTGCCGGAACGCGAGGCGATGGACTTCGACGTGGTGATCGTCGGCGCCGGCCCGGCGGGACTCGCGGCCGCCATCCGCCTGAAACAGAAGGCCGCCGCCGCCGGCTCCGAAATCTCGGTCGTCGTCGTCGAGAAGGGTTCCGAGGTCGGAGCTCACATCCTTTCCGGGGCCGTCATTGATCCCGTCGGCCTCAATCGCCTGATCCCGGACTGGAAACAGCGCGGCGCGCCTGTCGATACGCTCGTAACCGAAGACCAATTCCTCGTCCTCGGGCCTGAGGGCGATATCCGTTTGCCGAACTGGCCGATGCCGCCGTTGATGAAGAACCACGGCAATTACATCGTCAGCCTTAGCGCGCTCTGCAAATGGCTCGGCGAGCAGGCAGCAGAGCTTGGCGTCGAAATCTACCCGGGCTTCGCCGCAACCGAGGTCCTTTACGACGAGGCCGGCTCGGTTGTTGGCATTGCCACCGGCGATATGGGCATCGGCCGCGACGGCAAGCCAAAAGAAGATTTTGTTCGCGGCATGGAGCTGCGCGGCAAGTACACATTGATTGCGGAAGGAGCGCGCGGGTCGCTTTCGAAAGGACTCATCCGGCGTTTCGACCTCGACAAGGGCCACGAACCGCAGAAGTACGGCATCGGCCTCAAGGAACTCTGGCAGGTCGCGCCCGGCAAGCACCGGCCCGGCTTGGTTCAGCACACATTCGGCTGGCCACTCGACAATAGAACGGGCGGCGGATCGTTTCTCTATCACTACGGCGATAACCTCGTGTCAGTCGGCTTCGTTATTCACCTGAACTACGCGAACTCGTACATATCGCCTTACGATGAGTTCCAGCGTTTCAAGACGCATCCCGCCATTCGCGATGTTTTCGCAGGCGGAAAGCGGATCGGCTACGGCGCTCGCGCCATCACCGAGGGCGGCTGGCAATCGATGCCTGATCTCCTCTTTCCCGGAGGCGCACTGCTCGGCTGTGCCGCCGGCATGGTCAATCTTCCGCGCATCAAAGGCAGTCACAACGCGATGCTGTCAGGCATCGCAGCCGCCGACGCTGCCTTCGAGGCGATGGCATCAGGGCGCGCGCATGACAAGCTCTCGGCCTACGAGAATGAAGTTCGCAGTGGCGACATCGCGCGTGATCTGAAGCGCGTGCGCAACATGAAGCCGTACTGGTCGAAATTCGGCACAGTGCTCGGCGTCGCTCTCGGCGGTATCGATCTTTGGCTCAACACCATTATTTCAGGGGTTGGGCTCGGATATACACTCAAACACGGCAAGACCGATGCGGCGGCAACCGGCAAGGCAGCAGACTTCAAACCGATCGCCTATCCGAAACCAGACGGCAAGTTGACCTTCGACAAGCTGACGGACCTTTCGTTTTCAGCGACCAACCATGAAGAAGATCAGCCGGTCCATCTGAAGCTCGAGGATCCCCGCATTCCCATTTCGGTCAACCTGCCTCTGTACGCCGAGCCGGCGCAGCGCTATTGCCCGGCGGGCGTCTATGAAATCGTGCGCGATGATAAAGGGAACCCAAAATTTCAGATCAACGCGCAGAATTGCGTCCACTGCAAAACCTGCGATATCAAGGACCCGAGCCAGAATATCAACTGGGTCTGTCCCGAGGGTGGCGGTGGCCCCAATTATGCCGGGATGTAAGAGCCCATGCGAAGCCCGGATGGGCCGAGAATGATCCAGGTTCAACCTTCGTCTTGGGGATTATCCTGCGGCTACGGGCGTGTTATCTTAACATCGCCTGATCATTTCTTATTTTTCACGTAAAGCGTGTCGCCAAACGCTCGGCATATTTGCTAGGCTCGATTTCCAAGAATCGCAGCGGCCTCCGGTAACAAGGAACATGTCAATGCGGGGATTCCTCGGACGTCTGCTGAGTTTGGGACTGTGCGCTCTTTCACTGACGGTCGCAGGGTTCTTCAGCGAGGCTCCGGCATATTCACAGGACCAGGATTTAGGCCCCGACGAAGTCTCGACATCGGTGCTCGGCAACTATCTCGCAGGACGCTTCGCGCGTGCCTCGCAAGATACCCAGGACGCCGCAATGTTCTACGAGCGTGCGCTCACTCGCGATCCTTCAAACGAAGTGCTGCTCGATCAGGCCTTCCAAATGGAAACGATGTCGGCTGACTGGCCGAAGGCGATACCGCTCGCAGAGCAGCTCGCCTCCACCCAGCAGTCACATCGTATGTCGCAGTTCCTTTTGGGCGTGTCGGCCTTCAAGAGCGCGGACTACAGCAAGGCCGAAGATCATTTCAAGGCCGCCTCCGAAAATCCGATCGGCGAGCTGACGAGCGCAATCGCACTCGGCTGGAGTCGCCTCGCGGCCGGCGACGCTGACGGTGCACTCAGCGCTGTCGACCTTCCGAAGCAGCCCGACTGGGCGCAATTCTACTTGCGCTATCACCGCGGACTGATCGCCGACATTGCCGGTCGTAGGGCCGTGGCCGCGGCCTCATTTGAGAAGATGTTCCGTCAGGATAGCCGGACACTGCGGACGTCACTCGCTTACGCCCAGCATGCGGCGCATTACGGCGACTTCAAACTCGCACGTCAGATCATGAACGAGCAGCTCTCCAAGACGCAAGGCGACCCGCATCCGCTCGCCAAGGACATGCTCGATCGCATCAACAATAAGGAAAAGACGGCGCTTCTTGTTACGTCGCCGACGGAGGGGTTGGCAGAAGTCTACTATGGATTGGGCGAGGCGTTGACGGGCGAGGGCGGTGTGAGCCTTGGCACGATCTATCTGCAGTTCGCACTCTATGTGAAACCCGACCACGCGTTCGCTCTCGCGGCGCTCGCCAACGCCCAAGAGGTGGCGCACCGCTACCAGGATGCGATCGCCACCTACGACAAAATTCCGCAGGGCACGCCACTGCAAAGCGCCATCGATATTCGCAAAGCCTTCAATCTCAATTCGCTCGAAAAAACGGATGAGGCGAAGGTCATCCTGGAACGGCTCGCAGTGAAAGATCCGAAGGATGTGCGACCGCTGGAAGCGCTCGGCAACATTTACCGGGCGCGCAAACAGTATGCTGAAGCGGTCACGTATTTTACCCGCGCCATTACAGTGCTCGGCAAGCCGGACAAGCGTCAATGGGGCTACTATTACGCACGCGGAACTGCTTATGAGCGCCTAAAGAACTGGCCTGCAGCCGAGGCGGACTTGAAGAGGGCCTTGGCTATGGCTCCTGATCAGCCGCTGATTCTCAACTATCTCGGCTATTCATGGGTCGATCAGGGCAAGCATCTCAAAGATGGGATGCGGCTCATCGAGAAAGCGGTGCAGTTGAAGCCGGATGACGGCTACATCGTCGACAGTCTCGGCTGGGCACATTACAAGCGCGGTGATTTCAAGGAAGCTGTCCGCTATCTTGAGCGCGCCGTTGAGATCAAGCCCGAAGATCCGACCTTGAACGATCACCTCGGCGACGCGTTCTGGAAAGTCGGCCGCGAGCGTGAGGCACGGTTCCAATGGAACCAGGCTTTGTCGCTTGCACCAGAACCGGATGACGTCGAGAAGATTAAAGCGAAAATCGATCGCGGTCTCAATGCCGAGGGCGTGGCAAAAAACGCCAGTAAAACTCGCCAAGTGCAGAGTTACGAGCCGTCGCGCCGGCGCAGTGAAAACAAGGCCCAAGGCCGCACCGTGGAATAATCGCAACGTGCGGATTGCAGGGATAACGGACGGGCGCCTCGGCGCCCGTTTCTGCGGGCATTGTCATGCTGAACTCTGAATTTGCGCCGGCCAAGCTCAATCTGACGCTGGAAGTTCTCGGACGGAGGCCTGACGGCTTCCACGAAATCCGAAGTCTTGTCGCATTTGCCAAGGACGTAGGCGACCGGCTGACGTTGGGGCCCGGCCGCTTCTCAGCAACCGAAACCACCGGAGCATTTGCGGCTGGGATTGCCGGCGGCAATCTCATCGATAAGGCGTTCGCAGCGGTCTCTGCCGCCGTGCCGGATCTCCAGCTTGAGCGTCTGACGCTTGAAAAAAATCTGCCCGTTGCAAGTGGTATCGGCGGCGGATCGGCGGATGCAGCCGCAGCGTTGCGGCTGATGCAACGAACGTTGCCTGTCGCGGCTGGCCTCGATTACACGGCAATTGGCCGCGCGCTTGGGGCTGACGTTCCGGTGTGTCTGAAAAGCCGGGCCGCCCTGATGACTGGCGTGGGCGAGCACATTGAGAACGTTGCATTGCCAGACGGTCTCTTCGCGGTGCTCGCCAATCCATTGGTCAGCGTGCCTCAGAACAAGACGGCTCGGGTTTTCTCACTTCTTGAAGCCCCACCTGTCGCGAGTGATAGGTGCAGCGAAAGATCGCCGGAATTTTCGAACGTGGGTGATGTCATTGCGTACGCCGCAGCTCGCGGTAGCGCGCTCGAGGCTCCGGCGCGCACACTGTTTCCCATAATAAACACACTGCTTTCAGACCTCGACCAATTGGCCGGAAGCCGCCTCGCACAGCTTTCGGGCGCCGGACCGACGTGCTTTGCGCTCTTCGAAACAGATCGCGCGGCGGCGAGCGCTGCGGCCGCACTTGAAAGCCGGCATCCCGATTGGTGGATCAGACCGACGCGTCTCGTTTAGTGCTCAATGCGACCGGCCGATGCAGAACGCGATGACCTGTTCCAGTGCATCCTTCTCGCGGCTGGCCGGGAAGATCGCCAGCGCATCGCGCGCGATTGACCCGTAAGAGCGCGCCCGCTCAAAGGTCGCCTCGATGGCCTTGTGGCGGCGCATAAACGATATGGCCTGATCGAGATCGCCGTCCGCTATTTCGCCCTCGGCAATGGTGCGGTTCCAGAACTGACGCTCGTCGCTTGTGCCGCGCCGGAATGATAAAATGACCGGAAGTGTGATCTTACCCTCTCGGAAGTCATCGCCGACGGATTTGCCGAGGCGGCTGCTGTCACCGGCATAATCGAGCGCGTCGTCGACGAGCTGGAACGCCAGGCCGAGATTTTTTCCATACGAGCGCAGCGCCGACTGTTCTTCTGTCGGGCGTTGGGCCAGCGCCGCCCCCGATTCCGCCGCCGCCGAGAATAACGCCGCCGTCTTGGCATTGATGATCGCAAGATAGTCGTCCTCGGTCGTCGAGGTATTCTTGGCGGCAGCGAGCTGCATCACCTCGCCCTCGGCGATCGTTGCCGCCGCGTTCGACATGATGCGAAGCACCGGCAGCGATCCGACATCGACGAACATCTTGAAAGCTTGGCCAAGTAGAAAATCGCCGACCAGCACGCTCGCCTGATTGCCCCAGATCATGCGTGCCGTCTTGCGGCCGCGGCGCGTTGCACTCTCGTCGACCACGTCGTCGTGAAGGAGAGTCGCCGTGTGCATGAACTCGACGGCCGATGCTGTCCGGATATGCCCGGTGCCGGGGTAGCCGCAAAGCCGTGCCGAGGCGAGCGCCAGCATCGGCCTCAGGCGCTTGCCGCCGCTGTCGATCAAATGATGGGCGAGTTCCGGGATCATCTCGACATCGGAAACAGCCTTGTCGAGAATAATGCGGTTAATCGCCTCGAGATCATCAGCCACGATTTCGAGAAGCGGCCGCAGGCTTTGGCCTGTCTCGCGAACATCTTCAAGTGGTATAACGCGACCCAAGTTGGCCCCCAGATCAATTACGTTCGGTGATATCATAGGTGGTCACGGCAAAGCCGTCACGCCGCTCCACATTCGGTCTGATCACGGTCGCTATTTCGAGTGATGTCATGCGCGACCTAGTATTGACGAACGATCTGGTCCTCATCAGCTATGTCGAGGCGCTGCTTGCCGGCCACGGCATCGAGGCGACGGTATTTGATCGAAATATCAGTTTGATGGAAGGGTCAATCGGCGCCTTCCCGCGACGCGTCGTTGTCGCGGCAGACACCTGGGCCCGTGCCCGCCGTGTCCTGGAGGAGGCCGGTCTTGGTGAGTGGGTGGCGGGCCATGAGCACAAGTGAGACCCAAAGGCTTGCCGAAGCTACGACGAGCAAGGACCTTTTCCTCGGCGGCGCTCTCAAAATCCGTCAGCCCCGCAACGGCTATCGTGCCGGCACGGACGCCGTGCTTCTTGCCGCGCTGATCAGCTCTGACCCGGCAGGACCGGTTCTCGACGCCGGTGCCGGCGTCGGCGTCGTCGGACTTTGCGTGGCCGCGCGATTTCCCAAGGCTAGCGTTGTGCTCGTCGAGCGCGAGCCGCACCTCGTGTCGCTCGCGCGCCGCAACGTCGATGATAATGGCCTCAGCGCGCGAGTCCGGGTGATCGAGGCGGATATCATGCGCGCAACTGACGCTTTGAGGAGGGCCGGCATTAAGTCCGAGACGTTCGCCTTGGCTGTCGCCAACCCCCCCTATCACGAAGACCAGCGCAGCACGGCGGCCGGAAGCCGGTTGAAGGCCGTCTCGAACCAGATGCCGGAGGAAGAATTCGATGCCTGGGCTCGCTTCATGTGCCGCATGGCGGCGCCGGGCGGTCGTGCGGCGATGATCCACAAGACCGAGGCGCTGCCACGCATCCTTGCAGCGTTCGATGGCCGCTTTGGAGCTATCAGCGTCTTGCCGATTCATGCCCGCTCCGGCGAGCCGGCAATCCGTGTAATCGTTGAAGGCGTTAAAGGCAGCCGGGCGCCGATTTCTATCAAGCCCGGCCTTGTACTGCACGGCCCCGATCAAAGTTTTGTACCTGAAGTGGACGCAGTGTTCCGCCGAGGCGCGGCGCTCCCCGGTCCATCAGGCGGCTGATCGCCACTGGTGTCGAGGCGGCGGTTGAACTAGACCTTCGGCAGTTTATCTAGCACGCACAACTGTTTGGAGACTGCTTGCATGTGGCCATTTTCGAGCCGGACCGTGGTACCGGTCCTGCGTTTCAGCGGCCCGATCGGAATGGTAACGCCGCTCCGGCCAGGCCTCACGCTCGCAGCTTATGCGGGGGCGATAGAAAAGGCATTTTCTCTTTCGAAGCTGCCGGCCGTCGCCATTGTCATCAATTCGCCCGGCGGCTCTCCGGTCCAGTCGAACCTGCTTTTCAAGCGCATCCGGCAGCTGGCGGAAGAGAAGGAAAAACGCGTCTACGTCTTTTGCGAGGACGTGGCGGCGTCGGGCGGATATTTCCTCGCGATTGCAGGTGATGAAATCTATGCCGATCCGTCGTCCATCGTCGGTTCTATCGGTGTCGTCTCGCGCAGCTTCGGATTTGTCGGCATGCTCCAGAAGCTGGGAATCGAGCGCCGGGTCTACACGGCTGGGCCGAACAAGAACCAACTCGATCCGTTCCTTCCTGAAGACCCGGACGACGTTGCGCGGCTCAAGTCCATTCAGCAAGACGTGCATGACGTATTCATCGGTCTCGTGAAAGAGCGCCGTCTCGGCAAGCTCAAGGCGCCGGATGCGGAACTCTTTTCGGGAGCCTTTTGGTCGGCCGCCAAAGCAGCGGAATTGGGCCTCATCGACGGCATTACAGATCTCCGTTCCAAGATGCTGGAGATTTTTGGCGACAAGGTCAGACTGAAGGTCCTACCAGCCGACAGACCCGGCCTGTTGGGACGTCTCCGGCGGTTTTCGGGGTCGACAGGATTTGATCGGCCCGGCCTTGCATTTGCCGATGATCTGGTGTCGGCTGTCGAGGCACGGACGCTCTGGTCCCGCTTCGGTTTGTAACCAGCCTAGGAGGGGTTTGTTGTGCCCCAGGTCTTATTCCTTACGCTTCTGGCCGCCGCCGGAGTTGCGGGCTACAGGATTTGGTCAAGCCTGCTGGGCCACGCTGGAACGGCGCGTCGCAAGACAACGAGCCGAGTGCATCGTGCCGCGGCTCCAGTACGTGATCTCGGCAGTCTCGAATGGGACGAGGGCGCCGGCGTCTACCGCCCGCGGGCGAAGCCGGACAACTGACCTTAGCTTTGCAGCGGCCCCAGGGCCGAGCAGGTCCTGCGGGCATGGCAAAACCGGCTTCTGGGCCCGTGACAAGGGGCGCCCAACGTTTATATTGCGCCGCGAAGCTAATCCGGAACGAGCGAAAGAATGTCCATCACGACGGTCTCGACAAAGGCCGCACGCCCTTCCGCGCTGCGTCCCACGCAATCCTTTCAGGACCTGATCCTGACGCTGCAAAGCTTTTGGAGCGCACAGGGCTGCGTCATTCTCCAGCCCTATGACATGGAGGTCGGCGCCGGCACGTTCCACCCGGCAACAACGCTGCGCGCTCTCGGGCCAAAACCGTGGTCGGCCGCCTACGTGCAGCCGTCGCGCCGCCCCAAAGACGGCCGTTATGGCGAAAATCCGAACCGACTGCAGCACTATTACCAGTTTCAGGTCATCATGAAGCCGTCGCCGGCTGATATCCAGGAACTCTATCTCGCGAGCCTAGAGGCGATCGGAATCGATACGGCTCTGAATGACATTCGCTTTGTCGAGGACGATTGGGAAAGCCCGACGCTCGGCGCCTGGGGTCTTGGCTGGGAAGTGTGGTGCAACGGCATGGAAGTTTCCCAATTCACCTATTTCCAGCAGGTCGGCGGCTTCGACTGCAATCCCGTCTCCGTCGAAATCACCTACGGGCTCGAGCGTCTCGCCATGTACGTCCAGGGCGTCGACCGGGTCTTCGACCTGAATTTCAATGGTCGCACGGACGCCAACCGCCTGACCTATGGGGACGTGTTTCTGCAGGCCGAGCGCGAGTATTCCCGCTACAACTTCGAACACGCCGACACCGACGCCCTGCTTCGCCACTTCAAGGACGCCGAGGCCGAGTGCAAAGCCCTTTTAGCGAAGGGTGCTAATGGCGAGGAGCACTTGCTCGCGCTCCCCGCTTACGACCAGTGCATCAAGGCGAGCCACATCTTCAACTTGCTCGACGCTCGTGGCGTGATCTCCGTCACCGAGCGGCAGAGCTGCATTCTGCGCGTTCGAGAGCTCGCGAGAGCCTGCTGCGGTGCGTGGTTAAAAACAGAAGGAGGACGCCTATGATCAACGATACAGCACTTGGCCTCATCGTGGCGGCAGTGCCGCTGCTCATCATTGGTTTTCTGGCTCTCAGGCGATTGCCGGCGGTGTTCGCCTTCTTCGTGGTTCTGCTGGCTGTAGGGCTCGGTTATCTGGAAACAACCGGCGCTGTCCGCGACTTTGGCCACAAGGTCCGCGCCACTCTGCCTGCCGGCATGCTTCCCGCGCACAAATCGACGCCGCCGAGCGATGCGAGCACGACGACAGCGCCCGCGATGGCACCGGCCGAACCTGCGCCCGCCGCAACGCCCCCTGCCGTAGAGCCCGAGCCCGCTCCGGCTAACCCGCCGCCCTCGAACGAGCCGGCCCCGGCTACACCCGCGCCGGCCAATCCGTAACGCGTCTCCACTCCCCGCGGCACCTACTGTCGCGGGGAGTGTTAAACCTCCGGCGAGGCCGCTGGTCAGCCCTTGAGCGCGGCCATATGGTGCTGGTCCTCACTCCATCCCTCTCCCCATATGAACGGGGAGTTGGGTCATTCCTCTAGATCGGTTTTGAATGTCCGAACTGCTGCTCGAGCTTTTGTCGGAAGAGATCCCGGCGCGAATGCAACTGCGCGCCTCGGAAGATCTGAAGCGTCTCGTCGTCGATGGCCTGAAGGCGCGTGGCTTGCAAACAGGCGCGGCCACTGCCTATTCGACGCCGAGGCGGCTGACGCTCGTTGTCGATGGCGTGCCCGCCAAATCTCCGGCCATATCGGAAGAAAAGAAGGGCCCACGCGTCGGGGCGCCGGAACAGGCCGTGCAGGGCTTCCTAAAATCTGCTGGCCTCGCCTCGATCAAGGACGCGACGGTCGTCAAGGACGAAAAGAAGGGCGACTACTACGTCGCTAAGATCGAGAAGCCTGGCCGCCCAGCCACCGAAATCATCGCGGAGACGATTACCGACGTGGCGGGCAAATTCCCGTGGCCGAAGTCGATGCGCTGGGCCTCGTCACCGTTTCAATGGGTACGCCCGCTGCAGTCGGTGCTGTGCCTGCTCGATGGCAAAGTCGTTCCGCTTGAAATCGCGGGCATCGAGGCTGGCGCCGAAACACGCGGCCACCGTTTCGTTGGACCCGGACCGTTCAAGGTCAAGAATTTCAGCGACTACGAAGCAAAACTCGCTGCACATCATGTGATGCTTGATCCCGCTGCGCGCGCCGATGCAATTTCGGAACAAGCGCACGCTCTCGCCAAGCAAGCGAAGCTCGAACTCGTCGAGGACGAAGCGCTGCTCATCGAAAACGCCGGGCTCACCGAATGGCCGGTCGTGCTGATGGGCTCGTTCGACAAGTCATTTCTTGAGGTCCCCGGCGAAGTTCTGATGACCTCGATGAAGACGCACCAGAAGTGCTTTTCGCTGCGCGTGCCGAAGACGAAGAAACTCGCCAACAAGTTTCTGCTCGTCGCAAATCTCGTCGCGAAAGGCGGCGGTGCCCAGATCGTTGCAGGCAACGAAAAGGTGATTGCCGCGCGGCTGTCGGACGCGAAGTTCTTCTGGGATCAGGACTTGAAGCATCCGCTCGGCGAGATGGCGGGCAAGCTGTCGGGCACAACGTTCCACGAGAAGCTCGGCACGCAGAAGGACCGCGTGGAGCGCATCGCAGAATTGGCCTACGAGCTCGCGGGAGCGTGCGACGCCGATCCGCAGGATGCGCGCCGTGCAGCGGCGTTGTCGAAGGCCGATCTCGTTTCAGGCATGGTCGGCGAGTTTCCTGAGCTGCAAGGCTTGATGGGCCGCTACTATGCCGAGCACGTCGGCACGAAGCCGGAGATCGCGCGGGCCATCGAGCTACATTACAAGCCGAAGGGCCCGACCGATGTCGTGCCGCGCGAGGACCAGGGCGATGCGGTCGCCGTTGCCGTTGCGCTCGCAGATAAGCTCGATACGCTTGTTGGCTTCTGGGCGATCAACGAAAAGCCGACGGGCTCAGGCGATCCGTATCAGCTTCGACGAGCGGCGCTGGGTGTGATCCGCATCGTGCTGGAAAATGATCTTCGGGTTCCGATAACGCCAGTAATTGAGAAATCGAGTAAGCTATTTGGCCGGACCGTTCCCATTGCAATTGTGCAGAATGACCTCCTCTTCTTCTTCGCCGATCGGCTCAAAGTCTTCCTGCGCGAGCAGGGCAAGCGTCACGACCTGATCGACGCAGTGTTTGCGCTCGGCGGTCAGGATGATCTGGCGCTGATGGTTCGCCGCGTCGAAGCGCTTGATGGATTCCTGAAAACAGACGACGGCACAAACCTGCTCGCGGGCGTCAAGCGTGCGGCGAACATCCTCGCGATCGAGGAAAAGAAGGACAAGACATCCTACGCCGCACTGTACGATCTGAAGCTCTTGACCGAAAAAGAAGAAACCGCACTCGCTGCGGCCATCGAGGCAGTCAAGCAGGACACCGTCGCCGCGATCAACGTTGAAAATTTTGCCGGCGCGATGCGGGCGTTGAGCGAACTGCGCGCTCCGGTCGACCAGTTCTTCGATAAAATTCTCGTCAACGCCGACGATCCGAAGATTCGTGAGAACCGGCTACGTCTCTTATCGGAAATCCGCGCGGCAACACTGACTGTCGCCGACTTCTCAAAAATCAGCGGCTAACGTTTTCCCCTTGCGTCATGGCCGGGCTTGATCCGGCTATGACGCTCAGGGGCGTTAGTAATTCGACGAGATGACATCGTCTTTCATGCGAAGGGGTACCGGCCCTGGCATCATCGCGAACTCAGCAGGCGCGAAGGGTTGGACAGTCGGCGCCTTCGTGGCAGGCGAAGCACGCTGCATCTCTGTCTCGAAGAATCCGGGCTTCGCGACCTTGTCGAGCAGCTGAACTCCGACAGCCGCCGAGAACGCCAGCGTCATGACGGCCACGCAGACCGCCACGCCGATAATGCCGACGTGGGCGAAGTATTCGGTCACGAGATCCATCAGGCGCGGGGCGCGTGACGGCGTCCCGGCGTTTTCAAGCGCATGCCATGTGAATTCTTGCTTCATTGTCGACCGTTAGGTAGGCACGCGGAGCACTGTCCCTGCACGGTCGATCAACGAACGGTCTTGACCATTTGTTCCGAAACGAGGCAACGCAGCTGTTGATATCCTCATCAGTCCGCGGACGCCTGTTCGTAAGCATCCGTCGCGGCGAGCCAGGATTCCTCGGCGTCAGCAAGCTGCTTGCTGACCTGTCCGCGCTGCTGTGCGGCATATTGAGCGCGAGCCGGGTCGGTCGCATAGATCTCGGGATCGGTCAGCAGACGTCGAGTGCCGCGATTTCTTTCGACAGCTTTTCCACACGTTGTTCTGCGCTAAGCATCGCCTTTTTCAGCGGCGCAAGTTCGGCCCGTCGTTCGGCTGCCTGGCGGCGCTGGTCGGTGCGCGTCGCTTTTGCGTCTGAATCGCCCCGATCGTCCGCGCGCCTCGCTCTTCGAGCAGCAGCGCGCAGTAGCTTTCCATATGGCCGTCGTAAGGCTTCACGGTTCCGCCGCGCACCAGCCAAAGCCGGTCGGCGGTCGCCTCGATTAGATGCCGGTCGTGGCTGATTGAGAATAACGGCGCCGTTGTAGTTCATCAGCGCATGGATCAACGCTTCGCGGCTGTCGACGTCAAGGTGATTGGTCGGCTCGTCAAGGATCAGAAAGTGCGGCGCGTGAAACGCCGTTAGTGCCAGCAGCAGCCGCACCTTCTCGCCGCCCGACAATTTTCGGCACGCTGTGTCCGCCTTTTCGGCTCCGAAGCCGAACGTGCCGAGCCGGGTGCGCCGCTGCGCTTCCGTCGCCTCGGGCATCAGCTTCAGCATGTAATCGAAGGGTGTGGCATCGGGGTTGAGATCGTCGAGCTGATGCTGGGCGAAATAGCCGACGTCGACCTTCTGCGCTCCGAACACATGGGCCGGACAGCGGCTTCAGCTTGCCGGCGATGAGCTTCGCCACTGTCGACTTGCCGTTGCCGTTCTGGCCAAGAAGCGCGATGCGGTCGTCGTTGTCGATCCTGAGATCGAGGCCGCCGAGCACGGGCTGTTCAGCCGTGTAACCGGCACTCGCCGCTTCCAGCCGCAAAAGCGGGCTGGCGATCATCTTCTACGGGTCGGGAAAATGAAACGGCACAACGCGGTCGTCGACTTGCGCCGCGATTGGCTGCAACTTCGCCAATGCCTTGACGCGGCTCTGCACCTGAGCCGCCTTGCTCGCCTTCGCCTTGAAGCGGTCGATGAAAGCCTGCAGCTGCGGGTCCGTCGCGTGTTCCGCAT
The DNA here is from genome assembly GCA_963833715.1 of uncultured Alphaproteobacteria bacterium. Classification (GTDB taxonomy): domain Bacteria; phylum Pseudomonadota; class Alphaproteobacteria; order Rhizobiales; family Hyphomicrobiaceae; genus Hyphomicrobium_B. The sequence continues at coordinate 252,591 of CAWHZB010000006.1, forward strand.
CGGCGAGAAGACTTGCGCGTTCTGTGTCCGCCGACAGCACACCCAATCAATCAAGCTGTCGTCCCCGCCCGGCGCCTCCTGCGCGACGTGGCCGATGCGGGCATTGCGTGGATCGAGATGGCGCCGTCGTCGGGCGAGACTTCACCCTTCAACAGGCGCAGCAGCGTCGTCTTGCCGGCGCCGTTGCGCCCGACGAGGCCGACCTTGTGGCCGGAAGGGATTGCGGCCGTTGCCCGCTCGAGGATCGGTTTGCCCTCGATCCTGTAGGTGAGATCATTGATATGCAGCATCAGGCGAGGCGATAGCCGGTCCCCTTGCCGCTGTCACGGTGTCAGAGCGTCATGCCAAAGCGTGCGAGGATGCTCGTCATCAGGGCATAGGCCGCAAACGTCAGTGCTGATGCAATGACGAGGCTCAACCAGAAGTCCACCCCGCGCATAAGAAGCAGCGGCAGAGCCACAAAGAGTCGAGCGAAGGCAGCACATACCAGAAGATACTGACCGAAAGGTTCGCGATCTTGGCCGTATCCCCGGTCTCGCCGTAAACCCAGATAAAGGCCAGTAGCGACGTCAGCGGCAGTGAAGCCAGAATACCGCCAAGAAGCGTCGAGCGTTTTGCGGCTTCGGAAATAGCCACCACCAGCACCGCGGTCAAAAGAACTTTGAGCGCGGCATAGAGCATTGGGGCATCAACCCGACACGACGGGCTTCAGAGTTTCGTAAAGCAGCCGGTCGCGGACCGATTTGTCGGACACTGCAAGATGGGCGACGAACCAGTCCTGGACCATCTTGCACACCTGCTCAGGGTCGCGCTTGGCTAGCAGCTTCGGATTTGAAAATACCTGAAGGTCTTCTTCTTTCCAGCCGAGCTTGCCAAGTTCCTTGATCAGCAAGTCGTAGTCGGTCTTGACCGCGGCGTCGTGCTTCACCGGGTTTTTCCCGCCTTCAGAGATCGCCTCGAAGATAGCGCCGGCTTGCGTGTTCAGCGCCGTCGCAGTCTCAGGATGTTCCATCGTCTGCACGACGGCCGGACTAGTCTCGCCCTTCGAAATGAAGCCGAAGCAGGCGCTGACGCTTTGAGCCCTCAGCGACTTCAAATGATTAAGGAACGCGACGGCGATGCTTTGCAATTTGTCGGGGCTGGCCGCCAGCGCCTTCTCGGCATTTTGCCGTCTCAGATTGACGAGCCCCTGCGCCAGCAGCGTCGCAACCTCGTTGTCGGATTTCTTGTCCGCGACGAGTTTGTTGGCTTCCGAAACCTCAGACACGTACCAGTCGGGATATTCTTTTTTTATCAGCGCCCAGACGGGAACTTTCTGGAGCCGCGCATCGATGATCGAACCATCGATCGAAGGTGGAGCTGGCGGAGCGGGCGCCTGCGGCTCTATGGCGGCGACTTGCGTATCTTTTGCTGCAGCAGGCTCGCTCGGTGTAACGGATGCGGTCGTCGTCGGCTGCGGATCGGACGCCGTTGTTGCCGCCGGCGCGTTGGCATCCGCGCCCTGAGGCGTATTCGCTGGCGACACCGCGGCTGTACTGGTTGCGCCACTGTCGGAAGCAGGAGGCGTCGACGGTTGAACGGCCTCAGCAGCCTTCGTAGCCTCCGGTGCAGAGACGACCGGAGGCTGTCCATCTTCTGTAGCCGCATCCGACGACCCCGAGACCATAACCATCAGCGGCTGGTGATATGTCGCAAGCGCGAACGCGCCGCCGCCGATCACGGTTATCGCGACGGCGGCAAGCGCCAGCGTCCTGGCGCGATTGCGCATAGGCTGCGCTGCACGCCCCGCATCGTAGTCGGAGCTGTGGGGAGAGCGTACGGCAGGTGCGGCGTTGCCATTGTAGCCTGGCGACGCTTGAGCCGCCGCCCCTGGCGTAGCGCGAGCGGCCTGGGTGGTCTGAGCGGACTGTTGAGCAGCTGTCGGCAACGCTTCGGGGAATGCAGCCGGAGCGGTCTGCCATTCCGCCATGCCGGGCCGCCAGATGAGATCACTGGCGCGCAGGTAGTTGTGCGCGACGAATGTGCGCATCTCGACGTCCGTCAACGGCCCGTGCTGTTTGCCGTCCCGTGCGATGTACCACTGAATTTCGCTGTCTTGTCCGGTCATGATTGCTTCTTCGCACACGCAGGCGTGTGAAAGCCCCACATTATGACCGTGCGCTGCCGCGCCGGCCCACACTGTTCATACGCAATTGCGCGCGTCAATCTGGCGAATATTCGGTAAACCCTCCGCCCACTCTGACGGTCTTGGTGCGCTTGCCGGCATAGACTGTCGCCGCTATAAGCCCGCCAACTTGCAAGACAACCGCAAAGCGAGACAGTTTTATGCCCATCGAACGTACGCTCTCCATTATCAAACCTGACGTCACGCGCCGGAACCTCACCGGCAAAATCAACGCCGTGATCGAAGGCGCTGGTCTCAGAATCGTCGCTCAGAAGCGCGCACGCTGGACCCGCGCCCAGGCCGAGAAGTTCTATGAAGAACACAAGGAGAGGCCATTTTACGGCGAACTCGTCGAATTCATGACATCGGGCCCGATCGTTTTGCAGGTTTTGGAAGGCGAGAATGCAATAGCCAAGTATCGCGAAGTCATGGGCGCGACCGACCCGAAGGAGGCTGCAGAAGGCACGGTTCGCAAGCTTTTCGCGGAGTCGAAGGGTGCGAATTCAACGCACGGATCCGACAGTGCCGCGTCCGCCGAACGCGAAATCGGGCTGAATTTTAGCCCCGACGAGATTGTTGGCTGAACGCATTTCAAATCCGATGCGATGAAGTTCAGCGGCGGTTCTGTGCGTCGTTTCACGATAGGCCCCGTCGTGATTTCTATCTCCTACGTTCAAACGATGGCTCGGTGAGACGCCTGGCAGAAAGGCGGGTCTACGACGCTGCCGGCGCCTTACCGATGCGGCACTCAAGGAGGATCGCGGCGCTCATTGCGAAAGGTTTGACGGTGTTCGAGGGCTGGGAGCGGTTGGCGCAAGAGCGCCGCCGCTTCGACACGCTCATTCAGGACTGGGCGAATGGTCTTGACGCGTCGTGGCTCGAGGGTGATCTCACTTCGTACTCCACTTCAGCTGGGCGCGAGTTGACGTCGCCTCGGGCTCTGCTCGTCATGCACTTTTTCAATCACCAGACGCATCACCCCGGTCAGGTGCATACGCAACTGACAGACTTCGGCATCAAGTCGGGTATCACTGATTTGCGGTTTGGACCGGACCTTTGCGCAAGCTGAGGCGAGTCAGCGGCTTTTGCATTTGCTGCTTGCGACAATGCAATTTGCTAAGTGAGCTCAGACGCGCTTTGCCAATGCTCACGAGAGTTGCGAGGCAGTCGAGTTCGAGATTTGTGCGTTTCCGGTGGCGCGGGCCATGCCCAACAAAAAACCGAACCGCGCACGTCGCGCAACTCGGTTCAATTAGAAACGGATAGGAGGCGATCTAAGCAGCCGCCACCCAACTGCCTGCTACAAAGCCAAATGCAACCGCATCAGGATTGCGACGCGCCGTTTCGAGCAGCTTTTCCGGCATTTCCACCTCAAGGCCGCTTGATGCGCGGCCTCTCTTTTTGAATGGTTTTGCACCTGTCAGTAGAAAAACGGATTTGCCAAGAATTACTGTTTTTACTGACTCCATGATCGGGGGTCTCCTGGAGTTGTAGTGCACGCAGAAATCACGAAAGCAAACTGACGCTGTAAAACCCTACTAATGGATTAACGTGCTGGAAATATGACATCATTAACGGTCGCTGCACATGCGCCTCTCTCGCATCTGCGAGCCATGTACAACCCAATTTGCAGTTAGTTGAGTATTTCTCTGGCACTCGGCCATTGGTGCGCCGCGAAAAAAGCCTGTGGAAAATCCGCTCTTTGGGGGATGTTTGGAATGGTTTTCTGTGGCCGGCTCGGGGCCAATTATAGGTATATCGGTCGATGCCAGCCTCATTTCTACCACTTCGGCGGTATGCTGACGAATACCGTTCCAAAAGGCGTACGCTAGCTCCGTTCCCGGATGCGGAACCTGAGCCCACCCTTGGGCGTCAGCGTCACGGTCGCGTTGAGCCGCGGCGGTCCATCGCCTGCGTATTCGGGACGGAAGCGACGGAGCAGGATCGATAGCGCAAGTGTATTCTCAACTTGGCTCATCGCGCCGCCGATGCACGAACGCTTGCCGGCACCGAATGGAATGTAGCTGTACTTCACCTGCTTCTTGGCGTTGCCGGCCATCCAGCGTTCCGGCATGAACGATTCCGGGTCCGGCCAGAATTTCGGATTGTGGTGCGCGCCATAGGCAAACAGCGTGACGCGGTCGCCGGGATTGATTTTCACGCCGCCGATTTCGTCGGCGACCGTTGCGACGCGAATAATTCCCCAGATGGGCGGATAAATTCGCATCGTCTCTTGGATCACGGCGCGCGTGTAGGCGAGACCGGAATAATCGGCGGCCGTCGGCTCTCTGTCGCCGTAGACCGCTTGACCTTCTTGGCAGATGCGTTCGACCGCCTCGGGACGCTGAGAGGTTTCATAGAGCGCCCAGGCGAGCGTCAGCGCCGTCGTCTCGGTTCCGGCCCAGAGATACTGCTTCAGCTCGTCGACCGCTTGCTTGCGGTCGAATTCAGGTACGGTCGGATCATTCACCGCCGCTTCGATCATTTTCAGCAGCGTGCGTTCGCGTTCTTCGCGCGGATCGGCGGCCATGATTGAGGGCGGCACGTTGCCCCAGATCTCCATCGCCTTTGCGGTATCTTCTTCCGTCAATTCAAAGACTTCGCCAGCCTGTCGTCGAAGGCGAATATCCCGATGGTTCATGACGTCGGTGTAGGTCTTCACGCACTTGAAAATGAAGTGCGGGTTAAACGGCATGTCGCGGTCGAACAGTGCCTTGCAGATCATGTCCGCAGCGAGCGTCCACGTCTGCTCGACCATTTCAACTGTCTCGCCCGTTTTCGCGAGTTCGGCCCAAAGCGCCGTTTTGGCTTCGATGGCCTTCAAGAAATACGGAATGTATTCGGCGAACATGTCGGGATGAAACGCCGGCTGCTGCGGCATGCGGATCTTTTGCCAGAGCGCACCGTCGTTCGTGATCATCGAATTGCCGAAGACGGGTCTCAAACCGTCGAAATATTTGATGTAGCTGTCCACCTTGGTGACAAGCACGTGCTTGAAGTATTCGGGCTCCGAAATCAGCACGACACGCTGATTGGCGATATTGACCGGCAACACCGCTCCATAGCGGTCCATCATATGCAGCAGGATGCGCATCGGATTATCTGGATCGCCGCGCAGTAGCGGCGTGAGCTTGAACCAGATGCTCGATTCCTCGCCGAGGCCCAGTGTGTGGCTGGCGGTGGTTTCCATTACCGTTGTCTCCATCGGGGTCAGCGGGCCCGCGCGCATGAGAGCGACGGTCGGCGCTTCGAACAGCTTGCACAGCTGTATTCAAGTTCCAGGCTGCCGGACTCCCAACTCCGGAACAATGAGAAATATCATTGGTTAGGGGGTGGCTGTCCATGCGACGGCCAGCGCAAAGTAACCGCCGTGTGATTTTTCGCTCACATGCTGGGGGAAAAGAGTGAACTCATTTCTGTATCACCCTCGGAAATAACAATTTTCTCCCCTTCGAAACTTGCGCGACCTGATGCCACGAGCTTTAAGGCAATAGGGTAAATCTTGTGTTCGACCTCGAGTACGCGCGCAGCGAGTGTTGTCGCAGTGTCACTACTCAGTACTGGAACGGCTGCTTGGGCAATGATCGGGCCGGTGTCCGTTTCGGTTCTGACGAAGTGCACGGTGCAACCAGCGATCCTGAACTCCTGCCGCCAGCGCCTGCTCGTGCGTATGCAACCCTCTGAAGCTCGGCAGAAGCGACGGGTGGATGTTGATCATGCGGTCGCGCCAGCGTTCGACGAAGGCCGGCGTCATCAGACGCATGAACCCGGCAAGCGCGATGAGCTCGACGTTCGCCTCATCGAGCGCCTGCTGTAGCGCGTCTTCGAACGCTGCGCGCGAAGCATGTGCTTTATGGTCGATGACCAACGTAGCGAGGCCATTCGCCTTTGCCCATTGAAGCCCAGCTGCGTCCGGACGGTTTGAGATTACGAGGACGATCTCCGCCGGATAGTCGGCATCGCGGGCCGCCGCAGCAAGCGCCTGCATGTTGGAGCCGCGGTCAGAGATCAAAATGGCGGTGCGCTTTTTCGTACTCATGCCGCGCATGTAGCACGAGCAATCGCAGGAGCGCGAGTGCAGTCGCGCACCAGAACAAGGGCTTAGGAGGTTTGTTCAGCGGACGGATTTGCCGGGTCGGCACGCGGCCAGCTCAAAAATCCCGCCGTCACCTATTCGAGGGCAGCAAACACCGAAGGCATGATCAGCGAACGGACGATATCAGTCGCTCTTCGATGCAAACCCTATTCGCCCGTCGAACTTCACGGCCCAGGCTTCGCCCTTGCCCTTGGCCTCGGACTTTTCGCCGGTCGGCGGGATGACGTCTCCGATGACGAGCGGCGCTTCGCCTGCGGCTTTCAACGCGTCCAATACCTCTTGCGTCCGCGTCTTGGCAGCGACGACGACCATGCCGATGCCGCAGTTGAACGTGCGGAGCATCTCGGCATCGTCGAGATTGCCAGTGCTGGCGAGCCAGCCGAAAACGGCAGGCGCCTTGAACGACGAAAGGTCGGCCCGCGCCGCCACATTTGTCGGCATGACGCGCGGCAGATTTTCCGAGAGGCCGCCGCCGGTGATATGCGACAGCGCTTTTATAGCTCCATCTGGTCCCGAGCCGCCGGTCGCGCGGATCGCAGCGAGAACGGGTTTTACATAGATGCGCGTCGGCGTCAGTAGCGCCTCGGCGACCATTTTTCC
>CAWHZB010000007.1:0-279099 GCA_963833715.1 uncultured Alphaproteobacteria bacterium
CAAACCAACTCGCATAGACGCCCGCTTCGCGGCGCTGAAAGATGAAAAGCGTCCGGCGCTCATCACCTTCATCACGGCGGGTGATCCCGATCTCGAGACTAGCGCCGCTATTCTCGCCGGTCTTTCAAAGGCCGGTGCCGACGTCATCGAACTCGGCATGCCATTTTCCGACCCCATGGCGGACGGTCCGGCAATTCAGGCGTCCTCGCAGCGGGCGCTGAAGGCGGGCCAGACGATGGTCAAGACGCTGAAAATGGTGCGCGACTTTCGTGCCCACGACACCACCACGCCGATCGTTTTGATGGGCTACTACAACCCAATATACGTCTACGGCAACGAGCGCTTCATCGCCGATGCCCGCGCTGCCGGCGTCGATGGCCTCATCGTCGTCGACGTGCCGCCCGAAGCCGACGAAGAACTTTGCCTGCCGGCATTGAAGGCGGATCTCAATTTCATCCGGCTCGCCACCCCGACCACCGACAAGGAGCGGCTGCCCGCCGTCCTGAAAAACACCTCAGGCTTTCTTTACTATGTTTCGATTACTGGCATTACCGGGGCCGCCGCACCGATAGTGAACGATGTTCACAAACACGTAGCGGCGATTAAATCCGAGACGGCTCTGCCGGTCGTCGTCGGCTTCGGTGTCAGGTCGGGGGAGCAGGCCCGGGCCATTGCCCAAGGCGCAGATGGCGTGGTGGTGGGCTCCGCCGTGGTCTCGATGATCGAAAAATCGTTAAATTCGGAGGGTCAGGCCACTGCCGCGACGCCGAAAAACGTGCTGGAGCTGGTGCAAGAGTTAAGCTCTGCGCTGCGCGTCGGCTAGCGCGCTGTGCCGATTGGCTCTATTGGATACAACCTGCTGCACCCATATTTGTCCAGTGCCCTAGCGCAGCCCCCCGGCGGGCGCTAAATTGTGAGACCCGCCCAGAGAGCTTGGCATCGTGCCCGCACGTCGAGGCGGTAAGCACACGTTGCGGCGGCCTACGAGGAGCCAACCCGAGTGAACTGGATCAACAACGTCGTCCGCCCGAAGATTAGCGGGCTGTTGTCGACAGCGAAGCGTGACGTTCCCGACAATCTCTGGGTGAAATGCCCCGAGACCGGGCAGATGGTCTTTTACAAAGACCTCGAAGCCAATCAGTTCGTGGTGCCCGGCTCCAACCATCACATGCGGATGCGATTCCCAGCAGCGCCTGCACCATCTTTTCGACGGCGGTGAGTACAAAGTGGTCGCGGTGCCGTCGGTGCAGCAGGATCCGCTGAAGTTTCGCGACGGCCGCAAGTATACCGACAGGCTGAGGGACGCGAAGACTGCAACGAAACTCGAGGATGCCGTTCTCGTCGGCGAAGGTCAGCTCGAAACTCTACCCGTCGTTGCCGCCGTGCAGGATTTCCGATTCATGGCCGGTTCCCTCGGCATGGCCGCGGGCGAAGCCCTCATCACCGGTATGCTGCGGGCCCTCGAACTCAAAACGCCATTCATTCTGTTTGCCGCCTCGGGCGGAGCTCGCATGCAGGAAGGCATCCTGTCACTGATGCAGATGCCGCGCACGACGATCGCCGTGCAGCGCCTGAAAGAGGCGCGCCTACCCTATATCGTCGTCCTCACCGATCCGACGACGGGCGGCGTCACGGCCTCTTATGCGATGCTTGGCGACATCCACATCGCTGAACCCGGAGCCCTGATCTGCTTCGCGGGCCCCCGCGTCATTCAGCAGACCATCCGCGAACAACTTCCGGATGGCTTCCAGCGTGCCGAATATCTTTTGTCTCACGGCATGATCGACATGGTCGTCCACCGTCATCAGCTGCGAGAAACGCTGGCGCGCGTTTGCAGAATACTGATGAGCGGCGTCGAGGCTACGAAAACAAAAGACATAGGGAAAATGAACGGCAAGGCGTACCTGAACGGCGGTTCGGTCGATGGCAAAGCGATGGAGACGGCGGCCCGCGAAATGGGCGGTGTCGTCGAGCCCGAGGTGGTGCCGAACAGCCAGCGATTTGAGCCGGGCAAGGCCGACAAGTCGCGACGAGAAGATGCCTCGCCGGTGAACCCGAAAGATGCGCCGCGCGGACCCTGATCGCTTCAAATGGCTTTGAAAGTGTAGTACGCGGCGCCATGACAATTTCGACAACACGCCCGCACAGCGACGCGTTGCTCGCTGAGATGATGCTTCTCCATCCAAAGCTCATCGACCTGTCGCTTGGCCGCGTTGAGCGCTTGCTGGCGAAGCTCGGGCATCCTGAACAAAGGGTGCCCGCCATTGTCCACATCGCTGGGACTAACGGCAAGGGCTCGGTGACCGCGTACCTCCGCGCTATCATCGAAGCCGCGGGAAAGCGGACGCATATCTATACCTCGCCGCACCTCGTGCGCTTCCATGAACGCATTGCGCTTGCCGGCCCTGACGGCAAGGCGCGCCCCATCGACGAAGACTCGCTCGTCGACGTGCTGATGCGCGTGCAGGCGGTGAACGACGGCGACGACATTACACAGTTCGAGATCACGACGGCAGCTGCCTTTCTCGCCTTCTCGGAAACACCTGCCGACGTGCTTCTGCTTGAAGTTGGCCTCGGCGGCCGCCTCGACGCAACCAACGTCATTCCACAACCGGCGCTGACCGTCATCACTCCGATTTCCATGGATCACGCCGAGAAGCTCGGGCCGACATTGAGCAAGATCGCTGCCGAGAAGGCCGGCATATTGAAACGCGGAACGACGGGCATCATCTCGCAGCAGCTCAATAGGGTGCTGGCCGTCATCGAAGCGCGGGCCAACGCTGTCGGCGCAACGCTGGCGGTCTGGGGTCGCGACTATGAGGCTTACGAACAGGCTGGCCGCCTCGTCATGCAGCGCCATGATCTTTTGCTCGATCTACCGCTTCCGGCACTTGTCGGCCGGCATCAGATTATCAATGCCGGTACCGCCGTTGCGGCCGCGTTGCAGCTCGCCGAAGACATCCCGTCGCTCGGCATCGACGAACGCGCCATCGAAGTGGGTCTGCGTACAGCCGAATGGCCTGCGCGAATGCAGCGCCTCAGTTCGGGTCCACTGCCGAGCATCCTCGGCGACGATGCGGAGCTTTGGCTCGACGGCGGACATAATCCGGCGGCGGGCGATGTGCTCGCCGACACCCTAGCTGCACTCGATGAGAAGTCGCCGAAGCCCGTCTATCTCGTCGTCGGCATGATGGGACAGAAGGATGCGCTGGGCTTCCTGGCGCCGTTTCGCGGACTCGTCCGCGCCATCTACACCGTTCCGATCCCCGGAGCGCACGAGGCGCCGCACAGTCAGGAGGCCCTCGCTGAAACTGCGCGCGGGGCCGGTATCCAGGCGCTGGATCGCGAAAACGTGATAGGCGCGCTTCAAACCATTGCAGCACTCCCCACAGGTCCAAAACGCGTGCTGATATGCGGCTCGCTTTACCTTGCCGGACACGTGCTTACGCTGCAGCAGCGGCTGGAATAGTAGCATGCGAAAGTAGCGGAACGCTGCCAACGCTACGCGCCTGGCGACGATGGACGACGCACAGCTACTCGCCCGAGAGATGCCAAACAATTCGGACATCGGCTTTGCTGGCTGGCCCCTACTAAGGGACGAGAGTTCGCCACTGGCGAGGCTCAATGCGCCTGGGCTATAACTAAGAAAATACCAAGCCCCCAACAGGCCGTTTCCGGAGGAGTTACGCCATGCAGCATGTAGCTATGGATAAGCTGAAAGGCCGGCAAGTTATCAAGCCGCGCTACGACAATTTCATCGGCGGCAAATTTGTCGCCCCTGTACGCGGACAGTATTTCTCCAACCTCACGCCAATCACGGGTCAACCGGTTTGCGAAATCGCGCGCTCGACGGCCGAAGACATCGAACTCGCGCTCGACGCCGCACACAATGCGCGCGAAGCCTGGGGCAAGGCGTCGGCCGCGGAGCGCGCTCGCGTCTTGAATAAGATCGCCGACAAGATGGAGGAAAACCTCGACATCCTGGCGCTCGTCGAGACCATCGACAACGGCAAACCCATTCGCGAGACGACACACGCCGACATGCCGCTCGCTATCGACCACTTCCGGTATTTCGCCGCCTGCATCCGAGCCCAGGAAGGCTCGCTCTCCGAGATCGATCACGACACCGTCGCCTATCACTTCCATGAGCCGCTCGGCGTCGTTGGGCAAATCATCCCGTGGAACTTCCCGATATTGATGGCGGTATGGAAGCTCGCGCCGGCCCTTGCCGCCGGTAACTGCGTCGTGCTGAAGCCCGCCGAGCAGACGCCGATGAGCATCATGGTGCTGATGGAAATGATCGCCGATATCATTCCACCCGGCGTTCTCAACGTCGTCAATGGTTTCGGTGTTGAAGCCGGCAAGCCGCTCGCCTCGAACAAGCGCATCGCCAAGATCGCGTTTACGGGCGAGACGACGACAGGCCGTCTGATCATGCAGTACGCGTCCGAGAATATCATTCCGTGCACGCTAGAACTCGGCGGCAAGTCGCCGAACATTTTCTTCGCCGACGTGATGGAAGCGGACGATGAATACTTCGATAAGTGCCTCGAAGGCTTCACGATGTTCGCGCTGAACCAGGGCGAGGTCTGCACCTGCCCAAGTCGCGCCCTTATTCAGCGTTCGATCTACGAGAAGTTCATGGATCGCGCTCTGCAGCGTGTCGTGAAGGTAAAGCAAGGTCATCCGATGGACGCCACGACGATGATCGGTGCCCAAGCCTCGAACGATCAGCTCGAAAAAATATTGAGCTACATCGAAATCGGCAGAGGCGAGGGTGCCCGCGTTCTGACGGGCGGTAAGCGCGCCAACCTCGGCGGCGAGCTTGCGACCGGCTACTACGTTGAGCCGACGGTTCTCGAAGGCCACAACAAGATGCGCGTGTTCCAAGAGGAAATCTTCGGGCCGGTTTTGTCGGTGACGACGTTCGAGGACGATGACGAGGCGCTCGCGATTGCTAACGACACACTCTATGGACTGGGCTCGGGCCTCTGGACGCGCAATGGCACGCGCGCCTATCGCATGGGCCGTGGAATCCAAGCCGGTCGCGTCTGGACCAACTGCTACCACACCTATCCGGCGCATGCCGCGTTCGGTGGCTACAAGCAGTCGGGCATCGGCCGCGAGACGCACAAGATGATGCTCGATCACTATCAGCAGACAAAGAACATGCTCGTCAGCTATAGCCCGAAGGCGCTCGGCTTCTTCTAATGTTCGCCAAAGTCTAGAGATCGAGGGCATGCGCCACTACATTGGTGCATGCCCTTTTCTTCTTAGTGCTGGTGGAGAATCCGATGGTCGATCGCGTGACGGCAACACCCGACACTTTGCACCTGATCAAGAAACTAGAGGGCGTCCACGGACCGCTTCTTTTCCATCAATCCGGAGGCTGCTGCGACGGCAGCTCGCCGATGTGCTATCCGCGCGACGAATTCAAAGTTGGCGCCCAGGATGTCTACATCGGCGAGATCGGTGGCCAGCCTTTTTATATGGGCAAATCGCAGTTCGAATACTGGCAGCACACGCACTTGATTATCGATGTCGTGCCCGGTCGCGGTTCTGGATTTTCGGTCGAAGCGCCGGAAGGCGTGCGCTTCCTGACGCGATCGCGCGTATATACTGACGCCGAGACTGACGAACTCGATGCGTCGGGCCCACCGCCGACCGGCATTGATCGGCCGCCTCTCTGAGCAGTCAGCTCTCACAAAAATTTCAAGGAAACGAAACGATGCCCGCTTCAAAGACCCTGCGCGAGATCACAGGTCTAGGTCACGTGCCCGGAACCATCGGCAAGTCGGCGCTGATCCTGATTGATTGCCAGAATACCACGACCGTGGCGCGATAGCCGTGATTGAACGCAGCGCGCGCAGTCGAGTTGACGCAAACGTGCGTCATGAATTCCGCAAGCGTGACCTCTTCGACTCCGAAGCCTTTCAGCAGATCATCAAGGTTCGTCTTTTCGAAAGAGCTTGGACAATTCTTGACGACGACCGGCTCGCCGGCTTGCGGCCTGACGACCTCGGCGATGGCGCCGATCGGCGCGTTCACGTCATAAGGCGATCCGGTGCCTGCATCGTGCTGGATGTGAATAACGGGGCGACCGGCATCGCGAAACCTGCTGAGCAGACGCTGGCATTGAACGAGCGCCGGCTCGACGCCCTCGAGCTGCATCAGGCCTTCGCGATAGGTCGGCAATGCGACTGCGACGCGATCGCTTCCCAATCCGGCCGGAGGAGTCGTGTCGGCGAAAGATTTGCACGACGCAAACTTGGTGGCGCTTCATGATATTTTCGCCGTCGTCGTTCCCGCGGCGGACGTCTTCACCGCATTAACTCGCTTGTCCGCGCAAGAAAAAGGCCCCGCGTTAAGCGGAGCCTTTATGCGTTCGAAATTCGCTACTAGCTATCAAACCTCGGCTGCGACGCTGGTGTTGATCCAGTCCTCGAGCTTCTTCTTCTGCACGATCGCACCGGTATGCTGGGCTGCGATCTTGCCGGCCTTGAAGATCAGCAAGGTCGGCATCGCTCGGATGCCATACTTTCCGGTGATCTTCGGGTTCTCGTCAACGTCGACTTTCACGACCTTGACCTTGCCCGTCATCTCTTTCGCAACCTGATCGAGCGCCGGCGCCATAGCCTTGCACGGCCCGCACCACGTGGCGTGAAAATCAACCAAGACCGGCTCGCTGGATTTCAAGACTTCCTGTTCGAAGCTTGCGTCAGTGACAGCAGTAGACATGTGATAACTCTCCATTTCCGGGTTCGGATTTCGGCCGATCCCGTTTCGACACCGCGCATTGAATAGAAAACCGAATGCAAAGGTAGGTACTGGGTCAGGAAGCGTCAAGGCTTGCGACATCGAGGTCCCAGAGGCGCTCCGTGCAGCTATCGAGCAATTCCGTAGGAATCTCCATCAATCGCGGCCCGTCCGTCCACAAAAGCGCCGCCCGGACACGACGACCCGGATAAATCTCCGCCAGCGCTAGCCTGTAAGCGGCCAACTGATACAGATATGCATCGGCGACAAATCGGACCTCGGACGGCGGCGGCCGATTCGTTTTGTAATCTACGATCAGAACGTGATCATCCGTTACAGCGAGCCGGTCTATCTGCCCGGAAAGATCGAGTGCCGGGCCCTTGCCTCCGGGGCGCGGGATGACGGCCGCAATCGGGACCTCTGCAACGCTTTTCGGCCCGAACAGAGCGGCGAAGCCCGGCTCGGTCAGGATCGCCAGAGTTTCGCCAACAATCCCGGCGCGCACTTTCGCGCTCAGCGCCTGGCCGCGCTTTTCGATGAACGCCTTCGCAATTGTCTCGCGCTGAATTTCAGGCGCGCCGGGCAGATGCTGCAACAACGCGTGCGTCAGCGTTCCGCGCAAAAATCTATGCTCGGAATTACCCGAAAGCGGCGACGGGACATCATAGGTCGCAGCGGCATCGCGCCTTGCCGGCCTCAATGGCTCGCCTTCCGCGTCGGGCGCGTACGGTTCGAGCCGGGAGGGCGCCAGGGGTACCAACAACTTCGGCTCGGGCTGAGCGCGTTGCATTGCAAAAGCCGGGCGATCGATCTCTACCGGCTGACGGTTTTTTTCCTTTCGAGATTTCTCGGGCTCGGCGGTCTGCAGCGTTTCATTGCGCCAACCCATCCGCCCATCGCCAAGATCGACTTCTGTGAGACCCGGCTTCAGCGCATCGAAGATAACGTCATACCAGCAGCCATCCGCCCGCCCGCGGCGGCCTTCGAAACCGGCGATGTAAAGGCGATCGCGCGCCCTGGTCATGGCGACGTAGAGCAGGCGATTGCGCTCTTCGCGGTCGCGCTCGTCTTTGTCGCGGCGCGCCGTCTGGACGTCCTCAATCCGCGTCGTGCCTTTGACGGTCCAGACGATCGGCTCCGGCAATCCGTCCGGACGCGCGAGGTGCGAGAGCTTGACGAGACCGGCTGTCGAATTGCCGCCCGAGGCGGTCGTACACGTATCGGGAAGGAAAACGATCGGTGCCTCGAGGCCTTTGGCACCATGCACTGTCATCACGCGCACTTCGTCACGCCCGTGATCCATGTCGCGCTTCACTTCCGGCTCGCTGGCGCGGAGCTTGGCAAGGAACTGCGTCAGTGACGGCGGCGCGCCGTCATCGAACCGCAACGCGAGATCAAGAAATTCGTCGATGGCATCGGCGGCTTCCGGTCCGAGGCGAAGCAGCATCTTCTCGCGCGCGCCATCGCGGTCGAGGATGCTCGAAAAGAACTCGAAGGGCGGCGTGAAGTCGGCCTTGGCCCGCCAGCGCTTCAGCGTTTCTGCAGAGAGTTTGTAGGCTGGCTTCGTCTCGGCATTGTCGAGCAAGGCACCCCACAGCGTCTTCTTGCGCCCCGGCGCGATGGCCAGCAGATCGTCGTCGTCGAAATTGAAGATCGGGCCTTTGAGCACGGTCGCAAGCGCCAGGTCGTCTTCCGGCAATATCAGAAAATCGCCGAGCACGATGAGGTCCTGAACCGCAATCTGATCGGTCAGCGCGATCCGGTCAGAGCCCGCAACAGCAATCCCGCGCCGCTTCAGTGCGGCGACCATCGGCACGGCGAACGGATGACGCTTCCGGACCAGGATCAGGATGTCGCCGGCGCGGATAGGCCGATCTTCCGAAGTCAGGCGTTCGCCATTTTTGATCCATCGATCGATTTTCTCTGCAATGCTCTCGGCTAGTCGATTGGAGGGCGAACGCTCGCTCGTGTCGGAAAGTGGCGTCCACGGATCGGCTGGTTCGGCTTCGTCGGCCTTTTCAATCGGCCAGATTTCGACAAGGCCCGCATGGCCGAGCCGGCTTGCGATGTGCGGAATGAACCTGCCGTTGGCGGTCAGACCTGGTGTTCGGGCGGCATCGATAAACACCTGATCGACGGCTGCCAGCACAGGCGCCACCGTCCGGAACGACAGATTGAGCGACACGGGTTTCCACGGCATCCGGACGCTAAGCGCCAGCGCCGCGAAGTGCTCTCCCGTCTCGGCAAACATCTTCGGCGCCGCGCCCTGAAACGAATAGATCGACTGCTTCTCGTCACCCACCGCAAAGACGGTGCGGCGAACGTCGCTGGCGCCGCTACCCGCGAAAAACTCGTGCACCAGGCTCGAAATAATCTGCCACTGCTCGGGGCTCGTATCCTGCGCCTCATCGACCAGGATGTGATCGAGACCGCCGTCGAGTTTGAAAAGCACCCATTGCGCTTCGCCACGGTCGCCGCTGAGAAGCGACGTGGTCTTCAGAATGAGATCATCGAAGTCGAGTGCGCCCGCCGCGCTGCGCGCATCCGTGTACCGCTGCAGCACGGCACCCGCGAGCCTGTAAAGCGCCACCGACGCTTCGATCAGCATCAGCGCCTTGAGTTCTTGCGATAGTGCTAAAAAATCCTGCTGAGCCTGCTGGCACCGGTTGAGCAGATCGGGCCGCGCCTGCCCGACGGCTTTGGTCATAAGGCTGCTGCGCTTCACCTCGCCTTTGTCGACCAGGAAGTACTCGGCCAAAGTCTCGGCGTAGCGCGCCGTGTCTTGCTGCTGCGCGGCAGAGGCTAAAGTTTTGGCGTGCTGCTGATCCGTTTTTGTGCCGGTCGAGAGAATTGCGCAAATCTCGCGTATGTCGTCTTTGGACAAGATACCGGCGCATTCGCGATGAAGATCTGCACGGCAAACCGCGGCGCGAACCCTGAGGCTTTGTCGCAGATATCCCTCGATTGCCGCGAACGCGTTCTCCGTCTTATCGAGCGCTTGCCCGTTGATCGCCTCGAGCCAACGGCGCTCGTCGACTGCATTTGAAATGAGCCTATCGAATTGCGCATCTGCCGCGTAGCGCACGACGACATCGAGCGCTTTGCCGAGCGGCGTCAACGGCGCGGCGGTGGCTTCGATCAGCGTTTGCTCGATGGCTTGGGCCTTGAGGTCGCTCGCTGCATCCTCGTCGAGGATCTTGAAATCCGGCGGCACGCCGGCCTCGAGCGGGAACCTCTGCAACAAGCGCTCGGCGAAGGCATGGACCGTCTGCACCTTGAGCCCGCCCGGCGTGTCGATGGCGTGGGCAAAGAGCGTCCGTGCAAATTCGACATCGGCGTCGGAGAGACTCGCGCCCAAAATGGGGCCGAGCTCTTTCCTTAGCGTCGCGTCATCGGCCGTCACCCATTGCGCCAAGCGGTCGAAAACGCGCTTCGACATCTCCGATGCAGCGGCCTTCGTGTAAGTGAGACAGAGGATGCGCTCCGGTGGCGTACGGGCGAGGAGCAGGCGCAGCACGCGTAGCGCCAGAACGTGGGTCTTGCCGGTGCCGGCATTGGCGTTGACCCAGGCAGAGACGTTGGGATCGGCGGCTTGGCTTTGCGCCCGATCGGTGTCTTGCCGGAGAACGTCGGCTGACAGCTTTTTTGTTTCGAGATTTTCGAGGTTCATGACGACGCCTCTTCATCGACATGCGCCGACCATTCCGCGACGCGCGCCAGGTGCGCGTAGGCGTCGTAGTCGTAGCTGTAACCCGGCCGGCGTATCGCGCGATACGGCGTGTTCGGGTTATCGAATTCTGCAATAAGGCGTTCGAGGCCGCGGCGCGTCCCGTCTGCAAGTTCGGCGATATTGTCGGCTCGAACCATTCGCTCTTCACCGGCCGGTTCGCCGCCGGACGCCCGGATGTACCGCAAGCCTTCGACCGAGCGTCCGGATAGGTTCGGAAATCCCCTGTCACCGAGTGCGATAGCGGCTTCGAGCGGCAGCTGCGGCGACCGTCCGCGCGTAACCGCTGCGTCGTTGGGCACCATGCCGGTCTTGTAGTCGGTGATGACGAGGCTCGCGCCCTTGTCGTCGAGCCGATCGGCGCGTGCCGACAATGTGAACGGCAATGCGGCCGAGGCCAGCACGAGGCTGCCTGTCGTCTCTGCGAAGACGGCGCGCACGTCGCCGCGCCGCTTAGCCTCACCATCCGCAAACCATTTCAGAAAACGCTTCAGGCGCGGTAGCCAAAAGGCCGCGACGCGCGGGTGTCCGGTATAGCTTTCGAGCACCGCACTCGCGATCTTCTCGAGTTCTGCGAGCGGGTCGGCCGGTAGAGCCGTAGGATGCGCTATCGCGAACTGCGACAGCACCTCATGCACGAGGCCGCCGCGCAGGCTTTGATCGGGCGAAGCGCCGAGCGGCGGCAGCGGCTCAAGCTTCAGGATGTGCCGCGCAAAAATGGCATAGGGGTTTGATATCCAGTGCTCGATTTCCGTCACGCTCATGCGGCGCGGACGAAGCGCCACGGCGGGCGTTGGTTGCGGCGCCTTGATCTCGATGCGGCGCTTGATGCGGTCGCGTGCGCGCGCCCAGGCGAGCCACGGCTTATCGGATTCGAGAACGCTCGTGAGATCCATGCCATTGAGCAGTGCAGTCAGCCGCATCAGCCAACGCGACGGCACGGTCGGAACGCCGTCGACCTTTTCCGCGCGCGTCAGGTAAACGGTCTTGGCGCCGAGCAGCGAAACGAAGTCGTGCGCGGCGCGGCCGATCTCTTCTTCCGGCGACGGCAGCCCGAGGTCGCGCCGCATCGGGCGATTGAGCCAGGCGCCGGGCTCGGCCGCTTCCGGCCACGTCCCTTCGTTGAGCGAACCAAGGATGAGGATGTCCGGCTGCTGCAGCCGCGCCTCGAATGGTCCCCAGATCGCAACGCGCGGGTGGACGGCCGTTCGTTCGCGGACGTTCTCTCGTGCGAGCAGCGTCGCGTAGAGATCGGCGTAGTCGCCGGCGCGCAAAGCGAGGTTCGGCGTTTCCGGCGCTAGGAGCTCGGAGAAGAAACGCGTCGCGGCTTCTCCGGCTTCACCTTGCCAGAGCGGATTTTGTAGGTCTGCCGTCGCGGCTTCGCCCTCGGGAAGAACGGCGAGAGCTTCGGCTGCTGCTGCGTGTGCCCGCGCAAACGCGGAAAGCGCATGCGTACCGCCGGCGGCGTAGAGTTTGGTCAGAGGATCGAAGGCCGCTGCAAGGCGCGTGACGAGCTCGCGGGCGCCGTCGCAATCTTCTTTCCACAGCCGCTGTGCCGCTGCGTGCATGCGCTTCTTGGCTGCCCGGTCGCGTTCGGCGTTATCGAGGGCGGCAGCGATGCCTTCGACCCCGCGTCCGAGAAAGGGCGCGCGAAACGTGCTGATCTCGAGGGCGCGCGCGAAGCGGCGAATGTCGAACGCGTGGAAGCCTAATCGGCAGAGCGGGTGGCGCAGCAGCGCCATCGTTTCGGCCGGAGCGAAGTCGCTGACCGCGACGCCGATGACGAGCGACAGGAAGGCGCCCGGCACAGTCTTGGCGAATGGTCGTCCGGCGCTGTCGTCGACGCGAATGCCCCACGCTTCGAGCCGGATTGCCACGCGCCGCGCCAGCAGCCGGTCGGGCGAGACAAGCGCTGCCGTTTGCCCCGGCTTTTCAACTGCCTCGCATAAGATCAGCGCCACGGTTTCTGCTTCGTCCTGCGCTGCAGGAGCTTCGATCAGCGAGACGCCGGCAAGCGCGCTTCGGAGCGCCGCACGATCGGCCTTGGCTGCAAAGCTGTGCCATAGCGCCGTCGTCGCGGATGGCCGCATGGCTTCGCTGAAGAACGTTGCCCGCGACTGGCGCGCAGTATCGGGCTCGGCGCCTGGAAGCGCCTGCACCTCAGTGCGCTTGATGCCAAGCTCGTCGAGCAATTTCTTCAGCCCGAACTGCGGATGCTCCGGATGCTCGGGCGCGATCTTGTCCCAGCTCTTGTCGTCGAGAGACTGATCGAGGCCGGGAAGCACGATGGCGCCGGACGGACGCGCGACGACCGCGCGCATTAGCGTAACGGTCGCCGGGATCGATCCGGTCACGCCCGCAACGATGACGACATCGTCCGATTTGAGTTTCGATATGCGCTCGGCTTCGGCGAGTATCAAAGTGTTGCGTCGTGCTTCGGGCGACGTGAGCCCGTTGTCCGCGAGATAGCGCGGCCAGAAATCGGTGACGATCTTCAGGAAGTCGACAGTCTTCTGCCAATGCTCTGAATACGTGTCGGGCACGAGGCCCTTGATGCCGTCAAGCGACACGTTCTCACGCTCGATATCGTCTATCAGCTTGGCAAGTTCGACTGCAAGCTGCGCCGCCTGCGCCGGGGTCGAACCCGAGGTCTGTTCCGAGGCGGAGGCCAACTCGGCCATCGTCCGCCGGCATCGCGCTACGAGCTGCATCAAGATCAGCGTACGATCCAGCCCGCTGATCGCGGGCGGCGCTTCGAGCGCTGCAATGCCGGTGAGGCTCGTTTCAGCGAGACTGGCGAGAAGCGATAGATCGTCCTCGCCTTCCGAGATCGGGCGGATACGCGGCATGACGATAGCGCGGGCACCGGATACTGCCAGAAACGCCTCGCGCGCGGCACGCGCTGCACGCCGTGTCGGCAGCAGCAGTGAGATGTTCGGCAACGACAGAACGCCGGGAGGCTTACCGCCTTGAGCGGGAAGGTCGCCTTGCAGAATTGCGCGCGCCAGCGCTTGGAGAAATGGCACGCCGAGCGGCACTGTAAAAATGTTGTCGGCCATCAATCCGATCCCGACAGAGCTGAGCCCGAATTCGATGACTCAGAGATTGCAGCTTCGGCTTCCGCGACCGCTTGGGGCGTTCCGACGTGCATCCAAATGCCTTCGAGACGCACACCGTAAAGCCGCCCCTTCTCAATGGCCCGGTCCCAGAGCCGGTTCAGCGAGAATGGTCCCTGCGGCGCTCCGTCGAACAAGCGTGGATGCGCAATCGAAACGCCGGCGAAAACGAACGGCGCGACGCGTGCCCCACTCTGGCGGGTCAGCCGGCCTGTCGCATCCATGTGGAAGTCGCCCGATCCCTCGTAACCGATACTGGTTGCGACGGGCGCGACAAGCATTAGGCTATCCATCGCCGCGTCGTCCCAGCCATTCATCAGGCGCTCGAGGTTCGAGCCGATGCCTTCGATCCACACTGAGTCCGAGTTGTAGATCAGGAACGGCGCAGACCCGAGTTTGGGGAGCGCCCACAGCACGCCGCCACCCGTGTCGAGCAGCGCATCGCGTTCGTCGGATATGACTACTTTAGGACTCTCGCGACTGGCGACATGCTTTTCGATTTGACCGGCCAGATGATGCACGTTGACGACGGCGCGAGTGATTCCGGCCGCAGCGAGTTTATCGAGCACGTGGTCGATCAGTGGCTTGCCGGCAAGCGTCACCAAAGGCTTCGGCACGGCTTGGGTCAGCGGGCGCATTCGCTCCCCCTTTCCGGCCGCCAAAACAAAGGCGCTGGTCGGGTGCTTGTCGGCAGTCATGCGGAGCGTTCCCCGGAAATTCGTCAGATGCTCAGGGCTTGCGCGCGCAGGCTCCGAGGCAGATTGAGGTCATACCACGCCGCGAGCCCCTGAAGACCCTCGTGTTTGAGGTTGCGTTCGAGATACCCCCAGATCCGTGGCATGTGCGCCAGATATTGGCGCTTGCCGTCGCGCATCGCGAGCCGCGCGAATATTCCAAGAATTTTGGTATTCCGCTGCGCCCCGAGCGCCGCATAAGCGAAGCGGAATTCTTCCGCATCGAAGGCAGCGTCACGTTCCAAAATGCGGGAAACGTAGTGGTCGAGCAGGCGTGTTTCCAAGCTTTCGTTCACATCGACACGCGCATCCTGCAACAGCGAGACAAGGTCGTAAGCGGCAGGTCCGATCAGGGCGTCCTGGAAGTCGATGATGCCGACGTCGCGCGGGCTGACGCGCTCGTCGAGGGAGATGAGGTTCGGCGAATGATAATCGCGCAGCAGCCACGTCTTCGGCTGCTTCAGAACGCGTGAAAAGAGCCGATGCCACTCCGTCGCAAAACTGTCGCGCGCCGATTGCGGAGCAGGTCGGCCATGCAGCGCCGGCCAGTACCAGTCGAGAAGCAATTGCGTCTCGATGTCGAGGACACTCTCGTCAGCTTTAGGCACGTCGAATTTTGAGCCGTCCGAAAGCCGAATGCGCGCCGTTGGCGGCATTCCCTGCAGCGCAATCAAAGTTTGGGTGGCGCGCCTAAAAAGTGGCTCTTGATCGCGACCGCATGCACTCACGGCTCCAAAGACGCGATCACCGAAATCCTCGATGATCAGCAAACCCTCTGAGAGATCTTCCGCGAACACGCGCGGCGTCGAAAGACCGGCATCGCGCAGCGCGCCGCCGATCGCGACAAAGGCACGGACGTCTTCGGCAAGACGCGCGATGGCACTGTAAGGCTTGCCCTCTCTGATCGGCGGACCGTCCGGCCGCCGGGCCGAATCCATCAGCAGCGCCCGCGTTCCATCAGGCTTGAAGAGACGTGCGTATCGGCGCGGCGACGCATCACCTTGCAGATATTGCAGATGCGTCGCCGCATCGCCCCAGCCGGCATCGGCAAGAAATTTGCGGATGGTCGCGAAGCGCTGCAGCCGTGGCGTCAGCTCGGGAGACGCACTGACCGTCACCGTCCGGCGTTCGGTGCCGTTCGCTTCCTCGAGCAGCAGTGTGAAGCGCTCCGCTGGGAGACGCTTTCCCGCCCGCGACGGCCACTCGATCACCGCGACGCCGTCCTTGAGCGAGGATTCGAGTCCGAGCTCGTCGAGCTCGCCCGGATCGGTCAGCCGATAGAGATCGAAATGCGCGATGTCGAAGCGCGGCGTTTCATAGCTTTGCATCAGCGTGAATGTCGGGCTCGGCACTTCGAGGTCCGGGTCGCTCGACAAGGCGCGGATCAGTGCCCGTGCGAACGTCGATTTTCCCGCGCCGAGGTCGCCTTCGAGTCCGAGCATGTCGCCCGGCTGCAGGAAAAACGCGACCTCGGCAGCAAGCCGGCCAATGTCGTCTTCGGTGAGATCGGGGTACCGGAAAGAACTTTCCATCGCGATTGAATTTATGCTGCCCTGTCGCCGCGTGCCAGCCTCGTGGCGCTGCTATCGGTTGCGACCACTGGCCGTTCCGGAATCCGTACGGTCACGCGCGTTCCGTGGCCCTCCTCGGAGGTAAAATCGATGGCCCCGCCATGCAGCTCGACTAGGCTTTTGACGATCGAGAGGCCAAGCCCGGCGCCGCGATGCTCTGAGCCGCGGCTGCGGCTTTCGAAACGCTGGAAAACACCGCCGATCTGGTCCTTCGGAATGCCGATCCCCTCGTCCTCGACAGCGAACACGATGCTGTTAGCCTGCCGCCAGCAGGTTAGCCGCACTGTGCCGTCGAGCTTCGAGAAGCCGACGGCATTCGAGAGAAGGTTATAGAGCACCTGACGCATCCGCGCTTCGTCGGACATGAATTCCGTTACATCATCGGCCACGGCGATGTCGATCGTGAGGCGTGAGCGGATGGCACGCTCGCGAATACCCAGGATAGCCGAATCTATGAGGGCGCGCGCACCGACGGGAGCCAGCTTCAGCTGAAGCGTACCCGCATCGATCGTCGCGAGATCAAGTATATCGTCGATGATTGCGAGCAACGTCTTTGACGACGACATGATGTCGGTCAGATACTCGCGCTGCTTGTCGTTGAGGTCGCCGAATATCGGGCTCGCCAGCATGTCCGTGAAACCGATGATGCTGTTGAGCGGCGTGCGTAACTCATAGGAAATATGTCCGATGAAGTTCGTCTTCAGCCGGTCCGCAGCGACCAAGGCCTCGTTGCGTTCGACGAGCGCCCGCTCGGCACGCTTTGCGTCGGTCACATCGGCAAAGGTCAGAAGCGTCGCGCCGTCAGGAAGCGGCATCAAGGCGTAGTCGATAACGACACCGTCGCCGCGAGTCATGTGGCCTGTGAAGTTTTCGCGTTCGTCGAGAAACGCCGTGACGGACCTGCCGATCCTAAGCCACGTACCATCGTCCGGATGCAGCGTTTGTGCTGCGGCGATCACTTCGCCGATATGCGGCAGCTCCGCGAGCTTGCGCGACGGCATCCGCCAGATGTCGCAAAACGCCTTGTTGAAGAGCTTCAGGCGTCCGTCCGTACCGAAAACCACTACACCCTCTTTGAGGCTGTCGAGTGTCTCACGCTGAACGTCGATGAGGTTATTGTAGCGGCTCTCGAGTGCGATGCGCTCCGTCTGGTCGGCGAACAGATACGTGACGCCGCCGTCGGGCCGCTGCTCTGCCATGACATGCACGATGCGGCCGTCCGTCAGGTGCCAAGTGTCCTCAAGCGACGCCCCGGTCCGGTAGCAAGCGAGAACTTGTGCCTTCCAATCGCGATGGCTCACAACCGGCTGCAGAACGCCGATTTCGCGTAGCCGGTCGAGAATGGCGCTGTCGCTCGGACGCGTGGCGAGCCATTCAGTATCGAGTGACCAGAGATTGACGAAAGCGTCATTGAAGAAAACCAGCTGCTGCTCGCGGTCAAAAATTGCCACGGCAGTTTCGACCCGGTGAAGCGTTCGGTCGTAGGCGGCGATCTGGCGGTCGAGTTCGCCTTGCGCTGTTTCGATGTCCGTCACGTCGATTGCGGCCCCGGCCGTCATGCTGTCGACGGGAAGCACGACGATGTCGTGGGGCTTGCGCTCGCCGCCGGCAACGAGATGCGCGCGAGCCTTATAGCGTTGCCCGGCCGTGATCGACTTTGCGACGGCCTTACGTTGCCGGGTCTCGAGGAGTTCGATCTGGCGCTCGAGAACTTCAAGCTCGCTCTTGGCATCGACAGCGTTGACGTAGGCGGTGTTGACCCAGATCAGCCGGCCATCAGGCGCGCGCAACCAAACGGGCATGGGCAGCGTGTTCAGAAGCGCGCGGCAAGTGCGGATGTCGCGGGCGAACGCCGCGTGCTTCTCGCCTATCCTGGCGATCTCCTGCTTGTAACCGGCGACATCTTTCAAGCGCAGAACGGCGCGCCCGCCGGCGGTGCCGCCTTCGCCCGCGATTAAGCCGCCACGCGTCGTCTTGAGAATGATGCTGAACGATCGGCCGTTGCCGAATAGATTTTCGAGCGCCGATTTGAGCGCCTGGGCGGAGCTTGCCTCGAGCCACTGGCCGAAACGCAATATCTCGGCGTGATGCTCCGGCAATCCCGGGATGCCCGTCAACGTGTGCGATACGATGCGGACTGCCTGACCCTGTTCCCAGAAAATCAGCACCTGCGGTTCGGAGCGAATGATTGCGTCTGTGGCGGCGAGATTGCGCTGCAACTGAAGGCTTTCAGCCTTTGCTTGGTGTGTCTCGCGCCGTGCGACGCTGTTCATGTGCCAGACGATGAGCGCCGCTATGAATCCGGCTCCAGCGACGAGCGCGATCAGCAACACCTGCCGGGCATCGAACGGACCGGGGCCGATTGGACGACCGGCCACAAAACCTGCGAGCATCGTTGCAACGCACACCATCGCCGCAAACAGCAGCAGCGCGAGTTGCCGGCGCGTCGTCATTCGAAAGCGTTGCGGAGAAGTGGCGCGCATCAAGTCCGTTGCAATCTAAGAGGCCGGGTGGTCCGTACCGAAGCACACGCACGTCAGCTCTGGCTCCGCGCTAACCCGCACGAATCACTCGCGAAGTATGGGATGCCTTCACTGGTCTCGCCAGCGCCGGCCATCTCGAAGTCAAACGGAGGCAGTGTGTTCCCCTAGGGCCGCGGGCACGCAGCTCGGTGCCCGGTCCATCGGCGTTAATCGGCGCAATTGAAGTCGAAAATATCCACAGGCGTTTGCAGGTCTTCGTGCCAAGCGTAGCCGCCGGAGCCGCTCCGGCGCCCGTATTCCGTGTGGCAATCAGACACCTCGCCCACAGGAAAGTCTGTTGCCGCACGCCGCCGCCGCTTGTCGCCAAGACCGCCTCTTGCCAGTGTCGTTCGTATAGTAGCTACACGTCATATTTGCATTTTTTGCTAGTTGCCGGGGTGTACTGATGATCCGCTTTTCGGTGCTTGGAGTTTTCTGTCTGCTTGCGTTGGCGTCTTCCGCACATGCTGACGGCCCATTCGGCGGAAGTCTGAAAGACGAGGTGGTCCCCGTGTTCAGATGGACGGGGTTCTACGTCGGCATAAATGGCGGTTACGGATGGGCCGCCAATCCCGGTGACATCCATTACGAAAGCAGTCTCGGTTTAGCCGACAGATCGGGCGGGCCGGACGCTGCCGGCGGGTTCGGCGGCGGGCAGATTGGTTACAACTGGCAGGGACCGTTCAGCCCGAACGTGGTGGTGGGCGTAGAGGCCGACATTCAGGCCGCAGACGTCCAGGACACCTTCCATGGAACGACCGACAACGGGCTTGTCGGATTTGCACGTCAGGACCTGGAATGGTTCGGAACCGTGCGCGGCAGGCTCGGCTGGGCGTTTGATCATACGTTGGTCTAGGCACCGGCGGCTTTGCCTACGGCAGGGTCGAAGACAGCACCTTCGGCACTGCGCTCGGCGAGTCCATTTCGATGAGATCCGACGACAACCGTACCGGATACGTGGTCGGCGGCGGCATCGAATACGCCTTTGGCGGCAATCTATCGCTGAAAGTCGAGTATCAGTTCATCAATCTTGGCGATGAATCGTTGTTCGGTGTCTTCACGTCAAGCGGCGTCACCGCGACTTCGAGCCCGATCGACGCGTCGTTCCATACTGTTCGCGCGGGTCTGAACTTGAAGCTCTACTGAGTAAGGTTCACGAGCATGCGGGAGAGCGCTAGTCAGTGCTCTCGCGCCAATGCGTCCGCCTCAATAGCGGTAGTGATCCGACTTGAACGGGCCTTCCGGCTTCACGCCGATATACTCGGCTTGCTCGGGCCGCAGCTTGGTCAGCTTGGCGCCGATCTTCGAAAGGTGCAGCATCGCGACCTTCTCATCGAGATGCTTCGGCAATGTATGGACCTTCTTCTCGTATTTGCCGACATTGTTCCAAAGCTCGATCTGCGCCAGCGTCTGGTTGGTGAAGGACGCCGACATCACAAACGATGGGTGCCCCATCGCGTTGCCAAGGTTCACGAGGCGGCCTTCCGACAGAAGGATGATGCGCTTGCCGTCCGGGAACTCGATTTCGTCGACTTGCGGCTTGATGTTGTTCCACTTGAAATTCTTGAGGCCGGCGACCTGAATCTCGTTGTCGAAGTGGCCAATGTTGCAAACAATGGCGCGGTCCTTCATCGCCCGCATGTGTTCGACGGTCACGACATCCTTGTTGCCCGTTGCGGTCACGAAGATGTCGGCGCGCGGCGCGGCATCGTCCATCGTCACAACTTCATAGCCCTCCATCGCGGCCTGTAGCGCACAGATCGGATCGATCTCCGCCACCATGACTCGGCAGCCGGCATTTCTCAGCGAGGCGGCGGACCCTTTGCCGACGTCGCCGAAGCCCGCGACGAACGCGATCTTGCCGGCCATCATCACGTCGGTGCCACGGCGGATGCCGTCGACAAGGCTCTCGCGGCAGCCATAGAGGTTGTCGAACTTCGACTTGGTGACGGAATCGTTGACGTTGATAGCCGGGAACA
Source organism: uncultured Alphaproteobacteria bacterium (assembly GCA_963833715.1). Lineage (GTDB taxonomy): Bacteria > Pseudomonadota > Alphaproteobacteria > Rhizobiales > Hyphomicrobiaceae > Hyphomicrobium_B. Next base: position 20,406 of record CAWHZB010000007.1, read on the forward strand.
GCAACGTGCCTTTTTTCTGCATCTCATAGAGGCGATGCACGCCGGTCGTCGTCTCCTCCGAGACGCCTTTGATGTTTTTCGCAAGATCTGCGAACCAGCCTTTCGGCTTCTCCTTCAGTGTTTTCTTGAGCAGCGCGAAAAGGACTTCTTCCTCTTCCGATCCCGCTTTGTCGAGAAAGCCCGTGTCGCCGTTCTCGGCCCGCAGGCCGAGATGCACGAACAGCGTCGCATCGCCGCCGTCATCGAGGATCAAGTTCGGAAAGCCGCCATCGCCCCACTCGAAGAGCTTGCGGGTGTAGTCCCAGTAATCGACCAGGCTCTCGCCCTTCCAGGCGAAGACCGGGATGCCGGCCGCGGCGATCGCCGCTGCGGCGTGGTCCTGCGTCGAATAGATGTTGCACGACACCCAGCGTATGTCGGCGCCGAGCGCGGCGAGCGTCTCGATCAGCACGGCTGTCTGGATCGTCATGTGCAGAGAACCGGCGATGCGTGCGCCCTTGAGCGGCTTCTTGGCTCCATATTCGGCACGCGTCGACATCAGGCCCGGCATCTCGGTCTCGGCGATGGCGATTTCTTTCCTGCCCCACTCCGCCAAAGCGAGATCCTTGACGATGTAGTCGCTGAACTTGGCGCTCATGTTTGCTCCTGAGGGACGAGTCGCGATCTGCCACGGGCCGCATCAGCGGCATCGGACGCACCGACGTACGGACGCGGCCAAAAATGCCGCAAGGCGCGTTGTCCTGCAGTCGCCCATCGCTATACCGAACACGCCCTAAACAGGCAACAAGATATAAACAACTCTTTATGTCGCGGAGCGAGGCGAGCGACTCTGGCCGCCTTACCCGCTCAAGAAGAACAAGCAAATCGCATAATGTAACGTAGTAATACGTAGTATTAATCGTTGATGTAGCATTGAAATCAAGCTTACAATTTTAGTATTCTCGTATAGAGATCGTTTATTTTGACGACAATTCCAGATTTCCTATTAATTCGTCTTAAATACATCTGCCGCTAATTTGCTCGCCAAGTATAACGCGCAGGAGGCGGCGATGCGGGTCGTTAGTGGGAAGCTGTGGCCGGACGTTGCGAATATCAGGCACCGGTTTTCGCGCGATAAGCGCGGCGACGTGGCAATCCTCTTCGGCCTGATGGCCCTCGCGCTTTTCATGATGATCGGTCTCGCGGTCGATTACGGCCGGTTTCTCAGCGCGCGAAATCAGACTTTGGCGGCGACGGACGCTGCGGTCCTTGCGGGGGCGCGCGCATTGCAAACCAACGGCGGAGACCAGTCGGCGGCACTTGCGCTTGCAAAGACGTATTATGCTCAGGCGACCCAGTCTCGCATTAGTGTCCAAAACGATGGCATCAGCTTCGTTGTCGGCGATAACGCCACGTCCGTTATGGCGACGGGCAACGCCTCGATATCGACACCCTTCATGGGGCTTGGCGGAACGAAGTCGCTGCCGCTACTCCACGCCGACGGCACGGATTATTCGAAGGCCGTCCTCGCGGTCGGCGGCAATGCCGAGAAAAACCTCGAAATCTCCATGATGCTCGACGTCTCGGGATCGATGGGCGCAGGCACCAAGCTCCAAGACATGAAGGATGCCGCGAACGACCTCGTCGACATCGTCGTTTGGGCCGATCAGAGCAGTTATACGTCGCGCGTTGCGGTCGTACCGTTCTCGGGCGACGTGTTGCCGACTGCCAGCCTTTTCATGAGTGCAACGGGCCAGAACACCACTCCGCTGCCGTCTCCTGTCGTCTATTCGGTCACTACAGGCAGTGGCAAGAAGCAGAAGACGACGAACTACAGCTACCCTGCAACGGTATGCGTCGCAGAAAGGCCAGGCCAAGACTATTCAGATACTGCACCCGGCGCCAACCACTACGTTCTTCGCGAGTACACTTCGAGCGGCAGCTGCAGCATCAACTCCAAAGGCATGCTGCAACCGATGACGAACGACAAGACCGTGCTGCACGATAAGATCACCGGCTTGGTGGACGGAGGCAACACGGCCGGGCACGTCGGTACGGCTTGGACGTATTATATGCTATCGCCGAATTGGGCCTCGGCTCTTCCAAACGGCAGCAAACCCGTCGCGTATGGCACAGCAAATACGAACAAGATCGCTATCCTGATGACGGACGGCGAATACAATCAGGAGCACGACAGCAAAGGCGTCGCGACCGGAAGCAACGGTGCGGGCACTTCCGTCAATGGCACCGATTCACCGACGCAAGCTAGGGCGCTTTGCACCAGCATGAAGAACAGCGGTATCGAGGTTTACACCGTTGGCTTTGACCTGGGCGGCAACCAGACCGCGATCAACACGCTGTCGAATTGCGCAACCGACACGGCGCATTTCTACAATTCGACGACCGGCGAAGCGCTTAAGGCAGCTTTCCGCGACATCGCATTGAAAATCTCGACTCTTTACCTCGCCCAATAGGCTTGGACTTTGTGAGGCCACTCGGAATGGGGACGCTATTCGCGAGTGTCCCCATTTTCCTGCGCCGATCGCAACGGGCTGGGTGGAACGCGGTAAGCAAAGCGGTCAGGCGTCGCCGACGCAATCTTCGTCGAAGCCCGCTTCGACAAGACGAACGAGTTCCGTCAGCGCCTCCGGTCCCTGCGGACCTATCGCCGAAATGTGAAGCTCTGCACCGGGTCCCGCGGCGAGCATCATCAGGCCCATGATCGACGTTCCCCCGACTGAGTGCCCTTCACGCGTGACTGTCACTGTCGCATCGAAGCCTTCGGCGCATTTGACGAATTTCGCGGACGCGCGCGCGTGCAGCCCCTTGATGTTGCGGATGACGACCACCGCTTCCGGCTTCAGACTGTTGGTTAGTTCCGGCATGATTGCTTCACGCCCTCAGCCGCCGGAAAGTTCTTGGCTTGCGACCTTGATGTACTTCTTGCCGGCGTCGCGTGCCATGATGACGGCCTCAGCTAACGGTACTTCGCTGCGGATGCTCGCAAGCTTGACGAGGATCGGCAAACTGATGCCGGCGATGACTTCGGCCCTCGACTCGTCCATCACCGAAATGGCGAGATTGGAAGGCGTGCCGCCGAACATATCTGTTAGAATGATCACGCCTTGACCGCTATCGACTCTTTTCACCGCCTCCAGAATATCGAGCCGGCGCACTTCCATGTCGTCGTCCGGGCCGATTGCAATCGCCTCGAGCGCCGGTTGCGCTCCGACGACATGCTCAAGCGCATTTCGGAATTCTTGAGCAAGCCCGCCGTGCGTGACGATTAAAAGTCCGATCATGTGCGCCGGGCCAATTTGTTTTTTTGCGGCGATCGCCGTGCACGGTTGCCGCGCCGCGCGGAAAGTGGCAACTGTTCGCTGTCCGTGCAAGAGGTTTTTAGTCTAGGATCAGGCCTTTATTTAATACTTGGCAGGGCCGCAAGTATGAGTGCGGCGATGAGCTTGGCGGGTGCAGAGTCCTCGAATGGAAGAAGGCGCATAAGCGGTACGTCATAGCCCAGGAGATGGATGACCTGCCAGGGATCGGGGAATTGTTCGATAGGACCTTCGCGGACGAGGTCGGCAACGAGAACGATCTCGCATTGGGCCGCCGCGGCAACTTCCAGGATACCGACGCCGCGAACCTCAAGCCTTCCGCGAGTTGCCGCGGGTGCCGTCGCAATCAGAGCGCCGGGCTCCCTTGTCAGTATGACCTGATCGTCGGCAATGAGCTTGACCTGATCTTGCAGAAGCGACGACGGCCCGAGAGCCAGAGCGCGCAAAGCGAGGTCTGACTTTCCGGACCCTGACGGACCGCGCAGCAAGACGCCACGGCGGCCGACCGCTATCGCTGTCGCGTGGACGCGCTCATCAACCGCGCCAGGCAAGCCCGGCTCCCTGCTCGGCCGATAATGGCAGGCGCACCGTGAGGCGCGCACCTTTCGTCCGATCCGTTGCGTTCACAGCGCGGTTCTCGGCGAAAATCTCCCCGTTATGGCTGGCGACGATCTCGCGCGAGATCGACAAACCGAGCCCCGAATTCTTGGCGTGCTTGCGGTCGGTCTGCGGGCGATCGCTATAGAACCTGTCGAAGATCTGGCCGAGTTTATCGGAAGGGATCCCGGGCCCTTCGTCCTCGATTGCGATTTCGATCTTGCTTCCATTCGGCTTGGCGCGAACCGTTACGGTGCCGCCGTCGGGGGAAAACGACAGCGCATTGTCGATGAGATTGGTGAACACTTGTCCGAGACGGCCGTCGTTGCCGCGCACGGTGTAAGCCGCGGTCGCTGCCGGTTCCGCGATCATAACGATCTTTCGGGTGTCGTCGGCCAACATATCGGTGAACAGTCCTGTTATATTGTCGAGCACACGGCGAACGTCGATCGGTTGCATTTCCTGGCGCGCTAGTTCCGCGTCGAGCCGTGACGTGCTCGAAATATCATTGATCAGGCGGTTCAACCGTCTGAGCTCGGATTGGATTTCCTGAACCAACTCGTCCCTGTCGGCGTCCGACTTGGCGTAGGTGAGCGCTTCCGCCGTCGACCTGGCCGCAGCCAGGGGATTTTTCAATTCGTGCGCCACGTCGGCCGCGAACTTCTCGCTGGCTTCGATGCGCCGGTAAAGCGCGTTGGTCATCGCGACGAAGGCGCGGCCCATCTGCCCCACCTCGTCATGCCGCTCCATCAGGTCGGGCAACTCCTGGCGCGCGGAAATATTTTGCGTCACGTGATTGGCCGACTCCGAAAGCCGCCGCATCGGCCCGGCGACCGTGCGTTCGAGTACCAGCGAACTCGCGACGGAAAAGACAAGTGCCATGGCCGCGATCTGCAGGATCAGCCAGCGTTCGTCCCACAAAACATCATCGATGTCGCCGGGCTTGGTCGAGAGCAGCAGGACGCCGAGAATCTTGTTGCCGCGCTTGATCGGTTCGGCCATCGAAACGATCTGCTGGCCATTGGCGTTGAGGAGCAAAATGGGTGTTTCGCGCCCCTGCTGCCCGGCGTTTTTCACTTCAGGGTAGAGGAAACCGTTGGCCGTACCGAGCTCCCGGTAAACCTTGAGTTCCTTGTTGATCACCCAGTAGTTCAGTCGCGTCCAGAAATTCTTCAGTCGCGGCGCCGGCTCATTGTCCGCTGCTGCCGAGTCTTCGCCGGCGTCGTCCTTCGCAAATAAGGTTTCGCTGTTGAGAATAAGCGAGCCTTTCGGCGAATAGATGCGCGCCTTCAAGTCCGCGGGTCCGACGAGCTTTCTTAAAACGATTGCCGCCTGATGCGGATCGATCGGAAGCTCGAGCGCCGCAAAAGCGTCGTCGCGCTGGGCACGCGGCAGCGTCTTTTCAGGCAGGCGGTTCGGATCGAAAACCGCGTGCTCGTTGACTGCGCGATAGGCGATGGCCTCGGCAGTGATGCGCGAGACGGTCTTGACGACATCGACCTTCGCATCGAGTAGCCAGCCGTGGTGCAGACTGAGATACAAGATCGCACACAGAAGGCTGCCCAAGCCGACCAGATTGGCAAGCAGAATGCGCCGCCTCAGGCTTTTCCTGATCGTCCGCGCGATCCAGCCGTTGGTGAGCCACTTCCAGGAAATAAAACTGCGCCACAACGCAATCAGTGCGTTGAATATTGGGCGCGTCGCACGCGAAAGCGGCTGAGCGGTCTCCCTCGGTACATCAGACAGCTCCCCTTCCGCTGCGATGTCATGGCTATCGAACGCCATCCTGTCTCCGATCGACGGCGGGCCGTTCACTCTTTGAAGCGGTAGCCGACGCCGTACAGCGTCTCGATCACGTCGAAGTCGTCATCGACCTGCTTGAATTTTTTGCGCAGGCGCTTGATGTGGCTGTCGATGGTGCGATCATCTACGTAGACCTGATCGTCGTAGGCAGCGTCCATCAGTGCATCGCGCGTTTTGACGACGCCGGGACGGGTCGCGAGCGCCTGCAGGATCAGAAACTCCGTAACCGTCAGCGTGACAGCTTTGTTGTCCCAGTGGCATGTGTGACGTTCGGGATCGAGTTTCAGCTTGCCGCGCTCGAGCACGCGCTTGGCCTCATCTTCGACCGTCGCCCCATCTTTCGGCGCAGCGCGGCGCAAGACCGCTTTCACGCGCTCGACAATCAGGCGTTGCGAAAAGGGCTTTGCGATGTAGTCGTCGGCGCCCATCTTGAGGCCGAACAGCTCATCGATCTCTTCGTCCTTGGAGGTCAGGAAGATGACCGGCATTGCGGACTGCTGGCGTACGCGGCGCAAAAGCTCCATGCCATCCATGCGCGGCATCTTGATATCGAAGATACCGAGATCCGCAGGTTCTTCGGCCAAAGCTTCGAGCGCCGAAACGCCGTCTCCGTAAGTCCTGACCTTATAGCCCTCGGCTTCGAGCGCCATCCTCAACGATGTGAGGATGTTCCGCTCGTCGTCGACGAGTGCGATGGTGCTCTTTTCCTTCATAGTTCCCTCTTAGGCCCGTAGTACGGCGGGCGTGCGCGCCGCGCCCTTTGGCGCTTATGGCGGCTTGGTGAAGCAATTGTGGCGCTCTGTCCAATGGACGCTGGAGGCTGAATGCCACCTGAATAGGCGACTGAGGACATTACGGCAAGCAAAGCCGGGAATGAGCTATGCACAAGTTGCGCGTTCCGCTTGTCCGCGGCCTGCATTGCGCCTTATCATTGCTGCTATGAGTTTGATAAATTTCAAGCGGTAACATAATGTTACGGATTCTATCTTGACCGCATGAATACTTGGTAATTTCGACTATTTCACTGCTTGAGCTTGCGTAACGCGTTTTGTAAGCACGTAGGCTCACCGAGAATCGCGCCGTCAACGGCGCCCCAAGCGACTGCATAATATTTACATCATCTTCGCGTCGGTAGCCGGCAGGCCGATGCGCCAGCCTGGCTTAGGGGTAGATTTCCCGAATGACCATACAGCTGTTTCCGCTTGAACCGTCGCCCAAGATTTTCCGCAATGTGCGCGAGGCCGAACTGGTCGAATACGTGGTCCGGCGCGGCGAAGGCCGCCTCACGGCCGCCGGTGCGATCGCCGTCGAGACGGGTCAGCACACCGGACGCTCGGCCGAGGACAAGTTCATTGTCCGCGACGCGGAAACCGACCGCACGGTCTGGTGGGACAACGCCAAGGAAATGTCGGAAGAGCAGTTCGAACGGATGCTCGCCGACTTCGTCAGCTATGCCCGGCACAAGCAACTATTTGTCCAGGACCTTTACGCCGGCGCCGGCACCGACCATCGGCTCAATACGCGCATCGTGACGGAATACGCGTGGCACGCACTTTTCATTCGCCATCTTCTCCGCCGGCCGGACGCGGCTGAGCTGGCGAGCTTCGTCCCTGAATTCACCGTCGTCGACCTGCCGAGCTTCCGCGCTGCGCCCCTCTACCACGGCACGCGAACTGAAACGGTCATCGCCTGTAACTTCTCGAAGCGCATCGTTCTGATCGGCGGAACGAGCTATGCGGGCGAGATCAAGAAAAGCGTCTTTTCTTTCCTGAATTATATTCTACCGGCGCGGAACGTGATGCCGATGCACTGCTCGGCCAACGTCGGCAAGGATGGCGGCTCAGCCGTCTTTTTCGGGCTATCGGGCACTGGCAAAACGACACTTTCGGCTGATCCCGCGCGCGAACTCTTGGGTGACGACGAACACGGCTGGTCGGAAGACGGTATCTTCAATTTCGAAGGCGGCTGCTACGCCAAGACTATCCGCCTTTCGAAATCTGCGGAACCTCAGATCTGGAAAGCCACCAACCGCTTCTCGACGGTCCTCGAGAACGTCGTCATCGAACCGGTTACGCGCATTCCAGATTTCGATGACAATCGGCTCGCTGAAAATTCACGCTCCGCCTATCCCCTGGAAGCGATTGCAAACGCCAGCCCGACCGGCACGTCTGGCCACCCAAAAAACATCGTGATGCTGACGGCCGATGCGTTCGGCGTGCTGCCACCGATTGCGAAGCTCACGCCGAGCCAGGCGATGTATCACTTCCTCTCAGGCTTTACGGCCAAAGTCGCCGGCACCGAGAAAGGCATGGGTTCCGAGCCGAAGCCAACGTTCTCGACGTGCTTCGGCGCGCCGTTCATGCCGCGCCATCCGAGCGTCTACGGCAACCTGCTGCGCCGCCTGATTGCCGAGCACAATGTCGATTGCTGGCTCGTCAATACCGGATGGACGGGCGGCAAGTATGGCGTCGGTACGCGCATGCCGATCAAGGTGACGCGCGCCTTGCTTGACGCCGCGCTCTGCGGCGACCTCAAGAACCAGCCAATGCGCGTCGACCCGGTCTTTGGCTTCAAGGTTCCGCTCACCTTGGCAGGCATCGATCCAAAAGTTATGACGCCGCGCGATACCTGGGACGATCCCCACGCCTACGATGAAGCCGCGGCCAAGCTCGCAGACATGTTCCACCAGAATTTCGCGAAATTCGTGCCGTATGTGGATGTCGAAGTCTTGCGCGCAGGTCCGTCGATAGGCCGCGCTGCATTTGCCGCGGCCGAGTAGCGCCGGCCCTTACCCATTTTTGTCACCCTTCCACTCCATGGCCGGGCTTGACCCGGCCATCCAGGGCTAAATCGCAACTGACTAACAAGCCGCCCCCGCCTCAGAGGGCCGCCATGATGTGGTGGGGAATTTAATTCGCCCCTCCAAACGCGTCACCCGCACCGCGGAGCGTTGATCATCTCCTGAGCGATGAATAGGCTCAGGCGGCGAACAGATTGAAAATTTGGAGACAATCGAGAAATGGGCACGCGCATTCCATTCAAGCGCCCCGACGGCAAATCAGCCCAAGGCTATCTCGCCAGGGCAGGTTATGCCAACGCGCCCGGCGTCGTGGTCATCCAGGAATGGTGGGGACTGCAGGATCAGATCAAAGGCATCTGCGACCGCTTCGCTCTTGCGATTACGATGCGCTGGCACCCGACCTCTTCAAAGGCAAAGTCATCCCGTATCACGACGCCGAAACCGCGGCCCGCGAGATGAACTCGCTCAATTTCCTCGAGGCGACGGATCAAGACGTGCGCGGTGCTGCGCAGTTTTTGCTGAGGGCCAGTCCAAAGGTTGCTGTCGTCGGATTTTGTATGGGCGCCGCGGTGGCGGGCCTCGCTGCCGGCCGGCTACCTGAGTTTTCCGCTGCCATCTGCTTCTATGGGCTTCCGCCCGGGTCTGTCGCGAAGCCGAGCGACGTCAAGGTGCCTTTGCAGGGGCACTTTGCCAACAGCGACGATTTCGTGACTCCCGCGGTCGTCGATGCTTTTGAAAAAGCGCTACAGGCCGCCGGCAAGGCCTTCGAGTTTTTCCGCTACGACGCGAGCCATGCCTTCATGAACGAGCAGCGCTGCGTCCATGACCGCACCTCAGCCGAACTTGCCTGGAAACGGGTGCGCGCGTTCCTGGAGAAGTACATCGGCTAACGGCGCATCCCGGCCTGGGGGTGAAGAACCAAGCCGCTTCTGCAAATGTCATCCTCGGCTTTATGCCGAGGATTCATTCATCAGGAACTGCGATCTCTCGGTACTATGGATCCTCGGGACAAGCCCGAGGATGACAAGCTGATGAGCCTTTCCGTAGAGCCCGAGCGCCGTCGCCGGGCAAATTACTTCCGAAAATCAGCCAGCGTCAGAAGCGGCACGAAATTCAGTCCGGCCTTGGCGAATGTTTCGGCGGCGCCGTCGAGCCGATCGACGATGGTGATGACGCGCACGATATCCGCGCCTTCAGCTTTCAGCGCTTCGGCCGCTTTCAGCGCCGAGCCGCCGGTCGTCGTCACATCTTCGACGATCACGACCTTCTTGCCGGCCATGCTGTCGTCGCGGGCAAGGCCTTCGACCAGCGACTGCGTGCCGTGCTGCTTCACCTGTTTTCTGACGAAGAAGGCCGGCAATTTGCGGCCCCTCGTGTGGGCGACGGCCGCCACGCTCGCCGCGATCGGCACAGCGCCCATCTCGAGACCGCCGATGAGATCGGCGGCGATCCCTTCAAGCTGATCGAGGATCAGCGACGCCACGAGAAACGCGCCTTCGCTGTCGAGCATCGTCGGCTTCATGTTGAAATAGAACGTCGAGGTCTTGCCGGACGCGAGCTTGAACGCCGGGCCCTCCTGAAACGACCGTTCCTTGATGAGCTCGATCAATCGCGCGCGGTCGGCACCGCTGCCTGCAGCGTTTTCAGCCATGCGATAAGAGCGCCTCTTGCGTTTTTGGTTTCAGGGTGCGCAAACACCCGAGATCGGGAAACGTGTCAAGGTTGGGGGAAGATTGTGGTAGAGCGCGGCCGCTCGATAACGGAAAGCTGGGCTGCGCTCGCGTCGCGCCCTGGTGCGGCGTCGCTGGCGCTCCTTGCCCTATGCCTCGCCATCTACCTTCCGGGCTTTATGCGGCTGCCCGCCGTTGACCGGACCGAAATCATCTATGCCGAGACGACGCGAGACATGGTCGCTCGGGGCGACTGGACCGACCCGCGTTACGGCGCTGCCGTGCACCAATACCGGCCGATTGGAACGTTCTGGGCACAAGGGGCAAGCCGGTGGCTGGCAGGCGATGCGCTCGCCCGCGACATCCGGGTCTATCGCGTTGCCTCGTTACTCGCCGTGACGCTTTCGGTCCTCGCGCTTTTCTGGCTCGGAAGCGCCATCGTTGGGGCCGAGGCGGCGTTGATTGCGTCGGCTTTGTTCGCCGTGGCGCCATTGACGGTACTCGTGTCGCAGCTTGCCATCGCCGAAGGTCTGTCGCTTCTGCCCGCGACGGTCGCAATGCTGGCGCTGGCTCGCATTTACACAAGCGCGAAGGAAGATCGCGCAGCCTCTCCCCCCTCTCCCGGTTCTTCACGGGGAGTGGGTCAGGGTGAGGGGCGGCAAATAGCGGTGCCTGCTGCTGCGCCGGAGAGGGGATGGTTCCTTCCTCTTTTATTCTGGGCGGCACTTGGCCTTGGCGTGCTGATCAATGCGCTGCTGGTCCCGATCCTCGTCATCGCGACGTTGATCGCGCTTTTCGCGATGGACCGCGATCTTTCCTGGCTCAAGCGATTGTGGCCGCTTATCGGTATTCCGATTGCTCTGTTGATCGCCGCTCCCTGGCTGCTCGTGCGCGCACATCAAGATGGCGTCGCGTTTTCAGGAATGAGCTGGCGCGAATTCCTGGGCGCTCTCGGCGGCGCCCAGGATATGAAGCTGCGCGCCTTGCCGGGAACATTCGTGCTTGCGCTTGTGCTCGGCTTTCTTCCCGGCACAGCGTTGATCGGCTCGGCATTCGCGCGGCTGTGGAACGGACGCGATCAAAAGCTCGCACGATTTTTGCTGGCTTGGGTGATCGGCTACCTCGTCTATCTGGAGGCGCTGTCGTCGAAGCCGGGCACTTACATGGTGCAGACGATGTTTCCGGCATTGGCGCTCGCGGTCGCAAGCGTTGTCGTCGCGGAGAACGGCCACGGCAAGCCACCGAAATGGCATGCGTTCCCATCTTGGCCAACGAGCTTGGCCGCATTGCCGCTCGCAATATTCGCCGCCGTCTATGTGTTTGCCGGCGAATGGCCGTCGTTCATTCCGGCCCTCGCCATCCTGCTCATCGTTGCGCTGTTCGTCTGGAGCGGGCGGCAAGGGCGCGAAGGCGGCCTCAGACGCTGGGCCGCGACCGGCGTCGCCGCGCTGGGTCTCTTCGCGATCACATTGCTCAGTGGCGTGTTGCCGTCGATCGGCAAAATGTGGCCGGCCGAGCAACTACGCCAGGCGATTTCCGCTTGTCCGGCAAGCAAGGTCAATCTGGTAGGTTTTCGCGAACCTTCCGGCCGTTTCATCTTGGGTGTTCCGCCCGCACAGCAGACGCTCGACGGCCTGGCAGCAGGCATTAAGGACAATACGCCAAGGTTCTCGATCATCGAGGACCGTTGGCTGACGCGCGCCAACGCCGCTCTTGATGCGAAATCGCAAAGCCCGCTGCCGCCGCCGAGCGGCTGCGTCTCGGTTTACAACGTGATGCGCGGCTGCCCGCTTCATTTCCGCATTTTCGAAACGGGAGCGGCTCGGCCCTGCACCTTGCCGGCCAATCTCGCGTGCTCCGGAAATCCTGAGCCCTCAGGCCCGCAGAAATCCGGCGATTGCGAATGAACCCGGCGCCGCTACGCATTTGAGCGACCGATGCTATATAAAGAGCAAGTCATCCAAGGATCGTCTGCCGATGTTCGATCCCGAACGCCCGCCCGAGATTTCGGCTCAACGCTGGCTCAACTCCGACAAGAAACGCTCACTCAAATCCGAGAAGGGCAAAGTCGTCGTCGTCGCTATCTGGCAGTTGACCTGTCCCGGCTCGCAAAAATACGGCCTGCCGCAGGCGATGCGGCTCCGTCGTGCGTTCGACGAAAAGGAAGTCGCTGTCTTCGGCCTGCACATGGCGTTTGAGAAATTCGCTGAGCAGTCGCCCGAAAAAGTCGAAGCCTATCTCGCGGAAAACGACATCACCATTCCGGTCGCGCTCGACAAGCCGGACGGCGAGAACCTGCCCGAGACGATGCGCGCCTATGAGCTGCAGGGCACGCCGGCGATGCTGATCTTCGACCGGCAGGGGCGTCTGCGCCGGCATTATCTCGGCGCCGTCGATGACTTGCGCATCGGCGCGGAATTGATGGCTTTGCTGATCGAAGACAAAGAGTCGCCGCGCGAGATGTCGATCGCGATCGAGAGCAAGCTCGCTGCAGCCCTCGTCGATCCCGAGGCGCACAGCCATGACCATGAGCACGGCGACGCTCGGCTGCGGCCACGATCACAGCCAGACCACGACCATCACCACGATCACGAACATGGCGAGCCGGGCCACGTGCACGCCCCGGATTGCAAGCATTAGATGGCGGAAAGCCGGACAAAGACGGCACCAAAACGGCCAAGGCCGAGGCCCACTCGCCGGCCACGCCGGGGGCTCCGGGCTCAGCCGCAAGGAGAGGCAGCATGTTCGTAAATCGGTCCGCCCCCGCGCGGCCGTCGTCTATGAGATCATTCGGTCCTCAGCTACGCGCCGGTCCGCGAAGAAATCTACGCGGAACGCTCGGAGGGCTGACGCCCAAGACTTTCTTGCGCCACCCGAATCACGCTTCTCTCCCCTCTACAAGTCGAGCGGTGAAAAGAGGCGGCCATGGTCGAGCGGGTGAAGTCTTTGATTGGCGCAACGAACTCCGCTGCGCGGAGCCGGCCGGTTGCGCCCGTAGAAAACCATGCACCCGTGCGACCTGCCCGATCCAAGTCCCGCGCTGGCAGCCGGCTCGCTGAAGGCGTGTTGGGCGCGCCAAAAGAAAAAAACCATCGCCCTTGTTTACGACTTCGACGGCACGCTGTCGCCGAAGCCGATGCAGGAATACGCGTTCCTGCCGCAGCTCGGCATCGACCCGCAGGAATTCTGGGCCGAGTGCACGCGCGTCTCGAAGGCCGAACGCGCCGATGCGCTGATCACCTACATGCACCTCCTGTACAAAAAGGCGAAGGAGAAGGGCGTCCGCATCGACCGCGCCGATCTCGTCGCGCAAGGCAGAGAAGTCGAACTCTATCCCGGCGTCGAAAGATGGTTCGACGCGATGCACGCCTACGTGAAAAAGCACGCGGCAAGCGCAGGCATCACGGTGAAGCACTACCTCGTGTCGTCGGGGCTGACCGAGATCATCGAGGGCACGAAGATCTACAAGAACTTCGCCAACGTCTTCGCGAGCGAATACTGGTTCGACGCCTACGACCTGCCGTTTCCGAAGCGCGTCATCTCCGACACCGGCAAGACGCAGTTCCTGTTCCGCATCAACAAGGGCATCGAGGACCTGGGCGAGAGCATCAACGCCCACATGCCCGAGGATCAGCGGCCGATCCCGTTTTCGAACATGATCTACTTCGGCGACGGCGACACTGACGTGCCGAGCATGGCGCTGTTGAAGAAGAACGGCGGCCACGCCATCGCCGTGCACGACCCAAGCGAAAGCGCCGGCAAATGCGTCGACCTATTCAAAGCCGGCCGCTGCGATTTCTACGCCGGCGCCGACTACAGCAAAGGGTCGGACTTATTCAAACGCACGTGCCTCCTCCTCGACCGCATCATCGCGGATATCCGGGTGAAGGAGGAGGTGAGGGGGTTGAGCGGTGGGGCGTAGGATCATTGTCCTAAAGAGAGCCTCCTTTCACGAGGCGCTCCCTGGGAGTTGCGCCGACGACATCCGTATCTAGACACCTCTTCATTGAGGAATACGGATGTCCACTGCACCAATACACGATGCTGTCCAGCGAAGGCTCGGCGCGTGGCGGCATCAGATGAATTCAGTGAGCCGCCAATGGATCCTCGGCATAAAGCCGAGGATGACACCTGTCGCGTGGTTGGCGTGGTGCCCGCCAAAATTGTCATCCTCGGGCTTGTCCCGAGGATCCAAAGTTCAGCAAATACCGGCCTTTGATCATTCGAACCGAGCTTTCAACTCAGCATACAAATCCTGCCAGTGTGGGTTCGCGTGTAGTGCTTCAAGGTCTTCTCGAGCTGAATCGCAAGCCGGATGTCGGCAAACTGTTCGATGTAAACGAGCATCGTCACGCGATACTTGCTCGTGAAAGCCGAGCCCTTACCTGCCTTGTGCATTTCCACGCGGCCAAGAATGTTGTTCGTTACGCCGACGTACAGCGTCCCGCGGGGTTGGCTGGCAAGAATGTAAACCCAATAGCTGCGCATCGTCTGCCCGTGGTCGAGATCGCAGTATGCGGAGCGATCGATCCTCGGGACAAGCCCGAGGATGACACATCGGCTAGGTGCGAGAAATCAGCGCCCTTCGATCTTCACGCCGGGAAGGTCGATCTTCACCTTCGACTGCTGAGCGTCGTAATAGAGGTAGCCCAGAACCGCGACTGCGATCGCGAGCACTCCAATCAACATCGTCTTGCCGTCCATATTCCATCTCTCCTCGTGCGGGCCGCTACCCGAAATCAAACGTCATGCGAATCCTGCCCTGTCAAGGCGCTGATGTCATTCCCCGTGTCGGCATGCGCGACCGCGTTCCGCGCTTTGCCTCCGACGTCATCCGGCGAAGGCCGGCGATGTGTTAGCCTCGGGGCACCATGAAACGTCCGAGTGTCAACATTCTCGCGAGCAAGCCTTACGGTACTCTGTACGTCGGCGTGACGAGCGACCTCAGTCAACGCATGGCCCAACACTCGCAGGGTCTGATCGAGGGCTTCACGAAAAAATACGCAGTCAAACTCCTTATGTACTACGAGATGCACGAGACGATGGACGTCGCGATTGCGCGTGAAAAGTTGCTTAAGCGATGGCGACGCGAATGGAAATATAGGCTCATCGAACAGATGAATGGCGAATGGCAGAATTGTTCAATCCGGAAACGGGAGAGATCGGGTTCGGGTCGACCGATGAGCAGGGTTTATCAGCCATTTTAGTCGAAGACGTCGACACGGATCGCTCGCGCGGGGATGACGGTGTTTAATAGTGGGGTGATGCGAGCCTGGCGCGCACGTCACGCAAAAGAAATAATCCCCTCCCTCTGCGCCTCACGCATACTCGCGCCACGCGTCTCACTCAGGGGTTATGGGTACCCGCTGCTACCTGTCACGAGACGCGGCGTCGGAAGTGAGCCGGAGACATCAGCTTCTCTCCGGGCGTTCTGCATATGGACTGTTGGTGCCTGCCGACTGCGCTTCGCGGAGCCGGCCGCAGGCACAGTGCTCCGCGCGTGGCGGCCGGCTCGCGGAACGCGAAGTCGCCACGCGCCAGAAAAAATTACTGCTGCGCCTGCACGGGCGGTTCGCGGTCGTCGAAGAATACGTAGCGGCCCAGCCGCTCGTGTGACGCGTTCTGGCGCTTCTTGTCGAGCTCGCCGTTGACGTCGGCCTCGATCAGCGCCGACATGACAGTGTCGAAATACTTCACGGAATCGCGCAGAAGCACCAGGTCGACGCCCGCGTTCACGGCTCTAATCGCGGCGCCGCCGATGCCGTCTTTCGAGCCGATCACGGCGCCCATGCTGAAGTCGTCCGTGATCAGCAGACTGTCGCTTTCATGCCAGCGCGATCGCAAGACGGTGTTGATGACGGCTTCGGAATAAGACGCCGGCGTCGTCGCATCGATGTCCATGACGCGGACGTGCCCGATCATCGTCGCGACGCCGGGCTGGTGCATGACATGGCGAAACGGCACCCAGTCGCTGAGTTCGAGCTTGGTTTCGCTCACCATGATCGCGCCTTGGGAAACGTGCGTGTCGTGCATCACGCGGCCGAGCCCCGGAAAGTGCTTCAGCGTGCAGATGATGTTGAATTTCGTCAGAGCGTCGCAATACCAGCCCGCGACCTTGGCGATGAGATACGGGTCGCTGCTGATCGCACGCCAGTATAGATGCGTCTCGCCGTCATCGCGACCTGGGCCGCCGAGCCGCAGATCGACGACAGGGCCGAAGTTCATCGTGATGCCCAGTCGCTCGAGTTCGTGAGCTTGCGTATCGGCGTAGGCCCTGACGGCCTTTTCGCGATCGGCGTCGGTTTTCAGTGGAGCGATCAGCGTGCCGAGCGACGGCTGCTGTTTTAGCGGCGGCGACAGCCGCGAGACGTAGCCGCCCTCTTGGTCGGCGGCGACCAGCAGCCGTGGCAGACCCTGGGACTCTGCGAATATCCTGAAGGCTTCGAATGTCTTTGGCGAAATCCTCGGCTTTTCGTCTGCGCACATTCTGGTCGGTGATGAATATGCCGGCGATGGCGCGCTTCTCGACGAGCGTTTTGACCTCGGCAAAGTTTTCGAACCCGACCATGAGGCGGCGCCCCATGCGTTCGAGGCGGCCGGGATCGGAGGCGAGGATTTCGCCGCGCGTCAAAAGCTTGAGGGGTCGCTGCGCCGGGGACGGTGCATTGTCGACGGCCTTGTTCAACGGCGTATCGGGGATCGCCTGGATTGCAATGTGCCGCTTGCGATTGGCCCTCGCCGCAGCGCGATGCGCCGCTCGACGTCGGGCGGCGATGCGTGCCCGATACGTCATTGCGTGGTGCTTGGGCGTAGAGAATTTCCGCTGTGCCGAACGCGCGCTCGCCGTCTCTGGCTGAAGCGCGAACAGCGCCGCCGTGAATCCGAAGAGCAAAAGTGCGATCGTCGATGTTCGAAACATCACAGGCCAGAATAGCTCACGGATTGCAGCCGAGAGCGGTATCATCACATTAAGCTTGCCGAACGCGCACGGTTCGTGGTGCGTCATTAAAGTTTCAGTAAATTCTGACCGGAAAATAACGCTGGACCAGCTCGTCGAAGCGCCCGGACGCGCGAACCTGATCGAGAGCCTTGTTCAGCATATGGCGAATTTGGGGGTCATTCTTCGGCACTGCTATGGCAATGCCGTCGCCGAAGAATTTCGGTTCGAGGAAAGGGCCCGCCGCGCATCTCGCAACATTGGCGTGACAGCGTACCGTTGAGCCAAAAGGCGAGTGAAATCCCGTCGTCGAACAGGAAGTCGACCTTGCCTGCCGTCAGGGCCTGGCGCGCCAGATCGGCGTTCTCGTAGATGGCCAGCGGGCTGTCGCGAAAGAACGCCTTGAGAAATGCTTCATGTGCCGTACCGCGCGCCACCGCGATGCGCTTTCCGTCGAGGCCGCTCGGCGTCATTTCGACCCGTGGAGATTCCTTGCGGCCGGCAAAGCGTCCGGGCGTGTGAAAATACCGCTCGGTGAAGGCCACGTCGCTGAGCGCTGCCGCGGTAACCTTGTGCGCTGCGATGACGGCATCGGCCTCGCCGCGCTTCATATCGGGGAAAAGCTCTTCCCACGGCCGCGCCTTGATATCGCAAGGCGTGTTGAGCTCCAGGCATAAGGCGCGTGCGAGATCGACGTTGAATCCGACGAGCACGCCGTCCTCGTCGTAGAAGTTGAAGGGGGGAAAATCGCTGTCGGTCAGAAAGCGGATCACGACGCGGCGCGGCGCGGCTTCTGCCGGAGCTTGGACCGCCGTTCCGGCGCCGAGCTTTGGCGAAACTGCATCTTCTCCGAGTGCCGATCGAATGAACCCGCCAATGGCGAGCGCTGCGACCGCGACCGTCACTGCCAACCGCGGTTGGATATGCAGTTTAACCATCATGCAGCTTTGCCTGCCGTCGCTGTCGGCCGCCGAAAAAAATGTTCCGCAAACCCTTAGTTCGATTGCTGGTTTGAAGCCAGCGACTATAGTGCGCCCGTGGTCGGATGAAGGCGGTCTTTTTGTGGGGCCCGGCCAGGTGCATGCATGGCCGTTGCCGGATCAGAGACGCCAATTGCGCGGCGCCGCCGCATGCCGACGCGCGTCGACGCCCGTCAAGGCACCTCGGGGCAGCCATTCCAGCGCGATATCGGACAGCTGGATCGCGCGGTTAACGATTTGCGCCGCCGGGCGCCGGATTTGTCGGCGGCGACCCCGCTCCGCCGTTGGCAGCAGCTCACGCTTCTTGCCGTCCCGGCCTTGCTTACAGCCCGGTTGATATTGCTGGATGGACCCGGGCTTTTTCTGTGGTTGCTGGTGCTGGCGCCACCTTTTTTTATGATCGCCCTCGTTCGTTTGGCCGCGGTGTGGCACGCCCTGCGCCGCCCTCTACGACGGTCGAAGCCAATATCTACGGATCGACGCTACGACAGTCGGCTGCCGACGTTTTCCGTCCTCTTGCCGCTCTATCGCGAAAGCCGCATCGTACCGGCCCTCATCACGGCAATGGCACGCCTCGACTATCCGTTCGATCGGCTCGAAATCCTGTTCATAACCGAGGCCGACGATCACATGACTCACCGTGCCCTGTTCGGCGCCGGCCTCCCGCCCAATATGCGGATCGTGACGGTGCCGAGTGGACAGCCGCGGACCAAGCCCCGCGCACTTAACTACGCGCTGCAGGTTGCGCGCAGTACGCTCGTTGCGGTGTTCGATGCGGAAGACATTCCCGACGCCGACCAGCTGCGCCGCGCTGCAAACGCTTTCATCGAGGGCGGACCGCGGCTCGCCTGCGTACAGGCGCGGCTCGCAATCTATAATGACCACGAATCGTTCTTGACCCGTCAATTCGCAATCGAATATTCGGCGCTGTTCAGCGGTTTGCTTCCGGCGCTTGGATTCCTCAGGCTGCCGGTGACACTCGGCGGAACGTCGAACCACTTCAGGCGCGATCTTCTGTTGAAGATCGGCGGTTGGGACCCCTTCAACGTGACGGAAGACGCCGACCTCGGCATTCGGCTTGCCCGATTTGGCTACGAGGTGTCTGTCATCAATTCCGTGACGATGGAGGAGGCGCCGGCGTCCTGGCGCAATTGGCGCGGGCAACGGACGCGCTGGATCAAGGGATGGATTCAGACTTACCTCGTCCACATGCGCCGACCGCTACGTCTCTGGCGCGACCTCGGCGCATGGAGATTTGCCGGCTTCCAGTTGACGATCGGCGCGACGATCCTGTCCTTGCTCGTGCACCCGTGGTTCTACGTCTTGGCAGCGATGCACGCTTCATTCGGCGAGCGCCTCGTGCCGGAAAGCGATCTGCTCCTGTGGGTGTCCGGTTCAAACCTGGTGGCCGGCTATGGCGCGGCCATGCTGCTCACAATGGCCACAGCTCGTCAGGCTCGCCGCGCAGGCTGCTGTCCGTCGTATGGCTGCCGATCTATTGGCTTGCGATCTCGTATTCCGCGTATCGTGCCGTGCTCGATCTGATCGTCACGCCCTTCTACTGGGAAAAAACGATGCACGGCTCGAGCATGCAGCGACCAACGCGGCCCGCGCATAGGGCCTGAGAGAAAAAGCATGCCGGTGAGCCAGAAATACGCCGCGTAACTGCGAGTGTTTTTCTGCTTTCGTTGTTGCCGCTAGCGCGTTGGCCCTGACTGCCGGAAGTGCGTCAGCCGCTATCGTATGCAATGACGACGGCGACTGCTGGCACGTTCGCGGAAGACCGCACTTTCGGCGTTGAAGTTGCGCATCTATGCAGACGATTGGAAGTGTGGTCTGACCGCGATCATTACAGGTGGCGCGAGCACGCAGGCCGTGGCTATTGGCGGAAGGGCGTCTGGATCGACATAGACTGACGTGAAAAAAGCCGCCGGTCACGGGCGGCTTTTCGCGCGTTACAAGTTCGCCGAGCACTCGCGCAGGTTTGCGAAATGAGCGGGCGCGTTAAGCGCTTGAAAAGAAGTGGAGCGGGCGAAGGGAATCGAACCCTCGTATGCAGCTTGGGAAGCTGCCGTTCTACCATTGAACTACGCCCGCCTGCGGCAACCGTCTAACACAGCTGGGAACACAGCTCCGGCAGGTCGCAAAGTGCTGGCACCGGCGGCTGCGTCTGCAATTTTCTCGGCAGCCGCGGCGTCCTGGCGCTCGAACAGCAAATAGCCCGGCTCGTGCCGCCGGGCTTTATTCGTTTAAACAGCTCCGGCCTGTTGCTTCGCCAGCAAGTCGCGAATTTCTTTCAAGTAGACTTCGCTCGGTGTCGGCGGCGGAACGACCGCAGGCTTTGGCTTTTTCATGCGATTGATGGCCTTGACGAGCAGAAAGATCGCGAAGGCCGTGATTAGGAACTTGATGACGGCGTTGAGGAACAGGCCATACTTGATCAACACGGGATCGCCCGTCGGCGTCGGGATCGAAACGGCGAGACTGGAAAAATCGATGCCTGCCAACAGATATCCGATTGGCGGCATGATAATGTTGTCGACAAGCGTCGACACGATAGGAGCGAAAGCTACGCCCATGATCACGCCGATTGCGAGATCTATGACGTTGCCCCGCATCGCAAATTCTTTGAACTCGTCGATTATTTTCATTGAGGTCGTCCTTCCGGCATTTCTCGGTAAAGCTTATTTCAGCAAAGCACCGTGGCCGAGCGTTTAGGGATGGCCAGCGCTGACGTTGGAAGCCTTTCAAGTCTCCGGCGCAAAAAATCCTCGATCTCCATGCACGAATCACGCCCCAATTTTAGGAGATGAAGGCGCCAGCCACAATGTAATGAAGCTGAGCGAACGGGGATCACAATTGGACAAAGCCCAACCATGCCGGTCATAGTTTGGCCAACGATTGTGAGCGTACCCTGCATCCCTGGACCGATCGAGAAGCGAGCCAAAAGATGATCGAACGCAAAGAGCGCAAACCGTATTGGCGCCACACCAAATGGCAGGTGCTCGCGAGCCTCATCCCATTTCTCGCGGTTGTCGTCGTACTGCCGCTCTACTCCCAGCAGTTGAATGCAAGCCGGTTTCTCGGTTTTCCTCTCGGCTACTTCCTGGCCGCTCACGGATTCTTCGTCATCGCGGTCGTGACCGTCGCCAGCTACGTCAACCGCCAGAATGCCATCGATCACTGGCACGGCGCCCACGAAGACATGTGAGGGCACAGCATGGCGTTCGGCGCTCGCGCGAGACTGGTCAATCCACGCCTCGGCACGTATTTCAGCATCTTCGCGGCGCTCTTTACCGCGCTGTTCCTGCTCATTCTGATTTTCGAGCAGCTGAGATTCGACGAACAACCGCTGAAGCTGGTTTTCTTCGCCGGCCCAATCGTCATTTTTGCGGCAATCGGCCTTTCCGTCGCAAGCGATGACACGCTCAACTACTTCGCGGCTGGCCGGCGTGTTCCGGCGCTGTACACAGGTCTGTTGCTCGCAGCCTGCTCGCTTGGCGCAACGTTTTTTGTCGCCGGCACTGGCGCCTTTTTCTTCGCTGGCTTTGACGCTCTTGTTCTGATGCTCGGCACACTCACGGGCTTCGTGGTGATGGCCATCGCTCTCGCGCCCTTTTACCGGAAGTTCGGAGCCTTCACGGTGCCGAGCTATCTGGGCCGAAGGTTCGACAGCCGGCCGCTCAGGATCATAACGGCTGTGGTCGCGGCGGTGCCGATGCTTTTAGTTCTCTCGGCCGAACTGCGGATGGGAGCTGGCGCCGCCGGCCGGCTCATCACTGCGAGCCCGAATATGATCGTCGCTCTGCTCGCACTCAGCGTCGCTATTTCTACGGCAGCGGGCGGCAAGCGATCGTTCACGTGGGTTGGCGTCGCGCAATCGATCGCGGTATTTTTGGCGCTCTTTGGTGTCGCGACGACCGTCAGCGTAATCGTCACGAGCTTGCCCATTCCGCAGCTCGCCAATGGCCCGATGGTTCGCGCGCTCGTTCACAACGAGGTCCGCGAGGGCCTGCAGCTCGTCAATGTCTGGCCGCTGGCGTTCCAACTACCGGGTGAAGGTTTCGCGGCGCTGACGAAGCCATACACGCAGCCTTTCGGCGTGATCGGCCCGCTGGCCTTTGTGCTTGGCACCTTTGCCATCGCGACAGGAATTAGCACCGCACCGTGGCTACTGCCGAGAGTAGCCGCGGCTCCCAGCGTCTATGAGGCGCGCAAGGCGCTCGGCTGGGCCACAGTATTTTCGGGTCTCGCGATACTGACGATTTCATCTGTCGCCGTTTTCATGCGCGATTTCGCCCTTGATACGGTGATGAGCGAACGGCTGGGACCATTGCCGAAGTGGCTGTTCGATGCAGCGGCGGCCCACCTTGTCGCGTTCGACCCGTCGGCTGCGAGACTGGGATTCGACGGACTGAAGTTCGACCGAGATGGCGTGCTCTTCGCGCTTCCCGTGGCAACGGGCCTGCCACTGGCCTTCGCTTACGTGCTCATCGCCGGCGCACTCGCTGCCGCTCTTCTGACGGCGAGCGCGACGACAGTGTCGCTGGCGGCCGTCCTGTGCGAGGATGTTGTGCAAGGTCTATCTTGGGAGCCGGCGTCGGCGCAAAGCCGGGTGTGGATCATGCGCGGCTTCGTGATTATCGCGGCTTCTTGCGGGGCGTTGCTGACGATCATGGCGCCGACTGACCCTCTGCTGCTCGTGCTCTGGGCGCTTTCAATAACGGGCGCCAGCCTGTTTCCAGTTATGATTCTCTCGATTTGGTGGAAGCATTTGACATCGGCGGGGGCAATCGCCGGTGTTGCCGCGGGATTTGCCGCCGCGGCACTAGCGATCTTCCTAAGCGAGTCCGGATCTCTCAATGTGCCGAGTTCGATCGCCGGAATTCTGGGCTTGCCGATGTCTCTGGCTTTGGCCTTGAGCGTCAGCTTGCTGCGGCCGGGCAGAACCCGGCATACGCTCGAGGTTGTCCATGATATCCGTGTGCCCGGCGGCCAGATCATCTACGATCGTGAAATGCAGCGCCTGCAGGTTCGCAAGCATGCACGTACTTGAGTGCCACGTTCGTGACTTAAGGTTGGCGCGAGCCGCCCCGGTAGGATTTCTACATATAAATGCAACAGGACATGACCGTTCGCGATCGGCTTGACCTCTACCCGCCGCTCGCCGCCCATCGCGAGCACTGGCTGGAGGTAGGCGGAGGCCACACTCTCCACGTCGAGGAGTGCGGCAATCCGAACGGTCTGCCGGTGCTGATCGTTCATGGTGGACCAGGGGGCGGCAGCAATCCGACGATGCGCCGTTTCCACGATCCAGACCGCTTTCGCATCATTCTCTTCGATCAGCGCGGCTGCGGCCGCTCGATCCCAAATGCTTCGCTCGAAAATAACACGACACCCGATCTCGTCGAAGACATGGAACGCATCCGAACCAAGCTCGGCATTAGACGCTGGCAGCTTTTCGGCGGCTCGTGGGGATCGACGCTGGCCCTCGCCTACGCGGAGGCTTACCCCGAGCACGTAACCGCAATGGTTCTGCGCGGTATCTTTCTCCTCACCAAAGCAGAGCTTCGTTGGTTCTATCAGGACGGATGCAGTTGGATCTATCCCGAGGCGTATTGCGAGTTTCAACGTCTGATACCGGTCGATGAGCGCCACGACATGATCGCGGCCTATCATCGCCGCCTGACGTCAAATGACCCGATCGTCCGCCTCGACGCGGCGCGGGCTTGGAGCATCTGGGAGGGGACAACGCTGTCGCTCATTCCCGAACCTGATCGCGTCGCGCGCTTCGGAGCCGATGCGTACGCGCTCGCCTTCGCACGCATTGAAAGCCACTACTTCGTCAACAACGGTTTTTTGCGACGCGACGGGGAACTGCTGCTCGAAACTCATCGCATTAAGGGCATTCCAGGCGTCATCGTGCACGGCCGCTACGACGTCGTAACGCCGATCAAGAGCGCCACGTTGCTGAATGAGGCTTGGCCCAATTCAGAGCTGCGCATCGTCGCCGATGCCGGTCACTCGATGACGGAACCAGGCATTGTGAACGAACTCGTACGTGCGACACGCAAGTTCTCTGCGCCCGACGCCGCTTAGGCATCTCGTCACCCATTGCGGCGAGCAAAAGCGCGGCGATACTACTTCTCGAACCTAGAGCGAGCCTTTGTCAGGCGTTGCGCTACCGCCGGGCGGCGGCTTTTCGCTGCCATCCGCTGGCGGCGGTCCTGGCTTATCCAGATCTCTGATGCGATCGCGGAACTTCTTGTAGACATGCTCTAAATAGTCGAGCGCCTGATCGACTTCTTCTTCGGTCGGCAATTGCACTTTGCCGCCGGGCGGACCTTCGGTCGGCGGAACGCTGCCGGACGGCGGCGGGGTCTTGCTGCTTTCGAGACTTTCCTCGAGCGCCTTGATGCGAGCCTTGAGTGCCTTGTTCTCGTCTTCGAGTTTCGAGGCCTCGTCCGAAGGCGCGGCCGCGGCGCTATCTCGCACGGGGTTGCACGCCCAGTCGCCTCCCGAGTGGGCACACATCGCGACGGCGCCGGTTTGCTTATCGAGTCGCAGAAAGCCGCCATCGACCGGCGACATCGTATAGCGGCCGTTTGGATCGGCCGGCGTCTCGGCGGCCGCGGCGCCGCTCAGCGCCAGGACGATCAGAATTGCCACGCATGATGTCTTCACAGCCATTCGAGAAACCTCCGGCATAGAACAGTGAACGGCAGATGGTCATATCGAGGAAGTATGGCAAGACGCGCGGCTATCCAGGGGGCCGAATCACCCGGCCCGGGTACCAGTCGTCGCACCCTCTCGGTGGCCTGCGCGGGGCATTTGGTCGGCCGTAATACGCTGCAATCGATAGATATTTTTATTCTGACCGTGCTGTTTAACGCCGTGTTTACCGCCGCCCTCCAACTGTTGCCTTCAGCCTGATTTGTGCCGCGTCCGATTACGATCGCATTTGCCTCGCGCGGCATGGACGCTTGCCGATGTCCCTTCCGCTGATGCCTGCGCTCTGACCGGACCGCAGCGTCGTGCCGCCTCGAGGGAAAAATGCCGAACTCAGAATTGAGCACTGAATTTTCGCATGGCGGCGAGGCTGCGGCATCAAGCGAGCCGGGCAGCGATCACGACGACCTGAAAAACATTCTTAATGCAATCGCATCCCAACTTTCCGACGCCGACCGCCGCCACTCAGCGACCTTAAGCGAAATGCAACACCGCATCGCCGGGATGGAGCGCGAAACGGAGATACTGCGCAATCATGTGCCGCAGCAATTCGCACCGGCGTTCGGCCGTATCGAAACCGGCGTCGTCGAACTCGCCGAACGGCTGGCCGGCTTGAGCGACGCTAAGGCAGAAAGCGCCGAGCCGGAGTCATCGGAGGATCCGAAATCAGATAGCCCCATGGCGCTGCGTTCAGCTCTTGACCCGCAGGATAAAGGTGCTCGTCCGCCGGGTGAAGATGCTTCGCGCCGGTCCTTTGGTATCGATACGTTCGACGGGATCGAATCGAGCTTGCCCGGCAATGCTGCTGATCCGTGGGATCGCGCATCTGCCGATGCCCTGACGGGACTTTACGAGTTCTGGCGCCGCGAACCTCGCGCCAAAGCCGGCATTATCCGAATCCGCCGACGCCGGTACGCGCAATCCCAGCACGTTTTCTGCAACCGATCAGAAATGGCTCGAGAGCCGTTTCGCCGAAATTGCCGAGGGAATCGAGCAGTCGCTTGCCGACATCCGGCCCGATCACGGCTTCTACGCAATTGGTCAGCGGCTCGATCAATTCGAGGAGCATTTCACAAAGCTGTTCGAAGCCGTTGCGACGCAGGCTGACATCGGCTCCGTCCGTTTGATTGAGGCGCACGTCGGCGAGGTCGTCAATCATCTCGTTCAGACGCACGATCAACTTGCACGTCTGAGTGTCATCGAGGAGCAGCTCGCTGTCATTTCGCATGCGCTTGCTGACGTGCAAGGCGGTGCGCACCCGGCGCGGTTTCTCGACACCAGCTCCGCCGCCGATGAGCTGAGCCCGCTCATCGAGCGCCTGATGTCGCAAAATCGCCAGGGAGAAGAGAATACGGCAGCCCTGCTGCATACGCTGCAGCACGCCATGATCCGTCTGCTCGATCGCATCGATTCGATCGAATCGGCGCAACGGCAACGCCTCAATCCAAGTTCTCAGCCACATGACTACGGGCTCGATTACACGCCGTCGGGCTTCAAATCCGATCATGATTCCGATGTGATGGATAACGGTACGACTGCAGCGCTCGATGCTGCCGTTGCTGCTGTCGCGTCAGTGCAGCCGATGACGCCGCATCGGCCGGAAGCGCCCGTCGCTTTCAACAGCGGGGAACAGCATGAGTTCGGTTATCGAAAAAATGATAAGCTGCGGCAGGATTTCGCCGCCGAGGCGCGGCGGGCGAAGATGCGCCTCGCTGCCGTCGAACCCGACGAAATTATTATAAAGTCGCCGCAAGCGCGGAGAGCCGCGGAAACGGCCGAGGCCGGAAAAGCGCGGGAGAGCAAGGGCAACAGGCCGATCAGGCCGCCTGCTGCAACGGCAAAGCCGACAGGACCATCGGGGCCCTCGCCGCGTCTCATCGTGATGGCAGTCGCTGCAATCGCGGTTCTTACCGGCCTCTGGTACTCGCTCGGCAACGGCGCTGATCAGCCCGTTCCGGCGCAACCGGGTGCTTTGGCATCACCTTCCGATCCTATTCAATCCGGCGAGCCTGCCAAAGCGGCCCCAGGCCAAACGAACCAGGGGGATGCACCTGCCGACAATACGGGCCGCCGTGGCGAAGCGACACCACCCGATGCCGAAGGTCGGGACGTCCCGAGCAGTGCGCCTGAGGGGGCGACAACGCTGCCGTTGCTCGGCGTCGCTGTCGACACCGGCCGTCCGGTAACCCAATCGGACCTGCAATTGGCCAAGCGCCACCAGGCCATGGCCGCGCTGTCCGGCGAAATCGGCGATGCGGCGGCGAGGGCCAGCAATCCGGCAGTCGTGCCGGCATCGATGGTACCGACGGAAGGCGAGACCACTGGAGCGACAGACGCCGAACAAGATCCTGTTGGCACCTCGAGCGGCGTTTCGAAATCGATGCCGCTTGACATGCCGGCCGCAACAGTCGGTCCGCTATCGTTGCGCCTTGCTGCAGCCAACGGCGATCCATCAGCAGAGTTCGAAGTCGGTGCCCGTTTCGCCGAAAGCAAGGGCATGCCGCAAAACTTCAAAGAGGCTGCGAAATGGTACCAGCTTTCAGCCGATCACGGAGTTCGCGCAGGCGCAATATCGCCTTGGCACTTTTTACGAACGTGGGTTTGGCGTGAAGGCGGATCGGGCACGCGCGGCAGCATGGTATCAACGCGCTGCTGAGCAGGGCAACATCAAGGCGATGCACAATCTTGCGGTGCTGAGCGCAAACCAAACGGATGAATCGCCCGACTATACCACCGCTGCCAGATGGTTCGAGGAGGCTGCCAAGCGCGGTCTCGCCGACAGCCAATTCAATCTCGCCGTGCTCTATGAAAACGGCCTTGGCGTAAAACGCGACATGAAGATGGCATTCATGTGGCTGGCACTGGCGGCGCGCAACGGCGACAAGGATGCGGTGCGCCGGCGGGATATCCTGCGTGGCAAGCTGACGGCCGAGGAGATAGTCGCGGCCGAGCAGATGATTGCAGATTGGAAGCCGGTGCCGAGCGACCGCACGATCAACGATGCCCGCACCGCGGGGGAAGCCTGGAAGAACAACCCCAAGAACGGTGTCAGCGGCTAGTAAGCGACGGCTTCAAGCTAGTCCCAGGTTGGCGAGATTTTGCGGGCCGTCTGACAAAGATGGCCCGTTGCTTTTGTCGCGTCATTATAAAGTCACCGCTGCGACTTGCCGAGGCCTGCCGATTAGTGTCCCTTAGAGGCCTTCTTCTGGGACTTTCCCAAGCCCTCGTGTCGTTCGCTCCTCGGGACTGCTGATGAATCTCTATTTGCCGATTGCTGAAATGTCGGTCTCGGTAGCGACGTATCTGGCGCTCGGCGCGGCGGTGGGATTTATTTCGGGGCTCTTTGGCGTTGGCGGAGGGATTCTCTTGACGCCGCTGTTGACGTTTCTTGGCGTGCCGACTGCCGTTGCAGTCGCGACGGGAAACGCACACGTCGTCGCGTCATCCGTCTCTGGCGCGGTGACGCAATACAGACGCAACAACATCGACGTAAGGATGGGCGCCGTCATGCTGATTGGGGGGCTCGTCGGGACATTCATCGGCGTCGATGTGGTACGGCTACTGAGAAAGGCGGGGCTCTTTGAGGTGACCGTGTCGCTGAGCTACGTCACATTCCTTGGCGTCGTCGGCACGTTGATGATTGTCGAGGGCCTGAGCACCTGGCGCCGCGCGCAGCAGCCGGGCGTTGCACTGTCGGCGCGCAGGTCCGGCCAGCACACCTGGGTTGACCGGCTGCCGCTCAAGATGCGCTTCCATCGCTCAAAACTTTACATAAGTGTACTGCCGCCGATCATCATCGGCATGTTTATCGGCTTCATGTCGGCGATCATGGGCATCGGGGGTGGTTTAGTTATGATTCCCGCGATGATCTATCTTCTGCGCGTCCCGACGGGCGTCGTCATCGGCACGTCGCTGTTTCAAATCGTGTTCGTGGCCGCGTTCGCCACGATCCTGCATGCCGTCCAAAACAAGACGGTCGACGTGGTGCTCGCCGCAATCCTTATGGCCGGTGGCGTGATCGGCGCGCAATTCGGGATTATTGCAGGCGAACGGCTGAAGAACGAGCACATGCGCGTGCTACTAGCGGCGCTGGTCCTGATTATCGCCGGCCGGATGGCCTACGATCTCGTGACGACCCCGGCAGACCTCTTTTCGCTTTCATCTCCGGCAGGGGGGGCATGATGTACCGCAGCATCGCGGCTATCGTGCTCTTGATGTTTGCTTTCGCCGCCGCGGCTACGGCCGGTCCGGCGAAGGAAAGCGTCGAGGCCGACGCATCAACCCGGCAGGTTGCGATCACATCGAGCTACACCGGTACCGAAATCCTGGTGTTCGGCACCGTCGAGAACAGCGTGCAGCCGAGCGCCGAAGCCGGTACATACGACGTGGTCGTCGTTGTCGAAGGCGCGGCAGCGCCGGTCGTCGTGCGCAGGAAATCCGAAGTCGGCGGTCTTTGGTTCAATACGAACTTCGTCCGCTTTGCTTCACTTCCGAGCTACTACGCGATTGCCTCTACGCGGCCGATCGACGAGTTAGCTGATCATGCCGTGCTAGATGCCAATCAAATCGGCTTTGATCATGTGCGGATCGTTCCGGCGGGATCCCGGCACACCGCGGCAATGGAGCCCGCCGAAATTGCGCAGTTCAAAGATGCGCTCATCCGCTTGAAGCAGCAGGAGCGCCTTTACGTCAAATCTGAGTTTGGCGTGGCCTTCATCGGCAAAAGCCTGTTTCGCGCGACGATCCAGCTTCCGCCAAATGTGCCGGTCGGCCCGCTGGTCGCCCGGGTCTATCTTTTCAAGGAAGGGCGGTTGCTTGGCCAATACAAGAGCGGCGTGATGTTGGAGCGCGAAGGCCTCGAACGCTATATTCACGATACCGCGATCAGACAGCCGCTTCTCTACGGCATCGCCACCGTTCTTATGGCGGCGGCTGCGGGGCTAACGGCAGCGTATGCGTTCCGCCGCCCCGCGTGAGCGGCCAGTCTTTCAGTCGTCTCTTAAGAGACGCGGCGCGATCGGATAGAGCCCCTCGAGGCCGAGCATCCAAACCGACAGTCCATCGCCGCCGAACAATGGCTCGAAGGCGGCGTCGAGAATGTTCAGCCCGCCGGTATAGGCGCCGAACGCTGGCACGATGAGGCGAAGCCCATTGCTGACAAAGCAAGGGCGGCGCAGCGATGTGCCATTCAGCACCAGCCTGGCCGCGGGATGAAAGTGTCCGGCGATTTCATGCGTCGCCGCACAAGGCTGCGGGTCGTGACGCAGCGTGATGCTGGCGACGGTGAGTTCGGGGACGACGTATCCGGCAAGAGCCCGATCGATTTCGGGATCGTGGTTGCCGGTGATCCAGATCCAGTCGCGATCCTCCTGCAGAATGTGCAAGGTTTCGAGATCGCGCGGATCCATGCGGGCGGCCGCATCGCGATCGTGCAGGCTGTCGCCGAGTGCGATGACCGTTTCGGGCTGATAGTGATCGATAAGCGCCGCGAGCTTGTTCAGCGTTTCGCGCGTGTCATAGGGCGGCAGCATTTGCCCGCGCGCCGCAAAGGCGGAGCCCTTTTCGAGATGCAGGTCGGCGACGATCAAAGCATCTTCGCCGGGCCAGTAGAGCGCGCCGAACTTGTGCGCGACGAACGCCTTGCCGCAAATCGAAAGAGGCTGGTCGGCAAAATCCTCGAACCCGATGCGTTCCGGTTTCAGCATTCCCATGCTCAATTGTCCCCCATCGCTTCGCGGATCAGCACGTCAGCGGCTTCGCGCAGCACTGCGTCGCGCCCCTGGCCGTAGACCCGCTCCCGGCCGATCTCGAGCAGGATCGGCACAGAAAGTGGTGAAACTCGAGTCAGAGGTTGATGCCTGATTCGGTCCTTGATGCGGGCAAGAAACTCTCCGAGACGCCGGATGTCCAGAAGTCCGATCGCGGCATCCGCCCAGGCGGCCTCGAGCAATAGGTGGCCGGGATCGTGCCGGCGCAGCACGTCGTAGATGAGATCGGTCGACATCGTCACCTGCCGTCCGGATTTGACCTTGCCTGGATGGCGGCGCTCGATCAATCCCGCAATGACGGCTGCCAAGCGGAAGGTGCGCTTCATGATGCTGCTCTCGGCGAGCCACGCGTCGAGATCATCACCGAGCATGTCCTCATCGAAGAGTTCGGCAAGCGACAGCCGGCCATCGGCGATGAGGCCGGAAATGTCGCCGTGTCCCCATACCGACAGCGCATAGTCGCTAGCGACGAAGCCAAGCGGCTTGGTACCGGCGCGGTCGAGCCGCCGCGTCAGCAGCATGCCGAGCGTTTGATGGGCAAGCCGTCCCTCGAAGGGGTAGGCGACCAGAAAGTGCCGGCCGCCACGCGGGAAAGTTTCGACAAGTACGTCATCCGGCGCCGGGATGACCGAGCGCTCCGCCTGCAGGCTGAGCCAATTCGCGACCGGCAGCGGCAGCCCGGGCCAGTCGCTCGGATTGGCGAGCATCGCCCGGACGCGCGCGGCAAGATGCGTCGACATCGGAAACTTTCCGCCATTGTAGCTCGGGATCATCGGATCTTCCGCGGAAGCGCGCGACACGAATACTTCGGTATCGCGCAGCGCTTCAAAGCGCAAAACCTCGCCTGCGAAAACGAACGTCGCGCGAGGCGGCAGTTGCTCGACGAAGCCCTCTGAGATTTCGCCCAACACGCGGCCGCCCTGCCGCGTTTGGCCTTTGCCACCGCGCGCCAAGGCGAGGCGGACTTTCAACATCGGCGTGTCGACAATGGTGCCGACGTTCAACCGGTATTGCTGGGCGACGCGCGGATTGGCTACGCGCAACCGGCCATCGTCCGCCGGCTTCAGCTTCGCGAACCGGTCATAAGCTTTTAGTGCGTAGCCGCCCGTCGATACGAACTCGATTGTGCAGTCGAACTGATGCCGGGTGAGGCCGGCATAGGGCAGCGCCGATCGCACTTCGGCAAAAAGCGCGTCGGGATCGAACGGCGCCTGACACGCCATGCCGAGAATGTGCTGCGCGAGAACGTCAAGGCCGCCCGCCCGTGCAAGGACGGCATCTTGCTCGCCGGCCTCGGCGGCCTGTTGCGCCGCCCGACACTCGAGCACCTCGAAACGATTGCCCGGCACCAGGATGCCGCGCGATGGTTCGTCGAGGCGGTGGTTGGCGCGGCCGATGCGCTGCAAAAACCGGCTCGCGCCTTTTGGTGCGCCGAGATGAATGACGAGGTCGACATCACCCCAATCGATGCCAAGGTCGAGAGTCGACGTCGCAACGACGGCGCGCAATTTGCCGGCGGCCATCGCGGCTTCGACCTTTTTGCGCTGAGCGGCATCGAGCGAGCCGTGATGCAGGCCGATCGGCAAATTGTCATCATTGGCGCGCCAGAGTTCCCGGAAAGCGAACTCGGCCTGCATGCGGGTGTTGACGAAGACGAGCGTCAGTTTTTGCGCGCGGATCGCGTTATAGACTTCGCGCATGGCGTAGCGCGCCGTGTGCCCCGTCCACGGGATATCGTTTTCGGTTTCGAGAATGTTGATTTCGGGCTTGGCGCCGCCCGCGACGGTGACAACGTTGGAGAGCAGCGTCACCGTTTCGGACTCTGCCTGGGCTACGAGGAAGCCGCGAAGTTCGCTTGGGCGTGCAACGGTTGCAGAAAGTCCGATCGTCATCACGTCAGGCGCGAGCTTGCGCAGCCGGGCGAGATCGAGCGCCAGGAGATCGCCCCGCTTCGACGGGGCGAGAGCATGCAATTCATCAAGGATGATCGTATCGAGATCGCCAAAGAGGTAAGGCGCATCGGGATGGCTCAAGAGCAGCGCGATCTGCTCCGGGGTTGTCAGCAAGATATGCGGCGGGGTTACGCGCTGGCGCTGGCGGCGCGCCACAGATGTATCGCCGGTACGCGTCTCGGTCCGGATCTTAAGTCCAATCTCATCGATCGGTTGAATGAGGTTGCGCGCAACGTCGGCAGCGAGCGCCTTGAGCGGGGACACGTAGAGGGTGAAGAGGCCGGCTCCGGCTTTTTTTCGAACACCGTTGCCGAGTGCAATGAGGCTCGGCAGAAAGCCTGCAAGCGTCTTGCCGGCGCCCGTCGGCGCGATCAGCAGTGTCGAGCGTCGTTCACGAGCGGCTTGAAGCAAAGCCAGCTGGTGGGCGCGGGGCGCCCAGCCCCGCCGCGCGAACCAAGCTGCAATCTGCGGCGGAAGCGTTGTCGTCTCAGCCGGCAAGTCTTGTTGTGGCCGTGCGCTCTTCCGCTTTGCAGGGGCCGAGACGGTTTCTTCTCGCGACTTTTGAGATCGCCTTGGTTTGTCGCCGCTGGCTGTGGTAGGCGTTCGCGCGAGATGGCGCAATCGGCTGGTCCTCGGGTCAGTGAATGGAGATGAACACATGAACCTCCGCGATTTTCTCGGCGGTCACCCGCTCGCGGTGCTTGTGCGTCTTGCCATTATTTGCGTCCTGGTCGGCGTTCTGCTGTCGTTCCTAGGAATAACGCCGCGCAACTTCTTCCGTGTTCTCGATGATTTCGCTCGCCACATATACGATCTCGGCTTTGGAGCCGTCGAGTGGCTGCTAGACTATCTCATTCTCGGAGCGATGCTCGTGGTGCCGATATGGCTGCTGATGAGGCTCTTGAGAGCAAGGCCGAAAAATGACGCTTAGCTAGAGCTGCAAACTGGCCCACTGATCCGCCTTGCGGCCGCGAAGGCCGCCGAGGTTTGATCGTCCGGCCCGGCGAACTTCCTGCGCGAGATGCGACTTGATCTCGCCCATGAGC
The DNA here is from genome assembly GCA_963833715.1 of uncultured Alphaproteobacteria bacterium. GTDB lineage: Bacteria > Pseudomonadota > Alphaproteobacteria > Rhizobiales > Hyphomicrobiaceae > Hyphomicrobium_B. The sequence continues at coordinate 54,005 of CAWHZB010000007.1, forward strand.
CCCGGCCCTTCATACGTCAGGCCCGTGTAGAGCTGCAGCAACGTGGCACCGGCTTCGATCTTTTCGAGCGCGCCGGCAGCACTGTCGATGCCCCCGATGCCGATCAGCGGGATCTTGTCGCCCGTAGCCTGGAAGACACGCGCCAACATTGTCGTCGAACGCCGAAACAGGGGACGTCCCGAAAGGCCGCCAGCTTCTTGCGCTTGCGGGTCTTTCAGGCGGTCACGCGCCAGCGTCGTGTTGGACACGGCGATACCGTCAACACCATGAGCAGTCAGCCGCTCGCAAATCGGATCTATGTCGTCAGCTGCGATATCCGGTGCGATTTTGACGATGATGGGCCGGCGCGGCGAACCCGTTGCGACAAGCCGCGCGCGCGCCGCCATGACGCGGGAAAGAAGCTCGTCGAGAGCGGCGGGCGCCTGCAAGTCGCGCAGTCCGGGCGTGTTCGGCGATGAAATGTTGATCGTGAAATAGCTCGCGACGGCCGTAAAGGCTTCGATGCCCGACACGTAGTCGCCCGCACGATCGGTGCTATCCTTATTGGCGCCGATGTTCACTCCGACGATGCCGCTTCGACCTTTTCGCGCTTCGAGACGCGCCAGCGCCGCCGCATGTCCGCCATTGTTGAAGCCGAGCCGGTTGATCAGACCGCGATCGGCGACGAGCCGGAAGACGCGCGGCATTGGGTTGCCCGGCTGCGGCTTCGGCGTCACGGTGCCGGCTTCGGCAAAGCCGCAGCCCATCGCGAGCACGGCATCGGCCACGCGCGCATCTTTGTCGAAGCCTGCGGCGATCCCGATCGGGTTTGGAAAATCAAGACCGAAAACAATCTGGCGTAGAACGGGATCGTCGGCGGCAAGCGGGCGTGGGTGGACGCCCAGTTCGAGCGCTTTCAAAGTAGCCTCGTGCGCGTCTTCGGGTTCCAGCGCGAAGAGCGCCGGTCGCGCTAACCGGTAAAGACTCTTCAGCATGTGAACCATGCCTCGTCGAGGTCGTGAATGCCGTCGGCGCCTAGCGCCAGCGGGCGTTGCCATAGCACGTGCGAAGTTGGAAGATCGCCATAAAGGTGAGGGAAGAGTTCGCCGCCGCGCGATTGTTCCCAACGCAGAGCCGGACCAAGCTTATTTTCTTCAAACGCGATGAGAAGAAGCTCGCCCTTATGCTTGAAATGCTTTTCTAAAGTGCCGCGCAGCTGATGCTGTGCCGAGAGATGAATGAAGCCATCGCGAATATCGTCGGCCGAGCCGGCATAGTATCCGCTTTGTAAGGCCTGGTCCCAGTCAGCGACTGCTGCGATTTTGTACAGGATTGTCTTCATACGGAATTTTGAGTTCGGTCGCGACTACAGAGGGACGCTATTTACCGCTGCGGCAAGCAAACGTATATGGCGCATCTGAGTGATCGTTGCTATCAGGAATGAACGTCCACACAAATAGAATTACGGACCCATGTCAGTACGCGACAAAGCGCGGGGCCCCCGCTACATTGAACGGCGAGCCAAGAGGTCGAAGTATTCGTGTATCCAACGGCATCACTCAGCATATCTGAACTGCTTTCCGGACCTTACCTGCTGAACATTCCTGTTTATCAGCGTCCCTACTCCTGGGGTCGCGAGCAGGCCGAGCAGCTTCTTGACGACGTGATCGAGGCTTCGGGACTTGGGTCCAATAGCTTGGCCGATCCGTCCTACTTTCTCGGCACCGTTCTTCTGATGGATGGGCCGGGGATGGAGACGACGAAGCTCTCGCCGAAGATGTCGTCTCGTGAATTCGACGTCATAGACGGCCAACAGCGGCTCGTCACATTGATGACGCTGTTCGCAGTCCTGCGCGATCTCGAAACCGAACCCCGTAAGCCGATATCGAAGCGCGTGCACGGCATGCTGGTGGCGCAGCAGGGAGCAAGGTTCTTTCGAACGGAGCGATACCGGCTGCATCTTGCAAGCCGCGAACGCAGTGTCTTCGAAGATTATGTTTTGCAGCCCTGCGGCGTGCTGCAGACGGCCGATGTGGTGTCGCCGTCGAAGCCGGAAACGACATTGCTCGAAGTTAGGGATCTCTACCGGACGATGCTTGCGGACCTCGGTCCAAAAGCTCGCCGGAAGCTTGCGGATTTCATCGCCGACAATTGCTACGTCGTTATCGTCGTCGGACACGACATCGACAAGGCGCATCAGATGTTCGTCGTCTTGAACGAGCGCGGAAAGAAATTGCAACGCAACGATATTCGGAAAGCCGACATCCTGAGCCGCATGACCGCAGGCGATAGCGCGTGGGCCGCTGCGATGTGGGATGACATGAACCTGGCTTTGGGCGAGGGCTTTGAGCCGTTCTTCGGCCATCTCCGAGCCATTTACGGGTATGGACGGCTGCAGATCGTCTCTGGCGTGCGCACTGTCATCCGCGAGGCCGGAGGATCGGTGCCCTTCTTCAAGGACGTGTTTTTACCGCTCGCCAAAACCTACGCGCTCATCCGCAGTGGCGGCGAGGGCGTCCTGCCCGACCAAATAAAGCGAATCTTGAGGTATCTCAACCGGTTGTCAGACGCCGATTGGGGCCCGGCCGCCATTCTGGCGCTGAAAGATTGGCAGAAGAACCCCGACCGGGCGGCGTTTCTGCTGGCGGAGATCGACCGGCTCGCAAATCTGACGCGGCTTCTATGTGCTGGATCTGGCAAGCGGGTGCGCCGCTTCGCCGACCTGATCAAGGCGATACGCTCCGGCGAGCCAATCGACGAAACGCATCTTGCCTTGCAGCTCACGCGCGACGAGGTCCGTAGCATTGCGTTTCATCTCAAGGATTTTCACAAACGTAACCCGAGAGCGTGCAGACTTCTCTTGCTCCGCCTCGGCGACGAACTCGGCGAGCCGGCAGCCGCAGTCGACGCCGATCTCTATACGATCGAGCACGTTCTGCCGCAGCGGCCTTCGGCGTCGAGCATTTGGCGGCAATGGTTTCCGAATGCCGAGGAGCGCTCCCAGCTCGTCGATAGCCTCGGCAACCTGGTGCTGATCACGCAGCAGGAGAACGACAAAGCGCGCAACGCTTCGTGGGAAACGAAAAAGGAAATCTATGCCAAGGCTGCAAGCAAGGCGCCGATCCTTCCCATCACGCGGGACGTGCTCAACGAGCGCGAATGGCGGCGCGCCGAGATCGAGGCTCGCGAGCAGCGTCTCGTCGGACTGATCGAGAGGCTTTGGCGTCTGGACATTCAATCGCAGAAGCCCGCTTCACGGAGCGCACGTAAAGTTCCCGGAGAGCCGACAGTCGCGCTGCCGCTGGTCTGACCTTCACGAGTTGGCGAGCGCGACCGACAAAGCTTTGGCGATCAGGGCGCGCGTTTCTGGAATTCCATAGAGCGCGATGAAGGTGCCGAGCCTCGGCCCTCGCTGCTGGCCAAGCAACAGTTCGTAGATCGCTCGGAACCAATTGAGCTTGACGCCAGGTCCGCCGCTGGGGCCGACCTTCGTCGTGTCCTGATAGCGAGGAATGGCGCGGCCAACATCGAGCAGCGCATTTTGAATTTGATCGGCATCCGCCCCTTCCGGGAGCGCAGCCAGGGCTGCGTCGAGGCTCTTCAATGCCGCCGTCTCGACATCGTCGGGAGGGCGGAATGACTTCGTCGGTCTCACGAAATCGTCGAAATAACGGATCGCGTGCCCGGAAAGCCGATCGAGGATCGGGTTGGTTTCCGGTGTCGCCCCTGGCGCATAGCGGCGCAGAAAGCCCCACATCACTTCTTTGCTCTCGGCGTTCGATACCGAGGCGAGATTGAGCAGAAGCCCGAACGTGATCGGCAACTCGGGGCTCGGCGGTGCGCCGCCGTGAATATGCCAGATTGGATTGTCGAGCTGCTGCTTGGCGTCCTGAGCCGGATATGCCGACAGGAACTGCAGGTAGTCATCCACCGCGCGCGGAATGACATCGAAATGGAGCTTCTTCGCGCTCTTCGGCTTTTGAAACATGAAGAACGACAAGCTCTCGGGCGTGGCGTATGTCAGCCACTCTTCGATTGTCAGCCCATTGCCCCTCGATTTCGAAATCTTCTCGCCGTGGTCGTCGAGAAAGAGCTCATAGTTGAAGCCTTCGGGCGGGGTTGCGCCGAGCGCCTTGCAGATCTTCGACGAAAGCGTGACGCTGTCGATCAGATCCTTGCCGGCCATTTCATAATCGACGCCAAGCGCGGTCCAGCGCATCGCCCAATCGGCCTTCCACTGGCACTTGATGCGGCCGCCGGTGACGGGCGTCTCGACCATCACTCCCGTTTCGGGGTCGGCGTAAGTAATCGTTCCGGCCTTCACATCGCGCGCAATCGTCGGCAACTGCAGCACGCGTCCGCTACGCTGTGAGACGGGGAGGAACGGCGAGTAGGTCGCCTGCCGTTCGGGCCCGAGCGTCGGCAGGATGATTTCCATGACCTTGTCGTAGGCCGCGAGCATCTTGAGAAGCGTCGCATCGAACATGCCGGCCGTGTAGCACTCGGTCGCCGAGTAGAACTCGTACTCGAATCCGAAGCGGTCGAGGAATTCGCGCAGCATTGCGTTGTTGTGGTGGGCAAAGCTCTCGAACGTACCGAAGGGGTCGGGGACGCGGGTCAGCGGCTTATCCAAATGCTGTTGCAGCATCGCCTGGTTCGGCACGTTCGTCGGCACCTTGCGAAGCCCGTCCATGTCGTCGGAGAAACAGATGAGGCGGGTTTTACGCTTTCCTTCCGTCAAGAGCTCAAAGGCGTGGCGCACCATGGTCGTGCGCGCTACTTCGCCGAATGTGCCAATATGGGGCAGCCCCGAAGGACCGTAGCCGGTTTCGAAGATAACGGTCTTGTCTGCGCCGTCGGGAAGGCGCTCGAGGCGCTTGATCAGCCGGCGCGCCTCCTCGAAAGGCCAGGCCCTTGAATCGGCGCTAGCGGCGACATGCGCGGGGGAGAAGACGAGCGAGTTCATTGGTGGGCGATCTGCGTGGGTGCTGCTCGGAGGAGTGCGCGCCGCCGGATTCGTGAAGTCCAGGGCAGCCGCACCGTAGGTTGCACGGCGGCGAGCGTCAACGCGCTGGAGCCACGCGGGCGGCAAATGCCGCAACCGCATCGGCCACCGTTGCAAGATTTCCAGCGCGCGTAAAACCTGAGCCGGCGCGAGGCCGCAAATCGTGGTCGGCGTCACCGATCCAGGCAAACGCGATCGATTGCGAAAGCGGGAGCGCTTCGATTTCGACGCGATTGCCAAACGGGTCACGTTCGCCCTGGACGATCAGCGCCGGGCACTGCAGGCCTGCGAGATGCGCCGTCCTGAGCTGGTCGGGCTTAACGGGTGGATGAAACGGATAGCCGAGACAAACGAGGCCGGTGATGTCGCCATGTTCGTAGAGTTCGTCGGCGATCATGCTCGCGACGCGTCCGCCGAGTGACTTACCGCCAATCAGCAGCTTCTGACCGCGCGGCCGGCGCTCCGCCACAGACCGAACCAGATCACGATATTCTGACGTCAACACTTCGGCTCGCGGAGGTGGACGCTTCGATCCACCCTTGCGCCTGGCCGCCATGTAGTCGAACTCGAAGCGGGTCACGGCGATGCCATGCCCGGAGATGAGTTCCGCCATGGTTTCGAGAAACGGTGACGTAATTCCCACCCCCGCGCCATGCGCAAAAATGAGGCGGCAGCTGGCGTTTTGCCTTCCGCTTTCGAGGATGACCGTCAGGGCATTAAATCCAATTGCAGCGTCGCGCAGGCCGGAGATTGAAGGTCGGATTTGGATGACATTGGCGCGACCGTCACAATAGAGCAACACCATCGGTTGGGAATCCTCATCGGCAAGCTCCCATCCAACTGGCCAGATGATTGTAATACGCCGCGTTTCGGCATTCCGGCCACGCGACGGTGGGTCTGGCAGCAGAGGGGTCTGATTTTTGAATGAGAATGCGGTAGGATTAGACAACTTTTGGCAATGCAAGGATCGGGTGTGAGGGCCGAGAGGCTATTTCTGTTTTTTGCGCTAAGCCTGTTCGGGATCGCTCTGATCAGGCCGGAAGTTTTGTTGCCTGCCCCGTTCGATTTCATTCAAGCCTCGCACGCCGATCCGGTACTGAACCAACAGTCGGGCGCTCAAACTGACCCGCCCAAGACTAAAAGTGCTGCCGTCGACCACGAGCTTCCTGCCTTTGTTCCCGATCACCAGACGCTGACGTTTGCAAGCGACAGAGAAGCAGAGCCAGACGCAAAATCGAAGGCGCCGACTGCAACTCCCGACGCGCAGTCGAAAGCATCTGAATGGCCTGAATTCATCGGGGCCAAGAAATTGTTCGGCGCTGTCAAGGAGCCGGCGCCGCTAGCTGCGCGCGCCATCGGCACCTATGCGCGCGGCTGTCTTTCGGGTGCCGTGGCGCTGCCGATCGACGGCCCCGCCTGGCAGGAGATGCGGTTATCTCGCAACCGTAACTGGGGCCATCCGAAGCTGATCGCGCTCATTGAACAATTTGCCAAGGATGCGCAAAAACTTGACGGTTGGCCAGGGCTGCTTGTCGGCGATATCGCGCAGCCTCGCGGCGGCCCGATGATCACCGGGCATGCCAGCCATCAGGTCGGGCTCGACGCGGACTTCTGGTTGACACCGATGCCGGACCGCCGCCTTACCGCAAAAGAGCGGGAGGATATTCAGGCGACGACGATGCTCGACGGTACCGGTCTTGCCGTCGATCCCAAGGTCTTCACCGACAAGCAGGTCGCCCTCATCAAGCGCGCCGCGTCATATCCGGAGGTCGAGCGTATCTTTGTTCATCCGGCTATCAAGAAGGCTCTATGCCAAGTGGCCGGAACGGATCGCAAGTGGCTGGGTAAAGTGCGGCCCTTCTACGGGCACTACTATCATTTTCATATGCGTATCAAATGTCCGCCCGGATTTGCCGGCTGCAAGCCGCAAACGCCTCCGACTGGCGCCGACGGTTGCGGAAAAGAGGTCAATCAGTGGCTGGCGCGCGTGGTGCCGGCAAAAACACCGGCTCCGCCGCCGCCGCCGCCAGTCAGCACTTCTTCAAAGCCGCCGAAGCCGCCGATCATGCTCTCAGAGCTACCTAAGGAATGCCAAGCTCTTCTGGGGGCCAAACCGGACCCGGTCCCGATACCGAGAGATGCGTTGATGACGGCAGCAGCGGTTCGGCAGGTCTTGGCCAAGGCTGCGGCGGTGAAGCTCGCGTTGGCAAAGGCGGCAGCAGTTCCCGGCGCTACGACGACTGCGGCTGCAGGCACTGCGTCCAGCCCGGCTTTGCGCCCGCATATCCGCAAGACCGTCGCAACAGAGAAAAAATAGCCGGCGGCGAAATGGCCGTCCGGCTCATGTTTTTTCTACTCATCTTGAAGTTGAGCCGCTCTTAAGTCTTGGCCTCGGCGCCGGCAGGCGTCGGGCACGTCACGCCCGTTCCTGCAAGCCCGCAATAGCCATGCGGCACCTTCGCCAGATACTGCTGGTGATAGCCTTCAGCCAGATAGACGGGTCCGGCGGTCTTGATCTCTGTCGTGATCGGGCCATAACCCTTTCCCGCGATAGCCTTAGCGTAAGCATCGCGTGAGGCATCCGCCGCCGCGAGCTGTTCGGGCGTCGTCGCGTAAATCGCCGACCGGTACTGCGTCCCGATATCGTTGCCCTGACGGAATCCTTGAGTCGGATCGTGCGCTTCCCAGAAGGTCTTCAGCAATGTTTCGTAGGGAAGCACCGTGGGATCAAAGACTACGACGACGGCCTCGGTATGTCCGGTGCGGCCCGAGCAAACCTCCTCGTACGTCGGGTTTTGCGTATAGCCACCCGCATAACCCACAGCCGTTATCCAAATGCCGTCGCCGAGTTGCCAAAAAAGCCGCTCTGCGCCCCAGAAGCAGCCAAGGCCGAAGACGGCAATCTCTAATCCCGCAGGATAGGGCAGGTTGAGCGGCCGCGAGAAAAGATAATGTTCGGCGTCCGCGGGCAAAATGGGGGACGACCGGCCCCGGGGCGCAGTCTCGGGCGTCGGCATGGCGACTCGGCTGCTGTCGAACATGGTTTTGGCTCCGTTGTTTTTCTTGGAGACGATGCTCGAGGTATACGCCCGCAGACGCGCGATCGTTGCACAATTTCAATTGAAGGGGCCGCGAGGCCGGCAATCCCCAGTCGGAGACCTTGGCTGGCCTTAATAGTCATTGACGAATATCTGGACGCGGCGACACGGCCGTCCGGCGACGCCGGCCGCGATGGCGAGCAGCAGAAAGAGTAAAGACGCGGGCAATCCCAGGATCGACGTCAGAATAGGGTCCCAAAAGAAGGGACCGACAGAGCGACTGACCGATTTCTCGAGCCCAGCCACGAACGAAGGCGCTACAGCCTGCAGGTGTTGCATTAGCGACGTTGCAGTAAAGCTTTCTCCCGCGATTGCCGGACGCGATATATCGGCTGCCAGCGAGATCAGCGCAAAAAGTGCGAAAAGCGCGGCTAGAAACCGCAGCATCAGCCGTGGCCGCGTGTCGACGTCAACGAGGCTCATCACGAGGGCCGCAAAAAAAGACGCGATCGAGAGACGTATCAACCAACGCGTCGGCGGCGCTCCCGTTGCGTACCACAGCCAGAGGGCCGCAAGGGTAGACAGCAGCGACAGGACGGCGAAAAACTTGAGCAGGCGGGAGGTGGTCATGGACGGCATGTGCTCTTCGACCGCGCCCCTTTTGTGGCCCTTCGCAGCCAAGGTCAAGAGCTACATTTGCTTCCAAGCAAACGTTGTGCTTAAGCCTTCGTTGCGTATAGTGCGCGCCGCCTAGATAGGGCGCAACGGAGAGATGGCCGAGTGGTTGAAGGCGCACGCCTGGAACGCGTGTAGGCTCGTAAGGGTCTCGTGGGTTCGAATCCCACTCTCTCCGCCAGCCCATTGTTCCTCGTTGCTCCCCCGGTGCATCACAACTCATTGCTCCACAACTTAAAAAGCCGGTGCGATTGATACTCGCGCCGTCAGCTTGTACCTCGAAGTTTCAACCCAAAGGTGGGGTTGGAGGTGGGGTTGGAGATGGCGAAGGAACTGCTGACAGCGCACAAAATCAGGGCGATCACGAAGGCCGGAACCTACAAGGACGGCGGCGGCCTGAGGTTGGTCGTGACGGCGCGGGGCACGAAACGCTGGGAGCTGTGGATCTCGATCAATGGCAAGAGGCGAGAGTTAGGTCTCGGTGTTTTTCCTGACGTCAGTCTCAAGGATGCGCGCGGTGAGCCTCAGCCATGCCGCGTCGGGATCGATTAGATTGGCCTCGTAGCCGATCCTCGCGTGCGGCTCGCAACCTTCATAGGACCACCGCAAAGAGCCTCGGGTCCATAAGCCAACGAACTTTCTCGACCACTGAAAACCGCTTCCGTAGCCGCCCATTTTCGCTTTCAGTTTTTCCTAAATCTTCAGGGATTGGCCATGCGGCGAGTTCATTGCCACCAATCGCTATGTGACTCATGGTGAGCGATATTTTTTGATTTCCGAGCGGCAATTTTCGCGCATTCCTCGAACGCGTGACGACCGTTCGCAGCACATTCCGCTATGCGGGTCTGGATCTCGCGCTCGACCTCTTCCTGGAGCCCAGAGCCGTAGCGTTCGGGGCAGTGAAGATTGCGCGTCAAGTCATTGAAGGTTACGCAGACAAGTTGCCGAACTTCTCGACGGCAGTACTCCTCAAAATACTCAGGACGTCCCTTAAAGCACTGCCCTCGATTAAAGGCCGCCTCCGGATATTTCTGAGCCAGGCGATCGACAAATAGCACGGAAATCGCGACCCAGTCCGATGGAGCCCGCGATCCGTGAGTTCCGCCCTCAACTTCTCCAGCTGCCGTGGCCTGCAATTGGCGCGGAGCAGTCTCAAGACTTGCTTCGCTGTTCGCGGGAGGGGGCCCTAGAACGTCCGGCTTATCAGATCATTGACTTTCAGCCGGTCACGCGTCGGACGATGCTCGCACCATATTCGTCCCTTACGCGAACGACCAAAGCGTCTTTGCGGGATTCAAGATGCTCGGGAAGCAGGGCCTTCCAGACGTGCGATGATGGAGCCGCCGCGACCCATGGCTTGCACAGTGCGCGATAGCGAGCGAATATCTCTACAACGTACGGATCGGGTATGCCGGCACGCTCGAGTGCGACAGCGGAAGCGGGTTCTCCTGCGATCTCGCAGGTCACTCGGGTGAGGGGTCCCCCGTCGAACACATCGACGAAGAGCTCAGTATTCTCATCGGTGGCGCTTATGAGGATACGCAAGTCCTGTTCGGGAGCCGAGCCCAAAGGGACGAAGCGCGTCGCATACTGATTGCCATCGACCGAAAGGACATGAAAGCCCTTAGGCGTGCCGTCACGGCTGTCTGCGATGGGGACCCCGCCTGGGTCGCAGGGGCCGCTCCACCAGCTTCCACAAGCGGCGGTTAGGACATGGTGATGATGCGGTTCATCGCGCACGGAACTGTATTCGCCTCCGAAGTAGTGGTGTTCCGTCGTATGAGAGTGCCCCGCAAAACTCACGGAGTAGGGGCGGTGGGACAGCAACCTCAACAGCGCAGTTCGATCGATCGTCGTATCGGCGGCACCGTCGGGATTGTCGAAACTCTGCAGGGGAATGTGCATCGACACGACGATGAGATCATTCTGCGGTACGTTGCGTAGAACATTGTCGATGAACCGAAGCTGATCATTGCCGATCCGACCGCGATATGCCCGGCCTCCCTGCAATTTATTATCGCAACCGAAGTACTCGACATTGTTGAGTAGGATGAATGTCGCGCCTGCATATTGAAAGGCGTAGCTCGTTGGACCGATGAAGCGCTTCCACGTTTCGAACGCATGGCGCGAATCCGGAGCGTCGAGATTCATGTCGTGATTGCCCGGGCAATGATGCCACGCGATACCGGTTTCATTCAGGATTCGAAGATATTCAGGAAATAGCGTCAGATCATCGGCCATCGCATCCCCGTGATGAACCGCAAAGGCCCCGCGCGTCTTTCTCGTGGCTTCTAAGAGAACGCTGCGGACATAACTTAGCTCCCTGGCATCCGCCGCCTGGGTGTCGGCGAACAGCAAAGCTTCGAAGCGGGAAGATTGTGCCTGCCGCTGCAAGGCAAAGTCGATTGATATCGGCAACGCGCCGGTGGGCGCGAGCACGGGGGAGCGAAGTCCAAGCTCGGCAGGTGTACCTTTGGGCTGGTGCAAATAAGAGAATGCAGCCGGACCTCGCGTCAGGGCCGTCCATTGTGGGGGCGTTACGGTGAAGATCGTACCACCGGCTTCGACGGGAAGTGACCAGCGGCCGTCATCGTCGGTGATGACGATGTCCCGGCCGTTTGAAACCATGACGCCGGCGATGCCTCTATCCCTTGATCGCCGCTGACCATCGTCACTCTGACAATCGAAAACAGTACCGTGAGCAATTTCGGCGGCGGAAGCCCGTTCTCCGGCAGCCTTTCTGCCAGGCGAGAGAAGTGCACCTGCGGCGGCTCCGATCGTGGCGATGGCTCGCCGCCGCGTCAGAAGGCCGTCATCAAGCATTGAGGTCTCGCGATCTCGAGCAGCACGGGCATACGTAATGCGGTGCTGGTAACCGAGATTCGCGACGGGTCAGTTACGGAGCGTTGACGGTTCGATGACAGACTGTGCGGGCTGTTTGTCCAGCTTGCGATCTTGCCGGCTTTAGCGCCAGGAACGGCAACGATCCAGCGCCACTCTCGCATTCAGTCCGGCACGATTTGCTCCTGGCAATTCTAGTCGGTCCGCGGTTGCGGTTAGCCGAGGACGATCTGCGGTACATCGTGTCGCAAGATCCCGTGCGGCCGTACTCAGCAGCGTTGATGATAGTCGTCACTTTAGCTGCCAGCCGGCCACAGGACGTGGCGGAGGGGGTGTCCGCCATTGCGGGCATGTCACTGTCCGTCACGGAGACCACGTAGACTATGTGCAGGACGGACATCTGCACCATCCAGAAGGCGATCGCGTTGAAGAGCACGTCATCGAGGTCAGCGAACGCAACCCGATCCGCTGCACCCCTGGAGTGCGTTGCGATGGTCATAATTCACGGTCCCGGCTGCGGCCATGAGGCGGTACCGCACGGCGATCACATAGACTACCTCGTGGACGCTCGTCTCCACCATCCACACGGCGAACATTGCGATGACCACGGGCCCTTGCCGTTAGCTTAGTATTGGCCGATCGATCACCGAATGCCTCTGACACGCAACCGGCCAGACCAGTCTGATTTGGCGTGCGTTCCCCGTGCACGAATCAGTTGGCAAGATCGACAAGCAGCAGGGCACCGCAGCCCGAAATATTTGCGGTGCGGCAGTTTAGGATCTGGTTATCCCCGAGGTTGATCCGAGCGGGCGACTTACGCATTGTCGGTTCGCACCTCTCCACAACAACTGCCAATGAGAGACGGCAGATCATTCGTAGCGGTGGCTTCGACCCCGATCGCAAAGGCGAGCTAAACAAGCGTGTCGGCGATACAGTGTGGCCAAATCAATTTGCGCTAAAGGGTGCACTCGAAGGTCAAAACGGTCGCGCATCATGGAATGACGCAACGAAAAAGGCCGTGCCTAAAAGAAACACTGTTGCCGAACTTGCTATGCCGGCACATTTCGCAATTGTCGCGCCCCCATGACTATCGCTCCCGGCCAAACCTATTGCGAGGTTGCGTGAACCAACTGCCACGCCGGCGAGAGCTGAAACTTTTATTGCCGTACCTACGAACGGTTTTGCGTACTCAGGGAGGCTCCGCAGCCTCAGAAGAATTCTTGAAACGCGGGAATAGCTCCCGGATTGCGTTCGGCTGATCCGAGACGAAATCGACAATGCCATGTACCCGCTGAGGATTGCATTGACCGCGGCCAGCTAACGAACGAGCGGTCGGTTCCCGGGAATTTTTCCCGATTTTTTACTTCCCAGAATATCACCTTGGCCTGGGAACCTTATCTACTGTAGAGGTGAGATTAGTCGAGAGTTGCAGGAATTAGTTCGCGCCGCTTAGGCATGATTAAGTGCCAGCGTTTCAATCCGACAAGATTCTCAAGGAGTAGATCTTCATGAAATTCAGATTGCTGGGAGCTGCGGCACTGCTTGCGCGGTCTGCGCGACCACATCATCGAGCGAGGCTGCCGCGACCTTGGCGATAGCGGCTACGTCGTCCAGTAGCGCGATCAACCCGATGCTCACCTCTATTCCGCCTCTCTTCGCTGCCTTATCCAGAAACGCTGGTCATCGTGGAACTCACGGAGCAGTAGGCGATCGGGAGCGTGGCTACGATCATTGTGCTGGCGCATCTGGGATAGGCACGCCGACTTCATGCTGTCCAGCGTCCAGTCATAAACTTCGACGCTCGCGCGAACAGCGCCAAGTCGGAGCATTCCGCCTTGAGGGAACGGGCTCAGCACGTCGTGACCACCCACGGCTGAAGGGTGACAGGTCGTGCCGGTCGGCCGTAGTGTGCTAGCGTGTGTAACCCCTGCCGATGCCGCCGCTTTTTCAGGGGATTAGGAGTTGGAGCGTGACCGAGCTTCCGCTCAATTGCAGAAGTGAATCGGACCAGAAGGCCCGTTCGCGAGCAACTGGCCGCATCCTCAAGAGCGGCCCGTTCCTGCATGCGCCGCGCCGGCAGCGCTTTTTAGAGTACATCGTTAATGAAACTCTCGCTGGGCGCGGCGAGCGGCTAAAGGGCTACAGCATCGCTCAGGAGGTCTTCGATCGTTCCGACGCGTTTGACCCCAACGTCGACCCTATCGTGCGCGTTGAGGCCGCCCGCGTGCGTGACAAGCTTCGCGAATACTATGAGGCCGACGGCCGAAGCGACCCTATTCGCATTGATCTGCCAAAGGGCAGTTACACGCCGCACATCGAGTTTCGGCAGGCGCCAACACCTACCTCTGCACCCGAGAAGCAGGTCGAACTAGCACGTAGCGAAGAGCGGCCCTCAGTGGTCGTGGGAGCCGTGCTGGTGGCTGGTGTCAGTATTGGCAGTAGAGGTCATGGCGGGTTCCTCCTACTGATCGGTGGTTCCCCCCGGCCTAGTCTGATTTATTCCCTGCCACAGAATGCCCGTGCGATCCAGGCATGAAGTGGATGCGACAATAAATGGAACCCGGTTGGGCCCACCGTGGGCGGAGAAATCCGGATTGATCTCGTCGTATGCGGCGACAGCGTCGGCACCGGTCACATAACGGACGAGGGATGCGCGTCGTGCCGAACTCGTGAAGTGTCTTCCAATGTTCGCGACATCCCATCACACATCATGCTCCGTACATTCCCGAGAAGCGGGCCGAGCCCTTCAGCCATCGTCAGATGAGCAATAACGGCGTCCCGGAGTTTCGAATACGGCAGCTGCCATTCCTCGAGGCGCTGGCGCCGACCCAATCAGAGCCGCCGTTTTGTTCGCTCAGTGCCGAACTTGCTGCCGTTTTGCACCGAGCTGGCGGCTTATCGGAAATGCGAAACAGACGAAGAATGGCTTCGCGGTTCCGCGTCATTGAGTAGAGATTGCACATGTCGTGGGGTATCCAACACACCCTAAACTTTTCTGGGAACTCGTTTGCCGCGCGGAAGAACGCCCACTTGTTGCGACTTCTTGGTCTCCCCCTCAATCCGTGCAAGCCGTTCCGCTCGCAGTCGCTGGGTTTTTGCGAGAGTAGCGAGCCTGTCCATTTCGTAGTCCGTCAGAGCTTTCTTAGCGCTTTGCTCCCGACGCAACCTCGTTGCAGCTGCCGTAGCGCGAGCTATCTCACGGGCACGATCTATCTTCAGGTCGTCGATTGCTGCCTGATGCAGCGATCTATTCGGGTAGTTCCACATAGGCAGGCCCCTCGTGTTGCTCACGCGTGGTCAGGTCGGAAGTTCTCAAACTCGACCACGTTGCTTTCAGGTCCGTTGACTTCTGATTACCTTGTTCGAGTCGCAGACATACTGCCACCTAAAGTCGAACAGCTCCCCATCTCGGATGTAACCAAACACAGCTCCCTTTTTCCCGCGCCAAAAAAGATTGGCAGCCATGGGCGTTTCCGCCTTCTCCCAATTTGGTTCGATGAATTCGTCAATCTGCTTCCAATGAATCACCTGCATATTCCCCCTGATGCGTGGATGCTCACAGTGCACTGCTATAATCTGAAATGAGCATCTGCTGCTGGTCCTCGCGGAGCTACATTAAGTTCTTTAGGTTGCGCTCGATGATCCGCGCGGGACTTTCGTCATTCGCCTCAACTCTGCGAACCATCTTCCTGCGCCTCCACCCTGCAACGGCCGGGCCTTTTCTCATCGGTGGCAGGATTTCTGGCGCACTCGGTTGAACAGATGCAATCGTCTTTATCCGACTGGTGGACTTGCCCGATGAACGTCGATCGGGTGTCACACTAGCGTTCACTGCACTAAGCTCTCGTTCTGCGCTTTCCGCGCTATCGATGCCGAACGCTAGGGCGCCTGCCGACAGTGCTGGTTCGATTGTAGCACGCATCGCGACGACGTGGTCATCGGGCTTCCAAGATGCCGCATTTGCCTGGATTTCAAGACCGGTTTTAACGCGGGAAGGCACGCCGTTGCTCTTGCCCCACGAAGGATCGAGAGAAGCGATCATTTGGTAAGCTACCGTTGTCCCGAGCATTGCGGTCAACGTGATGAGACTTGCTATGCCCGTCAAATATGCAACGAGTAGTGTTCCAACACGCTTGACCGAACAACTTAACACTTACGCGCACCTTTGGCCCGGTACTAGCAATCGCTACCAACCTGTTTTGTTCCTCTTAACGGGCGGACGCCCGCGCCGCTGTGCAACTCCCCCTAGTAAGTAATCTGCTTGTCATCTCGTTTGAGGCACCGCAATGAAAGAGCGACGAGCTTGGCGGTTGCCGAGCACTGCAAATCGAAGAGTGGGAATTTTTTTGGAGCGGGTCGAACAGAGTGTGGCTCTAAAGCAGTGACACCGACGGCCACTCTGTGCAGCAGTGTGCCGCAACATTGACTGAAACTTCGCCTGAAGCGGCGAACAGAAGTCTGATCGTTTAGCGCCGCACGAACATGCATTGTAATACATTTTCGGCTTCCCGTCGGAAACCGTAGTGCCCATCTGTCCGCTATGAGCGTGGACGCGTTTCTATGTTACGTCAAATGCCATTTTCGACTTTTGGATTTAGATATTGTTGTGATGGCTAGTCGGGAGCTTAAATCTAAGCCAGCCTTCTGTGGGTGCTCAATTTGGCTGCAGTCTCAACGAGAGTATAACCCTGCTTCTCTCTCGTCAGGATTTTTTGATTTGGTCCGCCTCACCCACCGTCTATCCTGGTTGATTGAATCCTAAGTCGCCGTAGCCGATTGCACCTTGTCGGCGATCGCTGACAACCAGGCGCGTCCGCCGGCGGCGCTACGAAACGAAAGAAATTCGTACCGCCCTGTGAGCGCGGGCACCCGCGTCAAAAGGATGTGCTGGATGTCGTCGAGTTCAAGCATAGCGTGACCGATGGCTAATCACTGCATCTGGTCGAGCATGTTCGAGAAGGCTGCCTTGAGCTTCAGGGCTTTCTTAATTTCGTCGGCACTGACGAAAGGGTACTCACCATATTCAAGGAAGCTAGGGCGCTGATGCTCTCGGACGAACTTGATGAATGCCGCAGCATTTGTTTTCCAATCCTTCGGGAAGCCCTCGAGATTTTCGAAAACAGTGTTGAGACCAGACGCCGCAAAAATTCCAACTGCATCCTCGGTGTATTTGTCGAAGTCCGTGTCGAAGATGCCCATGTATTGGAAGTAGGTTTCCCCCTTGATGTCGAAGAGATTCCATCGGAGGTAGTGCAGCTTGAGCACGGCGAGAATGTCAGGCTGACCGGCCACGGCCTCCTCGATATTCTTGGCGTACTCGTGGAACACGGCCTCCCGTCCGGGGATGATTTTCGCGATGATGGAGAAGCCGTAGCAAGCCGGAGTCCTGGGAAAAATTGGTCCATACCTGCCTTGCTCAACCTTGTCTTTGGAAAATCCTCCCTCGGGGATGGCCATGGCTGCGGGCTTCGTCCAATCCTCTCGCTTTGACGTATTTGACATAACTTACTCCTTTCCCGTTCGAAACTATTTGCAGCGGTGCATGCAGCACCTTCGTCAGTTCTCAACTTTGATCGCGATTGGCCCTGCACCGTTTCAATCGTTCTCGTTGATGAGCGCCTGACGCATCCGGGCGGCGTGTTCCTGATCGACGCAAAACACGATCGTCTTCTGGAAGCGGTCGCCGCTTTCCTTCAGGAACTCGGTGACCTTCTTCGCGACGAGCTTGGTACGGCCCTTCGTGAAGCCAACTTCCTTGCGCACCTGTGCGTGCGTATCCCATCAGCAGGTTGAAGGGCCCCTTTGCAACCGGCAGCCAGTTCCCCTCTTTGTCCGCGCCTGGCGACTCTGCCTGCAGATAGAGGTCTAGCGAGCCGTCGGCGTTGAAAATAAGCTTGTCGCGGTCGCCGATCGCTTGCCGCTCTATCGCATTCGGGATGAAGTAGCCGTCTTCACCATACCCTGTCACCGACCAGAACGCTCGGACAGGCGGTAGCTTGCCCTTGTTGAAGTGGATGACGTAGTGGTTGTTGCCGTCGAGCGGGCGTCCCTCGCTGTCGTTCGTGAGCGAGGGATAGATCGCGTCCTGCGGCAGGTTGTAGCCGAGACCGAAATACGCAATGGCCGCCCGGAACATGTAATCCACGCCATAGGCCCCGCCGGTGAGCCGGTAGGACCAGCCCCGTCCAGAGCCGGATGACTTTCGCGCCTCTTCCACGAGCGCCTTTTTCGCGTCCGCAGTCCCGCGCTCGAATGCGTCCTTTATCGCGGGGGGCGCAGCATTGAGATCGAAGCCCTCGCCGGCAACAATCCCAACGCGCTCCAGCCGGTGCAAGGTCGGATAGTCGACGTTGTTTGGCGGATTGTCCTTCAGCAGATCGGCGAAGCGGGCGAAGAAGGTCGCCGCATCCATCTTGTCAACCTGCTCCGGCGGCGGTGTCTTCATGTCTACCTTCGGGTCGACTACGCCCCTGGGCGGCTTGTAATCGGCTTTACCCCAGCCGCTCAGAAGGGTGAGCTTGTAGTCGTCCTGAAGCTTGTGGACGTTGCGGCCCCTGGCCCGGCGTGCCCGGGGGGACCACAAAATTTGTAAGCTGCTGTCGCGTGGCATCCATCAGCACGAGCGGGTAGGCATAGATGTAGGCGTCGCGCGCTATCTCGTAGGCATCCTTCTCGGATATGGTTTGCGCTTGCGATATCTGGGCATGCGCAATAATTGCGGTGCTGAAGGCCGCGATCAGCATGGCGCGGTACGTCATCACGCTCGGAGCTAATGTCACTGTGTCCTCACTTCGATGCGAACCACGTTTTGCCGAGTTGGGTCGGGCGTGACTTCCTGTTGCGGCCGACGACCGATGATCCCGTGATGATCAGGAGTGGCCCACTGCCTCGGTCTGCGGCTCAGCTCTTTAGAGCCTTGTTGCACAGGCTGTAGTAACCACCGCCTTTTTGAACCCATTTCAATCCGCCGTTGCCGTTAGAGGTCTTGTTGGCGCGGTACTGATCAAGGCACGTATAAAACCGGGCCTTGCCCGCAGACTTTTTGGCATACTTTGGACCGACACTTTTCGGAAACACCGCTCCGGCCGGAGCCGGTGCGGTGGCCGTTTCTGCACCCCCGCATTCCTTTTTACGAAATTCGCTCCAAGTTTGACCGCCCAACGTACCTGCAGTTTTTGCGGCTTTGTATTTGGCACTGCATTCCTTGGCGGTAAGAGCCATGCTTGGACCGGCGCTGACAACAGCGAAGATGGCAAACGTGCCGAGCGCCGCCAAATAAATCCGAATGCGTTCGAACATCTTACTTTTCCGAAAAAGCGGGCCTATTTTGTTTACTCTTGATGATCATGCGCCGTCAGTTTTTCGACAGATCGTTGAGGTTCGCGACGAGCGGCTGCAAAATGGGATTGAGGATTGCAGCGACGCCCGGAATGCCGACCGCCTTCTCGATCGCAGCAGTAATTCCGGGCAGAGCTGCCGCTACAAGCGAGGCAATCGATTTTTTGGCATCGCCGGTGAGAGCGGCCGCCTTCACGCTATCGATTTGCTTGGCGATGTCCTGAAGCCCAGGCACGGCGGCATTGGCAGTCGCTTCGTCCTTGACACCTCCGAGCGCCGTCGTCAGGCCGCTAAGGGCCTTGCTGGCCATATTGACGTAATTTACGCCAGCAGCCATGGGTGGATTTTGAGCTGGCACTGTTGCAGCTGGCGGAACTGCAGGAGTTTCGACCTTTTCGGCAGTCTTGTGGTTCCACCAGTTGCTGATGAGGAGCAGCGCCAGTGCCGCGAGCGCAGCCGGGATCAGCCATTTGCCCAATGACGAAGAGCCATCGCCGACGGCGCGTTGAGCGGGTGCTACGCCGGCCTTCACTTTGTCGCCGAGCCCGTCAAGTAATCCCGTGCCGCCGAGCAGGTCCGAAAAGCCCGGGGGAAGGGCCGCAGCGATGTTGCCTTTCTGGCTATTCAGAAGGCTTGCTAGGCCACCGGCATCGAGGCCCGAACTCTTCTGCACTTGACCGAGCTGGCCGAGCACGACCGGCGCGAGCATGCCGAGCAGCGAATTGCCTTGCGTTCCGCTGAGCCCGGCGAACTTGCCGACGGCGCCGGCGAGCGCATTCGTCGACGAACCGCCGAGCAACGACGTCAGAATATTCGTGCCGCTATCAACGAGCGATTTCTCGCCCGCCCCGCCGATCAAGTTGCCGAGATTGCCAAGGATTGATGGGTCTTGTTTGGCGATAGCATTGGCAAGCTGTGTTGCGCCCGATCCCTGAGATGCTGTTTTTGTAAGTCCGGCAAGGATGGCCGGAATTGCCGCTGACACTGCCTTTCCGACGATACCTTGGTTGAGACCAAGGCTCGCAGCGATACGGCTGATAGTCGCCGGACCGAGAAGCTGCATGATTGTTGATACGAGATTCATGGCGTTTCCTTTTCCTCCCGCGTCACGGCTCTACGGCCTGTGTTATGCGCAGAATAAATATAAGCGGCTCGACTATTATGAGAAAGGCAAATTCGCGAAATCAGCTTGCCCACTGCGTCGGCGTAGAGTTGACGGCGCAACTCTGGCTCCGGTGATCATTCGGGAATGTCGAATGCCTACCGTCCTAGTCGTTCGGATCGCAGTTCCCGAGAAACCGTGATCTGATTTCAATGCCTAAGCTGCTGGCCCGATTTAGAGACAACACTCTTCCCATCTGGGAAAAGCACGGCATCCGTCCGATCGGTTTCTGGACGACGCTCATAGGGGTATCCAGCAACGCACTGACCTACATACTCCAATGGGAGTCCTTGGCGGATCGCGAATTGAAGTGGACGGCATTCCAGAATGACCCGATTTGGCATCAGGCCCGCGACGACAGCGAGCGCGATGGACCCATCGTCATGTCCATCAACAACCAGATCCTCACGCCAACAGCGTTCTCGTCGCTGAAATAGGTTAGTGCTTTTCTGCGAGGATATCGGCGGGAGCTCTAGCGAGCGGCCTACGTAAATCGAAGCCCTCAATTCAGCTTTGGGTCAATCGCGTCGGTTCTGCGATGTCCGCGTTATGTCCGGTTAGCGGGTAATTTCGGAAATCCTGGTTTGCTATTGAAGGCATTACCCTAGACGTGATTCAAGCTCCAAAACTGGAGCCGTGAATCATGCGGTATGAACTCAGCGATTACGAGTGGAGTGTCATCAGGCCGATGCTTCCGAACAAGCCGCGCGGCGTGCCGCGTGTCAACGACCGGCGTGTGCTCAACGATATCTTTTGGGTTTTGCGATCAGGTGCGCCGTGGTGCGACGTGCCGGAGAGCTATGGACCTCCTACGACTTGCTACAATCGCTTCGTCCGCTGGTGGCGTGCCGCCGTTTGGGACCGCGACAATTGCGATTTACGCTGGATTAGCGCTTCTCTTCGCTTTGCATGGCTCGTGATCGGAAGACGACAGCCCCGACTGCTGCCTATGATAGCCAACGCAACGTCCCTGAGAGCAGTTGGTGGGCGGCGATCTGGATGCGCCAGCGCGCCATATAGCGCACGATGCACTTTGACCTGCCCACTAGGTTAGTGGTCAATCGATATCGCGAGCCGCATGATCGGGACCAATTCAGGAGATCCCGATGCAGCAAACCACACCCACCACCCCTCTTGCGCAATTATCCGATGCGCTGATCGACATCACGGCGCGAGCCGCCCCGAGCGTCGTCGCCGTTCACTCGGCCCGGTCGCGATCGAGCGGGTTCATCTGGCGACCCGATCTGGTCGTCGCGGCGAATGAGGCACTACCCGAGGACGGCGATATCGTCATCGTTCCGCCGGGTGAGCAACCGATCTCAGCCGCCATAGTCGGCCGTGACCCGACCACCGATATCGCTCTCTTACGGATCGACAAAGCCGACCGTCCGGCGTTGGCCCTCGAGCTCGCGCCATTGAGGGTCGGTGCGCTCGTCGTAGCCTTGGGCTCGGAAGGTGGCGGCCCAATCGCGGCGTTCGGGTCCGTGTCGTATATCGGCGGCGAATGGCGTAGTATGCGCGGCGGTGCCATCGACGCCCGGATCGAGCTTGATCTGCGGCTGCGGCGCGCCGCTGAGGGTGGCGTGGCGCTCGATCCCTTCGGTAATGCCTTTGGCATGACCGTATTCGGCCCGCGCCGACGAGTTCTTGTCATCCCGACGGCAACGATTGACCGTGTCGCTCCGAAGCTCGAGACCGACGGCCGCATCGCTCGTGGCTATCTTGGCCTCGGCCTCCGGTCGGTCCAACTCGATAAGGGTAGTGGAACGGGCCTGATGGTAATGAGCGTTGACCCCAAGGGGCCGGGAGCCGCCGCAGACTTGCGGCAAGGGGATATCATTACCAAGTGGAGTGGTCAGCCGATTGAGGACATGAAGACGATTATGCGCGCCATGGGGCCCGATAGCGTCGGCACGACGGTCCAGCTCTCTATCCTGCGCGCTGGAGAGACGGTAGAGGCCAGCCTGACATTGAGCGAAAGACCCAAGGCTTGAGCCAAGACCTCGAACCGCACCCGATTACGATTGCGCTCGATGTGGACGATCCAGAGCTCGCCGATCGGCTAAGTGCACTACTTACCGATATCACCGGGCTCAGGCTGGTGCGAGCCAACGATGCTGCAGATGCCGTTATCTTATCACCACACACCTCGGATAAGGGTGCGGAGGCTGATATCGTGCTGACCCCTCGTGAGCTTGAGGTCCTGGACCTGGTGGCGGAGGGGGAATCGAACAAGTCGATCGCGCGCCGCCTCGGCATTTCAGTTCACACGGCCAAGTTCCACGTCGCTTCGGTCCTCGACAAGCTCGACGCCACCGGGCGCACCGACGCAGTCGCGCACGCAGCGCGGCTCGGTATCATCCAACTCTAAGGCCGAGAACTATTTTGTTTCTAGCACTGCCTTCACAGCTGGTGAGCGCCACCGTCAGAGCGGCATCTCGCAACCTCTAGGTTGGAACAGTAGAAGATATAAGCGGGGTCGTTGCGCCATACCGATCATGGGTAGGTTCGAGGCGTTATGGCCCGACCGTTCCAAGACAACTTTTATCCACCAATGACTGATCGTCTTTACAACGAGAAACAGCAAGGAGATTGAGTTACGGGCAAGGTTTGGCGCGCGAGCTCGGTGGGCGAGGCATCACCGTCAATGCTTCGGGACGGCCGACGAGATTGCTGCGGCCGTTGCCTATCTGGCGAACCCCGATGCCGCCTTTGTGACCGCGCCAGAACAATTCCGTTTCCTCGAGGGCCGCGCTCCAGTCCATCGCAGGGGGCTTCGGCAGATGAGATGGGGCATGCGTCAACACGAACGGGACACATTGCCCTTCGGCAACGTCAAACTCCGCGACAGTCGCGAAATTCCTGCCCTTCATCGGGACCGGCGAGCGCAGCACCACTTGGTTCGGCCCGGCAACGGCGCTCAGGCCGGATCCATCATCGAGCTGCGTCACCCATGGCACAGTGACGCCGTAGTCGAACCGCAGCGCCAGGTGCAATTGCATCGCCACTTTGCCGCGGAGTCCTTTCACTAAGCGGATGATTGACGAGCCGGCACGGCCGATCGGCATGAAATCGATCAGGGCAACACTGCCATCCGCCGTGTCGAACAGCGTCTCCAAAACCAATGTGCCATCGTGGTAGGCGCGGCTGATGCCTGGCATCGGGTCGGCGGGAGAAATTCGCCATCGTCCGTGTTCGGAGGTGCCGAGAAGCGCCGCGAACAAGGCATTGCTGTCGAAGCGTGGCCAGCACAACCAGTCGATCGAGCCGTTGCGCCCGACGAGAGCGGCGGTCGTGCAATCGCCGATCAGTGCATAATCCCCTATATCCAGCGGAACGTCGGATCTTATGGATCTCGCACGACTCGATACCGCCGCAGTGCTTGGATAGGAATGCGGCCCGCTCGGCTTGACCGGCGGGTTGGCAGGCCGCTCGGTACTATCGCGGGCCACCATAGCCGGTCGATTCTCCGGCACCTCCGGGGCGAGCCCGCGAGAACCTCCGCAACGATATCCTCCACAGGCCGAACTCACGTCCACGACGATTGGATCCTCGTCTCGCCCGCGCCGTCGTCAAGCTCGCCCCAGCCGACTTTGGCATTCACTTTCTGACTGCGGGCGGTTTGCCGGCGACGATGTGAATAATTCGCGTTCCCGAGCGACCCTCGCGCTTGAAGCTGATCTCGATACTGATCTTAGCCATCCTCGACCCGACGGCGGCCTTCGAGATTCATTTTCTGTCCTCCCTGAGTCGGTCGGCTGGCGGTCATCGTCTGGTAGCACGAAGGCCCGCGTCAGCTGCGGGCGACGCATCTTGCTTCAACTTGCGTCCTGCGCCGCCGCTGGGATACTCCGTTCCGCCAGTTTCCGAGCCTCCTCAAACTGCTTGTCGAGCCAATCGGAAACACCGACCAGGCCGGCCGCCACGGCGCTCGCCCAATCAACGTACTCGCGCCGACGCTGGTCCGACCAGTGCGACGGAGGACTAAGCGCAACCGAGCGCAGGTTCGATATCTTGTCGGCCAGCTTTAACAATTTCGCATCGCGCGACTTCTTCGGAGCCGTCTCGATCTGGAGCTGCTTCCGCACCGGCTTCGGCAGCGACTTGTCGTCCGTCGCCTCCTGAACCAGACCGGCAACCCGCTTGCCGAACTCCGCCGCTATCGTCTCTCGTGAGATCGGCTGATCCTCGATGGCGTCGTGCAACAGTGCGGCAACGATCAGGTCTGTATTGCCCTCGTCTGCCTCGGCGACGAGTGCCGCGATTTCGAGCAGGTGGTTCACGTAGGGCTCGCCGGTCGTGCCCTTACGCCGTTGGCCAGCGTGCCAGCGTGCCGCAACATCGGCGGCCTTCAGAACAGTCAGTGTTGTCATGGTCACTCCTTCTTAGTTGCTCCAAAAATGAAGAAGGGCGGGATTTACCCGCCCTCACTCGTCATGCTCGTGCGTTTGCGCCGCCGCCGGGGTTTCCGGCACGGTTCCATTCTTCTGCTTTTTCATTGAAGTCCGCTCCCTTGCGGCATCTGCAGTATAGTGCTTCGCGGCTCGAATTGCGAGAATTAGCTCTGCGACATTTCGGAAAACGAGTTGGCCTGAACGTGTCCACCTCCTTGTCTCAAACTTTTTACAAAAGACGCTTTATGTAAAAAGTGTGCTATCCTGACTCCAAGTGATTTGGGCATATCTGGGGGATCACGCGATGGCTACCAACCGACGTAAAGTAAAGAGTGCGCCCAAGAAGCGCGCTTCTGCATCGACAACCGACATTCATGAGCGCAAGAAAGACTTCCTCGACGACAGCGAGATCGAGACGCTGCTCGAAGCAGCCAAGGGCGGCCGGCATGGGATACGCGATCACCTACTGCTTCTTATGATGTATCGGCACGGCCTTCGCGTCTCGGAAGCGATCGCCCTGCGGCGTGAGCACGTCAACATGAACGAAGCTAAGCTCTGGGTCCAGCGGCTCAAGGGCTCTCTATCTGTCGAGCATCCGATCTACGGCGACGAGCTGCGCGCCATCAAGCGGTATCTTGCGAAACGTGACGACCGCTCGCCGTGGCTCTTTATCTCGGAACGCGGGCAGCCGCTGACACGCCAAGCGGTGAATTACCTGATACGGGAAGCTGGCGAGCGAGCCGGACTGCCCGACTTGCATCCGCATATGCTGCGGCACTCGTGCGGCTTCTATCTCGCCAACAGCGGGCAGGACCTTCGTCTGATCCAGGACTATCTCGGCCATCGCGACGTCCGTCATTCCGTTCGATATACGCGCGTCGCCGGCCGGCGCTTCGAAGGTTTGTGGAAAGCCTGAGCGCGCCGGTGCGGCGGTACGGCCGCCTCGGCCGTGCTACGCATTTATGATACTCGCTAGCGCATCGTGAGCGATATTAACCCGTTTGGACTCCGATTTCTTGGCGGCGCACCGGGCCATGGTTTTGCACTAAGTCGCAATTCTGTAGAGAACTACCCACGCGTATGTTGATGTTGAGCCCAATCGGCTTGATGTATTTTCGGCCGCCAAGGGGGGAGGCGATATGGCAAGACGCGGTGATAAGACCGGGCCCGAGCACCTGCCCGCAGAGGTTTACAAGTTTCCGCAGTCTGGCTCTGCTAGTTACAAGAACGCGGAGCACGGTGCTCAACCGCCAAATCTTTCTTCGGCCGAACAGCGACTATACGATGAGCTTCTCGCACTCGCGCGCAAGCTCGACAAACGGGGAGCACCAGGTGTCTATGCGCTGGTCGCAGCCGTCGCCGATCAGGTGACATCGCTCAAAAGTCAGGGCCGGGACACGGTAGCCACGCTCGCGCGTGGGCTTGACGCGCTTAAACAGGTCGACGCGAGCCACACCAGCAATCGCCTGCAAACGATGCGTCAAGCGATGGCAGATAGTGAGACTATCTTCAGCGCCGCGGTATTTCTCGCTCTTGCGAGCGGATCCCTGCTAGCCGGATATTCCCTAGTCAGCATTTTTTTCTTGTCAGTGGCCGCTATATGTATGGTGCCCGTCCTTTGGGACCTGATGACCAAGCGCTAAGGCGACGCTCGCATATGTGGTCCCAGCATGTGCTCGCTTTCGCAGTCTTTATGCGGCTTGTCTCACCTGCGCTCGCTGACCCGGCGCTCAATCCCGAAGTCAGCCAGGCAACGATCAACGACACGATTTGCGCTCCGGGTTACTCCTACATAGTGCGGCCGTCCTATTGGCAATCGGCCCGGATCAAGCTCGCCATGCTCAAGGCGCGAGGCGAGACGTGGCTTGATGCCCCCAAATACGAGCTTGACCACATCATCCCGCTTTGCCTGGGCGGTTCTCCGACCGATCCGAGCAACCTGCAACTTGAGCCATGGGATGAAGCGACGCGCAAAGACCGCGTTGAAATCCAGGCCATGCGATGCGTTTGCGCTGGCGAGGCGACGCTCGCCGAAGCGCAGCGCGATCTCGCCACCGACTGGCAAGCGGCCTATCACAAATATGCCGTGATGGTTTGTCGGCAAAAACGCGACTGATCAGATTCCGCTCATCAGTCTATGGCGACGGATCGGTCCTAAGGCTCACAATCGAGTCATTCGCATGAAGCGATAAATCATGTTGATCGGAACGCTACCCTTCTTCTTGCGCTTCTCGATTTCGCCGCAGGCCGCGACAATCCCCGCGCCAACAAGCGTGGCTGGAAGGCCTATGATAAGCGCCCCGCCAATGACGGCAGGGAAGATTCAGTCCGCGTCCTTCTCCTTCATGTCAGTTCAGCCCCATTGTCGATTGCATCAGCTAGGAGACGTGCTGTCTCGAAAGTGTTGTTCGTTTATGCCACGCATTTCGCCGCTGCGAGCGTTGGCGGTTAGTTGAACACAGCCGCTCTCGCGGACGTGAGGCGCCGATTAGAGCTGTGCCGGAGCGCGTGCTGAAGCACCCCCAAGCTCAGCGCGGCGGAGTTCAGGCTATTGCGTTAAGCAACTCCTCTACGCCACGCGGTGCGCGGCACGTCTTTGACGGCCACTGAGGCTCGCAGCAGCGATGCGACGCTGGCGCTGCTCGCGCCGCTCTTCGAGGCGCACGAGCTTGGCTCGGGCTTCGGCCAGTGCAAATGGGCAGACGCGCGTATCCTTGGCCAGCTTGTCCATGGCGGCATAAATCGCCGATACGGCCACAGGGGCGCACGTGCAGCAGTTCATCTTTTTATTGAGGTGCCGAAAGACGACGCCGGGAGTCGGCAGCAGCCCGGGCCCGGAACTCATGATCTCGGAAACGGCAAGCTCGATATCCCCGTTTGAGATAACGGCGCACTGGCAAACGATCACGTGACGGCTCCAATCAATCGGGGTTCAAGGCACGCACTCTCATAGCATTAAGCCGGGATTGAAACAGGAATTCAGGAAATCACACCTAGCAATCCTCGCGGCTGTTGCGACGACAACACACGCGGCCTCGCCTCGCGTCGGGGAGGATCGTCTTCGTGGCGAGGTCTTCAACGAAAGATTGAGCGGCTGCGGCGGTTTTGGCCGAGGTCCCCGTCACTGACGACGTCCCACAATGCCCATCGCCGCCAACTCGATGTGGTCGACTGGAGTATGTCATTTAACCGAGCACGTTATCCTCTTCGACGAGCCGGTTTAGTTCCGTCAACATCCCGATGTACTGACGCAGGTGCTCGCACTCCTCCTTGATTGTTTTGAGTGCGACGTGAGCTTCGAACGAGTTTGGAGAAAAGCCACCATTGTCGAGTTTATTTGCTTGGTCGCGGATGAGGATCAGTCCGCGCGAAATGCGTGCATGTATCATGTGAGTGTTCATGCCCAATTTCCCTCTTTTTTGGTGGGGAACGGTGTGGCCCCGAAGTTGGGCGACAAAGCGACTTGTGATTCACGTTGGATTACAAACTGTGAACCAACGTCTTCTGTGGCGGTGCGGTGAGGATGGCGGCGCCAGCACAGGGCCAAGGACCACTGAGGGTCGCCAGCGGATTGCTGAGGGCGGCGCCGGCGTTCTGCACGCACTCGAAAAAAGTAGGCAGTGTGAATAGTAGGGAGCCATGCAATTACGTCAGGGCGTCTTTGGCCGACTCAGGATCGTCTCGAACTGGTCCATCGATCCTTTAGACCTGGAGAGAGACGTGACAAATGTCATTCCACTGAGGCCGAACAGCGAGAGATTGAACCCAACGCAGATGATCGATCGCCTTCATTCGCTGTGCGAAGAGCTTCAACACGTGAAGAGTGAGGCCCTGCACCTTGACAAGCTGCTCCATCTCGGCCCGGACTCTACAAAGCAAGGCCTCATCGCGAGCAGCGCTGATGCGGTCGTTGAGGCAGTCGCCGAATTGATCGTCGAAACGACGGCTGAACTGATTGCCCCACCTTCACCCGCAAAAACTTAGCCCGGCCAAGAATACGGCCGGGCCCGATGGCTTGGCAGCTTGGCGCTCGGCAAATTCTAGGCTGCGATGCCTAGTGCTTTCGCGATGTCGTTGAGCGTTGCCTTTTCCTTCTCGCTCACCTTCACTCCGCCGAAGCCGAGAGTGCCGCCCTCGGTCGCGGCATCAGCGACTTTGCTGCTAATTGTGCGCAACCACATCTTGAAGGCCGCCGCCTCTGTAGGAGCCTTGGCGTCCAGAAGAGTCGAGACCTCACCGAGGGCCTTGACGGCACGCTGGCTGACGTCGCCCTGACTAGCTCCCGCAAGTCGAGCCTTTAAGTCCTCGCGGATCCTCGTACGCCCCTCGGTCGTCTCGAATTCGGCCACCACAGACTTGACGAGCTCGCTCGCCACTGGATCAGTCTTCTTCGAAACCACCGAGTTCGCGCTGGCGAAGGACTCCTACCCATGAGGCCGCTAGGGTCCGCAGCGGCCCATGCCGTGCAACCGGTCACCGCTATCCAGAACGAGTATTCATTGTGGACACGGGGACCCGAAACGAACGGTGTGCTTGCTGCCTGCGAAGAACTCGGGATCGGCTTTGTGGCTTACAGCCCGCTCGGCAAAGGCTTCCTCACCGGAGCGATGACGAAGGAAACTAAGATCGAGAAGAACGACTTCCGCGCTATCCTTCCGCGCTTCACGCCGGATGCCATGCAGGCCAATCAGGCGCTCGTGGATCTCCTGAAAGAAATCGCGCAGCGTAAAAAGGCAACTCCCGCTCAAATTGCGATTGCATGGCTGCTTGCACGAAAGCCCTGGATTGTTCCGATCCCCGGCACGACCAAACTGCACCGGTTAGAAGAAAATCTTGGTGCAGTGAACATCAAGCTGACGGCGGATGACCTTTCCGAGATCGATCGCGTTGCATCCGCGATCAAGATCGAAGGTGAACGTTATCCCGCGAATCTCATGGCGACGACCGGCCGCTGAAACTCGATTTTTTTGTCGCTTGTGGCAACCGTGATGAAGCCTCGCTGTACCATCACCATCTAGTGGCCCGCTCGCAGGGGTCTATCGCGTACTTAGCGCCGCGTGAGCCGCTAGTCATCACGCTCCAACCAAAGAAGCACGCCCACGCCGACAATCGGCGGCACCATACGATCAAGGTGCCTCAAAGGACGGGAGGAGTTTTGCAATTCACGGTAGACGTGTGTCCATCGCTTATCACCTAATCGCCTGACATTGAAAACAATCGAACACGAAGCAGCTCGAACTCTCGGCGGCAGGCCTCGCTGAAGTCATTCAGAAGGTCAACATCCGCGTCAAACGGTTTTCGCAAAATGGGCACGCCCCGATAACTCGCCTCGATTTCTTCTGGCGCAAATCCTGTGCAAATAACAAAGGGGATGCTTTGAGCGACAAGAGCATCGATCAGTCGCTCGCATGTTCCACCATCAAGGAGATAGTCGATGATGGCGAGATCGATCTTATCAGGGTTCGCGAATGGGAGAGCCTGGGCGACGTTCGTGCCGACGCCCACGACCTCAGAGCCATGGCGCTGAGGATCGCCTCTAAATCCAACGAAATAAGAATGCTGTCCTCGGCAATGAACACCCGTTGGGGTCAGCCCGGCCAAGCGTGCAAGCGACCCTGAAGCAGACGTAGGAACCCGGAATGTCGGCCCTCAAGGCCGGTGAGACGGAACTGTTACCTGATAGCATCGCCGGTTTTTGTTAGTGGTCCACATCCCATGGCCTAGCATTGTATAAGTCGAAATATCAGCATAAATGCCTTCGCTTTACCGCCACCACGACGAGGTCAGCGAAATGAATTTGCGCCGGGCATCTGTGCTGTGCGTGCCAGTTCTTTTGATGGCGACGCCTAGCAGTTCTGCGGATTTCTCGAGCCCGGCTCACCGGTGGTCAGGTTGCCATGCCACTATCCAGGGCAGCTACGACGCCATGAGTGTGAGCACCACGTATGGGGCGCGTCCTGGCGACAACCTGGATGGGCTGCGCGCCACCAAAGACCTAAATCCAAACGGTTTTGGGGTTGGCGGGGGCTTGGGTTGCGATTGGCAGTCTGGCAATTGGGTGTTCGGTATTTTGGGTGACGGCGCATTCGCCAACCTCGACGAACAAGTCGTAGAGGCGCGTTTTCCGAGTTATCGATTTGGGATTGAAAGCGACTGGTTCGCCACCCTGCGCGGGCGCATTGGCTATGCCATGGATCGGGGCTTAATTTTTAACGTCCCAACTCTGTGGTACGTGACGGCAGGTGGAGCATGGGCAGGGCTTGGTGCGAGAAACTTTATCCCTGGCGCTCAAACAACCGGCTGGGACGAAAAGACGGCATCGGGATGGACGGTCGGTTGGGGTAGCGAAAACGCGCTCGACAACCGGTGGTCGATCAAGACCGAAACGCTGTACATCGACTACGGCAAAGACACCTTTTTCACCCCCAACGATCCCGTGTCGGCTGGGGAGTTCAAAACAGATACGACCGAGTGGGTCACCCGAATAGGGCTTACGTACAAGCTGACCAACTGGTAGTGTGCCTACAATCCCAGGCCTTCATTTGGTGCTCAGGTTTATAGGCAATGAGCACCGTTGGCCGGAGCCCCAAGCGAAAAAGGCCCCAACCCACCGGAAGCTGGCTGCCGTCAGCTTTTATTTCGTCGCGATGCAGGGCAAGCTCAATGTTTTTACCCTCGAGAGGGTATGCCTGACGCACTATCATAGTTGCGAAGACTGGTCTCAGCCGTCGTCGGCGTTTCTTCGAGAGCTTAGATGTAAGCTGATTCAGCGCATTAAAATCGGGTCGCGCATCTGGAACTGGTACCTCCAGCTCATTTCGGTCAGCACCTGCGCCTGCCGATTTGACGGTCTGGACAAAGCTGCTTCCATCCGACCGAATTCGTAAAGAGAGGCCGGCCCGTCGAAGCGCGAATTTCGGGGTGTCGTAATACAGCGAAGTCAGGAGTTTTCGTTGGCCCTCAGGGCTATCAATGAAGCGCTCAATTCTCTCTGCAAAGCGAGAGGCGATAGCGAGTTTCAGCTCAAGTTCGCGATGGGAGGTCATCGGTCGGCTACTCACAACAACGGACAGATTGACTCTATGGATGTTTCCAGCAGGAGTTGCGCAAAGCCACGCAGGGCCGCATCGATCAGGAGATCCTTTCGGCGGCCGGTCTCAGAGCTGTTCGGTGGCTAGCTGCCTGTCGCATGATCTCAAGCCGCGGCGCCTCTGAGGATGAGGAACTAGGCGCCGCTGGTGCCTTAGAGTTCAGCATCTCCCAAATCAATGATCGGATGGGTCGACGACGGGGTGCTTGGCTAAATGCACTTAGTCTGATCGCTAAGCCACTGTTGGGCGCCCTTTACGAGAACAGTGATGGTGTTGGGCGTCTCTATGCCGATGGGACGTATCAAGCAGAAGTACTGGAGCGAAGGTCAGAACTACTCGCTGCAATTTCAGAACTACTCGCTGCAATTGATGAGATCAGGCAAGCGGACGGCGCCAGGGTTATAGGGCCGAACGTCGCGGAGGACGTCGATGGCTTTCGCCGGCTCATAAAATTGAGTCCCTACGCCGTCAACGTAATTAGGCGGGCGATGATCGACGGAATGGAAATCGGTTCAATCAAAACGTGGCACTACTTCCGCGGCGCAATCGCCGACGAAGAGCGGGTTTGCGCTGATGCCAGCGAGTCCAAAGCAAAATGCGTTGCCGTTGCTCAGGCGCCCGAGGATGAGAGAGATGGCACGATAAAACAGGACGCCTTCGCGATGGCCTATATCGAAACGGGCAACGCCAGCGAAGCCTACAGGCGCACTTACGATGCCGGCAACATGGCCCCCCACACATTGAAGTCGAGGCGAGCCGGCTACTCCAACACCCTGGGGTCGCCCTGACGGTCAAGGAATTGCAGGTCGAGCACAGGAACCGGTACGACATCACTATCCATCGCATGTCGTTGACCACGACACCGGTTCCTATGACCTTCGTATATAACGAGGCGACGCTCACACTCGAGGGCCGCAAGGCGGCTCGTCTGCTACTTGAGTATTTGACGTTGAAGAAATTCGGCTCCGTAACCCTGTCGGGCCACGCGGACGAGCCTTGGATTGCTGCGCAGTTCTGCTGCCAAGAGCTGTCCTAGGACGTGACCAGCATACATTCCATAAAAAATGCCCTCCCCAGTCAGAGGATTGATCATTGAGCCTGCATCGCCAATTAGGGCTGCATTTGACTCCGGATAAGCAAGCCTGGGTAATTCTGATCCGTAAGGAAGTATATAGGTCAGTGCGGAATTGTCGTCGTAGCTGATATGTGAACCTAAGTCTTTCTGATAAAGCGACAGAAGTTTTTCGATATGCATCGAGTGTTTCTTGTAATTATCGACATCTATGCCAATGCCGACATTGGCCCTTTTATGGTCTATTGGAAACAGCCATCCGTAGGCTGGAAGAAGCCGTTCCGTGAAATCAATTTGAAGTGCGTCAAATGTTGATGAGGGGACTCGCCATAGATTCTTATCGCCATCCCTGTGTGTCGATCAGAGTTTAATGGTACGCCGAGTATCCGTCTAACTTTAGATCGCGCACCGTCCGCTCCTACCAATAGCCGAGACTGTAGTTCGCGGGTCTCTCCATCTTTCGATAAAAGCGTAAGTGTCCAGCGATTGTCGGTAAAAGCAGCCCTTTTTAGCTGATGACCAGTGAAATCGACCGCACCGCGCTCTAGCGCCGCCGATGCGATATAGTTGTCAAAGATCTTGCGCGGTATCGTGTACTCGACGGGTACGGGTCACTTTGCGCGAACGCCGGACGGACCTGTTACCGATAGGAAGTTGATCGGTGAATGAGCTCCCAGACATTTCTCAAGTTTGAGTACGCGAATTAAACCGACTGCACCATGTCCTATCCCGTCGCCGCATGGCTTGTCCCTTGGGAATTTACACTTGTCTATCAGCGCAACGCAGCCGCTGACCCGACGATTCAGCAGCAGCGAATTGGCGCAGGCTGCTCCTGCCGGACCAGCGCCCACAATCGCTACTTCTAGTGTGTAACTTGTCATGTATTAAGAGGATTTGATCTATCGGGGACGGCATTGATCACAATACTGCCCCGATCACCTCTTCCCGTACGCCGTGAAAATATAATCTTTTGCCTGAACGATCGTATGGCACGCGAACCCGCACTTGGCGTCGTTCCCCTGCGGCGGCTGGTCAGTTAAGGTGGCGGGTGTGAACGTGTCGGACGAGGCGTCATAGTCAAACGCGGCGTATCCCCATCCGCCGCTGTCCGCGAACCGCTTGCTATCCTTTTCGATGAAGTCAACGTTTTGCAGGGTCCCCGGCACCCTCGTCGTCGGATCGGGAGCCTCCGCACTTTTTTCCGGCTTCCAATGGATCTTCGCAATCTTGGAGCCGTCGGGGAAGGGCTTGCCGTTGTCGGGAACACCGGCTCGGTAGGCGTCAATCATTACGGGATTGGCGAGGATCACAGCGAGCGCGTCTTCGGTCTGACTGACGGCGACAGTCTGCCAGTCTTCGTATCCCCTGAACTCAGAGAACGCGAGCCCATTCGGCACTTGCACAGTGTACTTGTCCTGCGCCGCAAGGGCCATGCCGCCCACGACAGCAAGCGAAGCCACAATGATCACAATCGCGGAGAGGCATTTACTATCCAGTGTCCGCGTAGAAATGCGCGACATGATTAGCCTCCACATCTGAGGCCGAGGGCCTTCTCGGCCACCGCTTTCAAAACTGGTCGAATTGCTCGAACAATCAATTCGACGAAGTCCAGGTGAGCTAAGCTTCTTATTTCGGCATTTTGCGATGAACTCTGGACTGGCGGATACTCTAGCAAATGACGAAGTAATGCGGAACCAGGGGGCGGCGTCTCGATCTATTTTTCCTAAGGCGAAACGGGAGCGAAGACGTCGCAACCTTGGCGGCAGGTTTCATACTTGTCGGGCCAGGAAAAGGACGCTGAAACCTACGTCTGTAGTGAGTGCTTCTCCTGAGCGAAAGCTCGGCCCGGCATTGCTTTGCGCAGAACCTCGAAGATGACGGCCGTCGACCAACCAAACAGCAGTACACCATTCATTGCCGTCATCGGCCCAAGCAACCGCCATCGCTCCACCGGAAGAACGTCGCCGTAGCCCAAGAGTCGTGTAATTCACGAAGGCAAAGTACAAGAGATCCGAATTTGCGGGGGCCGCATCAACAAGTCCGTAGGCCAGCGACCAAACGATGACCTCGCAGGTGTGAGCGGCCATCAAAACTGAAACAGTTGCAACCATCACGGCGATCAGCAACAGGTTTGGTCGCGGAGCAGCCATTGCGACCATCGCTTGCGATGCCCAGACCACCGCCGTCATGACCAGAGCATGGATCACGATGTTGCAGACACTAATAAGACCGCCCGTCAAGAATTGGCTCACCATAGCGTCCTTCTCCTTCTCCGCTCTGCAGATGAAAGACGACCGGA
Source organism: uncultured Alphaproteobacteria bacterium (assembly GCA_963833715.1). GTDB lineage: Bacteria > Pseudomonadota > Alphaproteobacteria > Rhizobiales > Hyphomicrobiaceae > Hyphomicrobium_B. The sequence continues at coordinate 88,899 of CAWHZB010000007.1, forward strand.
TACCGGACCGCTTGCTCAGCCAAAATCAGTGCATGTCCGGAAGGACAATGAGCACGGCCTCCTACGAACCTCAACGCGCTCCATGACCGGTTGTGGCCCAGAGCGACAGCTACTGACCTAGAGCAGACCCCTAGCTGTCCGCGGTGACGACCCCGCTAACGTTCCGTCTGCCGGCCTGCGCTCTTCAAACAAGCGCAACCCACCGAACAAGCGTCATGTTCGGGAAGCTGTGAAATTGGTCCGGCTCTGGATGCCCGATGGCCCGTCGAAGATCAGGACTTCACCAGGAAGCAAGATATTATGCTGCCCAGAGATGGTAGACCTATGCAATCAATGCCCCGAGAGCACCAACGCTTGGATCGGAAAGACCAGAGCCTGAAGGCGGAGGATCAACGCATGCACCAACGCTACGGCGTCGACCATGTGCAGAAAAGCCCATGAGCCCCATCCAATGTCTTCTCGAGCCAGTTCGTCATGATTGTTGGTATAGGCATTTGCAATGCAGCTGCTGCCAGGGGCAAGCCCATCTAGCCCGCCTTTAAACATCGGTTCAAGGAAGACCGTTATCGTGCCTGGCTGTATGACTTGTTGCGGATCAAGGAGCACTTCAGAGGTCTTCACCTGGCCGGCAGCGATGTAGTCCTGTACCTGCGTGACCACCATCGGAATGATCGTCCAAGGCTTGGACATACAGGTGACTTCCGCCGTCAGACCGACTTTGATCACTTGCTGTTCCAGCTGATTGAACCCTGCTACGAGCTGCATGCGTCCAGCTTCGGAAGGCACTAGAATACCAGCAGGCCGGATAAGCGGATTGACTACATCGCCGACGCGTAAATTGAACTGCTCCACTCGACCTGAAACTCCGGCGTAGATCACTGTCTTGTCCAAATCGACTTGAGCCCGCGCTTTTGCAGCTTCGGCGCTTTCCTTCTCGGCCGGAAGCACCGTGCTAAGCTTCGTGACGGCTGCTTGCTTAGCGGCCTCAGCGGCCGTTACGCCACCTTGCCGCGCTTGCACAGCGACACGAAGCTTATCGATCTCGCGCTGTGCAACGACCCCGGCGTTGCGCCGCTGTAGCTCTTCTTTGGTGCTTAGCTCATCGATTGCTTGCTGAAGGGCACCCTTCGCCTGCTCAATCTGGCCCTGAGTCGCTGCGATATCAGCCTCAGCATAAATCATTGCAGCATCGACCTCGGCGATCTTTTTGTCGGCGGCTATGAGCGCGGCTTTCAGCTTGGTATCATCAAGCCTGAACAGCGGCGCACCCTTCTTCACCTCGTCGCTGAAATCCTACGTAGACCTCCGCGACGCGACCGTTTGTTTCGGGGAGAATGGGGATCGTGCGATAATAGGAGGTTACGTTTTTGGTCGAGGGGTGGAAGTAAAAGACCACTGTAATCAGACCGATTGTGAGCATTAAACAGGCGGTAATTCCGTACCTGAACTCGTACCACACCGAGTAAAACGTGATCTCATGACCGAACCGTTTACCCTGACCATAACGACGATAGAGATAGTCAGGCAGGATTGTGAACAGGGAGCAAAGTAGCAATTCAAGCATGCTTACCCCCTTGCTTTTCCGGTCCGCCGTTTGCAGAGGCTGATTCCAATTGGTCAGTTTGCGCGTTGTTGGGCAACGCTTCTGCGCTGTGGGCCAGGGATTTTGATGTGGTGATCCGCGCTTTCTTTTCGGGCGAACGGCTTGGAGGAGCAGCTTCGGCCTTTTCGGGCGAACGGCTTGGAGGAGCAGCTTCGGCGGGGTTTGCCGCGATAGCCTCGAGTGAATTTGCTATACGCCCCAGTGAACCGGAAAATTCAGGAATCGAGAAGCTTGGAAAGTCGATTAGTGCGATCAGAAGCGCCGCCACCCAGAAAGCATGCTGGTGGGTAAAGAGCGACAGCAACGCAAGAACTGCCACAATATCGAATTGGATCTTATTGTGGACCATCCGTTCCGGCAGGGAATGCAGCCAGAAGAAGAACACCCCTACGGCCAGCACTGCTCCAATTAGAACAACAGCCATTATCACCAACAAAACATCCGTCGCACCTGGAGGCGTAATGAAGAAAGGCAGGTGATGTGCTGCTGCGGGATTTAGGTCTGTCATGACGCACACAACTCGAAAGGCCCGGTCTCTTCAGAGCTCAGGCGGCTAAGATTGTCTCATGCGAGTCGCGGTAGACTTCGGCACGCGGTTCGCGCACGGGGCTCATGCAGTTCTGATACGCAACTCGTCGTAAGCACGATTCCATAAGAGCCGCTTGGTCCCGCATCGCGAAACTCCTTGCAGGCCTGTACCGTTAACTTTAGCATCGCCGTGACTCCAGCGCGAGCAATAAGTTGATGCGGGGGTTCAGTGCAGTAGTCGCCCTCGCTCGTCAGCGCGTAAGAGTCGCGCGCGGTGGCTTGGAGTTGGCTCGCGTCCCCGTCGAGCCACAATGCAAAGATAACCAAGCGCTGCAGTAACCGTTGTGTGTCCGCACGAACGGACAAGCTCGGGTGCGGGCCGTAAGTTTCGCAAGCAAGGCCGGACTGACCGCTGACCATCTATGATCCGCAGGACCGCGGCGGCCGCTTTGGAAAAGCGGCTCGTCAGTGTTGCGAGGACGGCATTAGTTGTGTCGCCCCAATGACAATGCGTACCTTGCTGTCTTCGTTACGAGCATTTTTCTTCCCAGTCGACCCAGTCCACCGGATGTGACTTTAGATACGCGTTGACGGCCGCCCCAAGCGTGGGGAAAAAGGCTCCCTCGCCGAGTTGCGTGAATAATCCGAAGCGCTTCAGCTTATCCTTGACCGGGTCTTTCAGTTCGGCAAAGCAGAGCTCGATGCCCATCTCTCGCAAGGTATGGTCGAGTTCAGCCAAAATGTCAGCAGCTGTGATGTCGACGCTCGTGACGGGCTCGGCTGACACGACCAGCCAGCGTACGGGAGTTGGCGACTTTTCTGCAGCCTCAATGACCCGTTCCTGAAACAACTCGGCATTGGCGAAGAACAACGGCGCATCCCAGCGGAAGAGGACAAGGCCGGGGATGAGACGTGCATCGGGATAGCGAGTGATGTCATGATAGCCTTTAACGCCGTCAGCCCTTCCCAAAACGGCGGAGTGAGGCCGCCACCCATCCCAGAGGAATTCAATGATGGCCACCCCCACGGCCAGCGCGATGCCCGGGATAGCACCCAAAACCGCGACGCCGGCAAAACAGAACATCGAAAGCCAGAACTCCCATTGCTGAACTCGATAAATGCGGATGAGATCCTTTACTTCGAAGAGCCCAATGGCTGAGGCAATGACGACGGCGGCAAGCGCGCTGTTTGGCAGGTGCTGAAGCAAATCCGGCGCCGCAACCAGAAGCAGTGCGACCGCTAGTGCACCGACCACGCCGGTCATCTGCGTCTTTGCGCCGGCAGCCTCAGCAACCGGCGTGCGCGACGAGCTGCTGCTGATTGGGAAGCCCTGAAAAAAACCAGCCGCAAGATTGGCAGCTCCAAGTCCGACCATTTCCTGGTTGGGGTCGACATAGGTTCGCGTGCGGGCCGCATAGGAGCGTGAAAGCACACTGGTATCTGCGAACGAGACCAGTGCGACGGCAACACCGCCTGACAGCACCGCCGCGAAATCCGTAGAGGAGATCCACGGGATCGCGAAGGAAGGCAGGCCCTGCGGAAGCGGCCCGAGAACCGAGACACCAGCACGCTCGGCGAGCCCCAGCACACCAACAGCAACTGTCGCGCCAACGACCGCAATCAATATTCCAGGCAAGGTCTTGCTGCCCTTGAGCAGCAGGATCACGGCCAATGTGCTTGCTCCGACAAGAGCCGCGACCCAGTTCACTCCTCCGCTGAAGATCTCATTCCCGATGGCCCACAAATCACGAAGCGGGCCGTGGCTTTCGATCGAGAAGCCGAACAGTTTGGGCAGTTGGCTGACCAAGACCGTCAAGGCAATGCCGTTCATATACCCGTATCGTATCGGCTTAGAGAGCAGCTCTGTTATGAAGCCGAGCCGAGCCAATCCTGCTGCTATGCAGACAGCGCCCGAAACAATCGCCATCATGCTGGCGAGAGCCACCGCTCGCATCGGATCTCCCCCCGAAAGCGGCAAAATCACAGCGAGGATTACCGCAGCCAGTGAAGAATCCGGACCTAGAACGAGGATACGGCTGGGACCGAACAGCGCGTATGCCAGCAGCGGGATGATGGTGGCGTACAAGCCGTAAATTCCGGGAACACCAGACGCGACAGCGTAGGCGATACCCACAGGCACGAGCATGGTGGTTAGCACTATGCCGGCTACGACGTCATGCCTAAACCATGTTGGATCGTAATGGCGTAGCGTTTGAAGCCCGGGCAGCCAACGCATCAAGCCAGTTTCATTGGTTACCCTCCGGGGTTGCCGCGAAAGGTGGCCTCGTTCGATCGGTGAGGGGGTGGAATCAGTGGTCATGCGAGGCACCATCTCGTTGGACTGGGATGCACAACTCATGCGGTGACAGTTATGTTCGGCGACCCGCAGTTCTAATAGTTGCGAAGAATTATCCGACTGGGCTTAAGCTGCAAGAGGCTGCAAGCCTTAAAAAGCCTGCCGCCTGCAGGTCAGGGCTGTAGTGGGGAATGAGACCGAAGTGAATCCGATCGCAGGATGTTTCGAGCAGCGCCTGCGCTTGCACAGCGTTGTAGCACAGGCCGTCATACGTGGAGTTGGTGATGACCGCGTACACCGGTTTCTGGTCGGCAATCTCCTTCGTGAGTGAACCTGCCTGGGCCTTCGCGCGGATCGTCTTCGGATCCATTTCGGAGGGCGGGATCGGGCCGATGATGCCGTAGCGGTTGCGTGTCGGCAACATGTAGACCGGCCACGCACCAGTCAACATCAGGCCCTGCTCGATCGACTTGTGGCAGTTGCGGTCAAGAACCACCACGTCATCCTCCTTCATACACGCCTGCATAATGCTGCGGTTCGATCCCGATGTGCCGACGACGCCCGACTAGCTGCGGTGCGCTCCGCTCTCGAGCGTGATCAACTGGCAACGTCCGGGGCCGCACTAGTAGCTGACATCAATCTTACGGCTTCGGATTTCTGCTATGGGTCGGTAGCGGAGGTCCGGGTATCCGCAACTGATATGGTGCCAGCCATGCCGAGTGCGGTCAGCGCCTCGGCATTGCGGCGGCTGGTCTCGGCCAGGACTCAGCTCCCAAAGCTCAAGCTTTGCTTGCCGGAATATTGCAGGGGCTGGGAGAAAAGCACGACGATCCTCACATGATTGATGCTGGATTGAGACTTGCCGCGACCGCGATCAATAGGGAGTCGAGATCAGTTCCGATGGCTGAACCTGCCGAGCCGCGCCGGCTTCCCGCGCCCTGGCGCGTCGTTGAGCACAGCGAAAGCTTCGTTGTCGAAGACGCAAACGGCCGGCCGCTGGCTTACGTTTATTTCGAAAACGAACCAGTGCGTCGTGGCCTCATGAACCGGCTGACGAGCGATGAAGCCTAGAGGGTCGCATCGAACATCGCAAAATTGCCCGACTTGTTGAAGAAGGATTGAGCGCTAGACGAATGCGACGGGGGCGAAGATGAAAGAGCGGATCTCAACTCCAGCTAATGCGGCTGAGTACAAGGCACTCGACAAGCGCGCCGGCGAGCTGGTCGTCTGTTGCGAGAATTCCCAGGAAGAGGCTGAGCTTGAGGCGATCGCGGATGCAATGGATGCCTTTGACACCGCGCCGCTTCTCAAATAGTTCCCAAGACCACTCGGCAGATGCGAGAGGGACGAGAACGGTGAGTAACGCTGTGATCAACGACGCGGAGATTGTTTTTCAAAATAACGGCGCCCATTGGCGCATCTCTCGGATCACCGGTCAATATTCGGTGGACCTAAGCGGTACGGTAGCGTCCGGTTACTGCGTTCCCGGCAAAGAGAAGAAGTTCTAAGCGCTGTAGCTAATCACCTTTCCTGCTAGCCACGTTCTTTGCGAACGCCCTTGAACGGCTTGGCTTCAGGATCCTTTTTCCGATCCATGAATTGACCGGTCTCTTTGCTGCGCTTCGTCCAGTGTTCCTCTCCTTCAATCGCAGTCTTGAGCTGTGAGCGCTTTCGCACTGCACCTTTGCGAGCGTTCCCCGAGGGGTTTATTGACGGCCATAGCGGACCTCAAACTCATCAGGTTTGCAGAGAGGGAGCGCCCCGGCCGCGGGGGAGGGCTAGGGCGTTCGGCATTACCACAGCGCGAGTTGAACCAAGGAGGCTGCGGTAGTTGCAATGCGAGCAAAGGCCGATGTGGTGCCGAGTAATTCGAGCAAGGAGACGGGATAACAGAACACCCGACCGCTTTATCGAGTCAGAATGCTGGGGTACGGGCATTACGAGATTGAGGTTCCGCTCCCGCAATTAATCATGACCGCGTTCGGCAGCGGCAACCAACCGTACAAAAATATAAATGTGGTTCTTCCATCCCTCTCACGGTTTCGTGCGTTTAATCAAAGTCGCCCCTAATAGCGGCATAAGCAAAAAAGGAATTGTCAACGATGCGGAAAATCTCAGGTGTGCTATTGGCGCTGGCCGCTAGTCTCGCGCTCGCTGCCACAACGGTCGCCGCTAAAGATGACGGCGGCGGGGGTGGTGGGGGTGCTGGCGGTGAGAAGATGCAAAACGAGGGCAATAGTGGTGGCGAGAAAATGCACCATCACGATGGTGGCGGCGAAATGCACCCTAGTTCCGACCATGATCACGGTCATCACCACGGACATTGGCGCGGCGGCATTTGGATTTACGATGACGGATATGGTGGTGGCGGCTGCGATCGCGCGCGTCATGCATGCGCCGATCGCTGGGGCTGGGGCGGACCGCGTTTCCGTCGCTGCCTCTGGCACCACGGCTGCTAAAAAGTCGGCTGTCTCACAGACCTTCAACGGCGGCTCCTCGATAGGAGGCTGCCGTTTGTGCGAGCACATGAAGCCCTTAGCAAGAAGAGATGCGGGCCGGTGTCTCGCATCTCTTTCTTTAAGCGAGCACCTCCGCGGCGTCAGGATCAGCGTCGTTTTTCGAACATCTCCCAACGCCCGCGGTTCTCAGCGCGCCAGGTCGCCGTCTTGATCTTCACCCAGTCTCGCGTTGGACCCGAGCGATAGGCCAACTCTCTCGTTTCGACACGATGCCCTCGAGATTCATTCTCTGGCAGGTGTGCAGCAGCGCGGTAGGATCGTCGAAATCACCCGAGAACTGCAGGTGCTTGTCGCCAACCATGGCGACGAGATCCGCAAGGAGTGCCTTGCGCTCGACGAGCGGCAGCGGCGTAATCCTGACGCCGTTTAAGTGCAACAGGTCGAAGCACCAAAGGCAGAGGGCCGGTGCCTTGCTGCCGAGCTCCATAAGCGTTTTGAAACACGGCATCCCGGTTTCGTCGCAGGCGACGAGCTCGCAATCGATGATGGCGTTCTTAACCGGCAGTCGGCTGACTGTGGCGTGAAGCGCTCGGAACCGCCGTGTGTAGTCGGCGCCGTTCTTGCTGTAGAGCGCGGTCTGATTGCCGTCGACGTGAAGCTGCATCCGCCAGCCGTCGAATTTGACTTCGTGCAGCCATTCCGGCCCAGTCGGCGGGATCTTCGCCAGGGTCGGAGCCATCGGCTTGATAAAGGGAACTTTTACGCAACATGGCGCCGATGTGGGGGCGCTAGGCGCTTTATACAACGCAGCCTGTCCTGTCCGCCTCACTTCTACCCCGTGCAAATAATCGTCTCTCGTTTCTTCAGACTGCGAAATGAGAAATCGCCCCTAATTGTCGCTAAGGGTCACCTTTAGGATTCCAGTCCCCTGTGATGATCAAAACAATCAGGGGCGCGACGAGGCAGAGGAGAAACGCAGCTCCGCCGATCATTACGACGAGCTCAAGGGCACCGAGGATCACAGAGCTTCCAGTCAGGTCAAATCGGGTGTCTAACTCCCGGCCATTGGGTCAAATCCGTAGGTATGACAGCCGCTTCAAAACGGAATCTCGACTGAGATTGGGACGAAGGCTTTGCTCGATGGATTTTGTAGTTGGTTGCCGTATGCCAATAGGGCGAAGGAGATCGCACTCGCCCAAAGAAGCGTGTCGGTCATCACCTGTTGCACTCCATCAGAGTCAAACAGTGCAGTGAAGAAGAGTCTCCAGAGAAGTGGGACCGATCTGGAGCTCACAGCGGCTCTCGGGCGGCTCAAATTTAGCGTAGGACGGCGATCTGCGATTTAAACCCCCGGGCCTTTCTCCGGGATCAGAAGAAGCGGCAAGCCAAAGTACGGTCGATGTTTGACGCGATGAACGATGTGTACTTCGCTATGCGCTCCGGCGGCGCTATTAGCGCCAGGCGGGGGGAATTGGCAACTAAGGGAGCAATGAAAACAACCGATTTTGGCGGGAATCGCGCTTTTGCTCGGAAAGTTGTTTGATCGCCGCAGCAACGCTAACCCCGAGCGTTAACCCCACGCTGCCGCAACGGCGCTTGACGAACTGTACGAGGCACTGAGCCTGCGGCTTCGAGGGAGGGTAAACCATGAAGATTGTCGTCATCGGCGGCACCGGCCTGATCGGCTCGAAGACCGTCGCCATTCTGCGCCAGGGTGGCCACGAGGTCGTCGCCGCCTCGCCCAAAAGCGGCGTCAACAGCATCACCGGCGAGGGCCTCAAAGAGGCCATGGCTGGTGCGCAGGTGGTGATCGACCTCGCCAATTCGCCCTCATTTGAAGACAAGGCGGTGCTGGAATTCTTCGAGACCTCCGGCCGCAACCTTCTCGCGGCGGAGGCCGCAGCCGGCGTCCGGCACCATGTCGCGCTATCCATCGTCGGAATCGACCGGACGTCTGACAATGGCTATTTCCGCGCCAAGGTCGCCCAAGAGAAACTAATCGAGACCTCCGGCATCCCCTACACCATCATCCGCTCGACCCAGTTCCTGGAATTCCTCGGCGGTATCGCTGCTTCAGGTGCGGATGGAAACATGGTCAGGCTTTCGCCCGGCCTGTTCCAGCCCATCGCGGCGGACGACGTTGCTGCCATCGTCGCCGATGTGGCGCTCGCAGCGCCGCGAAGCGGCATCGTCGAGATCGCCGGCCCGGAACGAGCACCGTTCAACGAGATCGTCGCCCGCTTTCTGAAGGCGGTCGGCGACCCGCGAGAGGTCGTGAGCGACAGCGAGGCCCGATACTTCGGCGGTCGAGTCGAGGAGCGCTCGCTCGTGCCGTTGGGCGAAGCGCGCCTCGGCCGCATCGGTTTCGACGAATGGCTCCGCCGCTCACAGGCAGGAGCCTGATCCGCATCCGCCAACCGAAGGAGAGCTCCATGAAACGCATCCTCTGTTCGCTGCTTGTCGCCACCCTGCCGTTCGGCAGCGTCCTCGCGGATGCGCCGAAGGAGAAGAACGCCAAGGTGACCGTCGTCTACCAGCACGAGCTGCCGAACGTCCCCGGCAAGAGCATCAAGGGCGTGCTCGTCGAATACGGCCCGGGCGGCTACTCGCCTGGTCACACGCATGCCAAATCCGCCTTCATCTACGCGACCGTGCTTGAGGGGGCGATCCGCAGTCAGGTCAACGGCGGACCGGTGACGACCTACAACGCCGGACAGAGCTTCTCCGAGCTGCCCGGGGACCGTCACGGCGTCAGCGCCAATGCCAGCGAGACGCAGCCGGCCAAGCTCCTCGCGACCCATTCGGGAATTGAGGTTAAATACCTTTCGTGCGGAGATATTGCGTCGCGAGAAAATGCGGGACGCCAATGCACGTGTCCGTGTCCTCGTAAAGCCCGATGAACGCAGCCATTGCAGCCGAACTTAGCTCATCACTTGCGGACAGAGCACCGGCTAACCTAGGCCGTGAACTCCTTATACGGCCCGTTAGAGTCCGCTCTTGAGCTGCAAGCAGCCGTCGCGCAGCAAGACCATCTTCTACGCCCGCGTTTCGACGCGCGACCAAAACCCTGCCTTGCAGATCGACGCCGCTCAGAAGCTCGGCGTCAAGAGCGACGACATCTACGTCGAGAAGGCATCGGGTAGCCGCCACGACCGCCCGGTGTTGGCCCAGGCCCTCGCTGCCTGTGAGAAAGGCGACACGCTCGCCTGTTGGAAGCTGGATCGCGTCGGCCGCAGCGTCGCCCATCTCAGCAAGCTGCTGGCCGATCTCGAGGCCCGAGGCGTTCACTTCCGCACCATCGAGGATGGGCTCGACACACGCGGCTCGACCGGCAAGCTCGTGCTGCACATGCTCGGCGCCGTGGCGCAGTTCGAACGCGATCTGATTATTGAACGCACCAAGGCCGGCCTGGCGATAGCCCGCAAGAACGGCAAGCTCCTCGGGCCGCCGATCAAGTGGCAGCCCGACATGGCAAAGCAGGCCCGCAAGCTGATGAAGACTGGCGAGCTCACCTCTCAGGAAGTCGCCAACGTTCTGAAAGTTTCTCGCCGGACGCTGTTCCGAGGCTTGAAGGACGCGCGCGATCACGACGAGTTGCTTGACGCTTAGAGGCGCTTATGCTCGAATTGCTGATATAATGGACCACTATCTCATGGCCGTAATGGCATAACCTGCAGGCACGCCGATCCCGTTGGTCACCTGGTCGGGGTGTTTTTCTTTGACATGCAACCGCCGCCGACTTGGGCGGAGCGATCGCTCGTCACGACCTTGAAGCGTTCGCGTTTCGCCCGAGCGCGGTTCTTCCTTTGAACTTCAGCTCGATCAAATGAAGCTTCGTTTCGAGCTTGTTGTCGGCCGGTGGAGCAAGTCGAGTAAGTCGTCGTCCTGGTCTCGAGGCTCATAGGACATGGTCCATAATCACCCCATATTCGATCAGCGCGCAGCCACGATCGTTCTCCTGTTACTCGCCGTGTTGTCGGTGTTGGCATTTGCGGTGGCCGGCGTCGCCATTATGTGACACGCCTGCGCTGCTGGCGGCGAAGCATAAGGTGAACGGGCAGGGTGCGATCCCTGAGCCACCGTAACGCCGCGCACCAGGGCCGATCTCGCCATCGGAGGCTCTGGACCGCTGTCGATCGATGGTCTCATTCGAAGAAAGTTTGCGGCGCATCAGAGCGAGGTCGGCTGATCTGATAATAGCTCGAGGTCGGTTCGCGCCGTCGTCTGCAGCGACGGCTGGCGTTCGGCGTCGGAGCCGGCGTCGCGAGCGACGCGAGGTACAAGAGGTCAGTTTCATAGCCGGGCGGCCCAAACTGCGCGCCGGCAGCGGTGACCGCCTGCAGCTTAATCGAACTGAATCCGTAGGGCAGATGCACCGTAAACATCGCGACCAATAAAATCGCGGCCATCGGTATGCTGGCAAGCACAACGAAAGCTCCGAGAAGAATTGCCAAACCGCCAAATATTTCGACGTCGCCCATGAAGTGCGGTGCGGGTACGCCGATCGCGTGCAGGATGGCGGGGAATGAATCCGGGCCCCTCGCAAGCTTGGCAAAGCCATGCTCCATGAATCCATAGCCGACGATCAGGCGCAGCGGTATCGGAGCCCAGCGGGCGGAAGGTAATCGACTTAAGAACTCCGCAGGAACACTAAGCAGCGTCGTCTTACTTTCTTCCAATTGCTGAAGGCTCTTCATGCTCGGTCCATTCTATTAGCGGCCGCTCCCGTCGGAACGGACAGTGCATCGCACCTGCCCCCTTAGTTCGACGGGGCGATCGCTTTCATTTCGCACGCGCACAAAGATTGAAGCTGCTGCTGTGGCTTCGGTGGAAGGGGCCGGGGGCTAGGAGGCCCACGGCCGGCGACTGCTAGCTGGCAACCCAGGGAGGCGCCACGCTATCGGGTGCAGCCGGGCGGGGACCGAGAACCCGGCCCGGCTGGAGAACGCCTGGGGGAACTGCCAAAGCGGAAGCAGTCCGCCCCAGGTGTATTAGGGTGATCGCATCAGCGGCCTGGAGAGTGTGCGAACGCCGCGAGCGCTCTACACCTAATCTCAGTTAGGCCAAGGCGGGGTCACTGGCCAGATACGATCAACCTGTTTAGGTCGATTTAGTTGCCTTTCGATTTAAAGCTATACTCCACGTCGGCCCCGGTGCTCGGCGTTACGGTGTCAGGGATCGCACCCGACCTCGCCGTTGCCGGCGGCGCCTCCCTTGATGCTTCGCCTCTGGTATTGCCGGATGCCACACACCTTCGCCAGATCGGCAAGGCTTGAAAGCACCTGACGGTGCCAAAGGAGCTTCTTGCGCTCATCAAAAGCTAGGTTGACGTGCCAATCAGGGCGCATTGTCTTCCCCGTCCATTGGCGTAGGCAACGCCAGCAACGAACGCGCTCCGACGCGCGACTTCGGGGTCCGACATGTCCTCGACCTTGATAGCACCGCCGCCGGGGCCAGTGACCTCGCTGGTAGACTTTAGCCGCCAGCGGTCAGGCTTTCTATTGGTCAGCCATAGGCGCTGCGCACCGACATCAGGGATCGAGAACTCTTCGTACCGGAACTACATCCCCGTGGGGCTCGATACTCACAAGAGAACCCGACACGTCCCCGGGGGTGAGGCAAAACGAGCGCGATGTGACCGCGCAGAATCAATCGCACCCAAGGTGGTAGTAATTACTATCACCCGGCTAGCCTTATTGATGCGGAGTGCCAGGCTCGACGGTTGCATCGGGGACGTCTCGTCCCCCCGTCAGGCAGATTTCCGCTATCGTTTGGCGGAACCTCCTCCGCCTCTTGTCTGGAACGCACTGCTCGTTGCGAACATACCAAGAATCACCGATCGTTCGCGTTTACGCCGGAGACATCTCGACACGTGTCCGCAGCCGCCGCTTATCTCGCCGCCCTCAATCCGCAACAGCGGCGGGCCGTGGAACATGGTGTGCAGCATGGAATCTGCCCGCCCGGGTCACCGCTTCTGGTCATCGCTGGGGCAGGATCAGGAAAGACGAACACACTCGCGCACCGGGTCGCCCACGTCATCGTCAATGGTGCCGACCCGCGCCGAATCCTGCTGATGACGTTCTCCCGCCGCGCCGCCGTCGAGATGACGCGCCGCGTCGAGCGCATTGCGCGCCAGGTCATGGGCAACAATGCTGGCGTCATGACCGATGCGTTGAGCTGGGCCGGCACCTTCCACGGCATCGGCGCACGTCTCCTCCGCGATTATGCCGATCAGATCGGTCTTGACCCGGCGTTCACCATCCACGATCGCGAAGACTCGGCCGACTTGATGAACCTGTGTCGGCACGAAGTCGGATTCTCGAAGACGGAAGGCCGATTTCCGACCAAGGGAACGTGCCTCGCCATCTATTCGCGCAGCGTGAACGCGGAACTTCCGATTGATGAGGTTCTGGGCGCCTCCTTTCCATGGTGCTCGGCTTGGGCTACCGAGCTGAGGTCTCTCTTCGCCGCCTATGTTGAGGCCAAGCAGAGGCAGAATGTACTCGATTACGACGACCTGCTTCTTTACTGGGCGCAGGCCGTCAGCGATCCGGCGCTCGCCAACGACATTGGTGGGCGTTTCGATCATGTCATGGTCGACGAATATCAGGACACCAATCGCCTCCAGTCCTCGATACTGCTGGCATTGAAGCCCGACGGTCGCGGTGTCACTGTCGTCGGCGATGATGCGCAGTCGATCTATTCGTTTCGGGCGGCAACGGTGCGCAACATTCTCGACTTTCCTGCTGCCTTCAATCCGCCGGCCGAGATCATCACACTCGATCGCAACTATCGGTCAACCCAAGCTATTCTATCCGCCGCCAATGGCGTGATCGGGCTCGCCGCCGAGAGGTTCACCAAGAATCTCTGGACCGAGCGCGCGTCAGGCACACCGCCGCAACTCGTCAGCGTCCGCGATGAAGCCGACCAGGCGCGCTACATTGTCGAGCGCGTCCTAGAAAACCGCGAGGGCGGATCGACCCTAAAGCAGCAGGCAGTGCTGTTCCGCACTTCACACCACAGCGGTCCGCTCGAGATAGAACTCACCCGCCGCAACATACCGTTCGTGAAATTTGGCGGGCTCAAGTTTTTGGACGCGGCCCATATCAAGGATTTGCTTGCGCTCCTGCGTTTCGTCGAGAATCCACGCGATCGTGTCGCCGGGTTTCGGTTGTTGCAGTTGATGCAAGGTGTGGGACCGGCTTCTGCTCAACGCGTGCTCGACCACATGATGACTGCCGCCGATCCGATCGGGTCGCTCGTTGATGCTCCTTCACCGCCCCGTGCGGGTGATGACTGGCGAGCATTTGTGGCGGTCATGGCCGATATGCGGAGCGGCCGCGCTGGCTGGCCTGCGGAACTCGAACGCGCGCGGCTCTGGTACGAACCGCATCTCGAACGAATCCACGAGGATGCCGTCACGCGCCAGGCGGACTTGATTCAGCTCGAACAGATCGCCAGCGGATATCCTTCGCGCCAGCGCTTCCTTACAGAACTCGACTCTCGATCCGCCGGACGCGACCAGCGACCAAGCGGGCGTGCCTTTACTCGATGAGGATTATCTCATTCTCTCGACGATCCATTCCGCCAAGGGCCAAGAATGGAAGTCGGTGTTCGTCCTCAACGTTGTCGACGGCTGCATTCCGTCTGACCTCGGCACCGGAACCACGGCCGAGATCGAGGAGGAGCGGCGCTTACTCTACGTGGCCATGACGCGCGCCAAGGACGATCTTCACCTCATCGTTCCGCAACGTTTCTTCACGCACGGGCAAAGCGCTCAAGGCGATCGCCACGTTTACGCCTCGCGCACGCGCTTTATCCCGAATGGCCTTGTCGGCCTTTTCGAGAAGGCGGCATGGCCGGCAATGGCAGCAAGTTCTGCTGCGCCAGTCACAAGGCAGGGCGCGCGGATCGACATCGGCGCTCGCATGCGCAAGATGTGGCAGTGATCTAAGCGAAGAAGTGTGTCCCTCGCGGCGGTGAAATTTTTTGCACCGTTTTGCCCCAGGATTGCCCCAGCGAAACTCGGTCGGATAGCTTACTGGATTGATTTCATTGGGAGAGTAATGTCCCATGGAAGATTGGGGAGCGTGTTTTGCTTCTCGCAGGATGACAGCGCATTCGGGTATGAGAACACTTGCGAAATTGTAAGGATTACCCAGCGACAATAGCGCCAGCAAGATCTGTATCGGCGGGATCCAATTCTCTGTCAGTTTTGTCAGCGCGGGACCAGACTTCTCCAACTGGATCAAAAAGTGCGTCTGCTGCCTTTAGCCCTCTGGAGATTGCCGTTCGTTCAATACTCCGACCAATCCTCTGCGTTACACGCTTGACCACTTCATCGAAGTTCGCTCAGAACTCTCTCTTCGAGGGCCATCCCACTCGTCCAAATATATGTATTGCGAACTGCTTACCCTGAGACGCGAAGTCAAGGCAGGCAATGCTGAAAAGTGAGTTCGCGGTTACTCCGTTTATCGTTGATATTAGAGACTCAAGTTCGGTCAAATGAATTCCGCGTCTCCATTGATTGAGAATTTCGATCAATGCCTCCCGAAAGCGTGGTTGATCGGCTCTCTTGATGGTGACGTCACGATCATTGAGTCCCCACAAACTCGGGCCTACTCGAATGATTGGATCATAAGGAACGATTTGGAAGTGATCATTGAGGCCACGTATGGTTATAAGACGCTGATAGATATCTGCCGCTTTCAATGGCCGTTCAGCGACTTGCAGCATTGAGATTATTGCTTGTCGAATTTAAATTCGCGATGATGAACTGTCTTCGCGTTCACTTCGCGCAGTCCACATCATTCTTCCTAATTTCAATAGCACTCCAGATCGCTGAAGACTGATATCTATGACGAATTTACCGAATAAGTCGCCGAGGTGAGATCCTCTCTCAATCAATGAACTCAAAATTTCGGAGGTGTGCCACTGTCTATCCGAAGCTCCGTCGGATACGATCTCCTCAGCTTCAGCTGCTAGTTCCATAATTTGAATCTGGTTGATCGGGAGATGTCCGTCTGTTCCATAGATGCCTCTCCCGAACAATAAGCCTACAGCGGCAGCTGCATTATGAGCCCGGCGAACATCGATTGCCCGTCCTGTTCGATTGGCAGCCAACTCAGCGATTTTGGTGAAATGAATTGGATGTGGTGATTCGTCTAGAATCGCCGCCACAACTTGTTCGGCCGCTTTGCCAAAGGAACTCAGAACTCTTACGCCATCCGCACTCATCGCAAAATTACAATTTGCGGAAGCTTTCTCCCATAATATCTGCCGCAGATCTCTCATATTTTCAGGTAACAACCAGGCAACAACTGACTGGCAATTATATTCGGTCCAATGCTGGTCGGCCCCGCCTATCAAAATCTGTTGGGCAGATTTTAATATGTTATCCCAACGATTCTGATCTAAAAATGCTATATACTTAACCCCGTCTATTGATATAATATTTGCAGCGTCATCGCATAAATTTTCTAATACATATTGCAAAATAGAGGGGTATTCCCCGACACCTTTAAACCACGGATCTATTGCTTCAACGCCGAGTGCTGGTAAAGGATATTGCCGGTCGTGCATTAATTCTTCTAGTTTTCTTACTAATAGATCATCCCAATACTCCAAACGTTTCAATTTTGTCACCAGCCTATTTGCAATTTTCCTCACGCCTTCTCGCGTCAGGGAATAAATATCCGCTATTTGTTGAAGCGTTTGCGCAGGTCTGTCGAGTCCCATCCTGCGTTGAATGATGTCTCTATCCCGCTCACGATACTGCAGCAGCGATTGTCGGATCGCCGGTAAAAGGTCAGTATTCGAAGCAAATTCCATTTTTATATCATGGTGGACCTTCATCAAGAGCCATTTCCAGCGCCGTCAACACGTCGCTAATGGACTTTTGTCCAAAGCCCCTTAGTTCTCTCAGGTGTTCAGGGGACAGGTGGACAAGATCATCTACTGTTTTTAATTCAGCATTGATCAAACAGTTTCGTGCCCGAACCGAAAGATCCATCGATTGAAACCATCGTCGAAAATTCGAGACGAGGGTTGCTGTCAGCGCTCCGCCTCATTGCCCAAACTGGCTTCCGAGCCGTTCATCAGACATGCGCTCTGCTCTGTTGATGAAGTTCCACTCATCCCAGAAAGCTTCGGCAATCCGGTTCGCCTCTTCTTCTGGAAGCTGGATGCCAATCTTTTGGGGACTGGCACCTGCCATTTTTTGTGAGGCTGAAGCGGGACATTTTGCAAAAAAAGAGCCGCGCGAGGCGGCTCAAGTCTAAGGAGGAAACCCCAGATGACGCGCTGGGAGGCGGCCACGGAAAAAGACCCGCCGTAGCTCGGGATCTCGTCAGGTCGTGCGGCTAACCCTCAGCCCCTCAAATCAAACGATACCCCATCGGCTAAGCCGGTCAGTGGCGAGTACCTCACGTCACGTTAATTCGGTTATCAACTGAGGGGCCAAATGCGGCATCGATATGCTGCCGGCCGGTATATCCACAACACGAGCCGGGTTTGTGTGATCAAATATGATTTCGAATTCTGGCTTTTGCAGTTTCGGCCAAAAGCATTCGTCAAGCTTGCAAAGTGTTACACTTGACTGCTACACCACAAGCAACGGTCCCATGACTAACCTATTGAAATATATTGGATTGAATTGGCGGGGTTCGAATCCCTCGCTCTCACCGGACGCTCAGATAAATATCAGAGTCTATTTTGAAATCTCGTAGACGAAATCATATTCGGAACCTTTGGCGTCACGGGCATGGAGCTTTAGCTGACCATGCATTCCGTCATAAGCGCCCGTTCCGCCGGTAACCGTTAAGATCGAGTCTTTCGCATCGTAGAATGGTCCTTCAGCCGTGATCTGACCATCAGCAAGAAACGCCGTCCAATTGCACTCGTAAGCTTCACCGGCCACGGTACGCAAACAGAAGCCGTTGTCCGTACCCACTTGATTCTCGTTCTTGGCGTCGAAAACTTTATTGGCAAAAGTCAGGATATCCCCGACGGAATCCCCGGCCTTGCCAGTATCAGTGGTCGTGTCTGTTTCAGCGTGGTTAATGAGCGTCAGACTGATGGGGTTTGCCAGACTCTTCGAAGCGGACAGCACGCAAACAGACGCTCCAGCCTCCCTCGCCGACAGTTTCCGAAAGCAAGTGAAGGACGACATCGACCCGCCATGCGCAATGGAGAGCGGCGGGATCGGGCGCCTATGCGGTCAGATCGGCGGTTGAGCGACGCCGTCACGGATGACGCGGGTAAGGACCCGATTGGCTGCCACCACCGCCGCCGGCAGCACCACCCCCTGCAGATCCGCCGCTCGATCGGAGCCGCGCTAATGTCGCGACCGAGCGGCCTCTTTCCTGTTGTCTACCGTTTCCGCGAGATGCTCCGCAATGGATTGCCCGCGCCGCACGAACTCTTGCTGACTGTTCTTGGTACTGCTCAAAAGCCGTTTCGAAATAATCGGAGTACACCCGGTGCATGTCTGCAGGCGAGCGGCACTGCATCAGCTGGCGCAAAACTGCGACATCCTCTTTAATTCGGCGGTCCACGAAATTCGCCCACTCTTTCTGAGCTGTGGCCATGGTTTCTAGGAGCGTTCCGTTCATCTCAGCAACAATCGCGAATAGCGGAGTTTGCATTATGGGACTCGCGAGGAACGAGTTCTGCGGCTGGTTCCTTTCTTCCTGGGACTGCGGCATCACTGGCCTCCTGCATGTGTCGTCCAACCCCGGGACAACGTGAGAGGCAATTGGTGGTTCCATTGGATAAGTCTTGCCGAGGAGATCGTTGCTGCGTACTTGCGGACGGAATACTATTCGAGGCCCGTAAGCCGTTGGTTGCTGTCGTAGATATCCCGGGCCATCTTGATGCACAACGAAGGTGACAGCCGGTCGATCCACCAGAACAGTTTCCCGCCGATCGGCCAGACGATGATGGGCTTGTTCTTCGCAACAGCCGCATCCGCTTCCACATTTGCTGCATACGGTCCGGGCCGACTGCATCGAAGACTCTACCGAATTTGTCACCAACGAGGTGGCTAATCGCGAGGGCAGGACTAACACCCGCCTCGGGTTGCACGGCGTACTGGGTTACGAAGCATGCGATCGTCGGGCTTTGCAAATCGCTGCGCGTTGAAGCGGCCCGGAACCGTGTCAAGGTCAGTGCGCTTTACTCGGGCGTCGTACAGACGCCGCTGAGGCTATAGTCGATGACGACCAAAAATGTTTGTCCGCGTGTCAACTGAAGGCAACCTGCAAGCAGTTGCGGAGGACTTGGCTCACGAAAGCAGGCTGAAAAGTTGAAACCATTAGGCGCGGGTGGCCGTTCGAGTTGTCATGCCGTAGGGCATTCTAAAGCTCTTCAATGAGGTCGCTCCCATGCTGGTGCGCAGTCAAACCTGTACATACTCAGTGAGGGCCGACCTCTTTTGCGAGGGCGGCAAGCGCGAGTTTGTCCATCAACCCTGGCGCGATCAATTTCAACCACCGAGTAAGTCTGCCCTTGTTGCCCATCAGAATATCACGGTCGCGCGCTTCCACGCCCTTTCGGATTAACTTGGCGCAGGTTTCCACCGACATGGCACCCCTCTCATCGAGGCTGCTGACGCCTGCTGTCTGTCCCTTGGCGTCAAAACCGCGGTGGCGAATTTTAGTAGCCACAACACCCGGGTAGGCGATTGTGACCGAAACACCGTGGGCCAGCAACTCGACGCGAAGGGCTTCGAAGAAGCCATTCATGGCGAATTTGCTTGTGCTGTACGCTGTCCGACCTGGCACTCCTACAAGTCCGGCCTGACTTGAAATACCGGCGATGCGGCCTTTTTTTTCGATGATGTGACGCAAGGCCGCATGGGTGCACCAGATGCTGCCCCAAAGGTTTATGCGCATGAGCTCTTCGTACCAACCCAGATCGGGCACTTGGGCCAGCATGCCATGGCCAGATATGCCGGCGTTGTTGATGAGCGTGTCGATGCGCCCAAATTGTTTGACGGTGTCGCCAATCAAGCTCCGGCATTCTGCCTCATCACTGACGTCCGTGGGCCGGGCAAGGACTTGTGCGCCTGACTGTCGGCACTGATCCGCCACGGCCTGAAGTTTATCGAGCCTCCGCGCAGCCAAGCTCAAGGCAACGTCTTTTCCTCGTGCCTCGGCATATTGACGGGCCAGTTCGGCCCCGATGCCGTCAGAGGCGCCGGTGATGATAATTACGTTCATGCGAGTCTCCAGATTAAATTTGGGATTTAGAGATCGATGACCGCGAAGTGCGCCGAGAATCCGAAGCCGAACGCCGCCATCAGGTGCCGCCCCTTCGCGCCGGCCTTGAGCGCCCGCTCAAGCACGAACAACACCGTTGCCGACGACATATTGCCATAGTCGCGCATCACGCTCCACGCGTGCGCCATCTGATCGCGGCTGGTGCCGAGAATCTCCTCGGCCGCTTCCAGAACCTTGCGCCCGCCCGCGTGGATCAGGAAGCCGTCGAAGTCCGTCAGCGAGATGTCGTTGCGCTCAAGAAACTGAGCGACTGCCGGTCCAAAATTTTCGCGCATCACCGCCGGAAGCTGAGGGCTAAGCACCATGCCGAACCCATCGTCCTTAATGTCGAGCCCCAGAACATGCTCAGTCTTATGCCAGAGGTGCTCTCCGGACGCGACGATTTTGGGCACCGCCGATGATGGTGCAGATGAGGATCTGGACGTCTCGCCGCGGCCCGTGCTGCACAGGACGACGCCCGCAGCGCCGTCGCCGAAGAGTGCGGCGGCAACGAAGTTGGTTAGGCTGTGGTCGTTGGCACGCACTGCGAGGCTGCAGAGATCGATGGTAAGAAAAAGCACGTTCGCGCCAGGCATTGACTGTGCGAGATGCGCAGCCCGCGCAATACCTGCCGCGCCACCACTGCAGCCAAAACCGAAGATCGGAAGTCGTGTGACGGTCTCTCTGAGTTTCAGCCGGTTGATGAGAAGCGCATCGATGCTCGGAACGGCAATTCCGGTGGTCGAATTGGTGATGAGAACGTCGATTTCGGCGAGCGAAAGCCCCGCATCGGCCACCGACTTTCGCGCGACTTTTTCGAGCAGTTCGAGCGCGTGGCGCTGGTAAACGGCCATGCGTTCTTTCCAGCCATGATGCTTGTGGCACCAGTCGGGCGGCACGCAGGAATACCGCATTTCGATGCCGGACCCGGTATAAATGCCGGAGAGGCGTGCGAAGGCCGAAGTTACGCGGTTTACGCGTTCCAGGGCGTCTGTCTGCGATATCTTGTGCTCGGGCGTCGCAGTGGCGACGGATAGAATGTCGACGGCGAGCAAAGGCTTTTTCGCCGACCGCGCGAGCAATTCCGGCGCACGGTCGAAGCGTTCGTCGAACTCATCTAACAGGTCCAGCATTGTCGCTTTGCTCCGCAGGGGTCAAACGGCGGAGACTGATATGAGAAGCGGCTGCCGAACGCTGTCACTCAAGGAACGGGAGTATGCCGGTTGCGAATGCTCGTGCGTTGAGAAGCACTTTATCATTTTGTTACGTCCTCAACGCCAACGACAATATAAGGAAACGTGAAGCAGCTTTGCGGATCGAGAGGACTGTTACGCGAAACGTCACCACGGCGGGGTGACATTTGTGAGGCTTATCGGTGCTATCGCACAATAGCGACAACGCGGGCAGGCGCTGCTGACGCTCCGACGATCTTCAACGGAAACACGGCCACTTCGAACCCGTGCGGCGGGAGAGCTCCAAGGTTTGTCAGCTGTTCCATATGCCAATAGGGGCGTCGCTGGCCCACGCGGTGGGCCTCCCAGAAGAGCGTGTTGTCGCGGGTCGCACGTGATCTTTCGATTTGCGCCCAGAACGGCAAATCCCAGCCCCACTGGTCGATGCCCATGACTGTAACACCGTGATCGAGCAGCCATTCGGTTGCCGCCGCGCTCATGCCGGTGCCGACCGTCCAGAACTGCTTCGTTCCCATAAAGCGGTCACGCCCTGTACGGATGAGCACAATCGTCTCACGAGTGAGATCTGCTCCCGTTTTGGCCAGGGCAGCCTCCATGTCGGTCACCGTGATAGGGTCGTTGTCAGCTTTGTGTGTCATGTCGAATACGACGCCCGGCCCTAAGCATCGTTCAAGCGGAATCTTCTCGATTGTTTCCGCAGGATGACCGGCCGAGATTGGCCCGTAGTGCCACGGCGCATCGATGTGCGTCGTCGAATGTACACCCATCTTAGTAATTGTATCGTCTGCCCATCCCACGAAGTCCTTAGGAAACAGCCGGTACGGCAAACCGAGTAACCGGACCAGGAGCTTCGCAGCGCGGTGCCGCTTGTGCTTAATCTTGACCTGCAAGAAAAATGGGTCGCCGCGATTGAATTGAATTGGTTTTGATAAATCGATGATTTGCAACTCCGAGCTCCTGTTCATCAATGATTGTTCTTAAGCGCCGCGCCCATCCATCTCTTGGCGGCCTTAATTTATGTCCACTAAGCCGCTGCCTCAATCGGCGGAGTAGCATTGACGCGCGACTTCGGCTGTAACGCAAAGCCGGTGATGACGTCGACCGAGGTGCGCAGGGCGACAACCACTATGCCGTCGCGGTCGCATCAGAAAACTGCCGATCGACCGGCAACTCGCCTAAACGGGAGCAACGCTCGGAGGGTGGTCGTGATGACGTCCGCAGCCTTCGTGGCCATGGATTGCACCGGGTGCCGTTACCGACCCGCCCGTGTGAAATCTCTCAGAGATGTCACATGTCTGGCACAGCAACTTCGTGTTCCCGGAACAAATTGGGGACTGCCGAGATCGACGTAAAGAAGTACGAAAAGCTCCTCGCCGGCGGCATCTGGTCCATCGTCACCATCCACTACGTCTTCGAGGAGGGACAGAAGAAGTCCCCCTTCAGCATCAGTGACATCAAGCCCATCCAGATGCCCAACAAGGGCATGGACGAGCTGTTTGAGGGCCGGAAGGCGTTCACTGAGGATGAATGGCTGGGCGCGCTGCATCGCTCTACCGGGATGGAGCCTTCGCTGTTCTCCGAGCGGACGAAGTGGCACCTGCTGGCGCGCCTTTCCCCTTCGTCGAGAACAACTACAACGTCTGTGAGCTGGGGCCGCGGGGCAAGGCAAGAGCCACGTTTACAAAGAATGTAGCCCGAACAGCATCCTGATCTCGGGCGGCCAGACCACCGTGGCAAACCTTTTCTACAATATGGCCAGCCGCACTATCGGCCTGGTGGGCCTTTGGGATGTAGTCGCTTTCGATGAAGTGGCCGGCGTCTCGTTTAAGGACAAGGACGGCTTGCAGATCATGAAGGATTTCATGGCTTCCGGCTCTTTTGCCCAGGGGCGTGATGCCGTGGCGGAGTCGGCATCGATGGTGTTCGTCGGGAATATCAACCAGCCGATCGATACGTTGGCGAAGACAAGTCATCTCCTGGCCCCATTCCCGGACGTCATGATCAACTCGGCCTTCTTCGACCGTTTCCATACCGCCCGCTTGCGATGGCGGCGGGAAATATTTCGGAAGCCGTCAGGCTCATGGTCTCACCTGCACGTCATGCCAGGAGAGCGGAAAATATGACGGGCTCTTTCCTCGTCTCGCCGTGCTTTGAACAGGCGCAGCTGTGGGGGCGCACCGAGATCAATGAAAGCGGTGATTTGGAGGAGGAGTTTGACCGCTTGTTGCCAGGCAGAAGGCGGCGAGGAAGCGGGGTATTGATAAGGCGTCGGTTCCAGATGAGAACACGACGCCCGTACCACCCGCTACCCGCTGCCAATGGATTGCTACTGTACCAAACGAGCCCGCATGCGCCCGTATTCTTGCTCTGAAATTGAGCCCGCTGCTTTCAGCCGGTTGAGCTTTTCAATCTCGTCAGCAGCACTGTAGCCCACGATCTGACGTAATTTCTCCTGTGCCTGCTGGGCCTGCGCTTCGTTGCGCGCCGCCATACCGGGACCTTGCGTAAGTAGGTATGCGAAAATACCGATATATGGCAGGACGATAAGCAGGATCACCCATAGGACCTTGGCGAACCCGGATAGATCATGGCGGCGGAACAGATCGCTGAACACGACCACCAGCAACCAGAACCAAACAACAAACATAAAAATCGCGAAGGCATCGACCAAAAAATTTCTGAATGTAAAACCCTCTTCGAACAGCATGATTGTTCTCCACACTTTCCGACTGCAACTACCCGCTGGAAAATATCAGGATAATTGCGGGCCAAGGGCAAATATTTTAAGGGCAGTGAATGCTCGGAAGGCCCGTTAAAATAGCTGGCAAATATCTCAGTTTACGGACGGCGAAGCATAAACCAACGGTACATTGAGAGACCGTACGGCTTCACAAAAATCGACAGTGGCTGCGTCGCGAGCGAATTGAATTACGACAGTGTCTATCTTCTTCCGTCGCAGAAGCGTCAGTGCAGCGGCGTAGGTGTTGAAGACGTGGGTTGTGGCTCCGCTACTGAGAAGCGCGCTTCTTCGCGAATGTGCTAAGTCATTGAGGTCCGCTTAGGGTAACTAGCAGATCCCGGCGTGCCGCTCGCGGGACGTCGGCTTTTCACTCACATGCGGACGCGATTGCAACGAGCGCTGACGTCTCCATTGGGCCAGAAGCAGAAATTGCATTGGATTGGACTTAGTTGGCGGCGATGAAGGTGACCGCGCGCATTGTAACGCGAATCAATAAAGTCGTTATCGTATTGCCACCACTGGCAGATCGGCAAGTGCTCTAATACCGGGTCGCTCGCGCCACCGGATTTTTGACTCTTCTATGGCCAACGTGAGGTTAGGCCAGCGGGTGAACAATGCTTGCAATGCACACTTGCCTTCAATGCGGGCGAGCTGATAGCCGAGGCAAAAATGAACGCCTGTGCCGAACGCAAGGTGCCGGTTCGGTCGTCTCTCCAGATTAAGTTGTTCCGGGTCGCCGTTTGCTTCAGGGTCCATATTTGCAGCGGCGAGCATAGCCATGATCCTGTCGCCCTTGTTCAACTTGACGCCGTCGAACACGACATCCTTGCGTACATAACGGGGCTTGGAGAATTGCACGGGCGAGATGAATCGCAAGAATTCCTCGATTGCCATGTTGCCCCGTCCCCAGTCTGCCTCGAGCCAGTCCCGAAGTTTCGTATTTTTCAAGAGTTCGTGGACAGATCCGCTGATCAGATGTGTGGTCGTTTCTGTGCCTGCTCCTAGAAGCAAGAACACCATGGCGACCATTTCGTTTGAGCTGATGCGCCCGCCTTCCTTCTCCGCCCGAACAAGTTCCGCAATTAACCCCTCGCCGCCGTGCGCACGCGCAGCTTGCAGGCGTCCCTCCAGATAGCGTTTCATTGGACCAATGGACGCAAAAAGCCGGAGAAAACCCAGCATTCCGGTTAGACGCGTGAAACCCTTTGTCCACACTATAAACTTGGGCCGGTCGGCTGGCGGCAAACCCAACAGTTCGCAGATGACGGACAGCGGCAGCAAGCGTGCATAGCGATCGACGATATCGGCGGGGCTTCCTTCTGCGAACAATTCGTCGGCGAGTTTGCCAGCGATCGCGAGAATTCTTGGTTCCATGTCAAGGATGGCACGTCGGCGAAAGGCCTCATCGACGATCTGGCGCAGACGCGTATGGTCTGGCTCATCCATCGTCAGCATGTTGTCGGCAAGTGTACGCACAAACCCAGGCATCCACCACCGGACTCCGGCCACCTGACCGTCCTTTCGCAGGCCGAATGTGTCACTTTCTTTTAGAACCCGGCCGGCCATTGCTTGTGTTGTCGTGATCCAAACCTTTCCGACGATCGGAAACTTGGTCTCGATGACAGGTCCGTGGGATCTCAGCTTTTCGATGCCGGCGGCCGGGTTACGAAAGTACTCCTGGCTTGTGAAATCAACCTTCACGTATGACCGATCCTTGCAGCGCGAAGATGAGGACAGAAGTAATCGTTACCGCATAAAAACTCCATGTTGCATCGGTGCTGTTAAAACATGAAAGGCTGTATCACAATCAGCTGATCATTCGCTATCACGCGGCGGGGACCGAATGGTGATCGTGAACTATCAACCACTGTCCATCGATCTTACGCAGACCAATCGTCAACCGGAAATCGAGATCGACATTCTCTCCATTGACTTCCGTTCCTGCACAGCGCATCGCGGCAGCGACAAACGCCACGTCATTGCCGGCGATAATATTCATTTCCTTGATATCGAAGACGGCGGGTCATGGGCCCATGAAAAAAACTGATCCCATGTCCTCTCGTAGGCCTCGATCCCACGGATTGAAAAGCCCTCGGTCGAGACGGGGTTTCGCGGCGCGCTGGCGTTCTATCCTGCGTGCGGGCTAAAGGGGCAGTTTGACAGTGGCTATCGGCCTTACGCCCCCGTGCGCATTTTCATCGGAACTGCTGACGAAGAGGTGTCGCCGAAACGCTGCGAAAGTTTGGTTCGGCAGAGTAAGTCCCAGGGCGGTGACATCAAAATTTCAGTCTACCCGGGTGCCACGCACGATTTCGATGACCCGGGCAGAAAGCGCTCGAGCGTTGAGGCCAACGCAGAAGCGAGGAATGACGCGGTGCCGAAAGCGCTGCAGTTTCTTGGCGAGCGTCTGCATTAGCTTGAGCCCGTCGAACGAATTACGCCAGGTAGCGGATCGGATGTATCGTCGGCGATAAGCAGGATGTCGTGTTTCTCAGATATGGCGGCAAGACGCTTCAACTCCGCGAACTAGAAGATGTGCCTATAATTGAGCAGGAGCATGGGCAAGCAACAAATACCCGAATAAAAAGCTGCTAATACAATGCGGGTTAGCGGACACTCTCTCTGCCACGCCCTGGCGCGCACAAGCTCGATCAGCTATTCGACCTGTGGCAGCTCCCCGAACCGCTTATGCGGGAACTCGTCACCCAGCCAGAATGAGGGTCAATTTCCCGTCCATCAAGTCATAAATGGCCCAACAGATTGCGACATCCAGCAGTGCCAGACAAACGATGACGATTTCGTCAGCACGCATGGCCATGGTCTCCTCCGATACTCTCGTTGGTGGACAAAGATAACCCGCGGCTCTAAGTGACGCCACGCCTAATCCGTTAATGTAAAAAGGGTCGCCACCGCTCTCGCTCACCAGTCAAAACGCAATTTGGAGAAGCCCGATGAAGGCCTTCCTGCTGAAGAGCTTCGGGATAGACGGTCTCTCGCTTGAAGATGTTCCGGATCCTCAGCCGGGTCCCGGACAAGTGCTCGTCAAGATGCGCGCCTGGTCGCTCAACTACCGCGATCTGTTAATCGTGCGAGGCATTTACGCGCCAAACCTGAAATTGCCGTTCCAGATTCTTTCGGACGGCGTCGGAGAGATCGCTGCGGTCGGCGCCGGAGTAGCGCGCGTCAGGCCGGGTGACCGGGTGGCCGGCATTTTCATGCAAGCCTGGCGAGAAGGCGAGCCGTCGCAGGAAAAATCTGCGAGCGCGCTGGGAGGCGCCATTCCAGGCGTCGCTGCGGAATACGTCGTGTTCGATAGCGAAGGCGTGGTCAAGGTCCCGTCGCATCTCAGCGATGAAGAAGCCGCGACGCTTCCTTGCGCCGCCGTCACCGCCTGGCATGCCCTCATCACAAGCGGCCACCTCGCCGCCGGAGAGGCGGTCCTCGTTCAGGGGACCGGCGGAGTTTCGATCTTTGCGCTGCAGTTCGCACGAATGTCTGGAGCGCGCGTCATTGCGACGTCGAGCAGTGACAAGAAGCTCGAGCGCGTGCGCGAACTCGGCGCTTCAGACGTTATTAATTACAAGACGACAGCGGATTGGGGCCGCAAGGCCCGTGAACTGACGGGCAGAGGCGTCGATCATGTCGTCGAGGTAGGCGGCGCCGGAACACTTCCGCAATCGCTTGAAGCGGTACGCATCGGCGGCCGCGTTAGTTTGATCGGTGTGTTGACCGGCGGCACTGTAAATCCCATCCCAATTGTGATGAAGACCATCACCGCGCAGGGCATTTACGTCGGCAGCCGCGATATGTTCGAGGCCATGAATAGCGCAATCGCGCTTGCGGGATTGAGACCGGTGGTCGACCGCGTATTTGCGTTTTCAGAACTTCCGCAAGCGCTGCGCTACATGGAGAGCGGCGCGCATTTCGGCAAGATCGTGCTGAAGGCCTGAGTCACTACGCTGATTGATTCGGAGCAGCTGCGGGATTTCTGCGTCGTTGCCCACCGGATCGTTTGCCGCATCGGGAAACGACTAGTTGCAAATGTCCACGGGCTAGATATCCTTCCGGCTATATCGCTAACCTTTAGGATGCGTAGCTGATGCTGGCGCTCAAGATCTCGCGTTTTGCTTTCAACACGATATTGGCAAGCGTAATGGTCGCCACCTCATGTCCCGTCACCGCCCAGGCGCAGAACGCTGAAACGACGACCCTCACTGTCTTCGCAGCTGCCAGCCTCAAGAACGCGCTTGATGGCGCCGCGAGTGCATACAAGGCGAGCACGGGCAACAAGATTGTCATCTCTTATGCCGGTTCCTCCGCACTCGCGAAGCAGATCGAGCAGGGTGCGCCGGCCGATATATTCATATCCGCTGATCTCGACTGGATGGACTACGTCGCCAAGGCCAAGCTCATAAAGGACGGCACAAGATCAAATTTGCTTGGCAATCGCCTTGTCCTGATCGCGCCTCAGTCGAGTTCGGTTTCTCTGAAGATCGGTAAAGACTTTGGGCTCGCGGCCGCGCTCGGAGATGGCCGTTTGGCTATTGCCGATGTGAAGGCTGTGCCGGCTGGCAAATATACGCACGCGGCATTGGAAAAGCTCGGCGTGTGGACAACTGTGGAACCGAAGCTCGCCCAGGCGGAGAATGTTCGATCAGCGCTGGCGCTCGTTGCACAAGGTGAAGCACCGTTCGGCATCGTCTACGAAACCGATGCGGCGGCCGAGCCGAA
The DNA here is from genome assembly GCA_963833715.1 of uncultured Alphaproteobacteria bacterium. Lineage (GTDB taxonomy): Bacteria > Pseudomonadota > Alphaproteobacteria > Rhizobiales > Hyphomicrobiaceae > Hyphomicrobium_B. The sequence goes on from CAWHZB010000007.1 coordinate 117,708, forward strand.
AGTTAAGATTATCGACGCCTTTCCCGACGACACGCATCCGCCGATCATCTATCCCATCGCCGTCACTGCGGCGTCGAAGAATCCCGATGCGGCGCTTGCCTTCATCGGCTACCTGAAGTCGGCTGAGGGCCAGGCCGCCTTCACGAAGCAGGGGTTCACGATTCTCAAATAAGACGCAGCGTTTCTTGCCGCGCATACGAACTGAAAGACACAGCCGTGTTTGGATTCTCAGCAGACGAATGGACCGCGATCTTGCTCAGTCTGCGCGTCGCGACCGTCGCGACTGTCGTGGCCCTGCCGATCGCCGTTTTCGCGGCGTATGCCCTGGCGAGATGGCGGATCCCGGGCAAACTATTCATCGATAGCGCCCTGCATTTGCCGCTCGTGGCTCCGCCGGTCGTAACCGGCTACCTGTTGCTTTTGACCTTCGGCCGGCAGGGCCCGGTCGGATCATTTCTCTATGACGTGTTCGGCATCACGTTGTCATTCCGGTGGACCGGGGCCGCTTTGGCCTGTGGTGTCATGGGGTTCCCATTGATGCTGCGAGCAATCCAGCTGTCGTTTGACACAATCGATCGACGATTGGAAACCGCCGCAGGTACGCTCGGCGCCAATCACGGCTGGACGTTTCTTCTTGTCACGCTGCCGCTGGCGCTCCCAGGAATCATCGTCGGTGTCATTCTCTGTTTTGCCAGAGCGCTCGGAGAGTTCGGAGCGACGATAACGTTCGTGTCCAACATCCCTGGCGAGACGCAAACCATTCCTTCGGCGATCTATACCTATACGCAGGTTCCAGGAGGCGAGACACAAGCGCTGCGACTGACATGCGTCTCAATCGTTATCGCCATGGCGGCGCTGATCGCGTCTGAAGTCCTGAGCCGTCGTGTCTATAAACGCATTGCAGTATTCGAGTGACGGACGTGGCGCCGCCGCTCAGCGTTAGGGCATTTCTAAGGCACGATAAGTTCACGCTCGACGTGGCCTTCGAGTGCGTGCGGGGCTTGACTGCTCTCTTCGGGCCTTCGGGCGCCGGGAAGACGATGGTGTTGAACCTGATCGCTGGCGTGCGGCGGCCGGAAAGGGGGCGCATCGTCATTGCGGGCCGCACCGTGGTTGATACCGCGGCGGGCATCTACATTCCGGCTCATAAGCGACGGATTGGTATGGTCTTCCAGGATGCGCAACTCTTCCCGCATCTCACCGTCGAACAGAACATCAAATTTGGGCGCTGGTTTACTCCGTCCGAAGAAGGAGCACTGCCGATTGACCTTGTCGTTGATGTTCTCGGCATTGCAAATCTACTCAAGCGTCGCCCGGCCATGCTTTCAGGCGGGGAAAAGCAACGCGTGGCACTGGCGCGTGCGCTGCTCTCGTCACCGCGCATTTTGCTGATGGATGAACCGCTGTCGGGCCTCGATGACGCACGTCGTCTCGAAATTATGTCTTTGATCGAACGCGTGCGCGACGAGTTCTCGGTGCCGATCATCTATGTCACGCATACGCGAGACGAGGTGAGGCGGCTTGCCTCGCGAGTCGTGCAGATGGAGGCCGGCAGTATCGTAGCCATCGGCACGACGGCCGAATTGCTGTGTAAATGACATGCGCTGACGGACGACTCGGTGTGCCGCAGTCATCTATTCTTTGAAGCCCTTGGAGGCTTGGCAAGATGCTTTTCGATCGACGCCAGAGGTTTGGCGGAGGCGCGCATGGATTTAACTTCCATCTCGCGATAGAGCCGGACGAGTTCTGCGCCGAACGGCGTCAGCTTAGCGGCCCCCCCGCCTCGCCCGCCGTGCTGCCGCTCGATCAGTGGCTCGGCAAATATCGCGTTGAAGTCGTCGATCAAATACCAGGCTCGCTTGTAGGACATCTCCATCGCCTTGGCGGCCTTGGCTATCGAGCCGTGTTGGCCAATGAGCTCCAGGAGCTCGATGCGGCCGTGGCCGATATAGCGCTCTCCATCGAAGACGATGCGGAGCTTGATCACCGTCATTGGAACATCGCTTTTGCCTTAGGCCATTCGAATGGCTATGGAGTGTTCGTTTGCCACGGGTTGCGCAATGTTGACAACTGCGGTTCGCGGAAATTCGGGTTTCTGTAAATGGTGATGACGAACAGCCTTTCACATGCGGAGCAGTTGCAGCGCTTGCAATGCCTGGCAGGTCGCGCCATCGGGCGCTACGGCCTGCCCATTGATGTGAGCATCGAGCTGGTCAACTTATCCGAGAATACAACCTATCGTATCGAGGATGGCGCAAGCGGAAAAAGTTGGGCGCTGCGCGTTCACCGGCAGGGCTACCATTCGAGAACCGCAATCGCTTCGGAACTTGCCTGGCTCATGGCGCTGCGGCGGGACGGCGTAGCCACAACTCCGGTACCAGTCGCAGGGCTAGACGGAGAGTTGATTCAGAGCGTCGCCGTCGATGGCCTTGCGAGCCCACGCAACGTCGTGCTCTTCGAATGGGAAAGCGGCGTCGAGCCGGTGCAGGCCGATATTCAGGCCTTCGAGATGCTTGGCGAGACGGCGGCCCGCATGCATGCGCACGTCCGTCGCTGGCAGCGGCCATCGTGGTTCGAACGCCATACGTGGGATTTCGAGACGAGCCTCGGACGCCGGCCGCATTGGGGCAGGTGGCAGAACGGCGTGGGCATGACACCCGACGCACTCGAAGCCTTTACGGAAACCGTCGCCGTGCTCGGTGACCGGCTGCAGCGTTTCGGAAAATCGCCGGAGCGCTTCAACCTTGTGCACGGCGACATGCGTCTTGCCAATTTGTTGATGGATGATGGCAGCGTCAAAGTCATCGACTTCGACGACAGCGGCTTTTCCTGGCTGCTTTATGATTGCGCGACGACGGTGTCCTTCTTCGAGCACGCGCCTGAGGTGCCTGAATTGCTCGATGCTTGGGTACGCGGCTATCGCAGTGTCGCGGCGTTAAGTTCGGAAGAGGAAAGCGAGCTTGCGACTTTCGTCATGCTGCGCCGTCTGGTTCTGGTTGCGTGGATCGGCTCGCACTCGGAAACGGAGGTGGCACAGTCAATGGGGGCTTCATACACGCAGGGGTCCATACGGCTCTGCGAGCGGTACTTGTCGCGTTTCGGCCGAGCCTCTCATTCATCGGCGCTGGTAAAAACCATGCGGCCGATTCGGGCCTAGGTGGCCGGCGCCCTGAAGCGCAGAACTCTGCCCAAGACAAAACCCCTGAGGCTCAGGCCTTCAGCCGGTATCCGGTTTTGAATATCCACCAGATGACGGCAAGGCAGGCCACAAGAAATCCGAGCGTCATCAGCAAGCTCATGCCGACGTTTACATCCGAGATTTCGTAGAAGCTCCACCGGAAGCCGCTAATCAAATAGACGATCGGGTTAAACAGCGTCACCGTTTGCCAGAGCGGCGGCAGCATCTTGATCGAGTAGAAAGTGCCGCCAAGAAACGTCAGCGGCGTCAGGACCAAAAGCGGCACGACCTGGAGCCGTTCGAATCCATCTGCCCAGACGCCGATGATGAAACCGAACATGCTGAACGTCACAGCTGTCAGCACGAGAAACGCCAGCATCCAGAACGGATGCGCGATGCGCACGGAAACGAACAAGCTTGCGGTCGCCAGTATGATCAATCCGAGAATGACGGATTTCGTGGCCGCGGCGCCGACGTAACCAAGCACGATCTCGAACGGTGAAACCGGAGCTGACAGGTGTTCGTAGATCGTGCCGGTGAAGCGCGGAAAATAGATGCCGAAGGATGCGTTCGACGTGCTCTCGGTCAATAGCAACAGCATGACGAGGCCCGGAACGATGAACGAGCCATAGCTGACGCCATCGATCGTTGATATGCGCGATCCGATCGCCGCCCCGAAGACAATGAAATAAAGCGAGGTCGAGAGCACCGGCGAGACGATGCTTTGCATCAGCGTGCGTCCCCAGCGGGACATCTCGAAACCGTAAATGGCGCGAACTGCCTGGACGTTCATCGTGCTTGGCTCACTAGGTCGACGAAAATATCTTCGAGCGAACTCTGCGTCGTGCTCAGGTCCTTGAAGGACAGCCCCGCCGATCGCATGTCGTTCAGAAGCGCCGTGATGCCGGTCCGTTCGGCGTGTGTGTCGTAGGTGTAGATCAGCTCGTTGCCGTCGGCGGCAAGCTGCAGACCGTATGATTCAAGACCTGGCGGGATCGCAGAAAGCGGCGCTTGTAGCTGAAGCACCAGCTGCTTCTTGCCGAGCTTGCGCATCAGTTCGACTTTGTCTTCAACGAGGATGATCTCGCCATTGGCAATGACGCCAACGCGGTCTGCCATCTCCTCGGCTTCTTCGATGTAGTGCGTCGTCAGAATGATCGTGACGCCGTAGTCGCGCATCGTCCGCACGATATTCCACATCTCGCGGCGAAGCTCGACATCGACGCCTGCCGTCGGTTCGTCGAGAAACAGAATTTGGGGTTCGTGCGCTAGCGCCTTCGCTATCAGCAACCGGCGTTTCATGCCGCCGGAAAGCGTCAGGATCTTGCTGTCTTTCTTTTCCCAGAGCGTAAGCTCCTTCAGTACCTTTTCGATGTACGCGGGGTCGGGGCGCTTGCCGAAGAGGCCTCTGCTGAAGTTTACGGTCGCCCACACCGTCTCGAACATGTCCGTAGCGAGTTCCTGCGGCACGAGGCCGATCATGGATCGGACCGCCCTGTAGTCGGCCACAATATCCTTGCCGTCGACGGTTATCGAGCCGCTGCTGGGATTGACGATACCGCAGATGATATTGATCAGCGTCGACTTGCCGGCGCCGTTCGGCCCGAGCAAAGCGAAAATTTCGCCGCGCTGAATTTCAAGATCGATACACTTCAGCGCACGAAAGCCGGAGGCGTATGTTTTTGAGACTTTTGAAACTGAAATAATTGCGGTCATCAGGAACTCTAGCAATGCCGGCGCTTCGGGGCACCCGCATCGCAGCGTCGCATGTGTCTTGTCAACGAAAACCGCCGTCAACGGCGAGCTCCCAGAGGTGTTAATCGGAAGTCAGAAACACGGCGATCTTCGCAATGTCGTCAGGCTGCCCAAAACGTCCGAGCGGCGTTTGCGTGACCATCTGCTTTGCAAAGTCGCTGCCTACGACGCCATGCGTTTGCCGCCGGCACCCTTTCGAGGTACCGGGATTGGGCTTTCTTTGCACGCGTCGGACGTCACTCGGACGAGTGTTGGGAAGATTGTGGGTTGGGAGATCAGGGCTTGAATGATGTTGCCCTGATCTCCCCGCGCTCGAATCCGGCTCAGGAAAAGTTGTCGAGGCTCAGGCCCGGCGACCAGCGGTCGCGGGGGACTGCAAATTCACGCTCATCGTGGAGATAATCTCGCGGCCTGATCCTCGGATTGCACGCTGATACGGAGATTGGAACCACGCGAGGCTCGGAGGGTATTGGGCCGGCGTGCCCCGCAATCCAACTCGCAAATCCACGGAGGACCGCCGTCGCGCCATTGAGTGAGTTTTTCATCGTGCGCCTCATGTCCTATATTTGTACTGACCAGTACCGATATAGGAGCGGGCCGGATGGTGTCAACAACTATTTGTATCGCTCAGTAAGAAAATGTATAGGAACGAAATGGACAAGGAAAGTCTAGCGAGACCGGTAGTGCAAAAGGGCCGGCCACGGGGCTTCGATGCCGCTGAGGCGCTCGATAAGGCGCTGCACGTGTTCTGGCAGCGCGGCTACGAGGGCACTTCGCTTTCGGACCTAACCGAGGCTATGGGCATCAATCGTCCGAGCCTTTATGCGGCGTTCGGAAACAAGGAAGAGCTCTTTCGTCGCGCACTCGATCGCTATGCCGAAAAGGGTCCGGGCGCCGTCCACCGCAAGGCGCTAGCCGAGCCGACCGCGAGAGCTGTCGTCGAGCGACTTTTGAAGGGCGTAGCGGAATTTCTCACAGACCCCAAAAATCCGCCCGGCTGCCTCTCCGTGCAAGGAGCGCTGTCGTGTGGAGAAGCGGCCGAGTTGATAAAGAGCGAACTATGCCGTCGTCGCGCCGCGGGCGAGTGTGCCTTACGCGAGCGCTTCGAGCGCGCCAAAGCCGAAGGCGATCTCGCCGCCGATGCCGATACTGCGGCACTCGCTCGTTTCATCGCCACAGTGACACAAGGTATGTCCGTGCAAGTCGCAGGCGGCGCATCACGCGGCAGATCTGCTGATGGTCGCGGACATGGCTCTGAAGGCTTGGCCCGGATAGAAGGCGCTTGCATGGCGGCGCGCCGATGACCAGCTGACAATAACCTGCTGAGCCATCGTCACGGCTTCATTAGCTCACCACTCTGAAATCTTAAAACATGGAGCGACCCTATGGCCAACTGGCTCATCACCGGCGTCAGCAGCGGATTTGGACGGGCCTTGGCCGAGGCGGTGCTTGCCAAAGGCAATACGGTTGCGGGCACGGTCCGAAATGAAGCAGCAAAGTCTGAATTCGAAAAGCTCGCTCCTGGTAAGGCCGTCGGTATCCTTCTCGATGTGATCGACCAGGCGAGCGTGCATCGCGGCGTTGAAGAAGCGGAGAAAAAGACCGGCGGCATCGACGTCCTCGTCAATAATGCCGGCTACGGTCTGGAAGGCGCCGTCGAGGAAGTCACTCTTGAGCAGATCCGATCGCAATTCGAAGTCAACGTTTTCGGCGCCGTCTCAGTTATCAAAACGGCGCTGCCTTACATGCGCAAGCGCCGCGCCGGTCATATCGTCAACATCACATCAATGGGCGGACTGACGGCCTTCCCTGGTGTCGGCATTTACAACGGCAGCAAATTTGCGCTCGAAGGAATTTCCGAAGCGCTGGCCAAAGAGGTGAAACCTCTCGGCATCAAGGTCATCATCGTCGCACCAGGTTCGTTCCGAACTGACTGGGCCAGCCGGTCGATGGTGCACGTCGACGGCCAAATTGACGATTACAAAGCAACGGCAGGCGCATTTCGCAAGTCGCTTGCGCAACGCAATGGCCGTCAGCCCGGCGATCCGAAGAAAGCCGCTGAAGCCATCATCGCTGCCGTTGACGCTGCGGACCCGCCTCTCCACTTGCTGCTTGGTCCGGACGCGTTGCGGTTCGTCGGTGAGAAGCTCGGCTCGCTGCAGGCAGAAATCCTCAAGTGGGCTCCGGTATCTGCCGCCACAAATTTCAGCGATGCGTAGCTTGGGCTACCGCGCACAGCGAATTTCAAGACACAACCAAGGCTCGCCCCAAGCAATGGACCAATCATGATCAAGAAAAAAACCATCATCGCGGCGCTTGCGACGTCCGCTCTCGGGCTTGTCTCTGTCGCTCCGGCCGCGATGTCGGAAGACGCTAAATCTATCGAGCTGCCGGGCGATCAGGCTTATCCCGAAAGCATTTCGGCAGCGTCAGATGGCACGATTTACGTCAGCAGCTTGGCTTCGGGAGGCATCATCCGCGTCGCGCCTGGCTCGGCGAAAGGCGAGGTTTGGATCAAGCCCGGCGAGTTCGATACCCGGTCGACCTTCGGCGTCCTGGTCGATGAAGCAACAAAAACACTGTGGGTCTGTTCGAACGATGCGTCGGGGATTGGGGTGCCTGGACCGAGTTCGGTGCCCGGCAGCTACGTCAAGGGCTTTGATCTCGGCACCGGCGAAGGCAAGTTCAGCGCCAAACTTCCTGGTGAGCACACGCTTTGCAACGACATGGCCATCGGTCCCGATGGATCTCTGTTTGTCACCAATTCTCTCGCGCCTCAAATCCTGCGACTGAAGCCCGGAAGCAAGGAACTCGAGGTTTGGCTGGAAGATTCGCAGTTTGCGCCTCCGAAATATGGGGCAGGTCTCGACGGCATTGCCTTCGGTGGCGATGGCAATCTTTACGTCAACATGTTCACCATGGGTGACTTCTTCCGCATCGATGTTTCGAACGGTGCTGCAGGGAATGTGGCGAAGCTCAAGACCTCGCGTCCGCTGTCCTTCCCCGATGCGCTACGTCCAGTGAGCGGCCAGACCTTCATCATGGCGGAAGGCGGCGGCACTCTCGATCGCGTCACGATTTCCGGCGATGAGGCACCTTTCGACACCCTCAAGGATGGACTTGACGGGCCGACGGCTGTCGCTCTGATTGGATCTACGGCGTGGGTTGCTGAAGGTCAGCTGCCGCACCTCTTCGACCCCGCCAAGAATGGCCCGCCGAAGCTGCCGTTTTACCTCCGGTCCGCGCAATGGCCCAAGTGAGGCGATACTTACTCACGTAGCGACAGCGCGGGCGAAGTGAACCGCAGATTCGGAGAACGGTATGACGCCTCTGATGGAAACACGGCGGTTCGCTTTGCGATCGATCGTGCCAACTTATCGCTGGCCGCGCTCCTCGTCGCCGCCCTGGCGCCGGGATTTGCCGAAGGCGGCGAAGCACCGGCGCCGGCGCATCAAACCGGCCCCTGTGCCGGAGACAATGGCGGCCTCACGCTACCGGAAGGCTTCTGTGCGACGATCTTTGCTGACGGAATAAGACAGGCGCGCCACCTGGTGGTTGCGGCTGACGGTACTGTCTACGTCAACGCTCGCCACACGAAACAATCCTCAAAAGGTACGCTCGTCGCCTTGAAGGACACCGACGGCGACGGCAAAGCTGATGTGATCCTCGCGTTCGGCGACCCGCAAGGCGGTTCAACCGGCATCGCTCTTTATATGAATTGGCTTTACGCCGAGATCAAAGATCGCATCGTGCGCTACGCGTTGAACGAAGGCGATACCATTCCGAAGGGGGAACCGGAGACCGTCGTCTCTGGACTTCCACTCAGCGGCAACCACGTCGCGCATCCCTTCGCGATCGATCCGAATGGCAACCTTTTCGTCGATCTCGGTTCGGCGACGAATTCGTGTCAGAAGCAGGATCGCATCGAGGGATCGCCCGCACTGAAGCCGTGCGAAGAACTCAAGACGCGCGGTGGGATCTGGCGTTACGACGCCAACAAGACAAATCAAAAATTCTCGCCGTCAGAGCGCTATGCGACCGGGCTGCGCAATGCGGAAGGCATCGATTTCGATAGCGCAGGCCGCGTCTTCGCAACCCAGCATGGTCGCGACCAGCTTTATGAGAATTGGCCGGATTTGTATTCCTCCGAGCGCGGCTCTGAATTGCCGGCGGAAGAACTGCTGCTTCTCGAGCAAGGCGGCGACTACGGCTGGCCGTTCTGCTACTTCGATGGCGAGCAGCAGAAACGCGTGCTCGCTCCCGAATATGGTGGCGACGGAGGAGAGGCCGTTGGTTTCTGCAATGAAAAGCTTTCGCCCGTTGCCGCCTTCCCGGCGCACTGGGCTCCGAATGATCTGAAAATCTATAAGGGCACGCAGTTCCCGCAATCCTATCGCGGCGGAGCCTTCATTGCGTTCCACGGATCGTGGAATCGCTCATCAGGTCCACAAGCCGGCTACAATGTCGTGTTTCAGCCGCTCGCTGACGGCAAGGCGTCCGGCAAGTACATGATTTTCGCCGACGGCTTTGCAGGCAAGGTCGGAACAAGCAGCGCGCAGCACCGGCCAACGGGGTTGGCTGTCGGGCCGGACGGGGCGCTTTACGTTAGCGACGACGCCGCCGGCCGGATCTGGCGCATCGTCTACAAAGGCCGATTTAATCAATAGCGATCGCTACTTCTGATATCGGCCGCAATACGCCTGCCGTGCTACAAAACCGTATTGATCATGCCGCTTTCGCGTCGAAATGCGGAGTAGGTGTACTGCGCCGCGCGAAGGCGGTAAGCGTGAACATTGCGCACGAGTTGGTGGGGCCCTTGACCGCGAAAGATATTGCATTTCTGACCGGTGCCTCTGGCTTCGTTGGCTCGGCGGTCGCGCGCCAGCTCCTTAACGATGGGCTGGTCGTTCGGGCGCTTGTTCGCCGTGGCAGTAATCGGTCCAACCTCAAGGGGCTCGATGTCGAGGTCGTCGAGGGCGATATCCGAGACGCAAAACTTCTCCAGCAGGCAATGCAGGGCGCCCGCCACGTCTTCCACGTCGCGGCCGACTATCGGCTTTGGGCGCCGGACCCTGCGGAGATTTTTGCAACGAACGTCGAGGGCACGCGCGCCGTTATGGCGTCGGCGCTGAAAGTTGGAGTCGAGCGCGTCGTCTATACCTCGAGTGTCGCGACGCTGCGGTTGCCGGAAAACGGCGCAGCGGCTGACGAGACAGCGCCGCTCGATCATGCTGATGCCATAGGCACCTACAAGACGAGCAAAGTTCTGGCAGAACGGCTGGTCGAACATATGGTGTCGGAGGCCAATCTCCCGGCCGTCATTGTCAATCCATCTACGCCGCTCGGCCCCCGCGACGTTCGCCCGACCCCTACGGGGCGTATCGTCGTCGAAGCGGCGTCAGGACGAATGCCGGCTTTTGTGGATACCGGCCTTAATCTCGTCCACGTCGACGATGTTGCTGCGGGACACGTCGCTGCCTTACGCCGCGGACGCATCGGAGAGCGCTACATTCTGGGCGGCGAGAACATGACCCTCGGAAATATGCTCGTTGAGATCTCGCGCCTTGCCGGTAGACGCGCGCCGACCGTAAAACTGCCCCGCACTCTTATCTATCCGGTCGCTTATGCGGCCGAGGCAATGGCGCAAATGACCAAGCGCGAGCCGTTCGTAACGGTCGATGGTGTGAAGATGGCAAAATACAAAATGTTTTTCTCATCCGCCAAGGCCGAGCGTGAACTCTCTTATCGGACGCGCCCAGCCGCAGAAGCTCTGCGCGACGCCTATCGATGGTTTCTCGACGCGGGTTATCTCAAATGACCGCCACCGGCATCGTAGCGGCGCTCGGCCTCGCGGCCTGGCTGTACCTCGTTCTGCTGCACGGACAGTTCTGGCTCTCGCGCGAACGCGAGGAGCATGGTCCGCCGGCAGGCGGCCCCGAAGCGTGGCCGCGAATTGCGGCTGTTATTCCCGCGCGCAACGAAGCCGACATGCTGCCCCGGTCTCTCGCCTCTCTGGTGGCTCAAGATTATCCAGGCGAGTTCTCACTCGTTCTTGTTGACGATCAAAGCAGCGACGGCACGGCGGACGTCGCCCGCCGGGTAGGCCAAAGTGCAAAACGAGAAATGTCCGTCATTGCAGGCGCACCGCCGCCACCGGGATGGTCCGGCAAGGTGTGGGCCATGCATCAAGGCATAGCGGCTGCGAACGACGTTGAATCGCCGCCGCAGTATCTTCTGCTGACTGATGCCGATATCGCCTACGAGCCGGGCGTGCTGAAATCGCTCCTCGCGCGTGCGACCGCAGGCAAGCTTGTGCTCACGTCGGTGATGGCCAAGCTCAACTGCGAAAGCTTCGCGGAGCGGGCGCTCGTGCCGGCCTTCATTTTTTTCTTTCAGATGCTTTACCCGTTCGCACGCGTCAATCGAAGATCGGCGGTGACCGCAGCAGCGGCCGGTGGCTGCATGCTGGTCGATCGCTCGGCGCTCGATCGCGCCGGTGGTATCGGAGCGATCCGGGGCGCGTTGATCGACGACTGCGCGTTGGCGAAAGTTCTAAAGAGGCAAGGGCCCATCTGGTTGGGACTCTCAAATCGAGTGACGAGCATTCGTCCTTACGCCGCGTTCGAGGATATTCGCCGTATGGTCGCACGCTCCGCCTACGCGCAACTTCGTTATTCTCCGCTGCTGCTAATTGGAACAGTTGCGGGTATGGGTCTGATTTATCTCGCGCCGCTTCTCTTAACATTGTTCGCGAGCTCTCCTGCCAGTGTACTTGCGGCCACGGCTTACCTTTTGATGGTGATTGCGTTCGAACCGACCTTGCGGCTTTACGGCCGTTCGCCATTATGGGGGTTTGCACTACCGCTCATCGCAGCCGTGTATTTGGGCTTCACGCTCGATTCGGCGTATCAGCATAGTGCCGGGCGAGGGGGACTGTGGAAGGGTCGCATTCAGGCCGAAACAGGAAAACCATGACGGTCGACACGGGGTACAAATCGGGCAAGTCGGAACGTGACGAGAATTTTCCCGTCGCGTCTCTGTTCGTCGCGCCGCGCTTTCGTGCCCCGATCTTGGCGTTCTATCGCTTCGCCCGCGCCGCCGATGATGCGGCCGACAGCCCGAGCCTCGACGCCACATCGAAACTTGCGATTCTCTCAGCTCTAGAAGACACGCTTCTCGGCCGATCGGACGCTGCGAGCAACGCCCTTCCGCTCCGCGCAGAATTGCGAGCACAAGGACTTGCCGCGCAACACGCACTCGAACTTCTCAAAGCCTTTCGCCAGGACGTTACGAAAACCCGGTACGGCACCTGGGCCGAGCTCATCGAATACTGCCGCTATTCGGCGATGCCCGTCGGGCGATTTGTTCTCGACGTACACGGCGAGGCGCGATCGACGTGGCAGGCGTCCGACGCATTATGCACGGCGCTGCAGATCATCAATCATCTTCAGGATTGCGGCAAAGACTATAGCGAACTCGACCGCGTCTACGTCCCACTTGATGCTTTGGCTGAGCATGGCACTGACGCTGCGGCCCTTGCGCAGTCTGTGGCGTCACCAGAGTTGCTGGCCTGTCTTCATGGCCTGGCCGACCGTACCGCCGGCCTAATTCCGGAAGCGTCTCTGCTGCCTCGAAGCGTGGCGGACTTGCGTCTTAGCGTCGAAACCTCAGTGATCGTTGCGCTTGCCCAAAAACTGCTCGATCGCCTGAAAACTCGCGATCCTCTGGCTGATTACGTTCATCTCTCGAAGCCCTATGCGGCATCGATTGCTGCTCGCGCAGCAGCGACGGCGCTAGTAGGACGCGCAGCCGGTCGACTCAACAGTTACGAAATCGTCAAGGATGACGCCGCATGAGTTCCGAAGTGCAGACGCTCAGTGCAGAAGAGACGCCGGCTGCTGCCGGAAGCTCATTCTACACGGCTATGCGCATTCTTCCGCGGCCACAGCGCGAGGCGATGTACCACGTTTATACGTTTTGCCGCGCCGCCGACGACATTGCCGACAATGGCGGGCCGAGGGAAGGCCGGCTTGCCGAGTTGGCCCGTTACAAAGCCGACATTGAACAACTCTATGCCCACGGGCGACTGACGAGTTGCACGCGGGATCTTGCGATACCTGTCGCTGAGTTTGGATTGCTCAAGGATGATTTCATCGCCGTTCTCGACGGCATGGAAATGGACGTACTGCGTGATATTCGCGCGCCCGACTGGAAAGAACTCGATCTCTACTGCGACAGGGCGGCCTCAGCAGTCGGCCGGCTTTCCGTCCGCATTTTTGGCATGGGCGAGGCGCAGGGCATCGAGCTTTCGCACCATCTCGGCCGGGCGCTGCAACTGACGAATATTCTGCGCGACATCGATGAAGATGCCGCGATGGGGCGGCTTTATCTTCCGAAAGAAGCCCTTCGGGAAGCCGGAATCACCGATACAAAGATCGAAACGATTCTTGCGCACCCGGCACTCGACCGCGCGTGCCGCGCCATCGCGCAAACAACTCGGAATCACTACGTTCAATCTGAGCGTGTCATGGCGCATTGCCCACGCCGCACGGCGCGCTCACCGCGTATGATGGCCACTGTTTACCGTGGTATCCTCGAAAAACTAATCGCACGCGGATGGCACGCGTCCCGCGCCGACGTTCGCCGCTCGAAACGCTATGTCCTTTGGGCGGTTCTGCGCGACGGCTTTTTTTAATGACGCGCGGCACGACCCACGTTATCGGCGCCGGACTAGCTGGATTGTCGTCGGCAGTTAAGCTCGTGGCGCAGAATCGTAACGTCGTCGTGCACGAGCTGGCTCGGCATGCGGGCGGCCGGTGCCGCTCCTACTTCGAACCGACGCTTGGTTTGACGATCGACAACGGCAATCACCTGCTTCTTTCCGGCAATCGCAGTGCGCTCGCCTTTCTCGATCAGATAGGCGGACGGCATCTGTTGATGGGTCCGGCACAATCCGAGTTTGCTTTTTGCGATGCGGCTTCCGGAGAACGGTGGCTGCTGAGGCCAAACAGCGGCCCGGTGCCGTGGTGGGTTTTTTCGGGCAGCCGTCGCGTTCCGCGAACGCACGCGCGTCAATACCTGCAGCTCGGACGCTTGTTATTCGCGGGCAATGGCGATCTCGTCGGCGACAAGCTCGATACACGTAGCGATCTTTATCTACGGCTCGTGCGGCCGGTGCTGCTTGCAGCGCTGAACTGCGACCCGGTGGAAGGCTCGGCGCGGCTCGCGGGCGCCGTCATCCGCGAAACCCTGGCGCGCGGCGGTCAGGCCTGTCGTCCGCTGATCGCCGCGAAAGGGCTTGGCCCGGCGCTGGTCGATCCAGCCATCTCTTACATCGAACAGCGCGGAGGCAAAGTGCGTTTCGATAACGCATTGCGGGCGTTCGAGTTCGCCGGAGACCGTGTGGTCGCATTGAAATGTGCCGATGAAACGATCGATCTCGGCGAGCATGACACGATCATCCTGGCTGTTCCCGCATGGGTCGCGCGGACTCTCGTTCCGGACCTAAATGTGCCGACGGAATACAGATCCATCCTCAACGCACATTTCAAGATTGCGCCGCCCGCCAGCCTGCCGAAGATCACCGGCATCATCAATGCGACGACGGAATGGCTTTTTGCTTTCGACGATCGGCTGTCCGTGACCGTAAGTTCTGCAGATCGCTACAACGAGACGGACAGGGAGCCGCTGGTGCGCCAAATCTGGGCAGAGCTTTCAAAGGTCGCGCGCCTGGATGCGGAACTTCCGCCCTGGCAAATCGTCAAAGAACGCCGCGCCACATTCGCCGCCACGCCATCGCAAAATGCCTTGCGCCCGGTGGCAAAAACACGCTGGAGAAACCTGCATCTTGCCGGCGACTGGACGGCCACCGGCCTTCCGGCCACGATTGAAGGCGCCATACGTTCGGGCGAAACAGCAGCCAGACTGGCGACGGCAGCGCATTCCTGATAGGACGCTTGCCGATCGGAGGGTGCCTCATGGAATTCGACATCGCGACAAGGGCCGCTCGTGCCGGGGCCGGCCGGGCAACGAGTGCCGGCGTCGGTACAGAAAATCTGGAGGCCGCAATATCGGCCGCGAGCGGCGCGCTGCTGAAGCTGCAACGCGAAGACGGTCACTTCGTATTCGAACTCGAAGCCGACGCGACAATTCCGGCCGAATACGTTTTGATGCGCCACTACCTCGGCGAGCCGTTAGACACCGCTTTGGAAGCAAAGATCGCCAACTACCTTCGCCGCATTCAGTCGCGGGACGGCGGCTGGCCGCTGTTTCATGACGGCGCATCGAACATCAGCGCTAGCGTCAAGGCCTACTACGCCTTGAAGATGATTGGCGACGGTACTGACGAACCGCACTTGAGACGGGCGCGCGAGTGGATACTTGCTCAGGGAGGCGCCGCGCACAGCAATGTTTTTACGCGCAATCTGCTCGCGCTATTCGGGTCTATTCCCTGGAGCGGCGTGCCGGTCGTGCCCGTCGAGATCATGGTGCTGCCGCGCTGGTTCCCTTTCCACATCGACAAGATTTCCTACTGGGCGCGGACGGTACTGGTGCCACTGACGGTGCTCAACGCGTTGAAGCCGAAAGCCCGAAATCCAAAAGGCGTGCAGGTCGACGAACTCTACGTTACGCCGCCGAAATTTGTCCGCCACTGGCCCAAGGGGCCGCACCAAAAGTTTCCGTGGTCGCACGTTTTCGGCGGCATCGACCGTGTCCTCAGGCTTTTCGAGCCTGCCTTTCCGAAGTCGCTGCGCAAGCAGGCCATCAGCAAGGCCGTAACGTTTGTCACGGACCGCCTCAACGGTGAGGATGGCCTTGGCGCTATTTTCCCGGCGATGGTCAATTCCGTCTTGGTCTACGACGCCCTAGGATATTCGCGCGACCATCCGAATTTTCGAACGGCACGCGGCTCGATCGAAAAGCTGCTGATCGTCAAAGACGACGAAGCGTACTGCCAACCCTGCCTTTCTCCGGTGTGGGATACGGCACTGACGGCGCACGCGTTGATGGAAGCGGGTGGAGCAGAAGCGGAATCGGCTGCGGATCGCGCTTTGGCGTGGCTCAAGCCGCTGCAGATCCTGGACACCGTCGGTGACTGGGCGGCAACGCGCCCCGGTATTCGCCCAGGTGGTTGGGCATTTCAGTACGCCAATCCGTACTATCCCGATACTGACGACACGGCGGTTGTCGTAATGGCGATGGACCGTGCGCTCGGCCGCGCTGCTGCCAATGGCGACATGTATCGAGAGGCGATCGCGCGCGGGCGCGAGTGGAACGTCGGGATGCAAAGCCGCAACGGCGGTTGGGGCGCGTTCGATGCCGACAACGACTACGAATACTTGAACCAGATTCCATTTTCCGATCACGGCGCGCTGCTCGACCCGCCGACGGCCGACGTCACGGCGCGCTGCGTCTCAATGCTGGCTCAGCTCGGCGAACGACGCGGCGAGGGCGGAGCGCTCGACAAGGCCATCGCCTACCTCGAGCGAACGCAGGAAAAGGACGGGAGCTGGTACGGCCGCTGGGGAATGAATTACATTTATGGGACGTGGTCCGTGCTTTGCGCGCTGAATGCGGCTGGCCTCGACCCCGCCTCTGATGTTGTGCGAAAATCCGTCGACTGGCTCGTCTCCTTCCAGAACGCTGACGGCGGCTGGGGCGAGGATGGCGAAAGCTATAGGCTCGACTACAAAGGCTACGAGCCCGCGCCGAGCAGGGCGTCGCAGACAGCGTGGGCGTTGATGGGCCTGATGGCAGCGGGCGAAGTCGATCATCCTGCGGTGACAAAAGGCGTCGCGTATCTCGCGTCAATGCAGGGTGAAGACGGTTTCTGGTCTGAGAAGCACTTTACGGCAACCGGCTTTCCCCGCGTCTTCTATCTTCGCTATCACGGCTACGCGAAATTTTTTCCGATGTGGGCCTTGGCGCGCTATCGCAATCTTAAAGCTGCAAACACAAGATCCGTTCTGGTCGGGATGTAGCGCGGGTGCGGGCATCGGGCTTTGTGATTGCGGCGACGGGACTTGCTGCGGAAGCACGGATCGCCGGGCCTTCCGAGGGCGTAAAGGCGATCTCGGCAGGCGGCGATGCAAGCCGGCTGGCGTCATTGATCGAAGGGCTGGTGGCCGACGGCGCGCGCGGCATCATCAGCTTCGGAATCGCCGGTGGGCTGCGCGCAGACTTGAAGTCCGGCACCTGCGTCGTCGGCACTTCGGTGATTTGCGACGGACGCATTTATTCGGCAGATCCTACCTGGACAAAGCGCATTGCCGTTTGCGTGCCCGACGCAGAACTCGGCGCGATCGCCGGATGTCAAACGGTCGTCGCCGATCCCGCTGCAAAGAAGTTTTTATTTGATGAGACGGGTGCAATCGCGGCTGACATGGAAAGCCATGTCGTGGCGCGCACCGCAAATGATCGGCAAATGCCGTTCGCCGTTTTGCGGGTCATCGCCGACCCTGCGCATCTGCGGTTGCCGTCTGCCGCCATCCGCGGCCTGAAGCCGGACGGGACGCCCGACATTATCGCGGTACTGAAGTCGCTCGGCTCCGAGCCGAGACAACTTCCGGACTTAATCCGCGTTGCGATTGCGGCTCGCCGTGCGATGGCCGGTTTATTCCGCTGCCACCGGCTTCTTGGCCCTGGCCTCGGCTTCGCTGATCTCGGCTAGCTTGTATTCGACGTGCCGCGAAAACACGAACTCTGCCGGCCGCTGACGATCGAGTGGAATATCGGGCGCCATCGGCCCCTCCGTCTTGACGCCCTTCAGCGTGACCGCAGCGATCTTCCAAGGACGCTTGACGGCATCCATTACGGCTGTCGCCTCAAAGCCGGAATGAACCATGCAGTCGGCACACTTCTCGTAATTGCCGGTGCCGTACTTATCCCAGTCGGTATCCTCCATCAGCTCTTTAAAGGTCTTGGCATAGCCCTCTCCGAGCAGATAGCAGGGCCGCTGCCAACCAAATACAGTGCGTGTCGGGTTACCCCAGGGCGTGCAGTGATAGGTCTGATTGCCTGCGAGGAAATCGAGGAATAGGGCCGACTGGAAGAACGGCCAAGCGCGCCCGCCGCGGCCGCGTTTCAGAATATCGCGGAAGAGCTGTTTCGTTTTCGTGCGGTTGAGGAAGTGCTGCTGGTCGGGCGCCCGTTCGTAGGCGTATCCCGGCGAAATCGTAATGCCGCCGATGCCGAGAGCCTTGACGTTGTCGAGGAATTTCGCAACGCGCTCAGGCTCGGCGTCACTGAAGAGCGTGCAGTTGATGTTGACGCGAAAGCCTCTCGCTTTCGCGACCGCAATGGCTTCGAGAGCCCGGTCGTAGACGCCTTTCTGGCAAACCGACTTGTCGTGCATCTCCTTGTCGCCATCGAGATGGATCGACCAGTTGAAACGGCTGTGAGGCTTGTAAAGATCGATCTTCTTTTCAAGCAGCAGCGCGTTCGTGCAGACCGTAACGAACTTGCCCTTGGCCAGCGCCCCGGTGACGATCTCCGGGAGTTCCTTGTGAAGCAAAGGCTCGCCGCCAGCCAGGACGACGACCGGTGCGCCGCATTCGTCCATCGAATGCAAAGCGTCGGCGACAGAAATCCGCTGATTTAGAATTTTGTCGGGATAATCGATCTTGCCGCAGCCAGCGCACGCGAGGTTGCAGCGGAAGAGTGGCTCGAGCATCAGCACGAGCGGATAGCGCTTCCGGCCCCTGAGGTGCTGTCCCACCACGTAGGCCCCGATCGACAGCGCTTGGCTTATTGGAATTCCCACCCGGTAGGCTCCCCCAATTAAGACGCTCGAAACGACCTGATCTGCATCACGAAGCTTCGAGCAATTCAGCCGGCAGACGGAACGTTATCTTTTCCTCGATGCCTTGCAGCGTCTCGATTTCGATCGGCTCGAGTTTAGCTAACGCAGCAATTACGTCGTCCACAAGGACATCCGGCGCGGAAGCCCCTGCTGTTATGCCGATCGTGTGTTTCCCGGCAAGCCATTCTGGCTCGATATCGCGCCCGTCTGCGACGAGATAGCTCGCGACGCCGCACTCGGCGCCGATTTCGCGCAGGCGGTTCGAATTGGAACTGTTGGCGGCCCCCACAACCAAAAGCAGTTCGACGTGCTCGCACAACTGCCTTACGGCGGTTTGCCGGTTCTGCGTGGCGTAGCAGATGTCGCGCGTTTCGGGCCCGATGACGTCGCTGAAGCGGCTCTTGATGGCTTCAATCGTCGCTCGCGTGTCGTCAACGCTGAGCGTCGTCTGCGTGACGTAAGCGATTGGCGTATCATCGGGTAGATCGAGCTGTTCGACGTCGTCGCGGTTTTCGACGAGGTAAACGGGTCCTGAGATCCGCCCAAGCGTGCCTTGGACTTCGACATGGCCCGCATGTCCGATCAGAATGACCGTGCGGCCAAGATTGGAATAACGCTGTCCCTGATTGTGGACCTTGGTGACGAGCGGGCAGGTGGCATCGAGGACGTTAAGTTTGCGTGCGGCGGCGTCGGCTTCCACGGCTCGTGACACGCCATGCGCGCTGAATATCGTCGTTGCACCAGCCGGAACGTCGGCAAGTTCTTCGACGAAGCGGGCGCCCTTCGCTTTAAGTTTTTCGACGACATACCGGTTGTGCACGATCTCATGGCGCACATAGACGGGCGCGTCGTGCTTGGCGAGTGCCCGTTCGACGATGTCGATTGCGCGGATGACACCGGCGCAAAAACCGCGCGGCTGCGCCAAGATC
This sequence comes from uncultured Alphaproteobacteria bacterium, assembly GCA_963833715.1. GTDB lineage: Bacteria > Pseudomonadota > Alphaproteobacteria > Rhizobiales > Hyphomicrobiaceae > Hyphomicrobium_B. The sequence goes on from CAWHZB010000007.1 coordinate 137,371, forward strand.
AGCTTCATGCAGAAACCCCCGTTCTGCCCTTACACGGCTGCAGGATCGAGCGATCCAAACTCAATTCGTCCAAATCGGCGGATGTGCGCCGTTCCTGGACCTGCTTCTTTTTCGCTCTTTACTTTACGCGCTAAATTTTTGGATATGCATCGTCGCCTGCGTCGCGATCTTCGTGGGTCCGTCGTGACGTGTCAGAAAAGCAACACATTTCGCACGGACTTGCTATCTCGACTGCCTTGATGAGCCGGTTACGAAAGTCCGCTAATGACCAACGCTCTCCTCTCATCGCGACTACCATGAGTTTGGCGCCGGATGCTCATTAAGAATTTGTACGTTTCGACATCGAAAATGCCGCGTTCCGGTGACGGGATGATCGAACGCGCGGTTGCGAAGGTCGTCAGCGGCGCCTTGAAATTCCCGTGGCTGACGATCGTATTGGGGCTCATCTTGGCCGCGGGCGCGGTCGCATATGTCTGCGCCAATTTTGCAATTACGACGGATACGAGTCAGCTCATCTCGCCCAATCTTGATTGGCGGCAGCGCGAGCGGCAGTTCGACGCCGCCTTTCCGCAGCACACCGACACTATTGATATCGTCATCGACGGCACAACTCCGGAACTCGCCGAGAAAGCCGCTCAGGATCTTGCGGCAGCGCTGTCGAAGGCGAAGCCGCAGCCATTTGAAATCGTGCGGCGGCGCGACGGCGGCGCCTTCTTCGAGAAAAACGGCCTCCTTTATCTCTCGCTCGACGAGGTGCGGCAAACGACGGAGAGCCTGATTAGGGCTCAGCCCGTACTCGGAACGCTGACTGCAGACCCGACGCTCAACGGCTTGGCAAAGGCGCTTAGCTTCATCCCACTGGGCATCAATGAAGGACGGGCGACCTGGAAGGATTATGAAAAACCGCTGACCGTGCTCGCCAATGCCATCGACGACCTTCTGGCCGGCAAATCGACGGCATTCTCGTGGGGAGAGTTGTTGAGCGGCGAAAAGCCAAGGCCGGCTGATCTCCGGCGTTTCATCGAAGTGAAGCCCGTTCTTGATTTCGGCGATCTGCAGCCGGGCGCCAAGGCGTCCGAATTGATCCGCAGCACCGCGCGCACGTCGGGAATTACGCCCGACAAAGGTGTACGCGTGCGGCTTACGGGTTCGGTGCCGATGGCGGATGAGGAATTCGGCACCGTCGCCGAAGGCGCATTGCTCAATGCCTGCCTGTCGATCGGCGCAGTACTGCTCATCTTGTGGCTCGCCCTACGTTCCGGGCGCATCATCTTCGCCGTTCTTGTCAGCCTTTTCGTGGGCCTCGCCGTCACGGCAGCCGCGGGCTTGGCACTCGTTGGCGCCCTCAACCTTATCTCCATCGCCTTCGCCGTTTTGTTCGTCGGCATCGGCGTCGATTTCGGCATACAATTTTCGGTCAGGTACCGGCAGGAGCGCCACGACAACGGCACTCTTCGCGACGCATTGATTGCCGCCGGGCGCAACGCGGGCAAACCCTTGGCTCTCGCCGCCGCCGCAACAACGGCTGGTTTCTACGCATTTTTGCCGACGGACTACAAAGGCGTGTCGGAGCTTGGTCTCATCGCCGGAACCGGAATGATCATCGCGTTTCTGATGAGCATCACACTTTTGCCGGCGCTCCTCGTGCTGCTGAAACCGCCCGGTGAACCGGCCGAGATCGGCTATCGCATGCTGGCTCTGGTTGATCGGTTCATGGCCCGCCACCGCCGCCTCATTCTGGCGATTACGGCGATTGGTGTTGCGGCCGGTTTGCCGCTTCTCAGCCGTCTCGACTTCGATTTCAATCCGATCAATCTCCGCAGCGCCAAGGTCGAATCGGTTGCGACGTTCAACGATCTGATGAAGGACCCTGCAACCGCTCCGAATACGATCGAGGTTCTGGCGCCCTCGCTTGCCGACGCCGAAACGCTCGGAGCGAAGATCGATCGCCTGCCAGAAGTCTCTCGCGTCATCACACTGACGAGCTTCGTGCCTGGTCAGCAGGATCAAAAACTGGCGCTCATCCGGGATGCGGCCGAACTGATCGGGCCAACCATCGAGCCTCCCGAGGATGACCCGAAGGCCTCGGATGGAGATACCAAGGTGACGCTCAACGAAGCCGCAAATGCGTTCGCCGCGGCCAAAACAAAGGGCGGCGGCTCGCCTCTTGCCGATCGCATGACCACGGTGCTGCGAAAACTCGCGGAGGCACAGCCCGAGGTCAGGGCGACAGTCGAGCGGGCCCTATTGGATGGCCTGATTCTGCGTCTCGCGCAGATCCGCCAGGCTCTAAAGGCCGAGCCGGTCACGATCAAGAATTTGCCACCTGAAATCGTCTCCGATTGGATTGCGCACGATGGCAGAGCCCGAATTCAGGTCGGACCAAAGGGCGACGGCAACGACAACGCCAATCTCAAACGCTTTGCATCGGCCGTGCTAGCCGTCGCTCCCGAAGCGACCGGCGTTCCGATCCTCATTCAAGAGTTGGCGCGAACGGTCGTCCGATCATTCATCGAGGCCGGCGCGCTGGCGCTGATATCGATTACGATCATTCTGTTCGTGGCGCTGCGCCGCGTCAGCGATGTGCTGCTGACCCTCGTGCCGTTATTGCTCGCTGGCGTCGTGACGCTCGAAATCTGCGTGCTGATCGGGCTGCCGTTGAATTTCGCCAATATCATCGCGCTGCCGGTTCTGCTCGGCGTCGGTGTCGCTTTCAAAATCTATTACGTGCTTGCCTGGCGGCAGGGAGAGACGAGCCTTCTGGCTTCGCCATTGACACGCGCCGTCATCTTCAGCGCCATGACCACCGCGACGGCTTTCGGGAGCCTGTGGTTCTCAAGCCATCCCGGAACGTCGAGCATGGGCGAATTGCTGGCGCTGTCGCTCGTCACGACGCTTGCTGCAGCCGTGCTGTTTCAGCCCATTTTGATGGGCCCGCCGCGCCAGGATAAGCCGACGGCATGAGCCGTCGCGCTTAAACTTCTGCGCGGTTGCGCAGGAACTGAAAGAATTCCACGCCCTCGCGCAATCGCCGCTTCATCATCTCCGGCGAGGTGATCATCTCGCCAACGATCGACGCGATCTTCGATGGCCGGAAATAGAACTTCTTATAAAAATCTTCGACCGAATTGAAGATTTCCGTATGGCCGAGATGCGGATAGTTCAGCGGCGCGATCTGCGTGCCGTCGTCGGTCAGAAGATCGGTATCCTCCGCGAACCAGCCATTTTCCTTCGCCTGTTTGTACAAGAAGGTGCCCGGATAGGGCGCCGCCAGCGATACCTGGATCGTGTGCGGGTTCACTTCCTTGGCGAACTCCAGCGTCTCCTTGATCGTTTCGCGCGTCTCGCCCGGCAGACCCAGGATGAAGGTGCCGTGAATGACGATCCCGAGCTCGCGACAGTCCTTGGAGAACCTCTTGGCAACGTCGACAAGCAGACCCTTCTTGATGTTGTGCAGGATTTTTTGATTGCCGGATTCATAGCCGACGAGCAGCAGACGCAGGCCGTTGTCTTTCAAAACCTCGAGCGTCTTACGCGGCACGTTTGCCTTGGCATTGCAGGACCAGACGACGCCGAGTTTACCAAGCTCTTTCGCCAACGCTTCGACGCGCGGCAGGTTGTCGGTCAAGGTATCGTCGTCGAAGAAGATTTCCTTCACCTGCGGCAGCGCTTCCCTCACGTACTTCACTTCTTCGATCACGTGCTCGATCGAGCGGACACGGTAGTTGTGACCGCCGACCGTCTGTGGCCAGAGGCAGAAGGTGCAGCGTGATTTGCAGCCACGCCCTGTGTAGAAGGAAACATACGGGTGCTTGAGGTAGCCGCCGAAATATTTGGTGATGTCGAGATCGCGCTTATAGACCGGCGTCACGAACGGCAGATCGTCCATGTTGTGCAAGATCTCGCGATCGACGTTATGGACGACGACGCCTTCGGTGTTGCGATAGGAAATGCCTTTCACGTTCGCCCAGTCGCGGCCGTCGGCGATTTCTTTGATGGTGAAGTCGAACTCGTTGCGGGCGACGAAGTCGATGGCCATGGTGGAAGTGAACGCTTTGTCCGGTTCGACCGCGACCTTGGCGCCGATGAAACCGATTTTGGCGGTTGGATTGATCTCCTTGATCATCTCCGCAGTCTTCACGTCCGACTTGAAAGACGGAGAGGAGGTGTGGAGCACGATCAGGTCTTTGCCGAGGATGTCGCCTTCAATGTCCTTGAAGGAGAGGTCGTGCGGCGGCGCATCGATCAGCTTAGAGCCTTCGACGAGTGCCGCCGGCTGGGCCAGCCATGTCGGATACCAGAACGAGCGCACCTCGCGCTTCATTTGGTAGCGCGCGCCGGCGCCGCCGTCGTAGCCGTCAAAGGATGGAGCCTGCAAAAAGAGCGTGCGCATCGGAGCGCCTTTCAAATCGGAGTAACAGATCCATCGGAGCCAACGCGGTAGCGACGACCCCGCCAATCGACCGCCCCGGGCACAAAACTCGCAACAAATACGGCGAAACTCAGCAAGTCTCGCAATGGACTCAGCCAGACCGAACTTTGACCCCCGCCGGTTAGGCGCTCAACTTGTATCGGAACGAAGACGCGGCAGGCAAGGGCAGTTGCTAGGATGATGAGGCCTATGGCGCTGAAGCCACTCAGCAGCAGCGCGGCGATTGCGAAAGGCAGCGGATGGGTCACGATCGATCCCGCGTAACCCTTGGGATCGACAAGGCGAATCGTCCGTGCCCAGCGGAGTTCGTGGGCGAGGACGTCGGACAACGTGCGCTCCGAAAACGTGTGGTCGATGGTGAACGGCGGTATCGCGACTTTCAGTCCAAGTCGCCTGACGGAGTCACCAATCGCGTAATCATCGGCAAGAGTATCAGCAACCGATTCGAAACCGCCGATGCGCTTGAGAGTCTCCGTGCGAAGCGCAATCGTCGATCCGAAGCAGGGCTGCGCAAGTCCAAATTGAAGTCCCACTAACACGCTCGGCAGAAAGTGGTGGTCGACGGCTGCTGCTGCGAGACGCGACCAAATTCCGCCGACAGCACGCCCGCGATAGAGGCACGTCACCAGGCCAACTTCGGGTTGTTGCAACGTAGCGACGACGTCTCGAACGTAATTTTGGCCGACACACATATCGCTGTCGCTGAGAATGACGATCCCATTCTGTGCGAGCGGAAACATATTGAGAATATTTGAGATTTTTGGGTTTCCTGCGGTCCTTCTCAGCGCCACGGCGAGTTTGATCGGGCGATCCGGAAATCGCCTGCGAAGGTGTTGGACAACCCCGATGGCCGGATCGGCGGGATCTTGGACGCCGCATACGACTTCGACTGCGGCCCGGTATTCCTGTGTGCAAAATGACGCAAGGTTTTGCTCCAGCGCAATCTCGGCGCCATAAAGTGGCTTCAGTAACGTGACGTCTTCCGCTTTCTGCAGTCGGGGCAGGGATCGGCCGGCGAATTTGCTCACCAACACACCAGCCAACACCGCGTAAACGCTACCGATAATGGCGGCGAGAGTGCAAACAAGCCACAGACAAGTCGTCATTCGGGAGTTACTTTCTGGGTTCGACAGATGAGGGTTGGCCGTCTTGTGTTACTCGAAGCTAGCGTTCGGTTAGAGGCGGCGATAGATCTGAAAAGCTGACTTGTGGAGGTCAGCTAAGGGGGAAGTCCGGGACGTGAAGGTACGCGCTATTGGCAATTGGGTCGGCTGTATTTTGGCCGGCGTAGGCTTGTCCGCCTGCGCCAGTACGACGCCGTCGTTGCCGTCAGCTCAATATCTCGCCTCGCCGGATCTCGCCTCGCCGGAGAAAACCGACGAGCCGCAGGCGATCGCAGATCCGAACGAGCAGTTCAATCGCTCCGTTTTCGAGAGCAACCAGAAATTCAATCACGCCGTTCTTTATCCTGTTGCCAAGGCTTACAACGACAACATACCGGAGCAGGTGCGTGACCGGGTTGCCGCGTTTGCGGCAAATCTTTCCGAGCCAATGGTTTTCGCCAACGATATTCTTCAGCTCAGGTTGAAGGCGGCGGCCACGACCTTCGGCCGCTTCGCCATGAATACGACAATTGGCCTCGGTGGTCTCTTCGACGTCGCCGCAACGCAAGGCTTGGCCCCTCAATCCGGCGACTTTGGCCAAACGCTTTACGTCTGGGGATACCGCGACAGCGACTACGCCGTTTTGCCGATCATCGGCCCCACCAACGTCAGAGACGCTATCGGCGGCGTCGTCGAGTTTGCGGCGGAACTCCCTGCCGGAGTGTCCGGGATTCTGGTCCCGACGCAGTATGTGTCGATGGCCAACGTCGTAGGCACTGCGGGAACCGTAACAAGTCCGCTGACGAAGTTGAGCAAAGCGGAAGACATGCAAACTCTCGAAGACAGTTCGATTGACTTTTACACGATGCTCAAGAGCGTGACCGATCAGAAGCGGCAAGCCGAGCTTCAGGAAGCACTGAATACCAGCGCATTGACGGGCGAGCCGGTGCCTCCCGATCCGAACGCCATCGAGCCTGTGATGGTGCTGGTTTCATCGCCAACGATGCTTGAAAAGCGCCAGCCCGCTCGTCCCGTGACTGACGCTCCGGCCGTCGAGTTTGCTCCTCAGATGGCTAACGCTCCGGCCGTGTCGAGTTACACGCAGCGCGGCGGCACAGTCGTGGTGATCGGTCCGCCCTCTCCCGCGGCGACGAACCCAACACCATAAGCCGCTCGACGCCGGGCGGCGGTGCATTCACATCGCTTCAACTTGAGGAATTTTGGCGGCCGCTACGCCAATCCGGTGATGACGATCGCTGCCGATCAGCGCTCCGCAAGCAGCCTGTCACCCTGTTTGCGCAACGAGGCGATCAGCGCATCCGGTCCGCCTGCTCTCAGAATTGATGTGAACTCTGCCCGGCGGCTGGCGAGTTCGCTTATGGTGCCGTCAAGGTAGACATCGACGATCTTCCAGTCCGGTCCCGTTTTCCGCATCAGATAATTGATCGGGACTGGTTTGCCGTTGCTCTGAACGATCTGCGTTTTGACCATTTTGTCGGCAGGCGCACGATCGGTAATTCCTACGATCTGGAACGATTCGCCGGAAAAGCCGTCGAAACGCTTCGCGTACGTGGCGAACATCATCCGGGCGAATGCATCAGTTACGTCTGCCTTTTGAGCCGGTTGCAGGGTCTCCCAGCTTTGTCCAACGGCAGTCCGCGACATCGAGGCAATATCGTAGGTCTTCGCGAGTACAGGTGCGAGCGCGTTGTAACGCCCTTGCACACCAAGCGCTTGCGCCTGCTTCATTGTATCGAGAAGCTGGGCATTCAAGCCGCCAATCGTTTTCTCCGGCGCATCGAGGGCTCGCGCTGTGGTTCCCGCAAACGCGCACATGCATGTTGCAATAAGCGCCCGTACCAGGACGCTCGTTGCAAATGATTTCTTGATCGGAGCCATCGGCCGCCTCCAGCTTCGCTCTTTTGAAAAATGAACCGGCGAACCGTTGACGGTTCGGTGGCCCTTATTGTGAGGACATGGTGGCATTATTTAGCCAATGTTTACGCGGCTGTATGGCATGTAGTGAGGCCACACTGCAACACGTCCCCGCAGAGTGTTCCGAGATGTGCATGTTTCGTTTTTTGGCCCACGCCGTAGGTCCATAACTGCAGGGGAGACTGAAGTGAGGGGAGTGCAATCGATGGATGCAGTCGTGTCTCGGTCATCCAAGACGCCGCTGCTGGATCAAATCGAAAATCCAGATGATCTGCGGCAGCTGTCTGAAACCGAACTTCCGCGGCTTGCGGCCGAGCTACGAGCCGAGACAATCGATGCTGTCTCGGTAACGGGCGGTCATCTTGGCGCAGGCCTCGGCGTCGTCGAATTGACGGTCGCGCTGCATTATCTTTTCGATACGCCGCGTGATCGTCTTATCTGGGATGTCAGTCACCAGACATATCCGCACAAGATCCTCACCGGCCGTCGCGACCGGATTCGGACGCTGCGCCAAGCCAACGGTCTCTCCGGTTTTACCAAGCGCAGCGAAAGCGCCTATGATCCGTTCGGAGCGGCACACTCATCAACGTCGATTTCCGCCGGCCTCGGCATGGCCGTGGCGCGCAATCTCAGCGGCGGCAACAACAATGTTGTCTGCGTGATCGGCGACGGCGCCATGAGCGCCGGCATGGCCTATGAAGCATTGAACAATGCCGGTGCGCGTGACGAACGGCTGATCGTCATTTTGAATGACAACGACATGTCGATCGCGCCGCCGACGGGCGCAATGTCGTCGTATCTCGCCCGTATCACATCAAGCGGCTCATATTTCTACGTCCGCGATATCGCAAAGCAGCTTGCAAAGCGATTGCCGAAGAGCTGGGAACGCCGCGCGGCGCGCGTCGAAGAGTACACGCGGCATCTGTGGCAAGGAGGAGCTTGGTTCGAAGAACTCGGCTTCTATTATGTCGGTCCCATCGACGGTCATGACCTCGGCCAGTTGCTGCCGGTCTTGAAGAATGTCCGCGACGCCAAGCGCGGTCCGATCCTCGTCCACGTCGTGACGCAGAAGGGAAAGGGCTATCAGCCCGCTGAGGCATCGCCGGACAAATACCATGGCGTTGCCAAGTTCAATGTCGTGACTGGCGTCCAGGCGAAACCTCAGACGACTCTGCCATCGTACACGCGCGTTTTCGCCGACAGCCTCGTCGCAGAAGCCAAAAAAGACCCGAAGATCGTCGCAATCACGGCCGCCATGCCGGATGGCACAGGACTCGACATCTTCGGTCGCGAATTTCCAGATCGAACATTCGATGTCGGCATTGCCGAACAGCACGCCGTGACGTTTGCAGCGGGCTTGGCAACGGAAGGCATGAAGCCATTCGCTGCGATCTATTCCACGTTTCTGCAGCGCGGCTACGACCAGGTCGTGCACGATGTCGCGATCCAGAGCTTGCCAGTCAGATTCGCGATCGACCGCGCTGGCTTTGTTGGCGCCGACGGCCCGACGCACGCGGGATCGTTCGATCTGGCATATCTGGGCTGCTTGCCGAACTTCGTCGTCATGGCAGCAGCGGACGAAGCCGAGCTGGTGCACATGGTCGCTACGGCCGCAGCTATCAACGATCGTCCGAGTGCCTTCCGCTATCCACGTGGGGAAGGAACCGGGGTTGCACTCCCAGCGGTCGGCGTGCCGCTGCCGATTGGCAAGGGCCGTGTTCTGCGCCAGGGCATAACGGTCGCGTTGCTGTCACTCGGCACGCGGCTTGCCGAGGTATTGAAGGCCGCCGATCAGCTTGCGGCGCTGGGCCTATCAGCGACTGTGGCGGACGCACGTTTCATGAAGCCGCTCGACACCGAATTGATTTGTCAGCTCGCCGAAAATCACGAGGTACTTGTTACGGTCGAAGAAGGTTCGGTGGGCGGCTTTGGCAGTCACGTTCTTCATTATTTGGCTGAAAACGGCCTGCTCGATCGCGGTCTCAAGGTGCGATCGAAGGTCATGCCTGATATTTTCGTCGATCAGGACAAACCGGAAGCGATGTATCAACGGGCCGGTCTTTCGGCGCCGGGTATCGTCGAGACGGTTTGCGACGCGCTGCAGCTGAACAAGTTGCCCAATGCACGCGGCCGGGTGCGCTGCTAGAGCTTTGCGCCCGCTATCGCCTCTTCATCCGCGCGATTTGCGCCATAAGCGTCGCGTTTCAAGTGCCTGCCAGACAAGAAGACAAGGCACGCCCGTTAGAATTTCCCGGGCCCGCTTCAACAGCGATAACCCGAGCGCGATGTCGGGGCCGAGCCCGAAGAGCGCTCCGAGTGCGACGTAGCCACCTTCTTGCACGCCGGCCGCCCATGGCACAAACACCGCCATGCGAAGGGATAAAAGGAGGCTCTCGATCACGAGGACATCGCTGAAGCTGAGTGGGTGCCCCATGAAAGACAGCGCCAGCCACGCCTCTCCCGATCCCACGACCCAGGCGACGAAATGCAGAGCACCCGAGGCGATCGGCCGGGTCGTAGCGCGATAGATGTCATTGATGGCGGCATGGATGCTGCGCGATTGATCGGGCTCGCTCCAGGGCGCCGTCAATCCGAGCCGGTCGGCTAGTGACTCGAGAAAACGAAAGAGCCCACCTCTTTGCGCAGCTATGAAGCCCGCCATCGCTACTGCCGACACCACAAGAGCGCCGAGCGACCACCAAGCAATGCTTTCGCCGGGCTGCTGCCAGCTCAAAATAGCGAGACCTAGCAGAGCGAAGAGAATCAGGCTGACGATCTCCATCGTCAGATCGACGATAGTCGATGCGCCGGCCGATCCCGCACTGAAGCCGAAGATTGCAAGCTCGCGGGCGGCGATGATTTCGCCTGCCGCCGGTACAACTGCCAGGATGTTGCCGACGCTATCGCGTAATAGGCGCGCCCAGTGCAATATGAGAGTCGCGTTGCGAGGTGGAGCGATACTCAGCTGGCGCCAAGCCAATGCGCATACAACGAGGGCTGCGCAATACACGCCCGTCATCGCCGCGAGGCCGCGCCAGCCGGCGGTCAAAAAGGCGTGGCCGACTTGCTCCAAGCCGAAATACAGAATGAGCGCCGTGCCGAGTCCGATGCCTGCTAGGGCACCAAGCGCCACCCCAGTTTTGACGCCTCCTGAGAGGCTGCCACGCTTGATTGGTTCATCGACCACGATCGTATGCTTTCGACCAAGTATTTAGCGTCGCGATCCTTGCGCGCGGCGCTGTTTCCCGTGCCATTAATTTGCGGTACGCACTGATACTGAAGGTCTCCTGTCCCCATGTCACATTTCTGCCCAAGAGACCACCTGCCCACGCAACAAAGCAGACGCATTCTCGCACTGGTACAAGCCACGGTTGAGCGGGCGCCGGGATTTGAAAGCTTCGTCGGACGAAGTAATGCGGGGCGACGCGTAACGCGATGTGCGCTCCGATGATCGACAGGCCGATCACGCTTGGATGGGGAAGCAACAAAAGCAACTCAGCGGCAGCGGCCATGTGACAACGGACATGAACCGGTGCATTGGGCGGCAACTGCGCTCCAAGCGCTGCCAGTGCACTTCGTGCCGAAGCATTTCGCCAAATCCCGAATCCGTCACAACGGTATTGCAAGCATACGGCGACAGAGCCACCCGCCAGCCTCGTCGCGCGATCAGCCGGCCCATCGAAAAATCCTCCGCCAGACACCGGGCTAGCATCTCGAATCCGCCAATGACCTCGAGCGACTCACGACGCACCGCGCTCATTGCGCCGAATACGAAATCGATGCCGCGCAGGTCAACCTCGACGAGGACCGAAGGCACAAACCAGTCGTTCAAATAGAGCGCGCCGAATTGGGATGCCGCCGTTTCGGTCGGCCAGCCTTTGTAGATCGATGCGACCGCGCCGACAGAGCGGTCCTCGAAAGGAGCCACCATTGACGCGATGCAGTCTTGATCGACGCGGACGTCGCTGTCGGCAAGCAAATAGAGATCGTAACGGGCTGCCCGTGCGATGTTTGCGAGGTTGGCGGCCTTGCGGTTCGGTCCCGCGAGCCTGGCGTCGACGACGAGCCGCAGGGCGACGTTCGGAAACTCCGTGATGAGCCGGTTGACCACCTCCGATTGCGGCATCATCGGCCGTATGCGCGAACTTCGTAGCGCGGCCAATCCTGCACGCAGAAGGAACGCAAGCGTTCATAGAGATCAGCGTGGTTTCCGTGCAGGGGCTTCAAAATGGAAACGCCGGGACGCGGGCCTGAACCGAAGACGGCGCGCTCGAGAAAGCGCAACGTCGATCGAACTGCTAGAATGAGATAGGCAAGTCCGGCAACGCCAAGCCCGACGCCTGCCAGGTGCCAAGGCGAAAAAACGAAAATGGGCATGAAGGAGTTGGTTCCGGTCGTTTGCCGCCGCGAACGAATGTGCGGCGGCAAGCGGGCTAGCATGCCGGTCGCTCATTCGAACCCCTTTACGCGACAGCCTTTTTGGTTCTTGCGAAGGCCTCACGAAACGAAACGAGTGGCAGCTCGAGCGCCGTCACTTTTGCTTTAATGTTCGCGTTCGTGAGCGCCGCAAACTCTTCGACCGGCCGGTAATGCTCCGGCAGATTATCGGTGCCGGCCCACCGTTTCGTCGCAGGATGGAAATAAAACTCTGAAATCCCATTCGGTACCCGGTCGAGAAATTGAAGCACGCGCGTTTCGACCATCGCTCCGCTGTCGTTCAGGCCGAACACGTAGTCGTTGACCGGCAGCTCGGCAGCGATGGCGCGACGTCTGAGAAGCCGCGATTGCGCGATAAAGAATAAGCATGACCAAAGTCGGCCAAGAAATCGGTCAGATGCGGCCAAATAGGACGGCAGCAGTGGTTCGACCGGAATGCGCACGGGCGGATGGCCGAAGGCGGGTGCCAGCTTGGCAATGATCCGCGAGACGACGGGATGCATGTGAAAATGCTGATGCCCGTTGACGTGATCCATTTCAAGGCCGGTGCGGCGGAACTTTTCGAACTGGGCAGTTAATTCGGCTTCTGCCTGACGCCGTAATTCCGCAGAAAAGAACAGCGCGGTCCCAAATTTGACGGGGTCCGTCGAGAATCGGCCATCGGTCCCGACCAGGCCCGGCACCTGCTCGCAAGGCAAGACTGGCCGGCCGTCGACCAGCGTCAGATGTAGGCCGACGCCGAGCTGCGGCAATCGCCGGGCACGCTCCACTGCGTCGTCGCACGCCGGCGCTCCCGTCATCAGGCTCGTCGCGGTTAGAATGCCGTGTGTGTGAGCCTGCTCGACGGCGTCGTTCACGGGTAGCGAGAGTCCGAAATCATCGGCCGTGACGACTAGTCTTTTCAACGAATCGGCTCCAGCTTTCGAGGCACGGCTTTGGCAGTCATTGTGCCTTGTCAGCGGTTGTCGCGCATTTTTTTCTTTGCGGAAGGGCCGGCCATCACATCGTGGCAGGCCGGACTGAGTTGAGAAAGATTGCGGTTTAGGCAGGCCACAATGCGGTCCTCGTTGGGTATGTCGAAGAGACAGAGACGAAAGACGTCGGGAGTGCATGCCGCCTGCTCGTCCGCTGTTCCGCTATGGGCAGCTGCGATGCCGGAATGGCCGATGAGTACGGCGGTTGCCATGAGACCAACCGCAATGGTCAGCTTGATGCTCGATTTCGCGTGAAGCTTCATTATCAGGTCCATCACCGCCGAAGGCACGTTGCTCACAGCCGCAATCTTGACCTGCGCTTATCGGTGGAACTGTGGCAAATAACGCGTTTGAGGCGGGACGAGCTTATATCTCGCCGCCACTCCCGCTGGCCTCTTCGGGCTTTTCGGACATTAACTAAACCGCGGATGCGCTCCGCCTCGCTGCGCGCCCAGCCGAGTTCACGCCGCGGGCTACCGGACCTCGCAGAGCGTTGGCGTGTCGAGAGATGCCTTGTTCATGAAAGCCCAGTTTGAAAACGCGACGTAGCAAACCGCAACTGACTTCTTATTTTGCAGCGTCACAAGAACGGTGTCGGTCGTCACGCTTTCGGATGCTCTCTTGGCTATGTCGAGCGGTACCAGGACGACGGATTTGATTTCAAAACCTTTTGCCATGAGAGCCATAAACGACTTCTGCTCGTCTGCAGATGCACTAACCGCGATCAAGCTGGCGACTGCGACGAGCAAGGTTCGGATACCAGCGTTGCGCATGTGACCCTCTTATCTGTGCAAAGTGAGAGAGTGCAAGTCGACGAACACTTAGTACTACGGCGGCAAGCGCTGCTCAACGGCGAATGCGCAGCTCATCGGACCTGTCAACATCAGATCGCAGCGCCGTTGGGATAAAAGTTCGCCACCGGAGAAGCGTAATCCGGCAGCGCCAGGTCAGCAGGGATTTCCGCGCAGGATTTCACGAATGCGGGCAGGACGTCCGCAGGCGTTCTAGGCGCGTCGCCACAGGGTAGAGAGATCGGCGCAAACACTTCAATCCGTGCCACCGCCGTCTCAGCGAGGCAGGTTGGGCGCAGCGACTCGAGCTGATTGCCAATGATAGGCTCGACGTCCGGCCAATGACGTCCGGTATGAGCCGAAAGGACTTCTGCGAGCCTCGCGTCATCGGTCCGAATGCAAAAGCGGCTGCTCGTGTGCCCCAAGCCGAGGTCGAAAAGGCTATCGTGCCGACGCCGCTCGTCTATCGCGTCGCAATCAGGTCCGAGCGCTGTGAGCGCGGCGCTTAGCGGCATCGCAGCCCGTCCGTTCGGCAGTCCGAGAACAATGGGGCCGTTTTCTGCGATGGCAAAGGCGCGGACTTTGTCATTGATCCGTAGACGAAACGCCGCCTCGGGTGAGCGTGCAATGATAGCATCGCCCACGTTCTTGATTTCAATTTCGCGCTCGGCCGTGCAGGCAAATTTTGCTACCGCATCGAAAGCCCCGATCATCCAGGTGCCCCGCCGCCCGACGATGGTTTCAGCGATCCAGATGAGAAGTTCCTCGGGCGTCCACCGCAGCAGCCGCAAGCGCACGCCGAGTGTCTCGAGCCGTGCCGGCAATTTCATCCACACGTCATCGCGTTGGGCTTCGCTCATCACGACCCATTGCGCGACTTCGTCTCCGCTGCGTCCGCAGCCGAGACAGTAGCCCGTGGTGTCATCGAGTTTGCAAATGCCGACGCAGGGTGAGTGACGCCTCAATTCACCCTCGCGCCAACGCGCCGCGGCCGGCTCTCGCGGCCTCTCTCCATCAGCGCGCCGAAAATCAACGCGAGAGCTGTCCAGAGGATGGCTTGAGTACCGAGGGCCGCGATGCGGAAATGCCAGAGCAGATCAGCCGGAAAGGCCGCCGGAACTTCGTTGATGGGCGGCAAAACGTAAGCCGCAAGCGCCACCAGGCCAACGTAGGTCGCGGCCCCCGCGAGTGATGCGTTCCAAGCCCCGAGCTTAGCAGAGAGCTGCCGTCGCGCCCCGATCGCAATAGCTAGCGCAGCCAGCGAAAAGACGATCATCGCGAAATAGAGCTGTGTGCGATAGCCTATCGTCTCGGGCAGACCGACGGATGGAGGATTCGCCGGATATTTTAGATACGGGACAATATAGAGAGCGAGAAAACCGGCTCCGGCCAACAGCACGGCGGTGGCGCGCGGCGTCATGCGAACCAGGCGGCCATTTACAAATGCAAACGCAAGGGCAAAAAGTCCGCCCAATGCTGTTCCGTAGACGACGACGCCGGTCAGTAGACCGATCGTCGCTTGGACCTCACGGCTAACGATCTCGTGTGCGTGTTCGTGCACTTCGGCTGCACCGGCAGCAGCATGCGAGACGTGCTCCTCGAAGGCGATCGCGCGATCAACTTGGGCCTCACCGTAGACTTTCGCGAAGCCGAATGCCAACAGGCTAGCGAAAAGCCCGGCAAGCATGCCGCGCATAAGTAAATTTCCCACAGTCGCAAATCTCCGCGAGGCTCAGTGGCAGGGGAAGCCGAGCAAATGGCGCCCGTCATGCACGAATTCGTGCACGTACATGCTGTCAAAAATCGCCGTGGCGCCTTCCTCGACGCCGACAAAGTACATTGCGAGGAGCAGCAACAACCCGGCGAAGATCGCCCATGGGAGAATTTCACGCACCGGAATAGGTGTTGCCACGCTATCGAGAGCGATTGCGGTGTACGACATGTTTTAGAGCCTCCGTGGGATTACGCGTCCCGTTCAAGCATTGCGGTAATCGCGGGAGGGTCTGACTTTCGACTGATGCTGGCAGCATCCGCCGATTACAGTGGCGCGACCGTTCCGGAATTTCACCGGTTTCCTACCCGTGATAATGCCGGATCACCATAGGTTCGTGCGCAAATTTGTCAACGCGAAGCTTCCGATCATGTCGTCGCGCCTAACACTGATATCGCATGCCGCTACGTCAGCCGTAAGAACGGCGGCCTTTCCGCTTGATGAGAGTATCGATGAGGCGGGCAGAAGAGATGCCCAGGCTCTCGTTGCGAGCTTGCCGCCGTTTGCCACGGCATGGACGAGCCCCTCGAAGAGGACAATCGAAACCGCAGCCGCTCTCAATCTGGAAGCCAAGATCGACGCTTCGCTCCGGGACATCGATGTCGGCCGCTGGGGCGGTCTTACATTTCTCGAGGTTGAAAAAAGGGAACCGAAGGAGATCGAGCAATGGCTCTCCGATCCAACTTCGGCCCCGCACGGCGGCGAATCCGTTGCGCAACTCATTCAACGCATCTCGGAATGGCTGATCGCCGTCAGGCAAGTTCGCGGTCGCATCGCCGCTGTTTCTCACCCCGCCGTTGTCCGGGCGGCCATCGTCGCGGCCATCGAAGCCAATCCCGGATCATTTTGGCGGATCGACGTCGGGCCATTAAGCGTCGTCGAACTTCGATCGAACGGCGAGCGCTGGGCGTTGAGGTCTATCAAGAACTGAGCTTTACGAAGCCCTGCTTGACTGCGAGAGCGATGGGCAGCTGGTGGTAGTCAGAAGGAGGCTTTGTCTATCGAAGGTGTCGCCCCCGATTTCGCAGACCGTTTCGCCCCATCAAGCGCAGCCTTGCGCGCGTCGAAATCGAGGCGAAGAAAGGCGTTCAACGCATCGTCCCGAATTTTATAGTTCCCACAATGCTTGCACTCGACGATAAGCCCGTCAAAATCGCCGGGTGTGGAATTTTTCGCTTCAGCGCCGCAGACTGGACAGTTCATGTGCGCTCCTTCGTTTTGCCTTGCACAATAACGCGTAAACCGATCCTCGGTTGCGCCACCGGCTCATGGAAGGTCTCGCTTAGAATTTACCGCTTTCAAGTATGCGAAACCTACTGGTTGCACCAGTGCAATTGCGGAGCTGCTTCGTGCGCGGCCGATCGCGACTTTGGCGACTTCAATTGCGGACCGAGGACTGCCCCGCCACGCGGCGGCACGTGTTCGCGCGTGACCTACCGGCCCTTCTGCACCTCTCCGCCAACCCATCCGCTGACGCTCAAACTGATGGGAGATCCCGTGCGGCGGTCGATGGCGGCCCGAGTTGCTTCCAAATCATCGGCGCTTAAAGCGCTATCGTTCGCCGACTGATCGAGCGGGGTTTCTTCCTTTTGAATGCGTTTATCGAGGTTCGGTGAGAGGTTATCGTCAACGATTGTTTGATCGGAATTTGGTCCGCCGGCACGCGCGCCAGGGATGATCGCAAACAAGCAAAGCAGGGCGCCCCCCGCGCAAACGGTCAAGTGTTTGACAGCCATCGTCGAGCTCTTCGTCGAATTCATTCTTACCTGGTGGTCAGTCAAACAGGGCTCCAATATGATCGTCTCATACCACACGGCTGGGCGTGATGTTAAGATCGCGATGCGCGCGCCGCGCCATTTGCGTCGGGCCTTCCGTCTCGGGACGCCACAAGCCGATTTCAGTTTGAGTATATGCGATCGAGATCGTGATGGGTGAACCCGCGCTCGTTCTCCTTACGTAAAGGCAGAGCCACAAACACGCGACCGTAGCACTTGGATTGCTGCTAAGAACGCAGAAACACGCGGTATCCTCTTCTGGCTGTGCAGCCGAATTGACAAATTCAAAATGCTTGGACGATTCGGTCGTCACTGCTTGTCGAGTATGCCCTCGAGGAGCGTCAAAGCCTCCTCCATCACCCGGACGTTTTTGGTGCATGCGAGAGTAACGACGCGCTGTGTATGCTCTGCGAGGTTTGGAGTCATCTCGCCCGTTCCAAATACACGATCGGCTTGACTAGCTCGTGGACTCTATTCCTGCGCAGCCAGCAACTCAGCAGGTACGGCGGCGGTCGCAATTTGTGCGCGGCTATCAGAGGTCACCCGAGCCGAAGCCAGAAAATCCGAGAAGCGGTTGAAACTCGTCAGCCGGCCGCTGCCATGGTTCCCGGAGCCAATGCCCGCTGAACCTTCCGTGAGATCCAGCAAAATGATGCGCGAGCGGGGAAAAGTCTTTTCAGCTCTGCTGGCAATATGTTTCAATTGCTTCTCGGGCATCCCCGAGACACTCACAACGGCGACTGTCTCCGGCTCTTCATCCGCGGTCAAGGAACTGTAGTTCGATAAAGCGGTCAGGCCTGAAGCTTGCGTCACAGCCTTGGCCGAATTCGGCTCCGTTTCGTTCAGTGCGCTGGCGGCAAATCTGGCGGCCAAAACGTCGATTGCGCCGCGCGCCGGTATGACCAGGACACGCGCATCGTCGCTGGCCTTCCCCGGCCAGCGGGTCGTAAGCACTTCTTGGACGGTTTCTTCCAAATCTTTGACCGCTTCTTGATCGAGACGTCCTCGGCGCCGATCGAGTGCGGCAAGCTTCAATGCCGGAATGACGATCGTATCTCCGACCTCGCCCAGGGGCATCGTTTCCTTTGCCTCTTCCAACTTATCGGCAGCGGCGTACGCGTCACCGGAGAGCAGGAAGTGATAGAACTCCTGTTGGTCTGACAAAGGCGGCTCATCGCCTAGCAGGACCGTTACAAATTCCAAGCTTGGGATATATCTTCCGATAACCACGAGCACCAGCGTGAGGGGAGCTGCCAGCACCAAGCCGATCGGTCCCCATAGAAGCGTCCAAAAGCTCGCCGACAAAACCATTGCGAAGGGCGACAGCCCCGCTCGCTTTCCAAGCACGAATGGTTCGACGACCTGCCCCATGATGGGCTCGCCGATGGCGAAGAGCGCCAGCGTGGCGATTGCCTTGCCCCAACCCGGATCGACTGCCATGGCGAGCAAAATGGATGGAATGGCGGCGATGTAAGAACCAATATATGGAACAAAGCGCATCACGAACGTCAAAACGCCCCAGAGCGGAGCGTTCGGAACACCGATAATTAAAAGAACACACCCGACGAAGCTCCCGAAGGATGCGTTCAAGATTGTCTGCGTTATGAAAAGGTCGGATAGGCGCTCGCCCGCGTCCGACATCGCGGCGGTCGTTTCGCTCATATTATCGGTGCCGACGACACGAACGATACGGTCCCGCAGATCCTTGTATTGCAGCAGCAGGAACAACGTAAAAAGAAAAGTCAGCGCAATCTGGGTTAGAGGCGCGGTCAAAATCGTAAGCTCACTCCACTTGATAGCGTTGGATTGATCTTTGGTCTTGGCTACGATTACCTTTGTATTCGGGTCCGGCGGAGTTTCGGTAGCTGCCGGCAGCTTCGCGGGCGATAGTTTAAGCTCATCCTCGAGCATCTCCTGGTAGGATTCGAACGGCATCAATCGCGCGCGTGACGATGCCTGTTGAAATTGATCCGCCAACGACGGTTCTTACTTTCTCCACCACATTGGTTTTGTAGGCCGGAAGGTCTGCCGCCAAAGACAAAAGCTGCGAGCTCAAGGCGATCGACGCTGCCAGCAGAATACCGGTGACCACCGTCACCACGGTCGCCACCGATAGCCACTCCGGAATGCTCCTTTGCTCAAGCCAGCGAACGAGCGGCACTAGGACGAAACACGAGATCACAGCCAAGGCCAAGGGCACGAGAATCTCCCGCCCGAAGACGAGGGCCGCGACCAGTATGGCCGCGGTGACGAGGGCGGCTGATAGCGTGCGGAGGGTGTTTGCGATCAGCGGCATCGGGGTTCACTTGTTGTGAGTACGACCCTAAACCCTCCGGACCGCCTCCTTGTTCCGCCGATGGAACTTTCGGGCGGTAAACGCCGCCGCCACTGCCTAAATCACGGCTGTAAGCCGCTCATCCGGGGAAGCCTTAGCTGCCGCGGTACGCGGGGTCGCGAAAAATCCAAATCGCACGCCAATGCATCATCCGCTTCTGCGAGCGGCTGGGTTCGAACCGCACTTCTCCATTGGCAGCGCTGTCGTCGACCAGCCGTCCTTCGTCACCGTCACGACGTATCGTCGGCAGTCGGGGGCGGCGCCGGGCACGAAGTGGACCTCAAAAAGCGCGAGATCTGGCTTGCGCTGGCGCGGCCAAATGAAGACGCCGTTGTCTGGTGTCTTGGCTACTGCGGTCTGGATGGCGATGCCGGCATTGCGGTAGTCGGTCGGCGATAGTCGTGTCAACAGCACTCGCGATAGATCCGGATGAAGCCCGACTGCCGATGCACGCATTTGGTACGGGTCGGCTGGGTCGGGAGTTGGTGGTGGCAGTGGCGCGGCCGCGGCTCGTCGGTCGCAGGCTGGCGTGGCGGCCGTCGTCAGCGGGGCCGCCGGTGAGCTGCCGCGTCACCCGGGGCGGCGGCAATGTCTTGCAGACTCCAGTGGTTGCAGTGTCGAGGGCGGTGGCTCGATGGCGGGTTGTTTCGCCGTTGCTTCAATGTTGGTTGGGGGCAAAACGGGGGCCGCCGCCGATGTGGCCATCTCGACAGGCGCCGGAGATATGGCCGCAATTTTAGCAGACAGCCATCCTTGCCAATTCGCCTGATTGCCGAGCAGTGCCCAGCCGCCGCCGAGTGCGATAAAGATGACGACGTACGCCCGAAGTACGGCATTGCCACCGCTGCCGGCTCGTGGCGGGCAAATCCTCTCGCCCGAATAAAGCTCTCCAGGGGGCGTAATCCTCTTCGGAATCAAAAGCAGA
The DNA here is from genome assembly GCA_963833715.1 of uncultured Alphaproteobacteria bacterium. Taxonomy (GTDB): domain Bacteria; phylum Pseudomonadota; class Alphaproteobacteria; order Rhizobiales; family Hyphomicrobiaceae; genus Hyphomicrobium_B. The sequence goes on from CAWHZB010000007.1 coordinate 157,849, forward strand.
TATGCAAACGAATTTGCATTCGAATGTCGTGCGGGAGCTAACATGGCAAATCTCTGATATCCGTGCGTTTGTAGATATCGGCTCCCGCTGCTGTATATGCATCAGCAATTCTCCTGGCCAAAAAATGGCGTGTGCCGAAGAGGGTGTGTCCTCTTATGAAACCAGCATTGACAACTGCTGCGATACCTCTGTTCGCGTACGCCCTAGAGCGGCGTTTAATCCGCATTGTTCTCCGAGAGTAGTTTTGTAAGCGCGTCTCCGAACTCGTGCCGTACACGTTTGCTGAATGCTGACGCGCGCACGCGGTGTCCTTGAGGTGAACCTAAAACCTTCTTCGGCGTTAGTTGATTAGGACCGTTCTCGACCACCTCAAAATCTAGTCCTGTCCCATGAAGTCAGGACAAGCGATCAAGCTGGGCTCGCAAGCGTATGAGCCTGCCGTCGTTGTCACCGGCGCGTCGGTGGGTATTGGCCGCGCCTTCGCGGAGCTGCTGATCGACAAGGAGTTCACGCCGCTCCTGATTTCCAGGGACGCGGGGACGCTTGATAGCCTTGCGGCGGGAGCTATCCGGCCGACGACGGTGGGACCAGATCGCCCACGCTTGCGATCGACATCACACAGCCAGATGCGGCATCGAAGGTCGAAGCCTATCTTCACCAGCATAATCTCTACGCCGATGTTCTTATCAACAACGCCGGGATTGATCCGTGCGGCCATTGAATTGAGATTGCCCGATGCCAAGCTCGATCCCCGCTGCCGGCCTGGGATCAGCATCCCATACGCCGATGCCCTGCTGGGGCTGAAGAAAATACTTCGCTTTATCGTCTCATTCAGGCACGGCGGCTTGCGTGCTGCCGGCGATGTTTGGAAGATCCGACGCAGGCGCATCGGACGATCAGCGAAATTGCATACGCTTGGGGATTCTCCGACATGACCCATTTCGCACGCAGCTTTAAGAAAGCCTTTGGGCTGTCGCCGAGAGAGCACCGGAGCCGTTCTTGGCAGCGATGATTTCCAAATGCGTATCAAGTGGGCGTCCGCGCTGCCCGCGGCGGCGTCGCTTTACGTGACCAGAGCGGACCCGGCGTTAATTATCACAGCCACGGGAAGAGGCCGCGATAACAGCTATTAGTTGTTCCGGCTGCACCGGCTTGAAAATGACGTCGCACGCGGCCCACTCGCGACGCAGGGCAGACGCGTCCGCGTCGCCTGTATAAAAAACGCATCGAATGTTCTGTTCGGCCAAACGCTGGGCAGCGGGAAATGAGGTGCCCTCATTCCCGAGTCGCACATCCAATAGCGCACAGTCGAGCGCGCTTCGTGTCATCAATTCCAAAGCCTGCTTGAGCGTGTGCGCAGGACCGATAACGGTCGCACCCGCTAGCTCTAAAATGTCTTGTAAATCGAGCGCGACAATCGGTTCATCTTCCAGGACCAGTACTGCAACTCCATCCAGTGGTCAACCCATGGGCGGCGTTAGCGTTCGCTATCGGCGGGACTTTGACCTTTATGGTGCATACCATTCCTTCCCTTTCGAACTTACGCGAGACACTGCACCCGGCAGTCCGTGATCAATTAGATAGCTGCCAAAACCGGCCGCGCTTGGACGCTCGCCCGCGACACCATCTTCCCGCCAGACGAAGTCCAGCTGTCGGTCATCATTTGTAAAGCTCCAGGTTAAAGGAAGAGTTCCTAGGTTTTATAGGGCCCCATATTTGATCGCGTTCGTGGCGAGTTCGTGAAGGACCAGCGCAAAAGGCGTCGCTAATTCCGGGGTAGCATGACGTCCGGGCCTTCGACCGTGACCCGGCCTTCACTGCCTCGGATGTGGGGTGCGAGCTGCTTCGATGAGGTCGCGTAGCCGCGCCCCCGTCCAATGATTGTGCACCAGGATTTCGTGCGCTAGTGAAAGAGCCCCGAGGCGGCCCGAAAACGCCGCGACGGCTCACGGAGTTGGGAACATTGTCCTTGAAGGTTAGCCGTGCCATCGATTGCACAACGGTGAGCGTATTTTTACTCGATGAGAGAGCTCCTGTAGCAACAAGCGAGCGCGAGCTTCGCTGGTTTTGAGATCTTTTTCCGCGACGAGCCGCTGTGTAATGTCGACGAACGTCGCGACGACACCTTCAATTTGCCCGTCGGCGGTTCGATACGGGCGCATTCGCGTCAGAAACCACTTTCCGCTACTCGCTACTTCCCGCTCTATAGGCGATAGGTTTTTGAGTACCGCGCGCGCGTCGTCCGCAAACTCGCTGTAGTCGAGCCTGTGGGTGAGGTCGCGTTTGGCCGCCCTTCGTCGTTGTGGATTATGTTGAAGAGCGCAGCGAGAGGCGTGTAGTTCGGTCGATGCGAGACTTGTGTCCAAATACAGCGTGCCGCATCCGTGGCCGCCATGAGGTTTTGCATATCGTTTTTGGCGCGGGAAACGGTTTCAAGTTTGTTCTTGGTTCGTTGTTGACGGTCTGAAGCTCCTCGTTGATTGATTGCAGCTCTTCCTTTCTCGTCTCGAGTTCCTCGGCAGTGGATCGATATTCCTCGTTGATAGATTGGAGTTCTTCATTGGCGGCGCGTGGCTCTTCGTTAGCACCTTCGGACTCTTCGCGACTTGTCCGTAGCCGCGCCCGCGTCAGTTCGAGCTCTTCCTGCATCGACATCAGACGATCGGTGTAGGTGCGTTTTTCTTCTGGACTTGATGACGGCTCTTTGTCGGCAGGCGTGATCGTGGCGCCTTCGATGAATAAGATCAGCGCCTGTTCCGGTCTCTCTCCGCCGCTTCGGATCGGCCACACCTGTATGTACATGCGCTTGCGCGTGCCGTGGACCGATAATGGAATTGGCAACGATAGTTCGCTTGAGTTCTTTTCAAACGTATTGTGCAGGCCAGCGCGCAATCGAATCGTAGTTCGGGCCGGACGAGCTCTGTCACGTCGGCTGTCAGCTGCCCTGCGGAGGGTTGAAGAAATCGGCCGGCTGTTTCCGATATATGAATGACCCGATATGCCCGATCGACAAGAATGCTTGGCGGCGCCATTTCCTCGAGCGCACGGTGATGCAGCGTTGAGGCTTTTTCCGCGGTCGTTGGGGGCTGAATCCCAGGTTCGGGAGAGAGCGAATGGCCTCGGGGAAAGCGCAAGGCGAGGGGGAAGCCGTTGGGTGTCGGCGGTGGCCGGAGACGCTTGATAGATCCGCGTGTCGCGATTGATCGGTTGAAAGTACCCTTTCGAAGCCTCGGCACTTTCTGATGACCCGAGGAAGAGAAAGCCTCCCGGCTTCAACGCATAGTGGAAGGTTGCGCAAACCTGCTGTTGAAGCCCAGGGCGCCGGCGTCGAGGTCCGATGCAAAGATTTGAATGGTCGGCCGTTCATCATGGCGCGCGGCTTCTTCGGCAAGAAGAATGGCAATGGAATACGCCTCTTCTCCAGTGGCGCAGCCAGGTACCCACACTCTGAGCGGCTCGTCGGATCGGGCTTGAGCGAAAAGCGGTGTCAGCACGTCGGGTCGCGGAAAAGCATTGTCACTGAAATCAGGAGGTCGGTGAAAAGACTTTGGACCTCTTCGGGGTTTCCACGCAGAAGCGCGTAATAATCGTTGAGCTCGCGCGGCAGCTTGCAGCGCTGATCCGCAGCAAGCATCATTTGCCGACACGCAATCACTCGTAGAGCGAAAAATCATGGCCCGTGCGGCCACGCAAATGAGACGAGATCCGCCGCAAAGCTTCCTCGTCGTTTTCTACGAGTTCGGGTGTCGGCAAATGACGCTTGCTGAGGATCAGCTCTGAAAGCGGCACCGCGATTTGGCGCGCAGGAGCAACAAAATCGGCGAGCCCGGTGGAGATGGCACTCCGAGGCATCGAGCCGTATTCCGCTTCCTCGGGATCCTGAACCAGGATCATGCCGCCGCCTTCCTTGATCGCCTTAACACCGTGTGAACCATCGGAGCCTGCGCCGGATAGAATGACCGCGTACCCGTCACGATGCTTATCGGACAGGGAAACGAAGAATTGATCGATCGGGGACCTGCGTCCCCTCGGTTCGTCGAACGGAAAAGTTCCGATTTCCTGATCGGTAATAAGCAGCCGGCGATTTGGCGGGATGACGTAAACAGTGTTGGCTTCCAGCCGAACTTGATCTTGCACCTGATTGACAGGCATTTTCGTACGCTGCGCAAGAATCGAAGCCAGATCGCTTTGGTGTTCAGGATCGAGGTGAACGATAACGACATACGCGGCGCCAAGATCGGGCGCGATGCTTTCGAAAAAGGCCTGCATTGCCTTTAGGCCGCCGGCCGAGGCCCCAATCCCAACAGTTGGAACTGCCGGTATGATTGGTTGAGCGCTGCTGGACTGTTCTTCAATCAACATACAACACGTGCCGCCCAGATTGGCCCGCGCCCGGGAGCGAAGCGGGAGGGAGACAGCTATTGCAGGTAACGCCTCCAAACTAAAGGCGTTCCTGACAGAGGTCCAGAAAAAGGGGAACGTCTTGGGCTCGTTCTACGAAGCTATTGCCTTCGGCGACGACATTCAGGTGCTGTCGGCCAATGTCTCGAGCGCTGGGACGTCAAGAATGCGCAGGCCACTGTCCGTTACAGTTACGAGACCGCTTCGACGAAGGCTTAGCAGCGCCGCTTCCAGCGTTTCGATGCTCATTTGAAGTTGTTCCGCCACGAAGCCCGTCGAAACATCATCGGTAACGATCAGCGGCTCACGACCTTCAGAGGCATTGATGCTGGCAATTGCCAGCAGAAAGTTTGCGACGCGCTGAAGCGGAGAGAGTGGGCCGGCGTTGCGCGATCTGCTGCGCGAATAGTCGAACTCACGCTCCTTTGCCTCAACGAGCCTGAAGTACAAGCGATTATCATTCGTGAGAGCACGTTCGAGATCTAAATCGGTGATGACACAAACGGAAGTATCGACCATTGCCGTTGCGGTGCTTACATGCGTCGGCAAGCACCCAAGGCCAATGATGTCGCCGGGAAATGCAAATTCAATCACCTCATATGCGCCGGCGGCAAATTGGACGTAATGGCAAATGGCGCCATGCTCGACACGATAAAGGCGACGCAGTTCGCCGGCTCGAAAGACCGTCGCGCCAGCAATTACATGTCGTTCAAATAGGACCGGCTCGTCGTCCGGCCTTAATGCATGGGATGCGCTGCCGACACTTGGGGCTTCAATTGCGCGCATACTCTTTACTCTGACAGGGCAACTTGCCGGTTGGACGAACTTCCCATCATGCAATGCTTGTCGAGATTACACCGATATTAGTATAATGTATTTGAATTTTGAGAATTTTGATCGTGATCAATACGAAGAGCGTTTTGTTTAAGTTTTAATCTTGCGATCCACCGGCTTTCCCTCGCCGAATGGGAGGCTCTCCTTCCACCCCCGTGAAGTGAGCCATCGCTTTGAATAGGTTCGAAGCGTCAAACCCAAGCGGCACCAGGTCTCCCCCGGCCTGGTGCCGCACTTTCTGCGGACGCGCGCCGCGGTCCCCCGCGCGCCGGCTTGGTACGATTTGCCCAAAAGCAATCGACACATTTGGCTCGCGCTGAAGTCATCAAGCGGCTGATATTTCGGTCATGCTGCCGCCTTCGTTGATGGATTGACTTCTCGGCGGCGAGAAAGGGAAATGTGATGCGTATTAGGGCTGTGGCAATCCTTTTTACCGCAAGTGCAGCGGCCGCGTTTCCGCTTAAGGCCCAATCGGCAGAGCAGGATCAAGCGCCACTCCCTCAATTCATGTCATTGGCGACGCGAGCTGAGCTTGCGCAACGTGCTCAGCAGACGAAGCCCGTGGCGGACGAAACGCGGCAGGCGGCTGAAGTGCTGAGCGCCAAATTCGCCGGGTCCTTGGCGGAGCCTAATCCTGGCGCCGGCGTTTCAAAGCCGGACCGTGCTGCTCCCGTCGTGCTCGAAGCGCGAGACGATCCTGCAGGCCAAGCTCACGTAGCCGTTCTGATGTCACCAGGCCCAGCAGCGGCGCCTGATGCAAAGAGACCGAAGAACAATCGAACAGCGCTCAAGAAAGCGGCTACGGCGGGGGCTGCAGCGCGAAATAGGCAAACCAAGGTTAAAGGTGTCCCCGCTCAAGCGCCGCTTGCACAGCCAAGCAATACGTATGGAGAGCCGCAGAACTTCGCATCCAACGCCGTACCTGGCGCCGGTGCGGGATGGCGAACCGGTTTCATCGGACTATTCACTAATCCAGCATTCTGGCACTGATCCACGACGACATGAGGTGCTTAGTTCGCCGGGCGGCATTATCATGACGCCCGTGCCTTCTCGTAATTCAACCATTCACAGCTGAGCACCCATCCTCTGGCGACGGGCACCTCCGTTCCGACGGCTGGTCGTAATTTCATTCTTGATTGACGCCGATGCCAGGCCCTGGGCGAATGCAGATCGTCACAAAATGGCCGCCCGCGTGCTAAGGTGTGCCAAAGATCTGGCCCGAGAAAATCGCCGCTAGAGCCGGGGCACAGCATTAGGAACGCAAATGCCGGTCGTCGTATCATTCGTCGGTCAAAAAGGCGGCGTTGGCAAAAGCACGTTGGCGCGGGCGCTCGCAGCTGTTGCAGCCCGTGGCAACTTGAGGGTGAGGCTGGCTGACCTTGATGCGCAACAGCAAACATCCGTGAGGTGGGCAAATACCCGTGACGCGAACGGAATCTCTTGTCCGATCGACGCGGAAGCCTTCCACACGATCGAAGATGCACTCGGACGCAGTCCGGGGTTCGATCTCATCATTGTCGACACGCCAGGCCATGCGAGCCCGGCGACGCTCGATATCGCCCGGTCTTCACATGTGGTCGTTCTGCCGACGGGTGCGAAGCTCGGACGACCTCTATCCGACAGTGCTGCTCCTTTACGAGCTGGAACGGATGGGAATTCCTAAGGACCAATTGGCAATCGCGCTCTGCCGCATCTTAGAACTCCGCGAGGAACACGGTGCGCGGAAATATGTTGAGGCCGTCGGCTATGAGGCGTTGCAGGGCTCTATCCCCGAGCGCATCGGTTACCGTAGAGCCCAAAATCGAGGACAGTCTCTCACTGAAACGAGCGAGGAGTCGTTAAACAAGCGTGCCCGCACACTGATGGAAAGTCTGCTTGAAAAGTATTGAGCCAGCTGAAGGCATCGAAGTCTTTTGAAAGGCAAAAAGAAAAAGACAGAACCTCGTGAGGGCGCAAGGTGCTCATCTTAGTTGCTCCGGAACCCTCCACCAGGCTCCGGCCTTAAGCCGGCCTAGGCATTCCGTATTGAGCACGTCGAATGAGTGCAACGGTCGGCCAGTCGACGAGAAGAGTGAATAAATAGCCCAACGCCAGGCTGCAGGTCAAAAATACACCCACTAGACCTGCCGTCGCTCCGAAGCTGTTTCGAGCCTCGAGGAACAGCGGAACGAAGAGCGTGTAAAGCAACGGGACATGGATGAAATAGAGACCAAAGGAAATGTCGCCTAGAAAGCGCGCCGGCTTGGTGCTGAGTAGATGCCTCAGTCTAGAAGACACTAACAGGCGCGGCCCGACGGGCGTCACCAAGACGAGACGGCGGCGCAAGTCCGGTTAATTTTCCGGAACTCAGTTATTTCCGGATCGGCCAGAGCGGCGCATAGCGCAAAGTGGCCGCGTCAGACATGTTGACTTAATCGCAAGCCGGCAAATCGTCGGCAATTCGCAAAAGAAGAATAACTTAATCCTTGTTAGTGTGCTTACCTGCCTCACCGCTCCTAGGGTCAGCGATCGGAGATCGGAGCTCATGCAGTGCCGTGTGAGACTTCCGATTTGGAACGGGATCTAGATCTCTAGGCGACAAATGGAAGTCAGCGACGACAGGAAGCGTTGCAGTTCCGGGCATTCGCAGCTTGCAGTCGCCGCGCTCTGCGGATTTATTTTTCTTTCCGCTGGTGTGTGGAGCGGTCGAAACTTCTCTCAGGCACAGACGACCTCAAGCCCATCAGGCGTCGCGGTTTCGACGGCCGCGTTCGTTGGATCAGCCGCTTGCGCGGAGTGCCATGCGGCGGAGCATAAGGATTGGCTAAGTTCGCAACATGCCATGGCCATGCAAGTGGCGACCGAGCAAACCGTACTTGGTCGTTTCGACAACACCACTTTCACCAAAGACGACGTCACCAGCACCTTTTACAAGAAGGATGGCAAGTTCTGGGTTCGGACCGACGGCCCCGACGGGACGCTCCGCGACTATGAGATCCGCTACACCTTCGGCATCTCGCCGCTGCAGCAGTACCTCATCGAGCTTCCTGGCGGTCGTCTCCAGGCGCTCGGAATAGCGTGGGACTCGCGTGCGAAGGAAGACGGCGGTCAGCGTTGGTATCATCTCTATCCTGATCAAAAGCTGAAGGCAGGTAATCCGCTGCACTGGACCGGCATTGATCAAAACTGGAACTATCAATGTGCCTGGTGCCACTCGACCAATCTCAAGAAGAATTACGATCAGGCCAGCCGGCGTTTCAGTACGACGTGGTCAGAGATAAGTGTGGGATGCGAAGCCTGCCATGGGCCTGGCTCGAACCACGTAGCATGGGCGTCGAAATCGAGCGGCTGGGAAAAATTCGACCAGTCGGGGAAAGGATTTGCGCAAAGCCTCGATGAGCGAAAGGGCGTGACTGGCCGATGGCGGCTGACGGGCAGGCGTCGCGGTCAGTACGCCGCACATCGGAGAAGGAGATCCACGTCTGCGCAGGCTGCCATGCGCGACGCCAGCAGTTCTCAGACGATCCCGCGAGTGTTGGGCAACTCTTCGATGCCTTTCGGCCGTCGTTGCTGGAGGCCGGGCTCTATCACGTCGATGGCCAGCAGCGCGACGAGGTCTACAACTACGGTTCGTTCCTCGAGAGCCGCATGCATGCCGCCGGGGTCACCTGCTCCGACTGTCATAACCCACATAGCGGAAAGTTGCGCCAGTCCGGTAATGCCCTCTGCGGTCAGTGCCATGCGGCGGAGCGATTTGACACGAGTTCGCATCATCACCACGCCCCGGATTCAAATGGCGCCCGCTGCGCCGCGTGCCATATGCCGACGACCACGTACATGGGCATCGACGTCCGCCACGATCATTCCATGCGCATTCCCCGCCCGGATCGCACAGTCCTGCTTGCGACGCCCAATGCGTGCAACCAATGCCACACAGACAAAAGCGCAAAATGGGCCGTGGATGCGGTCAAGGCTTGGTATCCTTCGCCGAAACCGGGCGCACAGGACTTCGCGGAAGCCTTCGATCGCGGAGACAGGGGAGCGCCGGGAGGTCAGATCGCTCTGACTAATATCGCCGGGTCCAGCTCAGAGCCGTCCATAGCACGCGCGAGCGCGATCGTCCGGCTCGGCCAATTTCTCTCTCCTCAAGTATTGGAATTGGCAGCCGGGTCCTTGAAAATTGACGATCCGCAAATTCGGGCCGCGGCCGTCTCGGTGATTGCCGGCGCCGCGCCCGAGACGCGTCGATCCCTTCTTGTACCTTTGCTCCACGACGAGACGCGCTTGGTCCGCATGGATGCGGCTCGCGCTCTTGCCGGAGAAGCGGAGCAGAATTTGTCAGCCAGCGATCGCGCTGAATTTGAGAAATCACTAGCCGAGTACGTTGAGGCTCAACTCTTCAACGCGGAACGGCCGGAGTCGCAAGCTAATCTCGGTGCTTTATATCGCGATCGCGGTAATGCGGATGAAGCCCGAGCCGCCTTTGCTAAGGCAATCGAAATTGATCCAACCTTTACTCCGGCTGCAATAGCATTGGCCGAACTGAAGAGAACTGAGGGCGACGAAAACGCCGCCGAAGCCATCTTGCGTCAGTCACTCGCTGCCAATCCCCGGTCCGGCGCACTTTGGCACGCGCTTGGTCTCAGTCTGATCCGCCAAAAGCGCCTACCAGAGGCGATAGAGAGCCTTGCAATGGCCGCCCAGGCTGCTCCCGAAGTGCCGCGTTTCAGTTACGTTTATGGTGTGGCACTTCACGATACCGGCAAGCAGCCCGAAGCGATCGCGGTGCTGAAGAGCGCTCTGACACGCCGCCCCTACGATCGAGACATCTTGTGGGTTCTTGCAACGTACGAGATCGAGGCCCGTGATTATGCGTCAGCGCTCGTGCGGGCCGAACTCTTGAGCCAGCTCGAGCCAAACCGTCCGGACGTCATCCAGTTGCTCAGAGCGCTAAAGCAGCACTCCCGATGAGGCCGATACTTTTGCCGGGGCGATATTCCCACGAACATCTGAAGTGCTTTTTACTCGTCCTGTCAGCCCTTCAATCCGCCGTGAAATTCGAGAAATTATTGAATTGTTCGCGCCGTGTCTTGCGCGTCATACCTGCACACGCCTTTCTTGGCGTCTGTTTCCGGACGTCTGGTTTCTGATTTCGATCACAATCTTTTTAAAGCTCGTTGCCTTTAGCGCTTGCCCAACAATTGAAAGTTCCAGTCTATGTTCGCAGCTTCCGCATATTCCGTTCTGGCTGCATCAGCCATCAGTGCGGCTCTGCTCGCGTCGACAACTCCGGCGGGAACACGTTGCGGCCTGTCGCGGCGCCAAGCCAAAGGTCGTTCAGCTTCACGACCTATGGCTGGCTTCCCTAGATGTCGGGAAACTCAGTGATCAAAGGGCGCTCGCTCGACGTGCAGGCAAATCCCGCACAAATACTTGAGAACCTCGATTTCTCCAGCTTTCCAGCCTGGATGAGTTATGCCGAGGCGCGGAATGGTCGTCTTAGCCTATTCAATGACGTCGTTTATGCGAAACTCAGCGGCTCGAAAGATTTCTTCAGATCGGTCAATCACCCGGGCGTTTCTGCAACCTTGGGAGCCGACGTTCAGGCCGACTACGAACAAGCGACCGTGGAAGCGGGAGGCGCTTACGAAATCTGGTCTGACGGAGGTTCGAGCAGTGCGACGGCGTTCGATCTTCTCGCCGGCGCACGTTATTGGCATCAAGATGCAACCGTCTCTGCTGAATTCAACAGCTCTGTGGCGGCCAGCGGACCCCTCGGGCAGATCGGCATCACGCAGTCAGGTAGCAGAGCCATTGCCGCCTCTGGCTCGGTCGACTGGGTTGATCCCTTCGTCGGTGGTCGTCTCAGATACAAGCCATCAGCCGGTCAGGAAGTAGTTGTGCGCGGTGATATCGGCGGGTTTGGCGCAGGCAGGGATTTTAGTGGCAGGTGATCGGAACTTATAACTGGCAGATGTGCATCTTTGAGGGCCTAAACGTCGATGGCTATATCGGCTACCGAGCCCTGTCAGTCGACTACTCGCAAGGCTCTGGAACGACCAGGTACGAATATGACGCGCTCCAGCAGGGGCCTGCCGCCGCCGCCGCCTCGGACATCCTTTTTTCCATCTCCGCTTTGACTGCATCAAGATTGAAGCTTGCGCCCTTCTGCATCGGCGGGAAATTGAGGAAGGTCTGGAGTTCATTGCCAACTACTTGCTGGACGAACACGAAGCGCCAGAATTGAAACTTGAACCAATCGAAGTATTGCTGCGCGCCTTCTTTTGTCCCGTTGTTTGGCCAGCCTGTTCGCTCGAACGGATCCAGCCGCAGGTTAGTGATGTAAGGAATGTCCGGGTGCGTCTTTTCACCCACCCAGCCGCGGGAAACGGCTCCGTCGAGGCGCTCCAATGCGTGCCGCGCCATGATTTTAGCCCATCAGCTGGTTGCGCACCCGCGCGCCTCAGTCGGCGTTGTGTCGTGGCGGCCATGGGAAAGTGGGCGGGATATTTTTGATTTGCTGACGATGAAACGCTCTCGGCAAAAGCTGCGACGGCCCGAGCACCTATCTAATTGCTACAGTTTTGTATAGTTCACGCGCTTTGGCGCGGGGAGCAGGGATCGTTACAATGGGCTCGTGGGAAGATTATAACATCGCGACCGATCCCCGATCGTCAATTAATGCGAAGCCAGCGAATGGCAGGACGCAAGCAGTGACCGCCATGCGAATTCTAGTCGTCGAAGATGACACTCAAACTGCAGCGCTCGTTGGTCAGGCCCTTCGGGATGATGGTCACGCGGTCGATGTGGTTGCGGAGGGTCGAGAGGGCCTAAAGCGAGCCGCAGTCGATGCATACGATGTGCTCGTCATAGATCGCATGTTGCCTGGATTGGATGGACTATCGATCGTGCAGAGTCTCCGCAGGGCGGAGGTCAAATCGGCCATCATGCTGCTGACCTCGATGGGAGCAATTGAAGATCGGATTGAAGGCTTGGAAGGCGGTGGCGACGATTATCTGGTTAAGCCGTTTGCACTCGGCGAACTTGTGGCAAGGGTGAACGCGCTCGGACGCCGTTCGACGTTGCTCTATGACGAGATCGTCTTGAGGGTTGCCGATCTTGAACTGCATCGCATGCGTCGAGAGGTTAAACGCAACGGCCAAGCGATTACGCTTCAGCCCCGCGAATTCAAGATGCTCGAAACGCTGATGCGGAACAAGGGTCAAGTCATCACGAAGACAATGTTTTTGCGGGAGGTTTGGGACTTTGAGTTTGATCTGAAGACCAGCATCGTCTCAACGAATATAAGCCGGCTGAGGGACAAGATAGATCGGCCCGGCGATACGCCTCTCATTCACACTGTAAGAGGCGTAGGGTACAGAATCGATGAACCGCACTAAACTCACCGGTCGGACGGCGTTTCAACTCGCCGCAATATTTGCCGCCATCATTACGCTCACGAACATACTGATTTTTTCGATCCTCTATTTCGTTATCAGCCAGCAATTGAGTACGCACCTCAAAGCGCACGTCGATGAAGTGCTTAGAACTCTCGTCGACGTCGATGAGACGGGCGGCTTCGACGCATTGGCAAACATGGTTGGTCGGCACGCTCTGGTCGCCGAGTCGGACGAAGATATTTTTCTTCTGACGGGCAAGGATGATGGCTATGTCGCCGGCAATATTAAGCCCATGCCGCGATTTGAGGGGTGGAGGATCATCCCCTGGCAGCAGTTGCCTTTGATTGGCGAATGGAAGACGCGTCGCTCTAGCACTGCGGTCATCGGAGCTTGGGCGAACGTAAAGGGTGGTTATCTTTTTGTCGGTGATGGCAACGGCGACATCAGGGATGCGCAGAGGTTACTGCTGAAAGGCCTGAGCTGGGGCATAGCGATATCTATCTTGTCGGCAGCTATCGGCGGCTCCATCCTCGGCCTCAATGCTCAAAAACGCATGCGGGCTATCGAACATGCCCTCAATGCCGTTTCATCGGGGCAGCTTCAAGAACGCGTACCTAGAAGCTCGGCTTCAGATGACATTGACCATGTTGCATCCCTGATCAACGATACCCTTGATCGCCTGCAAAAGCTGATCAGTAACCTCAAGCAGGTTTCAAGCGACATAGCCCACGACTTGAGAACACCGATAAGTCGGATGCGCCAAAAGCTCGAAATCGTTCAACAGCCAACGAGCGACTTGCAAACCTATCGGGCCACGGTCGATGATGCATTGCTGGAAATTGACGGGATCGCCGAGACATTTGAGGCGCTCCTGAGAATTACCGAAATTGAGGCGGGTGCTCGGAGAACGCGTTTTGCCGATGTTGACCTCGCAAGCCTATTGTCCAACGTCACCGACGCGGTGACGGCCGTGGTAGAGGATCGCGGTCATTCGTTGACTACTGCCATCGACGCTTCACAGCCGCACGTCATCCTCGGTGATCGTCAGCTACTCAGTCAGCTGTTTATCAACGTTCTCGAAAATTCGGTCGAGCATTGCCAGCCAGGAGCGATGATTAAGGTCGAACTGTCTCGAAAAGGGGAACATTCGGAAGTGGCAATCTCCGATAATGGGCCGGGCATACCGGTCGAGGAGTGCGAGAAGGTATTTCGACGCCTTTACCGCCTTGAGAAGAGCCGCACGACGCGCGGCAGCGGATTAGGATTGAGCTTGGTCGCAGCCATAGCTGATCTTCACGGAGCCAAGCTGTCATTGAAAGACAACCAGCCAGGCTTGCTCACCCTCATTGCTTTCGCCTGAACGTACGTCGAGGGTATTCAGAGATTTTGCCCTGGCGCGCCATAATGCCGCCCGGGCCTTTGCTCAAATAGCAAGATGCAGGCGATCATGAGAGCCGCGAGCACGGCCGAGGCGTACAGCCGGTCGATTTCAAGCCCGCCGTCGGCGAGTGGTTTGTCGAGCAGATCTCCCAAAGTAGCGCCCAGGGGACGCGTGAGGATGAAGGCGCTCCAAAACAGAAGGGCGCGTGAAATCATTTGTATAGAAGTAGCCTGCAGCGACCAACACCAAGCCTGCGCCGAAAACCAGCGCTCCGCCTTCGTATCCCAGCCCGTTGGTATCGGCCACCCAGTCTCCTAGTGCCGTGCCCAAGGTTTGTGAAAACAAAATTGTGGTCCAGTAGAAGAGTTCGACCTTCGGAGACGTGATGTTGGTGACCGAGATAGAGCCTACGGTGAGGTACCACACCAAAAGAGACGCCATGAGGAGCATAAATAGAATTGCGGCACCACCAGCGTAGCCAATCCCCAGTGACCGATCGGCAAAATCGGCCATGGTCGTGCCGGCAGTCGTGGTGGCAACGATGACCGCCCAATAAAGGAAGGGATGAAACGACTTGGCAGCGATTTGCGCGCTGACCGCGACGAGAAAGATGCCGATAAATATGATGCTGCTCACGGCATAACCAAGCTGCATCGTCATCGAGACTGCATCTCCTGCGGTCTCGCCCAAGGTCGTGGCGATGATCTTGACGATCCAAAACCCCAACGTAACTTCAGGTACCTTGCTCGACCTGACTTGCGTGATTTCCATGAGGTTTCCTTGGGGTTCGCTGCAATCCGCAGATGTGGATACCGGGTGTAAATCGTCGAGCAATGTCGTGAGATGCGGGTTTGCTGATCCACCCTCGCCTTGAGATGAACTGCCCGCGCTCTCGCGGGTTCATTCTAGTTTTGCAATCGTGGCCCGCGATTATTGCGGTATCTCACATCAGCGAAGCCACGGCGCCCGTACTGATCCGCGCATTCGTCTAAACGCGGCGCCACGGCTATAAACGTTGCTTGGAATTGAAACCGTCGGTTACGAAAATGTAGAGAAAGTGTCACGCTGCGGACATCGGCGCTTGAGAGCTTGCCGCCCAGCCGTGCTCCGCGTTCCAGATGATGGCGGTCACCGAGACGATATCGGTGATCAGCGAGGCAGTTCTTTTGACGGAAGGCTTTTCGGTCCGGAGACGAGATAGACATTATACGGCCAGCCGGCAGCGGTGCCATCAGCACGTGAAATTGTGCCCAGCTGGGTGATGTTCGCAAACTTCGTCTGCAGGAGTGGCAAATCTGATCGTCCGGCGCGCTCCACATAAAGTGCGGGGCGGTTCGCGATGCCAGGTTCCAACGCTGGCATGTCTACATAACGAATTGGCTCGTTGAGTTGAGCGACGGCCGTTCCCTCGCCGAGCGCAAATGCCAGTTGCGCGTTCGTTGCGAAGGTCGATGTAGCAATCCATGCGGCATGTTCATGCTGCCGAATGGCGTCCACCGCGGCTGCAAACGTGCTCCAGCCCCTCGTTTCGCCGAGTATATCGAAATCGCGCGATGTAGACATCGGCTTCAGCGCATGGGCAAAGATCACGGCGGTCGAAAGAAAACCAACGCTTATCGCGCCGAGAAAAACGCTCCGCCGCCACTGCTTTCGAACGTACAAATCCAACCCCCGTGCAGCGGATATTGCGAGGAAGGGGTAGATGGGCGCCATCCAATTGAAATGGACGCGAGCGTGCAGAGCGTGAATAACGAAGTAAGCGAGCGCCGGCAGAATGATGGAACATAAAAGGATATCTTGGCTTTTGCGTTGCGCATATGCAGCGCGAGCCGTGCCGGCCAGACCAGCTATCGCAAGACTCGCGATCGCAGGGCTTGCCAGCCCGAGGTACGTTCCGATCATCAAGATTACAAAATGACCGAAACGGGCGCTGCTTTCCGTCACGCGGCCGAACTGCATCGCAAACGAGGCCCAGTCGTGGTGATAGTTCCAGATAACCACGGACATAAATAACGCGGCCGCTATAAGTCCTCCCAGCCAAAACTGGGGCAAACGGAGTGACTTCGCGTTACCGGGGACAGCCGTGAGCCAAATCAGAATGCTCGCGCCTAAAAAAAGATTTGTATATTTCGACAGAAGACCGCAACCGGCAAACACACCCACTGCGAGCCACCAGCGGGGATTTTGTGAGCGCCAGAACTCAGCGACTGCCCAGACCGTCAGATTCCAAAACAAAACGGACGGAGCGTCGGGACTGGCGATGATGCCCCCGACCGCGAGGAGAGGCATGGCGAGCGCTATCCAGCAACTCGCAATCGCGAGTTTCGTCCCGTAAAGGAGACTGGCCGTTCTAAAGAGAGCGAGGCCAGCCACGACATATAGAATTGCCGCTCCGAAGCGAATGCCCAAAGGCGTATCGCTCGCGAGCCACCGTCCAGTAGCCACCATCCAAGCCACCATCGGCGGATGATCGAAATAGGAAAGGGCGGGATGCATTGCCCAAAGCCGGTAATAGGCTTCGTCATTCGTGAGACCGATACGTGCAGCGAAGTACAAGTGGCAGGCGGTGAAAAGGAGTGCAAAGCCAGCCAGCCCGGCAACTCCTGGTGCCATCGTACGATGCGCCGCGAAAAGCGGCTGTCCGATAGTTCTATGCGCTAAGATGCCGTTCGGAAAAGTAAGGCTCTGACTTACGTTTCTGAAACGCTGCGGTGAAACTTCTATTTTTTCAAACATCGCCCACCCCTGTCGGCAGGCGTGATGACGCTCAAGTTGGGCGGCGGAGTGGTCGAAAGATTGGGATTTTGTATGCTATTGGCACATTCGTCGGTAAGACCGACAGGTGTGGTGTCCTGAGCGCGCCGGCTAACGCCCAGCGTGCACACTTGGACGCTGATGGCACCGAGTTTCCGATGACAACAACCTGAGAAGCGAGCCCGCAAAGCGGGGGGGCGGCGGTAAGGGACTTTCGGGTGCGCATCAGCATCGTTCGAAGAGCTACAGAACATCCTGATTGTTGCATCCATCGGGATGTTTGTGCTTGCGGCCATTAGCTTACGACAGCAAGGGCTACCCTCACGATCTTCGAGCGAGCTTGTTTGGCGACCCACGTCGAGGCGGAGTGGAGCATGGCGATCGCATTAGGCGCGACGATCGCGATCACCCAATTTTGGAGAAAACCTCAATTCGCCGAATGGCTGGGTAATCGTTATATCCGAATTCGGACAGGAATAAATATGGAGCTCCAATCAAGCGGCAGCTGAAGACTACCTGCACCGGAAAATTACGCGCACCACTCCCCGAACAAACAATTGAGACTTCCAGTTTCCGTATTGGTTCCCCGACTTCAGCCTCTGTCCATTGTCAACGCAACAATTGACCGGCAACGCGTTCGTTCAGGCGCGGAAGCGAACAGTGTTCTGCGTCAGATCAATTTTTGCCTCGAGGCCCCCTGATTGGCCGCAATGAGGACTGCCAACATTGCTTCCGGCCCGTACGCCACAGACGCCAATGCATCCAGGCCCATTGCGGGCAAACCCTGGAGCACGCCTATCTTCTCGGTAGCGGCATCGCGGTTGGGAACCGGGCGGCCAAGTAGGACTCTGATGAACGATACCGGCATACGACCTCGCGTGAGTACTTAAACCTCAACGCAGATCGTCTCAGTTCGCTCCGGCGCCGCTCGCTGCCGGCCGCTTCGTTCTATGTTGCGGCCGGACGACACCCATGTTCACCGAGCGAGGGCGCCGGCGGAGCTGGGCTGCGCTGCTGTGCGAGGGATTCTCGGGAGTGCTCCAATTGGCGCGAAGGAACGGTTTCCCCCGCCTACCGTTTTGCATGGCGCGTAGGAGCGCCGAGCTGAACTAGCGAGGCCAAAAATGACATCCGGATTTCTGGGCGGATGCGTTCGTGCCGCGCTCGCCATCCTCGCTTCTCTTGCCATTCAGCCGTCAAACAATCTGCTGGCTGAGGGCCAAAAAGCACCTTGTAGGGAACCCGATGCAGAGATCAGCCTCCCGAAGGGCTTTTGTGCGACGATTTTCGCGGATCATTTAGGACACGCCCGTCAGCTCGTGGCGGCTGGCGACGGCACCATTTACGTCAACACATGGAGTGGCGGTTATTTCCACAATGACGCGCCACCGAAGGGTGGCTTTCTGGTCGCGCTGAAGGACACGAAGTCCACTGGACACGCCCACGTATATCTTAGGTTTGGTAAGACGCCCGCAGAAGGCGGCCACGGCGGCACCGGCATCGCGCTGTACAAGAACTGGCTATATGCAGAGACCAATGATCGGATCGTGCGCTA
Source organism: uncultured Alphaproteobacteria bacterium (assembly GCA_963833715.1). Classification (GTDB taxonomy): domain Bacteria; phylum Pseudomonadota; class Alphaproteobacteria; order Rhizobiales; family Hyphomicrobiaceae; genus Hyphomicrobium_B. The sequence continues at coordinate 176,153 of CAWHZB010000007.1, forward strand.
CGAACTGAAGCCTGGCGAGCCCGCGCCTACGGCCGAGCCCGACGTGGTGCTCAGCGGGATGCCGATCGATGGCGCTCATCCGATGCATCCCTTCGTCATCGATGCTCGAGGTAACTTGTTTGTCTCGATGGGATCGGCAACGGATGCATGCAGCCGCACCCCACACGCGCCTGGGAACAACCCCTGTACCGAACTTGAGACACGGGCAGGAATCTGGCGCTATGACGCCAACAAGCTGGATCAGGTTTTCTCTGCCAAGGAGCGCTATGCGACCGGCCTCAGAAACGCAGAGGGCCTCGATTTCGATGCGGCCGGGCGCTTATATTCCACTGACCACGGTCGCGGTCATCTGCATGAGAATTGGCCCGAACTTTACACAGTGCAGCAAGATAAGGAGTTGCCGTCTGAGGCTATGGTGATCCTAAAGGACGGTGCCTTGTACGGTTGGCCGATGTGCTACGTCGATGCGGCGCAAAACAAGCTCGTGCTCGCTCCGGAATACGGTGGTGATGGCGGCAGAAAGATTGGCGCGTGCTACAAAATGCAATCCCCAATCGCTTCGTTCCCTGCGCATTGGGCACCGAATGACCTCAAGATCTATAAGGCTTCTGCGTTCCCCACGGGATATCAGGGGGGAGCATTCATCGCCTTTCACGGGTCCGGGAACTCCGCAAACACGCATGGAGGCTACAACGTCGTCTTCCAGCCGCTGTCCAACGGACGCGTTTCCGGAAATCACATCGTCTTCGCCGACGGCTTTGCCGGCAAGTACAAAGAGCCGGACCGAGCGACACACCGTCCATCAGGTCTCGCCGTAGGAAATGATGGCGCTCTTTATATTTCGGACGACAAGGCGGGTCGCATCTGGCGCGTGATCTATAGCGGCGACCCTGCGACTACGGCCGTCGAAGCGGCCCAAGATCGCTGATTTCGAGCACTTCGAACAAGGATCGCGCCTGGGTGTCCGTAACCCAGAACATTTTCTGGAAGAAGAAATTATTGGGAATCTGCAATACGCGGTCCTCTCCGTCTCGCAGCACTGTGAACATCAAGTTGCGATCGATCACTCTGCCTTTCAGATTTTCTGGTAACACCTCCACGGTCTGCCCCAGTTTAAACGGCCGCCAAACAGAGAGGAACAGGCTGGCCGTTATGTTGCTGACGATTGTCCAAACAGCGAGGAAGCCAACGCCGATAACAGCAGCTGCACTAATGAGCAAAGCCCATATGCCACTAACGTCTAAGCCCATAGACCGAGAATGATTAGCGCGACGACAAGCCAGACGACGGATCCTACGATGCGGAATGAGCAGCAACGTCTCGTATTGGAAATGAAAACCTCGTTTCGGCTCCACTGACGAACGTTCGCCATAGATGCCTTTTGACCAGGTGGCTAACCACCGCTGCAAGAATGACTAGAACGAACGTCGCCGTTAGCCGCGTTAAGCTGCTTTGATCAACCCAATCCGCAAGTGTGTGCATCGCAGTACTTTCACGACAAAATCGCGCAAAACCCTCCGAACACGGGTTAATGGAATTCGTTCCTATCTCAATTGCCCCACAAGGCAGCCTCAACCCCTCATCCACGCGGAATCTGGCTGCGGCCCGGCAATCTTCTGCCGATCGTCGCCCAAATCGTTGCTGAAAACAAAAATTTACGGATGCGGGTAGGCGAGCGGCGAAAGCGCTATCGGAACATTCGTCGGTGACGGCCTTTGCCTCCAAGACAAAGGAGGCCACATGCCGGGCCGTATCCTGTTCATGGCCGCCGCGGCCGTAATCGCACCTCTATTGCTCCTTGGCCTCTGGGTTCACGCCGTCACCTCGGAGATGTGGAACCGGGTCAGACGCCGAATGCGCGAGCGGCCACTTTTCCGAGACAAAGCACATGAGTAGCCAGTTTTTCAGTGATTGGATGATGGTGCTGGGCTATGTCGTCGCCCCGTTAGTATTCGGAGCGTCCCTCTTCTACGGCGTTTTGAGAACACGGCGCACAAAGCCAAGCGAGGTCACAGATCGTGCGACCAAGGCAGTCTACGACGCCGACGAGCGAGAGCGCCGTCAGAAAGCCCAAGCAGCCGAAAAGTCCTCGAGGCCGATCGACGTTATTAAGCGGAAAACAGATACAACAGGCTGAGTTGTCTTCGGCTTGCGGAAGCGCAAGTGCGCCCAGCGGAATGCTCCAGGCGTGCGCGCATTCATGCATTCCCGAAGCTGACTTTAGCGCGGAACCTCTTCCGAGAGGTAATATCGGTTGACCCAGCCGGTAACGTCGCGGTGCTTGATCGGGCACCAGTCATCCAAACAGCTACCGACGATCGTGATCCCGCGAGCCGTCGGTGGAATTTCGCCGACGGCGTCGTCATCTTCTGAAGGTCCATCGCGGACATTGAGGACGTCGGCCGGGCCGACGCCCGCAACCCTGAACGACTTCTTTTCAGAGTTCTCCAACGAGTTCTAAGTCGGTCGAACGCGGTTGCGTCGCGGCCACTAAGTGCGGCTTCGGCCGCACGGCAGGTTGCGGCGCTGGCACGCTCAGTACAGTGATAGGGCTTTTGGGTGGCGACTGCGTCTTCGTCGAAATGCTCGTCGGTCGCGACCAAAGCTGAACTTGCGCGTCTTCGCGCGTCTGCACAGTGTGCGGGAGAGCGTTCAAAGCGGTGGTCGCATTGGCCTTCACGTCCGCCGGATGCGTGGCTTTGACTTGCACTCGCGGGATTTGCGCCGCGATCGCAACTTTGAGCTTAGGCTTCGGAGGCGGTTTGCCCTGCTCCATGATCGTCGCCGTTCCGCTTTCGCCGTCGTCCCGTTGCCAGAAGAGTCGCTTGGCTTCTTGTCTTATCGCGAGGCAACGGGGCTCGGCATCAAACCACCGAAACCATTTGTAACAAAGCTGGTCACTTGCGACCCACCAGCGCCCACGGTCCTTACTAGCGCCGAGGAGCGAAGCCAATTCTTTCGCGTCGCCGGACATGAAACCGTCCCGGTTGAAGCGAACGGATACAGTCATGCCGAGCGGTGTGTCGAGTTCGAGCCTTGATCCCGCTATGGTTATCTTAATTGCATCACTGCTGAGCTTAACCGGCTCGGCCGCCAACGGGGTAGCTGCAAAGCAACTCAATACGATAAGGGTCCTGCGCAAACGGTGATCCCACATGATCGAGAAGGGTTGAAGAACCTTCCCTGCCACTCGAGTGTGGCAAAGATTCGGTGAGCCAGGTTTCTGACTTCCAACATTGCCTTGATGAACTATTTTTGGCGCGAGACCGTGAACGAAAGATAACCAGGACGGAATTCTCTTAATGATTCTGTTGGGACGGCGCGCAACGGGGGCTCTGACTTTGGTATGGCTCTTGTTCGCGCCATTTATTCAGTCGAGCGCTGATACCTACGTTAACGCTGCTGAGCTTGAGACCGATGGCACAGATCTCAAGAAGCAGATGCTCCTCTATCGCGAAAAGCTGGCCGGATACAGGAGGGCTCAGGCCGCCTATGAAAAGCTTGCAAGCCCTTACTGGAAGTCGATCAGCGAAAAGAGATCGCGGCGCCTCAAGAAACGCGCACTCAATCAGCGCGTCACGCTTAGCGACTACGTGCTGGAGCAGCCGCCCGTTTATTCCGGGCCGCCCAAGCCCAAAAACCCAGAAAAGCCTCCTTCACCTGCCGTCTCTGTTCCGGTCGTTGCGGACTTTCTAAAGCGCGCCAAGGAACAATTCAACTTCGCTCCTGAGAAGCCCTCTAGCGAAATGGACTATAAGCGTGCGTACGCCGAAGCAGCTTCGGCTGCGGGTTTGAAATCCGAACAGTGTGTCAAGATTTATGCTTTCGAGTCGGGCGGTGACGGGGGTTACGACGTACAAGCGGGGCTCGAATACAACAGACCAGGTGCGCATGCGATCACAACAGCGCTCGGATACAATCAGCTTCTCACCACCAACAGTATCGAATTGCTGGCGGAAGCTGGGGATCAATTCCTCACGGTCTTGAGCAAGAAGTATGAAGTGGTGAGTGGTGCTCGCCGAGAAAGCTTAGGACAGAAGATCTCGATCCTAAAAAGGATGATCGCGTTTAGCCGGAGTGTCCCAGATCGATGGGGGGACCACGCCAAGCTTGCTGACACGACTAAGGGTCTCGGGGTACACGCGCTCATCCTTGATGTTGATGTCGGCCCACTGCTTCAGGCTCAGAAGCTGTTGACCTCAACCGAGTTTGCCAAGAGCCATGGATATACCGCCCCATTGACGGCAGCCGAGCTCGAAATGATGAACCTGACGGGGGATGGCAATGGTTTCGACATGGTCCTGATGCCCGACGACTTACGGGCCAAAATCGCGACATCAAATTTTTTTCAGCGGGGCGGCTACGAACGTAATCCGGTAGCGATCGTGAACAATACGGTCGCCAAGTTGCTTGCAGCCACGAATGCCAAGATGGAGTCCGAGGCCCAATTGCCGGGCGCGAGGCACTTAGCGGGCTTCTTCCACGAGTTCCAATGAAATCCGCGTTAGCGATCGAGACTGCACAAAGTCAGCTTCAGCGTCGCTGGCTGACGCACGATTTTGACCGTCTAGATGTCGCCTCGTCGCCCTAACTCCCCACTCCTCGTCAACTGCCAGAACGGTAGTGGCACGGTAGTTACCTACGTAACAGCATATATCCGCGTGCCCTCGTAAGTGTCGTCGAAATAGGCGTCAGCTTGGGGAACGCGAAATGGCAAACGCTACAATACAGTCGAGCATTGCAGAGCTTGCGTTGTCGCAAGAGATGAGCGGCGAGGCCGAATGTAAATCGCCGCTCCTCAATGGCATGCTGACGGCATTCGCAACCGTGCTCTCGGGTTACTTCATTCTCGCAGCGGGTTCGCTCTACTGGCTGGTCGCGGGAGCTGGAGCACTGGGAGCAAAGGTTTTTCCGCGCTCCTCAATGAGACGGCATCAATTTCTCTGGCTGCTAGCCTCAACGAGTTCTTACCGCAGTTCTCACTCAGTCGCTTCCGGGCTTTTTTCCGGATTACTCCAATCCTCGCGAGGTTCTTCTCGAGATCAGCTTCTGGCTATCTCTGGGCCTCGTGGCGCGAGCCTATCTCCTCTACACCGAGTGCGCGGACACCTTCGACGGCCTCAACACATCTATCGCAGACCGCCCCCTCGAGCGCTGGCTTGCCCGTGTGCTTCATCACCCCGTGGACGCTGTTTTCACGCGGGTTTGGGTGGCGAACTCCGTCCTCATGGCGCCGATGACACTGCTCCTCATCCTACCTAACACGATCAATTATTTTGTCATCATGGCCTACGCCACGACGCTTCTGTTGGGCCAGTTCCCGCAGGAGATCGTCGAGCACCAGAACATTCACACGCGCGTATTCTCGCCCAAGATTGGAGCTAGCCCGCGCATCAAGATGCTTCTCAACGCGCTGCAGTTTTATTTCGAATATGTTTTCGCGCTGCTGACCTCGCGCGTTCCGGGCTTCTATCGTGTGCAGCACGTCTACGTGCACCATGCAGAAGACAACGGTCCGCTCGACACGCAAACGACGCTACCCTACGATCGCACGAGCTTTTTCGATTTCAGTCTTCACGCCTTCTGGCAAGGTGTGGATTTGGTGACCGGCTGTCTGCTGCTCAACTACCTCACTAAAAAGGGCAAGAAGCGCCAAATCCGCGAGATCATCCGAGGTCTCGCCATCTGGTATGCAGCGCTGCTTGTCGTTGGGGTCTTCAATCCCACCGCGGCCATCTACCTTTTCCTCTCGCGCTTTCTTGGTGGCCCGTTCATTACGTTGATCACCTTCTATCAGCATGGCCTCGTTGATCCCGATGACCCGCATGAGGTGCACGGCCATACGATCGATTTCGTAGCGGCCGAGCACGGCAATCTCGGCTTCGACTACCACGTCGAACACCATCTGAAACCCGCGCGCCACTGGAGCCATTACTATGAAGAGTATACGCGTGCCGCGGACAAAAACGGTGGGCATCCGGCGATCGTGATGCAGAAGGATCAATTCGGTCCGCTCGCCCTGATGGCCGCGCTGTGGCGCAAGGATTACCCCTCGATTGCCCGTCACGCTCGCTTACACGGAATTCCCGAAGACAACGCAGAGGAGCTCGCCCGTATCGTTGGCGAACGCGCTCGTCCAATTGGAGCAGCAGAACGCTCGGGGATATGGGCAGGTATCGATGCCGCCATGTCCCGGGTGATGGCTGTGGCAATACCGAAGTCGTTTGCAGTTTGAGTCGCGAAGTGAATCGGATTCGGGTCGTTAGTCAGTGAAGACGGAGTGAAGGCGCAGTGCATCGTGGGTCGCACCTGAGCAGCCTCGCGCTGGGCCGGTGATTGTTTTTTGGTCAGCAGAAGTTCGCCCGACGCCAAAGGCCCTCCGTGACGTCGAAATCAGCCATTCGGCCGCCGACAAGTTGGATGGCATTAATAATCTTTGACGTTTTATCCGCAGAGGGTTGGGGGTACACTCCCTTATCGCAATTCCGGCGCCAGTTGCTTGAATGTGCGGGAACATTCGAACTGGTGTCAGGTTGCAGGCTTGCATGATCTTTTGGGCGCGCCAGCGCGCCTCGCCGCCTCTAGGTGCCGGAGGTAATCATGATCACTCTGCATATCAACGATCAGCCTCGCGACATCGATGTATCTCCTGATACGCCGTTGCTTTGGGTTCTCCGCGACAAACTCGGACTGACAGGCACAAAATATGGCTGCGGCATTGCTCAGTGCGGCGCCTGTACGGTCCACGTCGACGGCGAGCCGGTGCGCTCCTGCCAGATGGCGGTCGGAACGATTGGCGAGCGCAAGATCACAACGATTGAGGCGATTGGCGAAACCCAAACCGGCGCGAAAATCCAAAAAGCCTGGCTTGATCTCGAGGTGATCCAATGCGGCTATTGCCAGTCCGGCCAGATCATGTCGGCGGCGGCATTGCTCACCAACACGCCTAACCCTGACGATTTTGACATCGATGCAGCGATGGCTGGCAACATCTGCCGCTGTGGTACCTACGTCCGCATCCGAGCAGCGATAAAAAAAGCTGCAACTATGGCCTGAGAGATTTCGGTCATGTCAACTCTGGGCGAACCTGCAAGAGCCAAGCTTTCTCGCCGCGAAGTTCTCGCCGCCAGTGCGGCGGGCGTCATTCTCGTGAGCTTCCGGCTTCACGTCGCGCGCTCTGAGAACGGCAGCTTTGCTCCGAACGCCTTCATCCGTATCGCCGACAACGATGTGGTGACGCTGGTTATGCCTCAGGTCGAGATGGGGCAGGGCGTTTATACAAGCATCGCAATGATTCTCGCTGATGAGCTCGATGCCGATTTTGCAAAGGTCATACCGGAACACGCACCACCCAGCGATGCGCTTTACGGTAACCCGTTCTTTCACATCCAAGTAACCGGTAACTCGAACTCGGTGCGCGCCTTTTGGACACCACTGCGCCAGGCAGGCGCAACGGCGCGAGCGATGCTCGTTGCGGCTGCAGCCGCCGAATGGGGCGTCGATGCCGGAAGCTGCCGGACTTCCAACAGCCAAGTGATCCACGACGCAAGCGGCCGAAAGCTTTCCTACGGTGCGCTCGCCGGCAAAGCGAGTTCGATAAAGCTAGCAGCCGAGCCGCAGCTCAAGGCGCTGAAGGATTTCACGCTGATCGGCAAACCGCTGAAGCGCAAGGACACGCCTGAGAAAGTGAACGGCAAGGCGAAGTATGGCATCGATGCGATGCCGGCCGGCGTTCGGTTCGCGGCGGTTGCCGAGTGCCCTGTCTTTGGCGGCAAAGTCGGTCAGGTGGACGATAGCAAGGCCAAAGCCATAGGCGGCGTCCAGCAAGTGGTCGTTCTCGACGATCTGGTCGCCGTGGTCGGCGACACGATGTGGAGCGCAATGAAAGGCCTCGCAGCGCTCGACATCACATGGGATGAAGGGCCCAATGCCGCGGTCAACTCGGCTCAAATTTGGGAGCACCTGCGCGCTGCCAGTAAACAAGCTGGTGCCGTCGCCAAAACGGAAGGTGACGTCAAGAAAGCGTTCGACGAAGGAGAGCGCATCGAGGCCGAATACGAAATGCCGTTCCTCGCCCATGCCGTCCTGGAACCGATCAACTGCACGATTCACCTCACGAAGGATGCCTGTGAAGTGTGGACAGGCACGCAGGTTATGACTTGTGTCCATGGGGGCGTCGCCAATGCCGTCGGCCTCCCGCCAGAGAAAGTGACAGTGCACAATCATTTATTGGGCGGCGGCTTCGGCCGGAGGCTCGAGCCGGACATGGCCGTGAAGGCGGCGCGCATCGCTCAGCATGTCGAAGGGCCCATCAAAGTCGTCTGGTCGCGCGAAGAGGACATGCAGCATGATGTTTATCGGCCCGTCTATCACAACTCTCTCGCCGCGAGTTTAAAGGACGGCAAAATTACCGGCTGGACGCATCGCGTCGCGGGTTCATCCATCATCGCCCGTTGGGACCCGTCCGAATTCAAGAACGGGATCGATATTGACGCTGTCGACGGCGCAGTGAACCTTCCGTACGCCATTCCAAATCTTCGCGTCGAGTATGTGCGCGCCGAGCCACCGGCCGTGCCAACCGGGTTCTGGCGAGGCGTCGGCCCGAATAACAATTACTTTGCGATCGAAAGCTTCATTGACGAGCTGGCTCATAAGCTTGGCGCCGATCCCGTCGCATTTCGGGTTGCCATGCTCGAACTCGACACCGCGCCTCAAAGCGGCTGTCCAGCACGCGGCTGAAAAGGCAGGCTGGGGCAATGCACTAGCAACCAGGACTGGCCGTGGCATTGCGGCACAAAACGCGTTTGGAAGCTTTATCGCAACGGTTTGCGAGGCAGAGGTCGACGAGGCAGGAGAAGTCAAAGTTCATCGCATCGTGTTGGCCGTCGATACCGGAATCCCCGTCAACCCCGATACGATCGTCGCGCAACTTGAAGGCGGCCTGATCTTCGGTCTAACGGCTGCGCTGTTCGGCGACATTACAATATCGAATGGACGCGTAGAGCAGAGCAATTACCACGACTATCGGATGCTGAGGATCAATGAAGTGCCCAAAATCGAGGTGCACGTAATCCCGAGCACCGAGGCTCCCGGCGGGATCGGTGAAACCGGAACGACGGCAGCGTCGCCGTCTCTGGTGAATGCGTTGTTTGCTGCGACCGGGGTGCGTCTGCGCAGGCTTCCAGTCGACCGAGACCTGCTTTCGGGAAGGAAGCAGGCATGAGGGCTTTTCGTCTCGCAATCGCGGCTGCTGTCGCTTTCATCTTGGTGACCTGGCTCATTTACGTACCTGGGCCGTTTGCGTTTATCGAGGGCCCTACCGTCGACCTCAAGGATTATAAAGGCCCTAATCCAACGGGACCCCCGCCGAACCTCTCCAAGGCAAATCTTGTCACGCGCGGCGAGTATCTAACGCGGGCCGCCGATTGCGAGGCGTGCCACACAGCTAAGAATGGCAAGCCCTACGCGGGCGGACTAGCGTTTAAACTGCCATTTGGAACACTCTACTCGTCAAATATAACGCCGGATAAAGCGACTGGCATCGGCACCTGGACTGATTCTGATTTCGTCAAAACCATCCATAAGGGCATCGCTCCTGACGGGACGCGGCTCTACCCGGCATTTCCCTACGCCTCATATACTTTGATGACTGACGATGATGCCCGCGCGATCAAAGCGTATCTATTCAGCCTGAAACCGGTTCATCACCAAACGCCCGCCAACACGCTCATCTTTCCTTTCAATCAGCGTTGGCTGATGGTGTTCTGGTCGATGCTCTACAATAGCGACACGCGCTTTCGTCCTAATACGGCGCAGACCGCAGAGTGGAACAGGGGCGCATATCTGGCAGAGGCCCTCGGCCACTGCGGAGAATGCCATACGCCGCGTAATCTCATGCAGGCACTGAATAACCGCAAGAAATTCGCGGGCGCCGTGGCGGCAGGCTGGAAGGCCTACAATGTCACGCAGGACAAGGCAAGCGGCATAGGCAGCTGGGATGCGGAAGGGACTGCGCGCTTTCTCGCCCATGGCTACCACGAAGGCCTCGGCACGGTGTCAGGCCCGATGGGCGAGGCGGTCGAGAAGAGTCTGACCTTTATGGAGCCCGAAGACATCAAAGCGATCGTTGCGTACGTGCAAACGGTTCCCGCAATACCGGATCCCACGACTCCCCCACCGAAAGCACAGCTGGCCTCGGCGTCGCCGAAGGAAGGTCTCGACGCATCGAATGTCCGAGCCGCAGCAATTTACGCGGGCGCCTGCGCGAGCTGCCATGGGTGGACAGGCAAAAGCCCCATCATTCCGTTCGCGACCTTCGTTGGCGGCCGTGCGGTCAACGACCCAAGTGCGCGAAACGTCGCTCAGGCGATCGTTTGGGGGGGCACACGAATTTCGCCGGCGGGCCGACCGATCATGCCGGCATTCGGAAAATCCTACTCGAACGAAGATATAGCGGCGCTTGCCAACTACGTCACGGCAAGGTTTGGCGCAGCAAAATCGAGCATCACGGCAGAGGAAGTGTCCAGAATTGCTCAGCAGGCTTCGCAGTAAGCGTTTGTCTAGACAAGGTGCATGAAAAGAATTGACGCTCGTGATGGTCATGTAGCTGCGAGCAAATAGTGTACGCGCGAGCCGCTAAACTCGCAGCGTTGCGCTGCGATCGATTTTTTGTTGCTAGTCGATATGCCCAAGCTGAAGACCAAGAGCGGAGCCAAGAAGCGATTTACCCACTAGTAGTTGTCGATAATTTGCCAACGCGCCTTAGATGCCGCTGGTTCCAAATGCGCGATGCGCAGCGCAGCACATAGCGAGTGTCAACAACCTCATTGAACCCGCGTCTCTCTTGGCTACATTGTCGGCGAATGCCACGTCGCCACGCGAGTGATAGCTTACGCGAGGATTACCGGACAGGCGTTGGACAACAGACCAATCAAACGCAATCGAAGCGCAGGCCTTCTCCTGTTTCGGCGCAAGCCTGGGCTCGAAGTGCTGTTAGGGCACCCCGGTGGTCCTTTCTGGCGGCGCAAAGACGATGGTGCATGGACCGTGCCGAAGGGAGAAATCGAAGACGGGGAGAACGAGTTGATGACGGCTCGACGAGAGTTCTTCGAAGAGACAGGTTACCATCCGACAGGAAGTGCTATTCCACTTGGTTCGCTTCGGCAGCCCGGAGGCAAGCAGGTGTATACCTGGGCCATAGAGGACGACTGGGATCCCGAGAAGCTGATCAGCAATATGTTCAGTATGGAATGGCCACCCAAGTCCGGACGAATTCAGCAGTTTCCAGAGATCGACCGTGCCCAGTGGTTCGGACTTGAGCCAGCACGAAAAAAGATCCTTAAAGGCCAAGCCGAACTCCTCGAACGCCTGGAGCAGGCCCTTTCGGGCCCGCCCCAATAGATTTCCTGCAAATGCGCCGGCGCTGAAATCGCCGTCGGCTCGATCCGGCGCCGGGCAGCCCGCTTGCCAGCCCTCGCGCCCGGGCTAATCTGCGGCCCAGTCCGTTCCTTTCTCCCCAACTAGTGAGATGCTATGGAATTCAAAGACTACTACAAGATTCTCGGCGTGGAGCGAGGCGCAACACAGGACGAGATCAAGCGAGCATACCGAAAACTCGCGCGAGAATTTCACCCCGACATAAACAAGGATGCTGCGGCGGAATCCCAGTTCAAGGAAGTGGGCGAGGCCTACGAGGTACTCGGTAACGTGGAAAAGCGTGCTGCTTACGACCAGCTTGGCCAAGGCTGGAGGCAGGGACAGGAATTCAAGCCGCCGCCTAATTGGGACGCAGGCTTCGAGTTTTCAGGCGCGGGCAGCGAACGAGCCCAAGGAGACTACAGCGATTTCTTCGACATGATTTTCGGCGGTATGCGCGGCGCTGGTCGCCCGGGCGCCGGAAGAGCTGAGTTTCACGCGCGCGGCGAAGATCATCACGCGAAAATACTGATCGATCTGCGTGACGCTCTGGAAGGCGTCGCGCGCTCGATTTCACTTCGCGTGCCTGAAATCGACGAAAGCGGGCATGTGGTACTCCGGGACAAAACCCTGACCGTACAAATTCCAAAGGGTGTTATCGAGGGACAGAATATACGTCTGAAAGGTCAAGGAAGTCCCGGCACAGGCAGGCTTCCTGCTGGCGACCTTTACCTCGAAGTGCGATTCAAGCCGGACACGCTCTATCGGCCGGTGGGCAAAGACCTTTATCTCGAGCTTCCGATTGCTCCGTGGGAAGCGGCCCTTGGTGCAAGCGTAAAAATGCCTACTCCCGCAGGACCGATCATTGTCAAGATCCCGCCCGGATCGACGCATGGCCGCGAGTTGCGCATTCGCGGTCGCGGAATTCCGTCCGCTGAGCCTGGGGATCTCTACGCTGTTCTGAAAATTGTCTTGCCGCCGGCGGACAACGAGAAAGCCCGCAAAATCTACCAAGACATGGCAAACGAACTGTCATTCAATCCGCGCGCAAAATTCGGAGTGTGAGGTCATGATCGATAAAGCCTCGGGCGCAAAGCCTTCTGAAATCGTCGACGCTGCTTCGGCCTTTTCCCTCGATGACCTCTGCAACGCATGCCACGTCGAGGTTGATTGGGTTGCAGAACTGGCAGAGCACGGGATCATCGAGCCGGCAGGCCGGACAAGATCTGAGTGGACGTTCTCGAGCCTGAGTGTGGTTCGCGTCGCAAAAGCCAAACGCCTGGAACGCGATCTGGGCTTGAACGCCGCTGGGATTGCGCTCGTTCTGGAGTTGCTACGAGAGGTCGAAGGCCTAAGGACGCGGCTAAGTGTTCTTCAGGAATTAAACGCAGACATACCGAATGAGACGGCTTAGCAAGCGCGTGTAGAAGAGCGACGAGACACATAATTAAAACGGCTATCGTAATTTACGCCACTATACGCCGTCCGATGCTCGTTCTTGATGGGTGGCTGCCGCGGTCATGCATCGCCCTCGCGCAAGTGGCGACACGAGGTGAGCCGCGCATGGCCAAAACATTTATCCAACGCTACTTTCCCGGGCTGTCGAGGAATACGTTTCTGACGCAAACACTGCATGCCAGCGGCAGCATCGTTGGCCTGGTGGACGGCTTTGCCCAGGCCGCTCAAAACATCGTGCAAGGCATTCCGGGGCAGTTTCTGACAGGCTGCAAAAGCGCAAACCCATCGCGCTCGCCGGCTATTTCTTGGCGGCGGTTGCCAAGCCGCTGATCGAACTTTCTACGACTTGGCAAGGCGTGTTCGCCGCACGATTTCTCGACCGGCTTGGCACCGGCATACGCTCGGCCCCGCGCGATGCACTCATCGCATCTTCAGTGGACGAGAAAGATAGAGGTCGGGCCTTCGGCCTCGAGGGCTTTGGCGACAATGCGGGCGCGTTCCTTGGGCCGTTGCTTGCCGTCTATCTCCTGTACGCGCTCCACGTTGAGATACGCACGATTTTCTATATAGCGATCATCCCCGGTCTGCTGGCCTTCTTCATGGTCCTGCTCGTAAAGGAGCAGCCGGCGGTGGTGGCCACAAAGGCGAAGATCGACATCAGGCCATGGCAGTTTCCGAACGCCTACTGGAAATATCTGCTCGCAACCGCCGTGTTCGGACTGGGAAATTGTAGCAATGCATTTCTGATCCTGCGTACGCAGGATGTTGGCGCCTCTCTGCAAACGACGATCCTCATTTACGCCGCGTTCAACCTGGTGGCCGCTCTGATTTCCTATCCAGCAGGGGCTCTTTCCGACACGTGGGGTCGAAAAAATCTTCTGCTCGCCTCTTTTGTTGTCTTCCTCATCATTTATCTGGGTTTCGCGCTGACAGAAAATATCACTATCGTCGCCGCGCTCTTCGCCGCCTTCGGATTATATCAAGGGATCTTCCGTGCGGTCGGCAAGGCATTGGCGGCGGATGTCGTGCCGGAGCATCTGCGCGCCAGCGGCATCGGCTGGTACAGCACGACTGTCGGCTTGCTGCAGCTGGTGGCAAGCATCATTGCGGGCATGCTATGGGATCGGATTGGCCACACTGCGGTTTTCTACTACGGCGCCGCCTTCGCGCTAATGGGCAGCATTGCCTTGCTCATCTTGGTGCCGAAGAAGGCTGACAACCATTGGTAGATTGAGGGGCACGCTTTCGGCCCTGTCAGGGCGCGCTCTTGATCTTGCGTCCGGTCCAGCGCCGATAGACCCATTCGACGGCAAACGAGGCTGCCGCGATGAGAACGAGCGCCGCGATGGCCGCAGGTTGCTGCTGATAGGTGTAGACGCCGAGAATGGCGAACATGGCGAGGCATGTGATCAGCGACAACCATACGATCGTAGCGTTCGCTCCAGTCTGCTTGAGAACCAGCAGGTGGCCCGCGTTCACGGCCGCATAGACGAGGAGGAAAGCGGCGCTTCCCATCATGGCGATGCCCGACAGGTCGAAGCACAGCATCACCAGCACGACGAGCGCCGCGGTCAGCAAAAGTCCGCCGGTCGCCTGTTTCCATTCAGTCCGCGAAAGTCCGGCCGGCAGCTCGCCATCGCGCGCGATCATGTAACAGACGTTGGCCGACCCGAACAGCGTGGCATTGATCGCTGATGCGGTAGAAAACAGCGCGGCGATAGCGATCAACCGGAAGCCGAACTCCCCCAGGAAGGGTTTTGCGGCTTCTGCCAGCGCATAATCCCTGGCGCGCTCTATCTCGACATTCGACAAATTGCCCGTCACGGTCAGGGACACGGTGAGATAGAGCGCGATCACAAGGATCACGCTGGTATAGAGCGCGCGCGGCAGCATTGTTCGAGGATCGCGCATGTCGGCGGCCGCATTAGTGACGAGGCCGAAGCCCTCGTAGCCAATGAAAAGCACCCCCGCGCCGAACAGGATTGATTGAGCCTCCGGCCATAGCGCAGGCGAGAGGTTCTCCGGTTTGATGAACCATAATCCCGTGGCCGCAAACAGCGCGAGAATCGCCACCTTGACGGCGACGATGATGGTTTCTCCGCGTCCCATCAACTTGGCCCCGAAAGCATTCACCACCGTCAGCAGCACGACTGACGAGACCGCCAGCGATTTGAGCAACAATGTTGAAGGCGTATCAGTGATGAAGGTTGCGGCGTAGCTGCCGAAAGCTGTCGCATATAGAGTGCCAACGAGATGATGTAGCCGGCCCACATGAATAGGTTTAGACCGCCCGCGAATACGCCGTCGCCAAATCCTTTCACCAGGAAGTGCACGGCACCGCCTGCGGAGGGGAAGGCCGCGCCGAGCTTGGCATACGAATAAGTCGACAAGAGCGCCACCACGCCGCCGATCGCAAAGGCGAGCCACATGGCGTTGCCGGCCGCCTGTGCGACCACGCCGAGGATTGAGAAAATTCCGGCGCCAACCATGCCGCCGATGCCGATCGACACCGCAGCCGCCATGCCGATTTGGCTGGAACCGGATTGAGTGGCGGATGAGATGTCTGAGGAACCTTGGACCATGGCTATTGGCGCGGCAGGAGACGGCCGGGGTCAATCGCAGCCAGCAAGCGCCAGCAAGGCAGCAATTTCGTGAGGCCCACCCGCATTGCAGCGATCTCCAAATTTGGACGTCTCTTATTATGGCGAACGTGGAAAGTCAGGATCCAATGCCACGCCAATATTCCGCGCGATGGGTTACTAAATCAAAAGAGTACATGAGTTCGCGCCGACGAAATCCTCGACGGCTGGCGAGGAGTATGTCCGGCTCTGGCGCGGAGCGGACCGCGAGCGGTGAAAGCGGCGGTTGTGAGCCCGACTATTTTTGGGCTGATGGGCCTCCACTATTCTCGGGTCAAAGGCACGAACCGTACCGGGACGATGCTCGCGCTGGTCGTGGTGCCGTCCGGTTTCTTCTCTACTACCATGAGATCCTGAGTTAGGTCGCCGACGGGAATAACCATACGCCCACCGGGTTTGAGTTGCTCGATCAGCGCCGGCGGAATGTGATCCGGGGCCGCAGTGACGATGATCGCATCGAATGGGGCGTACTCTTTCCAACCCTGATAGCCATCGCCGATCTTGGTCTTGACATTGGTATAGCCCAGCCGCGCGAGGACGTTTCGTGCCGTCGTCCCAAGCTCTGGGATGATCTCGATCGTGTATACCTCGCGCGCAAGCGCCGATAGGATGGCAGCCTGATAGCCCGATCCCGTACCGACCTCCAAGACCTTGTCCGTGTCGCCCACGTGAAGCAACTCGGACATCAGCGCGACGATCAAGGGCTGGGAGATCGTCTGGCCTTGACCGATCGAAAGCACTCGGTTCTGGTATGCGACGCCTGCCAGTTCATGCGGCACGAACTCGTGACGTGGAGTCTCGGTCAGCGCTTTCAGTACGCGTGGACTAAACTTGGCAACGCCAGTTTCGGCGGCCAGTGGGGCAGCCGTACTCTCGATTTCTTCAACCATCAGGCGCCGCTCGGCGACGAAATCCTCCGCCCCAGTGGCGCCCGTTAAAAATTGCGCAAGCGCGAATGCCATTAGAATTGCTCGTATCATTTGCCTAGTGCCCCAACGTCTCTCGACCGGCACGCATCTGGGGCGTCGACGAAATATCGGGACACCCGTACATCAGGTAGTGCGCCCGACCCGGCCAATAAAGGCTTGACCAAAGGAGGTGAGGTCACGAGGCGCAGAGGTTCAGCGGTCTAATCGGATAGCTGACGGGTCGCTCGATCTGCGTCGCGAAGAAACTATGATGGCGCACAACTGTGGCGAGGACCTACTCTATGTCCGAGGCGCGCGACACCTTAGTGTACGATGGTGACTGCGAAATCTGCCGTTACTGGGTGGATTATTGGAAACGGCAGACGGGCGGGCGGGTTGTCTACCGTCCGTATCAAGAGGTTGCGTCGGACTTTCCAAGGATCAAGCTCGAAGACTTCAGGCATGCCATTCAGCTAATCGAGCCGGACGGGCAGACCTACGCGGGCGCAGCGGCGACCTACCGCGTATTGCGGCACGCAGGCGGGCGCGGGGTTTGGTGGTGGATGTACGAACATGTTCCCGGCTTCGCTCCGGCAAGCGAGCGCGCCTACGCGTTCTTTGCGCGCCGCCGAGGTCTGTTGAGACGCCTCAGTTGGCTGTTGTGGGGTCCCCGGCTCGAGCCGGAGAGCTATGAGGTCGTGAGCTGGGTGTTTCTGCGGCTGCTCGGCGCGATTTACATCATCGCGTTCGCCTCTCTAGGCGTGCAGATCCTAGGCTTACTAGGTGAGGCGGGGATCGCTCCGGTTGGTCGCTATCTGGATGCGGCACGGCAGGGATGGGGAGTGGCAGCATATTGGCGGATGCCCACGCTGCTTTGGCTGAACTCCTCCGACGCGGTGCTTGTCGCGGGATTCTTATTGGGCGTCGTTCTGGGAGTCCTCGTCGTTTTAGGGTTATGGGTTCGGCCGGCGCTCGTCGGTCTCTTTGTTCTCTACCTGTCCTACGTCTACGCCGGGCAAGTATTCACGAGCTACCAGTGGGACCTTCTGCTGCTCGAAGCTGGCTTTCTCGCAATCTTCCTCATTGCCGGCTCGCGCATCGTCGTCTGGCTCTATCGCTGGCTCATCTTCCGTTACATGTTCCTGTCGGGCGCCGTAAAGCTGCTCTCCGGCAATCCGACGTGGCAAGACCTGACGGCCCTCAAGTACCACTTCTGGACCCAGCCGCTGCCAACGCCGCTCGCGTGGTACGCCGCGCAGCTTCCTGAATGGGTCCTCGCAGCCGCGACAGCCGTGACCCTCATTATCGAGCTTGTGATTGTTTTCCTCATCTTCCTACCGCGCCGGCTCCGCGCGTTCGCCGCATGGTGCATTCTGCTGTTCCAGCTCGCCATCATGCTCACCGGCAACTACGGTTTTTTCAATCTCCTGACGATGGCGCTCTGTGTTTTTCTGTTCGACGACGCGGCCATGCGCCGCCTGCTTCCTCGGCGTCTTACGACCTGGCTGGAGTCCAGTGCGCCGCGCCCGGGAAGAGTGGCAACTGTCACCGCAACGGTGCTGGCCTTGGTTATTGTGCCGGTCGGCCTAGACCGTATCCGGCAAGCCTTTGAGAGAAGCAACCTGCCCGTGGTGAATGCGATCACGGAGGCAATTTCGCCCCTGCTCATTGTCAATGCCTATGGACCGTTTGCCACCACGACGACGACCCGGCCCGAGATCATTATAGAAGGCTCGGACGATAGACAGAACTGGCGCGAGTACATCTTCCGCTATAAGCCCGGGCCCCTCGAACGGCGACCCTCGTGGAACATCCCGCATCAGCCGCGACTGGACTGGCAGATGTGGTTCGCAGCATACGGAAGTTTCGCGGAGAACCCTTGGTTCGAAGGACTGCTACGGAAGCTTCTCGAAGGCAGCGCGCCTGTGCTTTCGTTGCTCGGCCCCAATCCGTTTCCCGATCATCCCCCGAAGTATGTACGCGCCCAACTCTACGAATACCAATTCGCGGATCCCAAAACGCATGCGCAGACTGGGTGGTGGTGGATACGCCGGCCAAGGGGACTGTATTTCCCGGAGCTGAGCTTAGTCCAATTCTAGCCCGAGCGCGCTTTGCTCGTCTTCGCGACGACTTTTTCCCAACCGAAAACTGAGCGTCCATCGAGCGAAGGCGAAAGGCTACGTTCCGCGGCGATGAATGCTTCAAGTGACGGCCCGCTTGTGACGCTTTCCAAACGTCGCGCCTGATCATCAAGGCGTCTGAGCGCCTGCATTTCCTCATCGCGACCAAGCTTGGCCTTCTGAACCGCAGATTTCAGAACGCGGATGGTTTCGTCATAGACCTTGATCGGCACCGGATAAGGATGACGATCCTTGCCGCCATGCGCCAGTGAGAAGCGCGCAGGATCTTGAAAGCGATAAGGTGCGCCGTGCACGACTTCGGCAACCATGGCGAGCGATTGAACGGTGCGCGCTCCAACACCCGGCGTTAGCAGCAATTGTGGAAAATCTACCGGTCCTCTCTCCGCCGCGGCAGCAAGCGTGCCATGCAGCCGTCGCGTAAAGACATCGCTGGACCGCACGTCGTGATGCGCCGGCATGACAAGGTGCGGTAACTCCGGTTGTTCGGGAGAGCCATTTGAAAGTGCAGCATACTCCTGAACGATGCGATCGGGACCGAGTGTTGCCAGGAGATCGAGCTGCGCCGAGCGAGACGAACCGGCGCGACGATCGGTGAGGTTGATGATGTTGCCTTGGCTTGGCCCGTCAATGGCGCTGTGCGGCTCTTCGATGAAGCTCGACAACGACCCGGAATGCCAGTGATAGCGGCGCGCCTGGCGCTTGTCGCCGTTCATGCCCTGCTGCACGACGGTCCAGTGGCCATCATCCGTGACGATGAAGCCGTGCAGGTAGAGATCGAAACCATCTTGCACGGCGGCGCTATCAACCTTAGCCACCAGGCGGCTGGCCCGTGTAAGTTGCTGTGCATTGATGCCGATATGATCGCCGAGGGCCGCAAGCTCTTGCGGCGTACGACGGGAATGCTTGCCGCGCCCGCCGCAAACGTGAATGCCGAGCTCGCCTTGCAGGGGCGCTAAGCCGCGCTTCAAAGCACCGATGACGCTCGTGGTGATGCCGGACGAGTGCCAATCCATTCCCATGACGGCGCCGAACGACTGGAACCAGAACGGATGTGACAGTCGCCGCAGGAATTCGTCGCGGCCGTAATGATGCACGATCGCCTGGCAAACAATGGCGCCGAGCGTGGCCATGCGACTTGCCAGCCATGCCGGCACGCGTCCG
Organism: uncultured Alphaproteobacteria bacterium; assembly: GCA_963833715.1. Lineage (GTDB taxonomy): Bacteria > Pseudomonadota > Alphaproteobacteria > Rhizobiales > Hyphomicrobiaceae > Hyphomicrobium_B. Next base: position 195,875 of record CAWHZB010000007.1, read on the forward strand.
CCGTGAAGAGGTAAATCAGCGCTACCAGTTCGTCGTGCCATTTGTCCGCTATCGACTCAGATTGCGTTTCCATTCTAACAGAAAGGTGCGGTCACCTTACAGGCACTCCAACTCAGCGCGTTCGCCGTGCCAAGCACAGCCAGATTTCACCGGTCAACGATTTTGAGGTGCCGAAGCAATCTTCTTCAAGAGCTTAAATGCGTCGGCGACGATCTTGCGGTGATCGAAGGCGAGTTCTACCCGGCGAAAATTCCCGAGCCACTCAACGGCCTCAGCATCGTCTCCGGCGCTCGCGTTGTAGTGCTTAGACCTGGTCAGAAACGCGACGGAACAGGTGTGGCCACGCGGATCGCGATTTGGGTCCGAATAGACGCCAACGAGGGAGAGCCTTCCGGCCTCAACGCCCGTCTCCTCGGCGAGTTCGCGTCGCGCCGCCGCCTCCACCGTTTCGCCGATCTCTACGAACCCTCCCGGCAGCGCGAGCATCCCCTTGTACGGGGGATTTTTGCGGCGGATCAGCAGCACGTGGCCCATGCGGTCTACGACGACGCAATCAACGGCGAGTAGCGGCGTTTTGGGTAGAGGCAATGCTATGCCTTTCCGATCTCAATTTGACGGAAATCGCAAAGCGGAATGGCGGTCAGTTGCCGGAAAAGGTTTCGCAAATAATTCAGCCGGTCACCTCATTCGATCGGGTCACGAGGTTGCCTTGGCCTTCTTGTACTTGGTTTCCCAACGCTCAAGTTCTTCTTTGAGATGCTTCACCAATCGTTCGGTGCCGTCACGTAGGGCTTCGCTCGCCTTATCGGATTTGCCAACCAGGGCCTTAATCAGCTTTTCGCCGTTGTCGATTGCCTTCAACGTGTCATGCCGCACCGCTCTAAATAGTTCTTCCATGAGATCGCTCCTTATAGGCAAACGCCTGCCGATGCTCACAAGCAAACTAGTCGGCATTTTCACGTGCTCCAACAGGCGACGTGTCCGTGGTCAGGTTTTTTGGCGCCTCGGCTGAACCTAGAAATAGCCGATGGCCTGCGACTTGCGGAGTCGATTGCGGGTGGATTTATCAAAACGCGGTGCCTCGACTGAACACCAAGCTAGGCAAACACTGCTGTTGTAACGGCGCCGAGATGACAGCAGGTAGCGGCCAATACGAACGCATGCCAAATAGCATTCTGATATTTGAGATTTTGCCAGACGTGAAAAATCACGCCGACGGAGTAGAGTGCACCTCCGAGGCCGAGGAGTGCGAGTACCGATGGCGTCACCGAGTCTGCCAAGGGACCCAAAGCGACGAGACCCGCCCAGCCTAATGCCAGGTAAAGAGCGATATCCACTCGATCCCAGCTCGACTTCATCATTAGCTTTCCGGCCGCACCAAGAAGCGCCACGACCCAGACCGCGCTTAGCAATGCATAACCCGCCACCCCGCCCATTTTGACTAAGGCGAATGGCGTGTACGTGCCTGCAATCTTGACGAAGATTGCAGCCTTGTCGAAGCGGCGCAGCGTGCTTTTCCAATTTGGTGACGGGAGAAAATTGTAGGCTGCCGAGAAGCCAAACATGGCAAGCAGTCCAATGCTGTAAATGGCGAGACTTGCCGTGGCAGAGATAGGCAACGACGGAATCGCGGCGACCATCATCGCAATCACGGCGACGACACTGACGCATATTCCAGCGAGATGAATGATGCCGTCTGCAAACCGCTCTGCCGGGGTATACATTCTGCATCACCTCTCAGCTGATTTCGATGGAGCAGGTAACTGCCTTCCGGACGCCTAGCTTGATCTCGGTCAACGACGTGATTGCCGATTTTTCCCTAGATGTAAATGACGCTCGATAATGTGAATGTGTAATGAACCGGCGCGCCTCTAAGCTGTGAGTTTGTGTGTCGCCTCGCCATGCTGTTGAAGGACAAGCCGGGTCCCTAAAAAGAATCCAATTGGCTGCCGACGCCGCCGAGCGGCAGGTTCAACCTGAGAACCCGCATGTATCAACCTACGAAGAGATGATGGAACGTACAAGCTGCCGCCCGCGGCGAACGTGGAGTGACCCAACAATCGGACCACGTTCGTAAAGAGTCGTCGGTACGGTTGTGATGCGCAGGAAAACTTGGGACCGGTGCAATTTGAGATATTGAGCGAACCTAACGGGGGGTTTCCACCGTGAAAATCAGCAGCGTGTTTGCCGCCGCAGGTTTTATCGCTGTCAGTTGCGTCTCGGCATTGGCTCAGCAGATCACCGGCGTTCCGGGTGCGCCGAGCGCCACCGTTACTATCGACGGAAAACAACTCCCCCCGCCGGCGATGCCGTTCGGCGGAGTGATCAAGGAAAAGGCTTCGGAGTCGAAGCCCTGGTGGCCGCCGCGCGTGGTCCCACCGAAGGGCGCGCCCAACGTGCTGCTCATTATGACGGATGACCAAGGTTTCGGTGCACCGAGTACCTTCGGCGGCGTCATACCCACTCCCAGCATGGATCGCATCGCAAGGGATGGACTGCGCTACACCAATTTCCACTCGACGTCGCTCTGCTCACCGACGCGGGCGGCGATTATCACGGGACGCAACCATCACTCGGCTGGCTTCGGCGTGGTGGGCGAAGTCGCGACGGGGTTCCCGGGTTACGACTCAATAATCCCGATTGATAAGGGCACCATCGGTACCATCCTGAAGGCGAACGGGTACGCGACCTCGTGGTTCGGTAAGGACCACAACACGCCCTCTTACCAGTCGAGCCAGGCCGGGCCTTTCGATCAATGGCCCAACGGTATGGGTTTCGACTATTTCTATGGCTTCGTCGGCGGCGACGCCAGCCAGTGGCAACCGAACCTCTTTCGCAATACGACGGCCATCTACCCCTTCCAGGGCAACCCCGGCTGGAACCTTGAGACGGCCATGGCCGATGAGGCCATCCAGTACATGAAGCAGCTGAAGGAGATCGCGCCCGACAAGCCGTTCTTTGTCTATTACGTTCCAGGCGCCACCCATGCGCCGCATCACCCGACACCGGAGTGGATCAAGAAGATCAGCGATATGCACTTGTTCGACGACGGGTGGAACAAGGTGCGCGACACCATCTTCGCCAACCAGAAACGGTTGGGCATCATGCCCGAAAATGCCAAGCTGACACCGTGGCCGAAAGAACTGCCGGAGTGGAACTCCTTGAGCTGGGGTGAGAAAAAGCTCTTCATCAAGCAAGCCGACGTCTATGCGGCCTACCTTGCCTACGCGGACCACGAGATCGGCCGCGTCATCCAGGCCGTCGAAGACCTGGGCGAACGCGACAACACCTTGATCATCTACATCGGTGGCGACAACGGTGCGAGCGCCGAAGGCATGCTGAACGGCACGCCGAACGAGTTCACGACCTTTAATGGCGTCTCTGTGCCGGTCAAGGATCAGTTCCTCTGGTACCCGTTCTGGGGATCGGAACGGACGTTCCCGCATTTCGCGGCACCTTGGGCGTGGGCGATGGACACGCCGTTCAAGTGGGTGAAGCAGGTGCCGTCGCACTTTGGCGGGACGGCTCAGGGCGCGGTCATATCCTGGCCCGGTCATATCAACGACGCGGGCGGCATCCGTCGCCAGTTCCACCACGTCATCGATATCGTACCAACCATTCTCGAGGCAAGCGGCATTCCGCAGCCTGACGAAATCAACGGCATCAAGCAGCACCCGATCGAAGGCGTGAGGCATGGTGTACACCTGGGATAAGGCGAACGCAGACGTCCCGACCAGACACACGACGCAATATTTCGAGATGCTCGGCAATCGCGCCATCTATCACGACGGGTGGGTGGCGGCCACGACGCCGGCGACGCTTCCGTGGGAACTCAGCACCAAGCCGCCGCCGGATGTGATCACCGGGTACAAGTGGGAACTCTATAACCTCAAAGAAGACCCGACCCAGTTCAACGACCTCGCCGCCAAGATGCCGGACAAGCTCAAGGAGATGCAGGACCTCTTCTATTCCGAGGCGAAGAAGTACAACGTGTTGCCGCTCGATAATTCAACACTCGCGCGCTGGAATACGCCGCGTCCGAGCCTCACGGCGGGACGAATGGTCTTCACATATTCGGGCGAACTGAGCGGCGTGCCGGCCAGCGCTGCGCCGGACATCCTGGACAAGTCCTATACCATCACTGCTGAGGTCGAGGTTCCCGACGGCGGTGCGGAAGGCATGATCGTGACCGAGGGCGGGCGCTTCGGCGGCTACGGTTTGTTCCTGAGCAAAGGCGAATTCGGCGTCGGACGGGGCAGGGTTGTGTTTCTCTACAATCTGCTCGACCTCAAGCGCACGATGTGGGAGGGGCCCGAGCTCGATCCCGGCAAGCACACCATTGTCTTCGACTTCAAGTCCGATGGTGCAGGCTTGGGCAAAGGGGGCACGGGCGTGCTATCCGTGGACGGCAAGGAAGTCGCCAGGAAGTCCATGGAACACACCACTCCGGTCACATTCCCGGAGGACGAAACCTTCGACGTCGGCCAGGACACCCGCACGGGGGTCGCGCTGCTGGAATATCGCTACGATGTGCCGTTCAAGTTCACCGGCAAGATCGACAAGCTGACCTTCAAACTCGAACCGGAACAGAAAGCGGAGTCGAAACCCTAGCCGCATTCCGGAATTTCTGGCGGGCTCAGTTGGGTTGGCAGCTTTGGGATCAGCGATGCCATGAAGAACGTGCTCATTTTCGCGGCTGTCGCCGAGGTGGGGACAGGCTTGGCATTGCTGATTGTTCCGTCGCTCGTCGGACAGTTGCTGTTGGGTGAGGAGCTGACCGGCATTGCGGTGCCTGTAGCACGCGTAGCGGGCATCGCTCTGATTGCTTTAGGGATTGCATGCTGGCCGGGCCCGCCACTGGTTGGCATGCTGATCTACGGCACATTGGTCACGATTTATCTTGCTTACCTAGGCATCGCAGTTGGGTTGACTGGCCCGTTTCTATGGCCGGCGGTTGCTCTTCACTTAGTTTTGTCAATCTTTCTCGGCCGCGCTTGGCTTGCCACCGACGCGAGATAAAGGATCGGCCCACCTCTTCCTTCAGCGTTCTTCGTAACTCATTTCGGCAGAGTGCTGCCCGCTGTGTCGCGAACTATCGCCACCTCAGGTTTTCACGATTGAGACCGGCGACGGACCGGCAGCCCATTAGCATCATGCCACGTTCGATTTCGGACCGGAGATTTGAAAGCGCTTTTTCGACGCCGGCCTGTCCGCCGGCCGCGAGTGCATAGAGATAGAGTCTGCCTCCAGAACACGCTTTGGCGCCTACAGAAAGGGCTTTGAGGACGTGGGTTCCACGGGTGATTCCTCCATCGCACACGACGTCGATTTTGTCGCCGACTGCATCTACGATCTCGGCAAGCTGGTCGAAGGGGCTTCTGGAACCGTCGAGCTGACGCCCGCCGTGGTTGGAGACCATGATGGCGGTCGCGCCGATGTCAATGGCGCGCTTAGCGTCTGCCACGCTCATGATGCCCTTCAAACAGAATTGCCGACCCCACATCTTGCGGATGTCCTCAGCATCTTTCCAACTCATTGATGGGTCGAGCATCGTGCTGAAATAGTCGCTGATCGAAACCGAGACGCTAGAGCCTTCTTTGACGTATCGGCTGAGCTGCGGCAGTTCGAACTTCTCGCTCGTAAAGTGATTGAATGTCCACCTGGGATGCAGCGCGAAACTGACTAGGCTCTTAAATGTCAGGCTCGGCGGAGAGGTGAAACCGGTCCACAAATCGCGCTCCCGATTGCCACCTGTTATCGTATCGACGGTCAGCGCTAAAACATCGAAATTCGCCGCCAAGCAACGTTCGATCATGTTGTTAGTGAGACCCTTGTCCTTGTGAAAGTACAGTTGGAAGAGTTTGGGCGTGCTGATTGTCGCGCCGATTTCCTCAATGCTGACCGTTCCGAGCGACGAAATGCCGAACATGGTCCCGTACTTCTCGGCCGCCTTCGCAACCGCCCGTTCGCCGTTATGGTGGAACAGCCGCTGAAGAGCCGTCGGAGCGCAGAACAGGGGCATCTTTAGTTTTTGGCCCATCACGGTCGTCGAGAGGTCGATACCCTCGAGCCCCGCGAGTACGTTGGGAACCAGATCGCATCGTTCAAAGGCTGCGGTATTTCGACGGTAGGTCACCTCGTCGTCAGCCGCACCATCGATGTAGTGAAAGATGGGTCCTGGCAACCGTCGCTTAGCCAGCGTCCGGAAATCCCGGATGTTTCTGCATCGATCAACTGACACGGGCGGCTCCACTTTTGCGGACGGTGCACCGCAATTGACTGCGCCACGTGGGGTTCGACGCGTCGGTGTCCTTTGGCGTTCCGGGGGGAAAAGTCCGGGGCGGAAGGCTGCTCGGTGCGTTGGAAGTCGGCGGCCCGTTAATCCGCAAGGAGGTCGCTCCGTCCCACACGCATCAACGAGGTTTTCAGTCGTTTGCTATCTCGTTGGATTTCTTCGACAGTGCCAAACACGAAACGAATGTGATCGGCAGCAGCTGCTTCGGCCTGATCGGGGTTTCCTGCAAGCACGGCCTCACCGATCGCGATGTGCTGCATGAGAAGCTTCTCGCGCACCCCGGTGCGCAGGTAAAGGTTCTCACGATTGAAAAAGATGTTGTTGCGAAGAAGCTCGCTTAACCCTCGCATGACATGAAGCACGATCAAGTTGTGACTGGCTTCGTAGAACAGGATGTGCAGGTTAACGTCTGCCTGAGCCTCTTGCGAGGGATCGGAAATCTTGTGCGCCTTGCGCATCTGAGCGAGGCAAGCGCGGATGGCTGCCTTGTCGACATCAGTCGCGCGCAGCGCTGCCGAGCGGGCGGCTTGCGCTTCGACCCACTGGCGGAATTCGAAATAGTCGGCAGCGGCATTCTGGTTGTCGCGGTAGAGGCTCGCCAGCGGCTCCATTATGGGCGTCAGAAACTGTGCCACGTATGTCCCACTACGTGTCGCCGTCAGTAGGCCCCGCGCCGCCAGCTTCTCAATGGCGTCACGCAGCGATGGTCGCGATACATCGAACTTCAGCGCTAGTTCGCGTTCCGATGCGAGCTTTTCTCCAGGCCGAAGTGCGCCTTGGAGTATTAGCCTCTCGATGTGCAAAGCAATGACTTCCGCGATTTTTTGGGTGCGTATAGCTTGCATCATTCGTTGGTTCTAAACTTGGATTGCACGGCGGAGACGATCGCCTTGCGCATCCCGTCTTCACGACCCGAATTCGAGATTTTGACCATCTATTCGACTTGGTATAATAAATTTACCGGAAAGAAGGAAGCGGGCACGTCTTCTGGCAAAGTGTGTAGGGAAAGCAACGCATGTGGTCACAGGCATATGACCCATTTGGCAACATGCTCCTATCCGCCGGCGTCGCCGCATTACCAGTCTTCGTACTGCTTGGCGCCATTGGTCTTTTTGAAGTACGGGCTCACCTTGCTGCGGTAATGGGGCTGACCGCGGCCCTTCTAGTGGCCGTCGTGGCTTACGGCATGCCGCTACAAATGGCTGGCATGGCGGCCATCTACGGCGCCGGGTTCGGTCTGCTGCCGATTGGCTGGATTATTCTCAACGTCATTTTTCTTTACCAGCTTGCCCAAGAGAAGGGCGAGTTCGAAGTGCTGCAGCGTTCTATTGGGGCCATCAGCGATGACCGCCGTTTGCAACTGTTGTTCATTGCTTTTTCGCTCGGCGCATTTTTTGAAGGCGCAGCTGGCTTCGGCACGCCGGTTGCGGTGACCGCTGCAATGCTGATTGGGCTCGGATTTTCGCCGCTCTCCGCATCAGGTCTATCGCTGATCGCCAACACGGCCCCGGTCGCATTCGGCGCGCTGGGCACTCCGATCATCGCGCTCGCCGCTGTTACTGGCCTTGACCTTCATGATCTTAGCGCCATGGTCGGACGGCAGCTCACGCCCTTCTCGATTCTAATCCCGTTTTGGCTGATATGGGCATTCGTCGGTTGGCGTAAGACGATTGAGGTGTGGCCGCCGATCCTTGTCGCCGGCGTCGCTTTCGCCATTCCTCAGTACCTCATTTCGAATTTTCACGGACCTTGGCTCGTCAACGTCGTAGCCGCCATTTCGTCGATGGTCTCCTTGGCGCTGTTTCTGAAGGTCTGGCGACCGGCCACGCCGCCAATGACCATAATTCCAAGCGAGCCTAGGGTGCGCACCGCAGCGGCCATTTCCGACACGTTCGGAGCTGTTCGACGCGCCTGGACGCCGTGGCTCATACTTGCCGTCTTCGTGTTTCTGTGGGGAACGCCGCAGGTGCGTGCGTCGCTCGATGGCATCTGGTTTGAAAAAATGCCCGTCGTCGGATTGCACGAACTCGTACAAAAGGTACCCCCGGTGGTCGCAGCCCCACACGCTGAAAGCGCAATCTATAATCTCAATCTCTTATCTGCGACAGGCACCGGGATATTGATCGCGGCGATCCTCTCCGGCCTTTTTCTGGGCTACAGCTTCGCCGGTCTCGCGCGCACGTACCTGCGAACACTCTACCTCGTCCGTTATTCGCTGATTACAATCGCCTGCATGATGGCCATTGGGTTCGTCACGCGTTACGCGGGCACCGATGCAACATTGGGATTGGCGCTTGCGAATACGGGGCGCGCGTATCCGTTCTTCGGAACTCTAATCGGCTGGCTCGGCGTCGCGCTGACCGGGTCGGACACGTCCTCGAACGTGTTATTCGGTGGATTACAACGCATTACCGCCGAACAGCTTGGCATAAATCCGGTCCTAATGGCGGCGGCGAACAGCTCCGGAGGGGTGATGGGCAAGATGATCGACGCACAATCGATAGTTGTCGCGTCGACCGCAACCAAGTGGTACGGCCACGAAGGATCAATTCTGCGGTTCGTTTTTTTTCACTCTGTCGCCCTCGCAACGCTTGTCGGAACATTGGTCATGGGTCAGGCTTATGTCTGGCCTTTCACCCTACTTGCCCACTGAGGAGCCACGACAGAATGAACAGCTTCGACTTTCTATCCGGGCTGTTGAAGCAATAAGCAGACACCTGCTTGTAAGGCAAAGGAGTGTGCGAATATGCCCAACATTAGCGTCAACGGTGAGAAACGCGAATTCGGCGGCGACCCCAACATGCCGCTCCTCTGGTTTATCAGAGATGAGCTCAATCTAACGGGCACTAAATTCGGATGCGGCGCAGGCGTTTGTGGTTCCTGTACGGTGCACGTTGACGGTGTCGCCGTTCGGTCATGCCTAACGTCCGTCGCGGATGTTGCTGGCAAGTCCGTCACGACAATTGAGGGTCTGAGCGCGGACGGAAATCACCCCGTACAAAAGGCTTGGCGTCAATTGAGCGTACCGCAGTGCGGCTTCTGTCAAGCAGGACAGATAATGCAGGCGGCTGCCCTGCTGGCCAAAAATCGCGCGCCGACCGACGAGCAGATCGTTGAAGAGATGTCCGGCAATATCTGTCGTTGCGGCTGTTATCAGCGCATCCATCAGGCCGTCCGTCTCGCTGCTGGAGGGGTATGACCATGCTGCAGTATTTCGAAGACGAAACTTTCAAGGTTCGCAGCCAGCGCACCGATGCGGTCATAGAGAACGTCAGCCGCCGCTCAATACTGGGCGGCATCCTGACCGCGACTGGGTTTGTGCTGTCGGTCCGCTTCTCGCCGGCCAATGCGCGCGAAGCGCTCAAGCTTTATCCGACCGGGGCCGACGGCATGGCGAGCAAGTGGGTGACAGATCCTAAGATCTTCATCGCAATCGATCAGGACGGGACCGTCACGATTGTCACGCACCGCGCCGAGATGGGCACCGGTATTAGGACCAGCCTTCCGGCTGTTGTTGCTGACGAAATGGAGGCCGATTGGTCTCGAGTCCGCTTGAGCCAGGCGCCCGGCGATGAGCCGCGCTACGGCAATCAGGATACTGACGGTTCGCGGAGCATGCGCCACTTCATCCAGGCGATGCGGACGTGCGGCGCGGCGATGCGGCAGATGCTCGAAACCGCCGCATCGATAAACTGGAATGTTGATGTCTCCCTATGCAAAGCAAAGAACCATAGGGTTCTACTTCTCGACAAGGATCAGAAAGAGACCGGCAAGTCGCTGGGATTTGGAGAGCTGGCGGCCGCCGCGATGTCACTTCCCGTGCCCGCGCAGCAGACGCTCCTCTATAAGACGCCGGACGCGTTCACGCTTATCGGCAAGGGTAACTTCCAGATTGCCGACCTGCATGACATTACGACCGGCAAGGCCAATTACGGCGCCGACATCCGGCTTCCCGGTATGAAGTTCGCCGTAATGGCGCGGCCTCCAGTGCTCGGCGGAAAGATTAAGAAATACGATGCTGCGAAGACGCTGAAAGTGCCAGGCGTCGAGGCGGTGTTCGAAATCGAGGGTGTTTACAAGGTTCCCCGCGTATTCGGCATTTTGGGCGGCATCGCGATCGTCGCCAACTCGACGTACGCCGCAATTAAGGGACGTGAAGCACTCAGCATCGAATGGGATGATGGCCCGAATGCGAGCTACGAATCCGTCGCCTTTGACAAGGAGATGACCGCTACCGCCGCTCAGCCAGGCAAAGTTATTCGCAATCAGGGCGATCCGGACGCGGCGTTCGCCAACGCCAAGCAGGTGTTCTCCGCAGATTACCATTTGCAGCATATGGTGCAGGCGCCAATGGAGCCGCTCGTCGCCGTTGCACGCATCGCCGATGGCAAAGCCGAGGTGTGGGCGCCCGTGCAAAGCCCCTACGGCGCCCGCAAGGATATCGCAGAAAACTTGAAGTTGCCGATCGAGGACGTGACCGTTCACGTCACCCTACTCGGGGGCGGCTTCGGGCGGAAATCTAAGTGGGACTACATGGTCGAGGCTGCGCTCGTCTCGCAGAAACTCGGCGGCGCGCCGGTGCTTCTGCAATGGACGCGTGAAGACGATATGCGCCACGCATTCTATCATACGGTGTCCGTCGAGCGCATTGACGCGGCGATCGATGACAAGGGCAAGGTGACGGGATGGCGCCATCGCACAGTGGCGCCGTCGATCATTTCGACATTCAAGGAAGACGACGGCTATTCGTTCCCGATCGAGTACGGGATGGGTTTCGTGAACACGCCGTTCGAAATAGCGAACGTGCGCTGTGAAAACGGGAAGGCCTTTGCACACACGCGCATCGGCTGGTACCGGTCGGTGTCGTCCATTCCCCACACGTTCGCAGTGCAATCCGCGGTCGGCGAGATCGCAGACAAGCTCGGACGCGACCCAAAGGACTTCCTTCTCGAGTTGATCGGGTCGGATCGCAAGCTCGATCCAAAAGCGTTGGGGTTCCCGGAAGATTTTTGGAATTACGGCGATCCATATGAAGCGTTTCCGATCGACACGGCGCGTCTGAAAAACGTCATACACCTAGCAGCCGAAAAAGCAGGATGGGGCAAGAGCCTGCCCGAGCGGCAGGGTCTCGGCATTGCCGCGCATTGCGCGTGGTCGAGCTACGTTGCGACCGTCGTCCATGCCCAGATTGACGACGACGGTACGATCCGCGTCCCAGAAGTGACGACGGCGGTCGATTGTGGCCTCTACGTCAATCCCGAGCGCATCCGCTCGCAATTGGAGGGAGCGGCGGTGATGGGGATGTCGAACGCGCTGTATAGCGGCATCACTTTCAGCAAGGGTGCCGTTGAGCAGTCGAACTTCACTGACTACAATGTCGCGCTGATGAGCAACTATCCGAAGAAGGTGTCCGTGCACATCGTCGATGCACCATACGGTACGCACTCCGGCGGCATCGGTGAGCCCGGTATCGCTCCAATGATCGGGGCGCTGTGCAACGCGGTCTTCGCGGCCTCGAAGAAACGTCTGCGCAGTCTCCCGGCCGGCGACAAGCTCACCTGACGTCTTGTGTGTATGGAATTGGGAATAAGATCATTGCAAGAGTTAGTCGTCGCTACTTGGGGAAATCACGGCGCGCAGGGCCGACATAAATTTGGCGCGGTCGGCCGATGCGCTGCTCCGGGTCCTCGATCATCTCATTCCACTGCGCGATCCAGCCGACGGTGCGCGCCACCGCGAATAGCACGGTGAACATGTCGACGGGGAAGCCCATCGCGCGGAGAGTGATGCCCGAATAGAAGTCGATGTTGGGATAGAGCTTCTTCTCGACGAAATAATCGTCTTGCAGCGCGATCCGCTCAAGCTCGAGCGCGACCTTGAACAGCGGATCGTTCTTGACGCCAAGCGCATCGAGGACCTCGTGACAGGTCTTCTGCATGACTTTCGCGCGCGGGTCATAGTTCTTGTACACGCGATGGCCAATGCCCATCAGGCGGAAACCCGACGTCTTGTCCTTTGCCTTCTTGACGAATTCCGGAATGCGATCGACCGTGCCGATCTCCTGCAACATATTGAGAGCGGCTTCATTGGCGCCCCCGTGCGCGGGCCCCCAAAGGCAGGCGATGCCCGAGGAGATGCACGCGAAGGGATTGGCGCCCGAAGACCCGGCGAGGCGGACAGTCGAAGTCGACGCGTTCTGCTCGTGATCAGCGTGCAGGATGAAGATGCGGTCGAGCGCGCGCGAAATGACGGGATTGACAATGTAGGGCTCGCAGGGCACCGCGAAGCACATCTGCAGGAAGTTCGACGTGTAGTCGAGATCGTTCCTGGGATAGATGAAGGGCTGTCCCATCGCATACTTATAGGCCATTGCCGCAATGGTCGGAATCTTGGCAATCAAGCGGTGGCTGGCGATCATTCGCTGCACCGGATCCGTGATGTCGGTAGAGTCGTGATAGAAGGCCGACAGTGCCCCAACGACGCCAACCATGACTGCCATGGGGTGGGCGTCGCGACGAAACCCCGAATAGAACCGAGTTCATCTGCTCGTTCACCATCGTGTGGTACGTAATCGTGGTTCGGAACTTTCTGAACTCGTCATTGGCCGGCAGCTCGCCGTAGAGTAGCAGGTAGCAAACCGCCAGAAAGTTCGAGTTCTCTGCGAGCTGCTCGATCGGGTAGCCGCGATAGAGGAGTTCGCCTTTGTCGCCGTCGATGTAGGTGATTTTCGAGGAGCAGTTGGCGGTTGACGTGAAGCCCGGATCGTAGGTGAAGCAGCCCGTCTCCTTGTAGAGATTGGCGACGTCGACGACGTCGGGTCCTATTGTGCCACTTCGGACCGGTAGCTGTAGGGCTTGGCCCACATGCATAAGTGTCGCCGCTGAGGTCGTGCCAGAGACTGTGTGCTTGACGCTCATGGGTTACTCCCCTTGGCGTTGGGATCGTCCAAAAAAAACACGCGGCTCAATTAAATTGAACGTGTCTCGCACTCGCCACGCGGAACCTCATTTTCTTCACTTCGATGCCGACACTATAAGCGCATATGCGGTTTCACGCGAAATATCCGTGAAATGCGCCAGTATGTATTGGGCTATCTTGACTGTATCTGCGCTTGAGCACGTTCACCGGCAGGCGACTAAAACCTGGCTTCGTGGCATTAGTTGGTAAGCGGCGTTGGTCCATCGACAACTTTCCAGCACCGAGCTGGTTCGGCACTCCGTGTTTTTATAGCTCAATATAAATGTAAGGTCGCGTCAATGCTGCTTTGGATCAAACGTGCAGCTGACTTTCTAAGAGTGTCGAGTTCCAAAACGATAGAGACAAAAGATTTCCGGGTCGTGCGATCAGATCCCAAGGCTGACTGAGGTGGGTTCATAATCAGCGCGGACGAGCGTGACGAATGCAACGGCCGCTCGCCGCGTGGTCAAATTACATCGATGGTATCGGCCCAATGCCGGCCCGACCGCCAGCGTTGAATACTGCAAACGCATTTTCGGGGCATTGTTTTCCGAGGAGGTCTCGTCGAATCCTCAGTCGTTGTGCAGCTATCTTGCGACGGTCACAGGGCAATGGGCACGAGCGATCACGTCGCTTGAAACCGAACCCAGCATCAGCCGCGCCGCCCCGCCTTTGCCACCTGTTCCGACGACAATGTGGTCAATGTCGTTTTCCTCGGCATATATGACGATGGCTCGTGCCACATCGCGGCTTTTCACGCTCGCCGTCTTCGGGTCCGATACTCCGGCCTTCTGAGCGATAGCCGTAGCGCTATCCAGCACGCGCTTCAAATCCGCGTCTTCACATGCGTAGATCTCAATTCCCACTCTGCCTCGAGCACCCATCGGCACATTCACAACAAGAAGAGTGAGTTCCGCACCCGTGGCCTTCGCCAGTTCTGTCGCCAGGGCGACTGCACTCTTGGCGTGCTCGGTGTCGTCCACTGCGCAGAGTACCTTCTTGGTCATTTCGTTCCTCCTAGTTGCCTCGCCCGCTCCCGCGTATCGCTTTGAGCATGTTGGAGCCAACCTACGCTACGATCTGGGAACAGACGACGCCTCGCCTTGACGCACGTCAATGAAATCGTCCCTCAGTGAAAGCCTGATGGGCGATCGATTTGAAGCCCGCAGGGCATGCGGAGACGACGCCCGATCGGCTCGAGGAACTGCGGATCATGCGGGAGCAGCTCGTGAGCGAATAGACTCGCGAGTACACTTACCCGGCGCTTTGTCAGGCCGAAAAACCGAGGGCCGGACTGGCGCGCCGGTGATCACCTCCGCGAGAAGCATCCAAGTGATCAAACTTATCGAAACGCACCCGCTAAGCGTACCGTGTCATGACCAATCGAAAACTGGCTTACATTGTTAAAGATCAAAAACCGCTGGTGCTGGGTCTCAACGAGACGGTTCAGCATGCCTGCCGGCTGATGGGGGAGAGGAGGGCCGGGTCGGTTCTCATCGTCGACACCGAGGTGCGTCTGAGAGGCATCTTTACCGGTCGCGATGCGGTGCGCTTACTGGCCAAAGGCAGCCACGTAGCCACAACCCATCTGGGGCAAGCGATGACGCCGAATCCGGTGACCATTGCGCTGGAAAGCCGCGCTATCGACGCGTTGAAAGCGATGAACGATGGCGGCTTCCGACATGTTCCAGTAACCGAGAATGGAAGGATCTCGGGGATCGTTTCGCGCGGAGATTTTAAAGGAATGGAATTCGACGAGTTCAATTGGGACGGAATCTCCAAAGCAACGGGTATCACGGCCAATAGAGAGGTCGCATCTATTATCAAAGACCAACAGCCGCTTGTGCTTGCCGCAGATGAAACGGTTCAGCGAGCCTGCCAGTCAATGTCGGAAAGCAGGTCCGGCTCAGTTCTCGTCGTAGATGAGCAGCAGCACCTGACCGGCATCTTCACAGGCCGTGATGCGGTGAGTCTGCTGGCCAATGCAAAGGATGCTGCGGAGAATAGTCTGCGGCTTGCGATGAAGCCATATCCCGTGACGATTACGCCGGACAGCCACGCCATCGACGCCCTGCGAGCCATGAGCGACGGCGGTTTCCGCCACCTTCCCGTCGTCGAGAAGGGAAGGATCTATGGTGTCGTTTCACGCCGCGACTTCACGGGCATAGAAATTGATCGATTGGACGAGGAAGTGCACCTTTCGGAGTGCATTTGGTGATCGAGACAATCCACAGGAGAGAAGCATCGGGAGAGAAACCGCTCGCGCCCCGGGCGATTGAAACCGGTGCACTCCCCCGTGCAACCTCGTCCAGGGCACCAGCTCTCCCCCGAGCTTGAACCCAATTCATTTTCCTTTGTCTACGTCCGCGGACCCGATTATCCGGCTTTCAATATGGAGGCAGAGCTCCGCGCGACGGCGGGGTTTGCAAGTTCAAGCAGCGTGTCCCCGTGGCAGGGACCATCGAGCGAACACCAACAAGCGAGATTTTTGCCCGCGAGCGTCGGGAGCAACGCGCCCATCGTCTTGCGCCGCGAAACCAAATGTTTGCCGATCAGCCCTGGGAAAGCGCCCATGATGTACTCGTCGGTCATTTCGCCGGTCATCCACAGGCGGTGCAATGCCACGGCTTGCTCCCGGCCATACCGATCAGCGGTGAACGGATTGCCGAACTTGCTGGTCCGGTCCACCTTCACGGTGTTCTCAGGCATCCTCCACCCACGTTCGCGCTTGAGCTGTACTCTTTCGCTCATGACCGCTCCCCTGCTATTATTGATGTCGGCGATATAAGTCCCTCAATCTGGGCGGCAACATGATCCGCGCCGATCCGTTGGCGCGAAGCTCTCAGCTACCACGCATCGCAGACTAGAATAGCACTTGTTCAAGCGAAGGGCCCCGTAACGCAGGGAACTGCGCTGCATGGAGAGATTCATCATCGTTCGAGCATTTTGTAGCTCAAGCGAAAGATTGACACCCATGTCTCACCCCAAATTTATGCGCGCAACGCTGGTTGCCACCGCTATTCTTGTTCCACTTATCGCCGGCCAATCGCCGGTGCTTGCACAGGATCGGGAAGACCACGCGGTGAGATCCGCCGTCAGCCAACACGAGGCGATGGCTGCTGCGCGTGATCTGCTAGATGTCAACGGGGAGATGAAACGCCTCGAGGCGCAGTTCCCCGCAATGGCCGATGCAGCGCAGCGGGCGATTAAAGAATCTCCCGTGATCGCAAAGGCCAAAATTGACGTTCGCCAAAAGACGCTCAACCTCCTCTCCAAACACAAGGATGAGCTGAAGGGCGAAATTGCAAAAGTCTATTCTGCTATATTCACGGTTGAAGAATTGAAAGGATTTACGGCGTTCTTTCGCGGGCCGACGGGTGCGCGCTTTCAGCTCTTCGCAACGACCTTGGCGGCCAATCACGACAGCGATCGTCGTAAGGTTGCTGCCGAGACAGCCGCTTCTATCGGTTTTACGCCGGTGGAGAAGGCGCAGTTGGGCACATACTTCAAGACTGCAGACTGGCAGAAATTGCTGAGGTGCGAGCCGGTAATCGCCGCCTCCGTGGGAAATATCCTTCAACAGTTGGGTGTGATGATTGGCATTGAAATCAAGCAAGCCGCGCTCGCTCGCACCCGCCAGTCAGCGTTGTCGGGCGGCGCATAGGAGGCATCTGAAATGCGTCGCGCGTCCAGTTGAAATGCGTCGCGCGTCCAGTCATCGCCGGTATTAGCGTCTTTGAGATGCAAATCTCCACGGTGTCGTTGCCGCGTTGGGCGGCAATAAGCCGGTACTTGTCGAGGTCAACCGTCATGTGGTCGAAACTTGCTGGTCTCTCGGGTCTAAGATCGCGCTGTGGGTGCCAATCTCAAACTGCTAGCCGTTTTGTAGCAAACGGAGACGCGCACCAGTTGAGGTTCGAAACCGCCCGCGGAGAGACGCGCAACGCATGTCGGCGAGTAACGGGTCCAGCGTAAGTGACGGGTATGTCGTGCCTTTCTCGCCTCAGGCGATCCCGAATGGCGAGACGATGTGTAGACTGCGATTAAGTGGCTGGGGGACTAGGATTCGAACCTAGACAGGCAGAGTCAGAGGCAGAGCGATTACCAATCATTCCAATGCCTATTCTGGTTTTTGCTGCGTTCTTGTGGGATGGCGCATCAACGGCTTATCCGCTGAGTCAGAATACGCCCGATCTTTTTCGTCGCAAGTTTCCGTCACCGCTTCACTAAGAGGTCATCGTCACACATCAAAACAAAAGGTCTTATCGCTCGAAGGGTGTGACGGCGGTAATAGGTCTTTCCAGCGTGTCACGCTCGACCTGCTTCATATCCCGGTCTGCACCATCTTCCTGTTCTCGTATGCGCTCGTCGGCAAATTTCGCGTGGGTCATCATCGCCCCGATCAGGAAGCCGAAAGACGTACCTAACATGAGGCCGATTAAGAAGGTGAGCATCAGTAGCGAATCAAATTTCTAACCGCACATCGCGGCCAGACAGTTAAGAATCAAAAATGAGTCCGCTTTAGGACTCGTCCGGGAGCCTCTTTCCAAAGGTCCGAGGCTTGTTGGTACCCAGCACTTAGGGGCCGGACATCGGGCCAAAAAAATAATCGCCCAGACCGCATTTTTTTCCGCTCCGTGGCCGTTTTGGGCCGTTCTTGCGAATGTCCGATTACTAAATAGGTCGTCGCTCTAAATGCGATAAAGTCCGGTTAGCCCCCAACGCTCGGACCCTACGAACCCGTTCTTCTCAGAAGCCGAGCGGCGCCCATTCAGCGCGGCTGGGAGTCGGCTTGTCCTTGATTATCTCCTGGGCAATTGCCGTATTGAGCAGGAGAAGATTTGTTGTCAACACGAGTGTCACACTTGTATGTCTTTTCATTTCTTCGTCTCCATTTTATGTCCGTTCAGAAGCGCCAGCGCATTCTTCCGCTACTATTAGCGCGCTTCTTCTCGAACATCCCGTGTCGGTCGCGGTTTGCCTCGCGCCAGGCGGCCGTCTTGACCCACATCCGGCGACGATCTGACGGCGAGCGACGATCCCAGCCGCAAGATGATGCGCCAGATCGCCGGTGCCTTCGCTGAGTACGAGAAAGCTCGCCTCGTCCACAAGCTGCGTCATGCGCGTGAACGCCAACGCAAGGAGCGCGGCAAGTGCGAGGGTCGCAAGGCACACTCTGAGCTGCGCCCGGAAGTCGTCGCAGAGGCGAAGCGACTTCGCAGGGCTAGTCCTAAGCCAGGCGAGCGTCTCAGCTATCGCCAGATCAGCGTCAGTCTAGCGGAAGCCGGGTTTCTCAACGAACGGGGCCGACCGTTCAATCCCAAGTCTGTGCGCTCGATGTTGGCGGGATAACTTCAGCCCTGGCTCAAGGGGCGTAAGGCCAAGCCGCTAGCAGTCAACACCGGCTTGGACCGGGGCCGCCTACGTCGCGACGGAGGCCCGCGTTACACAAAATTTCGCTATCGAATTGGCAGCCACTCGATATTTCAGTTTGCCGCCCCGCATCGGCATAAACGTCCTCGGAAGTGCTGAGGACAAACACCCAGCCGCCCCAGTGAAACTGAACCGTTTAAACCCATTCCTAGGAGATACACCATGAAGTCACTCGCTCTTGCAGTTCTTGTCGCTGTTTCTGCCGTTGCTACCGGCACGGTTGCTGCCAATGCCGACCCCTTCACCGTCCACGGCACGTTCGGCGGCAACAGCTATGGCGGCCGCTAAGCCTACCGGCATGACGCTCAATCTGGCCGTGAGGAGTCATGTCCTCGCGGCTTTTTTCGTTACCGCACCGGTTGCTCGGCATTCATCCTGTTCAAGAAGCCGGGCGAAACGGGACGACGTCGCGCTTGGTTAATTCGTGCCTTTTACTTGCGCGGATCGGCTCCATCCCTCGATTGCAGCCACTTGCCCGTCGCCTTTCAATGGGGCTAATATTTTTTCGCCGGATGGATGAGATTGCAATAACCATTCGATGGCGATGCCGCATTCGCGTCGCGTGTCGAAGGCGTTCAAGGCAAGCAAGATGAAACGCGTTCGTCCGCCATCGCTGCTACTTATGACGGCGCTCTTCGGTTTGCCGGTGGTTGCGACGGCCAACGCGGCTGGCGACAATTCTGAACAGCTTCCCGAAAGTTTGAGAATTCAGCAGCAAGTTGAGAACGCCTATTCGAAGGACCGTGTGGTCCCGATTGAGCGGCAAAACGCTCACCACAGGAACCTAGGTCCGTCCGAACAGTCGGTTCCGCCAAACGATAGCGGAAATCTGCCTGACGGGGGACGAGACGCAACCGTCGAGCCTGGCACTCCGCATCAATAAGGCTAGGCCGTGAACTCATAAAATCGAGATGGCTTGGCAACGGTTGGTGATGTCCGCTTCGAAACGCTTTACGGACTCAAGTCGGACATCGCGTGAAGTCCGAGAGGGGCCAGAAGGCGACATCGCGCGGTCGAACGATCAACTCGCGATGTGAGCCTGCGCTCCCCCGGTCAACGCGCTGAATTCGACCGTCAGAAAGTCGATGAAGCTGCGCACAGACGGCAGCAGTCCGCGCCGTGAGGGAAAGACGGCGTGCACAATGCCGCTGCGGGGAGCCCAGTTGGGAAGCACATCGATGAGGGTCCCGTCGGCCAGATCTTTGTCGACCATCATGGTTGGGAGCTGCACCACCCCGACACCCTGGAGTGCAGCAAGGCGCATTTGGATCATGTCATCCGTCACGAGGCGTGGCTGATGAGGCACCAGGGCCGTCGCGCCGTCAGGACCTTCGAGACACCACTGATGCTCATGATGGGCAGGGCCAAAATCAAGACTCGGCAGGGTGCCGAGGTCGGCGGGAACCAACGGACACGCCAAACCAGCGAGCAGCTTGGGACTTGCCACCAACTGCTGTGTGCTCGCCGCCAGCACCTTCATGATCAGATCGCTTTCTTCGAGCGGCGGGAAGCGCACGCGAATGGCCATATCGAAGCCTTCGGCAATAACGTCCACGCGGCGGCTCGTGCTTTCGAGGTGCACCACAACGCGCGGGTTGGCCGCCATGAACTTGGCTACCATGCCGCCGACTTGAAAGCAGAGCAGCGCCGGCGGGCAGCTCACACGCACGATGCCCTGCGGTTCGGAGCGTGACCGCTCGATCACCTCCTGGGCCGCGTCGGCTTCGACCAGCATCGCTACGCAATGGCGGTAGTACTCTTGGCCGATCTCGGTCACAGAGAAGCGGCGCGTGGAGCGCTGAATGAGGCGCACGCCTAGGCGCTCCTCAAGCAAGATGATTCGCCGGCTGAGCCGGGATCTCGGCAGTCCAAGGCCACGAGCGGCGGGCGCAAAGCCGCCGTGGTCCACGACCTGGACGAAGAAATAGAGGTCGTTGAGGTCCTGCATGGGTTCAATTGTCCATTAAATAGGACGATGAGGTCAAGAATTGGCGCCTAGTAGGCGCGTCGACCCATTGTCAAATCTATCTCGAACACGAGCCCCCAAGCGGCTCGGAAAGGAGACAGACAATGAGAAAGGTTCTCGGCCTCTACAGCAGCCCGCGGCCCCATTGGGTCGGGGACGGTTTCCCTGTCCGATCGATACTGTCGCCCGGCAGCCATGGGCAGCACGTCAGCCCCTTCATCCTGCTCGACTACGCGGGTCCGGCCGAGTTTAAGCCGGCGGACAGGCCGCGCGGCGTTGGACAACATCCTCACCGCGGTTTCGAGACGGTCACCATCGTCTACCAGGGCGAGCTGGAGCACCGCGACTCGACCGGCAACGGCGGGCTCATTGGCCCCGGCGATGTCCAGTGGATGACGGCCGCCTCGGGCATTCTGCACGAGGAGTTTCATTCCAAGGAGTTCACCCGTAAGGGCGGAACGCTGGAGATGGTGCAGCTCTGGGTGAACCTTCCCCGCAAAGACAAAAAGGAGCCCCCCGGCTACCAGACGCTTCTCAACCAGGGCATCCCATCGGTTTGCTTGCCGGATGGTGCTGGCGCGGTGCGTGTCATCGCGGGCGACTATCAGGGACAGAAGGGACCGGCGCGGACGTTCACGCCGATCAACATCTGGGACCTGCGCCTCGCCCAGGGCAAGACCACGACCCTGACCCTTCCAGAAGGGCATACGGTCGCACTTGTCGTCCTGCGCGGAACGGCTCTCCTCAACGACGCACAGATCGCGCGCGAAGCGCAGCTCGTGCTGTTAGATCGCGACGGCGGCGACATCACGCTTGAAGCCAACAACGACGTGACGGTGCTGGTCTTGAGTGGTGAGCCGATCAACGAACCGGTCGTGGCGCAGGGCCCCTTCGTCATGAATACCGTCGGCGAGATCAAGCAGGCGATGCTCGATTTCGAGAGCGGCAAGTTCGGCGCGATGCAGTAAACGAAGGCGGCTTCGGCCTAATAAAAGTCGGAGCCGCCCCTTCAAAGTGATCGCCCTAAACGACTGCTATGGGCCATAACCAGACCTTAAGCACTCTCCACCGGCACTTGGATCAAATACAAAAGTTAGAATATGGTTCTGGAGTGGGACGGGGGCTTCATGGAGATGAGGCCTATGATCCGCGCCGCTGTTACACTGGTGGCGGCAATTTTCGCCGCGCCGATTGCGTACGCCCAAAGTTTTTCCAGCGACAATCTTGTTCGCCGCGCCGTCGAACGTCGCGCGATCGAAGCAGCAAACTGGGGCATTCCGGTCGTCAACTTCGACCGCATGTTCCAGGCGTTCAAGGCGCCCGGCGGCGATTTCAACCAGATCGTCTACGGGTCCGGTCTCTTCGACTGGAAGAACCAGACGCTCACCCCCAATCCCGGCACGATCTATTTCAAGCCGTTCTTCGATACTTTCGATACTAAGGACGCCGGTCCCGTCGTCATCGAGATCCCGCCAGCCGGCGATGCCGGCTCGATCACCGGCACGATCATGGACGTGTGGCAGGCGGCGCTCGAGGATGTCGGCCCGGCCGGCGTCGACAAGGGCAACGGCGGCAAATACCTGATCCTGCCGCTAAGAAGATCCTCGAACAGGCGATCGACGAAACCCATGCCCTGCTGAGCCTCCGCTACGAGACCAGCTTCGAGCCCTATTTCGAGGGCGAGCACTGGTTCGTGCCGGCGGCGCCCGAGATGGTCGCGACATCGGCGTCCTTCTACGAGACGCCCGACACCTACCCAATCGATGCGCGGGGGGTGACCGACTACTGGGCCTTCTCCACCCTCAAGCACCTCGGCGCCGGCCAGTTCTATCTGATGTCCACAATGGACAAGCACGGCCGGCCGCTTGACGGCAGCCGGACCTACCGGCTGACCGGCGAACGCGCCGGTCACGCAATACTGGTCGGCGGTAGTCTACGACCGGGAGACCCATGCCCTCATCCGGGACGCCTCTTCGCCGAGCAAGTCGTCGCTAACGGAGGGCGTCAAGACCAACCCTGACAGCACGGTCGATCTCTACTTCGCTCCCAAGGCCCCGGCCGGAAAGCAGTCCAACTGGACGCCGACCAAGGCCGACGGCCGCTTTGAGGTACTCTTCCGGCTCTACGGCCCGCAGAAGCCGCTGTTCGACAGGACGTGGGTACTTCCCGACATCGAGGAGATGAAGTGATGACCAGTCCGGTTCTTGCAGCCGTCGCGGCCGGGCTCGCAATGGCGGTAGCGATGCCAACCATCGCGCTCGCCGAAGACACAGCCCCGCTCTCGCCGGATCAGGTTCGCGAAGAGAAAGCCTATGCAGCCGGGGTCCAGGTCGCGCTCTGGGGTCGCCCGTTCGTCGACAAAGTCAACACGCTGTCCGCCGGCCTCAAGGCCGGTGCCGTCGGCCTGAATTAATTCCGCAAGTTCTCCAACCTGAAGACAGCGGCCGACAAGTTCGTGAATACGCCCAACAACGTATCGATCGATGCCTATGCCGCCGCCGACCTGACGAAAGAACCGCTCGTCGTTCGCGTTCCCACCTTGACGGAGAACCGCTGGTATATCGTCCAGATCGGCAACTACTACGACCAGATCGTCTACAACATCGGCGGCAGCAAGGGGCCGGAGCCGGGCCTCTTTCTCCTGACGGGCGCCGACTATCACGGCCCGATCCCAGCCGGGATGAAGGAGATCAAGGTCCCGACCGAACTGGCCGTGTCGCCAATCGCATCTTCGTCAATGGTGAGGCCGATCCGCCTGCGGCACGCGCGGTGCAGCAAGGCTTCCAGCTCCTGCCGCTCTCGGTCTTTCAGAGCCAGGGCCCGCGCTTCGAGGTTCCGAAGCAATACCACTACGCCCGCTTCGAGTTCAAACCGGCCGCGCCGGAGTCTCTTCAGCTCTTCGAGAAAATCGGCTTCGGCATGAAGACGTTCCTCTCGCCGAGCGATGATTTTGCCGATCCTGATGTCGGCGCGGCGCACCAGATCGGCCTTAGCGTTGCAAACGGCTTCGAGTGGCAGAAACTCGACGAGCCCACCAAGCGCGGGCTGGCGCGCGCAGCCGTAGCGGCAGACGCGATCATCGCCGACACCTATGCCAATGCGGCCGAGATTGTGAACGGATGGCGCTATACGATGGGCGGCGGTCGCGCCGGATTCAATTATCCGGTTCGCGCCGCGTTCTCCGCCAATCTTACCGGCGCGAATGTGCCCGAGGAAATCCTCTATCCGAACACTCGCGTCGATGACAAAGGCGAGCCTCTGTCCGCTGCCAACAAATACGTCCTGCATTTTGACAAGGACAAGACGCCGCCGGTCTCGGTGTTCTGGAACATGAGCATGTACGACGACAAGGAGTTCTTCATCGAGAACGACTTCAAACGCTACAGCATCGGCAGTACGACCGACGGCCTGAAGAAGAACGTTGACGGCTCGATCGACATCTACATCCAAAAAGACAATCCAGGGGCCGACAAGCAGTCGAACTGGCTTCCGGCGCCGGCCGGAAGCTTCAACCTGACAATGCGACTCTATGGGGCAGCAGACACCCATGCTCGACGGTTCCTATCGCCTGCCCGGCGTAAAGCGCGTAGATTAGGGCGGTGTCTGCAGTGGATCAATCGCGTGGTTCTGCGATGTCCGCGTTATGTCCGGTTTGCGGGTAACATCAGAAATGCCGGTTTGCTGTTGAGGGCGTTGCCCTAGACGTGATTTAAGCTCCAAAACTGGAGCCTCGAATCACGCGGTATGAACTCAGCGACTATGAGTGGAGTGTCATAGGGCCGATGCTTCCGAACAAGCCGCGCGGCGTGCCGCGTGTAAACGACCGGCGTGTGCTCAACGGTATCTTTTGGGTTTTGCGATCAGGTGCGCCGTGGCGCGATATGCCGGAGAGCTATGGACCTCCCATTGGCAAGTTGACTCGCATCGGTGGGTTCTTTGGAAACGTTTCGATTTTCGGACTAATAACTCGCGAAACGAGAAACCGTCGCAAGCATGGTGAGTTACATCCTACTAACTGGTCGCGCCCTGCTTTGTGCGGCACACAGCTGTCACCTTCAGTACGGAGCTATCTCGGCTACTGGAACGGCTCGCGGCGTGACCGATACCCGCCTTCTCATGCAGGCCTTTTTCGCAGCCAAGCATCGCTATTTGACTGTCGGCTCCAGACCGAGCCGCGTTCACAAAGGAGAAAGACAATGGCTCTCCAGATCAATAGTACCGCGCCCGACTTCGAGGCTGAGACGACCCTGGGTCCGATCCGCTTCTATGAGTGGCTGGGAGACGATTGGTGCATCCTGTTCTCGCATCCCAAGGATTTCACTCCCGTCTGCACCACGGAGCTTGGCGCCATGGCTAGGCTTAAGGCTGAGTTTGATCGCCGCGCATGCAAGGTCATCGGGCTCAGCGTCGACCCGGTGGACAGTCACGCCAGGTGGTCAAAGGACATTGAGGAGACACAAGGCCACGCGCCGAACTATCCTATGATCGGCGATCCCAGCCTCAAGGTGTCGAAGCTCTATGGTATGCTGCCGGCTGATGCCGGGGATACATCCGAGGGCAGGACCCCCCAAGACAACGCCACGGTTCGCAACGTTTTTGTCATTGGACCAGACAGGAAAATCAAGCTCATCATTTCTTATCCGATGAGCACGGGCCGCAATTTTGACGAAGTCTTGAGAGCGCTCGACGCGCTGCAGCTCACCGCGAAGCATAAAGTCGCAACGCCTGTGAATTGGAAACAAGGCGACGACGTGATCATTCTCGCCTCAGTGTCCGACGACGAAGCCAAGAAGCAGTATCCGCAGGGCTGGAAAACGCTCAGACCTTATCTTCGCATCGTCCCCCAGCCGACGTGAGCCTTAGCTGGTCAGCTTTGCTGGCGAGGGCGCCGGGCGAGAGTTTTCTGAGCCGATGGGTGGGAGCGGACGTGGACTTGAGTCAGGCCCCTGGGTCGATCTCGGACGACGACACCCTTGCAGGAGTGCAGGCCATGATCTTCAGGCAATTGTTTGACAGCACTTCGGCAACTTACAGCTACCTCCTTGCCAGCCGGCATGGCGGCGAGGCGCTCATCATCGACCCCGTACTTGAGAGGGTTGATCGCTATATCCAGCTTCTCAATGAACTAGACCTGCGCTTGGTTAAGGCGGTCGATACGCATCTCCATGCGGACCACATCAGCGGCCTCGGCGCTCTGCGCGATCGCACGTCTTGCATTACCGTTATGGGTCAAGAGACCAAAGCCGATATCGTGTCTATGCGTGTCAGCGATGGGGAACGGCTCGAAATTGAGGGTGTGAGCCTCGACGTCATCTACACGCCTGGGCACACCGACAACTCTTACTCGTTCGTGATACAGGATCGCGTTTTTACCGGCGATACGCTGCTGATCCGAGGCACGGGCCGCACCGACTTCCAAAATGGCGACCCGCGAGCCCAATACGATTCGATCTTCAGTCGGCTGCTCAAGCTTCCCGACGCGACGCTGGTATATCCCGCGCACGATTACAAAGGCGATACGGTGAGTACGATTGGTGAAGAACGCGCCTTCAATCCTCGCCTGCAGGTGAAGTCGATCCAAGAATACGTCGATCTGATGAGAAGCCTCGACCTACCCGACCCGAAAATGATGGACGTGGCCGTTCCCGCCAACATGAAGATCGGCCTTGCTCAGGATGAGATTGCGCGTCGCGGCTGGGCGCTGACGCCAACGGAGGCGATGACGTTGATCGGTCTGCCAGGCATCGCCTTTGTCGACCTTCGCGAACCTCAGGAACGCGAGCGGCACGGCGAGATCCCCGGCTCGCTCCATACCCCATATCCAGCGCTCAACGACAACATTCGGGACGGCGGAATCTTGCAAGAGCTCGCCCGCAGCAAGCGCCTTGTGCTCTATTGCGCCTTCGGCGAGCGCTCGGCCATGGCCGTCCAGGCTGCACAGACCGCGGGCATCGCTAACGCATGCCACATCAAAGGTGGCCTCGCGGGTTGGAAACAGGCGCAGGGTCCGGTCGTGCGTTGACCGATCACAGGGAGGCCGCGGTGCATTATTCCGGCAGCGTCGTCCAATTGGTGGGTAACACGCCCCTCATCAAGTTGCGCCGAGCCTCGGAAGAAACAGGATCGACAATTCTCGGTAAAGCCGAGTTCATGAACCCTGGTCAGTCGGTCAAGGATCGCACAGCTTTGTTCATTATCGAGGATGCGGTCGCGCGCGGCCGGCTTCGACCAGGCGGCCTGATCGTCGAGGGAACAGCCGGCAACACCGGTATTGGCCTAACTGTGATCGGCAATGCGTTGGGTTACAGGACGGTGATCGTTATTCCGGATACGCAGTCGATCGAAAAGAAAGGTGCGATCCGAAGTCTCGGCGCAGAGCTCGTCGAGGTGCCAGCTGTTCCATACAAGGACCCCGACAACTACATCAAGTACTCCCAGCGGCTTGCTGAGGCGCTCGCCAAGTCAGAGCCCAATGGCGCGATCTGGGCGAACCAGTTCGATAACGTGGCCAATCGCGATGGCCACATCAGGACCACGGCGCAAGAGATCTGGAACCAGACTGAGGGCAAAGTAGACGGTTTCGTGTCGGCGGTGGGCACGGGGGGGACGCTCGCTGGAGTTGCGGCGGGCCTGAGGGCGAAGAACAAGAACACCAGGATCGCCCTTGCCGACCCTCCCGGCGCAGCGCTTTACAGCTACTTCACTACGGGCGAACTCAAGACCGAGGGATCGTCCATTACCGAGGGCATCGGCCAAGGACGCATAACCAAGAACCTTGAGGACTTTACCCCCGACGAAACGTATCGGATTCCGGACGCGGAGGCGCTGAAGATCGCCTTCGACTTGCAGTGGGAGGAAGGTCTGTGCGTCGGAGCTTCAACCGGCGTCAATATCGCCGGCGCCATTCGGCTGGCAAAATCGATGGGTCCCGGCCATATCATCGTTACAGTACTTTGTGACTACGGGACGCGGTATCAGTCGAAGATGTTCAATCCGACGTTTTTGAAGGAGAAGGGGTTGCCGGTGCCTGCATGGCTCGCAAGCTCGAGTTCGCGCGATTCCACGCGTCTTTGTTGTCGAAGCCCCGCGGGGTACCGCAAGTCACAGGCGGACCAAGGCCCCAAGTCCCCGCAAGAGAACAGGACCAGCGCAATAGTTGGACCTGACCCCGGCCCGCGAAAGCTCGCGCCGGTCGTGTCCAGCTTGATGAACACAACCCTTGAGTTCACAGCCTGTTTGATTTGAGGATTTCTCTCCCGTTCGCGGACAGCGGTGGCCCGGTTCGGTAGATGGTATTTGAAGCGGAATCATCGCCTGCTAGGAGGTCCTGCGATCCAGCATAATCTGAAGGCGCTCATCTCAATTTCTTTTCATCGCCGCCTGCGATCTTCAGACGGGGCCTAGAGCCCGGCCGCCTGATATCGACGCCGGCTTTGCCGGCACGCCGCACCAAATCAGCCGTGCCGCGGCCCCCAGAGAACGCCACCACGATCGGTGATAAACAGGCGATAGGGTTGACATGGGGCAGGCGGGAATCCGGGATTATCCTGTAGAGTCGGGTTTGCGCGCCTCTTGCTAAGGGCCAATAACGAAAGTTGCGGCGTCATTCCGCACGGCGGATAGCTATCTTGATCCGGTCCTTAGGCACGCCGCTAAGCTGTACGGAGAATGGTCCCGCTCCAATTTCAAAACGCACACCCCGAGCCTGAGCGGCATTAATGCCGTGCGCAAAAGTGGGGCAACTCACAAAGCCGCTCCATGCAAGCGCAACGACGACAATCATTGCGGTGATTGCTTTTGGCATCTTCAAGTTCCCCATGGCAAAGGCTCGCGGCAGATGGGCTAATGATGATGCCCTGCGGGCTCGACCATTTTGAAATGCGAAACGTGAAACTTATCCCCGACTTTAAGTCGAAGCTCGGCCCAAAACTCGTGCGGCTCCTTAGGTGCGACTGAGCTTTGGTAAGTGAGTGGATTGTTGGCGACAGAAATCAAAGGAAGCACTTCAACTTGGCTCGCGGCTCGTTCGATTGTCACCATTGCCGTTAGCCCTTTAACAGGATGGTCGAGCGTGAGACGCATGCGTTCGCCTTTGGGAGTGTCGACAATCTCCAGGAGTCCGGCAGCAATCGTGCTTTTGACTTTGAAAGGCTCCGGTGCGCGATGATGTGCGCCTGCATGCCCCTGATCTGCGACTTGAGGGGAAGCGGTCTCAGGGGCCGCTCCATGGACACGCACATTGGCGACCGTAAGGACCGGAATGTGGGCGAAGAGTTCTTTTTTCAACGCCGCGCCGATCCTATCGGCTTCATTCATTAACGCGCCGCCATCAATAAGTATGGCGACATCGGTATGCAGCTTATGGCCGAGCCAGCGCGCCTTCACGTCAAGGATTTCTATGATTCCTTTCACGTGCTCGGCGCTATGGCGGATCTCCGCAACCAAGCCCGGCTCAACGCCGTCCAGCATACGGGTCAAGACAGATTTGGCCGACTGCCAGACGATGCCGAAGATCGCAATGGTTATCAGAAGCCCGATAATTGGGTCGGCTAGAGGAAATCCGAGCCAGACCCCAATGGCACCCGCGACAACCGCAAGGCTCGTCAGTCCGTCTGTGCGGGCATGGTAACCGTCGGCCATGAGCGCGGCACTGTTGATTTCACGGCCAACGCGAATGCGGAATACCGCCACTGCTTCGTTGCCGATGAAGCCGATCAGACCGGCAATGGCGACCCAGCCCAACAGAGTTATGGGCTGAGGACGAAAGATACGGTGGATAGATTCATAGCCAGCAACAAGCGCGCTGGCGAGGATCACGAGGACGATTGAAATGCCGGCGAGGTCTTCGACTCGCCCAAAGCCGTAAGTGAACGTCGACGTCGGCTTTCGCTGGGCAAGCTTAAAGGCAATCCACAAGGGGATGGCGGTCGTCGCATCGGCCACATTGTGAATGGTGTCCGCGAGGAGCGCGATGCTGCCTGAGGCGAGCACCACCACAATCTGCAGGGCTGCGGTAATGGCGAGGATCACGAATGACCATTTGATCGCCCAGATGCCGCGCTCCGTCGTGACAATTGTCGGATCAATGGCACCATGCGTGTGACCGTGCCCACCCTCGGCGCTGTCGTCGTGACCATGCCCGGGGTGGCCCACCGTTTGCGCCATTCCGAACCAATCGCGGACTTTGTCCAGCATCGCTCGCCCCTTCAGAGGTACTTGCTCAGCGCCTTGAACTCCGCAAGGGCAGCGCGGGAAGATTTCGCATCCTTGGTCATAGAACCATCAAGACAATGGTCGATGTGATCGTGGATCAATTCGCGCTTGGCGTTGGCGATGGCATTCTCAACGGCATGAAGCTGCTGCGCGAGGTCGAGGCATGGCTTACCTACCTCGATCATGCCGATAAGTGCGCGCAGGTGTCCTTCCGCGCGTTTCAAACGCTTGATGATGGCCGGATGACTTTCGTGTTTCATTTGTTAGTCCTATCCCCAGGGATAGGATATAGGCAACCCCCATGATGCATTGGTTGATTGAAACTCAGCGCTGGCTATACGGGGCCATGTGGGATGGCATGAAAGCCGAGACCGATGTGTCAGTGCTCCCAGCCTTTTTGGGTTCGGCCTTCGTATTCGGTATGGTGCACGCCCTGATGCCCGGCCATGGCAAGAGCGTGCTGGTTTCGTACCACCTCGGCCGCCCGAGCCGGAAGATCGAGGGCGTCACGACCGGGACGCTTCTCGCCTTGACCCACGTCGGATTGGCCGTAGTGCTCGTGCTGGCCGGGATCGCCGTCATCAGCCGCTCTTTCGCTCAGGGCGGCCGGGCGCCCGACTTTGACGAATCAAGCGCCGCGCTGATCGTCTTGATTGGCGTGTATCTGGTCTACAGGGCGATTTGTCCGTTGCCGCATACTCATCGTCGCGACGGACGAACATTAGCGATGGCGACGGGCTTTGTGCCCTGTCCGCTCACGACTTTCATTCTGACATACGCCCTGGCGCAAAACAGGCTGGCGGTCGGACTCGCTGCCGTAATCGCCATGCTCGGCGGGGTGATTGCGAACTCTCGTCAGTTTCGCGGTCGGGGCCGTCTTCGCTCGAGCACGCTTCATGGCTGCCATGAGGGTTTCAGAAGGGACGCGGCAAAAGCTGGGCTACTGGCTGGAGTTGGCAGGAGCCGCAGCGGTACTCTTACTCGGCCTAGTTTTGCTCTGGAACGCGGTCGGCCGCCTTTGATCTATTGAATGGTGGGTTCCGGCCGTCATATAATAGCAATCTAAGCTGGGGGCATACGCGATCCCCCCGGTGCTTTCTAAGGCTTTCCGGCCCAAGCATCGCGCCCTGATCCGTCGCAAGCGGAGGGCGCAGCATGTTTTCATATACATCCATTTCGGTCGAAGCGCTGGCACGGACGGTTGGCACCGGTAACGCACCTGTCCTCGACAGCGCCTTTGCCGATGACCTCGACTCATTCCCGGTTCCTCACGCCGTGAGCCTTCTCGCGTTGCTGTATGGAGTAACGATCTCAGAGGAAAACACGTCGTCTGCATCTGCCGCCAAGGTGACAGTCTCAGTCAGGGCGCGTCCGCGCGACTACGCCACGAGGACGTCGAGGCTGCATATCTCGCTGGCGGCTTCGAAGCTTGGCGCGACGCCGGACAACCCCTCGCCCGCACACAGCCAATCCCGCAGCGGAACAGTGATGGGCGCACGGTGTGGGTGACGCGCGAACGCCCGAAGATAGATCGCATCGCTTGTCCTTGGCTCATCCGGCGCTTTATCGATCCCGGCGCCGTGCTCCTCTTTGTGGCTGCACCGCACGATACAGCGCGGCCAGAACTCGCGCCGCAGGCGCCAGGGCTTCTTGCTATATCACTCGGCTTGTCTCAGCTCATCGACGACGACCTCAATCAGCTCGAGGCAGGATTGCCGATCTACGACGCGCTTTATCTCTGGTGCCGCGATGCATCAGAAGAAACGCACAATTGGCCAAGTAAGAGTGTCGGGGGGACACGATGATCGCTTTCGAGATTGTGGAGCCGGCCACTAGGGAAACACTTGGCGAGGTAAGTTTTCGGGAGGCGTTGGCTGTCTGGGCCCGCATCGGTGTTTTAAGTTTCGGCGGACCGACCGCGCAGATTGCCCTGACGCACCGGACCATTGTCGACGAAAAAAAGTGGCTCGATGAGCCGCATTTCCTCAGCGCGCTGAGCTTCTGCATGTTGTTGCCGGGCCCCGAGGCAATGCAGCTCGCCACGTATGTCGGCTGGCGGTTGCACGGACTAAAAGGCGCCCTTGCAGCGGGTCTGCTGTTCGTGCTGCCAGGCGCCGTGGTCGTACTGGCGCTGTCGATGGTGTATGCCGCTTTCGGGAATGTGCCCGTCGTCGAGGCGGTCTTTTTCGGCATCAAGGCGGCTGTGCTCGTGATTGTCATCGAGGCACTGCTGCGCATCGCCAAGCGTGCCTTGAACCTTCGCGAGCACTGGATCATTGCCGCGCTGTCATTTGTGGCCATTTTCTTTCTCGGCGCGCCATTCCCGCTCATCGTGTTTGCGGCAGCGCTATTCGGCTACCTTCGCGTAACGGGAACAAGCAACCCTAGTCAAAGCGCGCTTTTTTCGGGGCTCGTCTCGACAAAGCAGGCCCTCCGTACCATCGGCGTCTGGCTTCTCATATGGTTTCTGCCGCTGATTGCGCTCGCCGGGATTTTCGGCCGCCACCACGTTCTCACGCAGATGAGCGTTTTCTTTTCTAAGCTCGCGGTTGTTACATTTGGCGGCGCTTATGCCGTGCTCGCCTACATGGCTCAGGATGTTGTCATTCGTTACGGATGGCTCGATGCAGGCGCCATGATGGATGGGCTTGGGCTCGCGGAGACGACGCCTGGGCCTCTCATCCTAGTGACGGAGTTTGTCGGGTATCTTTCGGCCTACCGCAACGGAGGTGGGCCCGCCGTTGCCATGGGTCTGTTCGGCGCGTTCGTTGCGCTGTGGGCGACGTTTGTCCCCTGCTTTCTGTGGATCATGGCCGGTGCGCCCTACATTGAATGGATCACAAAGCAGCCTCGTCTCAAAGGCGCGCTCGCGGCCATTACGGCCGCCGTTGTCGGCGTCATCCTCAATCTGGCGATCTGGTTCGCGCTTCACGTCTTCTTTGCCAAAGTGACGCTCATCGAAATTGGTCCGCTGAAACTCTGGACGCCAGCCCTCTCATCACTCAACTGGCGCGTCGTTGCCTTGTCGGCGCTCTCGGGCCTTCTGCTTTTGAAGCAGCACTGGAGCATTCCGTCGGTGTTGGGTGCCGCCTGCACACTGGCCCTCATCATCCGGTTTCTAGGGATTTAATGCGATGTGCAGCATCAAGCCACTCAGCTGCGCCTTTTTTCTGACAGCCCTTCTCGGCGGTTCCGCAACGGCTGCACTCGCAGTCGATCGGCGGAGCCCACCCCTGGTCCTTGAGGCAACAATACCGCTCAAGGCCGTGGCCGGACGGATCGATCATATGGCAGTCGATCCCCACAAGCAGCGGCTCGTTGTCGCCGAACTCGGCAACGACACCGTGGAGATTATCAATCTTGAGTCGCAGCGAGCCGTACATCGCATCGGAGGTCTGCACGAACCTCAAGGGGTCGCCGAAGTTGCCGCCTCCGGTGTCATCGTAGTTGCCAATGGCGGCAATGGGTCAGTCGCGTTCTTCAGCTCCGAAGACTTCAGGCCGGTGGGTTCGGTCGAACTCGGTGAAGACGCGGATAACGTCCGCGTCGATGCTCACACCGGCCGGGTGGTAGTGGGTTACGGAAGCGGTGCTCTCGCGATCATTGACCCAGCCGCTCGTTCCAAAATCGCGGACATAAAGCTCGCGGCGCACCCTGAAGGATTCCAGCTGTCGCGCGACGGACGTCGCGCCTTCGTCAATGTTCCCGAGGCGAACCAGATCGCTGTCGTTAATGACGGCAAGCAAATTAGCTCGTGGTCGGTTCCCCAGCTCCACTCTAACTTTCCGCTCGCACTCGACGCGTCAGAAACCACCATCGCGGTTGTGTTTCGAAGCCCGCCGCGATTGGTGCTGCTCGATACCCAGACCGGCGCGGTCCGCACCAAAGTCGAAACGTGCGGCGATGCAGACGATGTGTTTTTCGACCCTGTTCATAAGCGCATCTATGTCAGCTGCGGACAGGGAGCGATCGACGTGTTCGATCAGACCCACGGAACACTGCAGCGTCGTGCACGCATCGTGACATCACCAGGGGCGCGCACGGCACTCTTCGTACCGGAACTCAACCGTCTATTTGTGGCCGCGCGCAGCGGACGGCTCGGGGGTTCTGCCGAGATCTTGGTCTATCGGGTCGAACAATGAGGAACCTACAATGCGATGTTCAAAAAAATGAAGCGCGCTCGACCGGCGAGAAAAAAGCGGGTGCTGGATGGGCATTACGACGCTTTCCAAATAGGTCTTTCTGCAACTAAGAAAAACCCAGTTCAGTTGCAGAATGTGCTCAGGGCGCAACTCGTGCGTTTCGACATCTTGCTAAAATTACAGTCACTGAGTCTCGAAAGACTATCGGAGAGGCGGTGACGCAATGAGCTTTGAGCGGACTTATGGCAAGCGCCGTGTGCATCAACTCGACACTGCTCACCTTATGACACCGAGGATATAGATGGCATGAAAGAGCACCTTCAAGCCATCGTCACGGCACTGTCGCTGGTAAATCCATTTGTCTGTGGCGCCAGCGGCGGCGGCACGTACTTCTATCGGTCCTGAGCTGAGGAATACTGCACCCAGGATGCTTTGATCCTTTGACAAAAATAAGGTGTGACCACCCCTTTGCAAGCACGACCATCGCGCGGTCGGAGGACGCTAAGACGTATCTGTCGAAGCGCGAGCAGCGTTTTGTGCTATTCAACCTTCCCGGTGATGAGACCTCATGGCGAGGTTTGGGCCTTCTCGGCCTTGTATTCTTTGGCTCGCTCGTTGTTGCGGCCCTGCTCCTGCCTTTTGCCTATGGCGCTTTCGAATGGTGGAGCACCACGTTCAATGCACAAGCTGCCCGTACAGTGCTCAGCAAGGGACCTGGCACCCTCTTTGATTTTCTGCGCTGGATCCCGATCTTCATTGGGCTGCCTTGGATCATGTCAGTCTGCAAATTGTGGTCCTTAGAAACGTTGGGCCTTGGACGCACCGCTGTTTCCCGGCGGTACTTGGCCAACGGGTTCGCCGCCGGCGTCGTTCTGGTGGCGGCATTGGCGGTCGGGCAGCTCTTATCGGGAGCAGTTGTGGTCGCGCCGCGCGAAAGTCTATCACTGTTGGTAATGGTGAAGTGGACCGTGATCGCGTTCGCCATCGCCATAGGTGTTGCTGTCATCGAAGAGATTATCTTTCGTGGCATCATCCTGCGGATTTTCTACACCGCTACTCACCGGCCTTGGTTGGCGCTTGCTGTCTCAGCAATCTTTTTCGCCTATACCCACTTCAAGATTCCGGCGAATAGCTTGACGAATGGTGGGCCCATGACCTGGCAGACCGGCTGGCTAGCGGCTTATTGGATGCTCTTTGGCATTGTTCCCAATTTTCAGCTCAACCGGCTTGTCGCGCTATCGCTTTTGGGTCTCGTCCTTGGCGCGCTCACTCTAAGAACACGGTCGTTGTGGCTGGCGATTGGTCTTCATGGTGGGCTCGTCTTTGGCATGCTGATGTATCACGATTTGGCGCGCGACCTTGCACGCACGCATGTGCTTTGGGGCGGCACCACCTTGATCGACGGATGGGCGGCAGCGGCTGCTCTAGGATTCCTATTTGTCTTATTGTGGCGCCCTAAATTGCCCGCGGACATGATGACGACCTGACTTGCCGTTACCGAGGGATGCGAGTTCTACGACCTGCTCGTCTGATAACTGCGGTCGTCAAACGCGCCCAAATCTCAGAACGTCCGGTTAGGGTCATGACCTGCCGTTGCCTACATCGCGGACGAAGTCCGTATTCACTACCGAGATGAAACAGCCCATCGAATAATGCTCGCGAGATCGTGGCAGAGTTTTACGACGCGGCTGTTTCCGGCGCTGATCCGATCCAGGACCGTCCTGGCTTCGCAGCGCTGCTCGATCGCATCGAAGGCAACGGGATCCGCACCGCTGTCGTCAAGGACGCCTCTCGCTTTGCGCGTGAGCTCATGGCCCAGGAACTCGGCATCACGCTGCTCATCAATCGCGGCGTGCGTCTACTAACCGTCAGCGGCGATGATCTGACGGCGAGCGGACGTAAAGCCAGCCAATGACGGCTAACGATCGTATCTTCCGCTGCCCGGATCGCAGCCGCATTGAGGGCGTCGCGCCATCAGTCTGGTCCTAAGGTTCAACCGCCCTTCTGGTAGGTCCCGATGAGCCGTGTTTCGGCCAGAATATGACCATTCATCGCTCTTTCGACTTCCGCTTTTGTGGGGCGTCGCAGTTCTGGGAGTTGGATGTCGAGAGCGTAAAGTTTGTGGATGTATCGGTGCCGCCCAATAGGCGGGCAGGGGCCGCCATACTGAGCCTTTTCCCAGTCATTGAGTCCGACTTTGGTGCCAGGCGGGAGGCCGCCTGCTGCCTCGGGGAGCTTACTCGCACTTGGCGGCAGATCGTAGAGTACCCAGTGGACCCAGGTCATGCGCGGTGCCTTGGGGTCTGGGGCGTCGGGATCATCGACAATCAACACGAGGCTCTTCGTCTTGTCCGGGACACCAGTCCAGGCGAGCGGTGGCGAAATGTCCTGTCCCTCGCAGGTGTATTTGGAGGGGATTGGGCTACCGTCGGCGAACGCGGATGATGTCAAACGGAGGGTCATGCTCATCTCCTCGGCCCAGAGGCTCGTGCTTGCCAGGGCGGCAATGATAACGGCCGCAGCCAGAAATTGGGTTGTCCGGATGTCGACACTCATCTCTCAGTACCGAGGCGACCACGACCTCACTTGGCTATGATTCCAACCGGACTTCGTACACGCAAGTCCAAGATCGCCTCATCATCGTTCTCGGGTTTGTTCACCCGCGTCGAAATCGGCCACATCGTCATAGGCTCTGCGGGATAGGGGACGAGCAAGTCGCGGGGGTCGGGATCAAGTTCGTGGAGTTCTAATCCTTTTGTCGGGCTAACGCGCTTTTCGAACACGTCGTCCATTCAGGAAGCGACCCGCGAAGAGGCGTATGCCCTGAGCGACGCCATCAAAGCCTACGGCCATCCTCATTTGGCAATCGTTCCGTTGGTCTGTTTTGAATGGCACCAACGTCCCGAGAACATCCTTGCGGGCTATCTCCGGTGGTCGGATTACAGACCGACCGAACGACCCAATCACGTTCGCATTGTCCACCACAAGACCGGCGAAGAGGTTTGGCATCCGTTGGACGAGAATGGTCAGCAATTTTATCCAGAACTTGAGACTCGGCTGGCCGAACTCGAACGACTTGCCATTCCAATTGTGGTAACGCCCGGCAAGAGAGGAACTGCTCACCCTTATTCCTTCTCACGGATTCTCGAGCGTGTCACGATGGAAGCATGTCGGCATGGGGGACTTACCGAGTTGGGCAATGTTGAACTGACCGAGCAGCAAGAGATGAGCCTGTCAGGACATCGATCCCCAAACGCATTGCGCCGCTACATCAAGAAGACTGAAAGCCAGAGGTTAGCCACGATCCGCAAGAGGCGAGCATGGGTGCTCCAGGAAGAACATGCTCGGAACGAGAGTCAGAATGAAGACCCGGCAGCAGAGTCAGAACATCATCGATGAGACCATCTGTTCTCACTCAAACCACTTGATATTCAAGGGGAAACGCTTGGCTGGGGGACTAGGATTCGAACCTAGACAGGCAGAGTCAGAGTTTGCAGTCCTACCATTAGACGATCCCCCATTGCCGGGATCGAGCGGGCTTCGAAATGGCCCGCCGGAGCGCGGGTCATAGCAGCAGCATTTGGTCTTCGCAAGGTTACCATTAAGCCGCTTGGGTCGCGGCCCGGGCAGCCCCCGCCATCCTCGCGAAGCCTCGTCTCGTGTCTACGAAGCAGAGCGGGCTCGCCTTCTCTAAAAACGATGCCAGCGGCTCCGCGGCTCACAATAAAACTCCGTATTCCTCCTTTTAGTTCTTTGGTTTGAGCGCAAACGCGTTTGCCTCAAGCCGGGCAAATGCGCGGCAGTTGCAGCGGTTGCCGGATGAACGTTCGGGCGCGCTTGCATGCGATGCAATTGAGAGGCGATGCAGCGGTGCTTTACGCCCGTCAGTGACCTGCTACACTCGCCCGCAACTGAGGTCCAGATTAACGGCCTGAAGAGCACGGCTGCTTTGCGGCAAGCCGCTGTCATACCAGGTCCTGGAGAGAAAAAGTTGAAACCTGAACATTCAGGTCCTGACGCTCCGGGTGACGGTGACGCCGAGCGACCGGTCCGTCCCCACAACTCCAGCCACCAAGCAGCGACACCGCCCGAGGGGAGGGCGCTGAGCGGCGGTCATCGCGATGTGAATCCGCAGTCGAACCTCGCACATGACGGCTCCGAAGCCTTGTCTAATGGGCGTCAGCCGCAGTTTACCGCCGGGCAGCGGCGCTTCACGGGGCCCCAAGCCGATAACTTCATTCGCACCAACGAACCCGTTTACGGAGCCCTCGATCTCGGCACGAACAATTGCCGGCTGCTCGTTGCGCGCCCATCTCGTCGCGGCTTTCGCGTCGTCGATGCGTTTTCGCGCATCATCCGGCTCGGCGAAGGCGTCAGCCAGACCGGACGGCTCTCTGACCAAGCGATGGATCGCACGATGGAAGCGCTCGGAGTTTGCGCCGACAAGCTGCAACGCCATCGAGTTGCGAGGTCGCGCATGGTCGCGACCCAAGCCTGCCGCGTCGCAGCCAACGGGCCGGCGTTCGTCGACAGCGTCCGGGAGAATTTTGGCCTCGAAATCGAAGTGCTGACGCCCGAAATCGAAGCCCGCCTCGCGGTCGCCGGCTGTGCAACGCTAATAGATCCAGACGCCGATCTGGTTCTCGTCTTCGACATCGGCGGCGGATCGTCGGAGATCATCTGGCTGGATATGACGCGGCTCGACGCGCGCCGCGATATGCTGGCAGGCCGGTCGGACGTCAATGAGGCGATCGTCGCTTGGGAATCGCTACCCGTTGGGGTCGTGACGCTTGCCGAGTATTTTGGCGGCCGCAATGTGACGCCGGAAAGTTTCGCCGCGATGTCGGCCGCGGTCACCCGGCTGCTCGCGCCGTTCGAGGCGACGCACCGCTTTCGCGAACGTATTGCCGGACGATCCGTGCACCTCGTTGGAACGTCGGGCACCGTCACGACGATTGCCGGTGTGCTGCTCGGCTTGGAACGCTATAACCGGAAGTGCGTCGACGGTATCTGGCTGAACGTGCCCGATATTGACGACGTGACAGCGCGTCTTCTTGCGCAGAGCTACGAGGATCGGGTGCTGGAGCCGTGCATCGGCCGGGAACGCGCCGACC
Source organism: uncultured Alphaproteobacteria bacterium (assembly GCA_963833715.1). Classification (GTDB taxonomy): domain Bacteria; phylum Pseudomonadota; class Alphaproteobacteria; order Rhizobiales; family Hyphomicrobiaceae; genus Hyphomicrobium_B. Next base: position 234,995 of record CAWHZB010000007.1, read on the forward strand.
TCGTACTCGCCGGTTGCGCCATCCTCGACGCCATTCTGAAGCTCTGGCCGGCCGAGAGGCTGCGTGTGGCAGACCGCGGGCTGAGGGAAGGCATTTTGATGCGATTGATGATGGAAGATGGCGTTTGGCGCGCAGGTCGCCATCGGCGCGGACGCTCACGGCGCCGGAACGACAGGTACTCAGCGTGACGGACAAAAAGGCAAGTGGCGGCAAAGGCGGTGGGCGCAGCGGTTTGAGCGGCGGACAACGCCAGCTCCGCGTTTCAGTCAAGACAGCGCGCAAGCGCTCGGCTTCATCGGCCCGGTGGCTCGATCGTCAGTTGAACGATCCGTATGTGACCGCGGCGAAACGGGAAGGACTTAGGTCCCGCGCAGCCTTCAAACTGCGAGAAATGGATGCGCAATACAGTTTCCTAAAGCCAGGTCAGAGGGTCATCGACCTTGGCGCGGCGCCGGGCGGCTGGTCGCAAGTGGCGGCCGGGCGCGTCAAGGCGACCGACGGCAGGGGCCAGGTGGTCGCCATCGACTATCTGAGCTTTGAGCCCATCGCCGGCGTCGACACCGTCGAGATGGACTTCACCGATCCGGCGGCCGAAGATCTGCTTAAGTCCCGTCTTCGCGGCGGACGCGCCGACGTGGTGCTCTCCGATATGGCTGCTCCGACGATCGGACACGCGAAGACCGATCACATCCGGATCATGGGGCTAGTGGAAACCGCCGCAGCGTTTGCGGCGGACGTGCTTGAGCCGGGCGGGGTTTTTCTCTGTAAAGTCTTCCAGGGTGGCACGGAGCGCGACCTGCTGGCCGCCTTGAAGCGCGACTTCACGACCGTGCGTCATGTGAAGCCGCCGGCAAGCCGATCGGAAAGCTCCGAGCTTTATGTTTTGGCAACCGGATTTCGGGGCGCCAAGGAGTCGATCGGCATCACCTAAGGGATGCCACATCGCCTTGGCCCGAGCCTTCTGAAGGATCGGCCCCCGCGGACACGTTGGCTGCCAGCGCTGTTGCTTGTCTGCAGGTTGCCCGGCGCCCGCGCTGCTGCTCTAGGGCGTCGAAATCCCCAGCCACTTGCAGGAGGTCTTCGGCCTGCAGTCTCGGCGTGCCGGGTGAAAGAGTGAGTCGCGTGTCGCAACGCGTCTGTGCCCAAGCGAGTGCCGCAACCGGGTGCAGGCTGTTCTCTTGCCAACGCTGCGCCGCGGGATGAGGGTCGATTTCTGCCAGCGACGAACAAACGATCGCCAATCCCGCACCTGCGAGAAAAACCCCGGCCAACGTCCGCGCAGTGACCATCCCAAATCCAATTAAGAATCTCATGGGGGCTCGCACCCCGCCGGAATATCCCAGCGTTGCGCGACAGGCATGTGACGAGCCGCTACCGCGCTGCGCCCACGCCCCGGGAATGCCAGCCGCAGCACCCCCATTTGACGCGGGAGAGGCCGCTTCCAAGTGTTGAACCTTGGTGCTATAGACCCCGCGACAATGTTCGCCCCAGGGGGCTTGAACGTGTCGCCCCCAGAACTGGAGAAGTCCGCATGACTTCGAGCCTATCGGCGCTCGATTCGGGAGTAGCGCTTACCTTCGACGATGTTTTGCTCGTGCCCGGGCCGTCGGATGTGATGCCGGGCCAAGTGGATGTCTCGACGCAGCTCACGAAGTCGGTGCGGCTCAGTATCCCGATGCTCTCATCGGCCATGGACACCGTCACCGAGGCCCGCCTCGCCATTGCGATGGCGCAGGAGGGGGGCATCGGAGTTCTGCACCGCAACCTTTCGATCGAAGAGCAGGCGCGTCAGGTCGCACAGGTCAAAAGGTACGAAAGCGGCATCGTCCTCAATCCTGTCACCATCTCCCCTCGCAAAACCTTGGGTGATGCTCTGAAGCTGATGACGGAGAAGGGAATCACCGGTGTGCCCGTCGTCGATGGCGGAACCGATGCAGCTGACGGGAGCGCCGGTAAAGGCAGGCTCGTCGGCATTCTGACAAATCGCGACGTAAGGTTTGCCACTCGCGACGATCAGCCGGTTTCCGAGCTGATGACAAAGGACAACCTGGTGACGGTCAAACGCAACGTTCCGCAGAACGAGGCGAAGCGTCTGCTGCACCAGAACCGCATCGAAAAACTGATCGTGGTCGATGACCTGGGCAACTGCATCGGCCTCATTACGGTCAAGGACATCGAAAAGGCGGCGAAGCATCCGTACGCGTCGAAGGACGCTCAAGGGCGCCTGAGGGTCGCGGCCGCGACGACGGTCGGGGAAGACGGCCACGAGCGCACTGCACGGCTGATCGAAGCCGGCTGCGACGTCATCGTGGTCGACACCGCACATGGCCACTCGGCGAAGGTGATCGAAGCGGTCGCACGTATCAAGCGGCTGTCGAACGCCGTGCAAGTGATCGCCGGCAACGTCGCAACGGCGGATGCAACGAAGGCCCTGATCGACGCTGGCGCCGATGCCGTCAAGGTTGGCATCGGTCCCGGCTCGATCTGTACGACGCGGATCGTGGCAGGCGTTGGCGTGCCGCAGCTCACCGCCGTCATGGAGTGCGCGAAAGAGGCCGGCCGCTCGGGCGTGCCGATCATCGCTGACGGCGGTATCCGCTTTTCCGGCGACATCTCGAAGGCCATCGCCGCCGGTGCGTCCTGCGTCATGATCGGGTCGCTGCTTGCCGGAACCGACGAGGCGCCAGGCGAAACGTATCTCTATCAGGGTCGCACTTACAAGTCATACCGAGGCATGGGCTCAGTCGGCGCCATGGCGCGTGGCTCCGCCGATCGCTACTTCCAGGCCGAGGTCGGGGACACTTTGAAACTCGTACCGGAAGGGATCGAGGGGCAGGTGCCCTACAAAGGTCCGATGGAAGCGGTCGTGCATCAACTCGTGGGCGGGTTGCGCGCCGGGATGGGATACCTCGGTGCCCGGACGATCTCCGAATTCCAGAAGCGCGCCAAGTTCGTGCGCATTTCACCAGCTGGTATCCGCGAAAGCCACGCGCACGGCGTGCTTATCACGCGAGAAAGCCCGAATTATCCGGGCTCAACCGTATAATCTGATACGCTCTTGCTCGTCCCATCTTCCGCGAGGCTTCGATGACGGTCACCGATTTCCTGCTCCCGGTTTTTGTCCAGGTCGGGCTGACATTCGTGGTGCTTCTCATCATGGCGCGCGAACGCGTAGGCAGCCTTCGGCGCGGCGAAGTCCGAACCGAGGACATTGCACTTCGGGAACCCAACTGGACCACGCGGGGCATGCAGTACGGCTCGTTCCTCAATCAGATCGAGCTGCCGATGCTGTTCTATGCGTTGATCGCCTTCATCATAATCACGAAGGCGGGGGACGTGCTGCTGTTGCTTCTGGCCTGGATCTTTGTTCTGTCGCGCATCGTTCACGCATACATAAACACGACCAATAATGTCGTCGATCGGCGCTTCATGGCCTACAGCGTCGGCGTGCTGGTGCTACTCCTCATGTGGGTGATCTTCGCCGCCAAGATCGTGACCGGCGCCTGAGATGATAACAACATGAAACCCGGGGCTCGGATCGCGGCGGCGATCGAGGTTCTGGAGACAATTCTCCACCGCTATCAACCTGTCGCCATTGCGCTCACCGACTGGGGCAAAGCTCATCGCTTTGCGGGCTCCGGCGACCGCAACGCCATTGGCGGGCTCGTTTACGACGCGCTTCGGCGGCGCGCGTCACTAGCTTGGGCGCTGGGCTCCGATACGCCACGTGCGCTGGCAATCGGTGCCGCGTCCTCCGCTCTCGGCCTCTCACCGGAAAGCGTCATTGAAGCCTGTGACGGAGCCGACCACGCGCCGTCGCCGCTCTCTGACGTCGAGCGCACTGGGCTGACGCGATCTCTCGATGACGCTCCTGATGCCATTCGCGCCGATATTCCGGAGTGGCTTTGGCCGTCCTTTGCGCGTCAGTTCGGAGCGGGCGCCGTTGCCGAAGGTGAGGCGATGGCGCGGCGCGCGCCGGCAGATCTGCGGGTCAACACGCTGAAGTCGACGCTGGAGAAGGTTCTCAAGGCGCTTGCAGGCTTCGCGGCGGAGCCATGTCCGTATTCACCGACCGGCATTCGTATTCCGGCCCCAACCGGGGCTCAGCGGACACCGAATTTGCAGGCCGAGGCGGCGTTCCAGGCTGGGTGGTTCGAAATTCAGGACGAAGGATCGCAAATCGCGGCGCTACTTTCAGGCACCGGACCGAGGAAGCAGGTGCTCGACCTCTGCGCCGGTGCAGGCGGCAAAACGCTGGCATTGGCGGCGCTGATGCAGAACACCGGGCAGCTCTACGCTTATGACGCCGATCGCTACCAACTGAAGCCGATCTTCGATCGCATCAAGCGGGCCGGCGTACGCAACGTGCAGGTGCTGGGCGCCGGTGACGAGAAGGCTCTCGAAGCGCTGGGCGCTCGGTTCGATGTCGTTATGGCGGATGCGCCGTGCACCGGCTCAGGCACATGGCGCCGCCGCCCCGATGCGAAATGGCGGCTGAAGCCGGATGCGCTTGCTGCACGAGTAGCCGAGCAGCGCGCCGTGTTGGCGCGCGGTGCGTCGCCGGTGAAGCCGGGGGGCCGGCTCGTCTACGTGACGTGCTCGGTCCTGCCGGAGGAAAACACCGAGCAAATCGCCCGTTTTCTAAAGAACCGGTCGGATTTTAAATTGCTGCCCACCGCCGACGTGTGGAGCGCCGGCATGCCGGGCGAACCGCCGCCATCGGCAAACGGACGTCTTGACTCGCTGCTGCTGACGCCCGCGCGTCATGGCACTGACGGCTTCTTCATCGCCGTCCTATCTCGAATGGCCTAATCGAAGTTTCTGTGGATTGACGTACGGAGACGGGCTGGGATCGGCTTGCTCAGCCGGACTGCGTCTCGCATTGGCACTCGCATTTTCGGGGAATTCCCGCAGGCAAGCACCAAGCCGCATACAAAGCGGATCGCCGACTGATCACGCAAATGCCTATTTTTCACCGTTGACATCGCGCGCAGCGAAACTATTTGATGCCAGCGTTTGTCGCCGGACGGCAAAACGAGGGATAGGTGCCATGGTTCGCTTTTTGCGTTCGCGCCTTGTCCGCGCTCTAGAGGACCAATTCGAGGTCAGTGAATGAGCGGCAGGCCCCATTCCTTCCTCTCTCCCAAATGCGACGTCCATCCAGCACCGAATCGCGGCGGCCACACGGTCGTCGCGCGAGAGGCTATCGCCAAAGGCGAGCTGATCGTGGTGTGGAGCGGCACGCTCGTTTGCGGCGACGAATTGAGCGGTATGCCCGCGACCGTGCGGCGGTATTCGCTGCAGGTCGAGGAAGACCAGTACCTCGTCTCGCTGTCGGATTGTGAGCCGCCGGATTACGTCAACCACAGCTGTGATCCGAACTCCGGGCTTGCGGGTCAGATCACGCTCGTTGCGATGCGCGATATCAGCGCCGGCGAAGAGATCACTTATGACTACGCGATGAGCGACGGGTCGCCCTATGACGAGTTCACTTGCTCCTGTGGGGCGCCGCACTGCCGCGGCCATGTCTCCGGCGACGATTGGCGGCGCTCCGAACTTTGGCGCCGGTACGCGGGATATTTCTCCCCCTATCTGCAGCGTCGTATTCTCACCGCCGAAGCCTTGCGTGCGCTCACGGCAAAGCGGCGCCGTGCGTCGCGAAAAGCGCTCTCGCAGTCAATCGTCGTGCCCGGCGAATAACCTCAGCTATAGCCGATCAACGCTGGCGCCCAATTTGAGCGCGACGTCAGCGTCGAACACGCGATAATCACAGGTGAGCTCTTCTCCGCTCTTGATGTCGCGCGTTGCAATGTCATGACCTTCGATGGCGCCCTTCACATGGATTCCGGCAGTGTTGGGGTCTGCTGAGTGATTCATGAAGCGCGCATTGTCGACGCATAGAATATAGAGGCCGCTAGCTGCGTCATGGTACGCGTGATCGCGCAAGTTCGAGCGAGCCGGTTCCGGCAGGCGGTCTATCTCGCCATGTGTCAACAGCAGGTCATAGCCCGACATGAATTGCCAGGTCACGGTCCCCTTCGGGATGTCTTGATCGGCGAAGAGGCCGATGCCGGCAATGTCGCTTGGCCCGAGCCGCGTTTTGACCATCAGCATGATTGGATGCCCTTCTTCCCCACCTCGCGCCCCCGGACAAACCGGTTGGTCCGAAGCCGCCAGTAGCTGCGTAGCAACCCGCGTTCTATCTCGCCATGCGCGAATTGGGAGTGTCGCAGATGCAAAAATTCTGGGCCCTGGCTGTCTTTTCCGGCCTTGTGGACACGGCGGGTCTTCCGGCGCCATATTCCTGGCCGGCGTCCCTGTCGCAGGCCCTGCAGCAACCCGCGGCGTTGCAGGGAAGGCCATGATCGCGTAGGGGAAGGCTCGAATAGGAGAGTCGACCCGACTTGACTGACACTGTTCTCATCATCGATTTCGGAAGCCAGGTGACGCAACTCATTGCGCGCCGCGTGCGCGAATCGGGCGTCTACTGCGAAATTCATCCTTATCAGAATGCGGCTGAGGCATATGCGAAGCTGAAGCCCAAGGCCGTCATCCTCTCGGGCGGTCCCGCGTCGGTGACCGAGGGCGGCTCGCCCAGAGCGCCTGACGTCGCGTTTTCCTCCGGCGTCCCGGTGCTCGGCATCTGCTATGGGCAGCAGACGATGGCCGAGCAGCTCGGCGGCAAGGTCGAAGGCGGCCACCATCGCGAATTCGGGCGCGCCTTCCTGGCCGTTGCGACGCCTAGCCCGCTGTTCGACGAGGTCTGGTCGCCCGGCTCCCGCTATCAGGTCTGGATGAGCCACGGCGACCGCGTCACGCGCCTTCCCGAAGGCTTTAAGGTCATCGCGACGAGCGAGAATGCGCCGTTCGCCGCTGTCGCCGACGAGGCGCGCCACTTCTATGCCGTCCAGTTTCACCCCGAAGTCGTTCACACGCCGGATGGCGCCAAGCTCATTGCGAACTTCGTGCACAAAATCGCCGGCCTCAAGTTCGACTGGACGATGGCCGCCTACCGCCGCGAGATGATTGCCAAGATCAGAAACCAGGTCGGGAAGGGTCGCGTCATCTGCGGGCTTTCAGGCGGCGTCGACAGCGCCGTCGCGGCCGTGCTCATTCACGAGGCGATCGGCGACCAGCTGACTTGCGTGTTTGTCGATCATGGACTGATGCGCCTCGGCGAAGCGGACGAAGTCGTCGGCCTTTTCCGCGATCACTACAACATTCCGCTTGTGCACGTAGACGCTTCCAAGCGCTTTCTGGATGCGCTGGCTGGCGTCGCGGAACCCGAGGCGAAGCGCAAAGTAATCGGCAAGAATTTCATCGACGTCTTCGAAAACGAAGCGAAGAAAATCGGCGGCGCAGAATTCTTGGCTCAAGGCACGCTCTATCCCGATGTGATCGAAAGCGTGTCGTTTACAGGCGGTCCATCCGTAACGATCAAGTCGCATCACAACGTCGGCGGCTTGCCCGAGCGAATGAACATGAAGCTGGTCGAGCCGTTGCGCGAACTCTTCAAGGACGAGGTTCGCGCGCTTGGCCGCGAGCTTGGCCTTCCTGAGACCTTCGTCGGCCGGCATCCGTTTCCCGGCCCCGGACTCGCCATCCGTATCCCGGGAGAAATCACGCCCAACAAGCTCGACGTGCTGCGCAAGGCCGACGCGATCTATCTCGACGAAATTCGCAAAGCCGGTCTCTACGACGCGATCTGGCAGGCCTTTGCCGTCTTGCTTCCCGTACGTACGGTTGGCGTCATGGGTGACGGCCGCACCTACGACAACGTGCTGGGCCTCCGCGCCGTGACGTCCGTCGACGGGATGACGGCGGACTTCTTTCATTTCGACATGGCCTTCTTGGGCCAGGTCGCGACCCGCATCATCAACGAGGTGCGCGGTGTCAACCGTGTCGTCTACGACGTCACATCGAAGCCGCCCGGCACGATCGAGTGGGAGTGAGTTGGATTTTCGCCCCGCCCAGGTGAGGCGAAATCATTCAGACGACGCATTCACCAGAACGAGACCGGCAACAATGAGGACGGCCGCCAATATCCGGCCTGCAGTAGCCTGCTCATCAAGCACGGATATTCCCACGATGAACGTGCGGAAAGCTCCGATGCCGGTCCACATGGGGTAGGCGGTCCCAAGCGGCAGCGACCTCATCGATAACGACAGCAACCAGACGCTGCCCAACATTGCAATGAGCGTGATCGCCGTCGGCCCAAGTCGCGTTAGGCCGTCTGATTGCTTCATCGCCAGAGCCGACGCAATCTCCAGCACGCCAGCAGCAATCAACATTATCCACGCCACGAGTTCCCTCCATCCTAATGTCCGGGCCGTCCCGGACGCTTTTTCTCAGGAATGAGGGAGGACGTGGCCTCACAGCAAAGTTAGCTAAATGACGACGGTCAAGCCAATGTCATTGTTCCCAAGTGGGTGTGTGAATTCTTTTGGTGCCTATTTCCGCCTATGGAGAGCGCGGCAATTTATTTCCCTCGGATCGAGGAAGGAGCTGTTAGTATTGGTTTGAGGCTCCTTACGCGGCCCAGGATAGACCTGTAAGGCTTGGTGAAATGGGCCTCACGACGAGTGTTTCCGAAGACCGAAGTTTGAATAATGATCGGTGATCGGAGTAAATATTCCGCGCCGGGATAAACGTGGCAAATTCAGAGTGGCAATGGCGCGCAAACCAAAAAAAAAGCAGAGCAATTCTCGGCCGGGCCGGCGCACCGCCGACACCTCTGGTCCGGGGCCGGGCGAACTCGCGCGGATCGCCCTGGATCTTTTCGCGGAGCGCCACTTCGCAGCAGTGACCATCAAGGACATCGGTCGCGCTGCCAAAGTCAACAGCGCGATGATTTATTACTATTACAAGGACAAAGAAGAACTGTTTCGCGCGGCGATTGAAAGCGCCATCGATGAAGCATTTCTATTATTTGCCAACCATTGCAGCAGCGATGAACATGCAAATGCGGCCGATGCAATTGGAAATTGGTTTGACGTCCACGTCAGTCTTCACAAGCAGCTTCGCAACGTCGTGAAGATCAGCCTGGACTGCAAGGGCGTCATCGGTGTTCGCGAGGCGAATGAACCTATACAGCGCTTTTACCGTCACGAGACCGAGATTCTTCAGCACATCGTCCGCGAGGGGATCGAACAAGGCATATTCAGGAAGGTCGATCCGGTCGCCGTCGCCACGATGATTTCGACGAGTCTGGATGGCATTATGGCGCGCTCATTTTTCCTGAAGGACTTCGACATGCTGAAAACAGTCGAGGAGTTTAAGCAGGCGCTTTGGCGGCATCTTGGCTACGATCGCGCCCAGGTGAAGGAGTTGCCCGCTCCCAGAATTGCCGCGAGCGGTAAACAATCGCGCCTGACCTGAGACGTCCCGACGCCAAGCAAACTGCGTATTTACACCATTCTGTGATCCCGTGCTCAGGTCGCGACGGCCAAGCGCGCGAAGACCCAATACGATGCGGTACACCCGATCGCGAAGGCGGCAGCACGCGGGGCCTAGCTCGGCACATCCGCCAACAGTATTCGCGTGAGGTAGGCTGCTGAAAGGATGACGGCGACGAAGCCCAGTTGCCCTAACTCGACACCGACATTGAAAGCGAAGAGCGCGAGTGGGATTTCACCGTGAGGTAGACCGATCTCGGCAAGCGCACCGGCGAAACCGAGACCATGCAGCAGTCCGAAACAGAACGCGACGAGCCACGGATAATTTTGCGTGATGTGGCTCCGGTGGAGGGGGTCACGAAGTAGCTCGAGCTGAGGGCAATGGTCAACTCGACAGGTGCCGTTGGCACGTTGACGAAGCCGAAAGTCGCCGCCGCGAGGGTGATGGAATGTGCGACGGTGAAGGCGGTTACAGTGGCGACGAGTTTTCGAGTGTTCGGGACTTGCAGGATGAGGCAGAGCACGAACAAGAGATGGTCCACGCCCGTCAGAATGTGTTCGATCCCGAGCTGAAGACGAAGCCCCCCGTCCAATATGGTCAGGCTATATCGTTGACTGTCGAAGTCAAAGGCGGTGAAACGGAGCGAAGGAAGCAATGTGCGGATGCGATGCGATCTTCGATGGGCCGCTTCGAAATCGATCTTATTATGTGGCAAATCTCACAGCGCACTTTGACGGCGTGCCCCATGATGCAACCAGCATCGAGGACCGATGCGGGAAGTTCCGCAATCAGGGATCAAAAGGACGCCGCCATGACAATTAGCAAAAACATCATTTTCGCCGTCGCGCTTTCAGCCATCTCTTTCGCCGGAAATGCTGGGGCTTCTCTGGCAGGCGAGACAACCAAAATTCAGACAATCAAACCCCTTCAGGCTCTCAGTTTCGATGCCGGACAGAAACGCGGCATCGGCTATTTCACCAGCGATGCCATCACGTGCAAGCTTGTGCTCACTCTGGCTGACACACCCAATCAGGATGAACCGCAGGGCTTCACGGTCAGCCGTTATGAGTCTGCGGTACCCGCCGGCAAGAATACCCGCTATTCGAGCGAAGAAGGCCGCACCTTCGAGTTTGGCTGCAGTGCCCATGCAGAAGCTATGACGTTCAAGCCTTTGCGCACCATTGCCTCAGCTCAGGGCGAGTAAACGCGCTAACTAAAAGCCGGTGCCGTTTGAGCATCGGCCTTTCCGCGACCGTACAGGACCGTACAGAGCAGACCCCGGGTGTTGATGTGAGCAGTAGCCAGCTGCAATTGCAATCGCACTTGGTTCTGTGAGCGCATGCAGGTAGATAACTTCGCTACCCACAAGCAGACGTCTGAGTGCTATGAGGTCGTTCGCCAAGGAGCTTGTAGATGCGAACGGGATTCATGACGTTCTTCAATGCATGCTCGCCCATGTCCTCGACCATGAAATCGTCCGGCACCCTGGCCACCGCGTCGGCGCTCACGAGGATGCTGCCGTCGCGCGCTAGTTCGCGCACACGTGCGGCGATGTTCACGACGGAGCCGCTGGCACCGTAGCGCCAGCGCGAACCCGAGGACGCATCGACCGCCTTCATGCCCACCGAGGCAACACCCGAATGGATGCCCATGTTCACGATCACCGGCATCTGGAAACCTGATAGCTCTTCTTTAAGGCCCGCAGCCGCCCGGGAGATGGCAAGCGCCGCACCGACAGCTTTCCAAACGTGCTTCGAGCGATCCTCGTCCGCGAACAGGACGAATAGTTCATCGCCGCGGATCTCCAGGAGCGTGCCCTCGTAGCGATGGATCTCGTCGACGAACCTGGAGAAAACGCAATTCATAAGGGCGTCCAACTGACCGCGCTCCAACTGTTCGGTCATACGTGTGTAGCCCGCCAGATCGCCGAACAGTATCGAGACGTCAATGTCCTTGGCCTCAAGGTTGGGACTAACAGGATTGGTGTCGATTTCCTTGGCGACCTCGGCCGGCGCAAACTTGTGCACATAGTCCCGATAGCGGCTCAATCTGGCACTCCAGACCGCCAGTCCCACTTCGGTTGCCAACAGGCGGACCCACTCCAACTTCTGCCCGTTGAATGCGCCGGCTATTCGGGTGTGCTCGAGAAAGATCACCCCCAGCACCTCGCCGTGATGACGAATGGCGCTGCACAGCACGGATTTGGGGCGCCGGGCTGCAATATAGCTGCATTGGGCAAAGCGGGGATCGGAGCCTGCGTCGCCGAGCATCAACTCTTCACCAGTATGGATCACATAGTTGACGATGGCCGGGGAGAACGACCCCTGGCACGGCTCGCTTGAGGCGACGCGAACAACATCACACCTCCGCTTTCGACCGTCGCACTGGCTTCGAGCCGAAGTCTGCCACCTTCCAATATCAGCAGCTGAGCGGTTTCGGCCCCGGCCTGAATGCGGATGACCTGCATCAAGTGCGTGAGCACGCGGTCGGTATCTTCCCCACTGGCGATGATGCGCGAGGCTTGGAGCGCAGCCGCGACGTCGAAGCTTTCTCCTTGATGGAGGATAGAACGAATGCGAGATGCATTTGTGGCTTCGTTGGACGCGCTGAGAGCAGCAGGAAGCAGGTTTGCGTACTCGCGGTCGAGCTGAGCGACCTTTGCCGTGGCGCCCCACTTGTCGTAGGCCGTTCGGGCGCCGGCCAGATACCAACCGGCCATCCGGAGATGCTCATTGGCGAGGCAGCACACCGCTGCGCGCTCGTTGGCGAGCCCGACAATATGCGTGTAGCCCTCCGCACCTGCGAGCTCGATGGCGCGGTCATAGTGCTTCAAAGCCGAGGATAGGTGGCCCGAAGCTCGTGCCGCCTCGGCCACTAGGAGCGCTTCGTACTGAAGGAAGTTATGCGGGCTGTTGGCGGCAAATAGATGCAAGCGCGCCAGGCTGTATCGTAGCGCCTTGCGGTGGCGCCTTGCCGATCTAGGTGCGGGTTTGCCTAGGGAGACAGCCGCCGCCAGTCCTCGGTAGAGATAATGATCGGCGATCTGGGGGAAACCCGCCGCGGCATGGATCACCGCCTCACCCTTGTCGGATAAAACCAATGACTCCCTGAACCGATCGAACCGGCACGCGAGTTTAAGTCTGAGCAGGATCTGGTAGAAGACGAAGGTGAGGTTACCGGTGCGGTGGAAGCGAAGCTCGGACGCGGTCTCGTCATAGGCGTCACAACTCAGCGAATACGGGGCTGCGGTCTTGCCCTCCAGGGCAAGTGCGTAATTCTTGCACATCATGACAAATTCCGTGGGGCCCACGTCCTTGGAGTGCAGGACGAACGACCAATGCTCTTCGCACACACGTAAAATGTCGGGCAGGGATTTGCCGCTAGTGATCATTGCGAAGATGATGCTGATGATGACGTAGTTAGCGTATTGGTGTTCGCCGACGTCCAATGCCAGCCGTCGCGCGCGCTCGAATAACGGGAAGCTCTCGTCAATCGGGTCCCGCCAGGACAAGATCATAGCTGCGAATATCCACACCACCTTGCAGATGATCGAAGGGTCCTTGCTCCTCTCGGCTAGCTCAACGGCCATGCGACCAAACTCGTAGCCACGCTTGAAGTTGTCCATGCCCGCGCCCAGGAGTATGCCGTAGACGACGAAGCCGACAGCCGAGATGGGCGCATTTCCGTGGCGGAGCGAGTAGTTGACGGCCTTGAGCGACGTGAACATGAAGAGATCCTTGTCGAACAAGTACGTGGTCGGGATCAGGTCGACGAGAGTGCGTAGGGCAGCCAGTTTTTCGGGGTCCTCCAGAGCTTTCGCCTCGAGTATGTCTTGCGGTGTGCGGCCGCGCAGGCGCAGGCGCACCAGCATCAACTGGATCAGCAAATCCAGCTTCGAAGGTCTTCTCACGTAGCGAATGCCGAACAGCCGCAACGCCGCAATTCCGACTTTGACGACCTCCTCGTATCGCTCCTCGCTATTGTCGAGCAGGATCTTGGTGCGGTAGATCCGCGCTTTGTCGAGCTTCGACCTCGAGTTCGTGATCAGGGTCTTGAACAATTGATCGGCGCGCTCGAAGTTCGCCGTCAGATACTCGCACTCCAAGGCTTCTGAATGCAGCCCGAACGCGACGTCGTAGCCCGTTTGCCACGCGCTCTTGTCAAGCAGGTTGAGACCCACCGAGATGTAGCCGAGCGCATCCTGATACGCGAGCGCTTGTCGGGCCTTGCGTCCCGCCACCAAGTTCAAACGCGCCACGCGCTGCCGCGCGTCCTGCTCCGCAATGAGCTCCCAGGTGGCGTTCAGATTGTTTAGCACGTCGAGTTGGGGAACAAGCTCCTCCTCGGGGCTGAGGCCGGCCATCAGCCTTTGACCGATTTGCAGGCGAAAGTCCTTCTTGGCATCGTCGGGGATGCAGTCAAACGCGGCTTGCTGTATGCGGTCGTGAAGAAACCGGAACCGGTTCGCCGGCTTGTGATCCAGTAGCGGTGCAGGACCTGACGAGGCCGGGTGGTCCTCGATGGCGACGATCAGTGCTTCGCGTGTGCAAATCGCCATACATTGCAGCACTTCGTATAGGGGCCGACCGCCGGCAATGGCCAGCTTACCGGTCTCGAACGAGCTGCCAAGGCACGCCGCAGTCGCCAGAATTGTGCGTGTGTCCTGCTGCAGCGTCCCCAACCTCTTATGCAACAGGTCGAGAACGTCCTGCGTCATACCTTCCTGCCGAATGCGCGGAAGATCCCAGCCCCATTTGCCGCTGTGATAGTCAAACGCGATGAGGCCCGCGTCGCATAGGTAAGGCAAAAACTGCGTCAGGTAGAGTGGATTGCCGCCGCTCTTCCAATGCAGGACCTGCGCCAGGTCTCGAGCTACGGCCGTGGACACCGTGAAGGTATCGCGCACTAGCTGCAGGAGATCGGGCTCTTTGAGTTCGGTGAGTTCCAGGATTTCGACGTCAACGTCTGATTGCTTCAGCGTGCCGACCGATTTTTCAAGCGGATGCTCCGGACCAACTTCGTTGTCCCGATACGCGCCCACGAATAGTACGTTCTTCGTATCGCGATCGGTTAACACATGAGACAGCAAGGCCAGCGACGCCGCGTCGACCCACTGCAGATCGTCCAGGACCACGCATAGCAACTCATCGGGCGACGCGATGGCCTGTATCAACTGAGCAAATACACGGTTGAGGCGGTTGCGTGCCTGGATTGGCGGGAGGGCCCGAACAGGCGGCTGTGGCCCCGTGATCAGCTCCAGGTCGGGAAGACCGTCAATGACGACGCGAGCGTTGTCGCCGACCGCCGTCAGGATGCGCGATCGCCACCGTTCGAGTTCATCCTTGGTCCCGCCGAGCAGCTGCCCAATGAGTTGCTGCAAGGCCTGAATGAGAGCCAGATAGGGCACGTTGCGCTTGAATTGATCGAACTTTCCGGACACGAAGCGTCCATTTCTGTTTCGAACAAATTCATCGAGCTGGCCCAGCAGCGCCGACTTGCCTATGCCGGGGGCGCCTTTGACCAAGAGCAATGCCGGAGGACCGCGCTGTGCGGATTTGGCCTTGTCCATCAGGACGGCCGTTTCGCGGTCACGCCCATAGAGCTGTTGCGAGACGTGCAGCAGCATCCCCTTGGCATCATTGCGGCCCGGCTCGAAGTAGTCGATGGTGCCCGTGGATTGCCACAGCATGCGGCACTCGCGGAGATCGGCGACGAGTTCGCTAACGCTCAGGTAACGGGCATCGGGGCCCTTCGCCAGCGCCTTCAAGACCACCTTCGCAAGTCCCGCCGGCAGCTCAGCCGGGAACGTCGGCTGCCGCGTACCATGCCCGTCGATGATGACTAACGGATCTGTCCCTTCGAAGGGAACTTTGCCGGTCAGGAGGCGAAAGAGGATGACGCCCAGCGAATAGACGTCGGTGCGGTGGTCGACAGTATTCTGAAACCGCCCGGTCTGCTCCGGCGACATATACCTGACATCGAGCAGCTCATCGCCATATGGCGCTCCCGGCCCCTCGTCCGAAAGGAGTCGCGCGCATCCGAAATCCGAAATGAGGGCGAGGCTGCTCTGATCATTGAACCACACCGTGGCCGGGTTCAGGTTGCAGTGAATAAGCCGCTCTTTATGCAAAGCCGCGACGGACTCGGCAATGCTGGCTGCCATAGTCAAAGCGGTGTCGATGTCGAGCGGGCTCTTTGTAGTTAGCTCTTCGAGAGGACGCTCGCCTCCGTCCACGTAAATGAGTGCCGGACCAACGTCTGTTCGCTCGAAAGCAAGAGACCTCGCCGCATAACTCGCTCCCAAGTCCTGCGAAATTTGACAGTCGCGCTGAAACCAGTTCGCCCCCCAATCGGGGACTGGGGACTTTCTAAAAAGTTTGATGAGGACCTTGAGCCCGTCGATTTTGCGCCGGCCTCGATAGAGGATAGTGTGCGTCTGTTCGGAGCAGATATCCTCGATCTCGTAGCCGTAAAGGCCCCGAACAATTGCCGGCCGATGATCGGAAATTCCCCCAGGAGGTGCTCGACACTCCATCTTCTAATAGATACCCCCCTGTAAATTCAACGTCCACGGGCATCGCAGATGCTCCGTTCGATCAACACTTATGGATCGCCAGAACTCCGTAATAACCTGCAGTCACTCATGAACGCTTGATATCTTTGCAATGCCGAAATCGAGCCGACGTTCGCCCCAACACTACTCCAAACGAATGGCGCTAGTTAGTCTGTTTGTTCCTATTGCCCAATCGAAATGAAAATGCGCTAACGGCTGCTTCTGTCGTAGGCTTCGCTTGTTATGACTTGCTGCAAGAGCTCCGGCCCGACGGCTCGGGAGAAAGGACGGCAATAAATAGCCATCAGCAAAACCGACAGCGCAATACCTGTAGCAAATAGCGTTAGGGCTATGCCGCAAGTGAGCCGGTTGTCACTGTGGACCATGGAAATGGCGATCAAAGTGCAGAGCGCCTGTAGCAATAGGGCTGACCATTTGATTGGCGTAATCGTAGATTGACTGAGGATGATGCGCTGACGCCGCGCATCGAGAGCTTGCTCCAGCGCCGCCACGATCTCGTGCAGTGCCACTTTCTGGTTCTCACTATTCGGCGTCAAGGCAAGGGTGAGGGCTTCGATCAAAGTTATGGGCAAGTCTCGAAGAGTTTTTTGTTGTTGCGCCATCTCCGGCCATTCCTGGTTCACCGCCTCTTCGATGTGCCGGTTGATGAGAGTTCGAAGACGAGTTTCCGTGTCTTCGGTGAAGCTTTCTGCAAGTAGTATGGCGGTGCAAAGTGCGCTGGCTTCGGTCGCAACGGCGAGCTTCGCCCGCTCGAAATCACTCCAAACCTGAGCCGCCATGAAACCAACCAGCAGACCGAAAAGAATGCCGAGTGGAGGCAGCATCCCAGGCGAAAGCCCCTTGAACGCCCGAACGCGATCGTTCACCGCAAGCCGCAGCGGCCCTCGGGGTTCTTGTTGGGAAGATCAATAATCGTGGCACGCTCCCGTGAGATGGGGTTTTCCCAGACCTCGCCGATTTGGATCGGTGTGCGGTCAGGCGGCGCGTTCGGGTCAGGATACGACATGATAACAAGTCTGCCTCCCTTAGCAGCAACACGCAATCTTAGAGCTGCTTGGGGTCCTGCCGTTAGACTCGACATCTCTAGAAAGCGCAAATAACTGCGAAGGTGCAGCCGTCACCGATACCTTCGCGATAAAGGTACCGGTGACTTGCCAGTTTTTAGCGGCCGTAGGTGTTGCCGCCGAACACGCCGTGTACGGTAATGGAATTGCCGTCGATCGGAGCGGCGACAGCACCGGTGGCAATCGTGGACAGGGCAAGGATAACTGAGAGAGCAAGCGACTTCATGGGTATCTCCTAAAGTTGGGTTTAAACGCTTTGTTCATCGGATCGGCCGGAGGTTTGTGCTCCGCGCTTCCGTGAACGGTTATGGCGATTCTGCGCGGCGATCTGAAATATCGGCTCACTCCCAAATCAATAGAGAGGAGCTATGCTCGCGCTGTAACGGCCGGCCAATCGACGTTCCAGCAACGTTACGTAGATAACGCCCCAAGCGAAGTCGGTGACCGCAAAAAGTATCGTGGGCAGGGTACCAATGTACTTGAAACCATAAGCGATGAGGATAGCCACTCCACCGGGGCGCCGTAGCTCCGACTAAGTGTTTCAATCCACGCGCCCACACCGGGCGCGACAGGCGGGGCAGTTGTGCGCGTATAGATTTGAGGGGTTTCAATCCACGCGCCCACACCGGGCGCGACGGCCGGTTGGCAGCCGCAGTTTTCTTGCTCGTGAACGCGACCTACATAGGTTTGATTTGGGAGCTTATTGACCGTACTCGAGCTGACGAGGTCCCACCAGCGGTGCGCAGGATCATGCGCATCCGGTCGATCACGGCACTATGCCTTTTCGGGTTGGCTGCGGTTGTAGCGCTGGAATATCCATTGGCTGGACTAGGAATTTGTATTTTTTTGCCTGATCGTTTATCTGAAGCCCCATCCGCCGGGAGCTGGGGAGCAGATATCTCAGGGATAGAGCGGACCTTTGAGCGCGTCATCCAGCGCCACGTTCCGGACCCGCTCGCCGAGCAGATTTTGGCGGGCGCCTACACGGTTCGCGTCTCGGTCCGCGACGGCGAGCTAACGATCAACGGCTGGCGGTGAAAGAGGCGGCTTGATTCATTTGCAAAGCCGGAAGCGGAGCTCCGCGTCGCTTCCGGCTTGAGTCCGCTATTGACCCATATCTAAACTCGACATCGGCCTAGTTCTACGCAACGATCGGTGCAGCGGAATCCCTGTACTCCTTTCCGTCCCATGAGGGTGCGATGATCAACGTGAACAAGGCGCGCGTCGTCGTGCTGGGGGCCGGGTTTGGGGGCCTCGAGCTCAGCACTCTGATATCCGAGACGCTCAGCAACGACGTAGACGTGACACTCATCGACAAGAACGACGCGTTCGTTTTCGGCTACTCGAAGCTCGACGTCATGTTCGGCCGGACGACGCTCGAGGCGGTGCGCCTGTCGTACCGCAGCTTTGTGAAATCGGGCGTGCGCTTTCTGCAGCAGACCGTTATCGAGATTGATCCCGAAAGCCGGCGTGTCACCACCGACGGCGGAACCTACGAGGCCGATTTCCTGATCGTTGTGCTCGGCGCCGATTATGACATGGGAGCGACTCCGGGGCTGGCCGATGGGGCCGAGCGACTACGCGATGTGCTGCCCACCTTCAGCAAGGGAAAGGCACTTATCGGGGTCTGCGGTGCGCCGTACAAATGCCCGCCCGCGCCAAGCGAATGCGCCTTGATGCTGCACGACTACCTAGTCAATCGAGGGGTCCGCGAGGCCTGCGATATCAGCTTCGTGCTGCCGTGGGGAAGTCCGATACCGCCCTCGCCCGAAACCTCGCGCGCGTTGGTGGCGGCTTTCACCGAGCGCAATATCAAGTTTGTTCCAGGCCGCCGTGTGGCCTCTGTCGACGACGCCCGCAAGGTCGCAATTCTCGATGACGGGACCAAGATGCCCTTTGATCTGTTCCTGGGCGTTCCCAAACACAGTGTTCCCGCTGTAGTGCTGCAGAGTGGCATGGCCGAGAATGGCTGGATTCCGGTCAATCCGCGAACCCTGGAAACCAAATATCCCAACGTCTACGCTGTGGGAGACGGCGCCAATACCGGCACTCCGAAGGCCGGCGTGTTCGCTGAGGGCGCGGCGAGTGCCGTGGCGAGCGCCTTGACCGCCAAACTTCGGAACGGCGGTAAGGCGACGGAATACCAAAAAGGCCTAAATTGACTGAGGCACAGCTGCAAACTGCAAGGGCTCGTCGCGTGTCCTCGATTGGACAGGGTATCAAGTCTCTCTTCCTCGTCGAGTTCGTCTCGGCGTTCTTCCTATCCATTGCGCTACTTCTTCGCGCCGAAGAAGACACTCAACTATCCGTTCGAGAAGGGGCCGCTGTCGCCTCGCTTTCGCGGCGAGCACGCCCTCAGGCGCTATCCCAACGGGGAGGAGCGCTGCATCGCCTGCAAGCTGTGCGAGGCGATCTGCCCGGCGTTGGCGATCACGATTGAGGCCGGCCCACGCCGCAACGACGGAACGCGGCGCGCTACGCGCTACGATATCGACATGACCAAGTGCATCTACTGCGGGCTCTGCCAGGAAGCGTGTCCGGTCGATGCCATCGTCGAGGGGCCGAACTTCGAATTCGCGACTGAGACACGGGAGGAACTCTTCTACGACAAGGAGCGGCTACTCGCCAACGGCGACCGCTGGGAGCGCGAGATCGCGAAGAACCTGGAGCTAGATGCGCCCTACAGATAGACGACGCGGGGGACGGGGCACTGTCGAGACCGGACGGGCGACAGCGACAGTGACGGCGCCGTCGCTTTAAAACGGAACGGACTATGACCTACGTCGTCGATGAGAAGTGCATCATGTGCAAGACCACCGATTGCGTCGCGGTGTGCCCGGTCAACTGCTTCTACGAGGGCGAAAACATGCTCGTCATCCACCCCGACGAGTGCATCGACTGCGGGGTGTGCGAGCCCGAGTGCCCGGTCGACGCCATCAAGGCGGACAGCGAGCCTGGCCTCGAGAAGTGGCTGGAACTCAACCGCGAGTACGCACAGAAGTGGCCAAACATCACGGTCAAGAAGGACATGCCGAAGGACGCCAAAGCCTACTGGGACGAGGCGGGGAAATTCGATAAGTACTTTTCGGCCGGGCCGGGTGAGGGCGACTGAGTAGGTGTTATCTTGGAAACATAAGAAATGACTGCTTATTGGCCTGATCGCCCGTGCATCATAGTGCCCCGGCGCGTCAGGTAGACGAGGGCGAGCGGGCAAGGCGAACATGGCGCCAACCGGCGATAAATTACAAACTTCTGAAGAGCAAAGGGAGTACTAACAATAGGTACGCAGCACCAAGTCGCCTTCGATATGTGCGGTTGGTCCGTAATCCGTCGATCTAAGCATCCAGTATTGCGCGTTCATGGATTGATCGACACCCTGAGACAAAATCGTTCCCTAATAGAAACGCCTTTGGTCTCTGGCTCCTCGCGCTTGGCCCCGCGTTGTGTGCTTTGTATGAACCGTCTGCTAGACGGTTATTCCTCATTGTTGAGGATGGACGAGTATCATGTTGAACGTCGAACTGACGAATTTGCGCAAGGATTTTGACTCTGCCATCACGTCCAACCGTAATGTGGTCACGCTGGACCCTTCGATTGCTGCCCTGAGAGCCAAAATTTCACAAACGGATTTTGTCGAATCCTGCTCGATCTACTCAAGAAGTCAGCTGCGCAAAATGAATGACTGGCTTGGTCGCATAAGCAATGCTCGTTTGAAAGCGGACCCCATGGCAGTGGCCATAGCCGTTGGTGCAGTTCGCCAATTGCTCGATGATCTCGAGTTCACCATGAGGCAATCTGCGGATAGCAAAAAGAGGATCGAAGCAAATCTTTGGAGAAATTGTTAGCACGAGAACCGAACCATCACGGTAACGAGTCTCTCGCGCTTATATTACGCGCAGACGAAGGATCGAGCCAACGCGGCGCAAGTGCGCGTTGCGACCTAGGCGGCAAGCCAAATATGACAGAGGATGCCCGACGCTACGCACCGGCCGTGGCACGTAACCGAGAACCTATACTTGAGGTGCTGCAGCGCTACCTGCCTTTGCGCGGCCTGGTTCTTGAGGTCGCGAGTGGCTCGGGGGAGCACGTCACGCACTTCGCGAAGACGAGTGCTCCCGATCTCATCTTCCAGCCGAGCGATCCAGACTCCGGTGCCCGTGCCAGCATCGATGCTTGGACTGCCGCCCTTGGCTTGCGCAATATCAGGCGGGCAATCGGGCTCGACGCCGCGTCAGAGGTTTGGCCCATCGCATGCGCAGACAGCGTCCTTTGCATCAACATGATCCATATCGCTCCGTGGACGGCAGCCATCGGTCTGATGCGCGGCGCGGCGGCGGTGCTGCCGCTGGGCGGCATGCTTTACGTCTATGGTCCTTTCCGTCGAGAAGGCCGTCACACGGCACCGAGCAATCAAGCCTTCGATCACGACCTCCGAACGAGAGATCCCGCCTGGGGTGTGCGTGATATCGAAGCGGTGGCGACATTGGCCGCGGCACACGGTTTCGCGAAACCCCTGATCATGGAGATGCCGGCTAACAACCTTTCGCTATTCTTCGAGCGGCGCGCTTAGTGCACCCACGTCATATCCAACGTCCAGTTAAGGCCCAAAGCGGACGATCCGACTGCCCCCCGCAAACGGCGGCTTTTTTGGGAAGAGCCTACTCACTTGAACCGGTTATCGAGCGTCCGCTTCTGACCCAAAGCCGAAGTCAGGCACGGTGTCGAGGTTACCGCGCTCCTATTGATCCTATATTGGGCTGACCGGACATCGGTGCGCGACTATGCCCGTGAACGCAGGATGACGGGCAGCACCTCTTCCATCGCCGTTGGTTCGAGGCCCAGATCGGCGAAAGTCAAAGCACCCTCCCCGACAACATTGTCACGCTTCATGAGAGTCACGACATCAGTTGTCAGCGGTGGCTTCGGCAGCAGCATGAGCAGCCGCGCCATGGCTTCCCAGACAAAAAAGGGCAGCGGCATGAGCAGGCGCGAGCGGCGGGTTTCCTTGAGCACAAGCTCGATGAGCGCCCTGTAGCGATAGATCCTAGGACCACCTAGTTCGTAGACCTTGCCGTGCGTTGATGGAGTAGTCAGCGCCCACAGGACGGCTTCGGCAACGTCAGCGACGTAGACCGGTTGCAATCGCGTGTCCCCCATCCCAAACATGGCCAGCATGGGAGACCACCGCGTCGCCGCCACCAGGGTGTTCACAAATTTATCGTCTGGTCCGAATAGGACGCTGGGTCGCAGGATGGTGGCGTCCGCAAAGGCTTCCCGGACTAACAGTTCCCCCTGCGCGCGAGAACGCACGTAGCTCGAGCGAGAATTGATATCGGCTCCGATGCCAGACACGTGGGTCAGCGCTTTAACACCAGCCCGCGTCGACTGGCGAGCAACGTGCATCGCACCCAGCTCGTGGACGGCCCTGAATGTTTCATCGCCCCGTTCGACGTAGAGTCCAACGGCATTGACGGCGGCGTCGCACCCCTCCAGGGCACGTCCGACCGACGTCTCGTCGCGAACATCGGCATAAGTAACCACGATGCTCCCGGCGGGGGCCGCCCTATTGGGGGGCTTCAGGGAGCCGGGATGGCGAACCGCCACATGGACGGTTGCTCCAATAGCCGCCGGCCGGTTAACGATTGCGCAGCCGAGAAAACCACTGCCTCCAAAGACAGCGACGCAGCTGATGGTCATGGCGAGACTTCACAGACCCTTCTCCCCCCTGTCAATTCGACCTCCGCGTCTCAGGTCATTATATGACAGCGACCCGCCGAGGTGCGGACTTTGTCGCCGCGGTGCCGTGTTTGCAGGACAGAGAACAATGTCGCCCCGCACCATAGGTCTGAGCGACAGCCTTTGCCGGTACCTGTTCCAGATGGGCCTGCGGGAACCAGATGCGCTCAGGGACGTTCGCGAGGCCACATCGCGACTGCCGGGTGCGCATATGCAGATTGCGCTGGAGCTAGCCTGTAAAGGCGCGGAAAAAGCCTTTGTTTCGTTTGCAGAGCGGATCAGCCGCGAGTGGGAGGATGACGCGAGGCGCGACCTGTATGGAGATGACTGGTTCAAAAGCGCCGTCGCCAAGGTCATCCTCTTCAAGACAACCGAACGTATCATCTCCGAAGCGAGCTGGTACGAAGGTGGCTACCGCGCCCAAATCGCGGCATACACATGCGCACGGCTGGCAAAACTCGGCCTCGATCAGTCGAACGGGGGAGGGCTCGATTGCCTGTCCTGTTCCGGCGAATTTGAAACTTGCGGTGAGAGACTCTTTGAACGCACCATGCTGCAATTGCACCATTTTTAATGAGAAAAACTGGTGCTGCCGGAGGGGATTGAACTCTCGACCTCTCCCTTACCAAGGGAGTGCTCTACCACTGAGCTACGGCAGCCTGAAGCAGCTTGCGCCCCAAGAAAAAGCTCGCGCGTCGACAAGAACGACGCGCGGAAATGCTTTCAGCTGTGAGCGGGGCGGACACTGCCACAAGGCTTGACGGCGGGCAAGATGGAAAGCCAAGCTCAAGTTCAGGCTCGACAAACCGGGGCGGAAGCTCCGGTCAGTATCCGGACCAGCTACTGCCGTATGACCGACAAACCTAAGTTGCAACCTTCGAAATCCGACGCCAAGCCGTCTCGCGACGATCGGCTTGCAGAAGCGTTGCGAGCCAATCTGAAGCGGCGCAAGGACGCTGCGCATAAACGGACCGGTGGTGCAGGCGGTAGCCGCTCTGCCCCGAAGCAAGATGAGCGCGGTGACTAACTCGGCGCCCTGTAAAAGTCGCTTGCCGTCGTCATTATTGAGCCGTTAATCAGGCGTTTCGGATGTAGGGCCGAATCGTCAATCTTCACGATTGTCCGGCTTTGATACGGAGACGCTCGAATTTATGGATCGGATCAGGATCATCGGCGGTAAACCGCTTAAGGGCTCCATTCCGATTTCGGGCGCCAAGAACGCGGCCTTGCCGCTGCTGATCGCAAGCCTTTTGACCGAAGACCGGTTGACGCTGAAAAACGTCCCGAACCTGGCCGACGTCAACCTGCTCGCCCGCATATTGCGCAATCACGGCGTCGATCTCGCCGTCGACGGAAAGCGACCGGGCCCCGCCAGCTACCTAGGCGAGACGTTTCATCTAACGGCGCGCGATATCGTCGACACGACCGCGCCCTACGAGATGGTTTCGCGGATGCGTGCCAGCTTCTGGGTGCTTGGTCCGCTTATCGCCCGCATGCGTCAGGCTATGGTGTCGCTGCCCGGCGGCTGTGCCATTGGCACGCGGCCGGTCGACCTGCATCTGATGGGTTTGAAAGCGCTCGGCGCCGAAATCGATATCGAAGGCGGCTATGTTCTCGCGCGGGCGCCGAAAGGATTGCGAGGCGCGCATATCGTATTTCCAAAAGTCTCGGTCGGCGCGACGCATAACGTCCTTTTGGCGGCGTCTCTTGCGAAAGGCGAGACAATCATCGAGAACGCGGCGCGCGAGCCGGAAGTCGGCGACGTCGCCGCCTGCCTCAGCAAGATGGGCGCCAAAGTCGAAGGCATCGGTACTTCGGTGCTGCGCATTCAAGGTCGCGATCGGCTTGAAGGAACCGTCCATACGGTTCTCCCCGATCGCATCGAAACCGGCACTTTCGCGATGGCGGTGGCAGCGACCGGCGGTGACGTGACGCTTGAGGGCGCGCGTCTTGCGGACCTTAGGGCGGCGCTGGAAGCTTTGTCAGAGACCGGCACGTTCGTCGAAGAAACCAAGACAGGCATCCGGGTCGCACGCAATGGCGGCGGCATCGATCCTGTATCCGTCGAAACGCAGCCGTTCCCGGGCTTTCCAACGGATCTGCAGGCACAACTGATGGCACTTCTCACGCTAGCTGCGGGTACCAGCGTCATCCGCGAAACGATTTTTGAGAACCGCTTCATGCACGTGCAAGAGCTAGCAAGGCTCGGCGCCGACATTCATCTTCAGGGCGATACGGCGACGATCAGGGGCGTCAAGGCGCTAAAGGGCGCACCGGTTATGGCGACAGATCTCCGAGCCTCCGTTTCGCTCGTCATCGCCGGGCTGGCGGGCGAAGGCGAGACGGTGATCAATCGCGTCTACCATCTAGATCGGGGCTTCGAGCAGCTCGAGCAGAAACTGAGGCACTGTGGCGCCGATATCGAACGCCTTTCGAGCGGTTGAAAGCTCATTCGCAAGATCGATCCAAGGCTCGCGAAGATAGTGTGCGTCCGCCGTTTGGATCAGATCGCGAAGTTGGACACAGAAAGGAATGTCTCACGCCGTGACGCTCTGTTCTCGCGCCTTTGAACCCAGCCATATTGCGCCACCCGGTGTGCTCTGCAACACTCAGCCAGCCGCACGACTTGCCACGGACGCTGCGGAGAGAGAACTCTCGACGCCGATGCCCAATCTAAAGCTCATTGCACTCGACGCAGAAGATCTCAGCGTCATCTCGGCTCATCTGCAAGACGCTGTTCTGCGCGTCGGCGACATGGTCTATCTGCCGAAAGAGAAACGCTTCGTGGCAATGGCCAATCGCTTCGACTGGGCACGAGCAAATGTAGCGCCGGCAAGAACCGCGGAACTAATTCCTCAGACAGCCTTGAGCGTCGCCGGGCCGGACTTCGTTTCGAGCGAGTTAACAGTGCAAAAGTACACGGCTTAGATTTTAAGGATAAGAGGGCGGCTCTGGCGCTTCTGGCGGTAACGTTCGAGCCGGCGTCGCCAAACGAGACGCCGGAAGGCGATGTCACGTTGACATTTTCGGGCGGGGCGGCCATTCGGCTGAGCGTCGAATGCATCGAGGCCGAACTCAAGGACTTCGGGGCGGCCTGGACCGCCAAGCGGTCGCCGAAGCATCCCGAGGACGCAAGCTGAAACCGGTGCGATTCCGGGCGCTTCGAGGACAAGATACATTATGCCGATGCGGCTCAGCAGCAACGACAGTAATTTCGAGAGCCAGTTCGCGGCCCTGCTCGGACAGAAACGCGAAGTGTCGTCGGACATCGACGACGCCGTCCGCGCCATAATTGCAGACGTGAGAACGCGGGGCGACGCCGCGCTCGCCGAGCTGACACTCAAGTATGATCGCCTCGATCTTCAGCGCGCCGGTCTCGCCATTACTGCCGCGGAAATCGAATCGGCCTTTGCAGCGTGTTCCAAAGAGACGCTCGACGCTCTCTACTTTGCTTGCGACCGGATCGCGGACCATCATAAACGACAGCTTCCCTCCGATGACCGCTATCGCGATGCTGCCGGTGTCGAACTCGGTCATCGTTGGACTGCGGTCGAATCGGCCGGGCTTTATGTGCCCGGAGGCTTGGCGTCCTATCCAAGTTCGGTTTTGATGAATGCCGTCCCCGCCAAGGTCGCGGGCGTGCCGCGCATCGTCATGGTTGTGCCGTCGCCGGGCGGCGAACTCAACCCGCTGGTCCTCGCGGCAGCCAAGATTGCGGGTGTCACTGAAATTTATCGTATCGGCGGCGCCCAGGCCATTGCGGCCCTGGCGTATGGCACCGAGACGATCCGGCCCGTCGTCAAGATCGTCGGACCGGGCAACGCCTACGTTGCAGCCGCCAAGCGCCAGGTGTTCGGTGTGGTCGGCATCGACTCCATTGCAGGACCGTCGGAGGTGCTCGTCATCGCTGATAAGCACAACGACCCGGAATGGATCGCAGCCGACCTCCTCGCGCAAGCCGAACACGACACCGCTGCGCAATCGATACTGATGACGGATGACGCAAATTTCGCAACCGCCGTCGAGCAAGCTGTCGGCCGACAGCTGCAAATCTTGCCGCGCGGTAATATCGCGGGTCAAAGTTGGAACGCATTTGGCGCCACGATCGTTCTGAATTCGCTCGACGAAGCTCCGGCATTGGCCGACCGTATCGCTGCCGAGCATTTGGAAATCGCAACTGCAAATGCGGAAGGTCTGTCCAAGCGCATTCGCAATGCTGGCGCCATTTTCATCGGGCAGGTGACTCCCGAGGTGATCGGGGATTATGTCTCCGGATCCAATCACGTACTCCCGACGGCACGCAGTGCCCGATTTTCGTCGGGCCTCGGAGTTCTCGACTTCATGAAGCGAACCTCGATCTTAAAGCTTGATGCAGCAGCGCTCGCAGCACTTGGACCTGCTGCAATGACGCTGGCGCGCGCTGAGGGGCTGGAGGGACACCGTCGCTCCGTCGAAATCCGTCTGGCAAAGG
Source organism: uncultured Alphaproteobacteria bacterium (assembly GCA_963833715.1). Classification (GTDB taxonomy): domain Bacteria; phylum Pseudomonadota; class Alphaproteobacteria; order Rhizobiales; family Hyphomicrobiaceae; genus Hyphomicrobium_B. The sequence goes on from CAWHZB010000007.1 coordinate 262,236, forward strand.
CGGGCTGACGCTGCATGGATCAAACCCTCCCGACCGCTGAAAAGACTCGCGACCGCCTGGCGGAGATTACGCTCGACACGAAGTCGCTCGGGAGAAGCAGCGCCAATGTCGAGCACGAGCGCGAAGTCGCCATCTTCGACATTCTGGATGGCAACGCTTTTTCTGTCGATGGTATGGACGCGGGCCCGTACAAGCTGCATCTCGCGATTACCGAGGAGCGGCTGCTGCTCGCCATTACAGCCGCCGCCGCAAGCGACGATATGGTGGAGCATACGGTACCGCTTACTCCGCTTAAGCGGATCGTGAAAGATTACTTCATGATCTGCGAGTCGTACTACGAGGCGGTTCGGACCGCGCCGCCGGCACGCATTCAGGCGATCGATGTCAGCCGTCGCGCGCTCCACGACGAAGGAAGCAACGTCTTGCGCGAAAAACTGCTGCCGAAAATCGTCGTCGACGACGATACGGCGCGCAGGCTGTTCACTCTCGTATGCTCACTGCACTGGAAGGGATGAGACGCGAAGGTCGCGGTCATTTTCGCCCGATCAGGAACCACGCTTCCTGCCGTCCCACACCCTTGATTTCCATCAATCCGCGAGATTCGACAACGAACGTGTCTTTCAACGCTGCAAAGCAGCCTGGACAGATCGTGATGCGGCCCGGCTCGCTCGATTGCTCGAGGCGACTTGCGAGATTTACCGGATCTCCCCAGACGTCGTAGCTGAATTTATTCTTGCCGATGACACCCGCCATCATCGGCCCTGCGGCCATGCCGACTCGGATGTTGATGTTAATGTTTTCTGCAGCGCTCAGGGTACGAGACGCGGCAACCAGATCGAGCGCAAGTGCGGCCAACGATTGAGCGTGATCTGCACGTGGGATCGGTACCCCTGAGGCGACCATGTACGCGTCACCGATGGTCTTGATTTTCTCGACACCATGACGCTCGGCAATTTCGTCGAACGCGCTGACGAGGCGGTTCAGAAGCGCAACGGTCTTTTCAGGCCCGAGGCCGCGGGCCATGCTGACGAAACCGGTGATGTCGGCGAAAAGCACCGACGCCTCGGCGAAGCCGTCGGCGATCGTCTCGCCGGGACTGGCCTTGAGGCGCTCGACGACGTCATCCGGCAAGACATTGCGCAGAACAGCATCCGTTTCGGCTTTGGCACGCTCGGCGAGGCTGAATGCATAATAGATGCAGGCTGCGATCAACCCAAACGTCGTGACGGCGCCCTGTATATAGAGCGAATTTGAGACGCCGGCATCAATGTTCAGCAAAGCCCAGGACTGCGGAAACTTGAACCAAGCGACCAAATGCAGAATCAGCGCAGTCGCAACGATGGCAACAACGAGCCAAAATCGTTTGCGCTCGAAAATGACGAACGGGGCCGCCGCGGCAACGACGTACTGCAGCGGTGCGCCGGCTGTCCGGCCGAAATAGGAGGTAAATCCAATCAGCGCAACGAATTCAGCGACGACCAGCAGAAGGCAACCCGCGATGTCGTTGAACCGGTGCATCAGCGGCACCAGGGACACGATCAACGCGAGGGCTAGGTTGAGGAAGACGACGGGCATCATGTCCCTGTTGCCCGACAGCGCCAACTGCACCGCGTAGATGAACGTCGTCGCGACGACGAGGGCAGAGAACACATTGACGATCTTGAGTCGTCTCTGCGTGTCAGGGGGGTAGTTCTCGATGCCGATATTGGCGATGCGGCCGAAGAATTTTCGCAGCGGCCGCGTTATTTGGATGACCGCCTCGTACGAACCGCTAGGCGGCGCTTGCTCCTTCTGTCGGTCGACGATCGTCATGCGATTTGTCCCACGGTCAGGGCGCCGAGGGCTAGGCCTCTTTGTCGTCGAGACGGCCGATGCCGCTCAGTGCTGCGACGTCACACACGACCTGTTGTCCCCGGCGTTCGATCGCACCTTCCGATTCAAGCATTCCGAGCGCCGCGTTCACTTTCGGGCGGCTGGCGCCAACAAGAAGCGCGAGTTCGCTCTGCGAAATCGGAAGCGCAAGCGAGACGCGCTCAGCTTTGCCCGCCGGGTCCTTCTGGCGTACGGCGGCGAGGAAGAAGCGGGCGAGGCGCGCCTCGATCGGATGTAGTGCGATAGCTTCGAGCTGCTCGTCCGCATCGCGAAGCCGTCCGGCCAGAAAACGCACAGCGGCCTCGCCGACCGACGGCCGTGTCGCCAGCAGGCGAAGGAACGCCGCCTTCGATAGCATCAGCGTCTCGACTTTATTGACGGCGGTCGCGTCCGCCGAGCGGGGCCGGCCGTCGAAGACAGCGAGTTCCCCGAAGATCGAGGGGGCTTCCGCGTGCGCAAAGGAGAGTTCACGGCCGTCCGACGTCAGGACTGAAAGCCGAACCCTGCCTTTGGTGACGACGTGGAGTTCTGAGCCGGCGTCGCCGCGCGAAAAGATGATTTGACCCGGCTCATAGGCCGCTTCCCGCATCTCCATTGCAACAGCCTTGCGGCTCGTCTCGTCGAGGCCGCCGAAAAGCGGCGTTCGAGCAAGAAGATCAACGGGGTCTGCCCTTGAAGCCATTGTCGCCATCAAATCCACCAGAGCCTCAGCTAGTCATGCCCTGTTTCTCGTTCGGCCGCAACGCGCGCGGCCCTTGCTAAGGGGCCAAATCTTGCGTCATTGTTCCCGCGCCTTAGCACACTGCATCTCATCCGGGCCGCATCATGATATCGTCGTGGAAAGCCAGTTTACTCCCCGCCTTCGGCCGGCCAGATGCTCCAAGCCGCGAAACGCTTCGCCGGTCGATGGCACGCGATCGCGTATCGTCGAAAGCGGAGATCGAACGCCCTCGGCTAGTGCTTGCGAGCGCCAGCCCGCGCCGCCTTTCTCTACTGGCGCAGGTCGGCATCACGCCCGACGCGCTGCGGCCGGCGTCGATCGATGAAAGTGCCAAGCGGGGAGAGATGCCGCGGGCTCTGGTCTCCAGGCTGGCACGAGCCAAGGCGGAGGTCGCGCGCGATCAGATTGCCAACGATCGCGACCTTGCCGACTCCTATGTTCTTGCGGCGGACACCGTCGTCGCGATGGGCCGCAAAGTTCTGATGAAGCCAACCCACATCGAAGAGGCGATGGCGTCTCTGCAACTCCTGTCGGGTAGGACGCACAAGGTGCAGACGTGTGTCTGCCTGATTACGCCGGACGATCGCATACGCACGAAGATTGTCGATACGCGGGTCCGTTTGCGATACATCAGCCGGTCTGAGCTCGAGTCCTACATCGCTTCCCGCGAGTGGCGGGGAAAGGCCGGCGGTTATGCCATCCAGGGATTGGCCGGATGTTTCGTGCAGAGGCTCGTTGGCTCGTACACGAATGTCGTCGGTTTGCCGTTGACCGAGGTCGTGAGCTTGCTAAATTCAGAGAAGTTCCCAATTCAGTACAATTGGCTAAGGTACGCGGAGGTCGACCGCGCTTGAGGCGGCGTCCCTAATGTCTTCAGATCCTGCCAGCACCAAACCGAAGAAGTGTCCGATCTGCGGCAAAGCAACGGACGAAGCCTACCGGCCCTTTTGCTCGAAACGCTGCGCCGACATTGATCTCGGAAAGTGGTTTTCCGGGAGCTACACAATCAGCGGGAGGGTGGAGGATGAGGGGGACGGCGACGAGTTGAGCGGCGCCTCCGACCGCGACGATGAAGAGCATTAGACCCTCAAACAACCTCTCCCGTGAGGCGCTTGCATCCCGGCAACCACGCCCCTATAAGGGCCCGGCTTCGTTCGGGCCTTGCGCCGCGGAGGCAAGCCCAGGTAGCTCAGTTGGTAGAGCATGCGACTGAAAATCGCAGTGTCGCTGGTTCAATTCCGGCCCTGGGCACCACGCGTTTCAAGGACTTAGCCGATTGCCCGCAAGACCGGCTTGGCCGGTGCGGGAGTTTTGCGGGACTCTCCTGCAGACTACCCCGCATCACCAGAAGTTCGGGCTGGCCTTGGTTGTTATCGCAGACTCGGTCGGCGGCCTCCAGCAGTCGCGACAACTCCGCTGCCGAATAGTGCGTCGTGATGCGACCCGAGCGATGACCCAACAGATCCTGGCGGTCCTCGAAGCTCACACCCGCCGCCCTCAAGCGACGGCCGAAGGTGTGTTTGAGATCATGAACTCGAACCTGCGGTAGCCCCGCCCTGATGCGCGCCCTCAGCCATCCCGAGGTCAGCATTCGGTTGATCGGATGGCAGTCGTAGGTGAAGACGTGCACCGGGTCTATTCCGCGCCGCGAGTCCACCACGCTCCGCGCAGCCCGATTAAGGACGACGAGGCGCTCTTCGCCGTTCTTCACACGCGCGCCGGGGACGATGAAGACCGACGTTCCCAATTGCGGGACCCCGACTTCCCACTCCCAGCGAAGGTTGCAGATCTCAGAGTCGCGACAGCCTGTGTTGACTGCAAACAGCGCCATCTGCTCCAGATACTCGGGCAGCTCCCTGAACAGCCGGGCTTGTTCGGCCCAGTTGAGCGGATAGGGCTGCCTCGGATTGTTGTTGGGGAGCAACTTGATCTTCGGCGGAGCCAACAGCCACGTCAGCCCATGCTCATCAAACCACTCGGTTGCGGCGAGGTTGAGAATTCGGCGCACGATCTTAAGCCCATGGTTAATCGTGCCCGGACTCATCCCTTCCTTCAGGCGCTTTCGCACCCAAGGCTGCAGCGTCCCGATGTGGATGCGATCAAGCGAGACATGCCCGATCCACGGCATAAGGTGCTTCAAATTCACCAAATCCGTGGTGAGGCTTCGCTTGTGCTGGTACTCGAGCACAAACTTTGCCGCGGCCTGCTCAAAGGTTCGAGTGGGCCTGACGCCATAGACCTCAGCTTGTCGCGTTTGTTCCATCACTCTCGCGAGGTACTGCTCGGCTTCCTCGAGTTGATCTGTACCAGTGCTTCGGCAAACTCTCCGCCCGAGGATGCGTTTGTCGATATGCCAGGTTCCGGCCCGCATGATGAGGCCGGGGACTTGTTTGCGTCCCATGGTGTTTCTCCTTTCCGAGCGGAACGCCCGTTGCGGGACTTATAGTCGTCGAACCAAGCATCAAGTTCAAGGCGATCGAAGCCAATACCCTGTTTGCCAATAGGCACCTCGGTCAGATGAGGACGGACCTCTTCATTGAACCGGTTGCGGTCCATGCCGAGGTAGCGTGGCGCGTCACGAAAGCGAAGGACGCGAGGCAGCGGCCAAGGATGCCTAGGATCGTCGCTCATGACCGTCGCGGCCAGGCAGAATTGTCACGATCGGCGGTCGCCCCAATTTGCGGCGCACAGTGATCAGGCCGTGGTGTTCGAGGCAAGACAGCCCGCGATACTTGGAGTTGCGGTCAAGCCCGAAGTATATTGGCTGGCTAAATTGGTGAGTGGAACGATGCAGGATTGATTGATTTCGCTTATAACCCAGAGTGCCATACCGACATGAAGTGACCGACCAGGCAAACGGGCAGCTGCAATGATCCATGCCGTTGGGATGGGCCCGCGCAAGCAATCTAGCTCCAGGCTGAGCGGCGGGGGCACCTGTGCCTCCTCGACTAACTGGGATTTACTTGAGCGATCTCTGTTCTGAGCGCTATGGCGCTGGGCGGCATGCGGATAGCAAGGCCCTTCAGCCGGCAGTCCTGTGGAAACAGTATTCAACCGTTGCGAAACGGGAATTACTGCTGATGCCGTACCGCTCTTGTCACAACGATGGCTTCCAATCTGACGAGTAGCTCGATTTGGCATCCGATGACCCCAGCACACGCTGACGCAAAGCGATGAGGCACAAGCTCAAACTAAATCGCGGGCGACGAAAGCCTGCGAGTTGGCTCATGCGGAACAAACGGATCGCTTATATTTCATCTGGTTAGGCCACCTGCTCCGAGCAGGGCAGTCCAGGCCAAGTCGGGGACAGTGTCTGAGTTTTTTTGTCCGATTAAGGCCTTAGGTTTCAGGCGATGAGGCGAAATATTTCCGCCTCACTTTTTTAGGCATTCGAGTTATCCGAGCGATTGTGGAGGCCGTCATTCCCTCAAACCTGCCCGATCTCTCAATAAGTTTCGCGAGCTGGAATTTATTGAGCTTGGGATGCTCTCTCGCCGCTTTCTCTATTGCTGTTTGGAGCTTTCGGTTTCGGATCTCGGTCAGCATCCGGTGGTCATCGCGAATGGTCGTCGACGACTGTGCGCGCTTATTCCCAGACTGTTCATCAACGGCAGTTGCTGCGGCAATCGCCACTTCGCCTCGATCCAATTTCACAGCCCCATCCGACCACTCCAAGAATTCGATCAGTGGTGCGCGCATTGAGGCAAGCAATAACTGTGCTTCACCGTTGAATTCGAGTGCGATCTGCCGAAGGCCGTCGTCTACGCGAAGCGCGCCAAATATCACCCGTCGCCATCGTGGGTCGACGTTACGAATTTCGAGATGAAGCGATCGGGCAACGAATTCAGAAACTAACTGCCGGCTACTTGACAAAAGATAGAGACGCTCAAGCGAGTGTTGAAATGGACCCCTATCGGTAAACAGATGGCAAGTTGAAGATGCCACCTCGGGCAATCCGGGTTCGCTGATAAAAATCACGGGTCGATAGCAACGCTCCTCACATCCGAGGCACCTGACCGCTTCGGCTCTTGTACCGACCTTGAGCAAGCCCGCTGCGATGAGCTGATCGACAGCGCCAATGGGCCAACGTTCGACTTCATCAAAGAGAAAGAATGCTTCGTGCTGTTCGCCCAGTTCTGCAACGCGGCACAATAGAGCCTTTAGCACTTGGCTATGACGGACCGTCATGTTCCATCATCCTGTTGTCGTCCTTCAATTCCGCACTGGAGCAGCATCTCCGAGATCCTGTCGCTCAGATCGTCCCTCTTTACGCGCAGCGAATTGGGATAAGTAATCCAGACCTGCCGATGGCTTGCCCTACGGTCGCGCCCCTGGGGATGGAAGATCACATCGAGGCAAAGTTGATCGGGGAAGAGGGGCCGGTTCGGGAAATGAGCCGAGAGCATGGCAAGCACGTCATGCAGTGATTTCTCGTTATCTAATGTATCGGCTTCGGCAGTAACCCTGAGCCAAGGCGTGCCCTCCACAACAATGCGCATTTTTGTGATGCGGACGCCGGCTATGCCCAGGTCTGCTGAGTATCGAAAGGAAAAGCCAGGCTCGAGAACTCGTCGCGTATCGTAAATTGGCGCATCCTCGTTGATGTGCTCATCGATCTCCTCACCAAGCACAGCACGAGCGAACAACACGCGCAATTTGGGGCCGACGGTGCGATCACCGCCGAGGTAGATTTCGAGCGTTCGCTTGGCGTTGCTATGCTTGAAGATAATTTCGAACACCGGCACGACGATCTGCGACGTGAGCACGCCGCCATCAAATGACAGGTCGCTGTCAGGGTGATCTTCCGAGTAGGCGTAGAAAACGTTCTCATCGTCGCGCAGAAGGCAATCGACCTTGCAGTTCGAGCCACGGAACTGATTTTCAGTAAAGAATTGGACGAGAGCGTCCTGTAAAGCCTGCTCGACTACTGAACTCACGGCTCCTGGCCGCAGTGGCATGTGAGCGTATTTGAGCCATGCTCCATTAGGCAGTTTGTCGATGTCCCGCAGGATCTTGGCATTCTTGATCAACGCCGGCCGCTCGAGGATCGTCCACAGCGCCTTAGCAAGGTGACTCTTAAGAGTTTGAAGGGTTTGGAGGGCGGTCTCATCCCGATGGAAACGGGCCTCGTTAAATACACCGTGAGTGAACTCCAGGCCTTTAAGTTTCCAGAGCCGACGGAATTCACTCACCGTACTGCGATAGACCTCTTCACCTTCGGCCTTCAACGCCTTCGCCACGCGGTCGGCGTCCACCGCAGGCCGCTCCCCCCAATCAAATCTCGCAAGGATGCCCCGCCGCAAAGCATAAAGCTTGAGGAGGTCCTTTGGCGTGTGTCTCAAAACATTCAAGAGATTGAAGTGCTGGCTCATACACCGCTTGTAGGTCGATTCGCTCGACGCGTTGCGCTGCAACTCGGGCAATGCCCGCGCCAGTCCGCAAGGCAGCAGAATGCGTGAGGCCGCTAGGCCGATCACACATGAGACATCTCATCGTGCGCCTCGTGTCCTTCCATGATGTCCGGCAGTCTAGATTAGCGCAGCAATCCCTGCCCGCCCTCGCACAGCTGACAAGAGCTTCGGCGTGCGTAAAGTGTCGGTCCGTTGTCGAGGGGTAACAGACAAATGAGAGAGCGGCGCACTGCAGAAAACCTGATCGGTTCCGATATTCAGTGAAGCGGCTCAATCCGCGGCGCGTCAAGATCCACCGGAACTATACCGTGGAAGAGGCTGCGATGATATTAGGCGTGCATAAGAATACCGTCCGCAACTGGCTCAAGGCTGGGTTGCAGCCTGTCGACAATCGCCGCCCGATTCTGATTTTGGGTCGTCAGCTCTCGAGCTTTTTACACGCCCGGCGTAGGGAGAAGACACAGCGCTGTCGGCCCGGTCAGTTCTACTGCCTTCGCTGCCGGGCGCCCATGACTTCGGCGGCTCGCAAAGCCGACTATCTACCGATCACGTCGACATCCGGAAATCTCAGGGGAACGTGTTGCGATTGCGGGACCCGCATGTACCGGCGGGTCTCAAGAGAGAAGCTCGCAGCTGTTGCGGGCGACCTGCACGTGACGATGCCGCAGGCGCAGGAAGGCATAGAAGAAAGTGCCCGCCCCTCTTCAAATAGTGAATTCAGACACGAAGCCCATACCTATGCTCAGACACAATCCCGAAAATGAACGCATCAAGCGCGCCTACTTCATCTACCTCAAAGAGGCGCGGCGCCTGAGCGAACACTCGATTGACGCTGCGGCGGCCGCTCTCGGCTTGTTCGAAAACTATACCCGATATCGTGATTTCAAGCGATTCCACACCCAACAGGCTGTTGGATTTAAGCGAAGCCTCGCGGAGCAGGTGAGCCAGCGCACAGGTGATCGTCTCAGCAAAGGGACGCTGCTCACAACGCTCAATGCATTAAGGGCGTTCTTTCACTGGCTGGCCGGTCAGCCCGGCTATAGGTCACGCCTGACCTATGCCGACGCCGACTACTTTGCGCTCTCCGTAAAGGAGACAAGGATCGCCAAGGCATCCTCGGAACGCGCCGTGCCCACGATCGAGCAGGTCCTGCACGTGTTGCGCAGCATGCCCACGGCAACTGATGTTGAGCTCCGCAACCGCGCCTTGATCGCGTTCACGCTGCTCACCGGCGCGCGCGACGGCGCGGTCGCATCATTCAAGCTCAAGCACATTGACGTGATAGAAGGAAAAGTCATTCAAGACGCCCGCGAGGTGCACACCAAATTTTCAAAAAGCTTCACGACATGGTTTTTTCCGGTTGGAGAAGAGGCCCGCCAGATCGTCGTCGACTGGGTGACATTCCTGACGAGTGAGAAATTGTTTGGCCCCGCAGACCCGTTGTTTCCTGCAACACGCATCACACAGGGGGAAGACCACTGTTTCCAGGCTGGAGGGCTATCGCGTTTGCACTGGTCCAATGCAACGCCCATCCGCGCGGTGTTCAAGAAAGCGTTCACAAGCGCCGGCCTTCCCTATGCAAATCCCCATTCGTTCAGAAAGACGCTGACCCAACTCGGCGAACGCATCTGCCACACGGCTGAGCAATTCAAGGCATGGAGCCAAAACCTCGGACACGAGACGGTCCTTACAACCTTTTCGAGTTATGGCGAGATCGCCCGCGAGCGCCAAGCTGAATTGATCCGACAGCTTGGTCAGGCGAAATCGCGAACAACTTATTCGATGGACGCAATCGATGCGCTCCTGCGGTTCGTACGGGAGCAGCGCGGCGAGGTCTGAAACAGCACCGATTGACTGAGCCCACCCGGCAGCTGCCAAGTTCAGAAGATGACATTCAACCAGACATAGGCAGGAAGTTAGCCAATTTGGACAGCAATCGACTTCATATGAACAGAATGCTGTCTGCGCGGCAAATTCGCGGCGGGCGCGGTCTCCTTGGTTGGTCGCGTCGAGACCTCGCCGTCATCTCCGGCATCTCCCAAGGAACGATCAAGGCCATTGAGCAGGGAACTACCGATGCGCGGCTTTCAACATTACGCAAGCTCGCCCAAACGTTCACAGCCCATGGCGTGGAGTTCGTAGCAACGGGACCCTGGACGGGGGTGGTGATCAAGACGAGGGCCGAGGTCGGTCCGACGACGTCGTCACGAATCTCGCGTCGATCCGAATCGATTGCGTCGGCAGAAATTGCAGAGGCTGCCGACGAGGATCCACATAGCTGCGACATCGCGGAGGTTGAAGGCTCTGCTAACTGGCGTGGACTTCAATGGCTTGGCCCGCTCATCCGAGCCGGTCGCGCGCGCAAGGGGTAGCCGTCTGATCAGGCAAGCATGAGACGTGTGGACAGTTGCTCGCCGCAGTCGGTGCGGCCGCACTGCGGTGCTCTCCTGGTTTAAGATTGCCCGCCGCTTGTCGCCGCTGTACGGGAAAGATCGCGCGGGAGAAAAGATGACTTGCGACTACCGGCTGTTCGACGCCGATGAGTTCTGGTAAGGATGGATCTCGCTATAGACGCTCCGTTTCGCGCACGTCGTGAGCAGCGTCACCTCGCGCGGTGCGCTGCTCCCATGCGTCTTGGTCGGAGGACAGGATGCCCCGATCATCGCTACTCAACGCACTCATGCGCATCGCGGCCGACGTGGACCGCGCCCAGCGACCGGCCTGACCGGTCGGTTGGGGGCTGACGGCGTGCTCGGCGCCGATATTTAAGCTTGCAGCCTGAAGCGGCTTTAAGGAGGTACGGAGGAGTGGGTCAGCTTGCTGGTGGTCAACCCGGCTACCATTACGAAACGGACGCGGGCGGATTGCAACATACGATTATCGAAGGGAACATTAACGCCTACCCCGCTGCAGATTTCCAAATTGATCTCGTCGGTCATTTGGTCCTCACGGCAAGCGACTTCATCCTGTGAAGCGGAGGATTTCGCTTGAGCCGTTGCTCGTCGTGATTAAGAGCCCGAGAAGATGCTAAGGGCAGTCTGTGTCGCGGATTAGACCCCTCCATGCCAAAATGGGCAGGGCTATGTTTGAGATGCGCTCACCCCCCCCGAGCATGATCGCAGCCAGTTTGAGTGCCCCATCTATTCGAGTGAACAAGGGACCACCGGAGCTTGCGGGGTGCGTATCGCAATCGTTGAACCAAAGTGGGCCTTCCAGGTCTGATCGGAGAAGATGACAATGATAGTCGGCGGAAAGCACAAACCGCCGATCCGCAGGGTATGCAGCGTGGACGAGTTGAAGCCCGGATTGAGCCACCACACTGTCGGCCAGAGGCGCCGGATCGACCGCCAGTTTTTCGTCCAGCACGATCGCGACGACGTCGGTCACGAAGGCGCGCAGCGGCACCTTTGATGCTGGCATTGTTGGAAGGATCTTTTTAGGAGCTACAAATTCATAGTTCTTCGGAAAGTGTAGGCACCTGGCCGTTGCATGCCCCTTTGTCCCCGCTCCGCGCACACCAGCAAGAAAATGAATGTCATGCAACGGAAATGGTGTTTTGTGCCACGGGTCCATGACGCAGTGGGCTGCTGTCAGGACAATTTCAGGTGCCACCAACGTTCCAGTGCACCGGGCGGCAATTCTGTAGCCCCCAACATTGACTTGGCCAATTGCGTCCCAGGGTGGTCCATGTTCGAGGACGCGGACGCGGTCGTCCTCACCAATGATTCCTGGGTGCAAGTCTTGGCTTGATGCCGGCTGGCAGAAAGTCGTTAGAACAACGCAGAACATCCATGAAAGCACAGGTCGTTCATCATTGACAGCCATCATAGGTATTGGTCTATCGCACGACCTTTGGTTTGGGGGCCTGAGGGCCGGCATGGATGTCATTCTCTGGGTTGCCGCCGAAATGGACGCCGGGGATTAGGGCGCCCAAGCGCTCGGCGCAGAGCGCGGCCTGGGTGCGGTTGGCCGCGCCGAACTTTCGCATGATGTGTCGGACATGAACCTTGGCCGTTGCCTCAGTCACGGGGGCTCATGGTGCGTATTGGCCACGAATTAACGCCGCAAGATTTCGTATGCAATACCCAATGAGATGCTCTCGCCGTCATCTGCGCAAATAGCGCCAGAGTTTCGGGAGCCGAGCAGCTTCATCAAGATCGAACGGATTGACCAGGATCAAGGACAAAAGAACACGATTAAGTTCGGCTCCGCTGCTGTTGGACTGACGTGTGCGGAGCGATGTATGCTTTCGGTTCACCGTTATTGGCTGGTTGCAAGCTTACTCCTTTCCCCACTGCACACATTCACCGCCGATGCTCAGCAGATCACCGGCGTGCCGGGTTCTCCGAGCGCCACCGTTACGATTGACGGGAAACAACTTCCGCCGCCGTCGATGCTAATTAACGGCCAATGAGGTATCTGAGACCCATAACTGGAGACCAGCGGATGCTCTACCGTCTTTCCCTCGTGGCTTGGATGCTCGCGTGCGCCGTTGCGCAGGCCCAAACCGAACCGTCAAAAAATGCACCGTCGAATTCAGTCGCGAGTGCTTCTGGCGAGCCCCGAGTTATCTTCAAGCGTTTGCAGGATTATATAAAAAGCACTCCGCTTGACTTCGAAACTTCATTCGATGCCCGCACGCTGGGAGAGGAGCTGTATCGCGGGTCGGTTCATTTCCAGATTCGCCAACCCAATCTGTTGCGCATCGAAACCTCATCCGGCCGGAACGCTTATGTAGTTATTTCTGATGGGAAAGTGCTGACGATTTATGACCCCAAACAACGCAAATTCGCGCAAACAACCGCGCCCGATTCACCCGCTGCAGCGTTTGGATTGTTTACCGGCGAATTAGGTGTCGAGGCACAAGTGCTGGATTTTCTCAGGGTCGTTGATGATGTTGTCGCCGGGTCTGACGACATTAAGGTCGCTGCTGCGGGCTCAAGCACAATCGGCGGGCGGCAATGTGATAAATTCACCGCTGTTGGGCGGATGGGAGACGACAGCTGGGAAGCTTGGTTGGAAAAGAACGACGTCCCTCTCCTATGTAGGCTTGTCTACCGTAACGTAGATGGTCCTAATCAGACTAACGAGTTTAAATGGAAGCCAAACCCCGTCTTTTCACAAGACACGTTTGTATTTTCCCCGCCGGAGGGAAGCACGAAGGTTGACGTTGGCAGCTTGTTGGCGCCACGCCAGTGAGCTAGTCCCGGCCAAGCCATGAAAAAGCGCGAGCCAATGTCCGGTTGGGGTCAGACTCAGGCATCGCGCTAACGCGTTCGTCGCTGCAGCACTTCTGGTCAAGCATGCTGCGCACGCTTTACTTGGCGTCTGCTGCTGCTGCTTCGCCTTCCTTCAATTTCTGGATATCCTTCGGCGACAACTGCGGCCGGTCGACCTTGATCGTGATCTTGCTGAACTTGCCCGTGAACGGTCAACGCCAACGTCGCCATCGTGAAGGCGCTGCTCGGCTTCGCACATCAAGTTGGCTATACCCGCTTCAACGCGGCGCCGCTGATCAAGCTCAGAAAGGCACCCCGGCAACTGGCGCAGCGCATCCTGTCGGAGTTCGATTTACTTATGGGCAGTCACCTCCCCGCTGGTACGGCCCCCTGTATGGAATGCGTGATTGCTTTAATACAAATAGGAGTGCGGCGATTGCCTACTTGAACCTACTGGCCGCCGGGGACTTTATAAAAAACTCCCGCGCCGAAGGAGTAGCGCGGGAGTTTCAGATTATTGCGAGTGCGAGTTGCTTGGATGGCGACTAGTGCGCAAAGCCCGCTACCGTCGGTAAGGCTTACCGCCCATCCAGAGCGCCATCGCGTCCATCCAGTTCTTCTGCCACATCTGCATCGCCTGCATCCAGAATTGCGCCGGATTGGCCATGGCGTTCTCGAGACCGGTGCCCGAGGCACCTTGGGTAAATTTGCCCAAGAATTGACTGGGGCTAACCGGCGACTTCAGTTGATCCTGCCACATCTGCGTCGCCTGCATCCAGAATTGCACCGGATTGGCCATGGCGTTCTCGAGACCAGTGCCCGAGCCACCTTGGGTAAGTTCGCCCAAGAATTGACCGGGGCTGACCGGCGACTTCAGTTGATCCTGCCAAGTCTTCATGACGCGATCCATCATCTGGGTTTGCATCTTGGAGGCTTGCAACAACTGGGCCTTCGTCATGTCGATCAGGCTCTCGGGCCAACCGACACCGCGAGCTGCAACGGCGAATGTGTCGAAAACCCTTTCGGCATATCGCTCCGTCGATGCTGTGGTCTCATCGCGCCACTCGGACATGGCGTCGAATGTTTTTTTGAATGCCTCGCGAGTTTTGGCATCGAGACCCATTGGGAAATCTGTTTTTGCTAACACGCGGCGTTACCTCTTGTCGTTGCCGGGCTCATGGTTAATGCCCAACGCTGCCCAGGCGCGATGGCTTGCTCAGCGGAAGGGCCCGGAGAGCCGATTGTAGGCACCGGGGGGGAGTGCCTAAGCACTGAGGGAAAGTGCTGCGGGTTCAATACGACTTCCGAGCCCCTCTTGCATCTACGTGTAGATCGCTTTCGACCGCGTCCGAACGACACATCCGGGCGGACGCTCTGTGGCCCGTCCACCTTGCGGCGCAAGTCTCCCCCAAATCGGTGATACCTGGGGGCGATCTTTTACATCAAAGATGTACGCGTGATGCTTCTTTTGTCCCTCGTAGAGCAAGCATCGACAGGCCGGCTCCCTTCGCACCCCCGTGGAGCCGGCCACAAGGTGCCCCCGGTTCGCAAGAGCCGGGGGCTCCACTCGGCGGCACCGAGCTTCCCCCCAGCTGGGTGCCGCTTCCATGTGTAGGTCGTCGCTGCACATGGGCGTTACCGCGGCGGAATGTCGAGCATGCTAACATCCGTGCATGCACTCAGATGTTCTAAAGCTTAGTTCAGAAATGCTGCTGTTTACGAGCAGCATCGAGAAGCTTGATACGCCTGACGCGGTCTTGGATGCCTTGCACAAGGCCACGCATCAAGCCACCCCGCTTAACGTGCTGGCTGCGGCCCTGTTCCCTGTGCGATGGGGGGATTTTAGCGGCGTCGAAAAAGGCAAGACCGTCTTCCTCCACAAGAGCGTGCCTGAGGGATGGTGGGACGAACATATCGAATTAACCCGAAAGCATCCGGGCCCCGGTATCACCTTTGCACAACTGTCTCTCGCGCCATTCACGATGTCGGAATTGATGCGGACGCTTGAGCCGCTGGGGGTCGACCGGTGGCCCATGGAACTCGCGCTCAAGTATAGAATGCGTGATTGCTTTAGCTGCCCCGTGGGCAGCCGTTGGATGGTGACATTTTGGTCGGCAAAGGTCTTGTCCCAGCTACTATCGGAAGAGACACGCGCCATTCTATTCTTGGGAGCGACGTTTGCTGCCATTCGTCTGCAAAAGCTCGTTGGACCGCAGGTCGCCCGGATCGGCAAGGGTGCCGCGCTGACGGCCCGTGAACTTGCCGTGCTGCGCTTACTCTCAATCGGGTGCCCAACGAAAGAAGTCGCTGCTGAGTTCGAACTTGGAGAGGAAACCGTCCGCAGCCACCTCAAGAAGGCGCAGGCCAAATTGGGCGTTCACGGCACAAGCCACGCGGTAGCTCAGGCTATACGTCAGCGTCCGATCCCATGAGGTCTCCCCCAAATCTGGGGTGACACTTGCACGCTTCTCTGCTCAATTGAGCGTGTGACAGGCGCGCGGCTTCGGGGGAAATACGCGCGACGCCGCCGTGCGGCTGGAAGGTGCGCAAGAACGCGCCAAACGGCCGCGCGCTAGTCGGGAGCTGCGACAAGCGGAGTTTGCAACCGAATCCTCGTAACTCCCGGACTATCCTCCGCAAGAATGTAGCTGCGGCGCCAATCCAGGTCACACGCTCAACTCACACGAGATGTTTGACGGTATGTTTGCTTAGGGCGGCTTCCCACACTCGCGGCCGCCGCACATGAGCACCCGCATGACCAGCGTGTGCGCAGTTGATTTGGTCTACTCCCATCAAAACCATTGCTCAGCAGCATGGACCGGCAGCCATCGCCCTGCTTGCACGACTAATGAAGACCTCCAAAAATGAGCAGGCCCGCATTGCGGCAGCCAAGGAGCTGCTCGACCGCGGCTATGGAAAGGCAACCCAGCCTTTGGCGAACGATCCGGAGAACCCCCTAACGCCGCTGCCCGACAAAATCGAGATCGTCATCGTCGATCCGAAAGGTCAGCGGGTTCCACTGCCGCCGATCGAGCAGCGGCTCGGTTCGCTGCACAATTGAACGCAACCACGGCCCCGCCCGGATACGAGAGACCAATGCCAGGCGCGGCTTTTCCGCAGAGGGCTCACGCTCTTGGGGAAGCGTCGCTGCTAGCGAAAACGCGGTTCCCGTCTCAGCGCACAATTCCACGCACTGACTTTCGAAAACTCAAAAAGCGTTGCGCCCGGTCGGGGGGAGCGAGCCGGGCGCGTTTCCGCAGCGTGGGCTTAACGCTCGGGGTTAGCGTCGCTGCGGTGTCAGTCAACGTTTCTGGCAGAAACGTGGTTCCCGTCCCGAAATCGGTTGTTTTCACGAAAATCCTTTGAAAGACCAACAACCACGGGGGTTTTCCATGGCAATAAACAACAAACATCGGGTCGAGGCTCTGGCCTATTACCGGACGAGCTCTGCCGCCAACGTCGGACAGGACAAGGACAGCGATAAGCGCCAGAAGTCGGCAATCGCCTCCTACGCCAAGCGGGCAGGCTTCCAGATAGTCGAGGAGTTCTACGATGCGGCAGTCTCGGGCGCTAATCCTATCCAAGACCGTCCAGGCTTCGCCGCGCTGCTGGATCGCATCGAGGGTAATGGCGTCCGCACG